>NZ_JAPOHA010000029.1 GCF_026672255.1 Caproiciproducens galactitolivorans | reverse complement strand
TTGCAAATAATTTCGGATACATTGGTGTCCTGTCACCCGCACCATGCCGAGTGTTCTTATAGCATTTGAAAATGCCGTAAGGACACTCGCTTTTTTTATATGCTTATCCTGCCATTTGCGCTTGGGAGTAGCTTACGGCTACTCCTTTTCTTGTCTGTATCAGAACATCCGGTTCCGGCAGAGATGAAACATCCGGTATTTCAATGGAACCGATACAATTATAATGAATGGTCAGCTTTTGGACGTATACGCCGTTTACCTTTTCGGCCTGATGAACTTCAATGTGATTGATCAGCTCATTCAGCATACTCGGTGTGAGCTTTCTGGCTCTGGTATATTTACGCACGGTGGCAATGAACATATCTGTGCCTGCTGTCCGATGGCTTTCCTTATCAAGTTCGGTTCTGAGAATTTTTATCCGACCTGACAGATCGCTCTGTTCATCTTCATACTGCTTGTTCATTTTTGAAAA
>NZ_JAPOHA010000028.1 GCF_026672255.1 Caproiciproducens galactitolivorans | reverse complement strand
GCGCAGTTTACCGATCCGGACGAAGTAAAGGATTTTGTAACCCGTACGGGCGTGGATTCCCTTGCCATCGCCATCGGCACAAGCCACGGCGCATACAAGTTCAAACCCGGCCAGAAGCCGCAGCTTCGCTTTGATATTCTGAAGGAAGTTTCCGACCGTCTGCCCGGTTTCCCGATCGTACTGCACGGCGCATCTTCCGTTATTCCGCAGTTTGTGGAGGAAATCAACAAATACGGCGGCCAGATGCCGGACGCAATCGGTATTCCGGAGGAAATGCTCCGCGAAGCCGCAAAGATGGCGGTCTGCAAAATCAATGTGGACTCCGACCTGCGTCTTGCCATGACGGCCAGCATCCGCAAATATATGGCGGAAAATCCGAGCCACTTTGACCCAAGGCAATACCTCGCCCCCGCGCGCACAGCCATTAAAGACATGGTTGCGCATAAAATCACGACTGTTCTCGGTTGCGCGGGAAAAGC
>NZ_JAPOHA010000027.1 GCF_026672255.1 Caproiciproducens galactitolivorans | reverse complement strand
AGCTGCAGCACTAAGGGGCGGAAACCCCCTAACACTTAGCACTCATCGTTTACGGCGTGGACTACCAGGGTATCTAATCCTGTTCGCTCCCCACGCTTTCGCTCCTCAGCGTCAGTTACAGACCAGAGAGTCGCCTTCGCCACTGGTGTTCCTCCACATCTCTACGCATTTCACCGCTACACGTGGAATTCCACTCTCCTCTTCTGCACTCAAGTTCCCCAGTTTCCAATGACCCTCCCCGGTTGAGCCGGGGGCTTTCACATCAGACTTAAGAAACCGCCTGCGAGCCCTTTACGCCCAATAATTCCGGACAACGCTTGCCACCTACGTATTACCGCGGCTGCTGGCACGTAGTTAGCCGTGGCTTTCTGGTTAGGTACCGTCAAGGTACCGCCCTATTCGAACGGTACTTGTTCTTCCCTAACAACAGAGCTTTACGATCCGAAAACCTTCATCACTCACGCGGCGTTGCTCCGTCAGACTTTCGTCCATTGCGGAAGATTCCCT
>NZ_JAPOHA010000026.1 GCF_026672255.1 Caproiciproducens galactitolivorans | reverse complement strand
TATCGCCTTAATGCGCACGATTCCGGGCATGGTGGTTCTCAATCCCTCCGACCATTACGAAATGAAAGCGGCCGTCAAAGCGGCGATCGAGCATTACGGCCCGGTTTACATCCGTCTGGGCAGGCTTGCCGTTGAAAGCTTCAACAATGCGGACGATTACAAGTTCGAGCTCGGCAAGGGAATCACCCTGAAAGACGGCAAGGACATTACGATCATCGCCACCGGCCTGATGGTATCCCGCGCGCTGGAAGCGGTAAAGACACTCGCCGAGCAGGGAATCGATGCCCGGCTGATCAACATCCACACGATTAAGCCGATCGACCGCGAGATCATCGTGAAGGCGGCGCAGGAAACAGGCAAGATCATTACCGTGGAGGAACACAACGTAATCGGCGGGCTGGGCGACGCGGTTTGCAGCGTCCTTTCCGAGGAATGCCCGACGNGGCAAGATCATTACCGTGGAGGAACACAACGTAATCGGCGGGCTGGGCGACGCGGTTTGCAGCGTCCTTTCCGAGGAATGCCCGACGCCGGTGATGAAGATCGGCGTAAACGACGTATTCGGCCACTCCGGCCCGGCGCAGGACCTTCTGGACGAGTTCGGACTGAATGCGGAGCATATTGTGGAAGCGGTCAAATCCTTTTAATAAACAGCAAAATAACTTTGAGAAAGGCGGTCTTTTTGTGTCACTTGTCAATACAAAGGATATGTTTAAAAAGGCATACGAAGGCGGATACGCGGTCGGCGC
>NZ_JAPOHA010000025.1 GCF_026672255.1 Caproiciproducens galactitolivorans | reverse complement strand
GGATTGAGAACCACCATGCCCGGAATCGTGCGCATTAAGGCGATATCCTCGTTGCACTGGTGGGTAGCGCCGTCCTCACCGACGGAAATACCCGCGTGGGAGCCGACAATCTTTACATTTAAATGAGGATAGCCGACGGAGTTGCGCACCTGCTCGTAGGCGCGGCCCGTCGAGAACATGGCGAAGGATGTCGCAAACGGAATCTTTCCGCAGGTTGCGAGACCCGCGGCTACGCCGACCATGTCGCATTCCGCAATACCGCAGTCGATAAAACGGTCCGGATAGGCTTTCTTGAAGATTCCTGTTTTCGTTGCCTCCGCAAGGTCCGCGTCCAGAACAACCACCTGCGGGTATTGATCGGCAAGCTCTTTTAGGGCTTCGCCGTAGCTTTCTCTTGTCGCCTTTTTTACCATTTCTGCCATTTATTCCGCCTCCAGTCCGGACAGTACTTTCTTCAAATCCTGCATGGCCACCGCGTACTGTTCGTCATTCGGAGCCTTGCCGTGCCAGCCAACCTGATTCTCCATAAAGGACACGCCTTTGCCCTTGACCGTCTTTACAATAATGGCGCTGGGCTTGCCTTTTACGGTCTTCGCATGATTGAACGCCGCTTCGATCGCGTCGAAATCATGGCCGTCGACTACCTGAACGTCGAAACCGAAGGAACGGAATTTTTCATCGATCGGTTCGGGGCCGGCAACTTCCGCGACCGGGCCGTCGATCTGCAGGCCGTTGCTGTCGACGATGGCGCAGAGGTTGTCCAGTTGATGGTGCGCGGCGAACATGGCGGCTTCCCAGACCTGACCCTCTTCGATCTCCCCGTCGCCCAGGAGGGTATAGACGCGGTAATCCTTTTTGTCCATTTTTCCGGCAACTGCCATCCCGCAGGCGGCGGAAATGCCCTGTCCCAGCGAACCGGAGCTCATATCGACGCCGGGGGTGCCCTTCATATCCGGATGGCCCTGGAGCATCGCGCCGATATGGCGGAGCTTTTTCAGTTCGTCCATCGGGAAATAGCCCTTTAAGGCAAGCGCGGCGTACAGTCCGGGCGCGCAGTGCCCTTTGGAAAGCACGAAGCGGTCGCGGTTTTCGTCCTTCGGATTCTTCGGGTCCACCCGCATCTCTTTGAAATAGAGGTAAGTGAAAATGTCGGCGGACGACAAGCTTCCGCCCGGATGCCCCGACTTCGCGTGGTACACGCCTTCCACTATGCCCATTCTTACTTTACACGCAAGAATCTGCAGTTCCTTCTTTTCCGTTTTGTTCAT
>NZ_JAPOHA010000024.1 GCF_026672255.1 Caproiciproducens galactitolivorans | reverse complement strand
TTGAAGTTGTCTATACAGTATGAGATCGAAAAATGATTTCAATTTTATGAAAAGGGGGTGGTTCCGATGGGCATTTAAAATAAGATATATTTGTATGGATGCTTAAACGAAAATGAAGGAGTGTTAAAAATGAAAAATTGTACGAAAAAATTGGTTAGTCTTGTTTTGGTAGCGGCAATGTCTTTGACAATGTCTGTTCCGGGGTTTGCGGCGGAAAAAGATACAATACATAATAAGAATTCAATTAAATCGGAAGAAACTGTAAAAATAGGAGCAGCGACATATTACTATGAAAATAATAACAACCATAGAATATGTATAGGAGCGTATCCTTCCGGATTACTTGATATCGCTTATATTGATGAATCCAATCCAGATATACTTTATTACGAAAACATAAAATCCAATTCATTTTTACAAACTAGTAACGATATTATTAAAGACAGTGAAAATTCCATTAAAAATAGTAATACAATAAATTTGAAAAATATTGCATCAGATGTCATATCAAATAAGATACAATTAAAGCAAATGTCTTTGGAAAATTTTAAAAACAGAGCGCTTTTAAACTCAAGTCTTTACAGGAGCGGGAAATCAGACGCTCAGCTGATAGGAGAGAACTTAGCAAGAACTTATGGAAATCAATATTCAAATAAATTGATAGGTTCAAGGTATGATAAAGGTCTGAATGCTAAACTTTATGAAGCAATGTATTTTAATATTTATGATGCGGTTGTTCAAGATTTTTTCTTTGATGTTGGAACGACTTTAGCTGTAGCTGCCGTTACATTAAGCTTAACCGTATCCGTTGCAAAAAGTCTTTTAGGGAGTGCAATTAAATTAGTAAAGGGAGAATATACTATATCAAAAGGTACGGGAGTACATAAATATTATGCTGAAGTAATATATTACAAAGACGTTAGAATTGGAAGTCAATCGCCTTATCGTGCTTCCCGTGAAATTGACTTCACTCCTTACGTTTGCAATAGTGAAGGTACTGTTATTTTAAACAAAACTAAAGATTTTGCTGATGATGATTTTAATGACAATGGGCAACTTTTGAGAAAAGGAATAGAATTATATTAATGCTTATTGGCTTGTATTTTTAGAAGCAGCAGAGCAAAACCGGAAATGCGGTTCTGCTCTGCTTTCTTAGAAATGGATGGTGTACTATGAAATCAATTAACCGAATATGGGTCTTCATCAGTTGGGTACTAGTATTTATGGGGCTTTTTGCTTTTGATTGGGCGGTTTGCTTGCTTGTTGATCGAAGTGATCGAAGCGGATCTGTTCTTTATACGTCTATAGCCATCGTGCTGTGGCTGATATCCAACCGTATTGCGAATTGGAAAAGCCGGTGTCCCTATTGCGGTAGCAAAAAGACAAAGTTCAGATATCATTCGAAGGGTTCTCAATTTCTTTGCTCAAATTGCCATAATTTGATTCTTTATAAATAGTTTAATAAGCTAAAAACAAAGGAAACTGTAAGAGGCAGAACACGATGAATAAAACTAATATCGTACTATTTTCCTCATTTGGCGCACTCATGGCGGCGCTGCACGTTGTCCAATGCTATTTTCGGGTAAAAGCCCATCAGGTATTTTTACTTCTGCTTTCATCCCCTAAGCCGACGGATGAACAAAGCTGGATTGCATTTTCAAACAGGGGCGTATCGGTTGAAGTACTGTATTACATTACCGGTGTTTTATTCTTCCTGTTTATAGGGTACCGTTTAGCTTCCGGTAAAATCAGCTTGCGCAGCGTAGTTATCGGTACGTTTTTGATTTACCTGTTTACCACCACCCTTATACTTCCGCTGAAAATAAGCCAAAAGGATGTCAGCAACCTGTTTCTGCCAATTTTTGTTTCTTTCCTTATATCATTTGTTATCATTGTGCTGGTAAGTCTGCGGGGATACCTTGAAAAGCGGAAGCGCCTTAAAAATTCAAACTACTTGTAAAGCAGAGCATCACGAGCAAGGCCGCCCGAATGAATTTGCATCCGGACGGCCCGTTGATTTAATGTATGATGGCCAAACCTAAAAGGGGATGATCACCAATTGAGATTAAAACGCAAAAAAATTATTATAATCGGTATTTCATTCATTTTGGCTCTAGTCGCAGCGTCATGGGCATGGTTTACAAAACCAGTAACAGTTAACAAGGCAATGCATGGCAGGAAAGTAACCGGTATCGAAATTTCATACAGAACGATTACAAAAGATGGAAGTGCTGCAACGACTATTTACACACAGAATGTAACCGAAATAAAAAAAGTGATTCATGTCATAAATCAATATCCATACAGCAGAAGACTTTTCGCTGATCCACCATCAAATCCATCCCATTATTCAGATACACACAGGATATGGATTTCATTAGGGTATCAAAACGGGAGCGGCAAACCCGGAATATATAACTATCTTATACATGAGCATGGATACATGCAAACAGCGGATTCTGGAGAGCATCTTCACCCTAGTGGAATCGGACGATTTGGAACCAAAAAGACGAAAGCGTTTTATAGTAAAATCACCGGTTTGTTTCAGCAGCTTGAGGGGAATCCGGCCTGGGAAAAAACAATTGATGCATCATAAAGAGTAGAGGTTAAAATCATCGGTAATTTCTACGATAGTCTGGGGTAACAAAACCGGAGCCGGTTGTCCCGTTCAAAATCGTACTGATCCAACCTCTATGCGGAATCCTTTCCCGGTATCGGGCAATTCAGGAAATTCTTTTTTAAATAAGTTGAGCGCCTGTGATTCATTCGGCAGACCGGGACCATGGATTTTTCCATGGTCCCT
>NZ_JAPOHA010000023.1 GCF_026672255.1 Caproiciproducens galactitolivorans | reverse complement strand
TTTTTTTTTACAAAACAAATTGCGTAGCGCAAAAACAGGTATAAGAAAGGAAGGGAAAAATGCAAGAGCATGTTAATGTAAAAGATATTTCACCCGAAAAAATGCGCGAGTTTGCGCGGCTAATGCTTGAAGCGTTCAAAAAGGATATGGAAAAAGAGAGGGTAGAAAAATCCGCATAAAAAGATAAGGAGGTTGCAAATTCATGAATAACTTACAAATTTTCAACCGCGACATAATTCCTGTCTACACAACGGATGAGGGAAAGAAAGTGGTTATCGGAAGGGAACTTCACGAAAAACTTAAAATTGGGAAGGACTATTCCACATGGTTTAAAGATATGTGCGAATATGGGTTTTTCGAAGGAACAGACTTTTCCCCAGTTTCGGGGAAAACCTCAGAGCAAGGTGGTAGACCCCGTATTGAGCATATCCTCACCCTCGACATGGCAAAGCACATTGCAATGATTCAGCGCACACCGGAGGGTAAAGCAATCAGGGATAAACTTATTGAACTGGATACCAATATCGAAAATCTTTCCCCGGAACTCCGGCTGTTAATTAAATTGGAAGTCGGCCAGAAGCAGCAACAGAAAGCTTTGCAGGAAACCAATGAGCGTCTTAACCATATTGGAGATGTTATTGCACTGGACACCCGCTCATGGCGTGAGGACGCTCGGAAGCTGATTATAAAGACCGCACAAAAGATGGGCGGCAATGAGTACATAAGGGACGTTCAGTCGGAAATCTTCAAGTTAGTGGATTCGCGCGGTGGTGTAAAGCTCGAAACCCGCCTTACCAACAAGCGCCAGCGGATGGCCGACGAGGGCGTGTGCAAGTCCAAACGGGACAGGCTCAACAAAGTCGATGTTATTGCCGACGATAAAAAGCTGATTGAAATCTATATCGCTATCGTCAAGGAAATGGCAATCAAATATGGCGCAGATCAGAAAACCGCTTAAAAAGGAGGAAAAACCATGTATGTAAAAATCACCGTAGATGACGAATTCGCAACGCAGGATATTGAAATTGAATTGAACGCTCACAACATTTACGCAAAATGCCCGAAATGCGGAAAAGAATTTCAAGTAGACCCGATCGAATGGGCGCATGACTTTCCGGAATTTAACTGGGGACATCGTCCGTTTTGCGACGAATGTTCCAACCGGAAATCCTCATTGACCGCCCGTTGTACCCGCTGTGGTCATATCTGGAACATAAGCGCAAAGAAAGTAATCCCTAAATCCGGCTTCCTATGTTGGGATTGCAGTTACAGGGACAAGCTCATTAAAAAAGGAATTTTGAAAGGAGGAAAAGAGAATGGATGAACTAGAAAAAAGAATAGCAGCCCTTGAAGTGGAAGTTCAAAGGCTGCGCATGGCCAAAAAAGAAACATTCTTGATATGCGTGCTCGGTATAGCAATTGCAGATTTAATTCTCAATCCTTTCGCTACTTTATTAATTGGTCTATTGCAGAAATAATTAAAGCAATTAGATGTGGTAACTGCGCTACTGCTCCACTTGCTAGAGCCATGCAAATTGCTTCAAACATTATTTCGGTGGGCTGCTTTGACCATTTGGTTTGTGGAGCAACATTCAAAGTTGGAATTTCTGACTTTGCAGTTTGGTAAATTTGTTGAATTTGTTGGTTGGCTTCATTTGTAACAGGAAAATCATCAGGGAGATTTTTAAATCTTTCTAACTTATCTTTAGCTATTGTCAAAAGTTCTTCATAGGATAAGTCTTTCAAATCACCATGAGTTAAGCCCATTTGAGATAGTTCACCATATGTAAAGTTTTTTAGGTCACCATATGTTGCCAAGCTTCTTACCCCTTTTCCGACATAATTCTACACTGAAAAGGAAATATTTACAAGGAGGACAAAAGAATGGGAAAAGTAATGTCAAAAGAAGAAGTAAAAAACAATAAAGCTTCTGATTTCAAAAGGTTTAACGAGAAAGGAAATTTGCAGTATCACAAATAGGAGCCGTGCCACCATTGACCGAGTTAAAAGCGGGCAGTTCGACGAAAAATTAAAAAGTCCAGTTAAAAAAACATCAAACGATGATTTGTACGACCTAATATTAAAAGTTTTTGACTTATTAGCAGAAATAGAAGAAAAAATCAAATAAGGAGGGACAAGCCCATGCGTACCACATCGAAATTTGCTGCAATATTTGGCGTACTGCTTTTTATTCTCGGCTGCGGCATTGAAGACATATTACTTGTTGTGGCGGCCGCATTGTTAACCGGATTCGGAACACAGGGGGTACTTGAGTTTGAGCCAAAAAGAAAGGCGGCAAATAAAAAGTGAAATTCCATTGCGACCACGATTGTTTTCATTGCGAATATCCAGACTGTCAGGCTCATGACCCCATGACCCGAGAGGAAAGCAAGATATTGACTGGGGTACATGGAGGTTGGGAAAAAGAAATTCGAAGAAAATTTGTTAAAGAATTATTGTCCCGTGGCTTTTTAGGGCGTGAGATTGCAACGCTGCTTGGCATTAGCATGACCGATGTTCGCACTATCGAAGTGTATTTATGCAAAGAAAAAAGCCGCTCCCGACTGGCATCGGAAAGCGGCGCAAATAAAACTATATCAACTGCATTATAGCAGTATAAAAGGAGATTTGTCAATATGAAAGCTTATAAGGGATTCAACAATAAATTGCAATGCACACCATCAGGTAAGGTGTTCCAGTACGAAATTGGTAAATCATATGAGGAACCCAAAGCGGATTTATGCCGTTCTGGATTTCATGCTTGCGAAGCACCCTTGGACGTATTCGGATACTATCCTCCGTCTGATAGCAAATACTGCGAAGTTGAATTGGATGAGGTTTCGGAGAAAACGGATGGCGATAGTAAGCGGTGCGGTAAGAAAATCAAGATCGGCGTTGAGATCGGGACAAAAGGAATCATTGATGCTGGTGTGAAATTTATCCTTGAAAAGGTTGATTGGAACAATGCCAAAGAATCCAACACAGGTTGCCAGTCCGCGGCTACCAACACAGGCGACTGGTCTGCGGCTACCAACACAGGT
>NZ_JAPOHA010000022.1 GCF_026672255.1 Caproiciproducens galactitolivorans | reverse complement strand
AAAAAAAAATTCGCCGAACTGGTCGTTGTTAATTTTCAACACAGAAGCAAAAATTTCCGCTTCATTCAGGGTCACCGGTCTGGCTCCGCTTATTTTCTGGCTAATCGTGGATGGAGAAACCCCCACAGCTTTTGCTAAATCACGTTGAGTGAGGTTTAACTCTGCCATCCTCCCCTTAATTTTTCTGCTGTTAATCATGCTATCACCTCCTCAATTTATTGCGCTACGCAATTCATTATGATTATCTTATCACTTGCGTAGCGCAAAGTCAATAGCATTGCGCAAAATAAATTTTAAAATTTTAAGATGTTGTATTGCGCTCTGCAAATTTATATGCTATAATGCAATCATTAAACCTAAGGAAATAAAAGAGGATCAAACAATGGATAACTTTGAAATAGGTAAAAGATTGCTTGACAGGCGAATTGAATTACAACTTACCCTTCAAGATGTAGCAAAAATGGTTGGAGTCGCAAGCTCCACTATACAACGATATGAAACAGGAAGCGTTGCGAAAATAAAAATGCCCGTGCTTGAATCCATAGCAAACGCTCTCAAAGTAAACCCTTTGTGGGTTTGCGGAAAGTCAAGTGAAAAATTTCTTGATTCTTCCCCTTCCAACTGTACCCCTCTTTCATCTCTGCCGATGGTTCCAATTGTAGGAAATATAGCAGCTGGAAGGCCTATCTTAGCTCAAGAGAACATAATAGGCTACCTTCCGACTGATATTAAAAATCCTGATGAATACTTTTACTTACATGTCGATGGCGACAGTATGATCAATGCTGGAATAGAAAGCGGTTCTGATGTTTTAATTCGTAAACAAAATTGCGCTGAAAACGGACAAATAGTTGCATGTCTTGTTAATGGAGATAGTGCAACCTTAAAGCGATTTAAACAAATTGGCGAAACGGTCATTTTAATGCCAGAAAACAGCGACTATGAGCCTATTATTGTAAAATGTAATGATTTTGAAACGGGTTATGCGCGCATTTTAGGCGTTGCAGTCGAAGTTTCCATAAGAAAGAAATTGTAAATAAAAACACCCACACGCTACCGCAAATAACGTGTGGGTTAAAAGTGAAAAATTCCGGATGGGAATTCCTCAAATACATTGTAACATGTCGTCAAGATATGTCAATTGTTGGGGGAATTAAAATGGGTGCATGTAAACGTTGTGGTAAAAAAGGATTGTTTCTTAAACTCAGTGCTATTGGACTATGCACGGATTGTCAGCAACGATACGATATTGAAATTCCACGAGAAAATGAAATTATTAAAGAAAGCCTAAAAATAGTGCAATCCTCTCCTAATCTAAATACAAAAATATCACGTTGCGAATTGATTATTGATACATTAAAGAAAATGAAAAATTTCGGAGGAGATTTTGATGTAATTCACGATATTGGCTGTGATACCGGCGTCGATGAAATGTTAT
Organism: Caproiciproducens galactitolivorans; assembly: GCF_026672255.1. Classification (GTDB taxonomy): domain Bacteria; phylum Bacillota; class Clostridia; order Oscillospirales; family Acutalibacteraceae; genus Caproiciproducens; species Caproiciproducens galactitolivorans_A. The sequence goes on along the minus strand of NZ_JAPOHA010000022.1, from coordinate 1,917 downwards.
CAATGTATGAAGACTTATATCAGATATTAAGCAAAATGAAAAATAATATAGAAACCGTTATACTTGAATGCATAGATCAAAATGGTCCATCATCGAAACAAAGCTTTATTGATTACTACAATTCAGATAACACTAAATATATCCGAGATGAAACTGATGATGATCTTATCTTTGACATTTCAAAAACTTTACCTGACATACTGATTGAAATGGAAGGGCATTTAGACATAAAGAAAAATAAAACTGGAAGTAAATATTTATATACTTTCTTCGGAAAAGAATGATAAAAAATCCGCCCCTTCCGGCTGGTACCCGGAAAGAGCGGTCCACCATCAGCAGGGCTGACAGTATGATTAATTCACATATTTATTATACTGTTTCAGCCCTCCAAAATCAAGGAGGATATATGAAAAACGCTGTAATTTACGCGCGATATTCAAGCGACGCGCAAAAAGAAACCAGCATTGATGACCAGATCAGAGATTGCAAAAAATTTGCTACTGATAGTGATTATCGAATAATCCGTATTTATCGTGATGATTGCGTGTCAGGCAAAACAGATAGCCGCAACCAATTTCAGCAAATGCTTTCAGACAGTGCAAAAGAATTATTTGATATCGTCATCGTGTGGAAACTTGACAGATTCGCACGAAATCGTAATGAGAGCGCGATTAACAAGGTGAAGCTTAAAAAGAATGGTGTAAAAGTAGTTTCTGCTATGGAGCACATACCGGACGGGCCAGAAGGGATTATACTTGAATCCGTTCTTGAAGGAATGGCAGAGTATTATATATACGATCTTATGGAAAAAACAACGAGGGGGCGTATTGGTGTGGCGCTTCAATGCAAGCATACAGGGGGTCGCCCACTTTTGGGGTATAAAGTAAATCCAGACAGAACTTATTCTATTGACGAATATAACGCGGAAACAGTCCGCCAAATATTTCATATGTACGCAAACGGAGCATCTTATTCCGAAATAATTGACGAAATGAACCGGCAAGGAAGAAAAACTGCGGCAGGGAAAAGCTTTGGTAAAAATTCAATCCATGAATTATTAAGAAATGAACGCTTTATCGGAATTTATACGTACAATAAAATACCGTCTGAAAATGGAAAACGGAATAGCCACGCCACAAAATCCGAAGATAAAGTTATCAGAATACCCGATGGAATTCCTGCTATAATCTCAATGGATGACTGGAACGCAGTACAGAAAAAAATGCAAAAAAATAAGCATACCCAAGCCAGCTATAAAGCAAAGATTGAGTACCTTTTATCAGGAAAAATATTCTGCGGTGAATGTGGCGGTGCAATGGTAGGGCAAAGTAGCGGAAGCCATGAAAAGTACTCCTATTATGAATGCAGTACTAAAAAGCGTTTAAGGACTTGCAGCAAGTCAAATATTAAAAAAGAAACAATTGAAAACGCCGTTATCAATTATACAATAGACTATATACTATCCAAAGAATTCCGCGAATCATTAGTAGACCTTATTTTGCAGCAGGACGACGAAAGGCGAAAAAGCGCCCAGCTAATAATCGGCCTAAAAGAAAGGATAAAACAAAATCAAGCTGCGATAGACAATATCGTTAAAGCCATTGAAGCGGGAATTTTTACAAAGACTACAAAAGAAAAATTAGAATCTTTGGAAAACGAATCCGAATTATTGAGTAGTCAATTGCTCGAAGCCGAAACGATGCAATCCCCCCAATACACAAAAGAAGCTATATCTGCTTGGCTTAGTAAAATAGCCACAAAAGCAAAGAAAAGCACGGACGGAAACAAATATTTACTTTACTCATTTGTTTCCGCCGTTTACGTGTACGAGGATGGGACTGTTAAGATAATTTACAACTTAGGCAATAAAGAGCAAAAAATAACTCTTTCGGATTTGAATGGTGCGGGTGACAGGAC
>NZ_JAPOHA010000021.1 GCF_026672255.1 Caproiciproducens galactitolivorans | reverse complement strand
ACACGCTTTCTATGTGGTTTTCATTGACGTTCCTCCGAGGTAGTTCAGGGGAAAAGGCACCTTTGTAAATAAAAAATGTCGGACTTACACCCGGCGGTGTAGGACGCCGGGAAGCCGACAAAATCTACTCTCCTAGGGGGGAGAGTTTGGGGAACCGTTCGCCCGGTTGCCCCCGGTTTTCCTCCCGGCGATGCGGCGCCGGGAGGCCGGAGTTTGTGGTCTATATTCACACGAGGTGAAAAAGAGGCGAACGCTTTTTAAGATCGGGCGGCGGGAATATGGTAAAGCGGTGCNCGCCGGGAGGCCGGAGTTTGTGGTCTATATTCACACGAGGTGAAAAAGAGGCGAACGCTTTTTAAGATCGGGCGGCGGGAATATGGTAAAGCGGTGCACCCCAAAATACCCGTCTCATTAAATGGTGAACGCCCGCCGCCCGATTGCAGGGCATAAAAAAACGCCGTATACGGATCAATTCCATATACAACGTCATCAAGTTCATTGCGAAATTCGAAAAATACCCCTGTACAAAAAGCGAAACAGGCGGTATAATAGAAAACGCAATGTGCTGATTATTCAGTTGCTTATGGAGGGTCTGCTCCGTAGGCAGGGGACAGGTGTTTGCACCACCTGTTCCTGCATTGCAATTGTTTTTATGCCTTGCAAGCAAATTATAACCCTTTTATTCGAATATTGCAATAGGGATTTCGTATTTAAATGAATTATTGAAAATATATTAATAATTAAAAGTCGAAAGTTGTTCAGCAAAAATTGCCGGCAGCTTTTTATTTTTTATTGCCTGCAAGCCGGGGGGACAATTTTATATTCTTGATAGGTCGAACCTATCTCTTTGCCCTTCCTACTAAATTACAGGAATGATTTAGCTTGCCCTCAGGCCGGGCGGGCCCCTACATTCGGAATCGTCCGAAAGTAGGCAAAGGACGAGCCGGGGGCTTTTGAATCCCGGCGTGAGGGTTCCACAAACGCCCCCTGCACTCCTGAGGTATCCCCAAAAGGTCTTTCGGGTATACGAATTCTATGTGGTTTTCATTGACGGTCCCCACACAGGAAGTTTAGTGGAAAAGCGGCAGTTTAGAGAATACCGATTTATTCGAATCAGGTTTATCGCTCATCATTCTTTGAAAAATGTTTTCGAGCCGTTATTCACAAGATAGGCGCCCTTGGGCACCTGCACGGCAACGAAACACAGATTTAAGCAGTCCACGCAAGACCCCATTGCATTTACTAAGCATAAAAATATCGTGTATCCATTCAGCCATCCAAAAAAAGAAAGAACAAAGGGCAGCAGTACCGATAACAAGAGGAAAGGCATAATTGTTATCACAAGGTACCTGCCCTTTTTGATTTTTTCGGTCGTATAAACAAACCCAAAAAGGCCGTTAATGCCCCAAAACACATGGTCGGATTTGAGTGCATTCGGGATAAAAAAGGCATGGAGAAATTCATGGAGCACCGTAAAAAGATAAAGAGCAACAATATAGAGCAGGGTATACAAATTCACTGTGAATGCAATGCTGTACCCATTATTTCCGGCCCTGAAAAATTCTCTTAACGGGGGATACAAAGCATACCCAATCCCCATGACAATCAGCCCGTTCAGGAAGGCAAAAGGCAGCGACAGCAGCGTTGCCGTTGCTAAATTCGGCGGCTCTTTCAGCTTTTTCCAGCCCTCTGCTGCTAATTTTTTACTCCGTTCTTCATCTTCCGAAGGTATTTTTTTGGTATATTTCATTTATCAGAAACCTTTCATACAGGGAAGCTGTCCGGCACCCGCCGAACAGCTTTTTTGTTTTAATTGGCTTTAAAAAGTTCCTGCGCGTAATGCACGGAAGCCATGGCGTCTTTTCCGTAGAAGTCGGCGCCGATCTGCTTGGCGTACTCCGGGGTTAAGACCGCGCCGCCGACCATCACCCGGCAGGCAGGCAGCTTTTCGCGCAGAAGGCGGATGGTGTCCGCCATATTGGCGACAGTGGTTGTCATCAGCGCGCTCAGGCCGACAAGCTTCACGCCGTCTTTCTGCGCCGCGCCGACCACCGTTTCGGGCGGAACGTCTTTTCCGAGGTCGATCACGTCATACCCGTAGTTTTCGAGAAGCACCTTCACAATATTCTTGCCGATATCGTGAATATCACCCTTTACGGTGGCGAGGATAATTTTTTCTTTTTTCGACCGGCTCGCTTCCTGCCCCATGCTGGCGCGGATTTCCTCAAACGCGGTTTTGGCGGCTTCTGCGCTCATTAAAAGCTGGGGAAGGAACAGCACGCCCTGTTCGAAATCCCTGCCCACGCGGTCGAGCGCGGGAATCAGCTCGGTATTGATAATTTCGAGCGGCTCCGTCGTTTTTAAAAGGGAATTCGCCGCCGCGCGCGCGCTTTCTTTCAGCCCTCCGGCCACCGCTTCGGAAAGGGTAATCTCGCCTTGAACGGACGCGGGGGCGGCGGCTTTCTGTTCGGAATACCGCGTGATATACGCCATGCATTTTTCGTCTTTCCCGCTTAACGCGCAGTAGGCGAAATACGCGTTCATCATTTCATCGGAATTGGGGTTCACGATCGCCGCGTCCAGCCCGTTCTGCAAGGCCATGGTGAAAAATACCGCGTTGATATGCTCACGGTGAGGAAGGCCGAAAGAAATATTGGACACGCCGAGCGAAGTAAAAACGCCCAGCTTTTCGCGCACCATGCGGAGCGCCTCCAGCGTAACCGCCGCGTTCTCCTGCCCCGCGCTGATGGTCATGGCCAGCGTATCGACGAGGATATCCTTTTTCTCTATCCCGTATTCCGCGGCTGTTTTTACGATCTTTTCGGCGATTTTATACCGCCCCTGCGCCGTTTCGGGAATCCCGTTTTCGTCCAGCGTAAGCGCGATGACCGCGCCGCCGTATTTTTTTACAAGCGGGAATACCGCTTCCATGGATTCTTTCTTGCCGTTTACGGAGTTGATCAGCGGCTTGCCGTTGTAAATCCGCATGGCGGCTTCCATGGCGCGCGGGTCGGAGGTATCGATCTGAAGCGGCAGGTCGACAACGCTCTGAATCTCCGAAACCGCGCGCGGCAGAAGCGACGGCTCGTCAATTTCCGGCAGGCCGACGTTCACGTCGAGGATATGCGCGCCCTTCTGCTGCTGGGTGATTCCCTCGCGCAGAAGGTAGTCCATATCGCCGCCGCGCAGCGCCTGTTTCAGCTTCGGCTTGCCCGTCGGGTTGATGCGTTCGCCGATCAGCACCGGCTTTTCCCCGAACGCCATGGCTTTCGCAAAGGAGGAAACCACCGTGCGGTTTTTCTTCTGGAGGGGCTTTGGCGGGATTTTCGCGCACCGTTTCACCAGCGCGGCGATGTAGTCCGGCGTTGTGCCGCAGCAGCCGCCCAGAATCCACGCGCCGTCCCGCGCGATTTCCTCCATGGCGGCGGAAAAATCCTGCGGATTTACGTCAAAGATCGTTTTGCCCCCCTCGCTGCGGGGCAGACCCGCGTTCGGGTTCAGAATCACCGGAAGGGAACAGCAGTCCAGAAGCTGCGGGACAAGCCGTTTCATCTGCTCCGGGCCGAAGCCGCAGTTCAGCCCCAGCGCGTCTACTTTCAATCCTTCCAGCAGCGCGACGGCGGCGGGGAGGTCCCCTCCGGTCAGGAGTTTTCCCTGCTCGTCGGCAACCATGGTGGCGAAAACCGGCAGCCCGGTCTGCTTCGCCGCTAGGACGGCGGCTTTGCATTCGTAGGTATCGCTCATGGTTTCAATTAGAATAATATCCGCGCCGGCCTTTTTCCCCACCTCCGCCGCTTCGGAAAACACGGAAACGGCGTCCTCAAAGGCAAGATCGCCGAGCGGCTTTAAAAGCTTGCCGGTCGGGCCGATATCCATAGCGACAAGCGCGCCGTCTGCGGCTTTTTTTGCAATTTCCACCGCGGCAAAGATGATTTCCTCCGCGCTGCGGCCGCTTCCGTGCAGTTTTATCGCGTTCGCGCCGAATGTATTGGTTTTCAGGATGTCCGCGCCCGCCCTGCGGTACCGGCTGTGAATATCAAAAATGATCTCCGGGCGGCTGAGGTTCCAAAGCTCCGGCAGTTCCCCGGGGCCAAGGCCGTTTTCCTGCAACAGCGTACCCATGCCGCCGTCGAAAAACAGCAGGCGCTTTCCCAAATCTTCCAGTATTCTCATGCTTTCACTCCTTTCGGAACGGACAGTCCGCCGACCGGCATTCCATGCATTTTGCAATATGACAGCTTGTTTTCTCTTTTGTGAGCCCGATGACGGCGGTGACGGATTTCGTCGGCACCAGCATGCAGTTTTCCGTCATGGAAAGGCCGATTTTCCGGCATTCCAGTATCTTTAAAAAATCCCGCTGATACCGGATGGGGAAGTCACCGTAGCCGGGGCTGTAGCGCGGGCGAAGGTAAAGGCCGCGCTTTGCCGCTTCCTCCGCGATTTCCTGTTGGAATTCGTCGCACACGCTTTCCGTAAGGGCGGCGGCGCAGGCCTGCATTACCACGGCGCGGCTCATGTCGGCTTTCGCGGCGCGTTCCAGAAGGAAATCCGCCCGCGCGCCCAGCGTGGCGGCAAACAAGGCGGCTTCCCCGCATCCGGAAAGATGCTTCGCGAGGTCGGCGCTTTCCACCGCGAATCCGCCGATGGCAACCGCGCCGCCCGAAAAAGTAACGGGGAAAACCCGGTGCATGCTTCGCGGCGTGACCGCCTGTTCCAGCTCCGCAAGGCAGGATTCGATGGCCTGCAAGGTGCGTTCGTCCGCCGGTTTTCCCCGGAAACCGAGGTAACGCAGAATTTCGTTTCGATCCGTCATGGCATCACCCGATGATTTCCGATAGATTTTCCATGATTTTCGCGGCGATATCCGGTTTATTCATGGTATAAATGTGAATAGAATTCACTCCGTTGGAGATCAGGTCGATAATCTGCTCCGTGGCGTAGGCGATGCCCGCCTGTTTCATCGCCGCGGGGCGGTCGGCGAATTTGTCGGCGATCGCCTTGAAGCGGGGCGGGAGTTCCGTTCCGGAAAGGGCGCAGATGCGCTTGATCTGGCGGCTGTTCGTTACCGGCATGATTCCCGCGACCACGGGGACATTGATTCCTTTCGCAAGGATACGGTACAGGAAATTATAAAGGATATTGTTGTCAAAAAACATCTGGGTAGTCAGGAAGTCGCAGCCGCATTCGACCTTCCGCTTTAAATAGTCGATGTCGTCCTCCTTGTGGGCGCACTCGATGTGCCCTTCCGGGTAGCAGGCCGCGCCGATGCAGAAATCGCCGCGCGCCTTAATTTGTGCAACCAGCTCGCTGGCGTAGCGGTAATGACCGGGCGAGGGGAAATCGGAATCCTTCGGGATATCCCCGCGCAGGGCGAGGATATTTTCAATATGCTTTTCCTTCAGCTCCTCCAATATCCGTGCAACTTCGTCCTTGGTGGAGGATACGCAGGTCAGGTGCGCCAGCGCCGTAACCCCCCTGCTCTCGATTTCCTCGGCAATACGGGCGGTATTTATCGAAGTTCCGCCCCCCGCGCCATAGGTTACGCTCATGAAGTCGGGCTTCAGCGCGGCGATATCGCGCACCACTTCGCATACATGATCCAGCTCGCCGTCTTTTTTCGGCGGGAACAGCTCGCAGGAAACCGTTACCCTGCCGCTTTTTAACCGTTCACAGATTTTCATAATGACGCTTCCTTTCGGGCTTATAGATTTAATGTTCCGCCGTTTTGGCCGCGGATTTCCCGCACACTGCATTTGCGCAAAGAGGGCGGAGAACTTTCGGTTTCTGTAAAAATAAAAAAACCGTCTTCGGAAAGCAAACGCTTTTCTGAAGACGGGTTCTCCCGTGGTACCACTTCAATTTGCCCTCCCCTCGCGGGAACGAGCCTCTAAGGGTATTACAGTTTTCCTGCCTATACCCGCTTTCGTTAACGGGAAATCCCGTCGCAGCCTAAACGGATTCCGTCTCGGTGCGCCACTCAAAAGCCATTTTCGTCCGGCCTCCCGTCCGCTTCCTTTCAGCGCGGAAATCCGCGGAAGCTTCTCTGTGTGCGTTCAGAGGGACTACTTTCTTCGTCAAAGTGTTTCAAATATTTTCGTAAGTGTAGCATAAAACCCGGGCGCTGTCAATATGTAGCGGGGGGCGCGCCTGCACCCCTCGTTTTATTCGTTACGCATCAGATTCGCCGCGTAATCACGCAGGCTGTCAAATGAATTGATATTTTGTTCGCGCTCATAGATGCTTTCCTTTACATAATCCGGCAGGTTGTCAAAATAATCGTCCGCTTCGCTGTCGTTCTCGATCAGCTCATAGAGTCCGTTGTATTTTGGTCCCATAGAATTCACCTCCGGTGATAGTTTTCTCCGAACGGAGAAAATTATCAGTCTTTCCCATCAATTCCCCCGGTTTCTTTTAAATGCTCGCCAACCTCCATCAGCTCGCCGAGCGTACTGATTTCGACCCCGGAGCGCTTAATGCGGTTCTGAACGTCTTTGGGAAGGGAAGTAAAATAATTCTTTAAGTTCGGGTCGGTTTCGTAAACGGATTTCCCCAAAAAATCACCCCGTGTTTAGCTTTCGCCCAAACACGGGGTTTTACCACTGGAAATTTTCGTTATTTTATGGTTTCATCGTAATGCGCGCGCTCGCCACCGATAAACTTCGGCCTTGTGCGGGCGCAGGTTACGTTTGCTTCGCCGATTTTCCGTACGGAAAGACGCACCGGCACCGCCACCCTTTGCAGATGCATGCCGATCAGCGTGTCGCCGATATCCATGCCCGCCTGCGCCGAGACTTCCTCCACCGCGACGGGATGCCCGAAGTTCGCATACGCCGCCGAAGCGAACGACCCGCCCGCTTTCGGCTGGGGAACGGCGTTTACGATTTCCAGCCCGTTTTTCAGCGCGGCTTCCTTTTCAATAATCAGCGCGCGGTTCAGGTGTTCGCAGCACTGCGCCGCCAAATAAATCCCCTTTTCCTTTAAAACAGGGTAAATCGCGCCAAAAACCGCGTTCGCGATTTCCACGCTGGAAGACGAACCGATATCGTGCCCGCCGATTTCACTGGAAGAACAGCCGACCACCAGCATATCCCCGGCATTCAGTTTCGCGGCGCTTAAAAGCTCGCTTACCGCCGTTTTCGCCTGCGCGGCAATTTCTTCAAACATTTTGCTCAGCTCCAATCCTTTTCTCGAAATTCAATGGCAAACTGTACGTATAAGGCGATCTGTTTGTCAAATAGTATAACCCGATTTGATTTATTTTTCAATTCCTATGGATAAATCGTTTAGGGAATTATTATGAATCGTTTGATATGATATTATAAATCAATATATATGGTATTTAAAACCATATAATAAATGGAAATTGGAAGTGCTTTTATGAGCTGGGGAATTATTTCAGACAGTTCCTGCGATCTGCCTTCAAGCGCATTTGCGGATTCCGGCCTGCATTTTGCCGCCGTACCCCTGAAAATCGTTGTAGGGGGTACCGAATATACGGACAACGATGACCTAAACGTCAACGCCATGCTGGCGCACATGAAAAGCTTTAAAGGGCCGTCCTCGTCGGCATGCCCCGCGCCCGAGGAATGGGCGAGAGAATTCCGCAAAAGCGACCGTACCGTCGCCGTAACGATGACGAGCGCGCTCAGCGGAACCTACAACAGCGCGCTGATCGGAAAGAATATGGTGCTGGAGGAAAGCCCGGAAAAAGACATCCATGTGATCGATTCCCACACCACCGGGGGCGGCCTTGTGCTGATTCTCCGCAAGCTGGAGGAGCTGATTTCCGCCGGGCTGGACTTTGAAGCCGTGGTGAAGCAGGCGGAAGCCTATACCCGCAGCATTTTTCTGCTCTTTTCCTGCGGCTCCTACGATAATCTCGTGAAAAACGGGCGCATGTCCCGTATCGCGGGTATCCTCGCGTCTTCGCTGGGCATCCGCGCCGTCGCTTCCAACACGCCGGAGGGAACCATCCGCGTTTTGCAGAAGCCCCGGGGGGAAGAACGGGCGCTCGAAGTGATCGTAAGAACTATGAGCGAATGGAAAAACCTTGCCGGCATGCCGGTGGTGATCACCCACTGCAACGATCCCGTTGGAGCGCAGCGCCTGAAGGAGAAGATTGCGCATGTATGCATGACCACGAAAATCACCATCATGCAGACGCGCGGCCTGACAAGCTTTTACAACGACAACGGCGGCCTGATGATCGCCTTTTAGGGGCGCACAGCGCCCTTTTAGCCGTTTCCCCCGCGCCGCAGGCGGCGCTCCTCCACGGAATGCTAACGTAGGACTCCGTCAATGAAAACCACATAGAATGCGTGTACCCGAAAGGCCTTTTGGGGATACCTCGGGGTGCAGGGGGCTTTTGTGGAACCCTCTCGCCGGGAATTCAAACGCCCCCTGCTCGGCCTTTGCCTACTTTCGGACGATTCCGAAAGTAGGGGCCTGCCCGGCCTGAGGGCAGACTAAATCATTTCTGTAATTCAATATGAAACACAAAGGAATAGGTACGGCTTGCTCGAGGGCACAGAATAAAAAAATGTCGGACTTACACCCGGCGTGTGCGGAGCGCCGGGAAGCC
>NZ_JAPOHA010000020.1 GCF_026672255.1 Caproiciproducens galactitolivorans | reverse complement strand
TACGCGGCGGGCTTCCTCCACATTTTCCTCATAGGACTTCGAGGAGCCGTCAAACATAACGGAGGTAAAGCCGCCGTCGACACAGTCCTTGCAAAGTTCATAGGAGGAACCGTGGTCAAGGTGCAGAGCGATCGGAATATCCGGGTTCTCAATCACCGCCGCCTCCACCAGCTTCGTAAGATAAGTGTGGTTTGCGTATTTGCGCGCGCCTGCGGAGACCTGAAGAATAACCGGTGCTTTCAGTTCCTGACAGGCTTCGGTAATTCCCTGTACAATTTCCATGTTGTTCACATTGAACGCGCCGACCGCGTATCCGCCTTCGTATGCCTTTTTAAACATATCCGTAGTATTAACGAGTGGCATCTTTTAACCCCCAAATATAATTTTCTGCGTATATTATAACGCAATTTTCAGAAAAGATAAAGATAAATAGTAAAATATATATTTCCGCCCGCAATCCCTTTTTTATGAATCCTGCATAAGGTTTCCTTTTTGGAGAATGTTACCGGGAATTATTTCTCCGCAAACAGCGCCGGGTTGCAGCGGCTGTAGTGGAAAATATACTGCTGCGCGATTCCGGCGTAGCAGCCGAAGGCCTCCGGCCCCCTGCCGGGAAAAAGGGTGCGCATCGCGCGCTTCATCCAGACGTCCATCGGAAACGCCTCCAGCCGGTGCAGGCCGTAAAGCAGGGTGCAGTCCGCCACCTTCGGCCCCACGCCGTGAATGCTCATTAACTGTTCGCGCGCGTCGGAAAGCTCCGCGGTTTTCAGCTTTTCGAGGTCAACCTGCCCCGCGACGACTTTCTGCGCCGCGTCCACAATATATTTCGCCCGGAAGCCGCAGCGGATTTCGGAAAGCTCCTCCGCCCGCAGCGCGGCAAGCCGTTCGGCGGAAGGGAACGTAAAAAAGCCGTCCCCGACCGGTTCGCCGAACTGCCCGCAGAGCCGCTTTACAATTCCCCGGATGCGCGGAATATTGTTGTTTTGGGAGATAATAAAGGAGCAGAGCGCTTCCCACGGCTCCTGATTCAGGATGCGCATGCCGGGCGCGAATTTCGCCGCCTGCGCCAGCGTCTCGTCCTCCGCGGACAAATCCGCACGGATTTTCGCGTAATCGAGCGAAAGGTCAAAATAATGCCGCCAGAATTCATCTTCATAAACCTGTGGTATATTTTTCTCCGAAATATTTAAAATATGCCCGAAGGCAACGCCCGTATACGAACCGTCCGGCTGTTTATCCCAACGGAAGCACTGCCCGCATTCCAGCGTCTGTTCCAAATCGAAATCCACATTCTTTCCCATTCCCTTTTCCCTCTGCTTTCCGGGCATCCCCGCCTGTTTTACACTTCTTCTATTATAACATGATCGTAAAGGTTCGAATACTGTGCGTTTTAAATGGATCCTTCCACCGGTTTACATAAACAAATTATACATTTCGTATGCAAAAGTGGAAAAGACAAGCCGTTTTGCACACTTATCAACACTTTCAACAGAGTTTTCAACAGGGAAAGCCGGGTATTCCACGGTGTTATGTAAACTTTTGCAAATACTCAACGTATAAATTGTCCTACAAAGGGCGGTCTCAGGCTGTATAATTCTACATTTCCATAAAGTTTTCCACGGTATGCATAAAATACATTTCAACAGCTCAACAGCGGTTTCAATCCGAAATCCGCCCGTCCCAATCGATTTGGCACTCCAAAACGGGATTCTATCCGGGTTTTTTCAGCGCCGGAAAATCGGATTCAGCATATTGTACAAAATATATAATTGCCATTATTAAAATTTGGCATCATTTCCGTGTGCCAAATCTGTTTTTGTTTTTCTTGAGAAAGTATGACACTCCGGCTTATAATCGAAGCAGAAATATTTCGGACTATTTGTTGAAAGGCGGAGTAAACATGAAAGAAAAAGTTCAGAGCTTCGGAAGATTCCTAAGCGGCATGGTCATGCCGAACATCGGGGCTTTCATTGCTTGGGGCCTTATCACCGCAATGTTCATCAAAACGGGATGGGCACCGAATGAGAAGCTCGCCGCGATGGTTGACCCAATGCTCAAGTATCTGCTCCCGCTGCTGATCGGCTACACAGGCGGCCGTATGGTTGGCGGACAGAGAGGCGCCGTTGTCGGTTCCATCGCCTCGATCGGCGTAATTATCGGTGCGGGCATTCCAATGTTCCTCGGCGTTATGATCATGGGACCTCTGGGCGGCTATGTGATCAAGCAGTTTGACAAACTGATCGCAGGCAAAGTCAGAGCGGGCTTCGAAATGCTCGTTGACAACTTCTCAGCCGGTATTATCGGCGGTATCCTCGGGATCCTCGCTTTCCTGCTGATCAACCCAATGTGCGTCGGCCTGACCAACGCCATGGCTGCCGGTGTTGACTTCTTTGTAAAAGCAGGCCTGCTGCCGCTGGCGCAGATCATCATTGAACCCGCAAAGGTACTGTTCCTCAACAACGCAATCAACCACGGTATCCTGACCCCGCTCGGGATTGAGCAGGCCGCCAAAGTCGGCAAGTCCATCTTCTTTATGCTCGAAGCAAATCCGGGCCCCGGCCTTGGCCTGCTGCTTGCTTACTGCATCGCCGGTAAAGGTACTGCCAAGAGTTCTGCTCCCGGCGCTATCATCATTCACTTCCTCGGCGGTATTCATGAAATCTATTTCCCGTATGTTATGATGAACCCGATCCTGATTCTTGCGGTTATCGCCGGCGGCATGACCGGTTCCTTTGTGGAAGGTATCCTCGGCGCGGGCCTTGTAGCTGCCGCTGCCCCGGGAAGCATCTTTGCTTTCCTGCTGATGACCCCGAAAGGCGGATTCCTTGGTACCATCCTCGGCGTAACCTGCGCCGCAGCGGTCAGCTTCGCACTTTCGTATGTGCTTCTGAAAGCAACGGTGAAGGACGAAGACAACCTTGACGAAGCCAAAGACAAAGTCAAGGCAATGAAATCCGGGAAATTCGGAAAAGCCGGAAAAGCCGCTCCCGTACTTCGCAAAGTCAATGTAAGCAAAATTGTATTTGCCTGCGACGCCGGCATGGGCTCCAGTGCAATGGGCGCAACCGTCCTGAGCAAAAAGCTGAAGGAAGCCGGTCTGGACATTCAGGTTCTCCATTCCTCTATTGAGGATATTCCCCGCGACACACAGATCGTTGTTGTTCACCAGGAGCTGATGGACAGAGCCAAAAAGGCTGTTCCGAACGCACAGCTCGTAACCATTACCAACTTTATGGTGGCACCGGAGTATGATGAGCTCGTCAATCAGCTCAGCGGTCTCGCTTCGGCAATATAACAAAGAAAACCGGTTTCAATCCGTACATAAATACTGTATACGGAACACAGAAAAAATAGTACTCTGGGCATCAGGGAGGGGCTGCAAATGACTTTTACACCGCGTTTAAATCATTTGTTTCGTATTTTGCTGAAAAATACGGAACCCGTTTCTGTGAGCGAACTTGCTGCCCTGTTGAACACCAGCAAGCGTACGCTTTTCCGTGATATGGAAAACGTCAATTCCCAGCTTCGTGGCTTCAATCTGAAAATCAATGCAAAAGCAGGTGTGGGAATCCGGCTGGAGGGAAGCGAGCAGGACAGAGACCGGCTTGCCCAGGCGCTTCTAAGCGAAGACGAACCGGAACCTATGGACAAAGAGTCCAGAAGAAAACGCCTGATTCTGGAAATTCTCAAAAATCAGGACGTACAGAAGCTTTATTACTATTCAAATTTGTTCAAAGTCAGTGAAGGGACGATCAGCAATGACATGGATGCCATTGCTGACTGGTTCCGTGAAAATGATTTGGAGCTGTCCCGGCGGCAGGGATACGGTGTTGCTTTAGAAGGCACCGAAGAAGCCTACCGTCGGGCTCTTTCCCAATTTATCTACGAAAATATCAGCCGGGAAGAGCACTGGGAGGCGCCTGCCGGCCCGGACAGAAAACCGGCTGACGAAATAGATATTTCCCCCCTGCTGGACGCAAAAATTTTCAATCAGGTCATCTCCGCGCTGAAGACGATCCCGAGCAAAAAACTGGAAAGGTTCACGGAATCCTCCTGGTTCATGTTTGTGATTTACCTCTCTATTGCGGCAGAAAGAATTATCAGGCAAAAAACCATTTCCATGGAACCGGATGTCACTGCAAAACTGAAAGCAACAGAAGACTATGTGCTCGCCGACACCGTTGCGGATATGCTGGAGAATTCCTTCCGGTTCAAGATCTGTGACGAGGAAAGAGCCTATATATGCATTCATATAAAAAGCGCAAAGCAAAAATATATTGATAAGAATCCGGACGATGATTTTTACATAAACCATTACGAGCTGATCCGCATGATTTACCGGATGATTGACCGGTTTGACCCTGAACTGGCTCAGGAACTGAAGATGGATGAAGTTCTGCTGAGCGGACTGATCACCCACCTGGACCCCACACTGATCCGGTTAAAACACAACATGGTCATTCAGAACAATATGCTGGAGCAAATCCGCACCATGTATCCGGATATCTTTGAAAAAAGCAAAAATGCCGCTCAGGTCATCCGGGAAAGCTACGGCTTTACCGTGCCTGACGCGGAAATCGGCTACCTCGCGACGCATTTCGGCGCTGCGGTCATTCGCATGAAAGAGAGAAAACTCCGGCGCAAGGTTGTCACCATCGGCGTTGTCTGCGCAAGCGGAATCGGTATTTCCTATTTAATGTCCTCCCGCATAAAAAATACGTTTAAGGCGGATGTTCTGGTTAAGACGTTCGCACAGGAGGATTTAGCCGAAGGACCCCCGCTGGATATTGATATCCTCGTATCCTCTTTCCCCATCAAAGATGTTCCGTATTCCTATCTGCTGGTCAGCCCCCTGCCTACAGATGAGGATCTGGAAAAAATCCGCGAAGAGATCAACCGCTGCGCCTATGTGGAAACGGGCCTGCTCCTGCCTGAAACAAAGAGCGGGGGTCCCAGCTATTTGCACAAAACGTGGGATATGGCGGAAAGTATTCAGTCCGTACTTTCTCAGTTTGAGATTACCTACACGGAAGAAAACATCGAATTTACGGAGCTTGTCAAGCAGGCAAGCCAGCGTTTCGGGGACAGTGACGTAAACCGCAGGCTGATTTTCAACGACTTTCTTGCGAGAGAAAAAATCAGTTCACAGGTGGTCGTCAGCTACCAGTTTGCCCTGCTGCACGCCAAAACCGACGGGGTAAGCAAACCGGTGTTCTCCGTAATTCTGCCCACTCACCCACCCTTCCGCAGCGAATATTTACAGGGTGCCGTGCTGGCGGTGGTTATGCTGATTCCCAAAAATTCCGACGGAAAAGAAAACAGTCAAATGATGGGAAAACTCAGCAGTGCGCTGATTGAAGACGAAGATTTTCTGAACGCGCTCAAATCCGGAGACCGCGATGTTTCCTATAAAAAAACACAAGAGATTCTGGAAGGGTACTTTGCTCAGAAGATCAAAGAGCTTTATCTGTGAATCCATGAATTCAGGCTCATGTGAAAAGAAGGTGGTACATATGTTTTTTAAGAAAAGCGCAAAAAAGTCGGAGCTTTTGATGAAGCGAAATATTGTTTTGAACTGCAGCGCTGCGGATAAGGAACAAGCAATCCGGCACGCGGGAGAGCTACTGGTGGAAAGCGGTTATGTCGAAAAACCCTACGTTGACGGCATGCTCGCAAGAGAGAATAAGCTTTCCACCTGTATCGGCAACAGCATTGCCATTCCCCACGGCGAAAGCGAAGTCAAGAAGAAAATTATTTGTTCCGGACTGGTGGTCATGATCTACCCGGACGGAATCCCGTGGGACAGCGAAACCGTCTATCTGGTGGTAGGCATTGCCGCCGTGGGAGACGAACATCTGGAAATTTTACGGAATATTGTTGAGAAACTGGACACCCCGGAATCCGTGGAATCTCTGGTAAGGAGCGGGGACGCCAATAAAATCTACAATTTGTTCAGCGGCGGCTGATCCCGGCTGGAAAAGCCAACCGGCCTCAGAGACCGGAGAAAGGAATGACTATGAAGACGAAAGCAGTCAGAATGTACGGAGCAGATGATTTGCGGCTCGAGGAATTTGAGCTGCCGGAAATAAAGGATGATGAAATCCTTGTTAAGGTTGTAAGCGACAGTATCTGCATGTCCACCTATAAACTGGTAAAGCAGGGGAAAAAGCACAAGCGCGCCCCTCAGAATATTGACACCAATCCTGTAATCGTCGGGCATGAATTTGCCGGCGATATCGTGAAGGTAGGAGCAAAATGGCAGCACGAATTTACACCGGGCGAAAAATTCGCGCAGCAGCCCGCTCTGAATTATAAAGGATGCCTGAATTCACCCGGTTATTCGTACGAATTTTTCGGCGGTGACTGCACCTACTGCATCATTCCGCATGAAGTTATGGAGCTGGGCTGCCTGCTGCACTACAACGGACCCAGCTACTTTGAAGCGTCCCTCGGCGAGCCGATGTCCTGCGTTATCGGCGGTTTCCATTCCAATTACCACACCAACAAGCGGAACTATGACCACGCTTCCGGCGTGAAGGAAAACGGGGCGCTGCTGATTGTGGGCGGTGCGGGCCCCATGGGTCTTGGCGCGGTGGAATACGCCGTCTGCCTTGAAAAGAAGCCGCGTCTGGTCGTCGTAACCGACGTCAGCGAGGAGCGCATTGCGCGCGCGGAAATGGTTGTACCGGTTTCCAAAGCCGCGGAGCATGGCGTAACCTTAAAATATGTCAATCCAAATAAAATGGATGACCAGTATGAAGGATTAAAGGCGCTGACCGATGGCAAGGGCTACGACGACATTCTCGTTATGGCGCCTATCCGTCCTCTGGTTGAGCTGGCGGACAGCCTGCTCGCGTTTGACGGCTGCCTCAATTTCTTTGCCGGTCCGACCGACAACAAGTTTTCCGCTAGCATTAATATGTATAATACCCATTACATCAGCACCCACATTATGGGTTCCACCGGCGGCAACACCGACGACCTTGTGGAGGCGCTTGACCTGTCCGCAGCCGGAAAAATGAATCCCTCGGTCATGGTTACCCATGTCGGCGGTCTTGACTGTGTTGCAGACACAACCGAAAACCTGCCCTCCATTCCCGGCGGCAAAAAGCTGGTTTACACCCACATCCGTATGCCGCTGACAGCCATAGAAGATTTCCGCAAGCTGGGCGAAAAGGATGAGCTTTTCAAAAAGCTGGCGGACAGCTGTGACAGACACAACGGTCTGTGGAACAGCGAAGCGGAACATCTTCTCTTTGCACATTACGGGCTGGACGGCTGAAAAAATACATCTATAAAGACTGCGGGGTGCGCATAATTGATTTATACCGTAACATTTAATCCCGCGCTCGATTATATCACGGACGTTCCGGATTTTCGCGAAGGCGAAATCAACCGGAGCTGCGGTGAGAAAATTTTGAGCGGCGGAAAAGGGATCAATGTCTCCATTGTTCTGAAGAACCTTGGACTGGAAAGCACGGCACTCGGATTCATTGCCGGATTTACCGGGGATGAAATTGAAAGAGGCGTACGATCCTTTGGCTGCAACACCGATTTCATCAAACTGAACAGCGGTTTGTCCCGTATCAACCTGAAAATTCGCTCCAAACACGAAACAGCGGTAAACGGCGGCGGTCCGCTGATTCCCCGGGAAAAAATCGACGAGCTGTTTTCGCAGCTGAGCGGCCTTTCCGACGGAGACATCCTTGTTCTTGCGGGCAGCATTCCTCCCTCCCTGCCGGCCGACACCTATGAGACCATCCTGGAACGGCTGCAGGAAAAAAAGATACGCATTGTAGTGGACGCCACCGGGCAGTTACTCCTGAATGTTCTGAAATTCCGGCCGTTTCTAATCAAACCAAACCGGGAAGAACTGGAAGAGCTGAGCGGGCGGGTGCTGAAAGGCGAAAAAGAAATTATCCTCGCCTGCAAAGACCTTCAAGCGCTTGGCGCCTGTAATATTCTGGTCTCGCTGGGCGGCGACGGCGCAATTCTTGTCAGTGAAACAGGCGGCGTTTACCAAAGCGCAGCCCCCCGGGGCAAGGTTGTCAACACCGTCGGCGCGGGGGATTCTATGGTAGCCGGTTTTCTGGCGGGGTACCTGAGAAACAAGAGCCTGCCGGAAGCCTTCCGAACCGGAATCGCCGCGGGAAGCGCCAGCGCATTTTCCGAAAACCTTGCGACCGGAAAAGAAGTTTCCGCTCTGCTTAAAACAATGAAGGGGTGAAAAAGATGAAAGAGTTCCGCTATGTCATTCAGGATGAGGATGGAATCCATGCAAGGCCGGCCGGCTTTTTAGCTCAGGAGGCACAAAAACACGCCTCGGAAATCACCATCAGTAAAACCGGGAAAACGGGAAATGCAAAAAAATTGTTTTCCGTCATGAGCCTCGCGGCAAAAAAAGGGGAAGAGGTCACCGTTAAGGTGGAAGGTCCCGATGAGGAACAGGCTTTTGAGAGCATCCAGTCTTTTTTTAAGACGAATTTATAAGCTTATAAGATGTCATGACGATACATCTCCATCTCACTGAAGCGCAATTTCCTCCAACCGAAGAGACCGGTGCAATGCGGAAGCATTTGCATCGGTCTCTTCCTCTATACCGGGGGATTGACAATTTTCCCGTCACACAGAACCACTTTATGATCCCGTATCTGATACGTTCCGCTCTGCACATACGTGATGGCCGGTACACGAAAGTAGTGCTCCCACCCGCGCCCCCAAAGCCGGGTCTTCACTACGCCGAAATTGTTTCCTTCCGCTTCGATCACCTCGTCCCCGCCGATGTAAATTCCCACGTGCCCGTCCTTGTGAACGCCCAGCCCCGGTGTTTCGGGCATTTCCGAAATATTGCCCTTCACGTCCGCAAGGGCGTACAGATCGTTTGCCGTAGAATCCGGAATCCCATCCGGGCGCCCGCGGAGAATCTCCCCGGTGGATTCGTCCAGCCAGGAATACGCCTTGATCAGGCCGCCGCAGTCAAACCCGGGGCGGCCGCCGAAGCGGAGCAGAATGGAATCGGTCTGCTCTTTCGTAAGCCCCGCCCGTTCCACTCCCGCAAACCTGCTTTTCTGCTGGTTCAGAAAGCTTCGGTCAATGGTCTGGCCCGCCGCGCCGTAAACATACCCGCTTTTGCAGCAAAGCGCATTCCACGCGAAATTCACAAGGCCGATGTTGTTTTTTGTTCCGTCCCCGCTTTTCAGATTTTTCCGCAGAAGATCGGCGGAGTTCAAAAAGCCGGGCGAAAGCTCTTTCGAAAGATTCACAATATCACGCCTTTGTTTATCGTCAACCGTGGTTGAAAATTCCGCCTGTATGCTGTCGAAAATCCGGCCGCTGTCGGTAATCGGAACGGGGCCGTCCTTCCCCTCCGTGTAAAAGCAGCGGAGCAGGCGCTGCCGCACGCCGGCCTTGTCGCCGTATGCCGGGTTGTCAAACAAGGTGATATAGGCCGCGTAAAGAAGCTGGGTATTGACGGAATCCCCCGTTTTCTGGCGCAGGAATACGGACGTGACAAGCGGCTCAAAATCGCGCGATACCGTATTCAGCGCGTAATCGCGCCGGGTTTCCCGCTGCGCGTTGCAGTTTTTCAGGAAGAAAAAGAGCAGAAGCACGCAAAAAAACAGCAGAACGATTCTGCCGCCGGAGCGGGTTTTCCACCGTCTTCGTGGAATACTATATCGGATTCGGAACATAACGGCACACCCCCGTTCTTACCTATTCGTCCGCGCGGCAAAATATGAGCGGACGGATCGGATTTTTAAACCATTTGGATGTATTGACGGGCATTCCTATATCTGTTAAAATGAAAAATGTATACAAATCTGAAATGCAAAGTAAGAAAGCCGTCCGTAAATCCATGGGGCGGTTTCAAAATTTATATGGAGAAAAAATAAGGAGACGGAAAATAGATGAACGAGGAAAAAAATCAGCGCGGAGAAGACATTATCGCCGGAAGAAACGCGGTAAACGAGGCTTTGCGCAGCGGCCGCACGATCGACAGCCTTTATGTGGCGCGCGGCGAGCATACGGGAAGCCTGAGCGCGCTGATTGCCAAGGCGAAAAAGACGGGAATTTCCATCAAGGAAGCCGACGGCAGAAAACTGGATTTCCTCTGCGGCAACGCGAACCATCAGGGTGTGGTCGCCGTGGCGGCGGTAAAGGAATACGCGACCGTCGACGATATTTTCCGCCTTGCAGAGGAGCGGAACGAGCCGCCGTTCATCATTATTGCGGACGAGCTGGAGGACCCCCACAATCTCGGCGCCGTCCTGCGCGTAGCCGAATGCGCGGGCGCGCACGGGGTGATCATCCCCAAACGGCGCGCGGCGGGCCTGACCTACGCGGTCGGCAAAGCGAGCGCCGGCGCGGTGGAATATGTGCCGGTTGCGCGGGTGACGAACATCGCCGCCGCGGTGGACGAGCTGAAAAAACGCGGCGTGTGGATTTACGCGGCCGACCTAAACGGCGAAAACTGGTGCAGTGTGGATTATTCCGGCCCCGTGGCCGTTGTGATCGGTTCCGAAGGCTTCGGCGTAAGCCGCCTTGTAAAAGAAAAGTGTGACTTTGTCATATCCCTGCCAATGAAGGGTAAAATAAATTCGCTTAATGCTTCGGTTGCCTGCGGCGTCATCTGCTATGAAATCGCACGGCAGCGCAGCGGTATTAAGACAAAATAATACAGGAGCGGATATTTATGGGCGACAAACAAAAAGCTCCGCGCGACCGCTTTTCTTTAGATGAGATTCTGGCGGAAGCGCGCACCTTGGATCAAGCGGAAAAGGATCCGGCGCCCGCAAAGGCAAAAGAGAAAACGGTTCAGCGTAAAGCTCCCGTTACACCGGAGGAAATTGCGGCGAAGGCGAAGAACGCCCTTGACGCACAGATATCCAAAGAACCGCAAATGTCCCCCACCCCCGGGGAAACGGATTTCTCCGGGCCGTCCGAGAAGAAAAAGGGCCGCAGGGGCCTTTTCGGGCGCCGGAAACGGGAAATTCCCGACCTCGACAATGGAAACGATATTTACTACGGCTTGCAACTGAAATCCATCGAGGAATATCGTGACGATTATGAAAAAGCCCTGCATCTGGAACCCGACCGGCCGAAAAGCGCGCCGGGCAGCTCGGTTTTTTCCTATCTGTTTCAGGAAACTGCGGACGACAAGGTTGACGATGAAATCGCCAGGCGGTTTGAAAAACTGCACAGCGAACGGGAAAAACGCGTGCAGAACATCATGAAGCGGGCGGGGCTGGAACAAAACGAACTGTATTCCCTGTACGATTCCCCCGAAACGAAAGCGGAGGAATCGAAAAAAACGGAGGCCGAAGCTTCTGCCGCAATGCCCCAGACACCGCAGCAGATTCCGGCCGAACCGCCGCCCGAACCGAAGCAGCAGCCGCCGGTACACGCGCCGGAACCCCTGCCGGAAGTGGAACCGACTTCTCCGGTCATCCCGGAAATCACGGAACCCTATCCGGCCCCGATGACGCCATCCACCCCGCTTCAGCCGGATGTTGTTCCCGCCATTCGCGGGAGGATGTCCGAAGAACCGGTGAAGGAACCGGTAAAGGAGCCGAAGGTAAAAGAGGAACTTCCCGGCGCGCCCGCTGTTGAGGAGCCCGCGCGGCCGGTGCCGCAGTCGGTAAAACGCCCGGTTTACCGGGCGTTCGGGCTGCCCGTTCTGGTCATTGCCCTTGATCAATACGAGGACGTTCTGGCCCATGCGGCAAACCGGCTTCCTTCCGTAAATCCGAAGCCCGCTCCCCCGCCGATTCCGCTTCCGGTTGTAACCCCCGGGGAACCGGAGGAAGAAGCCGAAGAACCGGAAATCGCACCCGGTTCGGAGCCGGACGGCGTCGCCTTAATCCCGGAAGAACTGGAGGAAGAACTTCCTGCGGAACAGCCGATTCCTTTCCCGGAAAACGCCGCCAGCGAACCGGAGCCGGAGGAAGAACCGGCAAAACCGGTAAAAAAAAGGCGGTTTAACATTTTCGGAAATGAAGAAGAGGACAATGATACCGGCGACAGCCCGCCCGGTGAGCAGGAGGAGCTGGACGATTACATAAGTCCGGACGACGCGGCCTCCGTTATGAACGAGCTTCGGTCCACCATGCGCAACCTGCTTCTGCGGCTTGCCGTTACGGGGATCAGCCTTGCTCTTCTTCTGATCTTCGGCCTGCTGCGGGACCTGTCCGGTTTCATGCTGCCGGAGATATCGCTTTGGCTGAACGCGCAGACCTATCTGATTGTAAATCTGGTCTTTCTGCTGACTGCCGGGGCGTTCTGCATCGTCCCCATTGCGAACGGACTGAAAGCCCTGATGACCTTTCAGGCGAATTCCGACAGCGCTGTCGCCGTCGCCACGGTTGCCGCCGCCGCGCAGAATATCGCGCTGCTGTTTTCCACCCGTGACGTGCAGACGGGGAATTATCATGTTTATTCCGTCCTTGTTGTACTGGCGCTGTTTTTCAATACGTACGGAAAAACCATGATGGCGAAACGGATTATCCGGAACTTCCGGTTCGTTTCCGCGCCGGATCAAAAACAGGCCGTCCTGCTTTTTGAAGACCACAACACCGCGCTGCAAATGACGGACGGCTGCGTAATCGACGCGCCCGTCGTCGCCTACCAGACAAAAACGAAATTCCTGAAGAATTTTCTCCGCCTTTCCTATGAACCGGACCCGAGCGAACAGGCTTCGCAGACCATGGCGCCCATCGGCTTCATCCTGTCGCTGATCCTTTGCATCGCGTCCGTTATCCTGTATAAAGATGTATTCAGCGCCCTGACCGCTTTTGCGGCGGCTTCGTGCATCTGCGTTCCGTTCGTCAACATGCTCAGCGCGAACCTGCCGGTTAACCGGGTCTGCCGCGTCGCCTCGCGCTGCGGCGCAATGGCGGTCGGCTATTCCGCGATCGAAACTTTCAGCGGCGTCAACGCCGTGATGGTGGACGCGAAAGATCTTTTCCCGAAAGGCACCGTCGTCCTGAACGCCATTAAAACCTTCGGCGGTCAGCGCATCGACGACGCCATCGTGGACGCAACGGCGCTGATGTGTTCCGTGGGCGGGCCTCTGAGCGACGTATTTGAACAGATTATCAAAAGCCGCGATATGCTTCCCAAGATCGACAATCCGGTTTTCGAGGACGATAAGGGCGTGACCGGATGGGTTTCCGGCCGCCGGATTCTGGTGGGAAGCCGCCGGCTGATGGAAGCGCACAGCATCCAGCCGCCCTCGAGGGATTACGAGGAAAAATACATCCACACGGGAAGAAAGATCATTTATCTCGCTTCCGGCGGCGATCTGGTCGCCATGTTCGTCGTATCATACAATTCCGACCGGCGGCGCGCCATGGAGCTTCGCCGTATGGAGGACAACGGCATCAGCCTGATTGTCCGCACCTGCGACCCGAATATTACCCCGCGCATGCTGGGGGAATGCTTCGGCCTGGACGAGCATTCCATCCGCGTTCTTCCGGAACGCCTCGGAAGCGTTTATACCGAACTGACGTCCGAACCGCAGGACCGTTCGCCCGCAATGCTCGCGACAAAAGGCCGCCCGGCCGCCATGATGCGGATGCTGACCGCGTGTGTGCGCCAGCGCAGCAATATTTCCATTGCCGTCGCCATGCAGAACGTCGCGGTAATCCTCGGGTTCCTGCTCGTCGCTTTCTTAACCTGCTATTCCGGTCTCGGGCAGCTCTCCATTACCGCGCTTCTCATTTATGAGCTGTTCTGGTCCGCGGCAATCCTGCTGGTTCCAAAGCTTCGCAAGCCATAACTACATAATGAAGAGAGAATTTAAATGGATAAAACCTTAATCAAGCGGATGGCAATGGTGCTGATCGGCACGTTTATCATGAGCATTTCCGTCGCGCTTTCCATCTACGCCGGTTTCGGCACCGATCCATGCACCTGCCTGGTTCTGGGGATATCCCGCAAATTCAACCAGAGTTTCGGCTTGATGGTACTCGTTGTAAACGGCGTCTTTCTTGCTTTCACCTTTTTCTTCGACCGGCATTTAATCGGATTCGGTACCATTGTGAATATGAGCGCAATCGGTTTTCTGGTCGATCTGTTCAATAAAATACTGGCCCGGCTTCTCCCGCAGGAGCCGGAGCTTTGGCTCCGTATCGTCTGCATGGTCTTAGGGGTTCTGATTCTTTCCTTTACCGCCGCCCTGTATATGTATCCCCGGCTCGGCACGTCGCCCTACGACAGCGTGAGCCTGATGGTTACAAAGTACTCGCATATTGAATTCCGCTGGTGCCGTATTGTCTGCGACACCCTTTCCGTACTGATCGGCTGGCTCTGCGGAAGTACGGTCGGCATGGGAACGGTGATTACCGCGTTTTGCCTCGGGCCTTTTATCAAGTACTTCACCGGGAGGCTGACAAAGCGGTTCCCCCTGCCGCTCGCCTCCTGATACAGCGGATACAACGAAAAAAGCCGCGCGAATCTTTCGGTTCGCGCGGCTTTTATGTTTATCTATTTATTTAAGAAAGCTGTCAATGGTTTTCTGCGCCGTGCTGTTTTCATCGGATACGCAAAGAATCACATATTTTCCGCTGACTTCCAGCACGGGGGATTTCAGCTTCACCATCTCCTTGGGCTGGTAATCCGCGAATCCCGCTTTCTGGTCCTCAATCCGCTTCTGTGCGGCTTCCTTCACCTTCGCCGCGGACTTTTCGTCCTTCGCTTCAAACGCCGCAACCTCTTCGGCGGTCGCCCCGGTGCTTTCATAAACGGTCAGCTTCGCCACCGTACTTTCATCCAGCCCGTAAAGCTTGAGCGCGGTCTTCGATTCAATTTGCGACATCTGGTCGGCAAATTTAACCGTTGAAATGAGCTTCTTGGCAACTTCCTGGGTATCGACCGTTTTCGCCGTCTTTGAAGCGCACCCCGCGCACAGTAAAAGCGCCGCCGCCAATGCGAACAGTAAGATTTTCTTCATGTTTCTTGTTAATTCCTTTCCCCGGCGCTGGCTTTCAGAAACCCGCACCATTTCGCGCAATATTCCCTGTTTAAATGTACCCCGTCGACGGAAGCGTCCGCGGGCAGATTTCCGGCCGAATCGGAAACCGCCGTATTCACCGCCAGATACTTCACGCCCTTTTTCTTTGCCATTTCCTGAATCTGTCTATTGTAGGAAGCGATATTCCGGTTATTGTAAACTTTATCTGAACTGGATTTCTTTTCCGAAACCGGGAAGATGGACTGAACAAAGATCTCCGCCTTCGGCTGGGCTTTTTTTACCGCGTCAATCAGCTTTGCATAAGCCTTGATAAAGGTTTCCGAGCTGCTCCAGCCAAGTTCGTTTACGCCGAACATAATATACACTTTCCCGAATTTCCTTTTTTGAAGCGCCTGCACCACCGTCAGCCTGCGCCCGCCCACCTCGATGACCGGCTTTGTAAAAGCCGTGTTCACCATCAGGCCTTTCGCGGCATAATACGTCGCACCGTCAAGCCCGTCATAATTGCGCAGGCCTTCCGTGCGGCTGTCGCCGATCAGTACGGCGTCCTGAAAATAGCCGGCGGGTGCATTGGCTTTGCTTTCCGTTTCAGCGGATTCAGCGGACGACTGCCGACTGGAACCGTCCGACCGGG
The DNA here is from genome assembly GCF_026672255.1 of Caproiciproducens galactitolivorans. Classification (GTDB taxonomy): domain Bacteria; phylum Bacillota; class Clostridia; order Oscillospirales; family Acutalibacteraceae; genus Caproiciproducens; species Caproiciproducens galactitolivorans_A. The sequence continues at coordinate 12,851 of NZ_JAPOHA010000020.1, read as the reverse complement.
CGCTTTCCGCCGGTTTTTGCCCGATACTGCTCGCCGAACTTGGAGGACTTCCTCCGCCGGAAGAACCGGTTTGTTCCGTTTTCGGGAGCATGCTGTTGATTTTTCCGATGGAAGCAGCCGCCCCCAGCCCGATGATATAAAGAATACCCGCCAGAACGATGCAGATCACCGTCCTGCGGATAAACAGTCTTACCCTTCTTTTTCTCCTGTAAACTCGCATGAAAAGAGCACCCCGTGTTGCATTCCGATTTATGTTAAAGCGAAAAACGCTTACGAAAATGTATTGTAGATTCCTGTTTATTATACCCCTAAACGGAGCCGTTTGAAAGTGTAAAAATAAGGGTATGACAAAACTGTCATACCCTTATCAGACTGATTACAAATTCGTTCCTTCCGGCACAATTTCTCTCAGTCCTGTAACGAATTGAAAATTATTTCAGTGCCTCAAAAACCGCAACCGCGCAGGCAACGGTGGCGCCGACCATCGGGTTGTTGCCCATGCCGATCAGGCCCATCATTTCAACGTGCGCAGGAACCGAAGAGGAACCCGCGAACTGCGCGTCGCCGTGTACGCGGCCCAGAGAGTCGGTCAGGCCATAGGAAGCCGGGCCGGCGCCCATGTTGTCCGGATGCAGGGTGCGGCCTGTGCCGCCGCCGCTTGCAACGGAGAAATACTTCTTGCCGTTTTCCTGCGACCACTTCTTGTAGGTACCCGCAACAAGGTGCTGGAAACGAACCGGGTTTGTGGAGTTTCCGGTAATGGAAACGTCAACGCCCTCATGCTGCATAATCGCCACGCCCTCGCGGACGTCGTTTGCGCCGAAGCATCTTACTGCCGCGCGCTCGCCGGTGGAGAACGCTTTTTCTTCAACAATATTCAGCTTGTCGCTGAAGAAATCGAAATCGGTCTTTACATAGGTAAAGCCGTTGATTCTGGAAATGATATAGGCCGCGTCCTTGCCAAGGCCATTCAGGATAATGCGCAGGGGTTCTTTGCGGGCGCGGTTTGCCGTACGGGCAATGCCGATTGCGCCTTCTGCCGCCGCGAAGGATTCGTGGCCTGCGAGGAAAGCGAAGCACTTTGTCTCGTCACGAAGAAGCATCGCGCCGAGGTTGCCGTGGCCAAGGCCGACTTTTCTCTGTTCGGCAACGGAGCCGGGAACGCAGAAAGCTTCCAGGCCGATTCCGATTTTCTCGGAAGCTTCGGCGGCGGACTTTACGCCCGATTTCAGTGCGACGGCGCAGCCGAGGGTATAAGCCCAGGTTGCGTTCTCAAACGCGATAGGCTGAACGCCTTTTACGATTTTATCTACGTCGATCTTTTTAGAAAGGCAAAGATCGCGGGCGTCTTCGAGGCTGGCAAGGCCATACTCGGCAAGACACTTCTCTATTTTGGCCATTCTTCTTTCTTTACCTTCAAACTTGACATCGTTAGCCATCTAGTTTAGTCCTCCTTTTATGGTCTTTATTATTCTTCACGCGGGTCGATGTACTTTGCCGCGTTGTCAAAGCGGCCGTACTGACCGATGTTCTTCTTGTATGCCTCGTCCGGGCTGACGCCGTGACGGATGTCTTCCATCATTTTGCCGAGCTTTACGAACTGATAGCCGATTACTTCGTTGTTTTCATCCAGAGCGGTCTTTAAAACATAACCCTCCGCCATTTCCATGTAGCGGACGCCCTTTGCGCCGGTGCTGTACATGGTGCCGACCTGGGAACGAAGGCCCTTGCCCAGATCTTCCAGACCCGCGCCGATCGGAAGCCCGCCCTCGGAGAAAGCGGTCTGGCTGCGGCCGTAAGCGAGCTGCTTGAAGATTTCACGCATGGCAACGTTGATCGCGTCGCAGACAAGGTCGGTATTCAGGCACTCGAGCAGTGTTTTTCCCGGCAGAATCTCGGCAGCCATTGCTGCGGAGTGGGTCATACCGGAGCAGCCGATCGTCTCGACCAGAGCTTCCTGCACAATGCCCTCTTTCACATTTAAAGTAAGCTTGCAGGCGCCCTGCTGCGGAGCGCACCAGCCAACGCCGTGGCTCAGGCCGGATATGTCTTTGATTTCATAGGATTTAACCCATTTCCCTTCTTCCGGGATCGGTGCCGGACCGTGTTTCGGGCCCTTAGTAACAGTACACATTCTTTCCACTTCTGGGGAATAATTCATATCGGTACTCCTTTCGGTTTCAGTATCCTTTGGTCTAACCAACATACAGGATTATTATAGAATATTTTCCGCCTATTAGCAATAGGATAACCCTTTAATAATTAAAAATTTAACACACACCCAAAATTCCCCGCCGGATTTAAGCGCAGCGCGTCCGCAGGGTGCATTATTCACGAATTATTCTTTCTTTTTAAAGTTCTCTATGTTATAATGCTTTTTGTATACGAATTTTAATAATACAACGCTATTCAATATTTATGAGGTGGATTCCATGAACAATATTCTCACCGCGTTCTTCGGCAATTACAGCAAGCGCGAGATCAAGCGCATTCAGCCCCTGTGCGACGCCGTACTCAAGCTGGAGGACAAATATAAGGCAATGTCCAATGAAGAGCTGAAAGCGCAGACGCCCGCCCTGAAAGAGCGCCTTGCAAACGGCGAAACCCTGGACGATATCCTGCCCGACGCGTTCGCGGTCTGCCGCGAGGCTTCCGACCGTGTTCTGGGGATGCGCCACTTCCCGGTGCAGATCATCGGCGGCATCGTGCTTCATCAGGGCCGTATCAGTGAAATGAAAACCGGTGAAGGAAAAACGCTGGTTGCCACTTTGCCCGCCTACCTGAACGCCCTTTCCGGAAAAGGCGTCCATATCGTAACCGTTAATGATTACCTCGCCCGCCGCGACTCCGAATGGATGGGCAAGGTTTACCGCTTCCTCGGGCTGAGCGTCGGCCTGATCGTACACGATCTGGAAAACGACGAGCGCCAGAAAGCGTATAACGCCGATATCACGTACGGCACGAACAATGAGTTCGGGTTTGACTATCTGCGCGACAACATGGTCATCTATAAGGAAAACAAAGTACAGCGCGGCCACAACTACGCTATCGTCGACGAAGTGGACTCCATCCTCATCGATGAAGCCCGCACCCCGCTGATTATTTCCGGTCAGGGCGACAAGTCTACGGAAATGTACAATATCGCCGACCACTTCGCCCAGACCCTGCGCATGGTCAAGGTTGCGGAGCTGAACGACAAGGAAGACAACGACGCGCTTTATAAAGACGCGGATTATATCGTCGATGAAAAGGCGAAGACCTCCACGCTGACCCAGTCGGGCGTGAAAAAGGCGGAAGCGTACTTTAAGATCACCAACCTGACCGACGCCGACAATATCACCATTCAGCACCACATCAATCAGGCCATCAAGGCGCGCGGCGTTATGCAGAAGGATATCGACTACGTGGTCAAGGACGGCGAAGTCATCATCGTCGACGAGTTCACCGGCCGTCTGATGTACGGCCGCCGCTACAACGAAGGCCTGCATCAGGCCATCGAGGCAAAAGAAGGCGTTAAGGTCGCGCATGAAAGCAAAACCCTCGCCACCATTACCTTCCAGAACTTCTTCCGCCTTTACGACAAGCTTTCCGGTATGACCGGAACCGCCATGACGGAAGAGGACGAATTCCGCGAAATCTACAAGCTCGACGTGATTGAAATCCCGACCAACAAGCCGATGATCCGTGCGGACCTCTCCGACGTTGTCTATAAAACGGAAAAGGCGAAGTTCAACGCCGTCATTGACGATATTATCGAACACCACGAAAAAGGGCAGCCTGTTCTGGTGGGCACTATCTCCATTGAAAAATCCGAAGAGCTGAGCGGCCTGCTTCACCGCCGCGGCATTAAGCACGAGGTTCTGAACGCGAAATACCATGACAAGGAAGCGGAAATCGTCGCGCAGGCCGGCCGCAAGAACGCGGTGACCATCGCAACGAACATGGCCGGACGCGGAACCGATATTGTGCTCGGCGGCAACAATGAATTCATGGCGAAATCGGAAATGCGCCGCATGCAGTTCTCGGAAGAGCTGATCAGCGAATCCACCGCGTATTCGGAAACAACCGACGAAGAAATCCTGAATGCCCGCAAAACCTTTGCGGAGCTGAATGAAAAATACAAGGAGCAGACGAAGGCGGAGGCCGAAGAGGTCAAAGCCGCGGGCGGCCTTTATATTATCGGTACGGAGCGCCACGAGTCCCGCCGTATCGACAATCAGCTGCGCGGCCGTTCCGGCCGTCAGGGCGACCCCGGTATGAGCCGCTTCTACATTTCGCTCGAAGACGACCTGATGCGCCTGTTCGGCGGCGAACGCATCAATACCCTGATGGAACGCCTGAAAGTGGACGAAGACACGCCGATCGAAAACAAAATGCTCAGCAATACCATTGAGGGCGCCCAGCGCAAGATTGAAGGGCGCAACTTCGGCATCCGTAAAAACGTCCTCCAGTTCGACGACGTTATGAGCCGTCAGCGTGAGATTATTTACAGCCAGCGCGATCAGGTTCTGAACGGGGAGAATCTCAAGGATCAGATCATCAAGATGATCGAGCAGGCGATCGAAAACCAGGTACACCAGTACATGCCGGAATCCGCGCCCCACGAGGAATGGAACTTCCAGGGTCTGCGCGACCATTACATGGGCTGGCTGCTTACTTCCGCAGATTTGGTTTATACAAAAGATGAAATCGAAAATCTGGAACCGGATTATGTAAAAGAACAGATTTTTGAAAAAGCAAAGGAACTTTATGAAAAGCGGGAAGCCGGTTTCGGCGAAGAAATTGCCCGCGAGCTGGAACGCGTCGTTCTTCTGAAGAACGTCGACTCCGAGTGGATGGATCATATCGACGCGATGGAAGAGCTCCAGAAGGGTATCCGCCTGCGCGCCTACGGCCAGCATGACCCGGTTGTCGAGTATCGTCTGGAAGGCTTCGACATGTTCGATCAGATGATTGCCACCATCCGCGAGAACACCGCGCGCATGATGCTTACCGTTCAGCTCCGCACGGAAGAAGAACCGAAGCGCGAGCAGGTCGCCACGCCGACCTCCACCAGCGGATCGGACGGCTCCGAAATGAACCGCACCATCCGCAAGGGCAAAAAGCCCGGCCGCAACGATCCCTGCCCCTGCGGCAGCGGCAAAAAATACAAGAAGTGCTGCGGCAAGGACGAATAATTTATATAGATAAAGACGTGGCGTGGAATCAACCGGTTCCACGCCACTGATTTTATCTGTCATTTTCCCGTACTCCGCGCGGTGGTCAGGGTTTTCACCAGATCGCAGACATAATTGCTGCCGCGGCTGATTAAAATCCCCGTCAGGATACTGCCGATATACGGGATACCGGTCTTCATCCCCAGCATTGCCAGCATGTCGACCCCATAGGCTACGGCGACGAAAACGCCGAGCAGGATGGAACTCAGCATTTCCCATCTGATATTCCCTTTTATAAAAAACTCTTTCACGTATGTAATCACGCCTTCTACGACGACCGCCAATAAAAACAAACCGAAATATTCCATTTTTCAGCCTCCTAACAGCATATGCATGGCGGCGGCCACCAGCGCGCCGACCACGCCTGAGAGCGCGAAATTCACCACGGAATTCCAGCGATCCCCCGAAACGGTTTCCAGCTTTCCGATCCTTGTGTCATGATTTAAAATTTTTTCATCATGATTTTTCAGGATTTCCCCCATTTTAATATTGAGTTCCTCCAGCTTTTGGCTCCGTTTTTCCCCTTCCTCCTGCTTTGCTTCCAGCTTTTCAATATCCTTTTGCCCGCGGCGGCAGCGCTCATCGATCATTTTCCGCCGCTGTAAACAGATTTGTTCATTCAGCGTCTCCATGGCTATCCCTTTGAAAAGCCGTTCAGCCCGGCTTTCCGCATCAGACGCGGATAATCGCGGTAAGCGATGTTCATATCCACCCTTGTTTTCACCCCGTCCACTTTCCCGGCGCTGGTGTACTGCCACATTCCCGCAGTACCGGCCGTCGGTTCCGTTCCGTACCGCGCAATCCACAGGTCGTACCGCGAAAGGCATTTCATGTCGAGCCGGTTTTTCATCCAGTCGGGATTGGTGTAAAGGCATACATAATAGCCCGCCTGTTCCACTTTCCGGCAGAACGCGTCCGCAATTCCCGTCAGCGCCGTGCGCCCCAGCCCTGCCTGTGTCGGGTCTTCCAGATCGAACGCGACGGGATACGCCAGCCTGCACCCTTTGATGAGATGCAGAAAAAAATCCGCCTCTTTCTGTGCGTCGCGCGCCGTTTTCGCATAGCTGTAATGATACGCTCCGCAGGGCAGCCCCGCCGCTGTGGCATTTTTGTAGTTCCTGTAAAACATCCGGTCGGTCTGCTTCGGCCAATTTTCCCAGCCGTATCCGGCGCGCAGGATCGCAAATCCGATTCCGGAAGCTTTTACTTTTGCAAAATCGACCGTCCCCTGATGATGGGAAACGTCAATCCCTTTCGTCCTTTCCATTTTCTCCTCCGATGTTAATTCATTTTATGCAGGAAAACTTCTCCTCAATACACCGGCGTTTCACCCCGAAAATTTCCCCCGAAAGGGAACAAATAAAAAAGAAAGCCCGCAAAATGCGGGCGGTAAACGATTCCTTATTCTTTAAACACCACTTTAAATTCTTCACAGACAACCATCATCTGTTCATCAAAAGCAAGGCCATATGTTTTTAGCTCTTCTGTAAAAAAATCTTTATGTACCTTTCTCCAATATGCCAGGGATAAATCCCCCTCGCCTTCCTTAAACGCATAGCTTTCCGATACTTCACAAAACGGGCAAATAGACACTTTCGTTGTTTCGGTTACACAGACAGCATGATGATCAGAGTCTAATATAATGTTCAAACCTCCGATTGGAGGTAGCGGACTGTTCTCAATTTTATAGAATTGATAGACCGACGCGGTCGCCGTTTTGATCCCGTCTGCTACAAGTTTTGCAAGTTCATTTGCCATTGCATCATCCCCGCCGAAACGCCATGCATCATAAGTCTTATTTTTCACAGGTGTATGATTCGTATATAAATTCCACATTTCTTTTTCAGTCATCTATTTTTAGCCTCCTATTACACAATGAAGGGCAAGCCCGCATTTCGCGGGCTTGCCCTTCTCGGATTATTCACCGAACATATCTTTAATTTTATCAAAAAAGCTTTTGCGCTTCTGGTAATTTTTGTCCTCCGCCACATTGTCAAAATCCTGTAGCAGCGTCTTCTGCCTTTGGGAAAGGTTCTTCGGAACCTCGATGGTCATGCGGACATACTGGTCGCCGCGGCCGTGGCCGCTGATGCGCGGGATGCCCTTGCCTTTTAGCTTAAATACATCCCCGGGCTGGGTTCCTTCCCGTACCTGATAGCTGACGCGGCCGTCGATGGTCGGCACGACGACTTCCGCGCCGAGCGCGGCCTGTGTAAAGGTAATCGGCACCTCGCACCAAACGTCGTTGCCCCGGCGCTCGAAGATCGGGTGCGGCCGCACGTTCACGTATACGCGCAGATCACCGGCCGGGCCGCCGTTCGTTCCGGCGTTTCCCTGCCCGCCGACGTTCAGAATCTGCTCGTTGTCAATTCCCGCGGGAATGTTGATTTCAATGGTTTTCGGCTTGCGCACCCTGCCGGTGCCGCCGCAGGTCGGGCAGGGGGTATCGATAACCTTGCCTTTTCCGCCGCACCGGTCGCAGCTCCGGCTGGTCTGCACCACGCCGAACGGCGTGCGCTGGTTAATACGTACCTGGCCCGTTCCGCTGCAGTTCGGGCAGGTCTTTGCCGTGGTGCCCTTTTCCGCTCCGCTGCCGCCGCAATGGTCGCAGGTGTCAATGTTCTGGAAGGTAATCGTCTGCTTGCAGCCCTTTGCCGCTTCTTCAAAGCTTATGTTTACGGTGGTTTCGGTGTCGCTGCCGCGGCGCGGCGCGTTGGGATTCACGGTACGTCCGCCGAACCCGCCGCCGCCAAATCCGCCGCCGAAAAAGCTGTTGAATATGTCGCCCAAGTCAATATCGCCGGTGAACGGGCTTCCTCCGCCCGCGCCGCCGCCGAAATTGGGATCCACGCCCGCGTGGCCGAACTGGTCGTAACGGGCCCTTTTATCCTTATCGGAAAGCACTTCGTATGCTTCGTTTACTTCTTTAAAACTTGCCTCTGCCGCTTTATCCCCCGGATTCAGGTCGGGATGGTATTTCTTCGCCAGCTTACGGTACGCTTTCTTAATCTCCGCATCCGTGGCATTTTTGGGTACACCCATCACCTCATAATAGTCCCTTTTATCAGCCAAACCAATCACTCCTAAAAAATGAAAAATGAACAAATGAAGGATGACTCTGCGGCGTTCCTTCAAAATGTATTTCCCGTAAGTACGAAAACAGCCTTTCAATCCATGATTGCCAGCTCCCCTTTCGGGAAGCTGGCTGCCACAGATTCATCAATCACGAATCATTATTCATTGATAAAAAACGATTACTTTTTATTGTCGTCGCTTACATCCTTGTATTCCGCATCGTAAACATTGTTTCCGCCTGCGTCCTGTGTTGGCTGGCCTTCCGGCTGACCCTGAACCGGCTGCTGCGGAGCGGCCGCTTTGTACAGCTTTTCGCTTACCGCGTACATCGCCTTCTGCAATTCTTCGCTCTTCGCCTTCATTTCCTCCGCGTTGTTGGAATTGATGGACTCCTTCAAAGAAGCAGCCTTTGCGTTCAAGTCGGTCTTGTCGGCTTCGTCAATCTTGTCGCCGCTGTCCTTTATGAGCTTCTCAACCGCATAGCAGAGATTCTCCGCTTCATTCTTCTGGTCGACCTCTTCACGGTGCTTTTTATCTTCCGCCGCGAATTTTTCCGCGTCCTGAACCGCCTTGTTGATATCGTCCTTGCTCATGTTGGAGCTGGAGGAAATCGTAATCTTCTGCTCTTTGCCCGTGCCCATATCCTTGGCGGATACATTTACGATGCCGTTCGCGTCGATATCGAAAGTAACTTCGATCTGGGGGATTCCGCGCGGTGCCGGGGCAATGCCGTCCAGCTTGAACAGACCGAGCTGTTTGTTGTCGCGGGCAAACTCGCGCTCGCCCTGCAAGACGTTTACTTCAACCTGCGTCTGGCCGTCCGCCGCGGTGGAAAAAATCTGGCTCTTCTTGGTCGGAATGGTCGTGTTGCGGTCGATGATCTTCGTCATAACGCCGCCCATGGTTTCAACGCCCAGGGAAAGCGGGGTAACGTCGAGAAGCAGGAGGCCTTCGACTTCGCCGCCGAGTACGCCGGCCTGAATCGCCGCGCCGATGGCAACGCACTCGTCCGGGTTAATGCCCTTGAACGGGTCTTTGCCGGTAAAGCCCTTAACGGCATCCTGAACCGCCGGGATTCTGGAAGAACCGCCGACCAGCAGAACCTTATTGATTTCTTCAATCTTCAAACCGGAGTCGGAAAGCGCCTGGCGAACCGGGCCCATGGTCTTTTCCACGAGGTCCGCGGTCAGTTCGTTGAACTTTGCTCTGGTCAGGGTAAGATCAAGATGCTTCGGGCCGGTCGCGTCCGCTGTGATAAACGGCAGATTGATTGCGCTGGTGGTCATGCCGGAAAGCTCAACCTTCGCCTTTTCAGCGGCTTCCTTTAATCTCTGCATCGCCATTTTGTCGCCGCTGAGGTCAATGCCGGTTTCCGCCTTGAAAGAGGAAACCATCCAGTCCATTACGCGCTGATCGAAGTCGTCGCCGCCGAGACGGTTGTTGCCGGCGGTTGCGAGAACTTCCTGAACGCCGTCGCCCATTTCAATAATGGATACGTCGAATGTACCGCCGCCAAGGTCGTAAACCATGATTTTCTGGTCGTCTTCCTTGTCAACGCCGTAGGAAAGAGCGGCGGCCGTAGGCTCGTTGATGATACGCTTTACATCGAGGCCCGCAATCTTACCGGCGTCCTTGGTCGCCTGGCGCTGTGCGTCGGTGAAGTAAGCTGGAACGGTGATCACCGCGGAGGTGATCTTTTCGCCCAGGTAGGCTTCCGCGTCGCTTTTCAGCTTTTGCAGAATCATCGCGGAAATCTCCTGCGGTGTAAAACTTTTGCCGTCAATATTTACCTTGTAATTGGAACCCATTTCTCTTTTAATGGAAGAAACCGTACGGTCCGGGTTGGTAATCGCCTGACGCTTTGCCACCTGACCGACCATGCGCTCGCCTGTTTTTGAAAAAGCAACAACGGACGGGGTGGTTCTCGCACCCTCAGCGTTCGCTATAACGACCGGCTCGCCGCCTTCAATAACCGCAACACAGGAATTTGTAGTACCTAAATCAATGCCGATTGTCTTTGACATAATCATTACCTCCAATGATTCCATTCAAAAAATTATTTAAAGCTTTATTTAAAAGGTCCGGCCTTGCTGAAAACAAAACCTAATTGGCAACCTGAACCATCGCGTGGCGAATTACCTTATCGCCGATTTTATAGCCCTTCAGGAATACCTGCGCAATGGTGTTTTCCCCGGCGTTTTCATCCTCCACATGGGAAACGGCATTGTGCAGATCGGGGTCGAATATCTCCCCGACTTCGCCCATCGCGGTTACCCCAAGCTTGGTGAGCGCGCCGACGAGCTGTGTCTGAACCATTTCAACGCCCTTGCGCAGATCTTCAACGTTGCATTCCTTTTGTTCCAGCGCCCGCTCAAGATTGTCTGCAACCGCTAAGAACTCGGTGACCGCGTCGGCGGTCGCGTCGGCGTAAACCGCTGTTTTCTCGCGTTCCGTGCGTTTGCGGTAGTTATCGTATTCCGCCGCCGTGCGAAGCAGGATTTCCTTTTGCTTTTTCAGTTCCTCCTGCGTTTTTTCGAGCTGTTCCTTTGTTTCATCGGCCGGTTCCGTATTTTCCGGATTCCCGCCCTGTTTTTCCTGCGGAACGTCCTCTTTTTTGGTTTCCTTTCCTTCCGTCTGGTCCTGCGGCTGCGCCGCTTCTTCTCTTTTATCCTTTTTATCTGTTTGCTCTTTATCCAAAACCGTAACCCCTTTCTATTCCGTATCCAAAAGCTCTGTCAGCATTCTTCCGACAGAACCGGAGAGATATTCCATATTGGACATGATTTTTCCGTAATTCATGCGTGTCGGCCCGATAATGGCGATTGCGCCCGCCTCCCGGCCCGCTACGTTGTACCGTGAAACGATCACGCTGGATTCGCTCAGCTCCGGGCGGTTGCTTTCCTCGCCGATCAAAACCTTCAGGCCGTTTGACTGCTGCATTAAAAGGCGGGAAAGCTCCTGCGGCCGGGATAGGAAATCCATGATACGCCGGATTTCTGATTGCCCCAGATCGCGGTGGTACAGCAGATTCATTTCCCCGTCCAGACAAACCTCGGTCTGCATCAGATCCTGCGCCACGTCCAGCACCGCCATCAGCGCGTCGCTCATCAGCATCGTCATTTCGCCGAGGGACGCCGCAAGCGACTGGATATACGCGGGCGTAACGGTTGCTACCGGAAGACCGGCCAGCTTTTCGTTCAGTACCCGAAAAAACACGCGCAGGATATCGGGCGTAAGATCAAAATCACAGTGAAACACGCGGCTTTTCATCGCGCCCGTCGAAGTCATGATGATCGCCATCGCGGTCCGCCGGCTCGTCTGCACGAACTGAATCGCGCGGATATCGGCGCCGCTTCCGCCGGGCGTTGTGGAAACCGCCGCGTATTTGGTCATCCCCGCCAGCGCGCGGGCAACGCCGTCGAGCAGCTTTTCCGGATCGTACGCGCTGGGAAGCAGCAGGCTGTCGATATAGCGCTGTTCCTCGCTTGTTACCGGACGCTTTTTCATCAGCGTGTCGATGTAAACGCGGTAGCCCTTTTGGGAAGGAATCCTTCCGGCTGACGTGTGCGGCTGCTCCAGCAGCCCCATTTCGGCAAGCTCGCTCATTTCATTGCGGACCGTTGCGGAGGATACGGTAAAGTCAAGGTTGTCGCAAAGCGCTTTGGAGCCGACGGGCTCGCCGGTGACAATGTATAAGTCCACCACGGCCGCCAGTATTTTCCGTTTTCTTTCGCTTAACTCCAACCCTCTCACCTCATTCTTGATTTTAGCACTCTTGTCTGTTGAGTGCTAAATCTATTTTATAATTTACCATTACTTTACCCCATTGTCAATATAGTATTTGTAAACTAATTGTGAAATCATGAAATAAATCACGAAATAAAAATTAAAAAAGCTGTTTTTCACAGGGCGGCAGACTAAGTCTGCACGCACGTTTATAATGAGGTATTTTCTTTCTNACCCCATTGTCAATATAGTATTTGTAAACTAATTGTGAAATCATGAAATAAATCACGAAATAAAAATTAAAAAAGCTGTTTTTCACAGGGCGGCAGACTAAGTCTGCACGCACGTTTATAATGAGGTATTTTCTTTCTCTAAGCTGCCGCGGAGGAACGTCAATGAAAACCACATAGAATGCGTGTATCCCAAAGGCCCTTTGGGGATACCTCCGGGGTGCAGGGGGCTTTTATGGAACCCTCTCGCCGGGATTTAAAAGCCCCCTGCTCGTCCTTTGCCTACTTTCGGACGATTCCGAAAGTAGGGGCCCGCCCGGCCTGAGGGCGAACTAAATCATTTCTGTAATTCAATTTTATAAATAAAGAATCAGATTCGACCTGTCAGAACAAAGTCAGCGACGGTTCACAAAGGAACGAAGTATCAGCACAATTCTAAAGGGGAGAAAACCTGCGTGCAGGCTCAGCCTGCCCTTCCGGGGAACCCCCGGCGAGGGTTCCCCACGCAGAAACAGTCCGCCGGACTGTTCTGCTCCCTTCCTGCGCTTTCTAAAGGCAGGGGAACGATGGGGCTCCGCCCCAAACCTCGCAAACTTTTGAAAAA
>NZ_JAPOHA010000002.1 GCF_026672255.1 Caproiciproducens galactitolivorans | reverse complement strand
TTGCCAAGGTGGAGGTAGCGAGTTCGAGCCTCGTCGTTCGCTCCATTTTGTGGCGTCATAGCCAAGTGGTAAGGCATGGGTCTGCAAAACCCTGATTCCCCAGTTCAAATCTGGGTGACGCCTCCAAACGAAATTTAATCCGTAAAACAGATGAACTGTTTTACGGATTTTTTCGTTGTACGGCAACCCGCCGGGGATGCAGGCAAGACCGGAAGAACTTTCATTTCAAGCCCTTTTTTTCCTGCCCCCTTCCATTTTGTTGAAGCAAGCGGCGCCGGGAAAATACCGCCGCTTGCCGGCGGGTACCGATATTCTGTAAAATCATTGGATGATTCATAAAAAAATTTACGAAGAACAAACGCGGATGCGTTTCCATACATATCCAAAATCATCCCTTGCATATAGATTGTGCATGGGGTGATCGCCTTGAAATCGTCCAAAAATTATTTTGTCCCGATATCCATACTGATTTTATGCTGTCTCCTGTTCTTATTATTGTCCTATATCTCTTATAATCGAATTGATAAAATGGCATCTGCTTTGGCTGAAAAGCGCAATCCTATCATCGTCCTTGACGCGGGACACGGCGGGGAGGACGGAGGAGCCGTAGGGAAATCGACCGCTTTGGAAAAAGATATCAATCTGGCGATAGCGCTTCAGTTGGAAAAGCTTTTAAAAGCGTCCGGTTTTCGTGTCGTTATGACAAGAACTACCGATATATCCGTCTGCGATGATCATCTGGATACGGTCCGGGAACGGAAGGTAAGCGATATCCATAACCGTCTGAAGATGATCGAATCGCAGGGGGACTGCATTTTTCTGAGCATTCATCAAAACCATTTTACCAGCAGCCGCTATAGCGGCGCGCAGATTTTCTATTCTCAAAAAACCGAAGGAAGCAAGGAACTGGCGGAAAGTATCAAAAGCCGTGTTGTTGAACTTTTACAGCCGGAAAATAAACGGGAAACGAAACCGGCTACAAGCTCCATCTATCTGTTGTGGAACGCAAAAGTAACCGCCGTAATGGTGGAATGCGGCTTCCTTTCAAATGAATCGGAAGCGGAAAAACTGAATAACCCGGCTTACCAAAAGCAAATGGCTTTCGCCATTTACAGTGGTTTTCTCGATTACTACCATTCGACTCTGTAATATCTTGTAATTGTCGGCCGGTTCGTCTATAATTTAAGATGAAGAAACAGGAAAAAGAGGATTTTCAATATGGCGAAATCGAAAAGTATCTATATTTGTTCCGAATGCGGCTTTGAATCGGCAAAATGGTATGGCAAATGCCCGGGCTGCGGCCAATGGAACTGTATGAACGAGGAATTCCGGGAAGCCGCGGCTCCCAAAAATTCCGGAACCTCTGCGGTACATAGTCTGAACAGCCCGATCGCTATTAATGAAATCAGTACCGATGAGGAAGCGCGTTACCATACCGGCCTGAGCGAGCTGGACAGGGTACTCGGCGGCGGAATTGTAAAAGGCTCGTTGATTCTGATCAGCGGCGAACCCGGCATCGGAAAATCGACCATTCTTCTGCAAATCTGTGAATATCTCGGACGGTCTTTAAAAATACTGTATGTATCCGGAGAAGAATCAAGCAGGCAAATAAAGCTTCGTGCGGCCCGTTTGGGCGTACAAAGTGAAAACCTCTATATTTTAACGGAAACCGACGTTCAATGCGTTATAGAGCAAATGCGGGCACATAAACCGGATTTAGTGATGATCGACTCCATTCAGACCATGAACTACACCGATTTAAACTCGTCACCCGGCAGCGTTACGCAGGTGCGCGAATGCACAAACGCTTACATGCGCGCCGCAAAGTCGCTGGAGATTCCGACCATTCTGGTTGGGCACGTCAATAAGGACGGCGCGATTGCGGGGCCGAAGGTACTGGAGCATATTGTGGACGCCGTGCTCTATTTTGAAGGGGACCGGCAGATGTCCTATCGGATTTTGCGCGCGGTCAAGAACCGCTATGGTTCGACGAATGAGATCGGCGTTTTTGATATGGACGACCATGGCCTGCATCAGGTGGACAACCCTTCGCTGGCCCTTCTTTCCGGCAGGCCCAAGAATGTATCCGGTACCTGCGTTACCAGTATTTTGGAAGGTTCCCGGCCGATTTTAGCTGAAATACAGGGCCTGGCTACCACAACGGGTTTCGGCAATCCCCGAAGGATGTCTACCGGCTTTGATTATAATCGGATGTCGCTTCTTCTCGCGGTTTTAGAAAAGCGCGCGGGGTTTTACTTCTCGAATTTAGACGCCTATGTCAACGTAGTCGGCGGATTAAGGCTGGATGAACCCGCGGCCGATCTGGCGGTTGCCATGTCGCTTGTTTCAAGCTTAAAGGATATTCCCGTCAGCGACGATGCCATCGTATTCGGCGAGATCGGCCTGGCAGGAGAAATCCGCTCCGTAACCCACGCCGAAGCGCGGATCAGCGAAGCGGAACGGCTTGGTTTTACAAAATGCATCTTGCCTTACCATAACCTGAAGCAACTGCATTCCAAACCAAAAGACATTCAGTTGATCGGGGTTAAAAACGTGAGGGAGGCATTTGAGGCTTCGTCGGGTTCGTAACCGTATTGCGGGGCGTAACTTTGATACAGTGCACACAGCCGTCGCCGGTATAATTTGTGATCGCAGACGGCATTTCAAGGCTGCAATAGCCCTCATGTTGGTAAAGACAGTCTTCATCACATTGTATGATGCTCATTTATGTTCACCTCAGCAATATTTTTGGGAACATAAGCAAAAATTATTCACAGGAATCCGTGAATTGATACTAATATTTTCCCCCCTGTTTTCACACAATAAGCAGGAACGGGGGAATGGGAATGAAAAGAAATGTAATGCTAATTGCCTTTACAGCTTTAATCCTCATAAGTATCCTTGCCTGGGGCGAAATTTCCCGTAATTCAGCCATACAGGTAAGTGTTGTAAAGGTAAATCCACTTACAGTTGAGGATTCCGTAATATGCAGCGGCAGGGTGGAAAGGGTATCTGACCACAGCGTTTGTTCGCCGTATACCGCCTTTATCAGCCGGATTTTGGTGAAAACAGGGGACACTGTCTCCGTTGGACAGCCCTTAATGGAAGTCCTGACTTCGGAAAACGGCGTCACCGGAACGGAGGAAGGGTTCGGGGAAGGATCGGGCTACGCCGGCGATTTTCAGCAGAGCCGGACGAAAACGCAGACCATTGCATCGCCCTATGCCGGTGAAATTACATCCCTTACCGCCGCAGGCCAAAGCTACATCCGAACCGGCAGTCCGGTTGCGGTCATTTCGGACAGCCCCGTGAAACTGCAGGTCCGGCTCTCCGTAGACGAAGCCCAGATATCGGACGTAAAGATCGGGCAGAAGGCAATTATTACCGGCGTCGGCTTTAAAAATACCGCTTATACCGGCGTTGTTCGGAAGATCTCCTCCGACGCAAAGCAGGTTGTTTCAAAAAACGGCGAAGCTACCGTCGTCGAAGTAATCGTCAGCGTGGATAAGACAGGCGGCGAAATTAAGCCGGGATATACCGCAAAGGCGAAGATTATTACTTCGGAGAACAGCGGCGTTCTTATTGCGCCCTACGAGGCCGTCAGAGCGGATAAAGACGGGAACGAGTACGTCTTCAAATTATGCGGAAAACAGGCTGTAAAAACGCCTGTGGTGACAAGCAGAGAGTTTGACAAAGGTTTCGAAATAACCAGCGGAATTTCCAAAAACGATGAGATCATTAACAATCCGGATTCCGTTTCCAACGGTTCCTACGTTGTTCCGTCTAAAAAAGGGACGGTGAGTTCGGGTGGCTGATTATTTAAAATCCGCATTCCGGAGTCTTACGAGAAAACGTGTCCGAACTTCTTTAACCATATTGGGGATTGCGATCGGCGTCTCTTCCGTGATTATTGTCGGAAATATCAGCCGCTGCGGCACAACGGCGCTCAGCACGGAACTGGAAAGCCTTGGCCTGAGCGGCCTGACGATATCGGTTTCCCAGGACGCAGGCTCGATTTCTCTGAATGAAACCGATTTGAACCTTATTAAGCGGTGCGACCAGGTGGAACAGGCCGCTCCCATCGTAGTCCAAAGTACGGATGTAACAGCAAGAAAAATCCGTACCAAAGCGATCGTGTGGGGAATAGACACCAAAGCCAGCCAGATCATCTCCATTAATTTGCTTTACGGACGGCTGTTTAATAACGAAGATATCCGGGACGGCGCAAACGTATGCCTGGTAGACGAAGCTTTTTCCAAAAGTACGTATTTAAGAAGCAATATTATCGGCAAAACGGTAACCATTCTGTGCGGGGGAGTGGAGGATAATTATAAAGTAGTCGGTATTATAAAAACCGGCAGCGGACTGCTGCAAAATGTTATCGGAAATTATATTCCCACCTTTGTATACGTCCCTTATACAACCGTTCAAAAGGCTTCGGGAAAAGACAATTTTGATCAAATCGCGGTAAAGATTAAATCCGGCGGAAACGTGGACCGAATAGGGCAGACGATCGTTGATAAATTGGATCGAAATAACGGTTCGGCGGGCGCTTTTGTTTCGAACAATCTGGCAAAACAAAAAGACAGTCTTACCAATATGCTCGATATTATCACGCTGATTCTTTCGGCGGTCGGGTCCGTTTCCTTATTGGTGGCCAGCCTGAGTATTATGACGGTCATGCTGGTATCGGTCAACGAAAGGACGCGGGAAATCGGAATTAAAAAAGCAATCGGCGCGAAACGCAGTTCCATTATGCTGGAATTTATGTTCGAGGCAATTCTGATCTCTTTCATCGGCTGTATCCTTGGACTGGTATCAGGATATCTCATATCCTATATCGGTGCGAATTATTTCGGCGTTGCGCTGAATATTCGGGTGGATGTGGTTTTGCCTGTAATGGGCTTTTCCATTCTTTCCGGAACGATTTTCGGCATTTATCCGGCTTATAAGGCGTCGAACCTAAAGCCGGTTGACGCGCTCAGACAGGAATAGAGGAAATTATGCGCTTTATCAATTCTCCGAATTTACCGGAAGCGGACGTGGCGCTGGCGGCCATGTCCGGTACATATCCAAAAATAATAAATGCGCTCCGTCGTTTAAACATCATCGTTTTGCCGGTAAAACCTTGTAAAAAGATCGGTTTGCCGGTTTGCACCCACGCGGACATGCTCTGCCACCATTTAGGGGATAATGCCATTGTTGTCGCCAAAGGGGAAGAATATTTAAAAGCGGCTTTGGAACAGAACGGATTTCATACAGTGTATTCATGTTCGGTTTTGGAAAAGAATTATCCGAAAGATGTGGCCTTAAATGCGGCCCGTATCGGCCGAAATTTGATCGCAAATCAAAAGGCACTGGATACGGTTATTGTCGATTATTGCAAAAAACATCAAATTTCCATCCTATCCACAAAACAGGGATACGCAAAATGTTCCTCTGTGATTGTCAGCGAAAACGCGGTCATCACAGAGGATTCCTCCATCGCGGCCGCGGCTGCCGGCGCCGCTATTCAGGTTTTAAAAATCAGACCGGGTTTTGTAAAGCTGGACGGGTATGAATACGGCTTCCTCGGCGGTGCGTGCGGAATGATCGGTAAAAATAAGCTCGTGTTTGCGGGCAGCATTGAATCGCATCCGGATTACTGTAAAATCAAAGCATTTTGCAGGAATCTGAACGTCCAGTTACTATCTCTTACGGAGGACCCTTTAACGGATGTTGGGGGAATCCTGCCGTTAAAAACATTCGGATAAGGCGCAGGGTGTATACATAAGGGAAGATCGATCACAATTTACGGAACCGTTTTATTTGGAAGCCAGAATATGACGCACTGTTGTCATGTTCTATAGAGTAAAATAAGATGCAGTCAAAGAAATTTCAGCGAAAGGAAAAAGAACAATGGAATTTATTACGGTCAACCGGGACAATATTGATCGCGAGCATATATGCTGCGCTATAGCGGAGAAAAGGGGCGAAACCTGTGTGTCATCCAAAAAGGCGTGGATGAAAGAACGCTTTCAGGACGGATTGGTATTCCGGAAACTGGATGCGCGGGGCAAGGTTTTTATCGAGTATATCCCCGCTGAAAAAGCATGGTGCCCCATCCTTGCGGACGGATATATGCACATCAACTGCTTTTGGGTATCCGGGCAATTCAAGGGACAGGGCTATGCCAATCAGCTTTTGGAACAATGTATTGCAGACGCAAAGAAGAAAGGAAAACGCGGCCTGACCGTCCTTTCCTCAACAAAAAAGATGCCGTTTTTATCCGACCCAAAGTATTTAAAGTATAAGGGTTTCCAGATAGCCGATACGGCGGCTCCGTATTATGAACTGCTATACCTGCCGTTTGATGAAAACGCCCCCGTCCCGAAATTCAGAGATTGTGCCAGGCAGTGTAAAATCAATGAAAAGGGCATGGTGCTTTATTACGCAAATCAATGCCCGCATACGGATAAATACGCCCCTATGATCAGGGAGATAGCGGAGCAACATAGCACAACGGTTACACTCCATAAAATCGAAACGACGGAACAGGCTCAGAATGCCCCTGCACCGTTTACAACCTACAGTTTCTTTTACGACGGCGTTCTTGTTACAAACGAGATTTTTTCGGATAAAAAATTTGAAAAATTTTTAGCATCTATCAATAGCTGATATAATCAAGGTGCTTGGTTAAAATAAGATTATTCGGCCATAAATTACTTACAGCGAAACGACGGCTTTGAAATCAAAGCCGTCGTTTCGCTGCTTCTTTTTCTAGAAGGGCATATGGGTGTTTTTAGCAATTAACAGTTGCCATGCGTTCATTCTTCTTCTCGAACGCTGCCGCGAAATGTTTACCACATTTCCTGCCAAGGAATAGATAGAATAGAACGTAAGAGGAGGGGAAAATTAATTTTAGATAAATCGCTTTGAAAGGATGAGGAAAAGTTCTTTCATAATAAGAATAAATGGATGATATTATGATCGAGAATGGAAGAGTGCTAACGGGATGTGATACTTGTGATTATAGTATATACGATGCGAATTTGAATTGCAGAACCTGCGGATCCGGACTGGAACAAACCGGAGACGGATGTCCAAAATATAAAATGAGTTATCCATGCTTTTGCCAAAACCACGCACAGTATGATAAATATACCGGATTAGCAAAAAATTTAAAGTTTGGGTTATAAATGGGGTAGAATTTCTTGACATCTCCTTTTTTTTTGCTATAATTATACAAAATGAATATTTTGTATAATTAAGGGGACAGAAAATTATAAAAACTGGAGTTGAAATGTATTTATGAAACCCGAACTTCTGGCGGAAGCTCCGCCGATTATCAAGGAATTCTTAGGTTATATCGAAACGATTAAAGGAAAATCTCCCAAAACAGCCGAAGAATATTATCTTGATCTGCGTACTTTTTTCCGGTATATCAAGCAGAAACGAGATCTGGTTCCGCCCGGTACCGGATTTGAGCAAATCAATATTTCTGACGTTGACCTCGCTTTGATTAAAACAATAACCCTGACCAATGTTTATGAGTACATGAATTTTCTGTCATCAGAGCGTAATAACAAAGCTTCCACGCGTTCCCGCAAAGTATCCAGCCTTCGGACTTTTTTTAAATATCTGACCAACAAAACCGGAAAACTGGATACAAACCCGGTTCAGGAACTGGAAACGCCGAAGCTGAAGAAATCCCTGCCGAAATACCTTACGCTGGAGCAATGCCTTGAGCTGCTTTCCAAAGTGGACGGGCCGACAAAAGAACGGGATTACTGCATACTGGTGCTATTTCTGAACTGCGGAATGCGTCTTTCGGAACTTGTCAGCCTGAATTTAAGCGACGTAAGCCATAATAACAAAACAATACGGATTGTAGGCAAAGGAAACAAAGAGCGCATTGTTTACCTGAACGATGCCTGTATCGACGCCATTAACCGCTATATTGCAGTACGCCCGAAAGAAGCCCTGATTGATAAAAACGCCTTATTTATCAGTAAACAAAGGAAACGGATCAGCCCGAAAACCGTCCAGTATATCGTTAAAAAATATCTTTCCGAAATTGAGCTGGGCAGTTTTTCGGTACATAAACTCCGGCACACGGCCGCTACGTTGATGTATCAGCACGGACATGTCGATATTCGCGTTTTAAAGGACATTCTGGGTCATGAAAATTTAGGCACTACCGAAATCTATACCCATCTTTCCGACGAACAGATGGCCAATGCGGCGGAATCAAATCCCCTTTCGCATGTAAAACAGCGGGAGCCCCTGCGTATCCAGACAAAAAATAAAAAAGGATCGGAATAACCGGTCCTTTTTTATTTCTATTGTTCTACCCCAGTTTTGCCCTAGGATGGCAGTTGTTATAAACTTTTTTAAAATGGTCATTTAACAAATGAACGTAAACCTGCGTCGACGAGATGTCTGCATGTCCAAGCATAAGCTGAATGTCCTTCAGCTCTGCGCCGTTTTCCAGCAGGTGCAGCGCAAACGAATGGCGGAGCGTATGCGGGGTAATTTCCTTAACAATTCCCGCGCTTTCCGCGTAGCCTTTTACAATTTTCCAGAAGCCCTGGCGCGTAAGCCTGCGCCCGTTCAGATTTGTAAACAGCGCTTGTCCCCCGTCCGGTGTTATGATCAGATTTCTGACTTTTTGTATGTATTCCGAAACGGCGGTTACCGCTGCCGGATACACCGGAATCAATCTTTCATTTTTGCCGCTGCAGCACTTGAGTAATCCGTTATGCAGGTTCATATCCTCCACATTTAAATCAACCAGCTCCGAAGCGCGGATTCCGGTCGCATACAGCAGTTCCAGCATGGCCTTGTCGCGGCAGCCTTTCGGTTCGTATTTATCCGGCTGCGCCAAAAGCAATTCAATTTCCTTGCCGCTTAAAATCTGCGGCAGCTTTTTAATCGGCTTTTCCAGGCGTACAGCTTTCGCAGGGTTGCTGGTAACCATTTTGCTGATCATCAGATACTGAAAAAAGCTGCGGATGGATGCAATATTCCGAGTTATGGTGGCGTTTGATTTTTTTGTTTCCATCAGCCTTTTTACATAAGAATTCATAAAATCCGTATCCACCAGACAGGGATCGCTCAGACCGTTTTCCTCCAGAAAAGATAAAAAATGCTCCACGTCACGAATATAAGAATCCAGTGTGTTTGCAGACACCGCTTTTTTATTAACCAGATAATCGCTGAAATCTGCACAATAGTCGTTCATTTTGTTCTATCCCCTCTATTTAAAAGAAAACATACCCGCAAAACATCCCGAAAACAGGACGTCAAAAACAGCCGCCAGAAATGCCAGCATCAAAATCGCGCCGAAATGCAGCAAATAAGGTTTCATCTTCGGCTGGCTGATTGTCCTTTTTCCGGACCCGGCGCTGCACGAAGCAATCACGCGGGAAAACCGTGAACCCTCCTTTGCCGCAAGCAAAATAGCGATGCAGCAGACAAACGCTCCCGGCAGAATAACCGATAAATTAAAGAGTACTCCCTTCCCCCCGTAAACCGCATACAAATACCCTGATGTTAATCCCAGCCCAAATCCACGGAAGAAAAGAACGGCAGGAATCAAAAACATGCCCCACATGGAAAGACCGCAAAGAAAACACACAAATATAAAAAGGAAGGAGGAAGCAAACGACGCTGAAAAAACATCAAAAATCGGCTGTCCGGCCCTCGACTGAAAATTACTGTAAAATAGAAAATCCAGTTTTTTCAGCGTAGTAATATCCGCATTCCTGGCAAAAACAGCGCCGAATAGCATACCGCAAATTAAAAATACGGAAAAAAATACCAATGTGGAGTTTTCACGCAACGCATTCATAAAGATTCTGCCGTTTAAAGAAATATTTCGTTTCAACCGGTAAGTCGTGGCAACCATACTCATACACCCCCTTGAAAAGTGTATGAGTACAAACTGTGTTATATGATTTATTTACCCAGTTCCTCAGCTCTTTTTGTACAGGCTTTCATTGCCTCGTCGACCATCTGCTCAAAATGGTGCTCATAAAACACGTCCAGTGCCTTTAAAGTCGTGCCTCCCGGTGAGGATACCATCTTAATCAGCGCTTCCGGTGTCAGATCCGGCTGACGGAGCATTGCCGCGCTGCCTTCAAAGGTCTGGCAGATTAGCTCCAGCGCCGTTTTGGCGTCAATCCCCTGCCCTACCGCGCTGTCCATCATCGCTTTGGCAAACAGGTAAATATAAGCGGGACTGCTGCTGTTCACAGAAATCACCGCGTTCATCCGGCTTTCATCCAATACGGTTACGGTACCGCATGCGGCAAAGAGGGACTGTACCAACTGAAAGTCCACGTCAGTCACATTGGCTGTTTTGCACATGGCCGTAGCGCCTTTTCCGACTAACAGCGGCGTGTTTGGCATGGTGCGGATAACCGGGCAGCTGCAATCCAGCTCACCGGTAATGTAGCCCGTGGAAATGCCTGCGGCAATGGAAACAAATAAAATCCGCTCATTTACAAAAGGTTTAACGGCTGCTAAAACCTCCGAGAAATTCTGGGGCTTTACCGCCAAAAATAAAATGCCGCAATTTTTTACCAGTTCCTCGATGGAAGACGCCGTTCGAATTCCTGCTTTCTTCTGTAAAGCTTCGCACTTCTCCCGATTGATATCATAAACGTAAATTCTCTGCGCCGGAAACGTTTTTGTCCCGACAATTCCGTTCACGATCGCGCCGGCCATATTCCCGGCGCCAATAAATCCCAATCCTTTTTCTTCCAATCCTTAACACCGCCCTTGTAAATATATACTATAAACCATTTTCAGCCGCTTCGCAATATAAAATATTCATTCTATTCATTTCCATGCAAAGGAATAAAAATTATGTAAATTACATTATGTAAACTGAATGAATAAAAATACATGCTTATGCAACCCGCAAAAACATGTATTTTTATGGCTTTTTTACGATTCGGCCATAGCCGCCTGAATCATGATTGCGCATTCCAGCCGTTTCTTTTCAAGATCACAGGAAATTTTGTGGGCCTTATGGATATCCCCTTCGTACTGCTGATTATTTGCATTGCAGCCGCCGCTGCAATAGAATTTCGCCCAGCAATTCTTACATTCCGGTTTCGAATAAATATTGGCAAGCGCAAAAGTATGCTTTATGGATTCGTCAAACGTACCGTCCAGCACATTGCCCATCTTAAAGCTGTCGTCCCCGACGAACTGATGGCAGGGGAAAATGTCGCCCTCGGGCGTAACGGCTATGTACTCGTTGCCGCAGCTGCAGCCGCGCAGGCGCTTAATCGCGCAGGGACCCTGGTTCAGGTCGATCATGAAATGGAAGAAGTTAAAGCCCTTCCCCGCCTTTCTGCGTTCGATGATCACTTTGGACAGGCGGTCGTATTCTTCAAAAACACGGGGCAAGTCCTCTTCTTTTATGGAATAGTCGAGCTTTTCGTCGGATACCACCGGTTCCACGGAAATCTGCTCAAAGCCGAGGTCCGCCATATGAAGCACGTCTTCGGTAAAGTCCAGATTGTGCTTTGTAAACGTACCGCGCGCGTAATAATCCTTGTCCCCGCGCGAAGCGACCAGTTTCTGGAATTTGGGAACGATTGCATCGTAGCTTCCCGAACCATCTACACGAACGCGCAGCAAATCGTTTACATTCTTTCTTCCGTCAATGGACAGCACGCAGTTTGACATCTCTTTATTAATATAATCGATTTTATCATCCGTTAAGAGGATGCCGTTTGTCGTAATCGTAAAGCGGAAGTTTTTATTATGCTCTTTCTCAATTCCACGGGCATAAGCGACAATCTGCTTGACGACATCAAAATTCATCAGCGGTTCGCCGCCGAAAAAGTCTACTTCCAGATTATGCCTGCCTTCTGATTTTTCAATCAGAAAATCAATGGCTTTCTTGCCGACCTCAAAGGGCATCAGCATTCGGCCGCGGCCAAAGTCGCCTTTTGCCGCGAAGCAGTATTCGCATCGAAGATTGCAGTCATGCGCAATATTCAGGCACAGGGATTTCAGCGGGGCATCCTTCATCATCCCCGCAAATTTCTCGTACTCATCCGATGAAAAAAGCTGATCAAGACGATAAAGCTCCTTAAGCTCGTCGTAAGCCTCTTCGATGGTTTTTGTATCGTATTTTCCGTTCAGAGCGTCCAGCATTTCCTGAGGCGCCTTGTCCGGAACATCGTTCTCTAAATAATCCAGCATAGCAAACGGCGCATCGTCAAAAAGATGGACGGCGCCGCTGTTGGTATCCAGCACAATGTTAAATCCGTTTAAGGAATACTTGTGAATCATGTATATACTCCGTTTACACAAAATTTAAGGGACAGAAATCTGTCCCTTAGTGGCTGATCATTATTTGTTATCTGTCGGCGTTCTCGCACTTTTGATTTGCAACCGTGCAGGAAGTTTTGCAAGCCGACTGGCAGGACGCCTGGCACTCACCGCAGCCGCCCTTCGCTGCGCTCTCTTTCAAATTGGCTTTATTCAAAGTCTTAATCTGCTTCATTCTTTAAAACCTCCGTTTCCTAAGTGAACTTTCAAAACCTTAATTATTATATCACACGATATTTCATAAGAAAAGGGTTTATTTTACTTTTGATTTTTTGTTTACCCCGAGAAAGCCGCCGATTGCGCCGGAAAGGATCATTACGATCATACGCATTACCGCCGTAACAGAGACCGGTTCCTTGGATGCAATCAGGCCGGCAACAAGATACAGAATAAAAAGCAGCAGCCCGGAAACGGCGCCGTATGCCAAACCGCGTTTATGGGATACCTTGGCGGTTACAAAGCCGGCCGTCAAAGCACCCAAAACAGAGAGTGCAAGCATCATGGGAGAAATCACATTTTGCGAAAAATTCCCGGCTGATACAAATCCCAGCGCGGAAAGACCCAGCAGGATTGCACTAAGCAAGGCTCCGGCAACGGAACCGATGACGATAGCCCGTATGGCTTCCAGAATCGGATTGTCTGCTGTATGCTTTTTACCCTTCATACGCTGCGCCCCCTCAATAATCTAGTAATAGATATTCAGGGTTTGCCGAAGATATACGTATTATTCTTATTCTGCTTCTTCGTGCGTATTATCGATGCTGCCGATCGCCCAGCGGCGGACACGCATTTTTGCACGGTCGGAACCGGTTTCGATAATAAGGCTGTCGTCTTCCTTAACCCCTACAACACGGCCGACGATGCCGCCGATCGTTGTAATCTCGTCGCCGACCTGCGCGCTTTTGCGCATTTTCTCCTCATTCTTCTTTTTCTTGGACTGCGGACGGATTAAGAAAAAGTAGAAACCGGCAAAAATGGCAATATACAGGATAACAATAATCGTGTTATTTGTTGCTGATGCGTTCATTAATAGCTACACCTCCATTTTAATGTTTTGATTATACCAATAATCCAGACATGTTGCAAGGTTTTTTAGATCCTTGTATCTAATTTTCGGATATTATTGTTATAAAATTCTTCAAAATTCTCCTCATCCAGAGATTTCCGGATTCTTTCGAGAAGCGTATTGTAAAAATAGATGTTGTGCATCACGCAAAGCCGCATGGCCAGCATCTCGCCGCTCTTAAACAAATGATGGATATATGCGCGGGAAAAATTACGGCAGGCCGGGCAGTCGCAGGTTTCATCGAGCGGCGCTTCGTCCAGCGTATACTTCGCGTTAAACAGATTGCGGCAGCCTTCCCACGTGAACACGTGGCCGTGGCGCGCATTGCGGGACGGCATTACGCAGTCGAAAATATCCACGCCCCGCTTAATGGCTTCCAGAATATTTTCGGGCGTACCGACCCCCATCAAATAGCGGGGCTTATCCTTTGGCATCTCCGGTTCCACCGCTTCGATAATGCGGTACATTTCCTCCGCGCTCTCCCCTACCGCAAGCCCGCCGATCGCGTAGCCGTCGAGGCCGAGTTCCCGGATTTGGCGCATATTGTCAATCCGCAAATCCGCATAGGTGCTTCCCTGATTAATCCCCCACAGCATCTGCTTTTGATTGATGGTATCGGGCAGAGAATTCAGCCTGTCCATTTCCGCTTTGCAGCGGTAAAGCCAGCGAACGGTCCTTTGGCAGGATTTCCGGGCGTAATCGTATTCCGCCGGATTTTCCACGCATTCGTCAAACGCCATGGCGATCGTGGAGCCGAGGTTTGACTGAATCCGCATGCTTTCCTCGGGGCCCATAAAAATCCTGTGTCCGTCGATATGGGACGCAAACGTTACGCCTTCTTCTTTAATGTTCCGCAGTTTGGCAAGGGAAAAAACCTGAAACCCGCCGCTGTCGGTAAGAATGGGGCCGTCCCAGCGGGTAAATTTATGAAGTCCGCCGAGCTGTTTTACATCTTCGTCCCCGGGCCTCAGGTGCAGGTGATAGGTATTGCAGAGCTGCACCTGGCATTTCAGTTCTTTCAAATCCAATGCGGAAAGACCGCCTTTTATCGCACCGCAGGTTGCCACGTTCATAAACGCGGGGGTTTGTACGGTGCCGTGCGGGGTAACAAATTCGCCCCTGCGGGCCGCTCCTTCATTTCGGATCAATTTATACATTCAAAATCCGCCTTTCAATAAATGAACATTGCGTCGCCAAAACTGAAAAACCGGTATTTTTCTTCAACCGCGACTTTATATGCGTTCATAATATGTTGGTAGCCCGCAAAAGCGGAAACAAGCATAATCAGCGTGCTTTCCGGAAGGTGAAAATTCGTAATCAAACCGTCAAGCACTTTGTACCGGTAGCCGGGATAAATGAAAATATCCGTCCAGCCGTCGCTTTCCTTTATGCAGCCTTCCTTTGTTCCCACCGATTCCAGCGTGCGGCAACTGGTTGTGCCGACCGCAATCACCCGGCCTCCGTTTTTCTTGGTTTCATTGATGCAGTCCGCGGTTTCTTTCGGCAGGTAATAATGTTCCGAATGCATTTTATGATCCGTTACCTTTTCGGCGGACACCGGGCGGAATGTACCGAGACCCACATGCAGGGTCACAAAGCAGACCTTAACGCCTTTCTGCTTTACCCTTTCCAGCAATTCGGGTGTAAAATGCAGCCCGGCGGTCGGCGCGGCGGCGGAGCCGACTTCTTTGGAATAGACCGTCTGGTAGCGCTCGTTGTCTTCCAAATGCTTTGTGATATAGTGAGGAAGCGGCATTTGCCCGATTTTATCCAGAATTTCATAGAAATTGCCGTCATAAATGAAACGCGCGAGGCGGTTCCCGTCTTCAATGATTTCCAGCACTTCCGCTTTTAAAAGGCCGTCGCCGAAAGTGAAGCGCGTTCCCGGCTTTGCCCGTTTTCCGGGGCCGCAGAGGACTTCCCATACGTCCCCTTCCCTGTGTGTTAAAAGCAGAAATTCCACCTTTGCGCCCGTGTCTTCTTTTATTCCGTAAAGTCTTGCGGGTAAAACGCGGGAATCATTTAAAACAAGGCAGTCGCCCGGGTTTAAGCAGTCAATAATATCATAAAAATGCTTGTGGGAGATTTCGCCCGTCTTTTTATTCAACGTTAAAAGGCGGGACGAGTCGCGCGGTTCCAAAGGGGTTTGTGCGATCAGTTCCTTCGGAAGATCATAATAAAAATCTTTTGTCTGTAAATTTTGCAAATCCAGTTCCATGTTTTTATCTCCTGTTTATTATATTACCAAATGTTTATTATAAATAAATTGACAAGCAATAGCAAGTCATGATATTATTAATTAAATTATTATCTAAGATAGAGGCGCGATTTTTAATGAGTAGTGGGACGGAAGCTGCCAAAGCCGTTGATGGCCCGTGAAAGGTAAATTCGCCGAAGGGGATTTCAGGGCAGAAATTTCCCTGGTTGCTTTTGTGAACAGCATGGCAACTGTCATCATGTTTTTATGATGGAGCGCTATCGGCAGAACCGGGCTGCATATGCATTACAACCGGCAAAAGTCGAATAGCTGCATTATATTCACTTGATGACCGGTTTTTAACCGGTTTTTTTAATATCATTCTATTTATTTTAACATTTATCATATAATTAAGGAGGAACAAATGAAAAAATATAACGTAGGTATTATCGGCGCGACCGGCATGGTCGGGCAGCGGTTCGCAACATTGCTTGAAAACCATCCGTGGTTTACGGTTACGGCGCTCGCAGCCAGTTCGCGTTCTGCCGGTAAAACATATAAAGAAGCAGTCGGCGACCATTGGCTGATGACGACGCCCATGCCGAAATCCATGGAAAACATGGTCGTTTTTAACGCGGAGGAAGACGTACAAAAGGTTGCCTCTTTAGTCGATTTTGTTTTCTGTGCCGTCAATATGAAGAAAGAGGAAATCAAAGCGTTGGAGGAAGCTTACGCAAAAGCGGAATGCCCGGTTCTGTCGAACAACAGCGCGCACCGCATGACCGCCGACGTGCCGATGATTATCCCGGAAATCAACCCCGGCCACGCGGCTGTAATCGACGCCCAGCGCAAAAGACTGGGAACAAAACGCGGTTTTATCGCCGTAAAATCAAACTGCTCGCTGCAAAGCTATGTTCCGGCAATCCACCCTCTGATGGATTTGAACGTTACCAAAGTTCTTGCCTGTACCTATCAGGCGATTTCCGGCGCGGGCAAAACCTTTCAGACATGGCCGGAAAGCGTTGATAACGTCATCCCGTTTATCGGCGGCGAAGAAGGAAAATCGGAAAACGAGCCCCTTAAAATCTGGGGACACGTTGAAAACGGCGCCATTGTAAACGCTGCTACCCCCTGCATTACGTCGCAGTGCCTGCGCGTTCCGGTTTCCGACGGACACACTGCCGCAGTATTTCTTTCCTTTGATAAAAAAGCGGAGATGGAAGAAATCATATCCAGATGGGAAAACTATAAGGGCGTTCCGCAAGAGCTTCAGCTTCCCAGCGCGCCCAAACAGTTCCTGCATTATTTCCGTGAAGAAGACCGTCCGCAGTCCAGACTGGACCGTAACCTGGAAAACGGCATGGCCGTTTCCATCGGCCGGCTGCGCCCGGATACGCAATACGACATCAAGTTTGTATGCCTTTCCCACAACACCCTGCGCGGCGCGGCGGGCGGCGCCGTATTAATGGCGGAGCTTCTTTGCGCAAAAGGCTATCTTGATTAACAATCCTTGCGATTTGGAGGTATTTCATGAAAAAGCTGATTTTTAAGGGGTCCGGTGTCGCACTGGTAACGCCGATGAAAGACGACGGTTCCGTGGATTATGATGTATTGGGTGAATTAATTGATTTTCATATTGCGAACGGAACAGATGCGATTATCGCCTGCGGCACAACCGGAGAATGCGCGGTTTTAAGCCACGACGAGCATTGTGAAGCCGTAAAGTTCATGATCGATCGGGTAAATAAGAGGATACCGGTTATCGCAAGCTCTGGCAGCAACGATACCCGCTATGCGCTTGAGCTTTCCCGTTCCATGCAGGAAATCGGCGCGGACGGTCTGCTGATGGTTACTCCTTACTATAACAAAACCTCGCAGGCCGGGCTTGTAAAGCACTACACCTATATTGCCGACCGGGTCGATGTGCCGATCATTGTTTACAACGTACCGTCGCGCACGGGCTGCAATATCAAACCGGAAACCTATCTCGAGCTTTCCAAGCATCCGAATATTAACGCCACCAAAGAGGCAAACGGGGATATTTCCTCTGTCGCCAAAACCATTTCCCTCTGCGGCGAGAATTTACATGTATATTCCGGCAACGACGACCAGACGCTGCCGATGCTGGCTTTGGGCGGAAAAGGGGTTATCTCCGTCCTGGCGAATATCCTTCCCGGCGTCATGCACAAGCTGTGCGCGGATTATTTCGCAGGCGATATCGCTTCCAGCCGCGACGCTTTCTTAAAAAACATTGAGCTGATGGAAGCCATGTTTATGGATGTAAACCCGATTCCTATAAAAGCGGCGATGAAGATGCTTGGCTTTAAAAGCGGTGACTGCCGCCTGCCCTTAACGGAAATGAGCAGTGAAGCTCTCGCAAAGCTTACCGCGTTATTGAAAAAATACGAGTTGTTAAAATAAAAAGACCTTCGGGGGAACGTTAAAATGACAAGGATAATTGTCGGCGGATGCAATGGCAAAATGGGACGCGAAGTCGCTTCCTGTGCGGCGCAGCGGGATGATTGCATGATCGTCGGCGGAATTGATATAAACCCGGAAGAGAAACATCCTTTCCCGGTGTTCGCAAAACCGGCGGATATTAACGTAGATGTGGATGTCATCGTTGATTTTTCGAATCCGGCGCTTCTTTCCTCGCTTCTGCAATATGCGCAGATACACAAAACGCCGCTTGTTTTATGCACAACCGGCTACAACGGCGCACAGGTGGAAGCACTGAAACGGGTATCGGCCGAAGTTCCTGTTTTCTATTCAGGCAACATGTCGCTCGGTGTAAACTTACTGATCGAGCTTTCCAAAATGGCGGCAAAAGCTTTGGGCAGCGGATTTGACATTGAGATCATCGAACAGCATCATAACCAAAAGATCGATGCGCCGAGCGGTACCGCGTTAATGATTGCCGATGGGATTTCCTCCGTGTTAAAGGAAAACACGCGTTATGTTTATGACCGGCATTCACAGCGCAAAAAAAGAGATCCCTCCGAAATCGGAATTCATTCCGTTCGCGGGGGAACAATCGTCGGCGAACATGAAGTCATCTTTGCCGGCAATCAGGAAGTCATTACACTGTCGCATTCCGCCCAGTCGAAAGGCATTTTTGCCGCGGGCGCGGTCAATGCAGCCGTTTATTTGACCGATAAGCCCGCAGGACTTTACAATATGTCTGATTTATTAAAAAGGGAGGCTTCCTCATGATTTTAGAGCCGGTGATCACCACCGTAAATGATATTACACTGATCACATTACAGAATTGTCCGTCGGAATTATCCTTTATATCGAATCTGTTTCAAAAAATAGCGGATTTTGATGTAAACGTAGATATGATTTCGCTTGCCCCAACGCAGGGAGCGTTCACATCCGTTTCCTTTACGATTTCCGATAACGACCTGGATAAAATTCTGGCTTTTACATCCAATCTGCGCGACACCTCCAATATTAAAACAATCGTCAGCAGCGGAAACTGCAAGATTTCCGTTTACGATCAAAATATGAAAAATACACCCGGCGTAGCCGCGAAAGTATTTGCAGCCGCGGCAAATATTGAAACGGATATCCGGATTATTACGACGTCCGAGGTGGATATCTCCCTGCTGATTACGGCAGCGGATTTTGATCAGACGCTTCATGAAATCGAAAAAAGTATGAATATGCAATAAAAAATTGGCTGTTGAAAAAATGATTTTGCAACAAAATCCATACAAAAAACAGCTCCAAAAGCAAGCAAATGCGCCTTAAATCGGTTTTCCAAGTCCGATCAAGGCGCATTTTTTATGTCATATTTTTTGACAAGGCTATTTTGCAATTGCCCTCTTATGAAAAGTAGACGCCGATTGGGAACAGATAAATTGCAAAAATCACGGCAAAAAGAAGCAGCGTGAAAACCAGGAGACCCGGAAGCTCCAGAAATTTGATCTTATCATAGTTTCTTTTTTTCAGGAAGCGATACCAGAAGATACATAGGAATATCCCCGCCGCCGACAAAAGCAAGCCGGTTTTGAATCCGGTTGGGACATAGGAAATTGAAATCCGGTTCTCCCCTTTTTGCAGCTTTACCGCCATCATCGAGTCCAAGACACGGTGAATTTCCGTGCTTTTATGATTCACCTTCGCCGTAAAACCGTTATCAGCGGTAATCGGCAGAAAAAGCCAGGAACTGTCGTCGTTCGCAGCCGCCGTTCCGACAATTTGATTTCCGGATTGTTTTAACTGGGCTGCCGTCGTTTTGCCGATCGCCTGCTTTAAAACATCATCCTTTAATCCGGCAAGGCCGAAGGATTTCGCGGCAACCTCTTTTAACACTTCGACTTCGACTTCCACCGTTTCATTCTGAAAGGTTCCGAGATTTAAAAGGCCGTTATTCGGCTGATTC
This sequence comes from Caproiciproducens galactitolivorans, assembly GCF_026672255.1. Classification (GTDB taxonomy): domain Bacteria; phylum Bacillota; class Clostridia; order Oscillospirales; family Acutalibacteraceae; genus Caproiciproducens; species Caproiciproducens galactitolivorans_A. Next base: position 306,205 of record NZ_JAPOHA010000002.1, on the reverse strand, counting down.
GGGTAGTTTTCCTGGATTAGTTTACCATTTACAAAAACATTGAAGCTGGAATTAATATGCTCAATCAGGTTGTTGGAAAACCGGTCGAAACAATCAAAATAAAGGGTCTGTTTCTCTTTTACAGGAATCCGGTAAATCAGCATTCCGGTTTCACTGTTGTCCCGGAAGGCCAGGCTGTAATTTTTGTCATGCTGATATTGAATATTGGTTTTGACTGTTGGCTCATAATTCACAAACAGCTTTTCTTTCGTATGGAAAACAGATTCGAAAATTGCCTGCTGAAGGTTCAGCCGGGAAGTATTCGGCAGATTTTTCAGGGCTTCCACCGAACGAACATCCATGACAAATCCAACCGGCAGCGTCATTTCATTTTCTGCAATTTCATATTTATCATTTTTATAAATTACTTTATTCGGTTCCTGTAAATCCGCGGGCTGAACAATGCTGTATTTATTTCCTAAAATCGCGTCCGTCAGTTTGGTTCCCCCGTTTGAATTTACTTCCATCCAATAGGAGGAATAGCCCAGTTTTTTCATGGTATACATAAAGCTTTCGTTTGTCAGCGAGGTATAATGGCTCAGCGTATTATACCCCATGCTGCCGACAAGATTAACGTCAAAATACTTTTTCTCGGTTTTCACGCGGTAGAGCGCGTCATCCTGAATTTTTCCGCTCAGATCAATAACCGGTAATTCGCTTCTCGCGCTGTTCGCAGCGGAAGCGATGTAAACGCTGGAATTAAAGACGGCTTCCAAAAGCACAATCATGCAAAGCAGCACGGAAAAGGCCCTTTTACTAAGCTGTCTGTAACGGTAAAGAAGGAGCAGAACCAGATAGGCAAGCGCCGCCGTAAAGGAAAAAGCGAGCAGCAAGCGCAGGCTTTCGCTGTTTCCCCACAGTGTCCTCGTATAAACCGTTACCGTGTGATAGTCCTTGTAAAGAATCAGGCATTCCGCTACAAATACGGCGCCGACCGCCAGCATCGCGCCAAATAACGGAATGATGCGGCTGTGCGTGAACCGGGTGTCCTCATTGATACCTGCTATGACGACAGCAAGCAGAATCAGGCCGAAAAAGACGGTGATATACCCATAACGCACGGGAAAGGCCTGATAATTCCCCGTATGCCACATTTTATTGACCGGTTCGATAAAAACCGGAATCATCATCAGCAGGAAAAGATAAAAGGAGAAAGCGGCGGTTTCCGTCTGCTTTTTTACAAACAGCAGATACATCACGACTGCTGAAAAAACGGCGCTTGTACAGAGGATCACCGCCAGCGTTGTATCAAATCGGGTAAAAAGGGTTCCCACCCGCAGGCTGGTAAATAAATTCCCCGTCCTTGCGGACTGGACATACTGCATCAGCGCCGGAATCCAGACCACCGCCGTAAGCAAAGCCACCAGTAAAGTGGAAATTTCGAACAGCAATACGATTCTTCCGCGCCGCTCCCGCGGAGCGAAAAAAAAGATGTACAGGCCAAAGGAAATCACGAGAAAAATCGTGACCATATAGCTCAGATAAAAATTTACCGTCAGCATGGCGGTGAAAGAAAAAATATAGAGCCCTGTTTTTTCCTTGTGAATCAGTCTGTCCAGCCCGATTAAAAGAACCGGAAACAAATACATCATATCGAGCCATACGTGATTCTGATAATAGAACATCGTATAGCCGCAGAAAGCATACATGACCGACAGAGCCGTACTTTGCATCAAACTGAGATTTTTGAAACGATACCGGAAAAAAATTTCGGCCGTCAGTGCGCACGTCATCATTTTTAATAAGACAAGAATATTTACGAATTGATAAATGCCTGCCTTATCGATAAAAGCAACGAGGAACGTAAACGGGCTGGAAATAAAGAAGAGAAAAACACCCCAGAAATTCATGCCCCCGGAATTCTGCATGTTCAGGAACAGATTTGCTTTGCCCGATAGAATATCCTTAAAATCCAGTAAAAACGGGATAACCTGCTGGTCCATATCGCACCAGGAAAGCGTTTTTGTTCCGAAGGGGTACATCTGGCAAACACAAAATACGGATAACAGCAAAAGTGCCACCGCGGCGGGCGCGGTCAGATAGGAGCATTTTCTCTTCATTTGTGTTTTCCTCCGTAAAAATCAATATTCTTATTATAAGGAAAAGAACGCCAAAAATCAATCAAAACGGCCCGCGCCTGAAAACCAGACGCGGACCTGCTCTTTACCCGGACCGGAAATCAGTCCGCCAAATTGACTTTGTGATAGACTTTCTTGCCCTTTTTGATAATAATATAGCTTTTCTCAAAATCCTTTAAAGCCAGCTTTGCCGTCGTTTCGGAAACTTTTTCATTGTCAATGGAAATGCCGCCCTGCTCAATCAGGCGTCTTCCCTCTCCCCTTGACGGAGCAAGCTTTGTTTTTACCAGAAGATCCAATACGCCGATTTCGCCGTCTGTGAAATCCGCGGCAGTAAGATCGGTGGACGGCATATTATCCGTATTTTCGCCGGTGCCAAACAATGCGCGCGCGCCTTCCTGCGCCTTGTTTGCTTCTTCCTCCCCGTGAATCAGCTTGGTAACTTCATAGGCCAGAATTTCTTTCGCCTGATTGAGCTCCCCGCCTTCCAGCTTTGCCAGCTCATTGATTTGGGACAGCGGCAGGAAAGTCAGGATTTTCAGGCATTTAATCACATCGGCGTCCCCGATATTGCGCCAATACTGGTAAAACTCGAAGGGGGTTGTCTTTTCCGGATCGAGCCATACCGCGCCCTTTTCCGTCTTGCCCATCTTTTTGCCCTCGCTGGTTGTCAGGAGGGTGAACGTCATGCCGTAAGCATCCTTGCCCTCCTTGCGGCGAAGCAGCTCCACGCCGCCGATAATATTGCTCCACTGATCATCCCCGCCAAGCTCCAGCTGGCAGTTATATCTATGGTTCAATTCCACAAAATCGTAGCTCTGCATAATCATATAATTCAGCTCAAAGAAAGAAAGCCCCTTCTCCATGCGCTGCTTGTAGCATTCCGCGGCAAGCATGCGGTTTACGGAGAAATGTACGCCTACATCCCGTAAAAATTCAATATAGTTCAAATTCAGCAGCCAGTCTTTATTGTTGGCCATAATCGCTTTCCCCTCGGAAAAATCAATCAGCCTTGACATTTGCTTTTGGAAACACTGAATATTATGGTCGATTTCTTCTCTCGTCAGCATTTTGCGCATATCGGATTTTCCGGACGGGTCGCCGACCATGCCGGTTCCGCCGCCGAATAAAGCAATCGGCGTATGTCCCGCGCGCTGCATATGAGCCATAACCATAATCTGAACAAAATGACCTACGTGAAGGCTGTCCGCCGTCGGGTCAAACCCGATATAAAAGGTCGTTTTGTGATTGTTGAGAAGATCTTTAATTTTCTCCTCATCCGTCATCTGGGCAATTAAGCCCCTGTCTCTGAGTTCTTCAAATACTCCCATGTTTTTTCCTCCATTTTTCATCAGGGGGTATAAAAAACGCCCCCTGCATTTTTGCAGAGGGCGGAATAACCGCGGTACCACCTCAGTTCGCCACAGCTTCACAGATGCGGCCTTACGGGTACAAATAATACCCACGCGCTGTAACGTGCGCTACCACGGCCGGACCTAATGGATACCGTTCAGTCCGGCGGCTCCGGGATGTATTTCTTCCGACTGACGCGCCTGCTTACACCGCCCGCAGGCTCTCTTTGCCGTATGATCGGATTACTTCTTCCCTTCATTGCCATTATAATGCATTATATCGAATCAATTTGTCAATGTCAAGTCTTATTCGTTATTCTGTGCCATTTTCAGCATTTCTTCGGCGTTCTGGAGCAAAAGCGGCGTAATCTGCGAACCGCCCATAATCCGGGCCAGCTCCTGCTTTCTGCCGTCGAAATCCAATTCCGCCACATCGGTAAAGGTTTTATTGTCCTTTACATGCTTTTTAATGAGATACTGGGTATTTGCCAAAGCGGCAATCTGGGCCAGATGCGTAACACAGATGACCTGACGGTTTCCGGAAACCTCGCGGAGCTTCAGCCCGACCTTTTGCGCGGCGCTGCCGCTGACGCCTGTATCCACTTCGTCGAAGATCAGCGTGTCGATATCGTCCTTATCGGCCAAAACCGTTTTAATCGCCAGCATAATACGCGACAGTTCGCCGCCGGACGCAATTTTCGCAATCGGTTTCGCCGGTTCGCCCGGATTGGTCGATATTAAAAACTGCACTTTATCGCAGCCAAGGGAATTTAATTCACAGCGTTCCTGTTCCACCTGAAAATCAATATTCGGCATATCGAGGAAACGCAGTTCCCCTTTTACTTTCGCAGCAAAAGCCTCCGCTGTCTTTTTGCGGCGGGCCGAAATTTCTTCGGCAAGCTTTTCCGCCTGTGCTTTCGTTTCGCGATATTCTTTTGTCAATTGTGCCGTCTTTTCGTCCGAAAGCTGAATATCTTCCAACTGCCTTTTGGAATCCTCCAGAAATTCAAGCATCTTTTCGACGGAACCACCGTATTTCAGGCCAAGCCGATACAGGACATCCAGCCTTGCTTCTATTCTTTCAAGTTCACCGGGATCATATTCCAAATCGGCCGTTAAATTTCGGATTTCTTCGCCGCAGTCTTCCAACTCGTACTGAATATTCTTGATTCTTTCCGCCAGAGCGTGAATTTCGGGGTAATACCGCTCCGCTTCCGCCAAAGCGTCTGCCGCGGTGGAAACGGAGGACAAAGCGCCTTCGAAGCTTTCTTCCCCATTCAAAGCGGATTTTGCGGCATTGACCGAATCCACGATCTTTTCAATATTCAGAAATTTGGTTCTTGTATGATTCAGCTCATCCTGCTCTCCGGCATGCAGGTCGGCAGCTTCCAGTTCCTGAATCTGATACGTTAATAAATCAATTTTCCTTGCTTTCTGCGCTTCATCCATTTGGTTGGAATCCAGCTTGCTCTTAATTCGGTTCATTGCGCTGAAAGCATCCTGATAGGTTTTCAAAAGATCTTCCGGCACGCCCATTCGGTCAATATAGCGGATATGTAAATCGGGAGATAACAAATCATAGCTTTCATGCTGTCCGTGGATGTTGATCAGAAACGGCCCGACTGCCTTTAAGACCGATACGGTCGCCGGCCGGCTGTTGATGCGGCAGACGGCCTTGCCGTCCGTATGGATTTCACGCTGAATCATAACGCTTCCGTCTTCTTCGGGCGTATATCCGAGCTCGGTCAGTTTCTGAACCGTCTGTTCCCCTATATTCGAAAAAACTGCGGTAACAAAAGCAGAGCGCGCGCCGGTACGGATTAATTCGCGCGATGTTCTTTCTCCAAGGATGGCATTAATCGAATCAATGACAATGGATTTTCCCGCGCCGGTTTCACCGGTCAGGACATTCAAGCCGTCATGAAAATCAATGCCGGCTTTTTCAATCACTGCAATATTTTCTATATAAAGCTGAGACAACATGGCAATCACCCAACCATTTTTTTCAATTCAGATACCATTTGCTGTGCCTGTTCTTCATTTTTAACAACGATAAAGATCGTATCGTCGCCCGCAAGGGTTCCAACAATGTTCGGCCAGTGCATGGAATCCATTGCCGCGCAGACAGCCTGCGCCATACCGGTTAAACATTTAATAATAACCATATTTCCGGCACAGTTAATCTGTACCGCGGAATCGGACAAAAGGGAATAAAATTTCGAGGAATAATCCCTTGTATTGTCCCGTCCTGCGGAGTATTTGTATTTCCCGTCAGGGGACAGCGTTTTAATCAGTCTTAATTCTTTAATATCGCGGGACACGGTAGCCTGAGTCACATCAAACCCATCCTCCCGCAGGCGTCGCAGCAGTTCTTCCTGTGTATCAATCGTATACGCGTTGATCAGCTCAAGAATTTTTGCGTGTCGTCTTGTTTTCAAATCAATTTCTCCTTTCCGCTAATTTTTGATTAACGACTTCATAAAAGTTATTATCTTTCAATTTTATAATACTTGCCACACGTTCCGAGCGGCAAAAATCGATTCTTTGGTTATCCGCTATCTGAATAAACGTATCACCGTCAATGGTAAGAAAAATCTCGCTGTTGTAATTTGAAGTAGCCGTAACGCTCAGCTCGGCATCCGGGCCAAAAACAACCGGCCGGCTCAACAGGGAATGCGGGCAGATCGGCGTAAGCAGCGTGCACCGGAGGCTCGGGTCGATTACCGGCCCGCCGGCGGAAAGGGAATACGCGGTAGAACCGGTAGGCGTAGAGATAATCAGTCCGTCCGCACGGTAATTGCATACATTTTTACTGTTGAAATGAACGGTAAAGTCCAATATTCTGGACAGTGCCCCGCGCGCGATAACGGCATCATTTAAAGCACAGTAGGTTTCCTGACGCCCGTTATTTTCAAGCCGGATTTCCAGAAGCATCCGATTTTCAATCGAATAATGACCCTCCACTAAATCCTTCAGCCTGTCCAGCTCATTGGTTTCCAGTTCGGCTACAAACCCGAGACGGCCGACATTAATTCCTAAGATCGGTTTTCCCGCCGCCGCGGCGTGCCGGGAGCAATGGATGATCGTCCCGTCGCCGCCCACCGCGATTACAACGTCGCAGTCAGCCATCATTTTATCAAAATCATCATAAAACGCAATCTTTGAATTTGGAAAACAGCCTTTCAAATTCGAACGCATGAAGACTTCCGCTCCGAATTTATGCAGCTTATCAATAACCTCCAGCGTATGAAGCTGAGCGTTATGCTTGCTTAAATTCGGAATGAGGGCTATTTTCAAAATCAATCACCACCACTTAATTGATTATGTGACTCTTCTACAAGGCCTTTTATATCCAGTTCGACACTGACCGGCTTTTCGGATTTCTGAAGAAAAATAAGATATTCAATATTCCCTTCCGGCCCTTTTATCGGGGAATACGTCAATCCCAATATGGAAAAGCCGTTTTCCAATACAAAATGCGCAATTTTATCAATGACTTCGATATGAACATTTTTATCCCTTACAACGCCCTTTTTGCCGACCTTTCCGCGTCCCGCCTCAAACTGGGGTTTGATGAGGCAGACCGCCTGTGCGTTTTCCGACATGAGAGCTCTTGCCGGAGGAAGGACGAGGCACAGCGAGATAAAGGATACATCCACACTGAAAAAATCAATTTTATCCGGAACCTGTTCCGGCGTTATATATCGTACATTGGTACGCTCCAGATTCACTACCCGGGGGTCGGTCCGCAGCTTCCAGGCAAGCTGACCGTAGCCGACATCAATCGAATAAACCTTTTTTGCCCCGTTTTGCAGCATACAATCGGTAAAGCCCCCGGTGGAAGCCCCGATATCCATCGTAATTTTATCTTTTAAATCGATCGGAAAAACGGACATCGCTTTTTCAAGCTTCCAGCCGCCCCGGCTGACATAGGGCATCTTCTCGCCGCGTACTTCCACTTTTGTATCTGCCGGCAGCATCGTGCCCGGTTTGTCCGACTTTTGGTTATTTACATATACATTGCCCAACATGATCATTGCTTTTGCCTTTTCCCTGCTTTCCGCAAGCCCAAGGTCAAAAAGCAGACAGTCAAGCCTTTTTTTCTCTATCAATGTTTGCACTCCGTTAGAATCATATTCACCATTTCTTTGTCGTCAAGCCCCAGAGCGCTGAGCGACTGCAGCATGGTTGCATGCGGAACAAAATTGGTAATCGCCCGCAAAAAATATTTGCCTTTATATCCTGTTTTATTCAACAGGAAGCTGAAATGCTCTCCGACTCCCCCCTGCTGAATCCCCTCTTCAAAGAAAAAGATTGTTGCTGCATTCGCCGCATCCGCAATGGCGTCCGGATCAACCGGTATAATTCGATTCAATTTTATTATACGAACGGAAATACCGCTGTTTTTCAATTCGGAAATTGCCTTGCAGGCGAATGAAAATAACCTTCCATAGGTCACAATGACAATTTTCGCATTTTTCTCGCCGTAAGAGTCAAACGTCATTCCCTTGCTTTCGAAATCGTATGGCTTGAAAAACGGTTTTCCGCGCGGATAACGAACGGCGGAAATGCCGTCACAATGATAAATTGCCTGATCAAGATCCCTGTACATCTCGTCATAATACGCGGGGGAAAATACCGTTATATTGGGAATGGTATTTAAAAACGCCACATCAAAAATGCCCTGATGCGTTTCCCCGTCTTCCCCTACCACTCCCGCACGGTCGATCGCAAAGGTTACCTTCACCCTTTGGATAGCGGCATCATGGATGATCTGGTCATAGCCGCGCTGCAAAAACGTTGAATAAACGGCAAAGACAGGATGCATGCCGCCGGAAGCGAGACCGCCCGCGAAGGTAACCGCGTGCTCCTCGGCAATGCCGGTGTCGAAAAACCGCTCGGGATACTGCCTTGCAAATCCGGTTAATCCCGTTCCCATCTGCATGGCGGCCGTTATTGCGCAAATACGGCTGTCGTTTGCCGCCAGCGTGCAGAGGTGGTTTCCAAATACACTGGAAAAACTTTCGCCGGAAGAATGGGATTTACCGGTTTTAATATCAAAGCTCGCGATTCCGTGGAACGCTCCGGGGTTCTGCTCCGCAAAAGAATATCCCTTTCCTTTGCGCGTCAGGACATGCAGGAGCACCGGATGGTTAATATTTTTTGCGTTTTCCAGTACATCAATTAATTTTTCCAGATCATGTCCGTCAAAAGGACCGTAATAGTAAAATCCCATATAATCAAAAATGGTATTGTTGTATAAAATCTGTTTTAAAGCCATTTTTGATTTCGAAAGAAAATGGTGGATCGGCTGACCGATATGCGGAAGTCTGTCGAGAGCGTTTTCCACATTGCCCTTTACCCGGAAATATCCTGGTTTTGTGCGGATATGCGCCAGATAACGCGCCATGGAACCCACATTGCGGGAAATGGACATCTTATTATCGTTCAAAATAACAATGAAATTTTTTTTAAAGCGCCCCGCGTTATTTAAGCCCTCATAGGCAAGCCCGCCGGTCAGCGCGCCGTCACCGATTACGGCAATCACATGGCCCGGTTCACCGGTAAGATTTTTTGCATTGGCGATACCAAGCGCTGCGGAAATAGAGGTACTGCTGTGCCCGGCATTAAATGCGTCGTAGGGGCTTTCCTGCCGGTTGGGATAACCGGAAAGGCCTCCTTTGGTCCGGATTGTTGAAATGGAATCCCGTCTTCCGGTTAAAATTTTATGCGTATAGGACTGGTGACCGACATCCCAGACAATTTTATCATTCTCCGAGGGAAACACCTTGTGCAGTGCAATGGTCAATTCCACAACACCTAAATTGGAAGCCAGATGTCCTCCGTTGTTGGAAACCGTTTTTATAATTTTTTCGCGTATTTCATCGCATAATTCATTCAGCTCGCTGATTGAAAACTTTTGCAAATCTTTTGGAAAATCGATTTTCTCTAAAAGGTTGTCCATTCTAAAACCTCAATCGGACAGCATCCAGAAGACAAAGCCTTTTATTGTAATCCATTCTGACTTTTGGCTGCCGTCACTGTGTTCTTAAGAAGCATTGCAATCGTCATCGGACCTACTCCGCCCGGAACCGGCGTTATGTAAGACGCCACTTTTTCTACGTTTTCATAATCGACATCGCCGCACAGTTTACCGTTTTCATCACGGTCCATGCCGACATCAATCACCGCTGCTCCGGGTTTCACCATATCCGCGGTTACAAACTTCGGTTTCCCGACCGCCGCAACAAGAATGTCCGCGTTCCTGCAAACTTCTTTCAGATTTTTTGTTTTACTGTGACAAATGGTAACCGTGCCGTTGTTATGAAGCAAAAGCATCGCCATCGGTTTGCCGACAATATTGCTGCGGCCGATTACAACACAGTTCTTTCCCGCGATCTCAATATTCTCCGAGTGCAGAAGTTCAATAACACCTGCGGGGGTGCAGGGCAGGAAATGATAATTTCCGATCATAATCCGGCCGACATTGGAAGGATGAAACGCGTCGACATCCTTTTCCGGATGAATCGCTTCCACTACCGCTTCCTCATTCAGGCCATTCGGCAGCGGGGACTGAACAAGAATCCCGTGAATCTCCTTTTTCGCATTCAGCTTTGCGACCAGCTCCATTAATTCATTCTGTGAAGCAGAAGCAGGAAGCGCATATTCCTCGGAATAAATACCCGCCTGCGCACAGGCCTTTTTCTTATTATTGACATAGGTTCTTGATGCGGGATCATCACCGACAATCACAACCGCAAGTCCGGGCGTGATTCCTTGCTTTACCATCTCCGCCACTTCAAGCGCTACCTTTGCGCGTACTTCCGCCGCAACTGCCTTTCCGTCAATCCGAACAGCCATTGTCTGCCTCCCTATTTCTATTTCGTATTCGTTTCCGTAGCTTCTTTTTCTTCCTCAGCCGGAACTTCTTCCGCCGTTTCTTCCGCAGCAGGTTCCCCGGCAGACGTTTCCTCAGCCTGCGTGGATTCTTCCGGCGCTGAATCAGCGGAATCTTCCGCCTTTTCCGCATCGTTTCCGATTTCTTCGTTTGCGCCGCTTTCGATGCATACTGCCGGAACTTCATCCACAATGGCGTTCAGTTCCATTACTTTTGCAGAACCGCATCCGATAAGCGAGGTACGGCTGCGGAAAATAATCAACAAGATAATACCGGTAAGAACGGTTGCCGCCGCAACAACCTGTGACACCCGCAAAGGCAAAACCGGCGTAATCAGGCTGTCGGTCCGCAGGCCTTCGATAAAGAAGCGGCCAACGCCATACCAGATCAAATACAGGAGAAATACCTGCCCGTCATATCTTCTGAGCTTGCGGCTGAAAATATGTAGCAGCACGAAGCCCAGAATACACCACAGGGATTCATAAAGGAAACAGGGGTGCACCGGATTATTGGTAACCGCATATGTGTTTTCGCTGACCATGCCCCACGGAAGCTTCGTTTCAACGCCGAAGGCTTCCTGATTGACAAAGTTTCCCCAGCGGCCGACCGCCTGTCCGATTAAAAAGCCGAGAGAGGCAATATCCAAAACAGCGGGGATGCTGATTTTCCGGAATTTTGCCATCAGGGAACCGCAGAGCATACCGCCGATGATTCCCCCGTAAATCGCAAGGCCGCCCTCCCAAATGTAAAGTGCGCTGATCGGATTCCTTAAATACTGATCGCTGGTGTCGAATATGACATAATAGGCCCTTGCGCCGATAATGCCGCCGATCATACCGACGATTATCACGTCAATCAGCTTATCCTGATCAATATTGAACTTTTTACAGCTTGCCATTGCGTAGGAAAAAGCAAGCAAAAATCCTACCGCTATAATTACACCGTACCATTTCACCGAATACCCGCCGATTGAAAAAGCATTCGGATTAATTGTAAAATGGAAGCCTAATCCGGGAAATTGAACATGATACATATACTCCACCATTCTCCACGCGTAAAATGAAAGATTCCGTCAACCTTCGCGTGGGAAGGTTTGACAGAATTTTCCTGCGCTTAATCCATCGGTTTGATTACGGAAAGAGCAGAAGAATCCGCCAGTAACTGCGCATTCAGACGGGCCTGTACGGAGCCGATATCCGCCTGCGAAACCGAATCAACATAATGAAACAGTTCATGGCCTGTAAAAGCAAGGGAAGCCATCGTGTTTGCCAGGTTATCCACGCTGTTGAACGAGGATACGAGACGGCCGTAGACCGCTTTTTTCGAGCGCTCAAAGGCGTCCGGGTCAAGGCCCTGTGTACGAAGCTTCTCCGCTTCTTTTTTAATTTCCTCCGCTACGGCATCCGGATCTTTCGATTCACCGGAAAAAATAACGGATGCATAACCCGGTCCTTCAAAATATTCGTACGCAAAAGTAGACTGGTTGATCAGCTCCGCGTCCAGCAGCCTGCGGAAAAGCGGGGATGAATCCGACGCCATTAATTCCAGAAGAATTTCCGTCTGGGCTATTTCTTCCGCCGAAGCACGTCTCTTTCCGGCCTTTTCTTTGAACCCAAGCTCGAAAATCGTTGTGGAAACCGGAAGTTTCTGCTCAATCCGGCTTTGAACGATTTCGTCCGGCTCATCCTCAAAAATGCGGTCGATGGCAAGGGGCTTAGAAGGCTTCAGCATTTTATCACAAAGCGCAAGCACCTTGTTTACATCCGCATTGCCCGCCACGCACAGCACCATATTGTTCAGGTTATAAAAGGTATGATAGCATTTATAAAGCAGCTCCGGCGTAATCTCCGCAATACTTTCCACCGTTCCGGCGATGTCGATTTTTACCGGATGCGTATGATACATTGCACGCAAAAGATTAAACATAACGCGCCACTGCGGGTCATCGTCATACATACGAATTTCCTGCCCAATGATGCCCTGCTCCTTCTTTACCGTCTGCTCGGTAAAATAAGGCGACTGAACAAAATCCAGCAGGATTTCCAAAGATTCATATACATTTTCCGTGCAGGAAAACAAATAGCAGGTCTTATCAAACGAAGTATACGCATTCGCCGAAGCACCCGTTTTTGCATAGCGCGCAAAGGCGTCGCCGTCTTCGCTTTCAAAAAGCTTGTGCTCCAGATAGTGGGCAATTCCGGCCGGAACTTTATTCGGCTCACGGTCCTCGGTCGATTGGAAGCAGGTATCGATTGATCCGTACCTGGTACCGAAAACGGCGTAAGTGGAATTATTGTTTTCTTTCGGATAAACGAAGATTTTCAGTCCGGACGGATGATCCACTTCATAATACCGGTCGCCGATCCGGTCGCTTTTAATCTCTTTGATCACATTCATATTTGTTCCTCCCCGTTTCCCTCCAAACGATAAACCGTATCCAGTGTTACACGGTTTGCCGCGTCAATAATTTCCTGACGGGTGACGGAATTAATAATTGCCGCCGCTTCCTCCGGACGTTTAATCTGATTGGAAAAAGTCTGCGAAAGATACCAGGCTTCCAGACCGCCCAGTGAATCGGAAAGCGTATGATAGCTGTTGCTCATGCTCAGCTTCGCCGCATCGATTTCGCCGTCGTCGAATTCGCCTTTTTTAATTTTATCAAGCTGCGTCAGGATTTCCTCCCTGGCTTTCTCGATATTTTTCGTTTCAACCCCGCTTTGAACCAGCATAATGCCCTTCATGGCATTGTATAACGAACTGCAATAATAGCAAAGGCTCAGCTTTTCACGGACGTTCAGAAACAGTTTCGAGTTGGGCGTTCCGCCGTACAACGCGGTCATCAGGGTAGTGGCTTCCACTCTTTCGTCCGGAATCGCCGTCTGCGTCCGGAAACCCATCACCAGTTTCGACTGTGCGATATCCATCTTATCGGTAACGTTTTTGACCTGATCCGCCTGTTTCCGGATTTTCGTCGGGCAGTCCACGGCCGCTTTTTTGTTCAGCTTCTGAAACGCTTCACAGAAGCCTTCATAAACCGGAGCCGGATCACAGTCGCCTAAAACCATGATCTCCGTTTTGGCGTTATTGATTAGAAAGCGCCAAGCTTCGGTAAGCTCTTCGCGTTTCAGGTTCTGGATATCTTCTCTGCTGCCGTAGCGCTTAATTCCGTACGGCTCATCGCCGCACATAATCTCTTCGCAGCGCTGCCTTGCATAAATACGCTTATCGTTAAATTCGGAATCAATCAGTTCAATTGTCTGCCGTCTTTCCTGTTCAAAGCCTTCCTTCGGAAACAGGCCGTCTTCAAACGGAGGGTCAAAAATAATGCTGCAAAGAAGCTTGGACAGTTCCGCCGCAATATGCTCGCCGTGCAGTGCATAACGATCCGCAATGCCGGCTGCGGAAAGCGAAAGAAGCTGTGCGTCGCCAAGCTTCTGAACATCCGCGTTCAGTTCAGCGCCGTAAAGCTTCGCCAAACGCTGGCCGAGTTTTGTAAAATCAGGGTACTCCCTGCTGGCGCGGCTAAGTAAAAAAGGTAAAATCGCATTGGAAGCCGCGGTTTGTTTTTGTATCGGCAATAGAAAATTAACGGACATACGAACCGTTTTAAACCGGGTATCTTTCACGCTTCTGAAATTTACGCCTTCACAAACGGAACGCTGTTCTATACCTAACATTCAATTATTCATCTCCAAATTTTACTTGGTTAAATTCAAAAAATATTATATCACAAACCCTTACTTTAGGAAAGAAATATTATAATAAAAATTTATGAACATGCAGTGGCTTCCATTATTTTATCCAGTAACCGGCCTTTCCGCTTGCGCGAAAAAAGCATAAATGATATAATATACAGCAATGGATCAAACGAGGTGTAATGATTGAAAATAAAAAACAAAGCAATGGCAGCCGATTTGGGGCTGGTTGTGACAACCGTCATCTGGGGCAGCGGTTTTGTCGCGGTGAAAAACGCTGTTGATACGGTACCGCCCAGTTATATGATTGCCATGCGTTTTGGAATTGCCGTCAGCCTGATGTGCGTGATCTTCTTTAACCGGCTGAAAAAAATAGATTGGGACTGCGTAAAATCCGGTATCATCCTTGGCGTATTGATGTTCATCGGCTATTATCTTCAGACCATCGGGATACAATATACAACAGCCGGAAACAATGCATTCCTGACAGCGGTATATGTAATTGTCGTTCCATTTTTATATTGGATCATCCGAAAAGAAAAGCCGGACGGATATAATATCGGAGCGGCGCTCTTATGCATAGCGGGCATTGGCCTGCTTACCCTTCGCTCCGGTTTCTCCATGAATATCGGCGATACGCTTTCGCTGTTTTGCGGTGTCACCTTTGCCGCGCAAATTGTAGCAGTAAGTATTTTAACCGAAAAGAATGACCCTATTCTAATTTCTTTTACACAATTTGTCGTTACCGGAATTTTAGCGCTTGTCGTTGCCCTTTTCACCGAACCGTTTCCGACAAAAATGAATACAAATTCCATTTTGGCAACTTTGTATATCGGAATTTTCTGTACGCTGATTGCGCTCGTCCTGCAAACCGTCTGCCAAAAATACACCCCGCCGGCAAGGGCTTCACTGATCATGTCGATGGAGTCTCTGTTTGGTTCCATATTCGGAATTATTTTCCTGAGCGAATCGCTGACTATAAAAACTTTCTTTGGCTCGGTATTGATTTTCCTTTCCATTATGATTTCGGAAATCAAGCCTTCCTTCTTAAAGCTGGAAAAGGAAAGCGCCGAATTACCGGACAGTACAAAATAACAGAACGAACAGGCCATACGGCTGCAATGCAGCCGTATGGCCTTTCTCTATTTCAGAAGCAGCTTTTTCAGATACTGCCCCGTGTAAGATTCTTTCACTTTTACAATTTGCTCCGGAGTTCCTTTGGCGATCACTCTTCCGCCGCCGTCCCCGCCTTCCGGCCCGAGGTCGATAATATAATCGGCCGTCTTAATCAGGTCCAGATTATGCTCGATCACCACAACCGTGTTGCCGTTGTCCACCAGCTTCTGCAGAACTTCGATCAGCTTGTGAACGTCCGCAATATGGAGGCCGGTTGTCGGTTCGTCCAGAATATAAATGGTTTTTCCGGTCGGGCGTTTGGAAAGCTCGGTTGCAAGCTTTACGCGCTGCGCTTCACCGCCGGACAGTGTAGTAGCCGGCTGCCCGATTTTAATGTATCCCAGCCCCACTTCCTGTAATGTTTGCAGCTTCCGCGCAATTTTCGGAATGCTGGAAAAGAACTCCAGCCCTTCCTCTACCGTCATCTCCAGCACGTCATAGATATTTTTGCCTTTATATTTAATCTCGAGCGTTTCCCGGTTATAGCGTCTTCCCTTGCAGACATCGCACGGGACGTATACATCCGGCAGAAAGTGCATTTCGATTTTGATAATGCCGTCGCCCTGGCAGGCTTCACAGCGCCCGCCTTTTACATTAAAGGAAAAACGGCCCGAGCTGAAACCGCGCAGCTTGGCATCCTGCGTGGAAGCGTACAACTCGCGGATATCCGTAAACACGCCGGTATAGGTGGCGGGATTGGAACGCGGGGTTCTTCCGATCGGAGACTGATTGATCTGAATCACCTTGTCCAGCCCCGAAACGCCTTTCATCGCTTTAAACGCGCCCGGACGGCATTTCGCTCCGTTCAGCTCCGAAGCAAGGTATTTGTACAGAATTTCATTAATAAGGGATGACTTTCCCGAACCGGAAACCCCTGTAATACAGACAAACTCTCCAAGTGGAATCTCCACATCGATATTCTTCAGATTGTTCTGGGAAGCACCGATAATTTTCAGTTTTTTCCCGTTGCCTTTGCGCCGGGTTTCGGGAACCTCCACCCGTTTTGCTCCGCTCAGATATTGCCCGGTAATGGATTCTTTGCAATTCACAATGTCTTCAACCTTGCCGTTGAACACGACATTGCCGCCGTGGATTCCCGCGCCCGGACCGATATCCACAATATGGTCGGAAGCGCGCATGGTGTCTTCGTCATGTTCCACCACGATTACGGTATTGCCCAAATCGCGCAGGTGCTTGAGGGTGGCAAGAAGCTTGTCGTTGTCGCGCTGATGAAGGCCGATACTCGGTTCATCAAGGATATACAGCACGCCCATGAGGGACGAACCGATCTGCGTGGCAAGGCGGATACGCTGGCTTTCTCCCCCGGAAAGCGTGCCGGAGGAACGGGAAAGGGTCAGATATTCCAGCCCGACGCTTTTCAGGAATCCCAGCCTGCTTTTGATTTCCTTTAAAATGGCCGAAGCGATCATTGCGTCCCGCTCGGAAAGGGTCAGGTCATTGATAAAGTCCAGCGCCTGTGTGACGGACTTATCGCAAAAATCGCTGATATTGATCCCGCCGACGGTCACAGCCAGGCTGACCGGAGACAAGCGTTTTCCATGGCAGGCGTCGCAGGGAATCGCGCTCATATAGGATTCGATTTCTTCCTTAATCCAGTTGCTCTGGCTTTCACGGAAACGCCGTTCCAGATTATTGATAATTCCTTCAAATTCCGTCTGGTAAACGCCGCTTCCGTATTCGTTCCGGCGCTCCACCTTAATTTTTTCCCCTTTGGTGCCGTAAAGAAGAATATCGATAATCTCCGGCGGAAGTTTTCCCATCGGTGTATCAAGGGAAAAATGATAATGCTTTGCAAGGGCGCGCATATACATGGAGGCAATCGTGCTGCCCTCCATCGCCCAGCCGCTCGCCTTCAGCCCGCCTTTGTTAATAGAAAGTGATTTATCCGGAATAATCAAATCCGGGTCGATTTTCATAAATACGCCGAGCCCGGTACATTTCGGGCAGGCGCCGAACGGATTGTTAAAGGAAAACATCCGCGGAGAAAGCTCTTCCACGCTGATACCGTGTTCCGGACAGGCGTAATTCTGCGAAAAGGTGATGTCTTCCCCATCCACAACGCTCACAGCCGTAATCCCGCCCGCCAACGCGGATGCCGTTTCAATCGAATCGGAAAGGCGCGACTGAATGGAGGGATGAATGACAAGCCTGTCCACAACAATTTCAATGGTATGCTTCACGTTTTTCTCGAGCTTGATATTCTCGGATAAATCGTAAATGATGCCGTCCACGCGAACGCGGACAAAACCGCCCTTGCGCGCGGCCTCAAACTCTTTTACATGTTCCCCTTTACGGCCGCGGACAACCGGAGCGAGCACCTGAATTTTCGTTCCTTCCGGTAAATTCAGAATTCGGTCGACAATCTGGTCAATCGTTTGCTGCTTGATCTCCCGGCCGCAGATCGGGCAGTGCGGCACACCGATGCGGGCATACAGAAGACGCAGGTAATCGTAGATTTCCGTTACGGTTCCGACCGTGGAACGCGGGTTTTTCGACGTTGTTTTCTGGTCGATGGAAATCGCGGGAGAAAGCCCTTCAATATAATCCACATCCGGTTTTTCCATCTGCCCCAGGAACTGACGGGCGTAGGAGGAAAGCGATTCGACATAGCGGCGCTGCCCCTCGGCATAGATGGTATCGAAAGCAAGGGAGGATTTTCCCGAACCGGAAAGGCCGGTAAACACAATCAGCTCATCACGCGGAATTTCAATATCAATGTTCTTTAAGTTATGCTCCCTTGCGCCTTTTACAAAAATGTTCTTCGCCGTCATCTAAGATGAAACCTCCATATGCTCTATTTGCCGCCGCTTAACTGTTTGATTTTGTCACGCAGATAAGCCGCGTGCTCAAATTCAAGCAGCTTTGCCGCCGCTTTCATTTCCTTTGTAAGCTGCTCAATCATCAATTTGCGTTCGTTCGGGCTTAAGCGCTTCTGCTTCTTACCCTTCTCGTCCTCTTTATGCGTCGATATTTCCAGTATTTCGGATACCTTCTTAATGATCGTCTTCGGAACGATGCCGTGCTCCTGATTATATGCCGTCTGAATCGCGCGGCGGCGCTCCGTTTCCCGTATGGCCGATTCCATGGACGGGGTCACGCTGTCCGCATACATGATAACCTGCCCGTTCGCATTGCGCGCCGCACGGCCGATCGTCTGAATCAGCGAACGCTCGGAACGCAGGAAACCTTCTTTATCCGCATCCAGAATGGCAACGAGCGAAACCTCCGGAATATCCAGCCCCTCGCGCAGTAAGTTGATGCCGACCAGCACATCGAATTCGCCAAGGCGCAGGTCGCGGATAATTTCCATCCGTTCAACGGTATCGATATCATGATGCATATAGCGCACACGGATTCCCATTCCCTCCAGATACGAGGTGAGATCCTCCGCCATTTTCTTCGTCAGCGTCGTTACCAGAACGCGTTCTCCGTTTGCGGCGCGCAGATTGATTTCCGAAATCAAATCGTCAATCTGGCCGTCCGTTGGCTTAACAATGACTTCCGGGTCGACAAGGCCGGTCGGGCGGATGACCTGCTCCACAATCTGAGCGGATTTTTCCTTTTCCAGATCACCGGGTGTCGCGCTGACAAAGACCGCCTGATTCACGTGCGTGTAAAATTCATCAAAATTCAACGGACGGTTGTCATAAGCCGACGGAAGCCGGAAGCCAAATTCAATCAGCGATTCTTTCCGCGCACGGTCGCCGGCATACATGGAACGCACCTGCGGCAGGGTAACGTGCGATTCATCTACAAACAGCAAAAAATCCTTCGGAAAATAGTCCAGAAGGGTAAACGGCGCGCTTCCGGGCGCCCGGCCGGACATTACGCGCGAATAGTTTTCGATCCCTTTGCAAAAACCGATTTCCCCCAGCATTTCAATATCATACTGCGTACGTTCCTGAATCCGCTGCGCTTCGATCAGTTTTTCCTTGCTTTTAAAGTACGCGACGCGTTCTTCCATTTCCTGTTCAATCTCTTTTAAAGCACGCTGCATTTTCTCTCTGGGTACAATATAATGGGACGCCGGATAAATCGCAACGTGTTTTAGTACGGCTTTTAATTCCCCTGTCAGGGCGTTGATTTCACTGATCCGGTCGATCTCGTCCCCGAAGAATTCCACACGGATAACCGTATCGTTTGACTGAGCCGGGAAAATCTCCACAACATCGCCCCGCGCACGGAATTTATTACGGGTTAAATTGATATCGTTTCGCTCGTATTGAATTTCAACCAGCTTGCGCAGCAATTCGTCCCGGCTCTTTTTCATTCCCGGGCGCAGAGAGATGACCATCGTGCGGTAGTCGATCGGGTCGCCGAGGCTGTAAATACAGGACACGCTGGCAACAATAATAACATCGCGGCGCTCCGAAAGAGCCGAGGTAGCAGAGTGCCTCAGCTTATCGATTTCATCGTTAATCGCGGAATCTTTTTCAATATAGGTATCCGTCGTGGCGATATACGCTTCCGGCTGGTAATAATCATAATAGCTTACAAAGTATTCCACCGAATTTTCCGGGAAAAATTCGCGAAATTCGGAACAAAGCTGGGCGGCAAGTGTTTTATTGTGCGCCAAAACAAGCGTCGGACGGTTCAGCTGCGCAATGACATTTGCCATCGTAAATGTTTTGCCGGAACCGGTAACACCAAGAAGCGTTTGTTCCTTATCACCTTTTAAAATTCCGTCGACAAGCTGCTGAATTGCCTTGGGCTGATCACCCTTCGGCTGATATTTCGAGACCAATTTAAAATCCATAGTTTACTCCGTATCGAATCCGGAATCAAAAACTTCCGGTAAAATCCCACTGTTTGCAAGAGAAAAGAAATCATTCCCGCTCACGATAATATGGTCGATCAACTTGACCTCCACGGTTTTCAGAGCTTCGCTGATCGACTCGGTTGAACGCAGATCCTGCCTTGACGGCATACAGTCCCCACTGGGATGATTATGGGAAAGGATCGCATAGGCCGCATTATACTGAACGGCAAGCCGGATGATATTTTTCACATAGATATTTGCGGTCGTTACCGTTCCTTCGTTCATGACGCTGCAATAGATCATCCGGTTTCTGCTGTCCAAAAGCATCAGGACAATGGCTTCTTCGGGGCGGCCGATAAATTTATTGATTAAAATCCTGCCGGCCTCTTCGTAGCTGAAAATCATGTTCTTGTCTTTGTCCAGATTTTCCTGATATCGGCGGCAAACCTGCGGAATTAATTTTATCAGCGTCGCGGCGGATTTTCCCACTCCGTCCACTTTTAAAAGTTCCTCATACGGTGCGTCAAATACGGCGGAAAGCGAACCGAATTTTTGCAGCAGGGCATGTCCTATGGGATTCGTATCTTTTAATGGAATCCCGTAAAATAGGAGCAATTCCAAAACTGCGTGCGGTTCGAAACCGTCAAGCCCTTCCTTTAGAAATTTACTTTTTATTCGTTCTCTGTGTCCACTGTGAACAGGCTTGGCCGCGTCTGTTTTTTTCTCTTGGCCTTCCTTGTTTTGAACCAACGGCGCCTGCCCCCCTATTTTTTATATTTTACGGCTGCCAGGTTTCACCGGTGCCGGAGCTCCGGCTTTGCAGAGAGGACAATTTTCAGGTTCCCAGGACTGTACGTCAAGCGATATAACCGCCCGAAACGGCACACCGAAATCGATCTTCCCGCCGGTGCGGTCAACGATGGAACCTACGCCAACAACGATACCACCCGCCTCCTTTACAAGATCAATCACTTCCCGCACGGAACCGCCGGTTGTAACCACGTCTTCCACAACCAGGACCCTGTCGCCGGGATTTACAGCGAAACCGCGCCGTAAGGTCATTTTGCCGTTCTCATCGCGCTCCGCGAAAAAGTTTTCGCAATGCAAAGGACGGCTAACTTCATAAGCCATTTGCACGGCGCCCATTGCCGGCCCGATCACGATCTGCACGTTGTCGTTCTGATACTGCTCCGCAAGAGCGGCGCAAAGCTCCTCGCTGTATTTTGTATTTCGAAAAATTTTAGCGCATTGCAGATATTTATTGCTGTGTCTGCCGGATGTCAATTTAAAATGTCCTTCAAGCAAAACACCTGCTTCCTGTAATATTTCCATTACTCTTTGCTGCGTTATCATATTCAAAACCCCTTACTATATTTCATTTTATTATATACTAAAAAATGTTTTTTGAAAAGTATTTAATCTTTCTCTCCCGCGCAATCCATGTTATAATCGTACAGGTATTTGCAGTATTTACGGCAAATTCATTGAAGGAGCGGTCTTAAAAAATATGAAAGAAATCATTATCGGCCAAAATGACGCCGGACAAAGACTGGATAAATTTTTAACCAAAACCTTTCAGAATCTTCCGCATTCCATGATGTATAAAAGTATCCGGAAAAGGGATATCAAGCTGAATGGAAAGCGCTGTGAAATTTCCACCCATCTGAATGAAGGCGATGTCCTGACGATGTATTTAAAAGACGAGTTCTTTCAGCAGAAACCGGAAGAGTATGATTTTCTGAAAGCGCCGAACAAGCTGAACATCATTTATGAAGATGAAAATATCATGATTCTGGACAAAAAGCCGGGGCTGATTGTCCACCCGGACGAAAATTATCATTTTGATTCCCTGATTGCGCGCGTGCAGCATTATTTGTATGAAAAACACGAATACCGGCCGGAAGATGAAAATTCCTTTGCCCCCGCCCTCATTAACCGGATCGACCGGAATACCGGCGGAATCGTAATGGCAGCCAAAAACGCGGAAACGCTCCGCATTATGAATGAAAAAGTTAAAAATCGGGAAATGCAAAAGCTGTACCTGTGTATCGTGTATGGCAGAATGGAAAAAAAAGAGGATACTTTGGAGGGTTTTCTTGAAAAAAACGAAAGCCAAAACCGTGTATATATCTCCAAAAAAGCGGCCAAGGGAACGAAACCTATTCGCACCCGCTACCGTGTGCTGGAGGAAAGAGGCGGGTACAGCCTTCTGGAAGTCGAACTGCTGACAGGCCGAACCCATCAAATCCGCGCGCACTTAGCGTCCATCGGCCACCCGCTTGCCGGGGACGGAAAATACGGAACCAACGCCTTAAATAAAAAAATAGGATTTTCTTATCAGGCGCTGTATTCCTATCGATTGAATTTTACCTTTTCCACCGATGCAGGAATCTTAAACTACCTGAATAATCAGAAGTATGAAGCAAAAGAAATCTGGTTTTTAAAGGATTTTTACAGTTGGAAATAAGCATAGAAAAGGCCGGCGCAGTGCGCCGGTCTTTTGTCAGCTGTTTTTATCGACTTGATGAAAGGTTTTCAGATTTCCTGTTTTTTCGCTGCGTTTATCCAGTTCCGCCTGTATATCCTCAAGGCGGATGCCCTCGTTCACCATTAAAACCGTCAGATGATAAAGCAAATCGGAGATTTCGAGCACCGTTTCGGCATTGTTCCCGTTTTTTGACGCGATGATGACTTCACTGCATTCTTCCCCGCATTTTTTTAAGATTTTATCGATTCCCTTTTCGAACAGATAACAGGTATAAGACCCTTCCTGACGGTTCTCTTTCCTGCTTTGTATGGTTTTGTATAACTCCTGCCAAGTATCATTCACCGGAATCCCTCCAAATTTCATTAAAGAAGCAGCTGTGCGCACCTGTATGGCAGGCCGCGCCGGTTTGCTTTACAATTACCAGAAGCGTGTCGTCGTCGCAGTCCCCGTAAATCCGGACGACTTTCTGCAAATGTCCGGAAGTGGCGCCCTTATTCCAAAGTTCCTGCCTCGACCGGCTGTAAAACCAGGTATATCCGGTTTCAAACGTCCTTTGCAGGGACTCCCGGTTCATATAGGCCAGCATTAAGACCTTGTTCGTTTCCGCTTCCTGTACAATTGCAGGAAGCAGCGCCGATTTTTTGAAAAATTCATCTATAAAGGTATTTGCCTTTACACCTACTTCTGCTTTCATGTTTCTTCCTCACATAAGCAAATCGCGGATTTCAAATCCAGATCACCGGTATAAACGGCTTTGCCGCAAATGGCTCCGTAAAGATTCAATTTCCGCAAATTTGCGATATCCTCAAGGTTTTTGACGCCCCCGCTTGCGATAATATGGCAGGTTACCGCATGGTTCAGAGCGTTCAGCATTTCTAGATTCGGCCCGGTAAGGGTACCGTCGCGGCTTATATCTGTAAAGATAATGTACTTTACACCAATCTGTTCCATTTGCTTCGCCAGTTCCAGATAATTCAGATCGGAAGTTTCCGTCCATCCCTGCGCGGCAACCATCCCGTTTCGCGCGTCAATCCCCACGGCGATTTTTTCTCCATATTGAAGAACGGCTTCCCGCACAAGCGCAGGATTCTTTAAAGCCGCCGAACCCAAAACCACCCGCGAAACTCCGTTTTCAAGATAATCGCCGATCGTTTTGATACTCCGTATGCCCCCGCCGACCTCGACCTTCAGGCCGCTGTTTTTCACAACACGGAAAATAAGTTCCGTATTCACCGGCTCGGCTGCCTTCGCACCGTTTAAATCAACCATATGAAGCCACTCCGCCCCCGCGGCGCGAAAGCCTTCCGCCGTTTCTTCGGCGTTTGCAGCGACCTTATGCGCGGTTGCATAATCCCCTTTGATAAGGCGCACACATTCGCCGTCTTTTATATCAATGGCAGGCAAAAGAATCATAGTAACCTCCCGAAATTAGGAAAGGCAGCCCTTTGTGGACAGGGTGCCGGCGTCTGTTTGGGTGACCGCCAGCCGCATAGCATGGGCGGCCGCTTTAAACAGGGCTTCTATTTCATGATGCGCGTTCACACCGTATTCCACGCGGGTGTGCAGCGTAATTCCGGCGTTCATCGCAAAAGCGCGGAAGAATTCCTCCGTAAGACAGGTATCGAAGTCCCCGGCGCGTTCCTGCCGGAAATCCGCCTGAAAAACAAGAAACGGTCTGCCGCTGATATCCACGGCGGCAAAAGCGAGCGCTTCATCCATGGGAATAAAAAAGGAACCGAAGCGCGCAATACCGGAACGGTCGCCAAGCGCCTGTGAAAAGGCTTTTCCCAGAACGATTCCTACGTCCTCAACCGTGTGATGCCCGTCAACCTGTAAATCGCCTTTTGCCTGAATTTTCATCCCGAATCCGCCATGGACGGCGAAAGAATTCAGCATATGGTCAAAGAATCCGATTCCCGTGGAGATTTCCGTTTCTCCCCCGTCGAGATTCAGTTCGATGCAAATATCGGTCTCTTTGGTTTTTCTTTTTTGAATGGACGTTCTCATGGATACACCTCTTTTACAGCCGGATGGCTTTTTCAAACGCCTGCATAAATTTTTCGTTTTCTTCTTTTGTACCGGTGGTGATTCTAAGAAAATCCCCTAAATACCGCACGGCGACACCGGATTTTAAAAGCTCACGATAAACTTCCTCCGCCTGAGCAATTTTTACGAACAGAAAATTCGTAACGGAAGGATACACATGCATCCTTTGGCTGTAATTGTTTTCCAGAACGCTCATTTTTTCCGAAAGCATATCACGGGAGGATTTGATTTCCTCTATGCAGGAACGCAGCCATTGGCCTTCCTTTAAAATGACGGAACCGGTTCTCTGTGTAAGGGTGTTTACATTATACGGAGATTTTACCGCTTTCAGCGCATTGGTAAGCGTCCGGTTCGCAACGGCAAAACCCAGCCGGATTCCGGCCATTCCGAACGCTTTCGAGCAGGTGCGCAGAATCATCAGATTATCGTAGTTCTCCACCTCGTCAAGCATGGATTCCTCCCAGAAATCCATGTAGGCTTCGTCAAGAACAACAAGCGCGTCCACGGAAGTAATCAGCCGCCTGACTTCCTCTCTTTTTAAACCGAGCGAGGTCGGATTGCATGGGTTAGAAAACAGAATCATTTTTGCCTGACTGGCATTTGCCGCGGCAATCAATTGATCGATATCGATCGTCATGTCGGGTTTCTTGAAATACTGCTTGCTTTTTGCCTCAGCAATGGAGGCATAGAAGCGGTACATTGAAAAATCCGGCGACAGCGTCAGCATGGTGTCACCTTTCATCAGGAATGCGCTGCAAATGATCGAAATTAATTCATCCGAACCGTTTCCGGCGGTTACCAAATCCGGGCTTACATGGTAATATTCCCCGAGACTTTGGCAAAGCTCCTTCGCAAGCGGGTCCGGATAGCGGTTATAAGACGCTAAAATAACAGCCTCCGCAATTTTTTGCAGGATCTTCTGCGGTACCGGAAGAAAAGACTCATTCGCGTCCAGCCGGACGGAAAAGTCCCCGCTTATCGGATCATAAGGCTTTAAATCCCGGATTTTCTCATTCAGCCGGTATGCCATATCAACGCCTCACTTCGATTGAATTTGCGTGGGCAGTCAGGCCTTCGGCCCGCGCGAGCCGGAGAATATCTTCCTGAGCAGACTGCAATGCCTCTTCCGTATAATAAATAAAACTGGATTTTTTAATGAAGCTGTCCACCGAGAGCGGAGAAAAGAACCGGGCCGTACCGCTTGTCGGCAGAACATGGTTCGGGCCGGCATAATAATCGCCGAGCGGCTCCGGTGAATAATTCCCTAAAAAGACGGAGCCTGCGTTGTTGATCTTTCCGATGTATTCCATCGGATTCGCCGCGCAGATTTCCAGATGTTCCGGCGCCAGTTCATTCGCAAACGCAACCGCTTCGTCCATATTCCTGCATTGAATCACCGCCCCGAAGCGGTCAAGGGACTGTCTGATAATTTCCTTACGCGACAGACGTTCCATTTGCTCGTATAGCTGTGCAACCGTCTGCTCCGCGATTTTTTCCGAGGTGGTAAGCAAAATAGCGGAAGCCAGCACGTCGTGCTCCGCCTGCGACATTAAATCGGCCGCCAGAAATTTCGGATTGGCGGTTTCGTCGGCAATAATCAGAATTTCGCTCGGCCCGGCGATCATATCAATATCCACCGTTCCGTAGAGATGCTTCTTGGCAGTCGCAACATAAATATTTCCCGGGCCAACTATTTTATCGACCTTCGGGATGCTTTCCGTTCCGAAGGCAAGCGCGGCTACCGCCTGTGCGCCTCCGACCAGAAAAACCCGGTCAACGCCCGCGATAAGCGCTGCCGCCAGAATGTCGGGATTCGGCTTTCCGCCTTTTCCCGGAGGGGTGACCATGATGATTTCGCCCACCCCCGCAATTTTTGCAGGAATCGCGTTCATTAACACGGAGGAAGGGTAAGCGGCCGTACCGCCCGGTACGTAAATTCCGACCCTCGAAAGGCCCCGGATTCGCTGACCCATGATTACGCCGTCGGGGCGGGTGTTCAGCCAGCTTTGCTGTTTCTGGCGCATATGAAAATCCCGGATGTTTTCCGCGGCATTTTGGAGAGCTTTTAAAAATTCCGGATCGCAGCGACTCGCCAGATCCTTTATTTCCGTCTTATCGATTTCTATCTTTTCCGGTATTCTGCCGTCGAATTTCTGCGTATAAGCAAGCAGTGCCTTGTCGCCGTCCGTGCGAACGGTATCGATAATTTCCGATACAACAGCGTCTACCTGTTTATTTGTCTCCTCATTGCGCAGCTTTAATTGCTTAATAAAATCAAGGCCAATCCTTCCGCCCTCTTTTACAATCCGAATCACGGTCTCTCCTCCTTTGCCCTGTCCATTTTCTCCGCAAGATTCTCAATTTCGGCTTTTCGAAGCTTCAGGCTGGCCGCGTTTACAATCAGCCTTGCGGAAACGTCGCAAATGGTTTCAAAAACCTCCAGCCCGTTCTCCTTTAACGTGGAACCCGTTTCCACGATATCCACAATCGCGTCGGAAAGCCCAAGCAAAGGAGCAAGTTCAACAGAGCCTTCAATTTTAATGATCTTTACATCCATTCCTTTGCTTTCAAAGAAGTTTCTTGCCACATTCGGATATTTAGAGGCAATGGTTTTCGAAGAATACCCGCTGAAAAAATCGGCGCCCTTTGGCCCGGCCAGCGCAAATTTGCATTTTCCGAATCCCAGGTCAAGCACTTCGTAGAAGCCGCTTCCCATTTCCAAAATGGTATCTTTCCCGACAATGCCTAAATCACAAACGCCGTGTTCAACATAAGTAATCACGTCGGCCGCCTTTGCAAGCACGACCTCGAACTGATGGCCGCCGACCGGCAGAATCAGCTTCCGCCCTTTATTTTTTAATGCCGTACAGTCAAAGCCGATTTTCTCAAACAGCGCGACCGTATCTTTTTCCAGCCTGCCCTTCGTTAAAGCGATTCTGAGTGGTTTCATAATTCTCCATCCTGTGATATCATGATTGATTCGATTGTGTCTCCAATACAGTCTACCCGTTTTATCCCGCAGATTTTCGCATATTCCAGCGCTTTTGCTCTTTCATCAAAAATACTGTTTTCACATTTCAACCCTTTTTGAACCAGCGCGGAAGCATATTTTAAAGCCTGAATTTCGAATCCGGCTTCCCCATGCACCAAAACGTCCGCGGGTAAAATTTCAGCGGTATTGCCGCTGCTTAACAGGATTTTTGAAATTGCGTCGACATTAATGGCAAAACCGATGGCGGGCATCGGCATATCAAACCGCTCCAGCAGCTTGTCGTAGCGTCCGCCGAGCAGCACGGCGTCCCCGCATTCTTCCACATACGCGCTGAATACGATATTGGTATAGTAATCATTTCTCTGTACCAGACCTAAATCCACCATGATTTTATCCCCAAGCCCAAATTGGATTAAAGAGCGGTACAAATCATGCAGATACGTAAGCGTATTCGCGGATTTTTCATCCAGACAGAAAGACGCGGCCCGGTCGAAGACCTCTTCCCCGCCGAACAGGCGCGGCAGCGTCCGCATGGCTGTAACCTGTCTGGAAGGTTCCAGACGGTCAAGAATCGTATTGAGCGCCGCATAATTTTTCGATTCAATCGCCTGACGGATATCCTCCCGCAAATCTTCCGATACGGGAAGCTGTTCCGCCAAAGCGCGGAAAAAGCCGGCGTGGCCCAATTCGAAACGGAAATTCGGCACACATTTATTTAACGCTTCAACCGCAGTTACAATGACTTCCAGGTCGGCCCGCATTCCTTCCGCCCCAAGCATTTCAATCCCGGTCTGTACGGTTTCATCGCTGCGGCCGGTTAATGCCGTGTTATTCCGGTAAATCGGCTGTGTATAAAAAAGCCGAACCGGTTTTGGAAGGTTCTGCAGCCTTGTCGCTACAAGCCGGGCAATGGGAAGGGTGGAATCGGGGCGCATCACGATCAGTCTGCCGCGTTTGTCCGACATTTTATACATGACTTCCTGCCCGATACCCGAAAATTCAGGGTCAAAAACGTCGTAAAATTCCAGACCCGGGGTAACCACTTCCTTGAATCCATGGGATGAAAAAACACCGGTAAGGGTTTTCTCAATGTGCCGCCGTACCAGACATTCTTCAAAAAGCAGATCTTTCGTCCCCTCAGGCGTTATTTTGTTATACTTTTTCATGGTATTCACTCCCCATCCGAAAGCCATCCGCTTTAGCGTGCTACTATAATAGCATACTAAAATCATTATGTCAAGAAATACTCTGCAACATCAAGAATGATAGAATATTGGCGGGAATGTTTTGAGCAAAAAAGGGCGAAGGCTTCAAAATACGTACGCATTCGACGGATAACAGCCGCCGTATTCCCCAAAACAAACCGCCAATATCCATAGGATTTGGTATTACAGAGTACTAGAACAAAGTCATTTGACTGCTTTGCGGCAAACCGGCAAGCGCGCCGGCTTCTCCCAGGGTTTCGATAACGGATTTGGATACTTTGGAACGTGCCTGCAAATCGTCAACCGATATGTAAGGGCCCTTTTCTTTCGCGTCAGCCAGACTGTTTGCGGCAGCCTCGCCAACGCCGCTGAGCGAAGAAAACGGGAGCCGGATTTTTCCGTCTTCCACCAGATATTTTCTGGCGTCCGACTTGTAAAGGTCAACCGGAAGCACGTCGATTCCGCGCGCGAGCATTTCATTAATGATCTGGAAAGTGGAATACGCGGCTTCTTCCTTTGCGCTGGCCTCTTTTCCCTTCATGCTGATTTCATTCATGCGGCGCCGTACGGCTTCCCTGCCTTTCATAACCGTAGCCCCGTCGAAATCTTCCCCCCGAACCGTGAAGTAGGCGGCATAGTATTCGACCGGCCTGTGCACCTTGTACCAGCCGAGGCGTAAAGTGGAAATCATGTACGCGGCGGCGTGCGCTTTCGGGAACATGTACTTTATTTTCATACAGGAATCAATGTACCACTGCGGCACATTATGATCTTTCATTGCTTTGATATGCTCTTCCGTAAGGAGCTTCGTCGCTTTGCCCTTACGGGTAATTTCCATGATTTTAAATGCCATTTTCGGCTCAAGACCTTTGTGCAGCAGGTAGGTCATAATGCTGTCACGGGTACCGATTACTTCCGAAATGGTGCAGGTCTTGTTTTTAATCAGTTCCTGCGCGTTGCCAAGCCAGACATCCGTACCGTGGGACAGGCCGGATACCTGCAGCAGGTCGGAAAAGGTTTTCGGCTGGGAATCGATCAGCATCTGGCGGACAAAGCTTGTACCGACTTCCGGCAGTGAAAACGTGCCGGTTTTGGAATCGATATCCTCCGGCTCAACCCCGAGCGCTTTGGTGGACGTGAACAGGGACATTACCTCGGGATCGCTCATGGATACCTCCATGACCGGAATCCCGGTGTAATCTTCAAGGTAGCGGTAAATGGTCGGCACATCATGGCCAAGTTCGTCCAGCTTACAGATCGTGTCGTGAATGGAATGGAAATCGAAGTGTGTGGTAATGTTATCGGAATTCTGGTCGTTCGCCGGGTGCTGAACCGGGCAGAAATCGTAAACTTCCATTCCTCTGGGAACAACAACCATGCCGCCCGGATGCTGGCCCGTGGTCCGTTTGATTCCGGTACAGCCCGTTGCAAGCCTCTGTTCCTCCGCGCGGTGCATAACGATGCCTTTTTCTTCCGCGTACTTTTTTACAAATCCAATGGCGGTCTTGTCCGCAACCGTAGCAATCGTTCCGGCTTTAAAAACATTGTCCTTTCCGAACAGTGTTTCCGTGTAGCGGTGCGCGCTTGTCTGGTATTCGCCGGAAAAGTTCAGGTCAATATCCGGCGTTTTGTCGCCATCAAATCCAAGGAAGGTTTCGAACGGAATCGTGTGGCCGTCCCGGTTGTAATCCGTGCCGCAGACGGGGCATTTTTTCGGCGGCAGGTCGAAACCGCTTCCGTAGCTGCCGTCCGTAATAAACTCGCTGTGCTTGCAGTGCGGGCAGACATAGTGCGGTTCCAGCGGATTCACTTCCGATATACCGGACATATTCGCAACAAAGGAAGACCCGACGGAACCACGCGAGCCGACCAGATAGCCGTGCGCCACCGAATCGGCAACCAGCTTCTGTGCGGTCATATACAAGATGGAAAAGCCGTGCTTCGTAATGGAGCCGAGTTCGCGGTCTAGGCGCTTCTTTACGATTTCCGGCAGCGGGTCGCCGTAAATTTCTTTCGCCCTTGTCCAGGTAATGCTGGTAAGCTGTTCCTCCGCGCCTTCAATAAACGGAGGGAAAGTGCCTTCCGGAATCGGCCGGATTTCTTCCGTCATATCGGCAATCCGATTGGTGTTTTTCACAACCACCTCATAGGCTTTCTCTTCGCCTAAATAGGAGAATTCCTGCAGCATTTCCGCCGTTGTACGCATATAAAGCGGGGCCTGCATGTCCGTATCCTTGAAACCCTGCCCGGCCATCAGAATTTTCCGGTAATCGCCGTCCTTCGGGTCCATGAAATGGACGTCGCAGGTAGCAACCACGGGTTTATTCAGTTTTTCGCCCAGTTTAATGACGGTACGGTTAAACTCCTTGAGTTTTTCCTCATCCGGCACCAGACCGTCCCGCACCATAAACTGATTGTTCTCAAGCGGCTGAATTTCAAGATAATCGTAAAAGCTGGCAATTTCACATAGGGTTTCCCATGGCTGCGCATTGAAAATCGCCCTGTAAAGTTCACCCGCTTCACAGGCACTGCCAATGATCAGCCCTTCCCGATGCTGCACCAGCTCACTTTTGGGGATACGGGGTTTTTTATAAAAATAATTCAGATGGGCTTTCGAAATAAGTTTATACAGATTTTTCAGACCGGCTTTATTCTTTACCAGTATGATCTGGTGGTAGGACGGCATTTTTTTCGGGTCACCGCCTGCCAGCGACGTATTGATATCCTTTACCGTTTGTGCGGATGTATCCTCTTTCAGGCGAAGCAGAAGTGCGATAAAGATTTTGCCGAGCACGGTGGCGTCGTCGCTTGCGCGGTGATGATTGAACGGGTCGAGTTTTAAATATTTGGCAACCGTATCCAGTTTGCAGTTTTTAATCCCTTTCAGCATCGACCGGCACATTGGCACCGTATCGATATAGGTATACGGGAACTCCATTCCGCTCCGCTGCGCCGCGACCCGGATAAACGATGTATCGAAATCGGCATTATGCGCAACCAAAACCGCGTCGCTCCCGCAAAAATCATAAAAAGCCTGAATAGCTTCTTTTTCCAGAGGCGCGTCTTTCACCATATCGTCCGTAATTCCGGTCAGCTCCGTTATTTTAGCCGGAATCGGTATCTGCGGATTGACAAAGGTATCGAAGCTTTCCGTAATCTCACCGTTTTTCACCCGGACCGCACCGATTTCGGTAATCCGTTCCTTACTCGGGCTTAAACCGGTTGTTTCAATATCAAATGCAATAAACTCATCGTCGAGGGATTTGGAAGACTTTCCTTTTACAGCCTGTACCAAATCATTGACAAAATAGGCTTCCACGCCGTAAATCACTTTGATATGGATATCTTTCTTTTTCAATTCTTCAACCGTATTCATTGCCTCCGGGAATGCCTGCGCAACGCCGTGGTCGGTAATCGCAATAGCGCTCTGCCCCCATCCCGCCGCGCGTTTAATCAGCTCTCCGGCGGAATTTACACCGTCCATACTTGACATATTGGTGTGCAGATGGAGCTCCACCCGCTTTACGTCCGCTTTGTCCACCACTTTCATCTGCTGCACCGTACGGATACTTTTTGCCCGCAGCACAATTTCGTGGTCGTATTTATCATATTCGATCTCGCCGTGCGCAATAATAGACATTCCGTTTCCCAGCGTATCAAGCGCTTTGCACTGGGGAACCATCTCAATGATTTTCAGCGTCATTGAGCCGGTGTAGTCCGTTATATTCATCGTGATGATTTTTCTTTGCCCGTCCCGCGTGATTCTCTCGTCTTTCTGGAAGATTTCGCCCCAAATGGTTACCGTGCCGATATCGGGAGTAACCCGGCTGATCAGAATCGGTTTCGTTTTTGTCGGGCGTCCATATAACTCACGGGCGGTTTCGGGAATCATCGTGGGAAGCAGCGTTTCGCCGGAACGAATCTGAATCGTTTTCGGCGTTTTGTCGTGGTTCAGATTCGATTCGTAAGTTTCTACCTCTTCCACGACTGCTTCACGCCGAACCTTTTCCTGCTGTTTCAGCTTTTTTTCAATATAAACCGGATTTTGGCTGTCCAGCGAAAGAAGGCCGTCAAACTCTACCGTCAGGCCGACGCCGAATTCTTCCTGAATTAATTTGGAAAGCATCCGGTCGACATGGCGCGCAAGCAGCAGATCGCGGCCCCCGTGCAGCAGAGAAACAATCAGCTTCCCGTTTTCCAGCCGCGCGGTGGAACCCTTCAGGATTCCATTCACGCTGGCTTCGCGGTGCTTCAGTTCCATTACCAGGCTTGGATAATAATCGATGCTGAAGCTGTCCGAAGGGAAGGACGGAAGGATGCGCGCTTTGGAAAGCTTTAGCTCTTTACAGGCAACAATCCGCTTTTCCACGTCATAAAGCACGCGGCGCTCCACCAAAGATGGAAACGCCACGTCCGCAGTAATCATTCTTTTTCCGGTATCAATCTGCAGCGACGAAATACAGCCGTTGCAGACGGGAGAAGGAAGCCGTGCGGCTTCTATGTATTCGCCAAAAAATTCCCCAAACGTCTTCAATGGGATTCACCCTCTACATTTTATCGATCTCCTGCATTAAGCAGTCTATTAATTCATTTTCGGGAACCTTGCGGATAATCTGTCCCTTTTTAAAGAGCAGGCCTTCCCCGTTTCCCCCGGCAATGCCGATGTCGGCTTCGCGGGCTTCTCCGGGGCCGTTTACCGCGCAGCCCATAACGGCAACCTTTATCGGTTTTCTGCACCCTTGCAGGCGCTTTTCCACCTCGTTTGCAATTCCGATCAGATCAATCCGCGTTCTGCCGCAGGTAGGACAGGATACAAACTGAACGCCCTCCTGCCGTAAATTCAGCGCTTTTAGAATATCCAGTCCGGCCGCAACCTCTTTGACGGGGTCGGCTGTAAGAGATACCCGAATGGTATCGCCGATTCCGCGCTGTAAAAGGGAACCGATGCCGATAGCGGACTTGATAATGCCCATGCGTTCCGTTCCCGCCTCGGTTACGCCCAGATGGAGCGGATAATCGCACTTTTCCGACGCCAGTTCATACGCCCGGATTGTTGTGTCAACATCGGAGGATTTCATCGAAATTACGATATCCTGAAAATCAAATTTTTCAAGCAAAGAGGCATGATACAGGGCGCTTTCCACCAGCGCCTGCGGCGTGGGACTTCCGTATTTCGCGAGGATTTCTTTTTCCAGGGAACCGGAATTCACGCCGATGCGTATTGGTATATTTTTGCTTCTGCAAGCGTCGGCAACCGCTTTCACATGGTCGTCGGAACCAATATTTCCCGGGTTAATTCGAATTTTATCAATTCCGGCGGCAACCGCCTCAAGTGCAAGGCGGTAATCAAAATGGATATCCGCAACAAGGGGGATTTTTACAGCGCTTTTAATCGCCGGAATCAACGGAATAGCTTCTATATTCGGTATCGCAGCCCGAATCATATCGCAGCCGGCTTTTTCGAGTTCCACCGCCTGTTTTACACTGCCTTCCACATCCGTTGAAGGCACGTTGAGCATGGACTGTACCGATATGGTTGAACCGCCGCCGATCGGCAGTCCGCCCGCGTAAATTTTTCTGGTCTTTTTCATTATGCCCCCAGCCCCTTGCCGGTCACCAACCGGACAATATCATTGAACGTAACAAGAACCATTAAGCCCATCAGCAAGCAGAAGCCTGCCGTATTTACCAGCCCTTCGTACTTTGGATTAATCGGTTTGCGGCGGATTCCCTCAACAATCAGGAACAAAAGCCTGCCGCCGTCCAAAGCCGGAAGGGGAAGCAGATTCACAACGCCGAGGTTCACCGTAATCAGCATCATCATCATGATGATATTGTTCAGTGCCGCAAGAAAGCTTTGCTTCAAACCGATGGAAGCCGCCTGCCCGATCATGCTTGCCGCACCGACCGGTCCCGCAACGTCTTTCATTCCGAATTTCCCGGTAACCATTCCCACCAGACTGAACCAAACCAGCCGGACGGTGGACACCGTATCCTGAACGGATTTTTGCACAAGCGTAATCGGATTTTTTTCAATCGGCGCTACATAAAAATCCGTTACAAGCGCTTTTTTTCCATTGACTTCTCTTGTATTCAGCTTGACGTTGTCAAAAGTAAGCAGTTTCCCGTTTCTGATAACCTGTATCGTCGTTTTCGACGGGTTCATAATAGATAACGCAAAGCTTAAATCACGGTCGCCGTTGATATCGTAGCCGTCAATATTTTTAAATCTGTCGCCAACCTGCAAGCCTGCCGCCTGAAAAGCGGAATGATCCGTAAACTTGGCAATGGTTGTGGAAGAAAAAGCAGGCTGCTTGCCCAGCAGGATCATCATCAGGACAATGCCGAGGATGATGTTCATTACCGCGCCCATTACCACTACCAAAATCCGTTTCCAAACGGGCCGGTTATTAAACGCATGGTCGTCCGCGCTGTCCTCGTCTTCCCCTTCCATAGCGCAAAAACCGCCGATCGGAAAGGCGCGCAGGGAATACGTCGTTTCCCCTTTTTGAACATGCCAAAGCTTTGGCCCCATGCCGATTGCAAACTCATTAACGCGGATTCCGGACAGTTTCGCCGTAAAGAAGTGCCCGAATTCGTGAATAAAAATAATAAAACTGAAAAGCAATACCGCTATAATCACTAATAATACTTGTATAATACGATCACCTCATCATTTGCCAGCTGCTTTTAGAACATATTCTCTGGCGTATGTATCTGCATTTAAAATATCGTCAATGGATGAAATCTCCCGGACATCCGGCTGATTTTCCATTGCCTGAGCGACCAGCTCGCCGATTTGAAGAAAAGAAATCTGCTGATTTAAAAACAGCTTAACGGCGACTTCGTTCGCCCCGTTTGCCGCTGCGGGCGCAAGCCCGCCGCGTTCGATTGCTTTCCGGCAGGCGGCAAGGCAGGTAAAGGTTTCCGAATCCGGTTTATAAAAAGTCAATTTACCGTAATCGGTCAAATCCAGCTGCCCAACCGGAGAAGGAACACGCTGCGGCCATGTAACGGCGTACTGGATCGGGATACGCATATCCGGCAGGCCAAGCTGCGCGATCACGGAATTGTCTTCATATTCGATCATGGAATGCACTACGCTTTCACGGTGTACAACGACGGAAATCTTGGAAGACGGCATATCAAAAAGCCAGGAAGCCTCCATAATTTCCAGTCCCTTGTTCATCATGGTGGCGGAATCAATCGTAACCTTTGCCCCCATATTCCAGTTCGGATGCTTCAGGGCCTGCTGCGGTGTAATATCCCGCAGTTCCTCTTTGGTTTTTCCTAAAAACGGCCCGCCGGAAGCGGTAAGAATCAGGCGTTTTAATGCTTTTTTCTCCGGACAGCCCTGCAGGCACTGGAAGATAGCGGAATGTTCGCTGTCCACGGGGAAAATCCGGACGGAATTTTCCTTTGCCGCTTTCATAACCAGGGAACCGCCCGCAACAAGCGTCTCCTTATTCGCCAAGGCAACGTCTTTTCCGGCAGCAATTGCGGCAAGAGTCGGCTTTAAACCGACCATACCGACAACCGCGTTTACAATCAAATCCGCGCCGGAAAACGCCGCGGCTTCGCAAAGGCCTTCCATTCCGCCGACCACCCGAACCGGGGTGTCCGCCACCGCAATTTTCAGCTTTTTCGCCGCATCTATATCAAAAACCGCAACAAGTTCCGGTTTAAACTCGCGAATTTGATTTTCCAGCAGCGTGATATTGGAATTCGCCGCCAGCGCACAAACACGAAGGCCCAACCCACGCACGACATCCAGCGTCTGCGTGCCGATCGAGCCTGTTGAACCTAAAATTGATAGACATCTTTTCATTATTATTCACCATTTTGCAATTTTATTGCATCTCTGCCTTAAATTAATGGATAACAATCGGCAGAAAATGAACGAACAAATATACGAACGGTGCTTCGAAAATCACACTGTCGAAGCGGTCCAGAATCCCGCCGTGACCCGGAATCAGTTCACCGAAATCCTTAATATGGCAGCTCCTCTTAATCAGCGAAAAACTGAGATCGCCCAAAATGGACATAATTGTCCCGAAGAAGCCGATTAAAAGCAGCGATAAATAGGAAATATCAACGCTGTAAGCATAAAAGACCACATGAAAAATGTAACCGAAAACGATCATGGCAATGATGTTCAGCACAAAACCGCCGATAACCCCTTCCACCGTCTTTTTGGGACTGATATCCGGGCAAAGCTTATGCTTCCCCCAGCGGCTTCCGGCGAAATACGCTCCGGTATCCGCAATCCACGCTGAAAAAATTCCAATGATAACATAAAACATGCCGTGTTCTCCGCCAAAGGTGCGCAGACTGATAATCGTTTGAAGAGAGGACGGAATCATCAGCGACATGCTGTATATAACGCCGACTTCACGAAAGGTAATAAATTTATGATAGAGTATCAGCGCGCTGAAAATAACAACGGTATAAAGAAAATAAGCCCCCTCTTGCAGGATCGCAAGCTTAATTCCATACGATTCGGCAACAAGCTGCATCAGCGGGATCGCCGCAGAAAGCAGGAGGCTTGGTATAATAAGGACATGGTTTTTGGATAGTCCCAAAGCTAAAATAATTTCATAAACTGCCAATACGGAAATGAGAGAAATTGCTACATTCAAAGCTGCCGGGCAAGTATCGTTAAATAATACGATTGCTGCTAAAAAAATTACAAGAGAAACTCCCGAAGCAACTCTTTGTTTCAATTAAACCCCTCCAAATCGCCTGTTGCGGTTTGCATATTCCTTCAGCGCGCGATCCAAATCTCTCGTTTTGAAATCCGGCCATAAAATATCCATAATAACGTATTCGGAATAGGCGGACTGCCACAGTAAAAAATTTGAAATACGGTTCTCCCCGCTCGGCCTGATAATCAAGTCCGGATCGGGCTGCCCGTCTGTGTACAGTTTTTTGGCTATGGAGTTTTCGTCAATCTCTTCCGGTGATAATCCGCCATTTTTAACTTCTTCCGCTAATAATTTCATTGCACGCGTTATTTCTGCGCGTCCGCCGTAATTCATGGCTATATTTAATACCATACCGGTATGATCTGCCGAAACCGCTTCTGTTTCGGCAAATAATTTTTGAAGCTCCGGCGAAAAAACTGTGGTGTCTCCAATAAAACGTACCTTTATATTCTCATTCAAAAAGTCGCGCAAGGCTTCTTCCAAATACTGCTTGAACAGTTTCATCAGACCGCCGATTTCTTCCTGCGGCCGTTTCCAATTTTCGGTTGAAAATGCGTAAATCGTCAGATACTGTATCCCGATGGAACCGCAGTATCGCGTAATGGTTTTAAAAACAGCCGCGCCGGCAGAATGGCCGACAGAACGCGGTAACCCGCGCTTTTTGGCCCAGCGGCCATTCCCGTCCATAATAATACCGACATGGCGTGGCAGGTATTGATCTTCCATATGTTATCCTATATTTCCAAAATTTCCTTTTGTTTTTTCTCAAACACACTGTCAACCTGTTTGCAGTATTTATCGGTTAAATCCTGTGTTTTCTTTTCGGCCTGTTTCAATTCGTCCTCGGAGAGTTCCGAATTCTTTTTCATTCCCTTGAGCTTTTCCATTGCATCACGGCGGATATTCCGTATGGCAATCTTGCGTTCCTCCGCCATCTTGCTGATATCTTTGACTAAATCATGGCGCCTTTCCTCTGTGAGCGGAGGAAAGGTAATACGGATAATTTTCCCGTCGCTCTGCGGATTGATACCAATATCCGAAGTCTGAATCGCCTTTTCAATCGCTTTGCAAACGGAAACATCCCAGGGCTGAATCGTTAAAATTCTTGCTTCGCTTACGGCGACCGCGGCAAGCTGGTTAATTGCAGTCGGGGTGCCGTAATAATCGACTTTAATCTTATCCAGTACCGCCGGGTTTGCCCTTCCTGCCCGGATTGACGCAAACTCATCCGACAATGCGTCAATACTCTTTTTCATGCGTTCCTCTGCATTTGCCAATACTTCTTTCATTACGAATCCTCCTCTACAATTGTACCGATCGGTTCACCGCATACGGCCTTTAAAATATTTTCCGGCTCATTGATGCTGAATACCAGAATCGGAATTTTATTATCCTTACATAATGAAGCAGCCGTGCTGTCCATTACCTGAAGGTTCTTATTCAGTACTTCCATAAAGGATAACGAATCATATTTAACGGCATTCGGGTTTTTCTTCGGGTCGGAATCATAAACGCCGTCAACCATTGTTGCTTTCATAATAATATCGGCGTCGATTTCGGCCGCCCGGAGCGCCGCCGCCGTGTCTGTTGAAAAAAAAGGATTTCCTGTGCCGCATCCGAATACAACCACTCTGCCCTTTTCAAGATGACGTACGGCACGGTTGCGGATATACGGCTCCGCAATCTGCTGCATCGCGATTGCGGTCTGTACGCGAACCTGCATTCCAAGCTGCTCCAGCGCGTCGGCAACGCCGAGCGCGTTGATCGTGGTTGCGAGCATCCCCATATGGTCGGCACGGGTTCTGTCCATCTGTCCGCTGCTGCGGCCGCGCCAGAAATTGCCGCCGCCGACGACGATTGCGATTTGTACGCCCATGTCCGCGCATTTCTTGATCGGTTCGCAGATTTTTAAGACGGTGTCAAAATCGATTCCATGCGTTGCGTTCCCGGCAAGGGACTCGCCGCTCAGTTTCAAAAGGACTCTTTTATATTTAGGTTTCAAACAGAACACCCCATTATCTTTTTATAATATTTTACAATAAGCATTGTGTAAAGTAAAGGCTTTCATTACTAAATATAGTTATTATTGTCAAGTTTTATAATTTAGAAACATTTAGCCCCACCGGAAAGACGCAAAAAAACAGCGCAGGATGTATCCTGCGCCATTTATAAAAGCGATATTACTTAACCATGCTGGCGATTTCTTCAGCAAAATTATCTTCACGCTTTTCAATGCCCTCGCCTTTTTCAAAGCGCACATAATCGACGATTGCAATTTTGCCGCCCAGTTCCTTCGCGGTAGCATCCGTATACTGCTGAACGGAAAGGTTGCCGTCTTTCACGTAGGCCTGATCTACAAGGCAGATTTCCTTGAAGAACTTTCCGAGTCTGCCGGTAACAATTTTCTCGGCAATCGCAGCCGGTTTTCCGTCGTTGATGATCTGCTCTTTCAGAATCCCTTTTTCATGCTCAACAACTTCGGCCGGTACGGCTTTTTCGTTGAGGTACTGCGGATTGATTGCCGCAATCTGCATGGCAATATTTTTTGCGTATTCTTTGAATTCCTCTTTTGCAGCAATATCGGGGGTTGTATCAAATTGAACCAGAACGCCGATTTTTCCGTTTGCGTGGATATAGGCGGAAACGACGCCGTCCAAACGCTTAAAGCGGCGAATCTTGATGTTTTCACCGATTGTAAGAATTTTATCTTTCAGGAGAGCGTCGACGGTTTGATCCGTACCCTTCACTTTGCACTGAAGAAGCGCGTCAATATCGGCAGGATTCTGCTCGATAACGGTATCCGCGCAGGTTTTTACAAAGTTCTGGAACTCTGCGTTCTTTGCAACGAAGTCGGTTTCTGCGTTGACTTCAATATCAACACCGATATTGCCTTCCTCGTTTACGCCTGCATAAGCCACGCCCTCGGCAGCAATGCGGCCGGCCTTTTTCGTGGCGGCAGCAAGGCCCTTTTCTCTAAGAAAATCGATTGCAGCTTCCATATTTCCGTCCGAAGCTGAAAGCGCTTTTTTACAATCCATCATTCCGCAGCCAGTCTTCTCGCGAAGTGCTGCAACGTCTTTTGCTGTAAAAGCCATTTATATATTCCTCCGCTCTTGTATAATCTAAATATAAAGTAATTTATTCCGCTGCCGCTTCTTCGTTTTCTTTCTCTTCTGCCGCAGCGGCGCCCATCTGGCCTTCTTTTCCTTCAACGATCGCGTTTGCCATTGTTGCGGAAATCAATTTAACGGCACGGATCGCATCATCATTGCCCGGAATAACATAGTCGATTTCGTCCGGATCGCAGTTTGTATCGACAATAGCGACAATCGGAATGCCCAGTTTCTTTGCTTCGGCAACAGCGATTCTCTCTTTGCGCGGGTCAACAATGAAAAGCGCGCCGGGAATTTGCTTCATTTCTTTAATACCGCCAAGGAATTTCTCGAGTTTTTCAATTTCCAGGCGAAGTTTAATAACTTCCTTCTTTGGCAGAAGATCAAACGTACCGTCTTCTTCCATGCTCTTGAGCTGGTTCAAACGGTCGATTCTGCGGCGGATGGTACGGAAGTTTGTTAACATACCGCCGAGCCAGCGTGCGTTAACATAATAAGCACCTGCACGCTCTGCTTCCTCTTTAACGGAATCCTGAGCCTGCTTTTTCGTACCTACAAACAGTACGGACTTGCCTTCCATGGAAAGGTCGCGTACAAAGTTATAGGCTTCTTCCAGTTTTCGAACGGTTTTCTGCAGATCGATAATGTAAATGCCGTTGCGCTCTGTAAAAATATACGGAGCCATTTTCGGGTTCCATCTTCTGGTCTGATGACCAAAGTGAACGCCTGCTTCCAAAAGCTGTTTCATTGATACGACTGACATAATTTTTCCTCCTTGGTTTTTCCGCCGCCTTACCGGATCAGACGCAACACCCTTTCGGGCACCAAATCGTCATAGTAAAGCGTGTGATTTTTATTGCGCAGATGATTATACCATAAAAGGTAAGAATTTTCAAGTTTTTTTCAGTTGTTGCCAAAAAATCCGCCAAATCCGCGCGGACGTTTTCTTGTATGACAGCAATTATTATAACACACTAAGATAGTATCGTCACCGATAACCTGTATATCCTGCCATTTAATAATAATGTCATCCTCCCTTCCTAAAAGGCCAAACCAGCGCAGGCGGCCGTAAATTACAATCGCAATCACGCGCGCGTCCGCCGTATCGATCTCCACATCACAAACACATCCTATCCGCATGCCGTCCTTTATATTGATCACTTCTTTATGGCGCATATCAATAATTCTGCAATTCACGCTCCCACCTCCACTACAGTTATATGCCAGACTTTGTTATATAATTAATTAATTGAATAACCTTATCAAAAATGGTAGAATAGAGTAAAATAAAATCAGGAGGCCAATATGAATATTTGGCATAATATCTCACCAAAAAGAATTCATGCAGATGATTTTTGCGCCGTAATTGAAATACCAAAAGGCTGCAAAATCAAATATGAGCTGGACAAAGAAACCGGCTTGCTCATTATGGATCGAATTCTTTACACATCCACCCATTATCCTGCTAACTACGGTTTCATCCCGCGTACCTACGCGAGTGATAACGATCCGTTAGACGTTTTGGTCCTCTGTTCAGAGGATATTCAGCCTCTGTCACTGGTTCGGTGCTACGCGATCGGTGTTATTATTATGGTGGACAATGGTATGAAGGATGAAAAAATCATCGCCATACCGTTTAACGACCCGAACTATAACAGTTACCACGATATTAACGAACTTCCGAAGCATATCTTTGATGAAATGACCCACTTTTTCTCTGTTTACAAACAGCTCGAAGGAAAGGTCACGGCCATCGACGAGGTAAAAGGGCCGGCGGACGCGGAAGAAATCATTCAGTCCTGCATCAACAGTTATTTAGAGAAGTTCTGTAAATGAAATAGATTGTAAAAGCCGCTGTGAAAATTCACAGCGGCTTTTCTGCGGCTTAAGCGCAAAAGAAGGCACCAAAAAAGTGCAGTCTAATATGGAATACGAAAATCGCTGTATAGAGGATTGTTCTAAAATCAAATACAGCGATTCGAACGATTCATTGCGACGACAGCATGATAAACAAATGATCATTATATGTCTTTTTTAATTTTATCAAGCGCGGCTTTTTCAAGCCGGGAAACCTGCGCCTGACTGATACCGATTTCCGAGGCAACCTCCATCTGCGTTTTCCCCTGAAAAAAACGCATGGAAAGGATTCGCTTTTCCCTGTTATTTAAATCCCGGATAGCTTCCTTGAGCGCGATTTCATCGAGCCAGTTGGAATCGTCGTTGTTATCCCCCACCTGATCCATTACGTAAATCGTGTCGCCGCCGTCCGAGAAGACCGGCTCGTAAAGGGAAACCGGTTCGGCGATGGATTCCAGCGCCAGAACGATATCCTCCCGCGGAAGCTCCAATTCCTTTGCAATTTCGTCAATGGTCGGTTCCCGGTTGTTTTGTGCCGTCATTTTTTCCTTTGCCTGCATCGCTTTATAGGCCGTATCGCGCAGAGACCGGCTGACACGGATGGAGTTATTGTCCCGCAGATAGCGCCGGATTTCGCCGATGATCATGGGTACGCCGTATGTGCTGAAACGAACCCCCTGACTGATATCGAAATGGTCGATTGCTTTAATCAAACCGATGCACCCGACCTGAAAAAGATCGTCCAGATTTTCCCCTCTGTTTGTAAATCGCTGAATTACGCTTAATACAAGGCGCAGATTTCCGTTAATCAGATCTTCGCGCGCTTTTGTATCGCCTTCCTTTACACGGCGCAGCAGCTCCATTTTCTCCTTTTCGGTAAGTACTTTCAGCTTTGAGGTGTTCACCCCGCAGATTTCAACTTTGTTGTACTGCATGCCGTCCCCTCATTCCATGTAAAACTTACTATCATTATTACCATGGGCAGGGTGATTCATGCGAAGGGCAAGTTAAAAATATTCAAAGGGATTGTTTGCTTTTTCACCGTATTCTCGTATATACTATTTATAATTGTAATTTTATAGGATAAGAGGGGCGGAACAATGAAAATAAATTTACCGCCGCAGGTTGAAAAGGCCATCGAAACGCTGAATAATTCCGGATTTGAGGCATACGTTGTCGGCGGCTGTGTGCGCGACACCCTTATGGGGAAACAGCCCTTTGACTGGGATGTTACGACTTCCGCCATGCCGGAAGAAATAAAGAACGCGTTTACCGGCTATAAACGGATTGAAACCGGAATAAAACACGGAACGATAACCGTTCTGATCGGCCAAATGCCGATTGAAGTGACTGCTTACCGGATAGACGGGGAATACAGCGACAGCCGCCATCCGGACAGCGTGCGTTTTACCCGCAAACTGGAAGAAGATTTAGCGCGCCGAGATTTTACCATGAACGCTCTGGCCTATCATCCCGCAAACGGCCTGATCGACTGTTTCGAAGGGCTGAAGGATATCAAGCTCCGGCGAATCCGCTGCGTAGGCGATCCTGACCTTCGGTTTCAGGAGGACGGTCTGCGGATTTTAAGAGCGCTCCGCTTTTCTTCCGTTCTCGATTTTGAAATTGAAAAGGAAACGTCGGAAAGCATCCACAGGAATTGCGGGCGCCTTCGCCTGATTTCAGCCGAACGAATCAATACGGAATTTACAAAACTGATTTGCGGACGGAACGCCGAAGAAATATTACGGGATTACCGATTCACAATCGAACAGTTCCTGCCCGAAATCGCGCCTTTAGCCGCATTGCAAACCGAATCCGGGCAGAATGTTTGGGAACACACGCTGAGAGCGATAACCGCTGCGGAAGCGGTACCCGTGCTTCGTCTGACGATGCTTCTGCACGAAATCGGGAAACCGTTTTATGACAATCAAAATAAAGCAAATCCGGATTTAAAAGGTGCTGAAATTGCAAATCAGGCCCTAAAAAAGCTCCGATATGACGGATGGACTGTCCGTACCATATCGGAGCTGGTAAAGCGGCATAATCTGCCGCTGATCCCTGAAGAAAAACAGATTTTGCGGTATTTAAACCGTTTCGGCGCAGAAAATTTCCGTCTGCTGTTAAAAGTAAAAGAGGCGGACGCGAAAGCGCAGCTTCCGGTTGACAGCAAAACGCTGGAAGATTTGGAAAAGGCAGATCGGATGCTGGAATACATCCTGAAATCCGGGCTATGCTATTCTTTGAAAGGTCTTGCTGTCAGCGGAGCGGATTTAATGAAACTGGGTATCCCGGAGGGAGCCGAGGTCGGCAAAACGCTTACTTTTCTTCTCAACGCCGTAATGGACGGAAAATGCCCGAATGAGCATTCGGAACTGATAAAATACATCAAAAAAGAAGGAACCTTCAATGGAAACGGTTAAACATACTTTACAGCCGGTTTACGACGAAAAT
Source organism: Caproiciproducens galactitolivorans (assembly GCF_026672255.1). GTDB lineage: Bacteria > Bacillota > Clostridia > Oscillospirales > Acutalibacteraceae > Caproiciproducens > Caproiciproducens galactitolivorans_A. The sequence goes on along the minus strand of NZ_JAPOHA010000002.1, from coordinate 261,330 downwards.
TCACGCATTTTGATTTTGGGCACCATGCCGTCGCCCAAATCCCGCGAGGCCGGTTTTTATTACTCTCATCCGCAGAACCGTTTCTGGCGCGTCGTTTCCGATCTGCTGTCACAGGAGCTTCCCACAACAAACGAGGAAAAGACATGCTTCCTGCTTAAAAATCATATTGCGCTTTGGGACGTTCTGAAAAGCTGTACGATTACCGGCGCGGACGACAGCAGCATTCACAATCCCATACCGAATAATATCGCAGGGTTACTGAAAGCAACCGGAATAAACACGGTATTTACAACCGGTTCAAAAGCCGCTTCCCTTTATCATCGCTTTTGCGAGAAGGACGCCGGCGTTCCCGCGATCCCCCTGCCTTCCACCAGCCCCGCCAACTGCCGCCATTACAACTACGAACGTTTAAAAGAAGCATACGGCGTAATTCTTCCCTATCTCGAGATTAATTAACTTACCCGCTCCAAATCCTTCTTTAATCTTTCAATGATCCGTTTTTCCAGACGCGATATGTAGGATTGGGAAATCCCCAGTGTGTCGGCAACTTCTTTCTGGGTATGTTCCTTAGTGTTGTTTAAACCGAAACGAAGCTGCATGATTTCCCGTTCACGCGGGGCCAGATGGGAAACCGCATTCAACAGCAGGTCCCGTTCCACCTCCTGCTCAATATTCCGGTTCACCGTATCCTGATCACTGCCTAAAATATCGGAAAGCAAAAGTTCGTTCCCGTCCCAGTCGACATTCAGCGGATCATCAATCGATACCTCGTTCTTGAGCTGGGAGCTTTTGCGCAGATACATCAAAATTTCGTTTTCAATACAGCGCGAAGCGTATGTAGCGAGCTTGATATTCCGTTCGGGGCAAAACGTGTTTACGGCCTTGATCAGACCGATCGTACCGATGGAAATCAAGTCTTCCACCCCGGCGCTGCTTGACTCGAATTTTTTCGCGATATACACAACCAACCTGAGATTATGGGTGATGAGCGGCTCCCGCGCATTCGGGAGGTTATTCAGAATGTTCTGCATCACCTTCTCCTCTTCCTTTCTGGTCAGCGGCGGAGGAAGCGTTTCAGGTCCGTTGATATAGTGTATATGCCCGTTTAGACCCAGCCGAAGCCATATTCGTGACAGCTTATTTCCCAATTCCCTTATGAAATTATTCATTCCCATTTTCACTTTTCCCTTTTGCCGCTGCCGCCGCGGCGAATGAATCGTCCGCCTACGGCCAAATTTAGGCGGACGTTTTTTGACATAAATCCGGATTCAGAAGCGCGCTGAACGCTCCCAGCTTCGATTTTGTAACCGCTATGTACACTTCATGAATCTCCGTTTTCCGGTTTCCGAAACATACGGTCAGTTTATCGGGCTTAAATGCGGGCAGGAGCCCGGGGCCGGAAACGGACTGGTAAGGAACCAAACGAAATTTTTCATTCTGCTTCGGTATGATATCGATGATGCAGTCTTCAAAAACTACGGCAACCGGATGATTCGAAAACGGTTCGGTCAGCGTATTGCCGGTATCGACTTTTGCCGAACAGGAAACGGTCTTTCCGTTCATATCAATCTGAATCGTACAAAACAAGTCTTCCGGAGCCTGCCGTCCGGTTATGCGGTGAATCAGCCGGATGATGAAATAACAGACAACCGTCATTCCAACCAAAAACAGCGGTGAAATATTAAAATAGACCACCGAATTTTTTATAATCATCCCCTGAGGGGCCAAAAAATACCATAATGCAATCATAAAGCCCGCGAAGGAAAAGCTAATGACATAAAACGCGGCAAGCTCACGCAAAAAATTTTTTAATCCATCATATCGATAAGCCGCCAGAATAATCAGCGCCGACAGCAGCAGCTTCCATAAAAACGACAAAGGCATCGGAATTTCGGGCAATAAGATGGACAGGGAACCCGCGGCGCCCAAAGAAGCGGCGGCAATCAGGCGGGGCCGTTTTACGGGGACGGAAAGGAATTTTGAAACGGCAAGCAATAAAAAATAATTAATAAAAAGATTCACGCCGACCAGAATATCTATGTAGATCTTCTGCTTCAAAGAGATCCCTCCCCGCGTTAAAATTATTATAGCGGTACAAGGTCAAACATTGTGTCAAATATTGTATTGGATAAAGAATTAAAAAGGGAGATAAAAAAACACCGGCCCCTTTTGGAGCCGGCATTTTCATTTTATTGTTGGCCGGGATTTTGGAATTTCTGTTTTGCCTGCTGGATTTTCTGCTGTTCCGCGGCAGGGGTCTGATACCAGCCGCGTTTTTTCATGTCGTCAAAAACTTCCGCCTGAATCTGGTGCTCTTCCTCCAGAATGCGCATAAATTCGTCCCGGATATTCGGAGTTACGCATTCGTTTGCAAACGTATTATAAGATTCCGTCAGATGTTTCTGAGAGGTCAGAACATCCTCTAAAATCTCTTTATCCTGCATCTGCGCACTGCCGGACTGTGAAGTACTTGATTGTGAATTGTTCATTTTTTCCACTCCTTAACTTAAAAAGCTTAAAAGCTTATCGTAATGTCCCTGATGGCGGTTCGCGATCGAATCGCATTTCTGCTTGATGGCCGAATCCGAACACATCTGGGAGTAAGCTTTAAACTTTGTGATAAGAAGTTTTTCTCCGTTGAGCTGATCCTCAATTGCGGTCAGTTCCCTTTCCGTTAACGCCAATTACAACACTCCTTTTTTATTTGGTTTCCTTATTTTTTGCATATCCAAATAAAATATACGTTCCTTTTTATGATTTCAGGCAATTCTATGTAGCCTCACGTTGCTCCTCTTCAAGATCAAGGCCAAAGCTGATAGATAAAGCCTGATCAACCTGTGACATACACGTATTATCAAGGCGCCCCATGCGCTCTTTCAGCCTGTGCTTATCAATTGTACGAACCTGTTCCAGCAATACGACGGAATCCTTGGCAAGACCGGTGGTTTGTGCGTTCAGCATAATATGCGTTGGAAGATTGGCTTTCGCCCGCTGGCTGGTAATTGCCGCCGCGATCACGGTCGGACTGAACCGGTTTCCAACGTCGTTTTGTACAATCAGAACCGGACGGACGCCTCCCTGCTCCGAACCAACGACAGGGCTCAGGTCGGCATAATAGATATCGCCTCTTCGAATATTCACCACTTTCACGCTCCGCATAATTTATGATATAGTTTCTGCCAATATTCTTGACATTGCAAAATGGTTTTATTCACAGGCAGTCCCTAACACATAATATTATTTACGGGCGGTTGATGACATAAATATAAAATAAAAAAGGTGCAACCGACGTCACACCTTTTCTTTATTGTAATTATAAAACTTTACGGATAAATTTTTTTGCGGAAAAGCGAGCGTTTGGATATTGCCTGAATTTTTATCGACGGTAATAGTGAAATCACAGTCATTCAAATTCCCGGTAAAGGTTCCGTTTGAACCCGGCGTTAAAGAATCGCTTCTTTCCGCATAATCCAAAACCTGCAAAAGAGCCACGGCAAAGGAAGTATCCGGCAGTACACAGTCTTCGCTTTTTGCGCAGACATCCCCGTAGGAAACGGAAAAGCCGTCTCCGTCCCAGTTATAGGATAAACCGTTTAAATCGCCGTTCAAAAGCTGAACACTTGCCCTGCCCGGCGCGCTGCGGCTCAGGTTGCAGGAAAATTGCTCGCCGTTAAAATTTACATCGGCTTTGCATTGGAAACAGAAATTAATATCGGTTGTTTCCATGGTCGATGCCGCGCAGGCTGTGGAGGGCAACATCAAAATGAAAAAAGCAAAAATACAGAATATTCGGCGCATGGCTGTACATTCTCCGCAAAAATAATATTGAGCGCCGCGTTATTTTGCGGAAAACAGGCGGCTTTCCTGCTCAATTTCCAAAAACAGCCCTGGAAGCATTTCAATGATGTCGGTCGGAAGCATCGCGCACTGGGAAAGTTCTTTGGCACACCGGTCACCGGCGGCTCCATGAAGGTAAACCGCACCGACCGCCGCTTTTACCGGTTCCATGCCCTGTGCAAGAAAGGAAGCCATCATCCCCGCCAGTACGTCGCCGCTGCCGCCCTTTGCCATTCCTGCATTTCCGGTCATATTCAAATGCGCCATCCCGTTCGGTTCCGCAATCAGCGTGCCGGCGCCTTTGAGTACCAGAATCACATTGTGCTCTTTTGCAAAGTTCCGGGCATACTCGAGCCGATGGGACTGGACGTCTTTTACCGAGGTTTTCAGCAGGCGGGCCATTTCACCGGGATGCGGCGTTAATACGATCGGGGCATGGGCTGTTTTCAATATATTTATATTCTCGGCCAGTATGTTTATGCCATCCGCGTCAACGATGAGCGGTATTTGTGATTCGGAAATAAGCCGGCAGACAAGTTCCGCGGTTTTTTTGCTCTTCCCCAGCCCGCACCCGATCAGGCAGGCGCTTGCAGCGGAGAAAGCTTGAAAGAAAGCCGCACGGCTTCCATCCTGTAAATTCCCTTCCTGATCATAATCAAGCAAAGTATAAACCGGTTCGATTACCCGGGAGGCGACAATGGGATAAATCGACCTCGGGAGCGCCACGTTTACCAGACCGGCGCCGCAGCGAACAGCCGCCTTCGCGCTCATAATTGCCGCTCCGGCCATCCCGTCACTTCCGCACAGGCACAGCAGACGCCCATAATCCCCCTTGTTGCTTTCCGGGCTCCTCCGTGAAAAGAAAGAATGGACATCGGCCTGCTCCGTTACTTCAAAGGAATGCTCCTGACTATTGATAAGCTCCGAGCGGATACCGATCGGCGCAACGGCGATTTCCCCGCAAAATTCCTGCGCGGGCCGAATCAGATGTCCGTTCTTCAAAGTGGAAAACGTAACCGTATAGTCCGCTTTTATACATTCCCCTTCCACCGCGCCGGTTTCGCAGTTCGCCCCGCTCGGCATATCAACGGCAATAACGACCGCGGAGGAATTGCGAACCGCATGGAAGGGACGAAGCAGGCTTTGCGCGGCGGAACCGTGAAAGCCCGTTCCGTAAATTGCATCCAGAACAAAATCCGCGTCCGAAATCAGCCGGTCGGCCGTATCCGCGTTGTCGCTGTAATTGACGATGCGAACCGCTGTGCCGCGCAGGCGGGAAAACATGGTTTTCGCGATTTCCGTCACAGGATAGCCGTCGACAAGGAGCACGGAAACCTGTGCGCCGTATTCCGAAAGGAGGCGGGCGGCAACAAATCCGTCCCCGCCGTTATTTCCTTTTCCGCATAGGATCACCGCCTGCTTGTTGGTTAAGCTGAACTTTTTCCGCATAAACCGGACTGCCGCGGCACCGGCGTTTTCCATCAGCTCCAAATAGCTCATCCCTGCGTCTACGGCCTTTTTTTCAAGCTCCCTCGACTGTTCACAGTTTAATACCTTCATCGCGTTTCTCCTCCCCGATTACGACCGCGGACGCATATTCTTTCGTATGCGTTACACTGACGTGAAAAATGATTCCCCTCTGTTCCGCAATTCGCAGCGCGTTTCCGCTTAAATGCAAATACGGTTCCCCGCTGTTTTTCCGCAGAAGCTCGACATCGCTGAGCAAAAATCCCCGTATCCCGGTGCCGAGCGCTTTGGAAAAGGCTTCTTTTGCGCAGAAGCTTGCCGCAACGCTCTGAACAGGAAATCCGCGCATCTCAAGTTGGGAATACTCGGATTTGCCGAGTATCCTCCTTAAAAAGCGCGGATTGGATATCGATTTTTCTATTCTTTTATTTTCTATCAGATCAATTCCTACCAAAAGCATCCAATGCTACCTGCCTTGTAAGAAATGGCTTTATCGCCGTGAGAACCTTTTCATTGGGACTGAACAGCACCAAAACGTTTCCCTTTTGCGGATGACGCGCGACAAAGCACCAGGTATTCTCGCCCTTTTCGTTATCCGACGCATCGATGCGCTGTGAATACGATTTTGCATGCTGATCCTTCGCACGGTATTTTGCAAAGTATTCGATATCGTGCGCATCCACGGAAAGAACACTTTTTCTTTTACGGCGGGAAATAATTTTATCGATGGTAATATCGCTGTTCGTCACACTGTACTCGTATTCAATGCTGCGGGATGTAAAAATAAAATAAGCCGCGGCAATAAGACCGACCAGCACAGGCAGAAGGAGCATGGGAATCATCGCGGCGATCAGGGAAAGAATGATTCCGATTCCGAGAAGTACGGCGATATAGATGAAAATATCCTTGCTTCCAATTTTTTTCTTGACAATCTGTTCAATAAAAATATCCATTCATATCTCTCCAACACCATATATTATTCGTTATTGTAGCATAACATGCTCCGGTTTGCAAGGACAGTCCCATCGGAATCCTTTACACATTCCAGATTTCCGCCGCATATTCCTGAATGGTTCTGTCACTGGAAAATACGCCTGCATTCGCCGTATTCAAAAAGCATTTCCGGGTAAAACCGAACCGGTCGGCGTAATCCTGAATCGCCTGAAGTTTCGCATCACAATAGGGCAGAAAATCATACAGCAGGAAATACACATCCGGTTTATGCCAGCTCGCACCCATTAATAAGGAATCGTACAGTTCCTTAAACAGGTTCGTTCCGCCGTCATCCAGTTCTCCGTTGACCAGACTGTCTACCACCCTGCGCACCCTTTCTTCACGCTGATAGATTTTTTTCGGGTCATAGGATTCTTCCATTTTTCCCAATTCTTCCACGCGCGCCCCGAAAATATAATTGTTTTCCTCTCCGGCCTGCTGCACAATTTCAATATTTGCACCGTCATAGGTTCCCAGCGTTACCGCCCCGTTCAGCATCAGCTTCATATTTCCGGTTCCGGAGGCTTCCGTTCCCGCCGTTGAAATCTGCTCGGAAATATCCGCGGCCGGCATGATTTTTTCCGCATACGAAACATTGTAATTCGAAACAAATACCACTTTCATCTTTTCGTTTATTGCGGGATCGTTATTGATTTTACCGGCGATTTCATTGATAAACTTGATAATTCCCTTCGCGCGGAGATAACCGGGAGCCGCTTTTCCGCCAAAAAGGAAAACCGTAGGATGAAAATCCGGAATTCTTCCTTCTTTTATTCCATAGTAAATATCCAAAATGGAAAAAGCATTTAACAGCTGCCGTTTATATTCATGCATTCGCTTTACCTGAACGTCGAATACGAAATCCGGATTCAGTTTTATGCCTTCCTGCTTTTCGATATATTCCGCAAGCTGGCGTTTTTTAATCTGTTTGATTTCCGCAAACTGCCGGATCACTTCCGCGTCATCTTTGTACTTTTCCAGATTCTTTAATTTGCTTAAATCTGTTAACCACGCACTGCCGATTTTTTCGGTGATAAAACCGGACAGTTCCCGGTTGCTCAGCGCAAGCCAGCGGCGCTGGGTAATCCCGTTTGTTTTATTATTAAACCGTTCGGGGTAAAGGGCATACCATTCTTTCAGCGTACTGTTTTTCAAAATTTCCGTATGAATTTTTGCAACGCCGTTTACGGAATGCGTGGCAAACACAGCCAGCCTTGCCATATGGATTTGCTTATTTTCAGCGATAATGCGATACTGTTCCTGCTGTTCTTCCGGAACACCCAGGCTTACAAGTTCCTTGACCAACGCCCTGTCGATCATCACAACATAGCGGTATACATTCGGAATAACGCTCCGAAAGAGGTTAACGTCCCATTTTTCCAAAGCTTCCGCCATAATAGTATGGTTTGTATAGGCGAAGGTCTGCCTTGCAAGTTTTAGCGCTTTCGGGAACGATACCCGCTCATTTGTAACCAGAAGGCGTATAAATTCGGGAACCGACACAACCGGATGCGTATCGTTCAGCTGTACGGCGTATTCATCCGGAAAATGCGAAAAGTTATTCCCATACTTTTTCTTATAGCTGCGTATCATATCCTGTAAGGAAGCGCTGGTAAAGAAGTACTGTTGCTTTAACCGGAGCTTTTTCCCCTTTGCGGTGGAATCGTTCGGATACAATACACTGGAAATGGCCTCCGCTTCATTCCGCTCGCGAACCGCCAACTCAAATTTCTGGTCATTGAAGAGCCGAAAATTAAAGGCATTTATCGGTTCCGCCTGCCACAGGCGAAGCGTATTCACCATCTGCGCACCGTAACCGATCACCGGCATATCATACGGCACCGCGTACACGGTCTGGTTTTTAAACTGGACGGTTACCTTTTCGTCTTCGCGCCGCAGGGACCACGGATCGCCGAACCTTAGCCAGTCATCCGCCGTTTCTTTCTGGAATCCGTTTTCAAAATACTGCTTGAACAGCCCGTAGTGATAGCGGATGCCATATCCGTTCAGCGGAATTCCCTTTGTCGCTGCGGAGTCAAGGAAACAGGCGGCCAGCCTGCCAAGCCCGCCGTTGCCAAGGGCGGCGTCTTCGACTTCCTCCAAGGCACGAATATCGATATTGTTTTCATTAAATAGTTCCGACAACGTATTTAAAAGGCCTAAATTCATCAGATTGCTGTAAATCAGCCGGCCGGTTAAAAATTCCGCTGAAAAATAACAGGCTTTTTTCCCTGCCGCCGGAACATCCCATTTTGCTTTTACCGGTTTCATGGCTGCTTTTGTAATTGCATGATAAAGCTCAACGGTATTTGCCTGCTGAATTGTTTTTCCGTACTCCAATTCCAGCAATTCAATAACATCACTTTTAAATGTGTTCATAGCATTCTCCCCTAACCCAAATTTATCTGTCATAAACGATCGTTAAACGTTCCAGCTCTTTTGCAAGATCTTCGGTAAGCTGGTTTTTTTTCAAACGCCAGCGCCAGTTCGTACCGATTGTCGAAGGGAAATTCATTCTTGCGCTGCCGGGCAGCATTAAAATGTCCTGCGCCTGTAAAATAACGGTGTCCGCAACGCTGGCGTATAAAGCGCGTATGGCAGCCTGCGGCAGTTCCTTTTTCTTCCTGACGTGAAGGTATTCTTTTGCAAATTTCAAGTGCTTCCTTTTTAAACCGTCAAAAAAGCCGACAAGGGTGTTGTTATCATGCGTTCCGGAATAAACCACCATATTGTTTGTATAATGGCATGGCAAATGCTCGTTTTGCGGGTTTCCCTCAAAAGCAAACTGCAAAACCTTCATTCCGGGATAGCCTGTCTTTTTCAGAAGCTTCTTCACTTCCGGCGCCACAACGCCCAAATCCTCCGCAATGATTCGGGATTTCCCGATGGAGGAGTTGATCGCGTTTGTAAGTTTCAGTCCGGGACCTTTCTGCCAGTTGCCGCTGATCGCTGTCGTTTCTTCCGCCGGGATGGCATAATACTGTGCAACACCGATAAAATGGTCTATCCGGATTTTATCATAAATCTTCGCCGAATACTCCATCCGTTTTTTCCACCAGTCGAAGCCCTGCCGCTCCATTGCATCCCAATCGTACAGCGGATTTCCCCAAAGCTGACCCTCTTTGGAAAAGGCATCCGGCGGAACGCCCGAAACCTTTACCGGCCTGCGCTGCGCGTCCAGCTGGAACAATTCGCTGTGCGACCACACATCCGCACTATCCAGCGCCACATAAATCGGGATGTCGCCGATAATCCTTATATCGTTCTGGTTCGCATAATCCTTTATCCTTTTCCACTGTTCAAAAAATTTAAACTGTAAAAATTTCCAGAATTCGGTTTCGGCTTTCAGCTCTTCCGTGTATTTCCGAACGGCGGCGGCTTGATAAACGCGGATATCGTCCGGCCAAAGCCACCAGGGCTGCTGATCAAAATGAAACTTCAGCGCCATATAAAGGCTGTAATCCTTCAGCCAGTATTCGTTTTCCGTACAAAACTTTTCGTATTCTTCCGTGCCAGAATGTTTGCTTCTATGATAAGCCGTGCGCAAAATCGTATAACGCGATTCAAAGAGAGCGGAATAGTCCACTTCATTCCCGCCGCCCCAGTCGAACGCGTCCGCTTCCGTTTTCATTATCAATTCTTCGTTTATTAAAATATTGAGATCGATAAAATAGGGATTCCCCGCAAAAGCGGAAAAAGACTGATACGGGCTGTCTCCAAAACTGGTTGGCCCAATGGGAAGAATCTGCCAATACTTCTGCCGGGCATTTTTTAAAAAATCAATAAATTGAAATGCCTGGTTCCCGAAAGTGCCGATTCCGTAATCGGAAGGCAGGCTGCTGATCGGAAGTAAAATACCGGAACTTCGCTTAGGTTGCTTGTTATTTGCCGTGTTTGGCAAGGATATCAGCCCCTCATTACGAAAATTTACGAAAATTATGACATAATAATAGCAAAGCGGATAAACAATGTCAATTCCATTTTTATTTAAATTTCGCTGTAACTGTTTCATTTTTGAAAATTTTATTGTATGATTTCAAATGAATAAAACGATTTCCATATTGGAAGATTAAGAAAAAGGGGTATTACAGTGGCCACGATAAAAGACATTGCAAAGAAACTGGGAATCTCCATCAGCACCGTATCAAAAGGGCTTAACGGCGCAGGGGATATCAGCGAAGAAATGCGCCAGATGGTACTGGATACCGCTGTAGAAATGGGTTACGCTTCGAAAAGGATACAGAAGCTGGGCAAGCGCAAAGTCTGTATTTTAATCGAAAATATGGAATACGAAAATATTGATCAGTTCGGATATGAAATCGTCGTCGGCTTTAAGCTCAGCGCGGTCCGGCGCCATTGCGAAGTTTCCGTGATTCCTACCAATCTGAATATGCTCACACAGGAAAAATACGATACTTTTATGCTGAAAAACGGATTCTGCGGAGCCTTTCTTCTAGGTTTTGCCCTTCACGATGATTATATCCGGCAGCTTGATAAAACAAATGTGGCGACCGTCCTGCTTGACAACTACAATCCCAACAGGCATGTCGGTTATGTCGGCACCGACGGATACAACGGCATCGACATGGCAATCAAACATTTATATGACTACGGGCATAAAAAAATCGCCCTTTTAAACGGCTCGAAAAACAGTATGGTGACAAACGACCGCCGTCTCGCGTTCCTTCAGGCAATGGACCGGTATTCGCTGAAAGTGGATCCAAACCTGATTGCCAACGGATATTACGTAGCGGACTGTGCAAAGGATCACGTCGGTACCTTTCTCAGTAACGGCGCGACAGCCATCGTATGCGCCAGCGATTTGATCGCATCCGGCGTGATTAACGAGCTGAAACGGCTGGGGGTTCAGGTTCCAAAGGACGTCAGCGTAACCGGTTTTGACGATCTTCCGATCGCCCGGCACCTTTCCCCTACGCTTACAACGATTCGCCAGGATCGTGTGGCTCTGGGAAAAAGCGCGTTTATCATGCTTGAGGAGCTGATCGGCGGCGTCAGCATCAGCAAGTTGCTGCTGAAACCGGAACTGATTATCCGGGATTCCACGGGGCCTTGCCCGGAATGATCAGGTTATGCTTGCAATTGCCGCAGGAAGGTGCTATATTATTTATTATTAACACAATGATGAAGGAAGTAACCGTTTACCCTGCTTGCCAAGAGAGGGCGCGTCCCGGCTGAAAGCGTGCCTGCAAGTGAAAACAGTGAAGTTCCCTTCGGAGTGGCACAGCTGAAATTGCAGTAGGCTGCGACGGCAGGCACCGTTAAAGGCCCCATAAAGAATCAATTAGGGTGGTACCACGGAGTTTTCGTCTTCGTCCCTTTCGGGGCGAGGGCGTTTTTTATTTCTAATCTGAAAGGAAGATTTTGCTATGAAGCAGGAGCTTGAGGCAATTCGCGACAGAGCGAGGCGTGAATTGGAAGAAGCAAAAGGGCAGCAGGTACTGGAAAATCTGCGAATCAAATATCTTGGAAAAAAAGGAGAACTTACCTCCATTTTAAAACAAATGGGCGGCCTTTCGGCGGATGAACGTCCGAAGATCGGGCAGCTGGCCAACGAAATCCGTTCTTTTATAGAGGAAGACTTAGTAAAACGCGCGACCGAAATAAAAGAAGAGGAAATGCAGAAAAGGCTGGAAAAGGAAAAAATCGACGTCACCCTGCCGGGAACCCGCCGCGAACTCGGCGCAAAGCATCCCTTGAGCATTGAACTCGACGCCATTAAGGAAATCTTTGTCGGCATGGGCTTTGAAATTGTAGAAGGCCCGGAAGTGGAATACGATTACTATAACTTCGAAGCGCTGAATATTCCGAAAGACCACCCGGCGCGCGATACGCAGGACACCTTCTATATCAATGACAAAATTCTGCTCCGCACACAAACCTCCCCGGTTCAGGTTCGCGTGATGGAGAAACAAAAGCCGCCGATCCGTATTATCTCGCCCGGAAGAGTCTACCGTTCCGACGCAGTGGACGCCACCCATTCCCCTGTCTTCCATCAGATTGAAGGACTGGTCGTTGACAAAGGGATTACCTTTGCGGATTTGAAAGGCACCCTTGAGACTTTCGTTAAGCGGATGTACGGAGAAGATTCCGTTGTACGCTTCCGCCCGCACCACTTCCCGTTTACCGAGCCGTCCGCCGAAGTGGACGTGCAGTGCTTCAACTGCCACGGAGAAGGCTGCCGACTTTGCAAGGGCGAGGGCTGGATCGAAATTCTCGGCTGCGGCATGGTGCACCCGAAAGTTCTTTCCAACTGCGGCATTGACCCGGAGGTCTACAGCGGCTTTGCGCTCGGAATGGGCCTTGAGCGCGTGGTCATGCGGAAATACAATATTGACGATTTACGCCTGTTCTATGAAAACGACGTACGTTTCCTGAAGCAATTTTAAGGGGGTTCGGAACAATGAATCTTTCTATGAGATGGTTAAAAGAATTTGTAACGCTGGATGAAATGCCGATTCGGGATTTCACCGAGGCGATGACGATGAGCGGTTCCAAAGTGGAGGGCTGGGAAGTTGAAGGCAGCGAAATTGAGAATGTAATTGCCGGCAAGGTGCTTTCTCTGGATAAGCATCCGGATTCCGATCATTTATGGATTACGCAGATTGCTGTCGGTTCGGGCGAACCGGTCCAGATCGTTACCGGCGCACAGAATTTAAAAGTCGGCGACGTTGTTCCTGTCGCCATGAACAACTCCTCTCTCCCGGGGGGCAAAAAGATCAAAAAGGGCAAGCTGCGCGGCGTGGAAAGCAACGGTATGCTTTGCTCGCTCGGCGAGCTGGAACTGACAAAACACGATTTTCCTTACGCCATTGAAGACGGTATCTTTGTTTTACAGGAAGACTGCCAGCTTGGGCAGCCGATCTGCGAGGCGCTCGGCTTCAACGACACAAAGGTCGAATTTGAAATCACCTCGAACCGGCCGGACTGCTTCTCCGTCATTGGGCTTGCACGGGAAGCCGCCGCTACTTTCGACAAGCCGCTCAACCTGCATAAGCCCGTGGTGAAAGCGGGAAACGGCTCCTGTAAGGAGCTGCTTGACGTAAAAGTCGAAGACACCGATCTATGCCCCATTTATTCCGCGCGTGTTGTAAAAAACGTGCGTGTAAAGCCGTCGCCGCGCTGGATGCGCGAGCGCCTTCGCGCCATGGGCGTGCGCCCGATCAACAATATCGTTGATATTACGAATTACGTTATGCTGGAATACGGCCAGCCGATGCACTCCTTCGATATCCGTTTCATCGACGAAGGCAAAATCCGTGTGCGCCGCGCAAAAGACGGCGAAAGCATCACCACGCTGGACGGCGTTGAACGCAAGCTCACCTCGAAAAACCTTGTGATCGCGGACGCCAGAAAACCGATTGCCATAGCCGGCGTAATGGGCGGCGAATACAGCGGAATTATGGACGACACAACCGCCATCGTTTTTGAATCCGCCTGCTTTAACGGGGCCTCCGTGCGTACGACCGCCAGAGACCAGGGTATGCGCACAGACGCTTCCTCCCGTTATGAAAAGGGCCTTGACCCGAACAACTGCCTGCCCGCTCTCGAGCGTGCGTGCGAGCTGGTCGAATTACTGGACGCGGGCGACGTTCTGGACGATGTGATTCTTGATAATCATTCCAGCAGCGAACGCAGAAGAATCCGTCTGGATGTTGACTGGATCAACCGTTTCCTCGACCTGAATCTGAACGCCGACCAGATGAAAGCGATTTTGACCAAACTGGACTGCGAATTTGACGGAGACGATATCCTGGTTCCGACCTTCCGTCCCGATCTGGAGCATAAAGCGGATATCGCGGAGGAAATCGCCCGGTTTTACGGATACAACAAGATTCCCGGAACGTCCCTCAGCGGCGGCGCGCAGGGAAAATATTCTCCCCGCCAGAAATTCAACCGCGTTATCAACGACACGATGCTGGCGCTCGGAGCCAGCGAAATTATGACGTATTCCTTTATCAGCCCCAAATACTACGATAAAATCCGCATGCCTGCCGATTCTCCGCTTCGGAAATCCCTGATCATCTCCAATCCGCTCGGCGAAGATTCCAGCATCATGCGCACGACCGCCCTTCCCTCCATGCTGGAAGTGCTCTCCCGCAACTATAACAACCGCAATGCGGACGCGTGCCTGTTCGAGCTGGCCAGTGAATATATTCCAACGACCGAAGACGAACTGCCAACGGAAAAAACAAACCTGATTGCCGGAATGTACGGCAATCAAGCGGATTACTTCACCGCAAAGGGTATGGCGGAGCAGCTTTTGGAAAGACTGAGCGTATATGATTATGAAATAGAAGCTTCTTCCGAGGAGGCAAGCTTCCACCCCGGGCGCTGCGCCGTGCTGCGTATCGACGGGTACCGTTTGGGTGTTATCGGTGAAATTCATCCGAAGGTTGCGGAAAATTACGGGATAGACGAACGAATCTATTGCTTCACGCTGGATGTCGACTTACTGTTCCAGTACGCGAAAACAGAAAAAACGTATGTACCGCTGCCGAAGTTCCCGGCCGTTACCCGCGACCTTGCGCTGATCTGTGACGACAGCATTCCTGTTTTAACGCTTGAAAAGGCGATTGTACGCGGCGCGGGAAACCTGCTTGAAAACATCAAGCTCTTCGACGTTTACAAGGGAGAGCAGATTGAAGCAGGCAAAAAGAGCGTTGCATTCAGTATCGTTCTGCGTTCTTTGAACGATACGCTGACCGAAGACCGCGTAAGCGGAATCATTAAAAAAACGATAAAAGAGCTTGAAAAAGTGGGTGCAAATTTACGTTCATAAACATCTGTTCATAAAATAGTTCTTGAAATTATTGTATGTATGTTGTATGATGACATTATCGGAGGTGTTTCCAATGCTTGATAAAACAATGACCTTTTCACTCGGAAACGACCGTGAAGAGGATATTAAAAAAACACTCACCCTGGTGTATGATGCTTTGAAAGAAAAGGGATACAATCCCATCAGCCAGATCGTCGGCTATATCCTTTCGGAGGACCCCACATATATTACTACACACAATAATGCGCGCAGCCTGATCCGCAGAATTGATCGTGATGAGTTGTTACAAGTATTATTAAAATCGTATTTAGGTGAGTAAATCACAGCACTTTTACAGAAGCACTTATGAACTGAACAGAAGGAGGACACTTTTGAATGAATGACGCGAAGGAGAGCACACCTCAGTTCCCCACCTATAAGGGCAAACCGCTGGTGCGCTGCGGTGATGTGATTTATTACGGAAGCATGAAAGATAAATATGTTGTCCGGCTTGAAATCAAAAGCAAAAAGAAAGTGAAGGACATTGAGGTTGCCGATAAGGTAACCATCCAATTGATGTATACCGACCAGAACATCCGCGCACGGAAACAGATTGTAAAATCCAGCGAAAAAGAAGGACTTTACCTGGCAATGGATATTGCGGATGCCTGGCTTACAAGGGCTCTGGCGGAATAAAAACAACAGAATAAAAGGCGATACGGAATGGAACCGTACCGCCTTTTTTATGTACTTTTATTTGCCGATATCGTGCCGGAAATGCGCGCCTTCAAAATGAATTTTATCCACTGCCGCATATGCTTTCCCGAGCGCTTCCTCCAGCGATTTCCCCAAAGAGGTAACGCCGAGCACACGCCCGCCGCTGGTATAGAATTTACCGTCCTTGTAAGACGTGCCCGCATGGTACACTGTGGCGCCCGCTACTTGGCCGTTCTCGTCCAGTCCGGTTATTTCCATGCCTTTGGCGTATTTCCCCGGATACCCGCCGGAAGCCATCACCACACAGGCGCAGGCTTCGCCGCTCCACTCGATCGGCTGGTCTTCCAGACGGCCGTCGATTACGGCGTCAAGAATATCGACAAGATCTGTTTTCAAACGCGGCAGCACAACCTGTGTTTCCGGATCACCGAAACGGCAATTGTATTCAATCACCTTCGGCCCGTCTTTCGTCAGCATCAGGCCAAAATACAGGCAGCCCTTGAACGTTCTTTCTTCCGCGTTCATCGCTTTGATTGTCGGAAGAAAGATCGTATCCATGCAAAGCCCGGCTGTCTCTTCGGTATAATAGGGATTCGGGCTGATCGTTCCCATCCCCCCGGTATTTAGCCCCTTGTCGTTGTCAAGGGCACGCTTGTGATCCTTCGAAGATGCCATCGGCTTTACGCATTTCCCATCCGTGAAAGCCAAAACAGAAACCTCCGGCCCCGTGATAAACTCCTCAATGACGATCTGATTTCCGGAAGCGCCGAATACCTTGTCCTCCATAATGGATTTTACGGCATCCTCCGCTTCCCTGTAATCGGCGGCGATAATCACGCCTTTGCCGAGGGCGAGGCCGTCGGCCTTAATCACAATCGGGTATTGGCCGTTCTTCTGGATATATTCCAATGCTTTGCCCGAATCGCTGAATACTTCATAGTTCGCGGTAGGGATGTGATACCGCTTCATTAAATCCTTGGAAAACACCTTGCTGCTTTCGATCATCGCGGCATTGGAGCGCGGCCCGAACGCGCGGATTCCGGCCTCTTCCAGTGCATCCACCATTCCGGCGGCAAGCGGATCGTCCGGGGCAACAAAAACCATGTCCATTTTCTTGTTCCGGGAAAACGTTACAATTCCGTCGATATCTGTTACGGGAATGTCCACGCAGACGGCGTCCCGGGAGATTCCGCCGTTTCCGGGGGCGCAGCAGATTTCCGTTACTCTGGGGCTTTCCTTCAGCTTGCGGATGATCGCGTGCTCCCGGCCTCCCCCGCCGATTACCAATATCTTCATCGCTTTCGCCTCAATCCGTTTTATTTATGGCTGATTAATGGTGGAATAATCTTATGCCGGTGAACGCCATGGCGATATCGTATTTATTGCAGGTGTCGATTACGTTATCATCCCGAATGGAACCGCCCGGCTGTGCGATGTATTTCACGCCTGTCTTGTGCGCGCGCTCAATGTTGTCGCCGAACGGGAAAAAGGCATCCGAACCAAGCGCGACATCCGTAAGGGTATCGAGCCACGCGCGTTTTTCCTCGCGGGTAAGCGGTTCCGGTTTTTCCGCGAACAGGTTCTGCCACGTGCCCTCCGCCAGTACGTCCCTATATTCGTCGGAAATATAAACGTCAATGGTATTGTCACGGTCCGGACGGCGGATGCCTTCCTTGAACTTCAAACCGAGCACCTTCGGGTGCTGGCGTAAGAACCAGGTATCCGCTTTATTGCCTGCCAAACGTGTGCAGTGGATTCTGGACTGCTGTCCGGCGCCTACGCCGATCACCTGCCCGCCCTTGGCATAGCAGACGGAATTCGACTGTGTGTATTTCAGCGTGATCAGGGAAATCAGCAAATCGCGTTTTGCGCTTTCCGGGATATTTTTATTGTTGGTAACGATATTTTCCAGCATTTCGCCGTCAATTTTGATTTCATTTCTGCCCTGCTCAAAGGTGATTCCGAATACGTCCTTGCGTTCAATCGGGTCCGGCTGATAATTCGGGTCGATCGCAACGACGTTGTAACCGCCCTTGCGTTTGGATTTGAGGATTTCCAGCGCTTCCTCCGAATAGCCCGGCGCGATAATGCCGTCGGAAACCTCGCGTGCAATCAGGGCAGCCGTCTGTTTGTCGCAGGGGTCGGAAAGGGCAATCCAGTCGCCGTAGGAAGACATTCTGTCCGTTCCCCTCGCCATAGCGTAAGCGCTGGCTAATGGGGACAGTTCAAGGTCGTCTACAAAATAAATTTTCTTTAAGGTATCCGAAAGCTCGGTTGCAACCGCGGCGCCCGCCGGGCTGACATGCTTAAAGGAAGCCGCCGCCGGAAGGCCGGTCGCCGCTTTCAGCTCTTTTACAAGCTGCCAGCTGTTGAAAGCGTCCAGAAAATTGATATATCCCGGTCTGCCGTTTAAAACCTGTACCGGCAGATCTCCGCCGTCTTTCATATAGATGCGCGACGGCTTCTGATTTGGATTACATCCGTATTTTAGAGTAAGCTCGTTTGCCATTTCAAAGCCTCCTAAAAATTATTGATTTTTATTGACGATCCGTGTTTCCACCGCGCCGGTTTCCAAATTGATAAACCGGGTAAATAAAGAAACTTTATTTTCTTCGTTCAGACTTTCCCATACTTTATCGGTAAACTCATCAATATCGCCGGAAATTCCGACGAGCGTCGGTTCGCCCTCAAAAGACGGAAGCGGATTGCCGTCTCCGCAGTACGTATGGACAAAATGGCCTTCCCCGCTGACCGGCGAAGAATATTCAAAGAAATAGCGCTGCACCGAATCCGGATTGCCGTGTGCGCTTTTCAGAATAGAGAGCTTATAATCGCCGGACTTGTCGACGATACAGGAAATGCGGGGCGTATAATTCGGCTCATCGGGTTCAAAAGTACGCGTACGCAGAGCGTCGGCAAAAGACTTGCCCTCTTTCATGAACACATAGATTGTATCCGTCTGGTCGCCGTTTGTCACAATCGTTGTGTCATCCAGTACACGGACGGGGGAATAAATAATCAGGGAGGGATCAACCAGCTTTGCCGGGTCGAACGCTTCCGTGCGGATGCCGTCGCCGTCCCTGACAAATACACGGTTGCGGCTGTTTTCGCTGCGGCCCATGATAAAATAGGCAATTACCGCGCATTCGCTGATTTTTCCGGCGACGATTCCGCGTCCCGGATATGTATTTGCTTTCAGATTTTCCAAAAGGAATTGTTTTTTCATATGGCATCCTCCCGTATCTTGGTTTTTCCGTTCTCAACCGTTATTTTCCCTTCGCTGAACAGCGCGACCGCCTTGGGAAGCAGTTTCCATTCCGCCTGTTCCATTACCCTGCGCTGAAGAATTTCCGGCGTATCGTCCGGCAGTACCTCCACCGCCTTCTGCAAGATAATCGGGCCGCCATCACAGACCTCATTTACAAAATGCACCGTCGCGCCGGTCAGTTTAACGCCCTTTTCCAGTACCGCCTTATGCACCCGCAGTCCATAGAATCCTTCGCCGCAAAACGACGGAATCAGCGCCGGATGGACATTGATCATTTTATTTTCATAATGACGGATCACGTTGCCGCTGATGATCGTCATAAAACCGGCAAGAACAATCAGGCCGATTTGATAGCGGTCCAAAATTTCAAGCAATGCAGTATCATACTCTTCCTGACTGGCATAGGTTTTACGAATGATAATTTCCGTTGGGATTCCGGCCTTTTTTGCGCGTTCCAGCGCGTAGGCGTCCTCCCTGCTCGAAATGACAACCGCAATTCTGCCTTCCGTTATCTCGGAGCGGTTCTGCGCGTCGATCAGCGCCTGCAAATTCGTGCCGCCCCCGGATACCAGAACGGCAATATTCAGCATAGGGATACCCCTTCGCCGCCGCTGACGACGCTTCCGATGATATAGGCCTGTTCTCCCATGGCATTCAGTTCTTCAACCGCCGTATCGGCCTGTTCCTTTGAAACAACCATGCACATACCGATTCCCATATTGAACGTATTGTACATTTCGCGCTCCGGAATATTGCCCTGATGCTGCATCATGGAAAACACCGGCAGCTTCGGCAGGGACGCAAGCTCAATCTGAGCGGTGGTATCCGGCTTCAGCATACGCGGAATATTTTCGAAAAATCCGCCGCCGGTAATATGGGAAATCGCTTTAATGTTGATCTTTTCCATCAGCGCGAGAACGGATTTCACATAGATTTTTGTCGGCGTAAGCAGTTCTTCGCCAAGCGTATGACCCAGTTCATCAATATGCATATTGATATTTTTTTCGCTGATATTGAAGATTTTACGAACCAGCGAAAAACCGTTGGAATGAACGCCGGAGGAGCGCAGGCCAACCAGCACGTCGCCCACTTCCATTTGCGACCCGTCGATTATTTTTTCCCGATCGACCATTCCGACGGAGAAACCGGCAAGGTCGTATTCGTCGATCGGATAAAATCCGGGCATCTCCGCGGTCTCCCCGCCGATCAGCGCACAGCCAGACTGTACGCAGCCTTCCGCCACGCCGGACACAATCTGCGCAATCTTTTCCGGATAATTTTTACCCACCGCGAGGTAATCGAGGAAAAACAGCGGTTTCGCTCCGCAGCAAACCACATCGTTTACACACATGGCCACGCAGTCAATTCCAATGGTATCATGCTTGTCCATTAAAAAGGCAATTTTCAGCTTTGTTCCCACGCCGTCCGTCCCGCTTACAAATACAGGCGTTTTCATTCCGGAAAGATCCGGCTGAAAAAGGCCGCCGAAACCGCCGAGCCCGGAAACAACACCCGGTATGCTTGTTCGCGCAACATGATTTTTCATTAATTCAACCGCTTTATACCCGGCGGTAACATCCACTCCGGCCGCTTTGTAGCTGTCGCTGAAACTCTTCATTTTTATCCCCCTAATATTACAGTTCCTGAATTTTCGCCTGAATTGCCGCGTCCTTCTGCGCAACGCCCTCCGCCATTTGCTTTTTCATTTCGACCAGTTTCGCGGCAAGTGTCTCATCGGAAAGCGCAAGAATCTGAGCGGCCAGAATCGCGGCGTTATCCGCTCCGTCGATTGCCACCGTAGCAACCGGAATGCCGCTCGGCATCTGTACGGTGGCCAAAAGCGCGTCCAGGCCGTCCAGAGTCGACGATTTAATCGGGATGCCGATGACCGGCAATGTCGTATTTGCGGCAAGTACGCCCGCTAAGTGCGCCGCTTTTCCAGCCGCGGCGATGATGACGCCGAAACCGTTTTTCACGGCGGAACCGGAAAATTCAGCTGCCGCCTGCGGCGTTCTGTGCGCGGACATGACATGAACCTCCATGGGAATCCCAAGGGATTTTAAGCGCTTTACAGCGGCCGAAACGGTT
Organism: Caproiciproducens galactitolivorans; assembly: GCF_026672255.1. GTDB lineage: Bacteria > Bacillota > Clostridia > Oscillospirales > Acutalibacteraceae > Caproiciproducens > Caproiciproducens galactitolivorans_A. The sequence goes on along the minus strand of NZ_JAPOHA010000002.1, from coordinate 240,181 downwards.
GGGAAGTCGCTGTCGCTGCCCATAATAATCGCTGCCTTTTTTACACCCATCATTACACTCTCCTATTGTTTCCGTCGGCCCGTAAGATAAACATAAAAAAGAGGCTGCACCTCAAAAAGGCACAGCCTGAGCTTATGATAACAAACGGGATATTGGCGCAACTCGACAATGAATTCTTTTCATTCCAAAATTGCTAGGAACGGAAGATCCTGTCATTTGCATTTCCCTCCGACAACTTATGATGTATTTATTGTAGGGGATTCAACCGTGAATTTCAATAGATGATCATACGAAAAATTATTTTTGTATAGAACTATTGCTGTATGGTATGAAACGGAACATTATTTGTATAATATGACGCCGTTATTCGACCGGTTTTGGATCATCTGTAACCAGTTCCTTAACAGAAGCCGCAAGGCCGGCGATGGATTGGATGTTGGAAGGGATAATAATCTTTGTCGCTTTGCCGTCGGCCGCCTTTGTAAATGCGTCCAGGCTCTTCAGCGCAATAACCCCTTCGTGCGGATCCGCCTCGTTCAAAAGCTTGATACTGTCCGCATAAGCCTGCTGAACCAGCATAATTGCCTGCGCTTCACCCTGTGCTTCACGGATCTGGGTTTCCTTCTTGGCATCGGCACGCAGAATCGCGGATTCCTTTTCACCTTCGGCAATCAGAATCACACTGCTCTTTTCACCCTCCGCCGTCAGAATCTGCGCGCGGCGCTCGCGTTCCGCCTTCATCTGCTTCTCCATGGATTCCTGGATTTCCTTCGGCGGGATAATATTTTTCAGTTCGACACGGTTTACTTTAATGCCCCAGGCATCGGTCGCCTCATCAAGGATGATGCGGATTTTCGTATTGATGACGTCGCGGGAAGTAAGCGTGTGGTCCAATTCCAGTTCACCGATGATGTTACGCAGCGTTGTTGCGGACAGATTCTCAATTGCGGAAATCGGGCGTTCAACGCCGTAAGCATAGAGCTTCGGGTCGGTGATCTGAAAATAAACAACCGTATCAATCTGCATGGTGACGTTATCCTTCGTAATAACCGGCTGGGGCGGGAAATCAATAACCTGTTCTTTCAAAGATACCTTTTTCGAAATCTTATCCACAAACGGAATCTTGAAGTGAAGCCCGGTTGACCACGTGCTGTTATAGGCGCCCAAACGCTCAATAACATAAGAATGCGCCTGCGGAACGACTTTAATATTTGTAATAAAAATCAAAGCAGCCACAATTACCAAACCTAATAAAACATAACCCATAAGAAATCCTCCTAAATATTATTTATGTATGGATTTGACAATCAGTTTTACTCCTTCAATGGAGTTGATCCTTACATTTTCTCCTTCTTTAATATTGGAACCATCTTCACTGCGGGCCGTCCAGATACTGCCGCGAACTTTCACCTGGCCAACGCCGAGTGTATTATTTATTTCGGCAATTACCAGACCGGTTTCGCCAATATAACGGCCGGCATTCGTATCCTCCTTCTTAAAATTCATCAGTCTTTTGACAGCCGGCCGGGTCCCGATCAATGTGATCGTTGTTACCGCCGCAAAGACAACTGTTTGGAGCCACAGCGGAGCGCCTAAAAGATTCGCAATCAGCGCGCCCACGCCGCCTATTACAAACCAAATCGACACAAGCTGTACAGTTAACCCTTCCACAACCGCCGCCAAAATAATAACTCCAAGCCAAATATACGGTAAATATGCCTCCATGTTACCACCCCTTTCCCGGTGTAGTTGCTATCTTATCATAAATTGAATTCCAATACAAAGGCGGGAATAAGCTGAAAAACCGGAATTTAACGCGTTTTAGAGGAATCCATCATACCGTGTTAGGAAATCGAATCCGGGCGGGTTGGCTCGTGTCGATTCACAGCCACTTGTTAATTTTCCAACAAGCGAAAAATTCACTTATTACTTTTATAAAATTATTATATCACATAAGAATAAAAAAGGAAATATTTTTTGTAACGCAACGGGATGGCAAAGCTTTCCAAACACTTTTACGTAAAAAAACGGGCGTCAAAATTTGACGTCCGTTTTTTTATTTCGTTTATTCGAGCTGGGAAATTAATACATGCCGCCCATGCCCGGGTCTGCCGGCATAGCCGGAGCTGCTGCAGGTTCTTTCTTATCTGCAACAAGGGACTCTGTTGTAAGCACCATCGCCGCAACAGAAGAAGCGTTCTGCAATGCGGAACGGGTTACCTTTGTCGGATCAACAATGCCGAAGGAAATCATGTCGCCGTATTCCTCGGTAAGAACATTGAATCCGTAACCAACCTTGTTGGCGTTCTTAATGTGCTCAATAATAACAGAGCCTTCCAGGCCTGCGTTTGCCGCGATCTGACGAAGCGGCTCTTCCAGAACCTTCAGAATAATCTGGGCGCCTGTCTTTTCGTCGCCCTCGCTGTCAGCAACAACTTTTTCTACATCTTTAACCGTGTCCATCAAAGCAACGCCGCCGCCGGCTACGATACCCTCTTCCACAGCTGCCTTGGTAGCTGCAAGAGCGTCCTCAATGCGGAGCTTCTGCTCTTTCATTTCCACTTCGGTTGCCGCGCCGACCTTGATAACCGCTACGCCGCCGGAAAGCTTTGCAAGGCGCTCCTGGAGCTTTTCACGGTCAAAGTCGGAAGTGGTGGAAGCAATCTGTGAACGGATTTGTGCAACTCTATCTTTAATATCGTCCTTATTGCCCATACCGTCGACAATAATGGTATTCTCTTTGTCAACCTTAACCTGACGGGCGCGGCCGAGCTGTTCAATGGTTGCATTCTTGAGTTCCAAACCCAGCTCTTCGGAAATAACCTGGCCGCCGGTCAGAGTGGCGATATCGCGGAGCATTTCTTTTCTTCTGTCGCCGAAGCCGGGAGCCTTCACGCCAACGCAGGTAAATGTGCCGCGCAGTTTGTTCAGAATCAGGGTGGTAAGAGCTTCGCCCTCAATATCCTCCGCGATGATAACCAGCTTCTTGCCGGACTGAACGATCTTTTCCAGAAGCGGGAGGATTTCCTGAATATTCGAAATCTTCTTATCGGTAATCAGAAGATAAGCGTCGTCGATAACAGCTTCCATCTTCTCCGTATCGGTTACCATATAAGGAGTAATATAGCCGCGGTCAAACATCATGCCTTCGACAACTTCGGAATATGTTTCAGCCGTTTTGGATTCCTCAACGGTGATAACGCCGTCGGCGGTTACCTTTTCCATTGCTTCGGAAATCAGCTTGCCAATGAATTCGCTGGAAGCGGAAATCGTTGCAACACGGGCAATATCTTCTGAACCGGAAACCTTCTTGGAATGCTCTTTCAGCGATTTTACGGATGCGTCAACCGCTTTTTGAATGCCTCTGCGGATAATCATCGGATTTGCGCCGGCGGCTACGTTTTTCATGCCCTCGCGCATAATTGCCTGTGCAAGCAGGGTCGCGGTTGTGGTACCGTCACCGGCAACATCGTTGGTCTTTGTGGCAACTTCTTTTACAAGCTGTGCGCCCATGTTCTCAAACGGGTCGTCAAGCTCAACTTCTTTGGCAATGGTTACACCATCGTTTGTAATCAGGGGTGCGCCGAATTTTTTATCGAGAACAACATTTCTGCCCTTCGGGCCAAGTGTGATTTTCACTGTATCGGCAAGCTGGTTAATGCCGCTTAAAAGTGCTTTTCTGGCATCCTCGCCGTAAATAATCTGTTTAGCCATCGTATATTTCCTCCAATATCAAAATTTTGACAGCGATCTATTATTCAACGACCGCAAGAACATCGCTCTGGCGTACGATCGTATATTCCTGGCCATCGATTTTAACTTCGGTTCCGGAATATTTGCTGGTGATGATCCGATCACCCTTTTTCACGTACATCTTCACTTCTTTGCCGTCAACGACGCCGCCCGGGCCTACTTCAATAACGTCGGCAATCTGCGGCTTTTCCTTTGCGGAACCGGCAAGAAGAATGCCGCTTTTCGTTGTCTCTTCGGCTTCTTCCATTTTAATTAGAATTCTGTCTGCCAATGGTTTGATAGTCATAATATGTCCTCCTTCAAATTAATCGATCTTTTAGCACTCGCTGTTCCTGAGTGCTAATTCTATTTTATATACTTGCTTACAGAAAATCAAGAGCTTTTTTACTAAAATCTGCAATTTAATAAATTATTTACAATTACAGCATTTCCAGTTTAATCGTAGCGTTAGCTTCTGTTCATCCCCCGCCGTAGGCGGAGGATGAACACATTTTGTCTCGCATACGAAATGGAATTGCTGTAATGAGAAAAAATGATTGTAATATAATCTTTCCAGACCCATAGGAAAAAATTCCTAATCCTGCATTTTTTCTTCCAATAATTCCCGCGGCTGTTTCATTCAGCGGACCGTCCGTGCCGACGGGTAAAACATAACGCATAACGCCCCAAAAATGCATTATTTAAAGTACATGTAATACTGGCATTTAATCATCCCGTTGTAAAGCTTTCTGCGCCGGTCCGCCTTGCTGCCAAAGCATTCTTCGAACGTTTCATCCGGGCTGATGATGGAATAACTCCATCCGTGCTTTCGTTCGAAAACCTTCCCCATCGTCCGGTAAAGCTCTTCCGCCTGACGGATGTCCAGCAGGCGTTCCCCATATGGCGGGTTGCAGATCACACAGCCATATTCCCCAATGGCCTTGAAATCCTCGATGGACCGTCTCTCCGCGTGAATCTGGGAGATAACGCCCGCCTTTTTGGCATTCTCCAATGTAAGCGATACGGCCGCACCGTCAATGTCATAGCCCTGAGCCGTAAACGGTGCGTCATGCAGTACAAGACTTTGCGCCCGCTCTTTTTCTTTCTGCCAGAGGCCAGGATTGATTTGCGCCCAGTTTTCGGCGGAAAAACGGCGGCGCATTCCCGGGGCAATATTCAGCGCATACATGGCGGCTTCAATCAGGATGGTACCGGAACCGCAGAACGGGTCGATAAAATGCGCGTCGTGCCGCACACGCGACAGATGCACCATGCAGGCCGCAAGGGTTTCTTTAATCGGCGCTTCCGTAGAACTGGCGCGGTACCCGCGTTTATGCAGTCCTTCGCCGGAAGTATCGATCATGATGCTTACATTGTCTTTCATGATCAGGAACTGAATCTGGTACAGCGTACCTGTTTCTTCAAACCAGTTTACTTTATATTTTTGTTTCAGGCGTTCCACAATCGCTTTTTTAATGATGGACTGGCAGTCCGGCACGCTGGAAAGCTTGGAACTCAAGCTTCGCCCTTTCACAGGGAAACAATCGTTTTTGCTAATCCATGCTTCCCATGGGAGCGCTTTCACGCCCTGAAACAGCTCCTCAAAGCTTCGGGCCTGAAAATTCCCCATTTGAACGAGTACCCGCTCGCTGAACCGGGAACCGATATTCGCGCGGACAAGCATTTCTTCGGAGCCGTCAAAAACAACACGCCCGTTTTGCGGTTCAACATTCTGCGCGTCCATCTTCCTTAATTCTTCTGCAACCAAACCTTCCACGCCGAGAAGGCATGGGCATACAAGTTTAAACGTATTCATATTTCTCTCCATAAAATAAAATAGGGGGCTGCGACGGTACGCAGCCCCAATTTAGAAAAGCTCTTTTCCGTTAGGCACCAATTCCTGATCTATGGGTGCGAGTATTCTATTATTCCACATCTGGCTCCAATAAGCCGTAATTCCCATCTTTCCGTTTGTAAACTACGTTAATTTCTCCGCTTTCTTCGTCACGGAACATGAAGAATTGGTGGCCAAGAAGGTTCATCTGTAAAATCGCTTCCTCAACACTGAGCGGCTTTACAAAAAAATGTTTTTTTCGTACAATATTATATTCGCCGGATTCCTCTTCGGGAGAATGGAGATAATCCTGCACATATTGATCCAGTGCGGTGGAATGGATTTCTTTTTCAAGCCGTGTCTTATTCTTGCGAATCTGTCTGCCAAGAGCGCTGATGACCTGATCGAGCGCGTCGTTCATTTCAAAATCGGTTGCCTCGGCCCGATAGATCCTGCCGCGTGATTTTATGGTAATTTCGACGGTCTGTCGGTTTCTTTCCAATGTTACAACGACATTTGCCTGCGCGTCTTCGTCAAAAATCCGGTCAAAGCGGGATAGCTTTTTTGTAGCAAGTTCTTTGAAATTGTCCCTCAAATTCACTTTTCTGCCAGTTATTGAAATCTTCATGTGAGCATCTCCTTTTTCTAGAATTGAGGAAAAACATTCATCGACTATAATATACCATAATATTCTGTCAAAAGAAAGTATTCGCCCTTAAATCGTAATTTTTTTGTGGCGGGTCACATGGCATCCGACGTTGACAGCCACGGGCAAACCCGCAATATGGGTAGGATACTGCTCGACATTAACGGCAAGCGCCGTCGTGATTCCTCCAAACCCCTGCGGCCCGATATTCAGTTCGTTGATCCTTTTCAGCATGTTGCCTTCCAGCTCCGCATAGAAAGGATCGGCATTCCGTTCGGATACCGGGCGGCAAAGCGCCTTTTTTGCAAGCAAAGCGCACTTTTCAAAGTCCCCGCCGATGCCGACGCCGAGCACGATCGGCGGACACGGGTTGCTGCCCGCGGTTCGGACGGTATCAAGGACAAAATTCACAATGTCCTCTATGCCCGCGGACGGGGTAAACATTTTCATCCGGCTCATATTTTCGCTTCCGAAGCCCTTCGGCGCCGCAGTGAGAACAAGTAGATCGCCCGGTACGATACGGGTATGAAGGATTGCCGGGGTGTTGTCGCCGGTATTTCCGCGCCGGATCGGATCGGCCACAACCGAACAGCGGAGAAGTCCTTCCACATAGCCCTGATGCACGCCCTCATTGACAGCATCCTCAAAGGAACCGCCGGTCATATGAACTTCCTGCCCGATTTCGGCAAACACAACCGCCATTCCCGTATCCTGACAGACCGGAATGTTCAGTTCCTTTGCCGCTTTCATGTTCTCGCATAAATCGCAAAGAACTTCTTTGCCAATTGGGGAGGTTTCCTTTTTCGCCGCATCCGCAATGCAGTTTTCCAGGTCGGACGGCAAGACGCGGTTCGCGTCTATGAAAAGAGATTTCACCGCAGCCGTAATTTTTGAAACGTCAATTTCTCTCATCGTCTGTCTCCTTATAAAACAATTTTACCGTCGGCGATTACATGAATCGGTTTTGATGTCATTTGAAGCGGGTCCGAATCGAAAACAACCAAATCCGCATCTTTGCCCGCTTCAATGGACCCGACACGTTGATCAATTCCGCAAATTTTCGCGGGATTGATCGTAATTGCCTTTAAAGCTTCTTCATAATCCATTCCTTCACGAACGGCAAGCGCCGCGCACGTTGGAAGGTACTGCAAAGGAATAACGGGATGATCGGTAATAATCGCCGTTAAGACGCCCGCTTTTGCCAGAATCCCCGGGTTGGCGGGCGTCTGGTTTTTAAGCTCCGGTTTCGAGCGCTCGCAAAGGTACGGTCCGGCAAGCACACGGACACTTTCTTTTGCAAGGTTATCCGCGATCAAGTGCCCCTCCGTTCCATGGACAATGACGTAATTCAGGTGGAACTCGTTTGCAATCCGGATGGCGGTATAAATATCATCGGAACGGTGCGCATGGAAATGAACTTCCGTTTCGCCCCGAAGCGCAGGCAAAAGCGCTTCCGATTTAATATCAAATTCCGGTGCGTCGAAATCTTCGTCGTTTTTGGCGCGTTCCAGATCGGCCATATAACGTTTTGCTTTAAACAATTCCTCACGGATCAGGGCTGCCGTTGCCATTCTGGTGGACGGCGCCTGATTTTTCCCATGATAGACGGATTTCGGGTTTTCACCGAGCGCCATTTTAATCGCAACCGGCGCTTTTACGATCATATCATCCACACGGGAACCGGCCGTTTTCAGCGCTACAAGCTGCCCGCCGATCGGGTTTGCGCTGCCGGGCCCGGTTACAACCGTCGTCACGCCCGCGGCAAGGCCCTCGGAAAAACAACGGTCCATGGGATTGATCGCGTCAATCGCCCGAAGCTGCGGGGTTACGGGGTCCGTTTCCTCATTTCCGTCGTCCCCCTCGAAAGTAAGGCCGTCTTCCCACATGCCAAGATGGGTGTGCGCATCGATAAAACCGGGATAAACACCGGCGCCCTGAACATCAAGGACCTCGCCATCCTCCGCCGACTGATCCGAAAAAGGACCGACCGCTTCAATTTTGTTCTTTTTAATATGTATCCAGCCGTTATCGATCGTATTCCCTGCCATCGTATGAATTTTTGCATGAATAATTAACATCGTTTGCCTCCAAAAAAAAGCGGAGTGCGCACACTCCGCTTAAAATTATTTCGGTTGATTGGAACCGTGCTTCGAAAAACCGCCGCGCTTCGATTCCACACATTTTTTAAGATCGGAAATCTTTTCATCGCTTGTCTGCTTGAACTTGGACATCATATCCTCAAAGCTGGCAGCTTCATTTCTTCTGCTCTGCCACTCATAATTTCCGGGTCTTGAAGAACGAGGGGCAGGCGTACTGTTCCTCGGGGCGGGCGCAACCGCTTTCTTCATGGAAAGGCTTACTTTCCCATCCTCGCTGATACTCATAACCTTAACTTTTACCATTTGATTTTCAGTTACAAAATCACGAATTTCCTTAACAAAAGTGGGAGCTACCTCCGAAATGTGCACCATGCCGGTTTTTCCTCCCGGCAATTCAACAAAAGCGCCGAATTTTGTTATTCCCGTAACTTTCCCTTCCAGGATGGTTCCTACCTCAAGCTGCATATGTAAATGATTTCCTCCTTAAAAATTAGAGAGATCAATTTCCCGCGATATTGACAAACACGCGTTCTCCCGGTTTTGCAAAATTAAGGCTTTCGCGCGCTACACGCTCAATATAGTCGCTGTTCCCATTGGTCCCCGTCTGCAAAGCGTGTTTCATATCTTCATTTTTAATTTCCTGAACAACAATTTTTTGCTTAATCGTATCCAATTCCTGACGTTTCTGGCTAATCAGGATTTGCTGGTTGACAAGCGAGACGGCAGCGTAGAGTGCAAATGCGAAAACAGCGAGACGCAGCAGTAAGCTGCTTTTCTGCTTCTTATTTTTTATGACTTTCATGTGCAGCGCGGCCCCCTTTAACCTTTGCCTTCTTTTTCACTTTGCCAATATATTGATTATACACTATTGAACGGCAATGTTTCAAGCGTTTTTTCGGAATTGCTGTTACTATTTTTGTATTTTTCACAATTTTCTTTAGGATTCGAAGAATGAAATGAGATATTTTCGAGACGACCCACCGAATCGGCCTAAAAAGATAGGCTTTTATAATTTTTGAAAGGAACCGAAATACCCGCAGTGTTACAAACCCGACCGTTAAAAAATAAAAGCACCACCCAATGCCTTCCCCGGCCAGTATGTAAAACCGCACTTCCCCATAATTGATGCCTAAAGCCACAAGGAACGTGATAAAGGCGATCACAAACATATAAAAGAGGTCCTGAAAAAATACCGCACGCCGTTCGGATTGGAAAACCGTCCGAAAAATGCGGAAAATATCGTAAAACGCCCCTAAAAAAAAGCCTGTTGCAATGGAGATCAAAAATCCCTGAAGCTGCCAAGTGAGTGAAACATTCAAGCAACCTCACTCCTCTATTTGAACAGCTTTGTTAAAAATCCGCCCGTCGGCTGATTCTCCGAATAGGACATCGAACTGATTTCTCCGTTCAGGGTGAGCTCCCCCGTATCAATATTCAGTTTATTGATCTGCAACTTCGTTCCCTTGATAATCAGCTGCCCCAAATCGGTATAAGCGATGATCGTCTGCTCATCGAAGCTGTCAACATTGGAAACACCCGTCGCAGTAAGCACCCGTCGGTTTTCAAGAATCAGATTTTGCGGGCCTTTAACAGATTTTTTTTCTTCTGCCATTTCAAAACCCTCCTACTCATTCATACCAATTTGTATGCATTAGCAGAAGGACATATACTTAAAGGTTTGCCGGCCCATCGGACACAATCCGGTACATATCCGACGCGGTTTCCTTTCTGGCGTATTCGTTTACGCTGAGGACTTCCGCCTTCACGCTGCGCGAACCGAGCTGCAATTCCAGAATATCGCCGGTCTTCACGTCATAGGAAGCACGGGCGGCTTTTCCGTTCACCAGCACGCGCCCGGCGTCGCAAGCCTCGTTTGCAACGGTACGCCGTTTGATTATTCTCGATACTTTTAAATATTTATCCAGTCTCATACTGATCCTCTCATAATAAAAGGCTGTAACATCGAATTTGTTACAGCCTAAAAACCAAACAGTTAAATTATTTTGCTGTAGCTTCCTTAAATGCTTTACCTGCCTTAAACGCGGGAACCCTAGAAGCAGGAATTGTAATGGGAGAATTTGTTCTCGGGTCGCGGCCTTGCCTTTCGCTGCGGCTGCGGACTTCAAATGTACCAAAACCTACTATCTGTACTTTTTCATCTTCGGCAACAGCATTAACGATTGTGTCAATCATCGCATTAACAGCATTATCGGCATCTTTTTTGGACATACCTGCTTTTTCAGCAACAGCAGCAATTAATTCTGTTTTGTTCATAAATTTGACCTCCGTTTTTTTATTATTCAACAGCTGAAAGCTGAGAATGATTAAGTCTTTGCTTCATTCCAAAGGGAATCAAGCTGTTCCAGTGACATGGCAGCCATGTCGGTTCCTCGTTCTTCCGCAAATTGTTCCATTTTTTGAAAACGCCGGATGAACTTATCACAGGAATTGCTTAACGCTTGTTCAGGCTCAACTTTCAAAAATCGAGAAACATTTACCACGGAAAACAACAGATCGCCTAACTCTTCCATTCGGTCTTCCCCGCTGCCGGAGTCGATCGCCTCTTTTAATTCGCGGGTTTCCTCGGCAACTTTGTCAAGCGCCCCCGATACATCGGGCCAGTCAAATCCCACCTTTGCCGCTTTATGCTGCACTTTCGCACTGCGCATCAGCGCGGGCAGGGCTTTGGAAACGCTTTGCAGGACTTCCGTCTGCGTTGTCTGGTTTTTGGTTTCTTTCTTTATGGCATCCCAGTTGACAAGCACTTCAGCCGAACTGCTGACAACGGTATCATCAAAAACATGAGGATGACGGACAATCAGCTTTTTTGCGATGCCGTCCACAACATCCGAAAACCCGAAACTGTTCTTATCTTTTTCCAATTGCGCGTGAAATACTACCTGAAGTAAAACATCGCCCAATTCTTCTTTTAAAAGCTCGGCGTCATTATTATCAATCGCCTCAACCGCTTCGTAGGTTTCCTCAATGAAGTTGTTCCGGATACTTTGGTGCGTTTGCTCCCGGTCCCAAGGACATCCTTCCGGTGACCGGAGAATCTCCATGATTTTCAGAAGGTCCTCCATATTATATTTCTCTTTAAATTGAAAATCCAAATTGATATCTCCTGTAAAACCAAATATCGGTAAACTTTTATTATTTTACCTTATCCAATTATGTTTTTCAAGTATTTTCGCAATTTTTTGTCCCTTGGGCATCATGAGAATATCGTTTCTTGTAAGAGCCTTAAACCACAGCATGCAAACCAGATAAACCACTCCCGCAAACGCGATCGCGAGCAGCGTGAATAATTTGTCCAAATGCAGCAAAGTTCCCGCTTTTTGGACAAAATAGGCCAAACCCACGCTGATGACAGACGCTAAAAGGGGCTTGAAAAAAATCTGAATATAATTGAGATGAACCTTTGTTTCCCGGCAGAGATAATACAGCGCGAAAACCATGATAAAGATGTAACACACCAACGTTCCCGTACCGGCTCCCATCACGTTGATTTCCGGGATTCCAACCAGCGTATAGTTCAGCACGAGTTTAATCGCAAGGCCAACCACCAGCAGTTTTACCGGAAGATCAACCCTTCCAACCGCCTGAAGCATACTGTTGATCGGCGTGCTCATCGCGGCGAATATTGCGCCGAGGCCCAATACAACGAGGATTTTCCCGATTATGGTCGGAGCGTTTTTCTCTCCGTACAATAAAGAGGCAATCGGGGTTGCGAGGACGGAAAGCCCCAGACCGGCAGGGATCGTGATCATGGAAACGATTCGCAAAACCTGCTCTATGCTTCGTCTGATCTGTTTCGGGTCACCGCCCGTCCAGGCCTCCGTTACATTCGGAAGCGCGCTGACGCCGAATGCCTGCGTAATCGCCGGCACCAGCATAAACAGCGTGGACGCATTGGAAAAGCATCCGAATAAAAACGTGGGAACATTATTCAATTGAATAACCGAATCCGGGATAACGCCCTCGTACATTTTCAGCAGAACCTGCGAATTCTCGGCCATAATATCATTGATGCGCTTCTGCAAAAAGGTGCTGTCAATAAAAGTGGACAGGTTGACCGCCAGGGAACCAAGCGCGATCGGAATCGCCGTTCGAATCAGGCGGGAAGTCGTTAGCCGCATCGGAAGGGGGCGCGGAGAGGCGCGGAGCATTTCTTTCGTTATCCCGTCGCCGTGCCGCTTATGATATACAAACAGAAAGAGAAAGCCCATGACCGAACCGATGGTAACCCCGAAAATCGCTCCCGCGGCGGCATACGGCAGGGTCGCGATCTTAGCATATTCTGCCGAGGCCCGTTTTATGCCATAAACCGTACCGTTTGCGGCATACTCGTTCATTCCGGACTGAATAATGAGCGCCGCAAGGGTAAGCCCGAACACAAGTTTGCTTAAAGCTTCGACAATTTCAGAAATAGCCGTGGGATACATGTTACGAAGCCCTTCATAATATCCCCTGTAAATTGCCATCAGGCTGTTGAATAAAATAGCCGGGGCTAAAGCGTAAATAGCAGGCAGAGCGTTTTCCGGATTATTGCTTGCCGCGTAAGAAACATACGGCTTTGCGCCGAAAAACATAATTGAGAACGCGACAATCCCTAAAATGAAAAAGATCCGGATGGAAACCGTATGTATCTGGCGGATGTCACGATAACGGCCGCGTGCGGAATTCTCGGAAACCAGCCGGGAAATCGCAATCGGGAATCCCGCGGTTGCAAGACTGAAGATCGGAAAATAAAGGGAATATGCATTTCCGAAATAGCCGTTCCCCACCGGGGTAAGAATCCATGCAAGCGGTATTTTAAACAGCGCGCCGATAATCTTAACCAGCGCAATCGCTACCATTAAAATCAGGGCGCCGTGCAAAAAACTCTGTTTTCCTGGGGCAGCAGCCCGTTTACTTTCCATTGAGACACATCCAATACAATATAGTTACACGCATTACTGCACGATAAAATAGTATACTATATAAATAAAAATAATATGAACAGAATTGCAAGCATTAAAAAAAGGGGTGCAACACCCCTTTTTTTGCGAATGCCGTTCTTATTCCTCCGTAAGCTTATGGCCGCATTTGCTGCAGTAATCCGCACCCTGCGGATTTTCCTGACCGCAGTTCTTGCAAACCTGCTTTGCGCGCATGGAAACCAGCTGCTCATTCACGGCGTCGAGCTGTTCATACAAATCGTCGATTGCCGTAATGCATTCATTTACTAAATCGGAAGCATCATTATCCGTCTTCTTCGCTTCATAAACCGTCCTGCCCAGCGATTCGAAACGCTTTGAAATCTCATTATTTAAATCTGCAGAACTGATTCTGAGCTTGGATACATCAACAAACTGGCCTGCTTTCTTCCCCACGACATTCACTGCTGATTTTGCATTGACAACTACATCTTCAAACAATCCCATAAATACACGCTCCTTTTAATGTTATCTTAATGAGATTATAACACGAACGGCGGAAAAATCAATAAAATTCATTAATATATCCCGCCGCCGATAAACTCGCGAATAATTGAATTCTTCGGCACGAACTCACTGTTGATTGCGGTAAATTTCTCCAGATTTTCAATCAGTTTCCTGGATATAGGGTAATCCTCGCAGTCCTTCGGAACATCTTTCAGAATCGGAATCGCCTGATTCACCAAGACACAGGTTTCATAAGCATGCAAAGAGTTAATGGTGTAATCGGCGTCGCAGCGGTAGGGTTTAATGTACTTTCTTTCCCCGTCCATTACATTCGGCCACATTTCCAGCGTCCGTTCCGGTTTGGCCCCGCGGAAATTGTAATCCCGTACGATTCTTCTTACCAAACGCATTTCATTCGCGCCGAAGAGTTCGGTTTTGCCGTCATGAATTCCCTGCTTTACGCTGATATAAATCTTACAGACGCCCTTTTGGGGAAGCTGATCGATAAAAACCGGATTCAGCGCGTGGATTCCTTCCACGATTGCAATATCATGCTCCCCTAAAGAGACCAGGCGTTTGTGGGGATAAGGCATGTGGATTTCAAAATTGAAAACCGGCATATTGCAGTGGTTTGTTTGAATTAAATCGAGAAGGCATCTTTCCACCTCCGGAACATCCAGCGCGTCTACGCTTTCATAATCGTGCTGCCCGTTTGCAAGAAGCGGCGCCTGCCGTTCCCCGCGGTAAAAATCATCGAGAGAGATAATGGTCGCGCCGACACCGGCTTTTTGGAATGCATTCTTTAAAAGATTCGCCGTGGTTGTTTTTCCGCTGCTGGACGGCCCGGAAAGCATAACCAGCCTGCAATTTTTCTTCTGCGAGATAATATTCTCTGCAATGCTGCGGATGTTCTCGTGGTAAGCTTCCTCCGTCCGATTGACAAAGGCCTCCGGCTGATCCGAAGCCGCGGCATTAATCAGATGGAGTTCGTTCTGATATTCTACAAAATTTACCATAATTAGCTTTCACCTGATCTTTTCTAATAATCATTTCCTCAAAGCGATTGATATATTCATAAGGATATTTAAAGTTAAAAATCCTGTTGAGGCTGTCGGAATACGGATCCTTGATTTTGCTGACGGCTCCCGCGCCGCACGCAAGAATCGTATGCGTTTCATCCATAATAAAAACATTGTACGGACTTTCAAAGCCCGGTTTCACCCATCCGGTGTTCTCCAGATTGCCGACCATCCGGCTTTGGCGGTAAAGATAATACGGCTTATATCCGTATTTTAACAGCTGTTCATCGGCGTAATCGATCATTTGCTCCGCAGTTTGGGTATCATTGCGGAAAGGTTCGCTCTCATCCTGAAACAATCTGGCCGACCGTTTTAAAGAAAGCGTATGAACCGTAATGCTTTCCGGGGCAAGGCCGATCACCCGATCCAGCGTGGAAACAAAGCTTTCAAGGCTGTCCTTTGGCAGTCCGGCGATCAGATCCATATTGATATTGTCGAAACCAAGGTCGCGCGCAAGGGCATAGGCCGAGAGCGTCTGCTCCGCCGTATGCCGGCGGCCGATGGTTTTCAGGACTTCATCGTTTAAAGTCTGCGGGTTAATGCTGATACGGGTTACCCCGTGTTTTTTCAGGGAAAGAAGCTTCTCTGCGGTGATGGTATCCGGCCTTCCGGCTTCAACCGTAAATTCGCGGCAGGCAGAAAGGTGAAAACTTCTCCGTATCGTACTGAGAAGGGTATCAAGCTGCTCCGCAGACAAGGTGGTGGGCGTTCCCCCGCCGATATAGACGGTTTCCAGCCGCAGTTTCAGGGAAGCGGCGACTTGAGCCGTATGCTCAATTTCCCGGCACAAAAGTCGCAGGTATTCCGGAACCAGTTTTGCCGTTTTTTCCACGGATGAAGAGACAAAAGAGCAATAGGAGCAGCGTGTCGGGCAAAAAGGGATAGAAATATAAAGGCTGAAGGATTCCGGCTTTGACAAGGAAAGAATTTTGCCCTCGTTCTGCATGGTAAGGAGGCTTAATTTCGTTTTTTGTTCGGAAACCAGCAGCTGATTTTGGTAAAAATCCAGCGCTTTTGTCTCGCCCATTTCTGAAATAAGACGGCGCAGCAGCTTCACCGGCCGGACGCCGGTCAGAATCCCCCATTTCGGTACAAAGCCGCAATAAGCCGTCAGCAGCCGGAAAAGCAAAACCGCCATATGCCGTTCCTGCTCGTTCTCATTCCCGCATTCGGGAGAACCGATCCACTCCGTTTCTTCCCTGCAATATTCGCCAAATTGAACGCGTACCGTTAAAGTAAGCCCATTCGGTTCCTTTTTTATCCCCGTATAGATAAGCATTTTCTCTTTGCAGTTTTCCGGAAATTTCCCCAAAACTTTGATTTTTTGGTATGGGAAAAAGAGCCGGCACAGATTTTCCATCTCATAATGGAAGGTATGGCCGTCAATCAGCAGGGTCATAAGCGCTGTTCCCCATAAACGGATTGTTTTTTCTTTCAAATTCCAGTGTCGTTTCGCTTTCATGCCCGGGATAGATATGGTAATCCCCTTTCAGGTTTTCCAGTCTTTTCAGAGATTGGAGCATCTGGGTATAGCTGCCGGTCGGAAAATCCGTTCTGCCGCAGCTGCACTGCATCAGCGTATCCCCCGTAAAAATGGCGTCTTCCACAACGAAGCAGCAGCTTCCGATCGTATGCCCCGGCGTATGCAGAACACGGATTTTCAAACTGCCAAGCTTAATGGTATCGCCGTCGTTCAGCACAACATCTGCCTTGAACGCCTGGACCGGCTGCGATGTAATCGCAGTGGATAAATTCAAAGAATTGTCGCTTGTAAAGGGCACGTCGTCGCTGTAAAGATAAACCACTGCGTTCGTCAGCTCTTTGACTGCATTTACACCCAGTATATGGTCAAAGTGGCCATGCGTTAACAAAATTGCTTTGACTTTGCCCGCTCCGGCCTCCATGACCGCCTTTGTCAGTTCCGGACTTTCAAAGCCCGGATCAATTACCGCCGTATCCCCCGTAGCGTCGTCGGTTAATAGATAGCAGTTTGTCGGAACAACGCCGCCGGTAATTTCTGTTATCTTCATAGAATACACCTCTATTCGAATTTGTATTAGGAACGTTTTATGGAGATAATCCCCTGAATATTGGAAAGGCGGGAAATGATACTGTTCAGATGCTCCAGTCCGTTAATCGTGATCGTGGCACAAATGACGGCGCTGCCATCCTTTGTCTCCCTCGAATTCAAGGAATGGATAAAAATATGCATATTGAAAAGCTGCTGTGTCACATCGGCAAGCAGACCGGAACGGTCTATCGCAACAATTTCCAGCGTAGATTTAAATTCTTCTTTTACTACTCCCGTCCAGTGCGCCTGAATCCATCTTTCCGGTTCGGAAGCTTCACTCAGATTTTTCGGTACATTGGAACAGGTACGTTTATGAATGGATACGCCGAACCCGCGCGTGATAAAGCCGATAATATCGTCGCCCGGAAGCGGGTTGCAGCAGCGGGAAAATTTAATCAGACAGTTGTCCATTCCGTCAACGGTAACACCGCCAACGGGCTTTTTCGGCGCCTGCTTTGCCGGAGCCTGCGCCGGTACAGGCGGAGCGGGGCGCTTCTCCTTCATATAGTCTTCTTTAATTCTCGGCATAATCTTCCAAAGCTGGATGCCGCCGTAACCAATTGCGGAATACACGTCGTCCGCACTGGTGCAGTTCTGCTTTGCGCCGATTTTTTCAAGCAGGGCGGCAAGCTCCGCTTCGTTCAGTTCAATGCCGTTGCGCCGGAATTCACGCTCCAGTTCGGCCTTGCCTTCAATAATATTCTCGTCGCGCTTTTCGCGCTTGAACCACGCGCGGATTTTATTGCGCGCTTCGCTTGTCTTTACAATTTTCAGCCAGTCGCGGCTCGGCCCGTGCGTTTCCTTGGAAGTCAGAATTTCAATAATCTGTCCGGTCTTGACTTTATAATCGATCGGCACAATGCGCTTGTCCACTTTTGCGCCGACCATGCGGTTGCCGACGGCGCTGTGAATCGCATAGGCAAAATCGATGACGGTTGAACCGGAAGGAAGGCTGATGACATCGCCCCGCGGCGTAAACACAAACACTTCTTCCGGAACCAGATCCGACTTGATGGTGCGGACAAGGTCGGTGGCGTCTTCGTTGTCCTTTTGATTTTCCAGCATTTGGCGAATCCAGGCAAGCCGCTGCTCCAGCGAATCATTGCTCTTGGGGCCGATACCCAGTTTATATTTCCAGTGCGCGGCAATACCATATTCCGCAGTATGGTGCATTTCCCATGTGCGGATCTGAACCTCGAACGGAATGCCGTCCTTCCCGATTACCGTTGTATGGAGGGACTGATACAGGTTCGGCTTCGGCGTGGAAATATAATCCTTGAACCGGTTCGGAATCGGGCGGTACATATCATGGATAATGCCCAGTACGTTATAACAGTCGTTTACTGTATCAACAATCACGCGAACCGCGTAAATATCATAGATTTCTTCCATGGAACGGCCTTGAATAAAGGTCTTACGGAAAATACCGTTAATACTCTTTACGCGCCCTTCCAGATAAACATTGGGAATCAGCGGCGATACGCGTTCGTAAATATACTTTTTCGTCTGGTCAATAAACGCCTTGCGTTCGTTTCTTCTTAAAGCAAGGCCGTTTTCAATTTCTTCGTAGGCAACCGGGTCCAGGCACCGGAGGGATAAATCCTCCAATTCCTCCTTAACGGCACGAATACCCAAGCGGTGCGCAATCGGCGCGTAAACCTCCATATTTTCCAGCGCTTTGTCACGCTGTTTCTGCGGAGACATAAATTCGATGGTACGCATATTGTGCAGGCGGTCGGCCAATTTAATAATGATAACGCGGATGTCATCCGCCATTGCAATCAGCATTTTCCGAAGGTTTTCCGCCTGCTGTTCCTCGCGGGAAGAATAAGGGATGCGGCCTAACTTCGTCACACCGTCAATCAGATTTGCAATTTCCGGGCCGAAGCTTTTCTTAATCTGCTCCAGATTGACCGGCGTATCCTCGACAACATCATGCAGCAGGCCGGCCGCTACCGATTCGGTATCCATACCCAGTTCAACAAGAATACAGGCTACCGCTACCGGATGAGAAATATAGGGTGCTCCGGAAAGGCGTTTTTGATCCTGATGGGAGGTAAGTGCGAGCTGGTAGGCGCGGTCGATTACGGGCATGTCGTAGTCGTGCTCGCTTTCGTTAATTAAAGCGATAAGATCATCGTAAGTTTTCAGCGGCCATGCCATATCATTCCCCCACCCTTCCCAGCAGTTTCAGATTTTTCAATATGTCGGAGCCGAATAAATCAACTTTATGCGTTGTATGTACGATTTCCGCCTTGATGATGTCGCCCGGCTTTTCCAGCGTAATCAGCCGGTACTCCGCCAGAACATCCAGCACGGTTAAAAGCATTGCCATGTTGCCGACGTCCTTGGCGCGTTCCAAAAGAATTTCCGGACTTCCGCAAAAGCCGTTTACGTCCCGAATCATTCTGTAAACAGCGGCAAACGCACCGCGGTTTGGGAACAGCCGTTCCAATTCGTTCTTTGACAGCCGTTCCCCTCTTTTGGATTTTTCATAAAGCGCCGTGTCTGCCAGAACCGCGTCTACGTCGATATCGGATAATTTTATGTCTTTAATAAAGATGGAAAGCGTATTTTTGCCGTTGTATTCCCTTGCGTCCAAGGTTACTGCAAGGTCAAGGATATCACCCGGACGGTACGGAAATTGTTCAAGAGTCGTACCGAATTTCATGCAGCGGACAGTACAGCCGTTCTGCATGACGCTCACACGCAGATGTTTTCCGCCGCCGACCGGCGTAATATTGGACAGGGTTACATGATACAGGCCGAACAGCGGGGACGGATTTCCCATGCCAAAGGGTTCCAGCGCATGGATTTCCTGCGGAATCTCCACCGACAGGTCGCGCGGATTCAGAATGCAATCGATTTTCAGTACCTGCGTCGGCATCAGACTACCCAAGGAAGCGGCGTAATCGTTGATTGCCTTTCGAAACGCGGGAATATTTTTTGTTGATAAAGTCAAACCGGCCGCCATCGGATGGCCGCCATACTGCGACAGGAATTGGCCGCAGGCGCTGACCGCCTGAAACAGCGAAAATCCCTCAATACTTCTGCCGGAGCCTTTCGCTTCCTCCCCGTTATAGGAAAGAATGATACTCGGCTTCCCAAACTGGTCGGTAATACGGGAGGAAATAATGCCGATGACCCCGTGATGCCAGTTTTCACCCTCAATCACTAAAACACGGTCATAAAGGCGTTCCGGTTCATCCTGAAGCTTTTGCATGACTTTTTCGTATATTTCTTTCTCAATCTGACGTCTGTATTCGTTATCATCATTGATTTCCGTGGAAAGCTCACACGCTTCCTCCGGATATTCGGAAATTAAAAGACGAACCGCGCGGTCCGGAGAACCAATCCGCCCGGTTGCATTAATGCGGGGAACCAGCGTAAAGGCAACATTTCCGGCCGTAAGCTGTCTTCCTTCCACACCGGCCCGCTCCATCAGCGCCCTCAGTCCTAACCGGTCCGTACGCGAAATCATTTTTAATCCGGCTTTTACAAAGCTTCGGTTTTCGCCGGTAAGCGGTACGACATCTCCTATTGTACCGATTGCAACAAGGTCGGCATAATTATCGAGCAAAGCTCCGAGATTACAGTCCTCGCCTTCCAGTGCCATAATCAGCTTAAATGCCACCCCAACGCCGGAATAGTCTTTATAAGGGCAGTCACAATCCACGCGATAAGGATCGACCACAGCATATGCTTCCGGCAATTCCGTCCGCGGGCGGTGATGGTCCGTTACGACAACTTCCATCCCTAAACGATTCGCATACGCTACTTCCTGGATGGAAGAAATGCCGTTGTCCACGGTTACAATCAGATTGACTTCCTGCGCATGCAGCGTATCGACCGCATTGCAGTTCAGGCCGTAGCCCTCCCCTTCACGCTCGGGAATATAATAGATGACATTCGCGCCGCAGGATTCCAGATAGGAATACAGCATTGCGGTCGCGGTTACGCCGTCTGCATCATAATCTCCGTAAACAGCGATTTTTTCGAAATTTTCAATCGCATTTAAAATACGGTCAGCCGCTTTTTCCATATCGGTAATCAGAAAAGGATCGGAAAGATTTCCTTCTGAACGAAAGAACTTTTCGAACTGTTCCATTTCCACAATGCCGCGTTCTTCCAGCAATACGGCAAGAAGCCCGGATATATTCATATCTTTTGTAATCTGTTTTGTTACATTCGGATTACTCTGAAATACTTCCCATTTCTTTAAACTCACAAACGACACCTACCCCATAATTAATCATTGTATCATTTTGACAAATAATATTCAATATTTTATTCTTCTTCGAGATAAGAATGGAAGAAAAACAGAAATATTCGAACCGTTTTCCTGTCTTTCCTGAAATATTCAGACAATTTTAATTCATTTCATCTATAGAGCGGCAATAAAAAAGCCACCGATGAATGGAAACATCGGTGGTTCTTTATAAATATTGTTTTGTAAGCTTTTAGGCTCTTGCTTCGGCTTTTTGTTTTGCCTTATGGTTCTGCCACATAACATAAAGAGGTCCTGCAATACAGACGGATGAATAACAGCCGGTAACAATACCGACCATCATCGGCAGTGCAAACGTTGTTACACTGGAAATTCCATAGACCTGTCCGACTATAAACACGGTTGCAATGGAAGAGAAAGTGCAGCCCGCCGTAAAGAGGGAACGGGTAAACGTCTGGTTGATACTTGTGTTAACCAAAACGGAATACGGCGTTTTGGGACCCATCAGTCTGCGGTTCTCTCTGATACGGTCATAAATGATGATCGTATCATTCAGCGAATAACCCAGAATGGTCAGTACGACGGCAATGAAGCTGTCGTTCAGCGGAATTCTGAAGATAATAAATGTGAAATAAACCATAATGACGTCATGCAGCAATGCAAGAACGGCCATTACACCGGCGGACATACCGCCGATCTTTTTAAACCGGAGCGCAATGTAAAATACGAGCAGAACGCAGGTAAGCAAAATAGCAACCATACATTTTGCAAAGAAACTGTGACCCATGGTCGGGTTAACAGAACTGGATGATACAACCTGGAAATTCGCATCCGGATATTTTACGGTAAGCGCTTTCGCAATTGCCTGCTGATTATCAACGGAAATAGACTCTGTTCCTGCAAAAGAAATCGAAACATTATTTTTTACAGATTTGCCGTCAGAGGATTTCACATTCTCCAAAATATGGACTGTAACGTCCTTTTTCGTTGTATCCTGAACGATTTTTTCTACTTCTTCCTGTACGATCTTGCCGTCAAAGGAATATTTGATTTCGGCGCCGCCCTTAAACTGGATATCCAGCTGGGTACCGAATATAACGTTAAAAATCAATCCGATGACCATAATGCCGAGAGAGATTGCAAAGAAAATCTTTCTGTTTTCAAAAAATCTAATTTTAAAGGTTTTCATTCTGCGGCACCTCCGTATAACCATTTATTGCGCGCGAACTTAAACCCGGAAATTGATTTTGTCATTAAACGGGTAGCCGTTACGCCGAACAGGAAGTTACCGACAATACCGATAAGCAGCGTGTAGCCGAAAGAATAGATCGAGCCGGTAGTGGATGCGCCGAACATCGCGGAGAGGATGTTGGAAGGCCCGAATACAAGCATCAAAATTACACCAACGATAACAACGGTGATATTCCCGTCGAAAATCGCCCAGAAGCTGTTGTCGTCGCCCTTTTGAATTGCTCCGTCAAGGGTTTTTCCAGACCAGAGTTCTTCTTTAATTCTGCTGGCGGTAATAATGTTTGCGTCGACGCCCATACCGATGGAAAGAATGATACCGGCGATACCGGGCAGCGTCAGCGTGAAGCTGGGGATAAACGCGAAGTACCCGGATACTGCCGCAAAGGACAGCGCAATTTGTCCGAGCAGAGCGATAATCGCAATGAAGCCCGGAAGCCTGAACTGGAACAGCATGAATACACAGATGATGCCAAAAGCAATCATTCCTGCAATCAGCATTGCGTGCAGAGAAGAGGAACCCAGCGTCGGGCTGATTGTGCTGAAGTTTGATGTCGTAAGCTTAAACGGAAGCGCACCGGCGGTAATCTTGTTTGCCAGAGCGGAAGCTTCCGCAGCCGTAAAGTTGCCCTGAATCGAGCACTTGCCGTCGGTAATAACCGCGTCTACTCTTGGATTGGAAATACGGACGTCGTCCATCCAGATGGAGATGATTTTGCCCTGCATGCTCTCGGTGGCGGCGGCAAATTTCTTGGTGCCGCTGTCATTGAGTACCATGCCGACCTGATAAGTTGCCTTGCCGGTCGTCTGATCCTGATACATTTCAGACTTGGCGCTTTTAATATCACTGCCGGTTAAAATAACATTGGTCGCTGTCTCACCCTTCGGTGTTTTGTAGACAGGTTGTCCATCCGAACCGGTTGTCGCTGTTGTATACTCGTCTCCCGCGCGGAAGGTAAGCATCGCAGTCGCGGAAAGTTCTTTAATGGCGCTTTCCGGATCAAAGGTCTTTTCATCGTTCTTCCAAGGGAAACGTACAATAATACGATCATTGTTATAATCGGAATATAACTCATAATCGGTAATGTGATTGGTCGTTAAGCGGACTTCAATGATTGATTTTGCGGAATCAATCTGTTCTTTGGTCGCTTTTTTTGAAGTTGCCGGGCTGAATGTTGCCTCGACGCCGCCGTTAATGTCTATTCCCCATCTAATGTCGCCAACACCCTTTATGTAGGTGGTCGAATTATCCCCGTTTTTACCCTTAATTCCAAAGGTTGCGGAATAAGTTAAAAACAGTATGAGGAGGGCGACGATGAAAAATACAGGTTTTGCTACTCGCTTCATTCGTAAATCCTCCAATTTTGGTTTTCTGTGAATCCTCGCAGACGTAACACATCAATTATATGGTTAATACATTAAAATGTCAATTAGTTTGACAAGATTATTCGTGAAGACATCCAAAAAAAGAAAGGGAGCCAAGCTCCCTCTCTTATGGATTTAATAATTTTTCCGCCGCGGCAAGCTGAACGCAAATACAGAATAAATCCATGGCAACCTGCAGCTCGGCAACCGGCGGGTACGTCGGCGCAACACGGATGTTGCTGTCGTTCGGATCCTTCCCGTACGGAAAAGTCGCGCCCGCACCGGTAAGGGTTACTCCGGCTTCTTTGCAAAGGGAAACCACCCGCTTTGCACATCCGTTCAAAACATCGACACTGATAAAATACCCTCCGTTTGGATGGGTCCATCGGGCAACGCCCTTTCCCCCAAGCTCGGATTCCAGCTTATCGATTACCGCTTTAAACTTCGGTGCAATCAGCCTGCGGTGTTTCTTCATCTGCTCCATCACGCCGTCATAGTTTTTAAAGAAATACAGATGTCTTAATTGATTCAATTTATCCGGACCGATTGTCTGATAGGAAAAATACTCTTTCAAAACGGCCAGGTTGCTGTCGCTTGCGCCCAGCGCCGCCACGCCGGCACCCGGAAAAGAAATCTTGCTGGTGGATACAAAGAAGATCGGCAAATCCTCATTGCCCGCCTTTTTGCATTCAAGCCATAAATTCAGGAGCTGATCCGGCGTATCGGTTAAATCGTGCACGCAATAGGCGTTATCCCAAAAAATCCGGAAATCCTTTGCGGCGGGTTTTAAAGCGGCAAAACGGCGAACGGTTTCATCGGAATAGGTGATCCCCTCCGGATTGGAATACTTTGGAACACACCAGACTCCTTTGACGGTTTCATCATTTGAAACCAGCTTTTCCACGACATCCATGTCCGGACCTGTCGGCAGCATGGGCACCGTAAGCAGTTCAAAGCCGAAGTATTCCGTAATGGCAAAATGCCTGTCGTAGCCGGGAGACGGGCACAAAAACTTCACCGGGCCCTGTTTGCCCCACGGCTGACAGCCCGAAAAGCCATGGGTCATTGCGCAGGAAACCGTATCAAACATCATATTCAGGCTGGAATTGCCGCCTGCAATGATATTCGAGGCTTCAACCCCCATCAACTTTGAAAAGAGTTCGCGCATTTCGGGAAGCCCGTACGGCATACCGTAGTTGCGGCAATCCTCCCCGGTTGAAGCGTAAAGATCGGATGCGGAGTTTAATGCGTCCAGCATACCCATGGAAAGTTTAAGCTGTTCTGTTTCCGGCTTTCCGCGGGCCATATTTAATTTTAACCCTTTTGCTTTAAAACGGTTATAGCGTTCCTGTAAGTCCGCCCTTACCTGGCTTAACTCTTTTTCTGACATTGACGCGAAATCCAATATGAGCATCTCCCTATCTTAAAATGCATATCAAGTTAAAAACTAGGTACTATTCTAATATATAATATGAAAAAATGCAAGTTAAATTGATAAATCCTGCATATAAGAAAAGGAGAGCATATTTATTTTATTTTATGTAATTTGCCAATTCGGTATCTACCTTTTGAATATGGTTCAGAAGCCAATTCATAAGAAAGTAATTTGTTTTGGATACAACCGCAATCGAAGCGCCGTTTTCCGTAATATCCTTCTTTAAATCAGCAATCTGCTTTTTAAAATACTCATGCATTTCTTTATGTTCCTTGCATTTCGGATAAGTACTGCTGCGCTGCAGTTTCTCCTCATCGGAGAAATGCTTGATGGTGTACCCCTCCAGGAATTCAAGCGTCTTGATGATTTCGTCCCTGCCCTTTCCCTGATTGCACGCGGCAAAGAGCTGGTCAATTCGATCGCACAGTTCCTTATGTTCGCTGTCAATCAGCGATACTCCTATTTTCAGACTTTCTTTCCACATTGCCATATGAGACACGTCCTTTCTAAAATTCTGCGGTGCCCGTTGTGCGCGGGAACGGCAGCACATCCCGAATATTTGCGATACCGGTCAAATACATCACAAGGCGCTCAAAGCCGAGACCGTACCCCGCGTGCTTTGTACCGCCATAACGCCTTAAATCCAGATACCACCAGTAATTGTCCTCGTTCAGCTTAAAGTCTTTCATTCTCTGCTGAAGAACCTCCATGCGTTCCTCACGCTGACTGCCGCCTATAATCTCGCCGATACCCGGTACAAGAAGGTCAACTGCGGCAACCGTCTTTCCGTCGTCATTCAAACGCATGTAGAAGGCTTTAATTTCTTTCGGATAATCGGTTACAAAAACAGGCTTTCCGAATACCTGCTCCGTTAAATACTTTTCATGCTCTGTTTGCAGATCGGTTCCCCAATCCACCTTATATTCAAATTGATCGTTGTTCTTTTTTAAAATGTCGACTGCTTCCGTATACGTAACACAGGCGAAATCCGAATGGACAACGTTATTTAAACGTTCAACAAGCCCCTTGTCTATAAACTGATTGAAAAACGCGATATCATCCGGACAGGTGTCCATAACATATTGAATGACGTACTTCATCATCGCTTCGGCAAGCCGCATGTCGTCCTGCAAATCCGCAAACGCAATTTCCGGTTCAATCATCCAGAATTCCGCCGCATGGCGCTGCGTATAGGATTTTTCAGCGCGGAACGTCGGGCCGAAAGTATACACCTTGCCAAACGCCATCGCCATGCATTCCGCCTCAAGCTGGCCGGAAACCGTAAGGGACGTATGCTTTTGGAAAAAGTCCTGAGAATAATCAATCGTCCCGTCTTCTTTGCGCGGAGGGTTGTCCGCGTCCAGTGTGGTAACGTTGAACATTTCGCCGGCGCCTTCGCAGTCGCTTCCGGTAATCAGAGGGGTATGGACATAAATGAATCCGTTCTCGTTAAAGAATTTATGAATGGCAAACGCCGCGGCCGAACGCACGCGGAACGCCGCGCTGAACGTGTTGGTACGCGGGCGCAAATGCGCAATCGTACGTAAATATTCCAGCGAATGACGCTTCTTCTGCAGCGGATAATCCGGAGTGGAAAGGCCTTCCGCTTCAATTTTATCGGCATGGATTTCAAACGGCTGTTTCGCCTGAGGCGTCAAAACCAGTTCTCCGGTAACTACAATGGCTGAACCGACGTTCAATTTCGTAACTTCTGTAAAATTCGAAATTCGATCCGCCTCAAAAACAATTTGAACTCCCTTGAAGCAGCTGCCGTCGTTCAATTCAATGAATCCCAGCGCCTTGGAATCGCGAATCGTACGAACCCAGCCGCAGACCGTTACCGTTTTCCCGCCAAGCTCCGCCGTATTCGAATATAATTCGGTTATTTCAGTTCTCTTCAATCTGAATACCTCCTAAATTTGCTTCCAGAATATATTTATATTATAACACGAATCCGCGCTATGCAATACTCAATACGCCGGAAAATGTGAAAATTTCGAGAATCTTCAAAATAGGGGTTGATTTTTGCTGAAACATTCGTTATAATATCAGAGTTGCCTTTGATAACCAAGCAACAATTGCCATTCGGAGAGGTATTCTAATGGTAAGGAGCCACATTGGAAATGTGGTGTGCCGCAAGGCATTGTGCGTTCGAGTCGCATCCTCTCCGCCAAAAAGCCCATCAGCATAAGCTGATGGGCTTTTTTCTATAGAAATTGGTAAGTCGGACGGGCTCTCCGCTTTTTATACTCCACAATAAATGCAAATGAACAGAAGAGCGGAGAGAATGAAATATGTCCTGCCGGTAGACCGGCAGGGCGAATCATATAGCATCGGGATTCCATAATTCTATCAGGAAGAGTATTTCACTTCATCCGTGGTATTGTTTGGAATGGTTCGTATATCAGCGTTTTTCTTACGCTCCTCTTCTATAATTTTATTTATTTTTTCGTAAAAAAGCTCATTGTCAATCTCGCTGTTCCCCTCAATGAGTGTAAAAGGTTTGTGATTCAATGTCGTCGACCCCTCTATTCATAAAATTCATTCTTTCCTGAACATAAGCGTTTTCAAGGAGTTTGATAAAAGGTTCTATGTACTGCTGGATAAAATCTTCAATTTCTTCTTTGTTTTTTCCAAAGCTTCCCGCCTTTGTACAATCAAGCTGAAGAATAAAACAAATATTATCAAAATCTCCCTTGTGAGAAATCGCAATATATTCGGTGATTTTTTCATGTGTGGGGCCAAATTTCTTTTTAATCCCTTTTTCGTCTAAAATATAGGTCTTTTCTATGGACGTCATGAGAATATTTTTAAAAAATTTCTCACAATTTGACACCGGCTGCGGGCGATTGTCGCCCTTGCTTAAACTGTTCGATTTATACCCGGGCATGGTATACATCAATTCATTCCGATTCAGAATTTGTTTAATAACGCTGATTCGAAAGCTGCGGTCTTCGTATTGATTTGAAAAAATCGTATATAATGAATTACAGACAAACTGCGACAAAGAAGCAAAGATTTCTTCCTTTTCATCGGGGCCAAGCGTAGACATATACCGTGTCAAACTGGTTATGTTATTTTGCAGTTCATCAATGACAGACCTGTTTAATTCCGAATTTTTTCGCTGCTTCAATATATGCTTATTTGCGGCGGAAAATCCTATTAAGATGAAAATATACAAAGAAAAATAAATAATCTGCGGATAAGAATAGAAAGAAGCCGGGCTTAAAGGCTTGTTTGAGTTTTTGATAACGCATGAAAGGATAAACGGAAACAGAAAATAAATGATCTGCTGAAAGACCCAGTTGGAAAATAAAGCGAGCCCAAAGTCTTTAAAGCTTTTTAAGATACTCTTTTGCTCGTAGTTCATTATATTCATTTCCTTTACAGTTTGACAATTCAATCTTACCTGCCTCTTTCCATTATATTTACGAAACGATATGACTATGAAGGATTTATTTCGAATTTACAAATTTAAATCCTGTAAAGGACCTTCTGCAAGGAGAATTTGTATGATTTTGAACAGTTCATTTTGAAGAACAATGCAAATAGAAAAATTCATATTGCCGCGGATTCGAAGAGAAATTTATTCATAAACCGAAAAGAACAATAATATAGTAAGAAGCGTTGTAGAATCAACAACGATTTGCTATAATTATCCATAGAAATCAGCATAGGTGGTGACGTTTTGAATCGTAAAAAAAGCAGCAGAGTGGCCGCAGTGATCGATATCGGCTCGAATATGCTGAAAATGAGAATTTCACAGCTTAAAAAAAGAGAAATTACGGACCTTGAAAAACTGGAATATCCCTTAAACCTTGGCCACGAAGTCTTTACCGACGGAAAAATCCGTTTTGAAAGCCTGCGTGAACTTTCCGGTATCCTGCATGGATACAGCAGCATTTTAAAAGAATACGGAGTGGATCAATACAAAGTAGTGGCGACAACCGCTTTTCGGGAAGCGAAAAACCGTTCCTATGTGATCGACCAGTTAAAAATCCAGAACGACATGACCGTCCAGGTATTGGAGGATGATCAGGAAAAAACGCTGATTTACTCGGAAATTTTAAATACACTCGATAAAATGGAAAATAAAAAAGGAGAAAACGCGCTGATTTCCTATATCGGCGCCGGAACCATCGGCTTTTCCCTTTATAACGGAAAGCATATGATCTTCTCGCAGAACATTCCGATGGGCGCCTTAAAGCTTCATGATATGCTCGGGAATATTCAGGAGCTTACGGAGGATTTTTACACCGTCGTGGAAGAATACCTCAATTCCATTATTGGCCATATCCGTATCCCGTTCAGCAAGGGGCTTGTTTCCAACCTGATTCTGACGGGGAATGAAATTCAGTTAATTGCCCGGATTTGCGGCGTAATGCCCGAAAACGGCTGCTACACGATTCCCGCGCAGATGCTTTCCGACCTGTTTAATCAGATACGCTCCATGTCGCAGGAAAAGATCAGCAGCCACTACGGCATTAACGAGGACACGGCCGAACTGCTGTATTCCGCGCTTGCGATTTATATCCGGCTGATTGAATTTTCCGAATCCGATGTTATTATTGCGCCCAAGGTGGAGCTGTGGGACGCTTTGATGCGCCACATGCTTCTCCCCAAAAGCGGCGAGGAATATTTTGACCATGTCCGTGAAAACGCCATCTCCTGCGCACAGGAAATTGCGAAAACCTACAACTGCAACCATCTTCATTCCGAAAACGTCCGGAAATTCGCCTGCCGGATTTTTGACAAGATGAAAGGCGCGCACGGACTTGACCACCGTAAAAGGCTGCTTCTGGAGCTCGCGGCCATCCTGCATGACTGCGGCTATTATGTAACCGCTAAACAGCATTTGCTGAGTACGTTTGATTTGATTAAGGATATCGACATTTACGGTATGACCGATGAAGAAATGCTGATAACAGCCTATGTTTCCCGCTACAACGAATACGATGTGCCGAATTACGACGACATTGAATTTATTCGTCTGAGCGATAAAAACAGGCTGATCGTCTCCAAGCTTGTGGCCATTTTCCGGCTTGCAAACGCGCTTGACAAGGCGCAGAAGCAGAAACTCAAGGATATTCGGGTAAAACTGGATAACGACAAATTATTGATCACAGCGGACAGCAACGAAAACGTTTATCTTGAAAAATGGGCGTTTGAACAATGCGCCCCGTTCTTCCAGGAGGTTTTCGGCTGTAATCCGATTCTGACCGTCCGCTCCTCCCTAATTTAACATAAGGCGTGGTAATAAATGAATGACAAAAACGACAAAATAAAAATACCGTTTATCAACCGGGAATTAAGCTGGATGGACTTTAACGCGCGCGTTTTGGAGGAAGCTTTTAAGCGAGCCAATCCGCTGATGGAGCGCATCCGCTTTTTGTCCATTACGGCCTCGAATCTGGATGAATTCTTTATGGTAAGGGTAGCCGGGGTGAAGGAACAAGTCAGTTCCGACTATCGTGTGGAAGATACTTCCGGGCTGACGCCGAAGCAGCTCCTCCCTTTGCTGTCTGAAAAAATCCATGCGTTTACGGAGAAGCAGTATTCCTGCCTGCACCGTTCGATTGTTCCGGCGATGAAAAGAAAAGGAATCGCCTTTTTAACACCGGAAGAAATGAATGCCGAACAAAAACAGTATATATCCGATTATTTTGACAAGGTCCTGTTCCCCGTTTTAACACCGCTCGCCGTTGACCGCAGCCGCCCGTTTCCGCTGCTGGCAAACAAGAGTTTAAACATTGCGGTCCGGCTGAAAGGCGAAGAGGATTCCTATTTTGCCGTGGTACAGGTTCCGGCGATTCTTTCCCGTTTTCTTCAGATTCCATCCGACAGCGGAAAATGCTATGTGCTGCTGGAAAACGTCATTATTTATAAAATGGGCGAACTGTTTGAACTGAGTGACATCCGGGCAGCCTGCCCCTTCCGAATCACCCGCAACTCCGACCTTGATATTGACGAAGAATCGGAGGATTTATTAATTGAAATTCAGAAATCCATTAAAAAGCGGAAGCGCGGAAAGCCCGTCCGCCTGGAATTGCTGCAAAAAAGCGACGCGGAAACACAGGAATTTCTGATCGACATGCTGGATATTCAGCCGGACGATATTTATCAGTTCCCCGGCCCGCTGGATTTAACCTTCTTTTCCAAATTTGCATCCCTTTCCGATTTTGAAGCCCTTTGCTTCAAACCGATTACGCCGGTCTATCCGGCAGCCGATTTTTGGGGCTACGAGGATATTTTTGAAGCAATCCGTGAGAAGGACCGTATGGTGCACCATCCTTACGAGAGTTTCGAGACGGTCGTTGATTTTGTGCGAAAGGCCGCGGAGGATAAGAACGTGCTTGCCATTAAGCAGACGCTTTACCGTGTCAGCGGCCATTCCCCGATCATCGACGCGCTGATTACCGCGGCTGAAAACGGCAAGCAGGTAACCGTTCTGGTCGAGCTGAAAGCGCGGTTCGACGAGGAGAACAATATTCTCTGGGCAAAAAAGCTGGAGGAAGCGGGCTGTCATGTTATTTACGGCCTTGCGGGCCTGAAAACCCACTGCAAAATTCTGCTGGTTGTACGCCGCGATGAAGACGGTATCCGCCGCTACCTGCATATGGGAACAGGGAACTACAACGATTCCACCGCAAAAATCTATACGGATATCGGCATTTTCACCTGCAAAGAGCCTTATGGAGCGGACGCCTCTTCCCTGTTTAACGTTCTGACCGGGTATTCCCGCCCGCCGGAATACAACCGCTTTGTTGTTGCCCCGCAGGGCATGCGGAGCTTTTTCGTGCGCATGATCGAAAACGAAATTGCAAATTCCGAACAAAATCTCCCCTGCGGCATCACCGTAAAAATAAACTCCCTGACAGACCCCGACCTGATCGCCCTGCTTTACAAGGCTTCGCAGGCAAAGGTTCCGATTCGGCTCCTCATCCGCGGAATCTGCTGCCTGATTCCCGGGTTGCCGGGCGTCAGTGAAAATATAACGGTTTACAGCATCGTCGGGCAGT
The DNA here is from genome assembly GCF_026672255.1 of Caproiciproducens galactitolivorans. GTDB lineage: Bacteria > Bacillota > Clostridia > Oscillospirales > Acutalibacteraceae > Caproiciproducens > Caproiciproducens galactitolivorans_A. Next base: position 207,999 of record NZ_JAPOHA010000002.1, on the reverse strand, counting down.
TGCTCGAACACAGCCGGATTTACCGGTTTGAAAACGCAGGGAATCCGAAAATTTACATGGGCAGCGCCGACTGGATGCAGCGCAATCTTGACCGGCGCGTAGAACTCGTATTTCCGGTAGAAGACGAGGCCCTGCGGCAGCGGGCATTCGATATTCTGAACCTGATGCTGAGCGACAACATCAACGCGCGCGTTATGCAGTCGGATACCGTTTATACCCATATCGATAAACGAGGAAAAGCGCCCTGCAACTGCCAGATCGAATTTTCGCGTCTGGCACAGGATGCGGTAAAACAATTGATTGAGCAGGACAGCAGTAAGCCCTTCCGGCCAATATACAATGCGGAACAAATGAAATAATCGGGTAAAATGAGAGGAAAGCTATGAAAAGAATAGGAATTTTAACAAGCGGCGGAGATTGCCAGGGATTAAACGCAGCGATTCGCGGCGTTGCAAAGGGACTTTATGTGGAATTCGGTAAAGACGTTGAAATCTATGGCATTAACGATGGTTATCGGGGCTTAATCGAAGGCAGTTATCAACAGATGAAACCGGATGATTTTTCAGGGATTCTTACCCTTGGGGGAACGATTCTCGGAACTTCCCGCCAGCCATTTAAGCTCATGCGTGTTATGGATGACAACAGCGTGGACAAAGTCCAGAATATGAAAGAAAATTACAAAAAGATGAAGCTGGACTGTCTGGTCGTCTTGGGCGGAAACGGTACGCATAAAACGGCGAACCTTCTCAGCGAAGAGGGCTTGAACGTTGTAACGCTGCCTAAAACCATTGACAACGACGTTTGGGGTACCGAAATGACCTTTGGTTTCAGCAGCGCAATGGAAATCGCCACCAACGTTCTGGATTGTATCCATACAACGGCAACGTCGCACGGCAGGGTATTTATTGTGGAAATTATGGGGCATAAAGCCGGGTGGCTGACTTTGCATTCGGGTATTGCAGGAGGGGCGGACGTGATTCTTATCCCCGAAATTCCCTACAGCATCGACAGCATTGTAAAAACATTGGAACAGCGCAACAAAAACGGAAAACGGTTTTCCATTCTAGCCGTCGCGGAAGGCGTACTGTCCCAGGAAGAAGCCTCCATGGGCAAAAAAGAATTTAAAGCGGCTCGGGCGAAGATGCCCTACCCCTCTATTTCCTACCGCCTGTCAAAGGAAATCAGCGAACGGACCGGTCAGGAAATCCGCGTTACCGTACCGGGGCATTTTCAGCGCGGCGGAAGCCCCTGCCCGTACGACCGCCTGCTTGCAACCCGATTCGGCGCGGCGGCGGCAAAACTGATCGCGGATAAAAAATACGGATTCATGGCGGCGCTTCAAAATAATGTGATTGTACCCGTTCCGCTGAACGAGGTTGCCGGAAAATTAAAGGGTGTCCCCGCCGACAGCGATATTATAAAAACCGCACGTGATATCGGAATCAGCTTTGGAGACTGATAGAAAGAAGGTTTATCATGAAAATGCAAAGGATTCGGAATTCAAAATGGATGAAGGCGGCGACGGCCGCGGGGGCGATTACTGCCGCTTTGACAGTTGCGCTCACCGTTTACAGCGGTTACTTTGTCGTAAAATTGCTCCGCTGCGTCGATACAGCGCAAAAAGCCCTTCCGGAAATGGAAAAGGCCGCACGGCTGTATCAAAAGAAAAACGCGGAGGAAACGGAACCGGAAGAAATATAACCGAACCGCACCCGGACATTGAAATCGGCGCCCTGAAAAAGGGGCGCCGATTTCATTTTTTGCGTATACAAAAAGGGCCGACATCGTTAGTAACGATACCAGCCTTTATTACTGAATTTTATATACACAATTATACCGTTATATGGTCTTTTAATTTTGCAAAGGTTTTCTCTCCGATACCGCTTACGTTTTTAAGCTCTTCAATCGATTTAAATTTTCCTTTTTGCTGCCTGTAATCGATAATCCGTTTGGACATAACGGAGCCGATTCCATCCAGCTCGCATAACTGCTGCGCAGTAGCGGTGTTGATGTTCACTTTTCCGACCCGGCTTTCCGCTTTGCTCTGCATCTCCCTTTCTTTGGGAGGCAGACCGGAAACGGCCTGCGGCGTGTAGGCTTCCTCTCCCGAAGAAGTACTGTCGGCCGCAACCGTAACATTCATGGCTTCCGGAACATAAAAGGCGTTGTATCCGATAATCAGCGCACACAGAAACGCCGCAATCACAATTAAATATCTTGTTTGCAGGGTATCCTCATCCATAACAAGACCCGCCTATCTCCTGTTATTTCTGCTGTAGTTTCGCTAAAAATCCGGTAAAGTACTCGGGAAGATCGCTTGTAATTTCAAGATAACGGCCGTCACGCGGATGCTCAAAGCCAATAACGCGGGCGTGGAGGCACTGTCCGTTCAGATTCGGAACCGGCTTCTTCGGGCCGTAAACCGGATCGCCCGCCACCGGGTGGCCGATATAGGCCATATGCACCCGGATCTGGTGCGTTCTTCCTGTTTCCAGCCTGCACTGGATATGCGTAAAACCTTCATAGCGCGCAAGAACATGATAGTGCGTAACGGCATTCCTCGAATTCTTTTCCGTTACCGCCATCATCTTCCGGTTAACCGGATGCCGCCCAATGGGGGCGTCAACCGTTCCGTCGTCCTCTTTAACATTGCCGTGGACAACCGCTTCATAGATGCGTGTAAAACTGTGTGCTTTAATCTGCGCCGCCAGCTTCCGGTGTGCAAAATCATTTTTTGCAACAATGAGCAGGCCGCTTGTGTCCTTGTCAATCCGATGTACGATTCCAGGCCGGATAACACCGTTAATGCCAGACAGAGAATCGCCGCAATACGCCAGAAGCGCATTCACCAGAGTACCGGTACGATTTCCGGCGGCCGGATGGACAACCATCCCCTTTGGCTTGTTGACAACCAAAAGGTCATTGTCCTCATAAACGACATCGAGCGGGATATTCTCCGGCTCCACATCCGTTTTCTCCGGTTCCGGCAGCAATAAACAAATACAGTCGCCCTCGGCGCCGCGATAGCTTTTACTGAGCGTTTTGCCTTTCAGGGAAGCACAGCCTTCTTCAATCCGCTTTTCCGCCCCGGAACGCGTCAAACCGTCAACCTTGATACTGATCAGTTTATCCAGCCGAAGACCGACGTCCTCCGGTCCGATAACGATTTTTAATTCACTGTTCATTACTTTTTACGAATAACCCGTTCGGCGTCGGAATCCAAATTTGAAAAAAACAGAATATGAATCATTAAGAATACGGTTCCGACCGTTACACAGCAGTCCGCAAAATTAAAGATCGGCGGAAAAAAAGAAACACTGAGATAGTCGATCACATACCCATGAAGAATGCGGTCGATTAAATTTCCAAAGCCCCCGCCAATAATCAGGATTGCGGCGATATAGGAGTAAACCGTGTGATTTTCATATTTAAACAGCGAAATGATCAGCAATATACTGATTGCTAAAGTGACAACAATGAAAAACCATCTTTGATTTTGCAGAATTCCAAAAGCCGCGCCTCTATTTTTAATATAAAAAATATTCAAAAAGCCATTTATAACGGTAAATCCGCTGTCCGGCTTCAGATTTGATGTAACAAGGAGCTTGATAATCTGGTCAACGGCAACTGCCGCCACCGACAGTAGTAAAGCAATGACTGCCAACGGAATCTCTCCAATCCTGTGATAAAAAGGGCGAACCATCCGCCCGCCCTTTTCTAAATTATTTTAAAACCTTCGCGCGGCGGCCGCAAACATCCGAATGCTCACAGTTTTCCCCAACCGTACGGCTGTAACTCCGGAGCGCGCGCATTTTACGCCGTCCATAAGAAACGGTAATCTCCTTAGACAGAATTCGTTGTTTTAATTCGAGCTGCCGTCCGGAGAAGTCTTATTGCCGGAGAGATTATCCGCAGCACTGTATGGTGAACGGTAAGGCGAGGAAGTATCCTGCAGATCATCGTCAAAATTGGAAATCTCCGCATTAAAAAGATCGTCCGGCTTCTGGGCGGTCTTCGCATCGTCCTGCGGCTGCTCATCCGCCGCTTGGGGTTCAGAAGGCTGCTTCTCCTTTTCCGGAGACTCTTCTTTCGCAGCATGCTTCGGCGGCTCAGCGGTTTCCGGCGCGGGTTTTTGAGTCGGCAGCGCATCAATTAAGGTCAGGTGCTCTTTATAAATATTTAAAAGCTTGGAACGAAAATCAGAGACCGTCTTTTGCAGGGTTTCCAGTTCCTTCTGCTGCTCGACAACACTCTGCTTCGCGCCGGTGATAATCCGTTCCGCCTTAATATTGGCGTCTTTAATGATGATTTCAGCCTTATGGCGGGATTCGCGGATCGAGGCGTCCCCCAGCTTCTGGGCACTGACAAGCGCGTTTTTAATTTCATCCTCTTCCTTGCGGTAATCTTCCACTTTCGCGGCTAAAATTTTAAGCTTCTCAACAAGCTGGTTATTTTCGCCTTTCAGCTTTTCGTATTCCTCTTTCTGTTCCACTTCTTTTTTCAGAAGGGAATCATAGGATTCCTTAACCGCATCGATAAACTGATCCACATCATCGGTTCGGTAACCGGAAAAGCCTGCTTTTCGAAAACTGGCGTTGATAATATCGTTCATAGATAACATTTTGGAAGCCCTCCGTTAAATATATTTCCTGCCTGCAATGCTCAGCCTGCCCTTTTTGGTAACGGGACCGAGGCGGTCAAGAACAAAGCGGCCTTTTCCCCTGACCGACAGTTTACTGCCCGGCGTTACGGCAGCATTTACGGACAAAATTTCTTCATGGTTCAGCATAACCATACCGGAACGAATCAATTCACATGATTTTTCCCTGCTGGTGCCAATGACAGCTGCAACAATGCAGTCCAGCCGGGAAGAAGCCACTACGGCGGAAAAATCCGCAAATTGCCCGCAGGGCGGAAGGGGCTGTTCGGCACCCTTTTTCATCTGAACGCCCACTTTTCCGATCTTGTCCAATTGCGACAGGATGAAATCGGAAATTTCGCTGCGCACAAAGAAAACGCATCGTCCCGTTTCGATTAAAATATCGCCGAGAGCCTCCCGCTGAATTCCGGCTGCAAGGATAGCACCCATAAAGTCCCGGTGGCCGAGGCTGTCGCAGGAACGAAAACACGCCGTTACCGCGCTGATTGGGAATAGCTCGGCGTCCGGCTCAAGAAAGTCCGGAAATGCGCCAAAAACTACACGCTCCGCGTCTTCCTTTCCGCCGAAGAGCATATAGTTTTTAAAATGAATATGCGACATTCTGTTTTCCGCCAGATGCGCCTGGCGCTCATCCAGAAAACCGACAAAACGCGGCCTTCCTCCGTTTTGCGCCAGACGCACGGCGTCGTTAAGCTTTGCTTCGAGAATTCCGTCCTCCGCCTGCTTGTCCATCAAAAATAAACACCGTTATTTTCTAATTCATCTAAAACATCGTCACCCGTAAGATCTACATTGTATGGAGTTATAATAAACGTGCTTGTGGCAACCCTTTTGATTTTTCCGCCGTTTGCATAAGCAACGCCGCTTAGAAAATCAATGATCCGGCGGGAAATATCCTTGTTTGTATTTTCAAGATTCAATACCACGGTATGCATTTTTAAAAGCTCGTCCGCCACCGCGCAGGTTTCTTCGCCAAAGCGTTCCGGCTTAAACAGAACGACCTGAAGCTGCGCCGTCGCATGAATGTTGACTACCTTATTATTGTTGTTCGGAACATAAGCGCGCTTAATGGTGTCGCGTTCATGTACTTCTGTTTCCTCGTTTTGGCGTGCAGGCGCTTCTTCCTGCTGAACGCCGTCATAATCGTAATCGTATTCGTCCTCCGGTGGGTTCCACATATCTTTGATTTTTTCTACAATTCCTGCCATAGGTATCCCTCCTAAAATTATTTTATTTGTATACTCTTGAGCCAAACAGGGCGGAACCGACCCGAACCATATTGGCTCCCGATAAAATTGCCTGAGAATAATCCGATGACATTCCCATGGATAAAAACTCCATGTTAACATTATCTATTTTTTTACCCATTATGTCAACAAAATATTGATGCATATTTGTAAAATATCCCCGTGTTTCCTTTTCATCCGCGTCCGCCGGCGGTATCGCCATTAAACCGCGGATGCGCAAAGACGGCAAAACTGCAATTTGCTGTATCAAATCATTCAGATTCTCCGGAAGAACACCGGACTTGTTTTCCTCTTTGCCGATATTCACTTCGATCAGGATATCCGTTGTAAGATTATGGGAAAGGGACAGCCGGGAAATTTCCCCCGCCAGCTTTACGCTGTCGACCGATTGAATCATGCCGACCTTCCCAATCAGGTTTTTCACCTTGTTTGTCTGCAAATGGCCGATAAACTGAAGTTCGCAATGATCAAGCGCATAGGACGGGTATTTTTCACAAAGTTCCTGTACCTTGTTTTCCCCGATATGGTCAATTCCAAGCTCTATCCCGTGGTTAATCACTTCGACTGGAACGGTTTTCGTTGCGGCGAGCAGCGTAATGTCCTTGGGTTCGCGGCCTGATTGAACAGCCGCCTCGGCAATTGTATTTCGAATTATCTTATAGTTTTCTTCCAGACTTTGAAAACGCTGTGCAAACTCATTTGACGACTTTTCCATCATATAAATCGGTCCCTTCTATCACAACTTCATCAAACAGTTTCACGGTTGAAGCAGTCATCAGCTCGTCCTTCGGCGGATCAACATCACAGATTACGTAATCTCCCGTGCTCAGAAGCGGAAAGATCTGTTCAAACACCAATTCACTGCCATGCATTGCATAAACGCCGTTGACCTCTTTTTTAACAGTGGATTTGTTGCCCTTCTTATCTTTTACCGTTTTTGTCACCGTTGCAAAATGAACGGCTTTCTGACTGACCCGTATTCCCGTATATTCCTCAATTTGTATCTGAGCGGTTGCATTGCGCATGGAGGCAATAGAGGAATTCATATAATTGCTTTCCAAAACAACGACAGCCTCGGAATCCTTATTTGGCTGATTGACCGCAACAACTTTTGCGGGAACCGCCTCGCTGGAAGCAAACGGAAAATTCATCGTAACTTTATTTCCCAGCCTGAATTTTACAACCTGATTTCCCGGAATCACAAACGTAAAATACCAGTTAAAATCTTCGCAGATTTTACCGATTGCTCCGCTTTGCGGGACAGGCGCTTTTTTCAGATCTTCCTTCAGTACGGCGGGTGAAAGCGTAAGGATATTGTTGTAATCAAATACGGATTCGTATCCGTCTGTTGAACGAATAAAATAGCCCGAAGCCGGGGCGGTTATGGACCCCGTCGCCGCACTGCCGGATGCGGCAAGCGTGTTCCGCTTTGCCTGCAAGGCCGCGATTCTGGCGCTGAAATTCACAGAGCGGTTTGTAACAATCTGTCTCTCATTCATTAAATACAGCAAATCGCTTCGGGCGTTCGCTAATTTTACAGTTTCCCCCGCATTCAAATCGGTAAGAACTTCCGTAAGCTTCCGGTTAATCTGCTTTCCGATGGAATCCGGACTTGCCGCATACGTATCGCCCGGCGTATTGAGCTTCTGCAATTCGGCAATCTGGCTGTCCAGATTTTCAAGCTCCTGATGGGCGGCCGTGCTCTGTTCGTTTGCATAGATCTGGGCGACCTTTCCGCCCGTGGCGACTTTACCGCCGTCACTGACAACATAAGTAATCACGCCGTTTGCCTGCGCGGTAATCGGGCGTTCCTTCCGTACCGCCGTACCGTTCACCTGTACGGTGTCGGCGGTGCTGGCGTAGGACGCCGTTTCCGTCTGCACCGGTTCATAATGGGCGTTATAAATTTGATATCCTAAATAAACAAACAAAAGGATGGCCAAAATAGCCGACGAGGCTCTTCTTAAAAGCAGGCTATTCATCGAACCACCCTTTCCGGCTGATAATCTGCATGGCCTGTTGCGCCACCAAATCAAAGTCCATTGTTTCGTCTATTATAATCCAGTTGATATTCGCATCGCGTCGAAACCAGGTAAGCTGGCGTTTTGCATAGCGGCGGCTTTCCTGCTTGATTCTTTCCACCGCTTCCTCCAGCGTGCACCGGTCGTTTAAATACGGGAGCAGCTCCTTATAACCGATTGCCTGCAGCGCGGTCTGTGAATCCGGCCTGCTTAAAACTTCCTTCGCTTCGCGAAGCAGACCTTCCTTCATCATCAAATCGACACGGAGGTTAATTCGGTCATAAAGCATTTGGCGGTCCTTGAAATCCAAACCGATCAGGCAGGAATCGTAAGGAGAAGGCGCTTGCTTCGAACGTTCTAATTGTTCGGTCATGGTCACGCCCGTTGTACGGTAAATTTCGATTGCCCGTATCAATCGGCCGATGTTATGCGGGTGGATTCGTTCCGCCGATTCCGGGTCAAAGCTTTTCAGCTCTTCCACAAGGACTTCCGGGCCTTCCCTTTCCGCTTTCCGGGCAAGTTCCTCCCGCAATTTTTCATCCCGGTCGGTTTCGGTAAACTGGATATTCTGAAGCAGGGAACGGACATAAAGGCCGGTTCCTCCGGCAAGAATGGGCAGTTTTCCGCGCAAATGCAGTTCGGTTATGCATTGCGAAGCAAGCGAAACGTAATCCGCGACACTGAACGGCCGGGAAAGGTCGGCAAAATCGATTAGATGGTGCGGCACTCCCCGCATTTCCTGTTCCGTCGGCTTCGCCGTTCCGATATTCATTCCTTTATAAATCTGCATCGAATCTGCGGATATGATTTCGCCGTTTAACCGAAGCGCGATTTCAACCGCAAGGCGGCTTTTGCCGGAAGCAGTCGGCCCGACGACCGCAACCACGGGTATTTTCTCATTCCTGTCCATGGTTATTGTATTCGCCCAAATTGGCGCTCCAAATCTTTCTTTTTCATGATAATATATGCCGGCCGCCCGTGCGGGCAGTAACGGATGTCCTCATTTTCCATTCTCTGAACAAGCGCGATCAGTTCCTGCGGCGAGCTTTCGCTTCCGGCTTTAACCGCCGCGCGGCACGCAACATTATGGTACAGCCAGTCGAGCTTTTCGGTCGTAATATCATTTTTTGCGGTTTGCAGATAACCGGCTATTTCCATTACCGCAGAAGCAACGTCTTCCCCGCCGAGAATCATCGGCGCGCTGCGGACAAGTACGGTACCGGAGCCGAAATCCTCAATTTCAAAACCCGCGTCGGCACAAAGGGCAAGGGATTCAAGGATAGCGGCGTATTCGTTTTTCTCCAGCGTAACGGTTACCGGTTCAAGAAGGATTTGCCGAACCGCCTGACCGCCGTTTGCTTTCAGCTTTTCATAAAGCATCCGTTCGTGGGCGGCGTGCTTGTCGATAAAAACCAGTTCGTCTCCCCCGCGCTGCACAATGATGTACGTGCTGAACGCCTCGCCGATCAGTTTTTCCGGCTTTTGCGGTTCCGACGGTATTTCTTCCGATAACGGAGCCTTCGGTTCGACCGGAATTTCATCCGTCTTTGGTGCAGCGGGTGGATTTAGGTTTGGGGGAACCGGGGCAGGCTCGGGAGATTCTATCTTCTTCACTTCAAAATGGGCATTGTAAAGCGGAGCCTGAACGTCGTTGACGACAAACAGGCGGGGCGGCCCGTCCATTTTTTTAACGGCCTGTGCCGGCGATTTTGTACCCAGTTCCAGCTGAACCGGCGCTTTCGGCTGTTCAAACGGCGGAAGAACCGGCTTCGGCAGAGACAGCACATTTGGCGTGTCCCCCTGATTCAGCGCGGTTTTCACGCCATGATACACCGCGTCAAAAATCGGCTTTTCATTCATAAACCGAACTTCTATTTTCGTGGGATGAACGTTCACATCCACCGCCTGAAAAGCGATTTTTAAATGAAGCACGCAGGCCGGAACCTTCCCGACCATAATGGAACCTTTAAAAGCTTCCTCCAACGCAACCATCGCGGTTCGGCTTTTGATATAACGGCCATTGATAAAAAACTGCTGCATACTTCGATTCGGGCGCGCGGCGGAAGGTTTACTGATAAAGCCCCAAAGCTTTACACCGTTCAGCTCATAGTCGACGGGTATTAATCCGGAAGTAAATTCCCTGCCGTAAACCGCGTAGACCGCGGATTTCAGCTTCCCGTCGCCGGGGCTGTGCAGCGCTTCCCGCGAATCGCGGAGGAAACGCAGGGAAACCTCCGGATGGGAAAGCGCAATCCGGTCAAGAATGGCCGCGATCGCGTTGGCTTCCACAACATCTTTTTTCAGAAACTTCATACGGGCCGGGGTATTATAAAACAGATCCCGCACCACAATGGTCGTTCCCTGCGCACAGCCGGCGTCTTCACAGATTTGCTCCACGCCGCCGTCTATCACATAACGCGTGCCCGCAAGCTCATCCTGTGTGCGCGTCAGCAGCTCCACATGGGAAACCGCCGCAATCGAAGCGAGCGCTTCCCCGCGAAAACCCAGGGTGGAAATGGTATCGAGGTCGTCCTGGCTGTGAACTTTACTGGTGGCATGGCGTAAAAAGGAAACGGCAACATCGTCGCGGAATATGCCGCTCCCGTTGTCCGTAACACGCATATACGTTATCCCGCCGTTTTTTATCTCGACGGTAACGGCGGAGGCACCCGCGTCGATCGCGTTTTCAACCAGTTCTTTAATCACGGAGGCAGGGCGCTCAACGACTTCTCCCGCCGCAATCAGCTCGGCGACATGCTTATCCAATACATTGATTATGCCCATCATTTACCTCCTTTACAAAGCCGTATCATTCTAAATTGATCCAATACCGCTGCATAATCCGGTTGCACATACCGCGGCCCCTATTCTTTTGCCAGCGTTGCGAGTTCGAACAGCGTATTCATGCACTCGATCGGCGTTAACGTGTTTACGTCGAGCTTTTTAAGCCTGTCCATCACTTCCGCTTCATTCGGAGGTGTAATCGAAAGCTGCATCTCTTCCTGTTCCACCTGCGTATTGCGTCTGCCGCGTTTCTTCGGCATCGTTACCTGCTGGCCGCTTTCGAGTTCCGCCAGAACCTGTTTCGCGCGGTTTACAATTTTATCCGGAACACCGGCAAGCTTGGCAACTTCAATGCCAAAGCTGTCGTCCGCTCCGCCGCGTACAATCCGACGGAGGAAAGTGATATCGTCCCCGCGTTTTTTCACGGCAATATTATAATTTTTAACGCCGTCCACCAGTTCTTCCAGTTCCGTAAGCTCATGATAGTGCGTTGCAAAGAGCGTTTTTGCGCCGAGAAGCTTTTTATCGGCCACATATTCCAAAACGGCGCGGGCGATGCTCATCCCATCAAAGGTGGAGGTACCGCGCCCGATCTCATCCAGAATAAGAAGGCTGCTTTCGGTTGCATTTTTCATAATATCGGCAACCTCGGACATTTCCACCATAAAGGTCGACTGCCCGGAAGCTAAATCATCCGACGCGCCTACACGCGTGTATATGCTGTCTGTGATACCGATTTCCGCGTAAGAAGCCGGAACAAAGCACCCGATCTGCGCCATAATGACGATGAGCGCCGCCTGCCGCATATACGTGGATTTTCCCGCCATGTTCGGCCCGGTAATAATGGCTACCCGGTTTTCGTTCTGGTCGAGGGTAACGTCATTGGGGACAAAGGGAGCGTCGAGCAAAATCTCCACCACCGGATGGCGGCTTTCTTTCAAAATCAGTTTGCCGTCCAGATTCACGACCGGACGGATATAATGGTTATCGGCCGAAACCTGCGCGAAAGAGGTCAGGACGTCGAGCTGTGCGACGGCGTGCGCTGTTTTCTGTACGCGGGTAAGCTGTGCGGCGACTTCCTTTCGTACGGCATCGAAAAGCTGAAATTCCAGCTGCACCGACTTATCATGCGCGCCGAGAATTTTCCCCTCCAGTTCTTTCAGTTCGGGGGTTATGAACCTTTCACAGTTTGTAAGCGTTTGCTTTCGTATGTATTCCGGCGGAGCCTGATCTTTATAGCCGTTGCTGATTTCAATATAGTAGCCGAAAACGCGGTTGTAACCGACTTTCAGTTTTGAGATACCGGTTCTTTCCCGTTCCTGCGCTTCGATTTGAGCGATAATCCCCCGCCCGTCGCTCATATCTCCTTTCAGAAGGTCCAATTCTTCGTTATAACCCGGTTTTATCATGCCACCCTCGCGGATGGAAAACGGCGGTTCTTCAACAATGGAACGTTCAATCAGCCGGAATACGTCATCCAGTACGTCGATGCTTTGATAAATATCTGTAAGGAGATTTGACTTTACACCTTTCAGGATATTTTTTAAACCCGGAAGCTTCTCAGCCGCGGAGGAAAGCGAACGAAGTTCCCTTCCGTTTGCGGAGCCGTAAACAATTCGGGACATCAGACGTTCCAGATCATGGATTCCGCTCAATTGTTCGGCAATACTGTCGCGCAAAATGGGGTCATCCGACAATTCCTGAACGGCATTCAGCCGTCTGCTGATTTGCGCCGGACTTAAAAGCGGCTGTTCAATCCAGCTGCGGATTAAGCGTTTGCCCATCGCCGTGCGCGTTTTGTCAAGCACCCACAGGAGCGAGCCGCGTTTTTCCTTATTGCGCATGGTTTCAAGCAGTTCCAGATTGCGGCGGGTATTTAAGTCCAAATGCATATACTGCGCGCCGCTGTAAAGGTCAATCGCATTAATGCGCTCAATGCCAGTGCGCTGCGTTTGTTTTAAATAGGAAAACAGCGCCCCGAGCGCGCGAACAATATTGTCTTGCCCAGAAAGGTCTAAAGATTCGAGATTCTCCCGCTGAAATTGCCGCAGAACAAGGGACGTACAGGATTCTTTTTCAAAATTTTCGCCGTCAAGCAGTTCAAGGCTGGCGGAAAGGCGTTCCTTTATGAACTTCGGCAGTTCGGAAAATTCCAGAACATTCTGGTTGATGAGTATTTCCCGCGGTGAAAACCGCGACAGTTCATTTTTCAGCTGTTCGGATAAATCCCCGCCGCAAAGGGTGGTGGCGTGCAGTTCGCCGGTGGAAATATCCGCAAAGCAAATGCCCGCCTCTGCGCCTTCGACGCATAGCGAGCAAATAAAATTATTGCGCGTTTCGTCAAGCATGCTGCTTTCCAGCACGGTACCGGGCGTAATAACGCGGATAATATCACGCTTTACCAGGCCTTTGGCTAAAGCGGGGTCTTCCATCTGCTCACAGATCGCCACCTTATATCCTTTGGCCACAAGGCGGGCAACGTAGCTTTCATAGCTGTGAAAAGGCACACCGCACATAGGGGCGCGTTCCTCCTGTCCGCAGTCGCGCCCCGTCAGTGTTAAATCCAGCTCTTTCGATGCAAGCTTGGCGTCGTCGTAAAACATTTCATAGAAATCACCAAGTCGGAAAAACAAGATCGTGTTTGGATTCTGTTTTTTAATTTCAAAATACTGCTGCATCATTGGTGACAGGTTTGCCATCGCTTGCATTTCATCTCCTTCTTGAATCGGTAAAATTTAGTGGCATCCGCCGCAGGCTGAGCAGTCTCCGCCGCAGGAAGACGGTTCATAATCGGTTGTCTCCGGGTCTTCGCCATCGGCGGACTGCCGGATAATCGCGTCAACACGCTGAAGCAGAGCGTCTATTTCCTCTTTTGCCTTATTGTACGCGGTCATATTCGGATTCTGCATAATCTTGGCATAGACATGGCGCAGTTCCTGATTGAGCAGCTGCATTTTGTCGGTATCCTGCTCCGGTTTTGACGCTTCGTTGTTAATCGCAATTCTTTTCAGATTAAATTCCCCGATTAAATCCTGAAGCTGCTGGTCGTCATCGCTGTTCTGCTTGGCAAGCTGCCAGTTAAGATACCTGTCATCCTTTTGAATCTCTTTGCCGATCTCTCTGGCCAGGCTGATAATATCCATGTTGAAACTCCTTAAAATTATTTTTTATTTTATTAGCTCTCCGCTTAATATCCAGTTGCGCGCGGAGGTAATTTTCACATTTTGAAAGCTCCCGATAATGCTCGGATCTCCCGGAAAATCCACAACAATGTTGCCGTCGGTTCTTCCGGTTAAAAGTCCCGTTTTCGGATTCCGGTCTTCAACAAGCACTTGCTGGGTCGTGCCGACCATGCCCGCGCAGCGTTCCGCCGCAATTTGCTCCTGTGCTTTGCAAAGTTCCACAAACCACTTTGATTTTTCCTCCGCCGGAACCGGGTCGGGCATTTTTGCGGCTCTTGTCCCCACACGGGGCGAATAGATAAACGTATAAAGGGAAGTAAAGCCCACCGTCTTAATTAAATCAACCGTATCGAGAAATTCCTCGTAGGTTTCGCCCGGGAAGCCGACAATTACGTCGGAGGTAAGGGACAGGTCCGGAATTTTTTCCTTTGCATAATCGACCAGCGCAAGGTATTTTTCCCGGGTGTACCGGCGGTTCATTTCGTTCAGCACCCGGTTATTTCCGGACTGAAACGGCAGATGCAGATGATGGCTGATATGCTTTCCGTTCGCAATGGTGTCGATCAGCTCATGCGTTGCGTCTTTCGGGTGCGAAGTCATAAAGCGGATACGACAATCGCCCTCCACCTCGTCAAGCATCCGGAGAAGCTGCGAAAAGTTTACCGGATGATCAAGATTCTTCCCGTACGAATTCACGTTTTGCCCAAGCAGCGTGATATCCTTATAGCCTTCCTTTACAAGGCCGGTGAACTCTTCCAAGATCGCTTCCGGCGTTCGGCTGCGTTCCCGCCCGCGGACATAGGGCACCACGCAGTAGGAACAGAAATTATCACAGCCGTACATAACGGTAAGCCACGCTTTGATGTCCCCGTCACGGCGAACCGGAAGGCCTTCCACAATCTGCTTGTCCTCGCTGTCGTCGCCGCGTTCAAACACCCGGTGCCCGTCGGTAATCGCCGTAAACAAAAGCTCCGGCAGTCGGTGAATCACATGCGTGCCAAAAACCAGATTGACAAACGGGAAGCTTTTGCGTATGCGTTCGGAAACATGTTCCTGCTCCATCATACAGCCGCAAAGTGCGATAATCAGCGACGGATTGCGGCGCTTCACATTCTTTAAAGCGCCCACATTGCCGAAAACCCTGTCCTCCGCATGTTCACGGACGGCGCAGGTATTATAGAGAATGAGGTCGGCTTCCTCCTCTTTGTCCGTAAAGGAAAAGCCCATTTCCGAAAGAAGGCCCTTGATTTTTTCACCGTCTGCCATATTCTGCTGGCAGCCATAGGTGTGCACAAGCGCCATCGGAACGGAGCCGCGCTTTCTCACCGCCATAATTTGCGCCAAGTCGCGGATATAATCGGCCTGCGGCCGGGTCTGCGGCAATATTTGAACCGGAAATTGTTCTGACAAAAGGGTTTACCTCCCCCAATATATGGTTTGCACATTATTATACCATGTTGCCGGAATCACTTCAAGGAAAAATGCACAAAAGCCCCACGGCTCCTGTGAACCGCGGGGCTTTCACCGTACTTATTTTTTTACCTTGTACATCCAGGGAACCGCGCGCCAAACGGTAATCCGGCGTTTCAGGTCCCGATCGGTCTGCTTTCCGGTAAGGAGCAGCTTGTCATATCCTGCTACGCGAAGATATCCCCGAACCGCATTATAGCCCATTCCTTCCTGAAGAAGAATATCGACTCCGTTCATAACGGTAAGCGGCAGCTTCCGGCGCTCAAAAAGCCGTATTAATTCTGCATCTTCCCGATGGTTCGTCTTTAGGATGTCCAAAATACGCAGCATTGCATCGGTATGCTGAAAAATATTTTTGCCAACCGGCTTCAGCTTGCCCCTTTTCAGCTCAAAAAGATTGTCGCGCTTTAGAATCGTCGACGACTGCGCAATGACTGCGGCGGACAGCAGGCAGCGGTAAACAAATTCTTCCGCATAACCGTGTGCACACGTATCGAAAAAGCGAATCTGCCGTTCAAAAAGGAATTTCCGTTTGATGAAAATAGCCGATATATCAATATGAACGATATTGTTCAGAATATTTTTTATATACTGTGTGCCCGGCTCCTGAAAAACGACCTTACTGATTCGCCGCTCCGCAGCATTGGACTCCTCTTCATTCAAGCTTCCGAAGACAAAATCGGCGGAAGTGCGAACGGCGGTTTCATAATAGCCCTGAATAAAATCGCGGTACAATCTTCTTGCGAATATAAAAGTAACATAATCGCCGCTGGATTTTTGCAGGCCTGTATTCAAAGCAGCGGCTACCGGCCCGTCGCCGTTCTGTATGACAAATCCCCGGAGCTTCTGTTCTTTTATAAACTGAACCGCTTCCCAAACCGTCTTGTCCGACGAACCCATATCGACTACGATAAATTCCGTTTCCAGCCCGGCTGCCTGCTGTGCAACAAAGCGCAAAACGCCCGACATTTCCTGCTCTATATTTTTCACCGGAATAATAACAGAAAGCTTCGTAATCTGCATCGCCGAACCTCCTTTTGAATCTATCTATAAGTATATCATATTATTCCTTATTTTAAAGATGAAAACTGCCGGATATCCACTCATTTTCCCGAATACTTTCAGTCAAAATCGCTTTTAAAAACCGGAGTGTCAATCTGTTCCTCCTCATGTTCTTTTAAATAGCGGACGGCGGCATTATATTTACTGTCGTTTATAAAATGCGTCAACCGCTGAACAATCTGCTCCGGCGGCTGTTTCATTCCCCGGCGCGCCCACTGGATAACGATCCCCACCAGCCCGAACGCATAAAAATCGGCAATAAAATCCTTGTCCTCATTTTCAATCTGCCCCTGCGAAAGGACGTCGATAATCTCTTCCAAAAGCACTTTGGTTACGCTGAAAAAATAATCCTGAAAAGCGTTCTGGCCGGTTACACTGAACGCATTCGTATAAAAATACTGCTCTTTTTTCATTGCGTTCAATACGTCGAACACCACTTCATCCAATTCTTTAAAGGTTCGATGCTGTGTGACTGCCGAAACGACCTCGTTATAATAGATCCAGTCCACCAGATCGTACTTGTCTTTAAAATGGTAATAGAAGGTCTGCCTGTTAATTTTGCTGTTTTCCATAATATCAGCGACCGATATCTTCTGAAGCGGTTTTTTTCGCATTAATTCCTTGATCGATGCCGCTATTGCATTTTTTGTAATCAGTGAATCAGACATTTTTACACTCCTGAAATTTGATGGTCAGGCAAGACAACACTATGCATTCATTTTAACAGCATTACAGGTTTTTTTCAATATATGAATATCAAGAAAGTACAAAACACCCGCAATCCTGCAAGGGTCTTTGGCTATAAAAGGCGCACTGCCAAATGCCGATGTACCCGAATATCCCCAGTTTCCAAATACCTTTCTTTACATAATGCCGTTTCAGGGGGCAACAATAATAAAAATACCATTTTAAAGGAGACTCAATATGGGTGTAGTAACAGACGGCACCAGCAAATATCAAGGCTGCATTGATGAGTGCAACCAATGCGCACAGGCTTGTGTGGAATGTATGAATTTATGCTTAAATGAACCGGATGCTGCCGAGCGCAAAAAATGCATATCCAAGCTTCAGGAATGTGCATGCATTTGCAAAGTAGCAGTTTCCTTCATGACGATGGATTCGCGTCACGCTGCGGATCTATGCAAACTTTGCGCTTTGATCTGCGAGGAATGCGGGCAGGAATGCGAAATGTTTCAAGACGACCATTGCATAAAATGCGCAGAAGTATGTGATAAATGTGCAAATGATTGCCAATCCATATAGTTCGGCGGGTAAGTTTGTTTTGTGTGAAAAGTGTATCCAATATTTCTGCTCCAAAGCGTATATTCCCCTGTCCTGTCATATAGATTAAATTTAAAGATTTTTTTTAGAGATTTTTTTTTAAAATCACCAAACTTATGCGGTATGCGTTTATAATACAGGTATAATTTGAGATTATAAGACTCTAGAAATACTGCTTAATTTCCAGGAAACGGCCGTCCAGAAATGGGCGGCCGTTTCCTATTATTTGGATTTATCCTCCGCTCAAACTCCTTATTATCTTTAAGTCGTAAAAATAACCCGCCTATCAAATCATAGGCGGGCTTGGCTTTATACATAAAATGGGGATTTGTACCCTACGCAAACTTAAAATTTAATCACTTTCGGCTTCCGCAAATTTTCTCTTGTCATCCTTAATAACAGCGTAAATTTCCTCTTCCGAATCCAGGATTTTAATCTCGGAAGGAAGTTTAAAATCAACGCCGGTGACGTTTTCTCCGGACGTTTTCTCGGAAATATCCGCTACAGCCTCATTCGGGATAAGCGCCGCCTGTCCTTCTACTTCAATCTCTGCTTTAACAACCTGCAATTGCAGCAATCTGTTTTCCAATTCCGATTGGCCAAGAAAACTAACCGGCAGCTTCATTTTGACCGTTTGGTCTTTTTCTACCAATTGGATTGCAACGTGCTGAATGCGGTCTTCCACAGGGTGTTTCTGAACTTCCTTAATGAAGCCGAATTCTTTTCGGTCACCTAATGCAACCCATAATTTCGCATTTGGCCCCTCTTTTGCGATGATTTTGTTCAGCGCCGCACTTTCAAACTTCACAGAGGTGGAAGCTGCGCCCGGCCCGTTAAGAACACCCGGAACAAAACCTTCATTTCTCACTTTTTTCGTTTTTTCGTTTCGTTCCATTGCATTTAAAATAATCTCTTTCATGATAAAACTCCTTTTAATTCGTTATATTTTAGAAATTTATTCGCTATTTTTTTATTCTATACTATAATTATTAACTAGTCATGAATGTTTTAAGGACGTTCTGTGGAAAGGAACAGGCGTTTCCATTTTACAGCTCCATTTTTCCGCATGATAAAAAACCCCGCCCTCCAAAAGGAAAGCGGGAATCACAAAGATGTGAAGATTCGTTTTCAATAACGGTCCAATCGCCATTTGGGCAAAAATCAGAAGCAAAAAGCCCGCATAGCCCAGAGCCATGCGGGCTTCTTCTATGGGGAGCATTCCTGACCGCTTGACTGCCGGTGTGGAGCCGAGCAAGGGACTATACAACAATCCGATGCTTTTCTCCGTCATCCTCCAGCAATACTCTGTTCCCCTGAATGAACCTGTCATCCACAGTGATTGCTTCCGTTGTCAGCGTTCCCTTACTTCTGCTTTCAACCCTGATTTCATAGAGAGACCTCCCATACTTATATTCAATCGAAAAATCCCCGAAACTTGCAGGTGTCGCCGGATCAATGACCAGCTCATTCCCCTCTTTCCGAATACCCAAAAACCAGTTTAACAGTCCTTGATACATCCAGCCTGCGGAACCGGTATACCAGCTCCAGCCGCCTCTTCCGGTATAGGGCGGGCTGAGGGAGATATCCGCCGTCATTACATACGGTTCCTTCTCGTATCGAAGCGCATCCTTCCTGTTTTGCGTAATGTGAATCGGGTTGAGCATAGTGAACAGGGTTTGCGTCATGTTATAGTCGGGCAGCATCGACGCGGCAATCGCCAGCCAAACCGCCGCATGGGTATACTGCCCTCCGTTTTCCCGTATGCCGGGGATATAATCTTTGATATAACCCGGGTTTTTGCTTGTCTTATTAAAAGGAGGCGCCAAAAGCAGGGAAAGGGATTCTTCCTCCCTTACCAGATAACGCCATGCCGACTGCATTGCTGTTTTCGCCCGTTCCTTTTTCGCCCCCTTTGATATCACGCTCCAGGACTGGCTGATAGAATCGATCCTGCACTCGTCGTTTTCATTGGAACCGAGCTTCGAGCCGTCGTCGTAAAAGGCCCGAAGATACCATTCCCCATCCCATGCGTGTTCTTCAATGTTTTGAAGCAGGGTTTCCCGTTTCTGTTCCAGTTCCCGGCCGTAGGCCTCATCGCCTTCCTGAAAGCATAAAGGAAGAAAGTCACCCAGTACGGTATACAAAAACCAGGCAAGCCAAACGCTTTCTCCCTTCCCCATCGCTCCTACCGCATTCATCCCGTCGTTCCAGTCGCCTCCCCCCATGAGAGGAAGCCCATGTTCCCCAAAGCGGGTCCGGTCGATGGCTTTTTTGCAATGCTCATAAACACTTTCGGAACGTTCGGAAATTTCCGGGGTAAACATTACATCCTGCTGGCCCTCCTTAAGCACCGGGCCCCTGATATAAAGTACCGGCTCCTTCAAAATCGCGGCGTCTCCGGTGCTTCGGATATAGGCGGCGGTACAATAAGGCAGCCACAGTAAATCATCCGATATTCTCGTCCTTACCCCGATGCCCATCGGGGGATGCCACCAATGCTGAACATCCCCTTCTTCAAACTGCCTGCCGCAGGCAATGAGAATTTGCCTGCGCAGAATACTGGAATCCGCAAAGAGAAGCGAAAGGGTATCCTGAAGCTGATCCCGGTACCCATAAGCTCCTCCGCACTGATAAAAGCCTGCTCTTGCCTGGATGCGGCAGGACAGCGTCTGATAGAGCAGCCAGCCGTTCACCAGAATATCGACCGCCCTGTCCTTTGTTTTCACCTGAACCGTCCCTAATAATTCGTCCCAATAGGCTTTCACCCGATCAAGCTCTTTTTCAGCGGCGGCGGCATCCCGGTACTTGGATCTGGTTTTGTAGATCTCGTTCAGGCTGCCGCTCTGCCCGAGCCCGAACAGCACCGTCTTGCTCTCCTGCGGCTGTATTGCAACGGATACCTGGATTGCTCCGCAGGAATCATAGCATACCCCCGTATTGCACGACAGCTTAACTTCCGCTCCCCGCGGTTCCCGGATGCTGCCCCTCTGCCCCAGAAACTCCTGCCTGTCGCCGGTATAACCGATGATCGTTTCACTGGAGAACAGGTAGGAATAGAGGTTTTGAAAGTTCATGGTATAGATGTTCTTTGCACAGAAACATTCATGCTCATTGTCATAGGAAGTAAGAATATAGGGATTGGTTTGCTCCCTCTGCGTGCCCATAACCCATTCTACATAATAGGTCAGGCTCAGATATTTCACTTTATCGGAACGGTTCGTCAGCTTAAGGTTCCATACCTTCAATGACTCATCCAAAGGGGTAAAAACCGTCAGTTCCTGATCAACAAGTGCTTCATTATGAAGGAACCTGCTATATCCAAAACCATGCCTTACCCGGTAAATGCCCCGGTCAGACCTTCCGAGGGACATGGGAGTCATTACCTCGCCGGTTATTTCGTCCAGAATATAGATTGCCTCGGAGGCTCTGTCACTTACGGGATCGTTGGACCAGGGCGTAAGCTTATTTTCCCTGCTGTTGATATTCCAGGTAAAGCCCGCGCCCGACTCCGATATCTGGAACCCGAAGCTCTTGTTTGCTATAACGTTAATCCAGGGTGCCGGCGGCCTGTTATCGCCCTCCAGCAGAATTTCATATTCTCTGCCCCCACAGGCAAATGCTCCAAAGCCGTTAAAAAATTCATAATTCTCTGTTTCTTTCTCCTGTGCTGCCGGTGTATGTGCTGTATCCAAGCCTCCTTCCTCCTTAAAGACTAATATTTCTCCAGTAACTCATACAGGTTTTCTTTTACATTGTTAAAATAAATCCCCGTCTTCTCTGAAAATACAACCCGCGCTGCCGTATACAGCAAATCGATCTCCGCCGGTTTCATCTCATACGTGTGCAGTGTAAAAAAGCTTGGCTTCTCGTTTCCGGAATCATAAATCCGAAGAGAGCTTGTCATATCGTTGATGAATTCATCCACTTCCTGAAGATAGCCATGCTTGGAATCAATCAGGATAACCAGATCCACCATAACATGGTTAATCCGCAGATATTCGTAAGCCTTTAATGCGTCCTTCACGATTCTTTCCTCTTCGACGGACCGAACCATTAAAAGCAGAATGGGGTTATCGCCGGATACGCCGAATTTCCATAAGAAACTCTGGTTCATAAAGTTCCGGCGTATATTTTCATCCGGCCCCCGGTAACTGCCCGCAGAATAGAAGACCGGGCTGATCAAATCCTGAAAGGCGTTCAGCTGGGTTCTGGTAATCTCCAGATACTTTAACTCCAAGTTCTTTTGAAGCCTGAATTTCTCCAGGATATCATCAATCCGGTAACTTACATTCAATTCCCCTGCTATTTTTATTGCTTCCTCCTTATTGCCGCATACCCCGGTAATGAAAGAAATGCAGGCGGTTTCACCTGCTCCGATGCAGAATTGCGCCCGCAGGCTCATAATCGGATCGTTACAAAAGCCCGAATTATTAAAAAAAGCAATGCTGTTAACCACAGAATCCGGATTCTCCAAAGTATTGCTTCTTCCGATAAAGCGTTTTCTGTCATTTTCATATTCTAATTTTTTGCACAGCTTCGCTCCTGTTCTTACCATGTGCATTAGATAAGGATGATCCTCCTCCTTCTTTCGTCGTCTTTTTGTAAGGAAGATTCCCTGCTCTTCCAGATATTCACTTTCCAGAAAGAGCTTATTGAACGCAGGATGGCTCAATTCCGCCAGATGGGTATCATCCACCACCTCAAGATAACTGGTCACTTCCAGCTGCTTTTCCTGATTCCCGTGATTGGTAAAGGTAACCTTGCGTATCTCAAAATCATGATCCGCGTCCAGGCTGACAATCATGTCTGTTTCGATATCCCCGTCCCTGCGTTTAAATTCCGCCTGATGCGGGCAGAAAATCACCTGGTAATCCTCCGGCTCCGTTCTGGTAGGATGATAGGCGGCACTCCAGAACTTTCCCTGCTTCATGTCCTTGATATAGATATAATTGCCTGTATTCGCGTAAATATCCGATCGCCAGCGGTAAAGCATCCGATCCTCATATTTGCTGAAGCCGTCCCCGTCCGAAGTGATCATCAGTGAATACTTGCCGTTTGACAGGTAATTCACAACCGGAGGATTCACGCCCGCACTGTTGACCGATCGGTTGCTGTAAACATCTTCTTTAAAAAGCGGCTTTCCGATTTTTATGGTATATCCCTGTCTGGCAATGGAAATCAAATAGGACCGGCGTTTTTCTTCCAGCAGGACTTCCGAAGCCTTGATCATCATCTCCGCATGAAACCGCTCCCGAAGGATGCCCCCGTTCAGATAATTATTAATGGCAGCAAGATTCATCCCCTGATGATGCGCCATATAGGATTTTACTATGCAATAAGGTGTCAGTTCCACAGAATTCGGTACGCTGAAATCAACGGACTCATAGAAACCGTAGGCGCCGAAGGCGCCTAATTCCTTCAGCCGCCTTAAATTCCCTATGCATTCCTCTTCTGCGATATCCAGCGCCAGCATCGTTGCATAGGGAGCAACCACAAGGGAGTTCCTGCGGACAGGCTGGAGCCTTATCTTTGGAACACCGAAGGCTTTGTACTGGTAATTTAAGTTTAAATCAAAACGATAATACTGGGATTCCGATATCCCCCAGGGAATCTCCGCTTCCTTTGCATACTCCATCTGCTGAAGTACCGCTGCTTTAGAAGTCTGCGCATAGACGGAGCCTTCATATTCTTTGAATACAAGATTGGGCATCAGATATTCAAACATCGTACCGCTCCACGATACAAAACACGGAATGCCCTCGACAAGGGTCAGGGGTCTTCCCAGTTTATACCAATGCTTTAACGGCACTTCCCCCATAGCGACCGCAAGAAAGCTTGTGAGTGCCGATTCCGACGCCATCAGGTCATAACAGCCGTCGTCCAGCGTATGCGAGGATACATGATACCCGATATGAAACAGCATTCTCTGTTCGTTAAATAAAAAGCGGAAATCGGCATTTGCTAAAAGGCAGTCGATTTTAGCACAGAGTGCTTTGATCCGGTTAATCATGCTATCCGCAAATGGATTGCCCTCCGCTGCAATACGGCGAAGCGCAGGGCAGGAAGAAAAGCTTTCTTCCTTCAGTTTTAAGGCCGCAGCCTCCTGTACAGTACTGTCAAGGAGGCTCATCAAACGTCTGGTGCAGCGGTAATCCACAGGCAGTCTGGGCGCCCTCGCGTTTAAATTTTCCCGGATATCCGCAATGTCTTCGATCAGTTCGCCTATGCTTTGATACCCGGTCCCGAGCCTGTTTTCGGAGGAATCGCCTGTTTTCATCTGGATTTCCTCATTGCTGTTCTGAACCGCAATCCTAAGTTCGGACAGAAAACTGTCCGGATAAACCGGCTTGTCGATCTGCTCCAAAAGGCCGTTTTTCAAGGCAATCAGATGTCCCAGAAAATTACCGCTGTCTACCGTTGATATATAGGCGGGATTGAGCACCTCCAGAGATTGAATATCATACCAGTTATAGAGATGCCCCTTCCATTTCGTCATTTTCTGAACCGTTTCCATCAGGTTTTCCGCGGCTTCAACGGTAGAGCTCAGCGTTTCAAACCCAAAATCCCTGGCTGACAGGATTGCCAGAAACTGAAGCCCGATATTGGTCGGCGATGTTTTATCGCTGACTTTTGCAACCGTTGAAACCTGATAATTATCCGGACAGAGCCAGTTATTTTCCTTCGTGGAAAGTTCCTTGAAAAACAGCCAGGTTCTGCGTGCGGTATCCAGAAGCAGTTCCCCGTCCTGTGCTTCATCCTTCGAATGAAGCTTGTTTTCCGGCTGACTGATCCGGTACGCGATTTCAAAGGCCATGCTCCAGCCGGCAATTACGATTGCTGTCAGAATCATTCCCGCGGGGCTCAGATATTTCATGAATAAAAGGATCACGAGCGCAAGAGCCGGAAGAAGCGAGCTCCACATGGTAAGAAAATACCCTTTTCTGGTATTGACAATGGAGGCGTCCACTGCTTCCGCCGTATTCCAGCGAAGCAGATTTTTTTTGCTGATAAAGAGCCGATACAGCGTTCTGACAATGGCGTCGGATGCAATATAAGCGCGATAGGGCGTGATTGTAAACTCCAGAAATGCTTTTTCCACCATCACACCAAGTTCCTTTAAGAAGCTTTTATAAACAAGGATGAGCTTCGGCCGGATCAGCTTCTGGGCTGCTACTGAAAACAAAAGGATCACCATAGCAAATAGATCACTAAAGAAAACAAAGGGCAGCCAAAGATAATATGCTTTTGGCATCCATGCCAGATTCAGCAGGATAAACAGAATCTTACTCAGAGGCACCAGACTTCTTCTCAGGTTGTCGAAGATTTTCCATTTTGACAATGCGCATAAACTTCTCCCGTCCGAGGTCTTCTTCATAAATAACCAGGGCAGAAGCTGCCAGTCCCCGCGCAGCCACCGGTGTTCCCTTTTGGTAAAGGATAAAACGCTGTTCGGGAAACTGTCCATAATCTTGGCTGTGCTGGAAAAAGCCGTCCGTGCATAGCAGCTCTCGAAAAGGTCGTGGCTGAGAATCCGGTTTTCCGGCACCTTGTTTTGCAGCACCTTATGGAAGGCCCTGATATCATAGATACCCTTTCCCGTATAAATTCCTTCGTTAAAAATATCCTGATAGATATCCGATATCACGGTTCCATAATGATCAAGGCCCGATTCCCCTCCAAAAATTTTTGTAAACTTGCTGCCGTTCTTATCGACGATATGATTTCTTACCGAGGGCTGTATGATGACATAGCCCTCTTTCACCTTTTGATTGGCTTGATCCAGAATCGGTTTATTTAAAGGATGATCGATCAGTCCGACCAGTTTCGCGGCATTGTCGCGGATCAGATTGGTATCCGCATCCAGTGTAATCACATACCGGAAGGTGGTAAGAAGCTCCTCGTCGCAGTAAATGGAGGAAAAGGTGGTATTCTCTTTTTCTTCCCCATTTAAAAGGCTGTTAAACTCTTCCAGCTTTCCTCGCTTGCGCTCCCACCCCATGTAACAGTTCTCCGCCTGATTCCATTTGCGGCAGCGGAAGAACAGGGAAAAGCGCTGGTGCTCAGACGGATAGAGTTCGTTCAGTTCCTTCATGCGTAAGACAAGGGCGCTTTCAATCACCTCGTCCTTCGGCATGAACGGATTCGGGGAATCCTTAAAATCAAGCAGCAATGCAAAGTAAAGGTTCGGCTGCCGGTTTGCCAGATAATGCTTTTGAAGGCGGTCCATGTACTCCAGTCCCTGTTCCTTTGAGGAAACAATAACCGGCATGACCACAAAGGTTCTTGCTTCCTCCGGTATTTCCTCCAAATAGTTCAGGGAGGGAATTTTCTTAACGGTGATTCTTCTGGTAAATATAAAATTTGTAATCTCGATGGATATACCCATCAGCAGCGGCATTGCCGCCAGAAGGGTAATGACATACCGGCCGGTATCCTGCAGCCCGCCGAGGGTTCGGAAAGCATAGAGCAGGCAAACGCTCAGCCCCAGAGTAATAAGGAACAGGGTGAGAAAATAAAGGAAGCCCTTTATGTTCACCCTTTTTTTAATGCTTTTGGGAATCGGTTTTCCGAATGCCTTGGCTTTCAGAATCGGATATCCCTTACCCAAAAGATAGGTCCCTACATGATGAGAACCGTACAGGTCCTCCCTTCCCTGAACCGCCAGTTCCAGACAGTCCTTCGCTATCTTTTCTTCCGTCAGCCGATAACGGAGCGATAATTTAACAATGACTCCGCGATACATGCCCCTGGATTCCAAATCCATTTTCTTATAAACGCCGTCCGGATCCTGTGATAAAATCTGCTCCAGACAGGAATATTCCTGAAAGAATTTTTCCTGATCCACTTCATTGATATCCCTCAGGCTGACAATGAAGGTCCGGATATTTGTCTCAAGAAAGGATTCAATCTTTCCTTCCTCGAGGAATATGCCGGAAGATTTCATCTGTCTTCCCTGGGAAACAAAATGATATTTCAGATATCTTTGAATGGAAGCCTCATCAAAGGACATATTTTTCAGCATGTATATTACATGGGCATGGAACGAGCAGTTCAGCCGTAAGTCATCCTCTATTTCGCAGAGCAATGCCGCTATATCGGCCGGTCCCTGCCTGTCTGCCAGCTTATCCCGGAGAAATTTTTCCGCCTTCGACTTTACATCAATCATATGAAGAATTTCATTTGCGATTGCGATGATCTCTTCAAGAAGGCAAAACCCCAGCATTTCCGGCAAAACCCAGATTTCCTTGTCTGTGAGCGCTATCTTCTGTTGATAAGCTTTCAGCATTACGGAAATATTTTCTTCACTCAGGTGTCCGCCGGAAAGAGCCACCATCTTTTTTGCCACAATATAAATACGGGGAAAGTTATGGTATTCCTTTCCCTTGAGGATTGGCAATACGGCATAGCCCGTTCCCGAGGAAGGCACTTTTTTAATTTCCCGGTACAGCATTTGGAAATTGTCAAAGAGCCAGCGCGCTGCCGGAATCAGGGAAATAATATCGGTGGATACGGCAGAGATGCTGTCTCTGATTTTATTCAGTTCTTTATAGGCGGCCTGATTATAATAATTCAGAACATAGCTATAGCCGGTCAGCCTGACCTGACTGTGGCTTTCCGCCAGAGCAAGCATCTGCTTTTCCCACTCGCTCGGACCCGGTTTGTCTCCTTCGCCCGGGGAACAAACCGAAAAACGCACTTTTTTATCAAAATGGCCAAGCCGGTAATACCGTATGAACAGGACAAAACAGAACAGGACAATCAGTATCAGGAAAACAACCGGCAGAAACGGTGAATCTATATCAAAATGAATTTTTTTCAGCAAGATCTGCAATTGAAGCTCCTCCTTAATTTAAGAAACCCTTCAGACATTCGCACCTCTTCCCAGATAGTTTGTCTGTTTTTTCATAAAAAATAGCAGTTAATTTCTTGCTGGATTTATAAAATTTATAAAAACTCCGCGATCCCGCGGGCGATCGGTTTTTTTGGCGGGGAATAACATCCTATAAATCCGGATTTTCATAAAAAAGGAATATTTATTGGAAGTTATTGTGCATTGAAAGAAAAATTTGCTAACCGTATAATAATAATGAATAAATTATGAACTAAAAAGGGGATAAAGGTGGAACTATGAAACGGTCAGCAAAATTTACCGCGGTTCTTTTAGCATTTACCATTCTCATCAGCATCTTTTCCAATGTGGC
Organism: Caproiciproducens galactitolivorans; assembly: GCF_026672255.1. Classification (GTDB taxonomy): domain Bacteria; phylum Bacillota; class Clostridia; order Oscillospirales; family Acutalibacteraceae; genus Caproiciproducens; species Caproiciproducens galactitolivorans_A. The sequence goes on along the minus strand of NZ_JAPOHA010000002.1, from coordinate 180,090 downwards.
TGCGTACGCGGCGACCGGTGATTTTCAAATCGACAGCAACGGGGTCCTGACCAAATACAACGGAAGCGGCGGAGACGTCGTCATCCCGGACGGCGTGACCGCGATTGGAAACGGAGCGTTTGCCAATAAAATCGACCTGATTTCCGTAATAATTCCTGATGGCGTGACCTCAATTGGAGACGATGCGTTTTCTTCAGATTATTCCCTGACTTCCGCCACGATTCCGGACAGTGTGACTTCCATCGGAAAGGAGGCTTTTCAGTCCTGTATTAGCCTTTCCTCCGTTACCCTTGGAAATGGAATCACCAGCATCGGTTTTGATGCTTTTAAAGGCTGCTCGAAGCTTAACCGTCTTACACTGCCGGACAGTGTCACGAAAATCGGGGGCGAAGCTTTCGACTGGTCCGGATTGGCATCGATCAATCTGCCGGAAGGCTTGACGGAGATCCGAAGCCGTACATTCCGAAATACAAAGCTGACGAGTATCCGTATTCCTAAGAGCGTGACCGCGATCGGCGACAATGCTTTTTCCGACTGCAGTTCCCTCGAAAACGTCACTTTTGCCGGAACGCCGGAGACATTCGGCACGGATGCATTTGAGAGAACCGCCTGGGTACAGAATTATCCCTCCAATTTTATCGTCGTGGGCGGGATTCTGATTGCGACCCGGGGAGGGCTTGGGAACGCCACCATTCCCGAAACCGTGCGCAAAATCAATCAGAATGCTTTCTCCGGCAATCTGTCCCTGACGGGGATCACAATCCCCGAAGGGGTAACGGAAATCGGCGACAATGCGTTTGAATACGACACGAATCTTGCTTCGGTTTCCCTGCCCGACAGCATGATAAAGATTGGGAGCAATGCGTTCAAGGAGACCGGCTTGACCTCGGTTACTCTGCCGAGCCATCTTGTGAGTCTCGGCGGCAGCGTCTTTTCTAACTGTGCATCCCTGAAAAGCGCGTCCATCCCCGCGAGCCTGCAGCAGCTCGGAGACAGCACCTTTTACCAATGTACCTCCCTTGAAAATGTGCAGCTTACGAAGGGCCTAAAAGGGATTGGCAGTTATGCCTTTGGGAACTGCAGCTCCTTCAAGTCCTTTACACTGCCGGACGGCCTGCAGACCATTGGCGACAGGGCATTCTCGTACTGTAACAGCCTTACGAAAATCACCCTTCCCGATTCCGTGACCAGCCTGGGCGGCAGCGCCTTTCAGGGCAGTTCCAATCTGAACAACGTGACCCTTTCCTCGGGGCTGACTTCCATCAATACCCTCCAGTCTGCGGGAAATCGACGACCGGGCATTTGCGGACGAGCCCCTCGCTGAAATCAACCTGCCGAACGGTCTGACCAAAATCGGGGCCTATGCCTTCGCCGACACCAAGCTGACAGAGATCGTTTTCCCGGAGCAGCTCAAAGAAATTGACGATCACGCTTTCTACGGCTGCCCGAATCTGACCAGCGTCACCATGTCCCCAAGCGTAACCGACTTCGGAACATCCATTTTCGAGGGAACCCCTTGGGATCAGAACTTCGCGGGCGACATGATGATCTTCAACGGCGTGCTTCTTTCCTACCGCGGAAACGCTGCGTCGGTCGTGATTCCGGACGGGGTCACGAAGATCGCCGCTGCCGCTTTCAAAAATAACACGGCGCTCACGCAGGTGACTTTGCCGGAGGGCCTCCGGAGCATTGGCGACGAAGCCTTCTTTCAGTGTTCGAACTTGACCGGCATCACGTTCCCGAGCAGCCTGCAAAGCATCGGGAAACAGGCCTTTATCCGCACAAAGGTAACGGAAGCAGCGCTGCCGGACGGCCTGATTCATCTGGGAGATTACGCTTTCTCGTTCTGCTCTTCCCTCCAGAAGGTCTCCCTGCCCGCAAGCCTCGCGGAATTCGGCACAAACACCTTCTTCGACTGTGAAAATCTCACGACGGCCTTCATTGAAGATGGTATCCGGAGCATCCCGCTCGCCACGTTCGAAAGCTGCACCCACCTCGACGGCGTTATTCTGCCGGACAGCATCACCGAGATCGGCAACGCCGCCTTCAACGGTTGCGAAAGCCTGACCGAAATCCACATCCCGAACCAACTAACCGAGATTCAGAGCAGCGCCTTCGCCGACTGCAAAAAGCTGGCCAACGTGACGCTGCCGGAAACCGTTACCAAAATCGATTCTCTTGCCTTCTACAACTGCTATACATTTGACACCATCACCATCCCGAAGGGCATCGCTTTTATTGATTCCTCCGCGTTCCAGAATATCGAGTCCCGCCTGACCGTCCGGGGCTATGAGAATACGGCGGCGCAGTACTACACAAACAACAGCGGAGCGAAGTTCGTCTCACTCGGCGTGGTCGGAACTCCACTTCCGAAGTTCAGTCTGGACACCTACGGAACTTACGATTTCGGCAGCGGGAAAACCTATTGCTACATGGTATGGACTTCTTCTTCCACCGTTCCGAAGGTTTCTTCCAGCAACCCGGCCGCAGTCTCCGTGAGCTTCGAGAAGAAGACCCCCGCCGGATATTTGTTCCGCATCAACCGCCTTGCACAGGGAACTTCCAAAATCACCACGACAGTCGGTTCCGACAGTATCTCCTTTACGGCGCAGGCAGGTCCTTCCGTCCAGTCGGACACGACGATGTCGTTTGCGCTGAAAAAAGGAGCGACCTACACATTCAGAATGACTGCACTCAGCGCCAGCACCGCCGTTCCACAGTTTTCAGTGGGCAACGGCTCCGTATTCCAGACGCAGTATGTCAAAAAATCCGGAAATGACTATTACTTTAAAATTACCGCCACCGGCAACTCCGGGGATGAGACCGGGATCTACACTACCATGCCCGGTGAAAACGCAGTAAGGCACTGTATCGTGAAAATTGCTTAATAATTCGGCTGGGAGGATTGCCCCCTATTCCGGCGAAGAGAACTCACTTGCAAATTAATATACCGATAGAAATTATTGTGAGTTATAAGAAACATCCATATTTTTCATAATGGTTAGATACCGATTATAGTTTTAAAAACAAATTGAGTTAGGAAGAGACAATATGAAAAGAACCGGAAAATTCACCGCACTTTTCCTCGCGGCATTCCTTGTCATCAGCATCTTTACCGGCACGGCTGCTTTCGCAGCCGATTCCAGCAGCGATTTCGTCATTGACGGCAGCGGGGTTCTCACCCGATACAACGGCGCGGAAAGCGAAGTTGTGATTCCCGACGGCGTGACCGCTATTGGGGGGAGCGCATTTTTCAACAACAGAACGGTAACTTCCGTTACCATTCCCGAAGGAGTTACCTCCATCGAAAGCGGCGCATTTGGGAGCTGTCTGAATCTGGGCAGCATCGTGATTCCCGACAGCGTTACGGATATTGAAACCGGCGCATTTTCCAACACCGGCCTGACTACCGTTACGCTGCCAGAAGGACTGAAAGCGATTCAAAACTTCACGTTTGACGGTTCCATGCTTACAAGCATTAACATTCCGCAAAGCGTAACAAAAGTCGGCGACGGCGCGTTCAAAGACTGTACCAATCTTTCAACCGTTACCGCTCCGGAAACGCTGACGGATTTTGGGAGCGGCGCGTTTGAAAACACCGCCTTTCTAAACAACAATCCCTCCCCCTTTGTTGTTTTAAACGGAGTTCTCCTCACTTACAAGGGGAGCGACGCCCTCGTCACTCTCCCCTCCGGTGTGCGCATCATCGGCAACTCGGCTTTTGCAGACAATCAGACCTTGACCCATCTCACCGTTTCAGAGGGAGTAACGGAAATCAAAGGGTATGCGTTTCAGTACGACGGCAGCCTGACCGGGATTTCGCTGCCCGACAGCCTGACCACCATCGATGACCATGCGTTTGAGGGCTCCGATCTCACCGCCGTCACCCTGCCGGGAAACCTGACCAGTATGGGCGATAGCGCCTTCGGTTACTGCTTCCACCTTAAGAGCGTTTCTGTCCCTGCAAGCCTTCAGCAATTAAACAACCAAGTCTTTCTTCAGGATTACGCTCTGCAGGACGTGCAGCTCGCGAAGGGCCTGAAAGCAATCGGCGACGGCGCCTTCGAGCTCTGCAACAATCTGAAATCCATCACGCTGCCGGATGGCCTGCAGACCATCGGCGACAGCGCATTTTTAGGCTGCTCGGCCCTGCAAAGCATTGTGCTGCCGAACAGCGTAACCACTTTGAATTCCTCCGCTTTCGCGGGCTGCTCCGGTCTGACCAGCGCAACCCTTTCAGCGGGACTGACCACCATTGAAAGCGAGACGTTTTCCCACTGCAGCTCTTTAAAGACCGTCGTAATCCCCGAAGGCGTAAAGCGTATCGAACCCGGAGTTTTCCCGGAATGCAAGATAAACAGCATCACCATCCCGGCGAGCGTTACGGACATCGACAGAGAGGCGCTCTTCGGGGGCAACATCGCCTCTATTATGGGATATGAAAACACCGCGGCGCAAACCTTTGCTTCCGCCCATGGATACACTTTTATTTCCCTCGGCGCGATACTAAGCCCGGCAAAGAGCTTCAACCTTGATACCACCGGGACCTATGATTTCGGTCAGCGGAATACATACATCTACCTCGTAAGAATCGGCTCTTCCACCGCGCCGACGGCCTCCTCCGGCAATGCGGCGGCGGTTTCCGTCAGCTACCTGCGGAAAACCACGGGCGGCTACCTGTTTCGCATCACGCGCCTGAAGCAGGGCAGCGCGGTGATTACCACCCGCATGGGGAGCGAGGGCGCTTCATTTACGGCAAATGCCGGTCCTTCCGTAAAATCCGACACCACGATGACTTTCTCAATGAAAAAAGGAGCTTCCTATATCTTCAAAATGACCGTTTTAAGCGCGAGCACCGCAACCCCGCAGTTCACCGTGGGCAACGGCAGCGTGTTCAAAACGCAGTTTGTCCAAAAGAGCGGCAGCGACTACTATTTCAAAATCACCGCCACCGGCAAATCCGGCGAAGAAACCGGAATCTACACCCAAATGCCCGGTGAAAACGCAGTAAGGCAATGCATTGTAAAAATCTCGTAGAATTTTATACATCTGAATCGTATCCGTAATCCGGGAGCACCGATATAGCTTTCGTCCAATGAAGGCGCCAACGGCCGCCCGGGCAACCGGGGAAAACCGGAAATTGGGACGTTCTGTTGTGTACATGGCCTGCCGTACTATTTCTCTGCGAAAACAATATGAGCCATACCTCCGGGTATGGCTCATATTGTTTTAGATTGTAGACAAAGCGCCGTTTAGGGTTAGGCCCAAACGGCACTTTTGATGGTTATTTCCAGAGAAAAAATCCGAGGAAGAAATATCTATGAAAAACTGTTTATTCGGATTTTATTCATTTTCACTATGGAAAGAGACATCCTCCAGGATTTCAAGTACATTAAAAATTTCTTCTTTTTTAATGATATCCGATTTCTTGTTTTCGCGTATACAAGATATAAAGTGATTCAATTCGTTCAGATACATTTCTGTCGGCGGCACATTAATGCCGGTTGGTATCTTATTCACTTCCTCGGTATCAAAGACATAGGGATCATGGTCAAACTGATAAGCGGTTACCGTGACCCCGTCATTAATTACCACTGCATTTTCAAAATATACGCGCCATCTTGCCATGAAGGGAATGCTCGCGTTAAACCAGGCCGCTTCTGCGGAAATGTTGAAGTCACCATATTTGTATGTAAAACGGTACTGCTCCTTATATGCTTTATTTTTATTTCCCGCGCTTGTATAAGAATAACTGAGCGGTTTGCCGAAAATACTGACGATTAAATCAAGATCATGGATATGAAGGTCAAATACCAGAAGACCGCTTTTTGATTTGTCGAACATCCAGCCTCCAACGGCCCAGCGCGGGGCGGCGGACAGGCGTTCAAAATATGCGTCCAATACTTTCCCATATTTTTCTGTCCGTACCAGTTCTTTTAACAACGCATTCTGTTTGCTAAATCGTACGGCCTGCCCGACTAAAAGGATGGCACCCTTCTCCTGCGCCAGTTGATACAGTTCCTCGGCTTGAATCTTGTGCAGGGCAATCGGTTTTTCTATAAATGTATGGATCCCCCTGCTCAGGGACTTTTTGGCATGCTCGTAGTGCAGGAAGGTTGGCGTGCAGATATCAACAACATCCACCTCCGTCTGATCCAGCATTTCATTGACATCGGAAAACAGAGGAATATCCCAGCTTTTTGCGTTTCTTATATCATTTTCTGAATTTCCTACCGCCGCGACGACCCTGCAGTCTTCTATATATTTATAATTGTTCCAATGGACGGTTCCCATTCCTCCGAGACCGACCAAGCCAACTTTAATCACACAATAACCTCCTGTTTTATGCCGTATTAAGTGTTTCCAGTAAGTATTTCATCTGTTCAACCGGTTCAAATCACAAAGCCATATGCCGCAAGATAGTCGTAAGATGCTTTTACGGCTTTGTTTACCTCCGCCAGATTTTTAGGGCCGGCCTGGGTAAACTCGATCTCAATGCTAAACGGACAAAAGTTGTTTTCCTTCTCCAGCGTATCGAAGATCATCGGCATATTGATATTTCCCTCCCCAATAGCAGGAAAATTCCATTCCTTTGCTGCTCCCTTTTTATCTTTCAAATGTACATATCCTACTTCTTTTATGCAGGCCTCCAGATCTTCTTTGATATTGGCATTCCCATAGAAAACAACGTTTCCGGTATCGTAATTGATGGAAACCAGTTCGGATCCAACCAAATCCACAATTTGCTTCAGAATAACGCCTGTGCCATGATCGCCGTGGGTTTCCAGGACAAGCTTTAAATGATGCTTCTTTAAATAGGGGACCAGTGTTCTGATATTCTCTGCGGCTTCGATATTGGACAAACACACCTTGTCATTCAGATGCGCTTCGCCGATGGAAGATACGATGTATTTGCATCCAAAAAAATCCGCCAGTTCCATATTCAGAATAAAATCTCCGATTCGCTCCTGGTCCATTAGATTGCAATGTCCACTCATTGCGATTGGATTAAGCCCGGCAGCTTCCAGTTTGTTCTTAACTCTTACCAGTTCGGAAAAGCTGTGCGTCGGAAATACGTGCTCCGTCCACCCTTTGGTGGCCGTCAACTCAATATAGTGAAATCCGGCCGCCTTAACGCCATCGATTGCTTCATCAATGGTAAAACCATGGTAACAGTTTGAATTCACCGCGATAATTCTTTTATGCATGTTCTCCATCCTTTCTAAATGCTTAGGAATCAATGGTTAAGTTGTCAGACAGCAATTTGTGAATTGTCTTCCGCCCTTTCACTGCCGGATTGCTTTTTCCCTGGTATAGAAAACCAGAATCATCAGCAGTACCAATCCGTTAATCACATTTTTGACTGCATCGTTCAATTGAATGGCAACCAGAATGTTGGACAAGTTAACAAGAACCAAGGACCCGATAATGGTGCCTAAAAAGTTTCCTTTTCCACCTGCAAAGGATGCTCCGCCGATAACAACCGCGGCAACGGTCAGCATGCCATAGGAGGCGCCCATATTGATGTAAGGAAAGTTTACGTATCCCAGCAGCAGCATCCCGGTCAGGCAGCCAAGTATAGCCGAAATAATATAAGTAATCACGATTACTTTATTTACATTGATTCCCGCGAGCAGAGCGGCATTGCGATTGTTGCCGACTGCGAAAAGCTGCTTTGCGTAGTTATTATGCTTTAAGCCAAAGTACACGAAAATCGCGGCGATAATCAGCAAAAAAGTAATCATCGATAGAACCGATACCAGCTTATATTTTCCGAGAAATCCTACGGCGGGCGCCAGCGATCCGGTGGGGGACCCGTTGCAGATAATCAGTTGTATGACATTGAGTACATTGGACACCGCAAGAGTCATTACGAGCGGAGCGATATTTGCATAAATAATGCCCAGTGCGTTTACGACCCCCACCAGCAGCCCGGTTATAACAAGTACAAGAAGCGCCTGCGGTATATTGGCGTTTGAGCCTTTCATGATCAAAGCCGATGCAACCGCACCGAACGAGATACAGGACGCAATCGACATATCAACGCCGCCCGAAATGATAACCAGAGTCTGGCCTAAAGATGCGAAAGCAAGCAGAGAAGCATTTGTAAATATATTTTCCAGACTTTTAGGAGAAAGGAAATTATGATTCACAGTCAGGCCAAACAGAAACATGACGGCAATCAGTACAAGCCCTATAAAAGTGTTGTTATGAAAGACACCCGGTATGGTTTTCTTATCCATTGCCTTGAATTTCATTTATCCTTCTCCTCCTTTTCCGTTCTTTTTTTCAGGTGTGTCAAGAGCGAGCTGCTTAAGCCAAGGATAATAATAATATTCGTGAGCAGTTGCTGCAGATAACTGAGTTTTATTCCCGCAAAAGTAGAGCTGTGAATGATATTGTTGAATACAAAAAAGATAATATTGTTTACTATTCCCAAAAACAATGCTCCGGCTGCCGCCCCTCCGACGGTTCCCCAGCCTCCGCTTAAATCCACCCCGCCCAATATGGTGGCCGCAATTGAATTTAAGGACAGGGCGTTGCCAATTTTCGGATCGCCTGAAGAGGCTAACGCCGTCAGGCACAAACCCGCTATTCCGGTGATAATACCGGAGGCGACATATGCCTTCATCTTGGTCCGCTCCACAGAAACGCCTGCAATGAATAAACTTCGCGGATTCGCACCGGCCGCTTTGATTTGGGCGCCCAGCGGGCGCCTGTTCACGATTCCGTATCCGATTAAAACGACCGCGATCACAAGAGCGGAAATCGGAATAAAGCCGGCAAACACTCCCCCGTATACGCTGTAAATCGAGGATGGTATCGATCCGCCCGGATTCGGAAGGATCAACAGCGCTACCCCTTCCAGTAAAGTGGAGATTGCAAATGTCGCAAGAATTGCAGGGACACGCAAATAAGCCGCAATACTGCCTTTTACGGCTCCGAGCAGCACGGCGATCAAAAACGCTCCCGCCCATGCAAGGGGGACCGGCATATATTGCCCCGCCGTAATGGCAAACGCATTCACCACCGAGATCGTCGCACCGATGGATAAGTCAATACCTCCGCAAAAAATCACAACTGCCTGCGCGATCGTCGCTAAAATCAGCGGCGTGTTCACCAGGAACAAAGAATTGATGGTGGATACATTTGCAAAGCCCGCTCCCTGAATCAGCAGATTGATTATTACCAGCAGAAGCAGCATAATATATGCACTATATGCCTGCGATTTTTTCATTTTGTTTTCCACACGTATCATAAGTGTATGCATCATTCCGCCTCCGTTCTGGTTGCGCCCAGCATCGCCGCAGCCAGGTCGCTTTCTATTTCTTCACTGATATCATTAAACTCCGCGATAATATCTCCTTCATAAAAAACGACAATCCGATCTGAGACCGCCGTCAGTTCTTTATAATCACTGGAATAATAAATGCAGGCCATTCCTTTATCCGACAGGCCCCTGAGAATCCCCTGTATCTCGCTCCTCGCTTTGACATCAACCCCTTTTGCGGGGTCGTCTAACAAAACTACGGACGGATTCAGCAACAGATCTCTTGCGAAGATCAATTTTTGCTGATTGCCTCCGGAGAGGCTGCTGGCCGGATCGCCTATTTCGCCGATAACGACATCCAGCTTTTTAATCAATTGGTTTGCTTCCGACATGCTTTTATTTAGCCGGATTCCATGAAAGATAAATCTTAACGCGGATCGGCTGATATTAATATTTTCAAAAATGCTGCGGTCGGCAAATATTCCTTCCGAATTCCGGTCGCCTGAGATAAAAGCCATACCTGATTTTAATGACCTCTCGGGCGAGAATTTCGTCAGCCGTTTTCCTTTGTAGATGATGTTGCCCCTGGATATCTTTCTGGAACCGTAGACCGCTCTTAAAAATTCACTTTGCCCTTGTCCCTGCAGCCCGCAGACGCCGAGAATTTCACCCGGATAGAGATTAAGGGAAACATCGTTTACCTGAGTTCCGACTCCTAAGTGCTGAATGGAAAGCAGCGGCTCCTTCTTTTCAGCGGCCTGCTTTTCATTATGCTGCTTTTTGATCGTTTCCTTCTGCCCTGTCATATAATATACGATGTCATCGTTTGTAACCTTAGTTAAATCAGTAGTGATTACCGTCTTTCCGTTTCGAAATATCGTTACGGTTTCACACAGCTCATAGACTTCATCAAAGCGATGTGAGATAAACAGTATGGATAAGCCCTCTTTTTTCTCTTTTCTGAGAATATCAAAAAGAACCAGCACCTGGTCTCTGTGGAGGCATGCGGTGACTTCGTCTAAAATCAAATATCTGGGTTTATAGACAAGCGCTTTGGCCACCTCAAGCAGACTTTTATCCGATTCGTTCAGCGAGCCAACATAGGTATCCGGCTGTGCGGATATATGAAACTGCTTCAGAATCTGAAACGTTTGATCAAATCGCTTCTTGTAGTCAATAAAGCCCATCTTGAGCGTTCCACTCGAATTAAGAAAAAGATTTTCTTCCACTGTTAACTGATCGACAAGGCTATAATCCTGATATGCAAGAGCAATACCCTGGGCCAATGAATCCTTTGCGGAGCGGAGCTGTATCTCCTTCCCGTCAATGGTTATTTCTCCTTCGTTCTTGCCTACAAGCCCGCCGAGAACTTTTGCGATTGTACTTTTTCCGGATCCATTCGATCCCAGCAAAGCATGGATTTCACCAGGCTTCATAGATAATTCTGCCTGATCCAATGCTTTTGTTTGCCCGTACTGTTTACTAATACTTTTTGCTGCTAACAATCAGTATCCCTCCACTACCCACCTGGATGTCATTTTTTAAAACCATTCTTCCCCGACAAATGTCTTACCCCCGCGTGCGTTAAGTCCGCAGCCATAATATTCGACCGCGTGTCCTGACCGCGTGTTTTTTTTCTTATGAATCAAACAGGGCTGTCTCCGTCGGAATCGGTACTTTTGAGACAGCCCTGTCCGAAGAGCTGACTGACCTTTACTTAAAGTAGGTATTAACCAGATCATCCGTCATATCCGTATCGATATATGCGGAATCATCGGCATTCTTGTACTTTTCGTAGTATTGTTCCATGTTATCGTTCGTTATCACAACGGTAGGATTATAGAAGAGAGCATTCTTGTGACCGGGATCGCTGGGATCCGAAGCCAAAGCACCGTCTTTTAAAGTGTCCCCCTGGACTAAACGCACACCGATCTTCATTGCCAAAGCACCAATTGAAGGCGGATTTTCGACAATAATTGCATGCAAAGGATTATCCGGGTGGGCATCATTAATGGATTTCCACTTCTTTAAGTATTGTATGTATTCATCGGAAGTAATAGCTTTGGGATAAGGCAGTTTCGCGGTTTCAATTGCTTCCAGAATCCCGACCGCATTACCGTCCTGGCAAAGCACCCCGTCATAGTTGGAATCTGTGGCAAGCCACTGGGTCATAATCTGTTTTCCCTTGCCTTCATCCCACATACCATAATCGTGCGCGATGGTCTTAATACCGGGATTTTGGCTCAAAACATCCTCAAACGCCTTTGCACGAACATCACTTGCCGGCGCACCCTTGATGGCATCCATACGGTAGATGCGTCCTTTCCCTCCTAACTGCTTTACCAGCCAGTCCGCCTGAATCTTTGCCCACTTATACTGGTCATTTGTTACGCTGATAACGTTCGGATGCGAGATATGCTGGTCAACGCTCATTACCAGAATTTTCTGAGCAACTGCTTTATCGATCGTAGCTGACAGGCCCGTTGTTGTAACAGGATTGATTAGGATTAAATCAACCTTATCCTGAATTGCCTGTTCCATTTGCTGAATCTGTGTTGTGGCATCATTGTTGGCGACCATCAATTTGTATTTTGCGACAATCCCCTGTGATTGATAGTCATCCGCCAGCTTTTGCATTGTATTTTCGCATTGCGTTCTCCAGGAGTTGCTGTCGGTTCCCTCCAAAAATACAATATTAATGTTTTTCTTCCCGGCCGTATTTTCACCGGCTGAGGATTGTGCAGAAGCGGTCGTGTTTCCTGCTGCGGCATTGCTGTTACCCGAATTGATGTTCTCCGCTTTGGTGCAGCCGGTAACAGCCGTTGCAAGTACAAGTAATGAAGCAAAAAGGACATTCCTGATACGCGTTTTCATTGATCTACCTCCTAACGAAATTGGGCACTGATGTTTTCTATGTAAAAGTCCGGCGACTTTTTACATTGACCGTGAATCAGCTGAACATCTTTTTGATTTCCAGCGGAATATGGTTGACTACGGCGCCGTTTGCATTCACAATCATCGACTCGTCAAGATTTAATACGAACTCGGCGCCTTCCCTTACCGCATGGGACAAATTATCCGGTATAGAAGAATCCCCAATATTAAAGGAAACAACTCCGGCCTTCCGAAGTTTCTCAAAAAATTCGTTGTTGGAGCGGACATGACAGGTCACAACATCGTCACACTCGACTAATTGTGTGGCAAAATCCTTTCCTTCCACCAAGGCTCCCTTTTCCGTAATTTCGCGAATGCGGCTGTTTTCAATGATCGTTACGGGATATTTATAGGGCTTGCTGTGGAGCGCTTCCGCGTCGGTCTGCTGGAAACGTTTTCTGGTTACGTACATATGAATCACTTCGGTACCCATACCGAATTCCTTCTTCTCCGTGACGATGGTAACCTTCTTGCCGATGGAAGCGAGATATGTGGCCGTATCAATTGCAGGATAACCATCTCCCCAGACGATAACGCTGCTCCCAACTTTTACCGGCATGCGCCCATCCGGATGATACTCGCAGTTTACCTTTGGACAGGCAATCACCTTTTCAAAAGCTAATATTTTATCCGTATTCCCATAAACGCCTTCCGGAACATAAGAGGTTGCCCCTGTCGCGTTAGCCACAGCGTCAAATCCGCGCAGATCCTCCACAGTTGGCTCCGTACCCATTTTTACTTCGATCGGCAATTTAGCGATCTGAACTCGGAGCCAGTCGGCATACCACTTCATTTTTTCTTTTCCGGGAACCATGCAGCAGCCCAAAATCGCCCCGCCCAATTCCTTGGTCTTTTCAAATAACGTTACCTTATGCCCTACAATCGCCGCTCTTCTCGCCGCCTCCATGCCGGCCGGACCGCCTCCGACAATGGCGATTTTGAGCGGTTTTGCGGCTGGCTTCATGTCATCAAACTCCGCGTGTCCGCAGGCGGGATTAATAGCGCAGGCAATTTCTTTCTTTGCCATCATGGATTCCTGCCAGCAGCCTTCCAAGCAGGAAATGCACCTGCGAATATCGCTGATTTTTCCATATTGCACCTTCAGCGGCCAATAAGGATCGGCCAACAGCTGTCTTGACAGCCCGACAAGATCGGTTTTGTCTTCCGCAACAATCTTCTCGCAAAAATCGGGATTTCTGAGAGAATGGCTGTTGATTACCGGTATCTTAACTGCCTTCTTAATTGCTTCAGAAGCATAAATTGTCCAGCCCTCCGGATACTGCATTGGGTCAAACCCTGCTCCGGGAGTTTCCTGAATACACTGGCTGAGATCAAGTGCGGCAACTCCGGCCTCTTCGAATGTTTTCGCAACTTGGATGCTTTCCTCCAGTTCACGTCCGCCCGGCACCCATTCATCTACGGAGTAACGTACCAGAATCGGGTAATCGTACCCACATTTTTCCTGGATCTTGGCAATGATCGCCAAGGGGAAACGCATTCTGTTCTCATAGCTGCCGCCGAAACGATCATTTCTCTTATTGAGATAAGGACTCATAAAATCTGAAACCAGATATCCGTGTGCCGCGTGAATCTCTACGCCGTCAAAGCCTGCGGATTTAACACGCCAGGCCGCCTCGGCGAAAAGCTCAATCATTTCAAGGACTTCCTCTGTGCTCATCGCACGTACGGCCTTCCCCTTTTCCGCAGCATTCTCATATACAATTTCATGACCGGCAGACCATGGAAGCTTAATTACACGGTCGTTGGCCGACATATAATTATGCCTGGGCAGAGCGGCCTGTCTTCCCGGATGCTGAAGCTGACAGACGGCCTTTGCGCCATAGCGCTGTATAGACTTTGCCAGCCTTGCAAGACCGGGTATGTAGTTGTCGGCGTCGGCTACCAAACCGGTAACAGTGGGTCTGCCTGTTTTTCCGTCCGGCGAGGTTGCCCCCACGATTAACATGGCAACGCCGCCCTTGGCAATCTCCGCATGATGATGAAGATCTCTTTCGCTGACGGAACCATCCGCGTGGGACGAACTTACATCAGTCGGAACATGCACAATGCGGTTTTTTAATACCATGTTGCCAATTTTAATGGGCTTAAATAGATTAGGATAATTGTTGCTGCTGTTCATAAAAATCCTCCTGCTATAATAAATTTGGTATCAAAGGGCTAACGGAATTCATAGACTTCATTTCTTTATCATCCTCACGGGGAATCCGGTTTGGACGGTTTCGCAAAACGGTCGTCCGGTACATGCCTGCCAAAATTCCGACTCCGTTATTTTCACATTGTGAATTTGAATCGGAAGAGAACGGTCATTGCCCGGCTCGACCGGTTTCCCGATATAAATTGCCTTTCGAGGGTCCCGTGCTGCTTTCGGAATATACCATTCCCGAGGAACTATTTGCCCGAGATATGGATAAATAAGCTGAAACATAAAAAAACTCCTCCCCTAATAAAGTTGTTTCATACAACCGCTTAAATTAATAAGGCCAACTAACTAATTAATTATTGACTCGACTCCCATAGTCCAACTAACATATTTTAAAATATTCAGCATCCCAAGCATTCCGTTATCCCATAAACAAAGTGCCTGAGATATCCTCTCCGAATTTATAGTATTTATCAAAAAAATACTTCGTTGCGCCCAGCTTATAAACGTCCTGATCCAGTTTAGAGTAAGACACGTTCACGTTTTCCACCATTCTTCTAAAGCCGATGGATTTCAGGTTAAGCTTAATCTCACTCAGGAATAAATCCCCTAATTTTCTGCTTTCTCCGCCTAAAATAATTAATTTGGGATCAACAATGCTGATGAGGTTGCTTAAAGCATAAGACAAATCCTGTGCCATTGATTTTATTACTGTCTGGGCAACGACATCGCCTTGCTTTGCGGCATTTCCAAGATCAGCAAAGGTCACTGTTTCCAGATGATTCAAAAAGATACTGTATCCCGTTTTATCAACTCTTTCTTTTAGGGCGGGCTCGCCCATTGTGGCCTCCAGGCATCCCCTGTTGCCGCAAACACACAATTTACCTTTGGGGTTTATGGAATAATGGCCGAATTGCGTGGAAGCGCCGCTGGCATGACCCATCATCTCATTATCGATAAATAAAGTTGCGCCAATACCATGTGAGAAATTGATAAATGCGAAATCGCTCTCTTTCACTCCCGCATAGATTTTCTCCGCATAAGCATAGCAGGCGGTATCGTTCAACAGAGCCACCGGAAAATCACAAAATGCCGTATCCAAGTCATGAATCAAATTTGCCTGCTCTGCTTCCGATATATTCAAAGTCGTAGAATAAAAGACATTTTGGGGAGGGTCGATCATAGCGGAAACAACAACGCATATTCCAAGGATTTTATCTTTTTCGACCTTGCTAAGAATAGAATTATAAACGCATCTCTGCGAAAGCGTGACATAGGTATCACATCCCTTAAGTTCCATGTGCTCTCCATACACGGTCTTGCCCGCAATATCCATCAAAAACACATCGATGGTATTGTTAATCCAGACGATGTTAACGACATAGTAACTGTTCGGTTTAATATGCAAACTGTTGGGCTTTCGTCCGACAGAGTCCGTCTCGGAAGTACCGGAATCATAAACGAAATTCCGGCTGGTCAGTTCATCAATCAAAGTAGATACTGTGGTCTTGCTCAGATTCGTGAGCTTAGCCAACTGGGCTCTGGAAATTCCGTCATTGGAGTGAATAAGATTATATAAATTTTTTAAATTTGCATCCTTAATGATTGTTTGATTAACAACTTTCATATCTTGACCCTTTATTTGTAAGTTAACTTTACAATCAAACGATACCACAAATATGGTAAAATTGCAATAGAAAATTGATTATACAGTTAAAGTTTTTATAAAATACGGTTCTTACCAACGAATCGCTGGGCGCGTTGCGCAGAAGAAAGAACAATGTTTCGGACGACGCGCTGGGGAAGCTCCCCGCCGCGGGAACCGACACGGCTGCAGCGTTGGATCTGTACCGAGCGATCGGCCGCCTGCCGCCGCGGCTGAAAAGCATGATCCTGCTGCGCTATTTTGAGGATATGAAGCTCGAAGAAATCACAAGGGTGACAACAGTAATCTGAATACGGGAAGCTGAAAAGTGACACACGATTTATCTCCAGTGCAATAGCAGATCCCCCTGTAAACTTTAATTAGTTTACAGGGGGATCTGCTTACCGCTTGTTATGCGGCATTTTGACGATTAACGCGAACCAATTCACCATAAAGATGAAGTTCGGATAATCCTGCTTTGGTGGAGCATAGCGGGATCGAACCGCTGACCTCCACACTGCCAGTGTGGCGCTCTCCCGAAGTATCGGGTGTGCACCACCACAAAACCCAACCCATATATGTGGATATCTACTCAGCTGAAAAGAGTATTTTGGAGTTGCAGCAATTATGATGCCGCCGCAGGGGTCGGTTCTTCATCGACGCTGATGCTGTCAAGTCCATTCAGAAATTGCTGCACGTTCAGGTTCAGCTCAATGTCCAGCTTATAACCTTTGAATAAGCCCATGGATCGCATCGATATCTTTGAGCAACCTGATTTCGCCTTCCAATGGCGAATAGAGCTTGATACCCAACTGATCCAAGCCCTGGAGAAATTCAAGCATCTTCACGGTGTCTCGCCCAAGACAGTCCAGCCTTCTTACCAGCAGCACATCCATTTTCCCATCTCCCGCCGCTTTCATGACTTCCATAAGGCCAGCACGGTCAAAATTAAGCCCGCTGCCGAGATCCTCAGAAGCCCCCACGATTTCAAGGCCCATCTGTTCCGCGTAATCCAAAAGTTCCCTTCGCTGTCCCTTTAAGGCACCATGAGCATCCTCCGGAGCGTCGATGCGACAGTACAGCCATGCTCTTTTTTTCAGTTCCATACGTACACCTCCAGTTCTTTAAATACGATTTGATCTTACAAGGGCGCGGCAGGGCGCATTTGCCCTGCCGCGTAGTTTCTAAGATCAAAAAATCCACTTATTCTTCATTTTAATGCTTCTATTCGGCACTGCTTCCCGAAGCAAGGGCGGCGGCATAAACGGTTTGCCGGTTAAGCAAACGCCATAGGAATTTCACCTCTCCCAGGATCTCTGCGAGCCGCCCCCATTGCTTGAGTCTGTGGCTGGACGGAAGTAGCGTTGGCACTGTCCGTTTCATTGCGAAACAGCCCACCACAGGCTGTTTTATGACCGGGCCTTGCCGCTCGTCGCCTTCGATGCCATCGGTTCGACGGATGTCTGTCACCCATCCGCAAGTAGTCTTGGCGCGCCCGTCATCGTCGCTGCCGCTCATCACGG
This sequence comes from Caproiciproducens galactitolivorans, assembly GCF_026672255.1. Lineage (GTDB taxonomy): Bacteria > Bacillota > Clostridia > Oscillospirales > Acutalibacteraceae > Caproiciproducens > Caproiciproducens galactitolivorans_A. The sequence continues at coordinate 162,556 of NZ_JAPOHA010000002.1, read as the reverse complement.
CCGGNGACCGGGCCTTGCCGCTCGTCGCCTTCGATGCCATCGGTTCGACGGATGTCTGTCACCCATCCGCAAGTAGTCTTGGCGCGCCCGTCATCGTCGCTGCCGCTCATCACGGCCGGACAGATCATGTATTTATGCTGCCGGATATGAAATTTTCAAGGAACAAATGAGGGAAATAGAAAAAACCCCCTCACTTACTTACCCGTTGAGTGAGGGGGTTGAGCGGAAAAAATTTTACTTTTCCATAATTTTTTTAACTTGGTTAGGTTCTTTTACCTTTCTGTCGTGAATCGTTTGCTGTAGCATGCCATTGTTTCTGGGCAGCTGACGTTCACTTTTAGTGATAGGAACAAAAAGGTCGCAACTTATAAAGGACTGTCGACTTTTTGAGTGTAGCTACAGCGTATTAAATTACCAAATCTGCTGGTGAAATCAAGTACTTTTAGAAGTTTCCTTTATTTTAGATCGAAACGGGGAAACTGACAATCACATTAATTACATAAAAATAAGGTTCGCGCAGGCTGCCCGTTAATTGGCTGTAAGATGGTAATGAGGCTGACAGCCGTTCAATGCGTCTTGGGAAGCATGCTAGTCTATGCCTTATTAGAGCTTGTGCTGCACGAACTCAACGCACGGTTTTTACTATTATTCTCAATACAAACGTAATGTGCAATGCATAAATTCTGGATTCTGTTGTCCGCTGAAAAAGATTTGCATTTATTATTGACATATGCCCGAAACTGGTTATAATAGTATTTGTAAACGACATATGCCGGAAACTATAAGGAGGTGAACAATATGCCAGGAAGAAACGGAACCGGCCCTATGGGCGCCGGCGCCATGACTGGACGGAGCTTAGGGCCGTGCGCCGGTACGGGAAGCCTTGCCAAAGGCGCGGGGCTTGGCCTTGGACTCGGCATGGCCTGCAGACGCGGCTTTGGCAAGGCTTTCGCCAATTTCCTGCCGGAAATGAACTATCGGCGGAGGATCGCAAAGGATTGCTTCAGCTGCAGAAGAACGCGCTGAAAAACCGGCTTGCGGACATTGACCGTCAGCTGGAAAGTCTGTAAGGCGGGCGGAAACAACCGGGGGACGCTCCGGTTTGTTTCTGTCTAAAAGCGAGGTGAGAAAATGCCAAGACCAAGAAAATGGAGAAGAGTTTGCTGCCTGCCCGAAAATAATCGCTTTGGCCCGCTGGATGCACAGGCTGAGGACACGGTTACCATGACGGTGGATGAGTTTGAAGCCATCCGGCTGATCGACCTGGACGGATTTACGCAGGAGCAGTGCGCGGCGCAGATGGATATTTCCCGCACCACGGTGCAGGGCATTTACGACAGCGCCCGGAAGAAGCTGGCGCAGTCGCTGGTAAACGGCAAGGCGCTGCTGATTGAGGGCGGAGAATACCGCCTCTGCGACGGGCAGGGGCACGGCTGCGGCGGAAACGGATGCCGCAGGCACCGGTGTGGCAGGCGCTTTGAGAATACGGAAAATGAAACGGAGGAACCTTATGAAAATCACGATTCCCATGAATGAGCAAAATGCGGAATCCGGCGTATGCCCGTCCTTTGGACGCGCGCCGTATTTCTTGCTCTATGATACCAATACGAAGGAAATCAAATGGATTGCCAACAGCGCGGCGGAAAGCTCGGGCGGAGCAGGCATCGCCGCGGCGCAGCTTCTGGCGGACAGCGGCGCGGACGAACTGATTACGCCCCGCTGCGGAGAAAACGCGGAAAAGGTACTAAGCGGCGCGAAGATCAAGGCTTACCGCGCCATGGACGGAACGGCAAAGGAAAATCTCGAAGCTCTGGCCGCGGGAAAGCTTTCGCCGCTTTCCGAATTTCACGCGGGCTTTCACGGCCATGGCGGATAAGCCCCTGACCGTAGCGGTGCTCAGCGGCAAGGGCGGCACGGGGAAAACGCTGGTGTCGGTCAATCTCGCGGCGGCGGCCGGGGACGCGGTGTATCTGGACTGCGACGTGGAGGAACCCAACGGCCATCTGTTTTTCAAGCCCGAAGCAGCAGAAGAGGAAACCGTTGCAGTCAAAATTCCACAAATTGATACAGCCCTTTGCACCGGCTGCCGGAAATGCGTGGAGTTCTGCGCGTTTCACGCGCGGGCCTTTACCGGAAATCACCCCATGCTGTTTGATGAGGTCTGTCACTCCTGCGGCGGGTGCGCCCTGCTCTGCCCCGCCGGTGCTATCCGGGAAACGGACAAGGCCGTGGGAACGGTATTCTCCGGAGTATCTGATGGTGTAGATGTATATACGGGGCGGCTGAACATCGGGGAAGCCTCCGGCATTCCGGTGATTAAGCGACTGCTTAGCAAAATTCCAAACAGCGGGAACCGCCCCGTTTTCATCGACTGTCCCCCCGGCAGCGCCTGCGCCGTGATGGAGAGCATTCAGGATGCGGATTTCTGTGTTCTGGTGGCGGAGCCTACCATATTCGGCGCGCACAATCTGGCCATGGTTTATGAATTGGTTTCGCTGTTTCATAAGCCCTTCGGCGCGGTGCTCAACAAATGTCAGGCGGGTGAAAACCCTTCGGAGACGTTCTGTCTGGAGCACCGGATTCCCATTCTCGGGCGTATCCCGTTCGATGCCGAGCTGGGCGCTCTGAACGCGGAGGGCGGAATTGCCGCACGGGAAAACGAGCGGTACCGCGCGCTGTTTGGCTCCCTGCTGGAGCAAATCGGAAAGGAGGCGCGGCATGAAGCAGCTTCTGATTCTCAGCGGTAAGGGCGGCACGGGAAAAACCACCGTCGCCGGAGCCTTCCTCTTTCTATTCAAGGCAAATGCCTATGCCGACTGCGATGTGGACGCACCCAACCTGCATCTGATTTCCCATTGGAGCAGTCTGCCCCAGCGTACCGACTATTTCGGGATGCCGAAAGCCCAGATTGATTCAGACAAATGTATCGGTTGCGGGGCTTGCCTTTCCCATTGCCGGTTTGATGCAATCGAAGCCGGTACTCCGTTCCGAGTGAAACCCTTCGCCTGCGAGGGCTGCGGGGTCTGCGCGGCGGTCTGCCCGGCGGGGGCAGTATCCATGGAACCAACTGCTGCGGGGGAATTGGCGCTGTATCGGGACGATACCCGCGTTTTCTCCACGGCGAAGCTCGCGATGGGCAGCGGCACTTCCGGTAAACTGGTGACCGAGGTGAAAAAACGAATGACGTCAGCCGCCGGAGATGCGGAGTTGGCGGTAATTGACGGCTCCCCCGGCATCGGCTGCCCGGTTATCGCCTCCATCAGCGGAGTGGACATGGTGCTAATCGTGGCGGAACCGTCTGCTTCCGGCATCAGCGACATGGAGCGCATTGTGAAAACGGCGGAAACGTTCCGGACAAAGACGGCGGTCTGTGTCAACAAGGCCGACGTGAATCCCGCCAAAACGGAGGAAATACGCGCATTTTGCCGCGCAAAACAGATTCCTTTTGCCGGGGTAATCCCCTTTGACGCGGAGGCGGTGAAAGCCGTCAACAGCGGCAGAAGCATTGCGGAGCTGGACTGTCCGTCCGGCCGGGCGGTGCGGAACGTCTATGAAAAGGTGAAGGAACTGCTTTTAGGAGGTGAAACGAGATGATGCTCAAAGTCCTGTCGGAAAACACGGCGGCGTCCGAAGATTTTGGCTGCGAGCATGGCCTCAGCCTGTATGTGGAAACAGGTCAGCACCGTCTGCTGTTTGATACCGGGGCAAGCGGGCTGTTTGCGGAAAACGCCGACAAGCTGGGCGCCAGCCTTTCGGCGGTGGATATTGCCGTATTGTCCCATGGACACTATGACCACGGCGGGGGGCTGAAAACCTTTCTGGAAAAAAACGAACGGGCAAAGGTCTATGTGCAGGAGCGGGCCTTTGAACCGCATTATGCCGACCGCCCTGACGGGCACAAGGCCTATATCGGCCTTGCTCCGGAACTTTTGCCCAATGAACGCTTTGTGTTCTGCGGAGGGCGTCAGAAGATTGACGGGGAATTGGAGCTGTTTTCGGAAGTGCGGGAAATCACGCCCGTTCCCTCCGGCAATGCGGAGCTGTACCGAAAGGCAGGCGAAGCCTTTGTGCCGGATGATTTTGCCCATGAGCAGAATCTGGTCATTTGGCAGAACAAAAGGGCCGTTCTGATTGCCGGCTGTGCCCACCGGGGAATTCTCAACATTGTCCGGCAGTTTACGTCGGACTACGGGCATTTTCCCGACGTGGTAATCGGCGGATTCCATCTTCACAGCCGTGGTTCCGGGAAAAGCGAATCCCCGGAGGCGGTGGACACTCTGGCGCGGGAGCTTCTGCAAACCGGCGCGCGGTACTACACCTGCCACTGCACGGGGCAGGAAGCGTATCAGCGGTTAAAGGCCGTGATGGGAAACCGTATCGGCTATCTGTCGACCGGAAGCCGGCTGGCAATCAGTCTGTAAGAGGTGAAAGAATATGAGTAAAAGCTGTGACAACAACTGCGGAAGCTGCGGCATGGAGTGCGCGGACCGCAAAGAGGAAAAGCATGATTTCCGGGCGGCGCTCAATGCGCTGAGCCATGTGAAAAAAGTGATCGGCGTCGTCAGCGGAAAAGGCGGCGTCGGGAAATCCTCTGTCAGCGCAATGCTGGCAGTCACCATGCAGCGGCTTGGATACAAGGTCGGCATACTGGACGCGGATGTGACGGGGCCATCCATTCCCAAAGCCTTCGGCATCCGCGGAAAGGCTGAGGGAAGCGAATTGGGGCTGTACCCCAGGCAGAGCAAGACCGGCATTGCCATCATGTCCGTCAATCTGCTTTTGGAGAACGACACCGACCCGGTCATCTGGCGCGGCCCGATTCTCGGGAACACCGTAAAGCAGTTCTGGACTGACGTAATTTGGAGCGACCTGGACTTTCTGTTCATTGATATGCCCCCCGGAACCGGCGATGTGCCGCTGACGGTTTTCCAGTCCATCCCCGTGGACGGCATCATCATTGTGACTTCGCCCCAGGAGCTGGTTTCCATGATTGTCTCCAAAGCGGTGAAGATGGCGGAGATGATGAAGATCCCTGTGCTGGGGCTGGTCGAAAACATGTCGTATTTCCGGTGTCCGGATAACGGGAAGGACTACAAAATTTTCGGGGAGAGCCATATCGACGAGATTGCCGGAAAACATGGGTTGCAGGTGTTGGCAAAGCTCCCCATCGACCCCAAAATTTCGGCCGCTTGTGACGCCGGGATGATCGAACTGTTTAACGGAAACTGGTTCGATACTGTTGGCGAACTGCTGGCGGGGCAAATCAATCAATCAAATGAATCGGAGGGAAAAAGTATGTTTAGAATCGCGGTTGCCGCTGAAGGCAAAAAAGTAACGGAGCATTTCGGTCACTGTGTCAATTTCATGCTGTTTGACGTGGAGAACAATCAGATTACGAAAGAGGAATCCGTTGACAATCCCGGCCACAAACCTGGTTTTCTGCCCAACTTTCTCGCCGATAAGGGCGTAAAGGTCATTATCAGCGGCGGCATGGGTCAGGGTGCTGTGGATATTTTCAATGAGCGGGATGTGGAGGTCGTGACGGGTGCTTCCGGCGACGCACGGACAGCGGCGGAGAGTTACTTGAAAGGCGAACTGAAATCCACCGGCAGCGTCTGCCACGAGCATCAGCATCACGACGAGTGCGGCGAGTAAAAAGCAATAATCAATTTCTTGTAAAAAGAGAAGCAGCACCCCAAGGTACTGCTTCTCTTTTTGCCTGTACGTCAATCCACGCCGTTCACATTTTCGCTATCGGCAGAATTGCTGATCAGACCTTCCAATTTGTAAAGATCAGCACGTGCGAAGCTGCTCAATCTTTCCTTGTCTGCCACTTTCCCGGACGCGCGTTTTGTCAGCGCAATCAAGTCACCAAATACACAATTAACATACCCTCCATATCTGCAGAGAAATGCAAAAACTCCGGCCGTTTTGTACACGGTTTCGTTTGTTTTTTGGTATCATTATATTTCGACAGCAGTTTCACAAGAGCATTGACAAAAACAAAATTAAGCGGTACAGTATAAGAAATTAATATAAGAACAAATTACCCTTGAGGGAGTAGTTTGCACGAAAGTGTGATATGTCAACATACACGGTCGATCTGGCCTGACATATCTTAATGAACGAGACTCATGTACAACATTTGCTGCGTTTCCATTGATTGGTATCGCGGCGTGTTGTAGGTGGGTTTTTTTGTTGCTTACAATTTTCTCAAAGGAGTACTGACATTATGAAATACTATTTTCAGGAAAAGCAAGCGGTTATGAAAGCGCTTCAGTCTTCGGAGAGCGGACTTAGAGCGTCTGAGGTGGAAAAACGGCTTGGAACGTATGGTAAAAATAAGCTTGCGGAAGAAAAAAAGACAAGCCTGTTCGCCCGCTTCCTGAAACAACTTGCCGATCCAATGATCCTTGTCTTGCTGGCAGCCGCAATTCTTTCTGGTATCACATCTGCCTATGCAGGCGAATCTTTTGCAGATGTGTTTATTATCCTGTTCGTTGTCGTGCTGAACTCTGTACTTGGCGTTGTTGAGGAGAATAAGGCCGAAAAGGCTATCGACGCTCTGAAGACAATGACAGCAGCTACCTCAAAGGTGTTGCGGGATGGAAAAGTAATAGTTGTGAAGAGCGAGGAACTCGTTCCTGGTGATATTATCCGTCTCGAGGCAGGGGATTCAGTCCCTGCCGACGCGCGGATTATAGAGTGTGCATCCATGAAGGTGGAGGAATCCGCACTTACTGGCGAATCTGTTCCAGTGGAAAAAACGTCGGATTCGCTTGACGCAAATGGGCAGGAAATTCCATTGGGCGACCGCAGAAATATGGTTTACATGGGCAGTTCTGTTGTCTATGGACGCGGCGTCGCAGTTGTCTGCGGCACTGGCATGCAGACGGAAATGGGTAAAATCGCGGATGCACTGATTCAGTCAAAAGAGGAGGCAACACCGCTGCAATTAAAACTCGCGGGGCTGTCTAAGATATTGACTTGGGCCGTACTGGGAATCTGCGTGATTGTTTTTGTAATTGGGCTCATCAAAGCGGGGGCGTTTTCCACTCTCGTTGTCCTGAATACTTTTATGCTAGCTGTCAGTTTGGCGGTTGCGGCAATTCCGGAGGGTCTTGTGGCCGTAGTCACAATCGTTCTTTCGATCGGCGTGACCAAGATGTCGAAAAAGAATGCTGTTATCCGCCGCCTGACAGCAGTGGAGGCGCTTGGCTGTGCCCAAGTCATTTGCTCGGATAAAACCGGAACGCTTACACAAAACAAGATGACCGTAGTGGATTCCTACGGCGCTGACGCAGAGAAGCTCGGCACGGCGATGTGCCTTTGTTCGGACGCGGAGCTCGATGAAGAAACAGGCTCTGCGGTAGGTGAGCCAACAGAGTGTGCCTTGGTTAATTATGCGAACAAAATATTCCTCAATAAAAATAAGCTCAAAAAATTATGGCCGCGTGTGGGCGAAGCACCATTCGATTCCATGCGGAAAATGATGTCGACAGTCCATGCAGCGGAAACCGGTTATGTCCAGTATACCAAAGGGGCACCGGATGAAATTCTTCGCCGTTGCACCCGGATCTGTACCGAAAACGGAGTAGTGGCACTCACGGAGGATGAAAAAGATAAAATCCGGCGTCAAAATAAGGAGATGGCGGACAAGGCGTTGCGTGTCCTCGCCGCTGCTTATAGGGATTTCCCTGAAAAGCCGGGCAGCTTTGAGCCCAAAGAGCTTGAGAATGATATGGTTTTTCTTGGAATGTACGGCATGATTGATCCCGTTCGGCCCGAGGCCAAGGCGGCAGTTGAAAAATGCAGGGAAGCCGGAATCCGTGTCGTCATGATTACCGGAGACCACATTGATACTGCAATTGCCATTGCAAAGGACTTGGGAATTCTCAAAGACCGTTCCCAGGCAATCATGGGGCAGGAACTGGATTCTCTGTCAGATGAGGAACTGGATCGCGTCATTGGAAAATACAACGTTTATGCACGCGTACAGCCGGAGCATAAGGTGCGGATCGTAAATGCATGGAAACGCTGCGGGAAAGTCACAGCCATGACGGGGGACGGAGTCAATGACGCGCCAAGTATAAAGGCTGCGGACATCGGCGTCGGGATGGGTATCACCGGTACCGATGTGACAAAAAATGTTGCGGATATGATCCTTGCGGATGACAACTTTGCGACAATCGTTTCGGCCGTCGAGGAGGGGCGGAAAATCTATGCCAATATCCGCAAAGCGATTCAGTTCCTTTTTTCATCCAATTTAAGCGAGGTCCTTGGCGTTTTCCTGGCTACCTTGCTTGGCTTTACCTTGCTGAAGCCAGCTCACATTCTCTGGATCAATTTGATTACCGATAGTTTCCCCGCGCTGGCGCTCGGCATGGAACGCGGGGAGCCGGATGCCATGAAAAAGCGCCCGCGCAATGCGAAAGCAGGCCTCTTCTCCGGTGGCGTCGGGATTGATGTCCTTTATCAGGGCGTATTTGTCACTATTCTGATCTTAGCGGCGTACTTCATTGGTCACCGCATGGAAGCGGGTGCTTGGGAGATCACCAATAGCCCGGATGGCATGACAATGGCATTTCTCACCATGTCAATGGCTGAAATTTTTCAGTCCTTTAATATGCGTTCCCGCCGGGGTTCAATTTTTAAGCTGGAAGGCCAGAATATCTGGCTTTGGTGTGGCGCTGCGCTTGCGCTCATTCTGACGACAGTCGTTATTTATGTTCCGTTCTTGGTGAACGCCTTTGGATTTACCTCAATTTCATTTGTGGAGTATATGACTGCCATGGGTCTTGCTTTTCTCATCATTCCAATGGTTGAAGTAGTTAAACTCATTCAAAGGCATTTCGGAAAAACAACTTAAGATTAAAACAATTTTGCTTGTTGTATCCAAATCCCCGGTAAAAACGGACGCATTATGCGTTCGTTTTGCCTGTACGTCAATCCCTGACATTTATATTTTTGCTATCGGCAAAATTGCTGATCTGACTTTTCAATTTATAAAGATCAGTACGTGCGAAACTGCTCAATCTTTCCTTGTCTGCCACTTTCCCGGACGCGCGTTTTGTCGACGCGATCAAGTCACCAAAAACACAATTTGCATATCCCCCATATCCACCGGAGGAACGTAAAAACTCCAGGCGCTTTGTAAACGGTTCCGCCTGCTTTTTTGTGTCAGAGCTTAAGGCGCATTCCACAATGCGTGAAACTTCATCATAGGTATCCTGAGTAATTGCTGTTCTCATACTGTTTTAACACCTCCGCACTAACTGCAGGTTTCCACATCTTTCAAAATATCAATTGCCGACTCCAGATCCAGCTCGTTATGCAAAAAAGCGCTGCGAAGCAATTCTCCCGGAATCATGGCGTCGTATTTGTCCACCTGTGGGATTTGATCCTCCGGCAAAACCATGTCCGGGTCGTCCATGTCAATGGACAGTTCCGCCATTCTCCGGAAAAACTCAGCCCCTGAAAAGCCGCTTGTGATTTGCAAGTAATGGTCGCCCCCAAAAACGGAGTAAATCTGAAGCGGCTCCTTAAGTCCGCAGCTGAACAGGCACTTGATGGTTTTCATTGTCTTTGAGCCTACCCATGGGCAGAAATAGAAGGAGTTTTCCCCGCACGGGAGGATGCTGCTTTCCAGCATACCGGACTTTCTTGCCAGAGAGCGGGCGGCTTCCAGCACCTTTTGCGCCCTGGGTGTCAGGTACGGATAGCAGACGTCTTCTTCCAGAGCTTTTTTCATTCTCTGAACGATCTTGGTGTGGATATGCCCTCCGCTTCCGTTCCAGCTGGGAATCCGGCTGTTTCTCACCGGCGCGACATATACGATTTTCCGCTCCATATCGACATCAAGCGTTTTCCAGGTTCGTCCGGCCAAAACAAAAACTTCTCCCGCTGTCGGGCAGCTGTCCAGAGTGCCGATTTCTCCCTCCTTGCTTTGCACATGGTAAGCCTGTTCATCCTGAAAAACAGCGTAGAATGAATAATGGTTGGTAATCCGCTCGCCACGGATACCTACGATAATTGCCCCGTTTTCCACACGCTGCAGGTAATCCTCAGCGATCATATAGCGAAGAATCAGCCTGTATTCCTCTTGGGTGATCGTCTCACGGAAGGCGGGAAGAAGCAGGACGCTCCGGGCCAGTTCCGGCGGACTGAGCTCTCCGTAGGTCATCAAGGTGCTTAGCGTCTGATGCGCAAGAAGGCTGAACGGCTTCGGCTTCAGGGTGAACGGCTCCACCCAGCTTTCCTCGAGGTAAAGTTGAATGATGGCAATCGCCCGTAGAAGCGTCCATGGCAGCTGTTCAAAAACATTCCGCTCCGACGGCTCCAGCAGTTCCAGAAACATCATCTGCGATTTTCCGCTGCGCCGACCGGAACGTCCCAGACGCTGGACAAAGCTGGTGCAGGAGTAAGGCGCGCCGATTTGTATGGTGGAATCCAGATCTCCGATGTCGATACCCAGCTCCAGCGTCAGCGTGGCTGCGGCGACGGTCGGGCCTTCCCGGTCGCGCAGGGCGGCTTCCGCTTCCTGCCGCAGCGCGGCGGAAACGCTGCCGTGATGTACAAAAAAAACATCTTTTTCCTGCCTTTTGTGCGCGATCTCTTTCATGTCGGCGATGACCTTTTCGGCGTTGCTTCTGCTGTTCGTGAAGATCAGGCACTTTTTGTCATGGCAGTTATCGTAGAGAAAAGAATTGTATTCCGCCATGACCTTTTCCGCTTCTTCCGGGTCGTGAGGCAGGAGGAAGCTGTCGGCGCAGAGGGAAATCGTGCGTCCATGATGACGGATACCAACGGCCTGCGCATGGCGGTTCGTCCCAGCCGCCAGATACCGGAGCGCAGGTTCGTAGTCGTTCAGCGTGGCGGACAGGCCGATGCGTCTCGGGTGGCAGCCCGCGATTTTCTCCAGTCTGGCCAGCAGGCACAGCACCTGCAGTCCGCGATCCGTTCCCATAAAGGCATGAATCTCATCGATGACAACAAACCGCAGGTCCCCGAAAAGGCGGGCCGCCTCTGCCGGACGAAGCATGAGCAGGGCTTCCAGCGATTCCGGCGTAATCTGCAAGACGCCCTGTGCTTCTTTCAGCGCGCGCTGCTTCATAGACTGCGAAACATCCCCGTGCCACGGCCAGACTGGGATACCGCTGTCCTCCAGCAAACCACTCAGCCGCTCGAACTGATCATTGATCAGGGCTTTCAGCGGCCCGATATACAAAACGCCAACGGAGTTCGATGGGTGATGGTACAGAGTGGTCAGAATGGGGAAAAAAGCGGCTTCCGTCTTGCCCGATGCCGTGCCGGAAGCAATAATAACGTGATCGTCCGTGTCAAGAATCGCGGAGCAGGCCTCCGCCTGTACCTCGCGCAGGTCCGTCCAGCGTTTCCGGTAGATGTATTCCTGAATAAACGGCGCGTAGCGCTCGAATGCGGTCCCGCTCATATATTAAATTCCGCGAAGAGCTCATCCTCTTTGTCCGGCACTTCTTCCGGGTTCTGTTCGGCGCTCTGGACGGAAAAGCCCTTCTCATTCACCAAAGTATCGAAGCTCAGCTCCGGATTCTGATGGAGGATATTCAAAAGGCCGAGAAAGTCCCTTGTCACCTCGCGGGGCGTTAGAAGCTGATCCGCTCCCATGCGGGAAACGACCGCGTTCAGAAACGTGGTAAGCTCCCGCTGCCCCAGCGGGCAGGTATAATTGTAATGGCAGCTGTGAAGCTCGCAAAGGCGTTCCAGCAGAAGATAGATTTCCTCGGGGGTCAGCTGATTGAGCTTGATCACTGGTCCGGAATAATCGGTATAGCCGTTTGCGCTGAACTGGTTGTCCGCCAGGCGGGAGCGCAGGGCTTCGTAATTAAACAGGCCTCTGCGTTCGTCATAGACAAACTGCGGCGTGCCGCTCATAAAGACTCCGATATACCGGGCTTTGCCCTGCATGGTGTCGTTGAAGATCGTCAGGATTTTTTCATAGTTGCTGTCTCTTGCCTGCTTATTGGTAATCTTATAGAGGTTGACGCCCTCGTCCAGAAAGACAAGCAGTCCCTGATAGCCCGCCCTTACCGCAAACAGAGCGAACAGCTTCAGAAAATCATACCAGCTCTGGTCATCGATGATGCAGTCCACTGAGAGGTTCTGCCGCGCTTCCGTTTTTGTTGTGTACTCGCCTCTCAGCCAACGGAGCGCCGACTGCTTCTGTTCCTCCTGCCCGGTTTTCATCCCGCGCCAGTAGGCTTCGATCACTGTGGAAAAAGCAAAGCCATAGGCCATTTCGGAAAGCTCCGCCATGACCGCCGCAATTTTTCCGCTGACGGCGTCAACCATTCCCGGATCGCCGGGATGCAAGCCGCTTTCCTGAATGACGGCGGCTTGCAGGGAGCTGATCCATTTCTGCAGGATTGCCTCCAGCGCCCCGCCCTCCGGTCGGGTCAGAATCGAAAGATGCTGCATCAGCTCCCGGTAGGTTGCGAGGCCCTGTCCCTTCGTGCCGGTCAGCCTGCGTTCCGGGGAAAGATCCGCGTCCGCGACGACGAAATTCCGTTCCATGGCGTTATTGCGGATCATCTGCAGCAGGAAGCTTTTGCCGCTGCCGTACTGGCCGGTCACAAGGCGGAACGACGCGCCGCCGTCTTCAATGGTGGATAAATCCTGTAAAAAAGCGCCTACCTCTTTCTGCCGTCCGACAGCGATGTGCCGAAGCCCGACGCGCGGCACGACGCCGGCAATCAGAGAATTGAGAAGCGCGCCGGATTCCCGGCGGCTGATCTTCACGGTTTGCATGATAACGTTCCCCCTAAGCAATCGATTTTTTCAAAGCCGGCGCGTATTCGTCCAGAACTTGCGGCGCTTCCTCGGCTGTATCAATCAGAATATCCCCCAGGTATTGCATGGCCGCCGCGTTGATGTCGTCCAGAAGAATCTGCGGCATGGTCAGAGCTTCCTCCGCAATTTTTTCCAATTCCGGCTGCGAATCGGCAGACGCGGTCACGGCAAGCAGAGCCTTTTCCTGCTCCGGCGAGAGCGCTTCCATAAAGTCACGGAATTCTTCCGGCAGGAGAGATGCGTCAAAGCGCTTTGTTCGGGCTTCCTCCGCCGGTATCGCGGGCGGATTTTCATAAATATAGGCAAGCTCGTCCCGGTAATCGTCCTCCGCGATGATATCGTGATTTTCCACGGCCAGAAGCGCACGCCCCAGATATCGTTCTGCCTGCCGGTTGATCTCCTGAATCAGAGCTTCGTCCCCCGGATGGGAAGGAGCCTCCCACGCGCTTTGCTGCAAACGGTCTAGAAGACCGCGTGACTCAGGCGACAGCGCCAGATAAATCGAGGTAACCTCTTTCACATCGGTCAGCAAAGCCTTTTCTGCTTTGGATTCCGGTTCTTCCACCGAAAGTGCTTCCCGCACGGCATCCGATTCTTCCCGCAGCGTGTTGATGCTTTCAAAATTAAGAACCACCTTCGTGGGCTTTTCCTCTGATGAATCGGTTTTCTGCCGATTGCCGTACTCTTTTGTCAGGAAACTGTCGATCAGTTTTGAGATTTCCGGGTCCAGCGTAATCCCGCGAAGACGGCCCCGGCATCCGCACAGGCTTCTCAGCGAGTTTTCGCCATAGCGAACCAGCTCATTGATGTAAGCGCGCAGTTTTGGGTTAGCGGAATAACCCTTGACCGTAAAGGTCATTTTTTGATTTGCCTGAGGACATACAGCGCTTGCAAACGCATAGTACTCCTGCTTTTTTACTCGGGTCGGACCATAGGTATCCAAGATGCCCTTTCCCGTCTTCTTTTGAAGCGCGGCGTCGGCAAGAGCCACAACCCGAGGGATAGCCTCCCGCATCACTTCCTGATTGCCGTCTTTATAGAACTTGCTGCTGACAAGGGAATAGTCGCACAGCGCGTCGATGAGAGAAAAAGAGAGCTTCAATGGAACCTCGGACGCATGTTGGGCAATCATCAGATCTGTTTTGGCCGAGGGCGAGGCGTGAGGGTTCTCCTGCCCTGAAAGCAAAATATCTTTGAGTTCGTACTGTTGGGCAAAGTCAAAGGTCCAATCTGCCAAATAACGGTCCAACGCGGGAAATCTCTCCCGGTAGGCGTTCCATACCCGAGTGAGCTTTTCATAGCCTTCCCGCGGGGTTTCCCATCCGGTTCCGCTGAGCAACTCGTAGATCAGTACGAAAATGTACGACAGATCCGTGTCGATGTAATTTCCCTGGCGAACCTGGGAGCGCCAGTAGAAGTACCATGCCTGCTGGCTTTTGTTCATACTGTCGTAAGTCGGCCAATAAGACATGAAGGGAACCAAGGGAACCGCTTTCCCATCCTTCTGGGCAAACCTTTTCATATCCGCAAAGAATTTTTCATGCGGATCATGGATCGGAACCCGAACCGTGGGAGCGGAATACTGCGGCCTTGCGGGAACGGCCTGTTTTTTCTCCGGCTCCCCTGGCAGCACCATGTCGGAAAAGCCGGTGGGCGTCGGTGATGGGAAATGGGTATTGGCCTTTTCCTGCGGCTTGACGGGAAGAGTCTCAGCCAAATTCATTCGTTTTTTAATGCTCCGGTAAGCAAAAATATAATGAACGATCCCGACAATCCAGAGGAACGGCGCTGTAGATGGGATCGCGAAGGTTACAACCGCATAAACAATTCCGCAGATAATATGCAGTGCATTTGTGTTCACGATTCCGATATAAAGCACGGAAAGCCAGTTGATCCACGGAACAAAGGAGAGTACCCTGCAGAACTTTCCGGGCAACTTAGGAGCCGTGCTTTTCATTCTCGGATGCCTCCTTTTCTGCGAATGCCGGCTTGACCTCCATGATATCGGACACATCGCAACTTAACGCGTTGCAGATTTTCACGAGAATATCCGTATTGACATTTTCGCTTTTGCCCAGCTTGGCAAGTGAGGAAGGACTGATACCGGCCGAGGCACACAGGTCTTTCTTTTTTATATCACGGTCGATAAGCAGTTTCCACAGCTTTTTATAGCTAACAGACATAGGCATCCTCCTAAATTTGGATATTCGTATTATACAACGTTTATGTCGAATTCTCAAATATATTTGGGAGAAATCAAAGAAAAATCCGAGATGATGTCACAAGTCCGCATTCATATGAGCCTATGAAATTGAGGAACTGGCCCTCCTCGCTTATTTCCACGTTGAGCGAGGGGGGCCAGCAGAAAATTTTTTATTTTTCCATGAGTTTTCTTAATTTCGCCAGGATTTTTACCTTCCGGTCATGAATGGTCCGCTGCGGAACGCCGGTTTCTCTGGACATCTGATGCTCACTTTTATCATTGAAAAACAAGGCAGTGATCAACTTCTGTTCCTCCGGGCTGAGGTGCTTGAGACAGGTCAGCATTTTTTCGATCATCACGGTCTTGATTGCGACATCATCCACACTCTCTCCAGCAGCTGCAAACTGTTTGTTTTCCTCCAGAAGCCGCTCGTAGGAGTCCTCCCGGCTGGGGAGATATGTAACAGTTCCGCTGGCGGAATCAATCCGGCACCGTTCGACTTTGATGTCATACTGCAGGTATTCCATCTGGCGGTCGCTTTTCTCTAAAACCTCAATGATTTTTTCACTTACACCGGGATATTTTGCTTGGTAATCCGTTTTCTTCTGATACTTTGCCATAAGGCTCGTCCTCCATTTCGTGATTGTTGAAATCCGGAAACGAAGAACAAGCGGCGGAGATCTGCAGCGCAAATGTTTTTTCAGCGTTCTGATCAAGAACCCACAGAGTGCAAAAAAGATACTATCCGGTCGAACGGATAAGAAAAAAGTCGAACAAAAAAAGGCAGCAGTTTGCACGTTACAAACTGCTGCCTTTTTTACATATCCATATAGTTGATGTGCTATACGGAAGAGACCTTTATTTCAACCTCCGTACCTTATGAGTGCATCTTTGCATATGTGAAGCTCCCCTCATAGCCGCTAGCAAAAGGCGGCAAGAGACCACAGTATCAAAGAAGGGCACTTAAAGTCGTAAAAAAACAAAACCTGTCCATGGAAAGGCAGGTTTTATATTTGCGACAAACGGCAGCCAGGCTGTCATAGCGCTTTAACCAGCACCTTAGATCCTGTGGCTTTGCGTCCCTGACTTTAGTCAGGTTTGCTATTGGCGTATTTTATTTTCATCATGCTGTATGTAAAAATTTTGTGGCGTACGATATTTAACCCTACTCTATAAAAAGTCCACTTTCCTGACGTCCCATTGCTCTTGAGCGACCAAGTCCTTTGGCTTCATAGGGTAATATTTACATTGGAATGTCCTAGCAATTCGCTGATGGTTTTCACATCGATGCCCAATTCCACACACCGGGTAGCGAACGTATGCCGGAGCGCATGAAAGTTTATATCATCGATGCCCGCCTCACGAAGAAACTTTTTGAAACGGTACTGGCAAAGCCGGGGCTCTACATACCCGCAGTTTCCCGACAGAATATAGGGAAGTGGAGCCAGGTGGTTAGCGCGGTATCTTCAGAAAGCCTGCGATCCGTCATTGCCGCAGTCAGCACGGTATTGCCGTTGTATAGGTAGTCGGGAAAGTGCTGTCCATCGTAGAGTTGTTCCAACTGCATGCCGTTGTCATAGACGACGCCGTAAGGCGTGACCTTACCATCCTTGTTGAGCAGAAGGGACAGGGCCAGCTTTCGGGCGTCAACGGATTGCAGTTCTTCTGCCGTCGCACCACCATGGATGTCCAGATAATGCGCGCGGCCAATGGAGGCGAGGTCGGAAAAATCTTGTATCACCGTTGCGCTCTGACAACAAAAGGTCAGATTGATGAGTTCGGTCATGTCAAAATAGCCGCGGCTGACAGCCACACCCTGAAACTGTGCGAGCTCGCGCCGGTCAAAGCTGTCCAGCCGCTTGACGAGATAGTCCAGCTCGTCGACGTTCACTGCAGTCTTTTCAAGACGCTTGAGGATCGGAATGTCACCGCCGACCGAAGCAGCATAGCAGTCACGCTCCGTAGCGTTGCCGATACCGATGGACTCCAAATCTGCGTATACATTTTCCGTGATGGGGAAGCCGACTGTCACGGCAGGTGAGCCGGGCCGGTTTGAATTTGATAGGGTTGCGTAGACCATGGAGCATTCCGCCTTTCTTTTCTGAATTTTTATATTGGGGTATAAAAAAAGAGCCATGCTCTCCAATCGGAAAACATGGCCCTGTCCAAATTTATTTATGTTTGCGCTCACTTTATAAAAAACGAAGGCATCAGGAATCTTCCTTACGCCTTCGTTTTTATAAATCAAAGATCACTGATTTTTGTCCTGAGAGAGAAGCTGCTTTACAAGTTCTTCCGGAGTTGTGCCAGCTTCTTTTACGGCATCCAGAAGGCGGCGGATATCTTCCTGCTCTTTTACCTGCAGCAGTTCTTTCTTTTTCGTCTGGAGTTCCTGAATCTTGGATTCAACATCCGCAATCTGTTCTTCAATGGGCTTTTTACGTGATCCGCGCGGCATTTTAATCACCCTTCTCTATAATGTATAGGTTCAGTATAAGCTCGTTTCACAATCAAATCAAGGGTTTACACTGTTGTGCCTGAAGGGAATAAGGGTGATATGCAAAAAAGAGGCGCAGTCATATGAAACCGCGTCTCTTTTTATACTTTGCTCTTTATCAAGTGTCCGGTCAAATAGGTAAAACGAAAGCCGCAAGGTTTTGGCCTTGTGGCTTATTGTTTTTGGTGGAGATAAGCGGGATCGAACCGCTGACCTCTTGAATGCCATTCAAGCGCTCTCCCAGCTGAGCTATACCCCCAGATATTGGAAACCCGTTGATTTCACTTGGTTTCCTGGCTATTTAGTTTTTCAGTGTTGCTGATTTTTCTTGGGGTGCATACCGGATAGCTTGCGCTCCCAGCTGAGCTAATGCCCCGTAGGCTGTTTTGAAACAGCTTTGTAATAATATCATATTTTTGAGGATATTTCAAGCCCTTTTGTAAAAAAAATAACTTTTTATCAGAGAATGTTAATTATTGGAAATCACAAGCCGTATTCGAAAAATCACATTGTTATTCTACAGAACGTATACTGTAAAAAAGTGTGGAAGGAGGAATTTGTTTTGGAAATGACTGTGGTTCAAAAGCTGCAAACGTATATTAACGCAGAGTTGAGTGATTCGGCATTATATAAGGAATTGGCCAAGATCGCGCCAAGTGAAACAGACCGCCAGCTCCTGATGGAATTCTCGGAAGATGAGCAATCCCATGCAGATGAATTTAAAAGGATTTACCGGGCCATGACAGGCAGGAGCTATATTCCCATTGTTCCGCCTGTTGTATTAAAAGAGCCTTATTATGATATTTTAAGGGACAGGGTATTGGATGAAAGCGTGGATTTTCGAAAATATGGAGAACAGTATTTACTGACCACCCAGAATGATACATTGAAAAACGCCTATTACCGAGCCAGAACCGATGAAAATGTACACGCATTACGATTATTATATTTGATCAGTATGCAGCATTAAACATGGAAACGGTTCAAAAGGCTTGAGCCGTTTTTTCTTTCTTTCAACAGGATACTTTTTATGCATATTATAGGAAAAGGAGATGAATAAAATGCCGACAAGCTCCTTTCCTGCGCATTGGTGGGATTTTTTAAGGCCAAGACGCAGAAGACACAGACCTCCCCATCCACCATGGCCTCACCATCCATCGGGACCTCACCATCCGCCGGGACCTCCTCATCCGCCGGGACCTCCTCACCCACCGGGACCTCCCCATCCACCCATTCATCCAAGACCACCTCGGGAATATTAAACAAAGCGGAGCGGAAACGGAACCGCCCCGCTGTTTTTTATCTGCAAAAGGGTATGAAAATTCATACGCTGGGTAATCTATTCAAGAGGTGATTTTATGTCTTATATTGATCCAAAACTTCGCAGCCGGTTTGAATCTTTATCAATTGACTTAAAAAATGAAATTCTAAAGCGCAACGTCAGGCTATATACCATTCAGGATTTAATTAAATGTCTGGAAGACATTGTTGCAGAGGCTTAGCCCTCTGCTTTTTTATTGGCCGACTCCCCTTTTGGAATTGCAGTTTATCACATGACATAAGCCGCATATTATAGTACCAGTACAATACGATAAAGGGGACAAAGTGTATGAACGATAACTGTGAATTCATAAATCTTTTTCGAAAATTATGGCAAGAGCATGTTCTGTGGACAAGATCATTGATTATCAGTACTGCGGCGGATTTAGGGGACCTGCAATATGTTACGAAAAGACTTCTGCGGAATCCTGCGGACCTTTACACCGTTTTAAAACCTTTTTACGGCGAGGAAAAAGCAAGAAGGTTTGAAAGGCTTCTCTCTGACCATCTTATTACAGCCAGCAAACTGGTTAACGCCGCCAAGGCCGGTGATACGGAAGCAGCAGACGAAGAAAGAAAGAAATGGTATGCAAACGCAGATGAGATCGCTAAATTCCTGGCAAGTATCAATCCGTATTGGTCTGAAAACGAATGGAAACTTATGCTCCATGAACATTTGAAGTTAACAGAAGATGAAGCGACATACCGCCTGCGCGGCCAGTATGCCAAAGATATAGCGTTGTATGACATTATCGAAGATCAGGCTTCGATGATGGCGGATTATATGGCAAAAGGGATTAAAAAGCAATTCGGCTAATATCGATCGCAAATAAAACCAATTTAACAAAAGTTACAGGGAGCAGATCGAAATTCTGCTCCTTCCTTTTTATAAAGTATTTTTCTGAAACGAATCCAACTTGATTATGCGAATAACGTATTGTATACTTTGTAATATAAAGACAGAAAAACATTTTGCGTATAAGGAAATTTTCAGCTATAGCAAAATAATTTTACAAAAGGAATCGTAATATGAATATCATACAGCCACAAACAGCAAAAGAGCTCCATCCGGTTGATGACTTTTCTTCCTTTGCCCAAGGCCGCCTGTTGGAAGAACGGCCGGTTTCGGAAATAAAATGCGCGAAAGAGCAAATCGAAAGCATGGATTTTTTTAAAATGGAAGTGAAAAATTGTATCTTCGAAAATTGCGTCTTTCATCATTGCAATTTTGAAAATGCAAGTTTTACGGATGTTCTCTTTCAAAACTGCGATCTGTCAAACAGTAAATTTACGGGCGCTTATTTTGAACGATGCCGGTTCGGTTCCTGTAAATGCATCGGCGTAGATATGAATGAGACGATTATAAAACAAGGAACTTTTGAAAAATCAAATTTTCAGTTTTCGTATTTTAATAAAGCGAAATTAACGGACGTCTTATTCGATCACATCGATTTTACAGAATCGTCGATGGCAGAAACCAAGCTGAAAAAATTTGCGGCAAGGGAATCCAAATTTGTGAAGAATAACTTTTTCAAAACCATGTTGGCTACCGTAGACTTTACCAACAATGAATTTACCGCGCCGATCGTGTCGGCCCCGCCCGTTGAGCTAAAGGGCGCTATTATCAATATGTTTCAGGCAGCGGATTTAATCGGCCTGTTAGGCGTAATCGTTAAACACGAATGACAGGCAAATTTTAAAGCGCCACGCCTTTCGGCGTGACGCTTCATTTTAGGGAATTTACTTCATGCCCTGCTCGTAGCTCTTAATCATATTTTTGACCATCTGGCCACCGACAGAACCAGCCTCTTTAGAGGTCAAGTCGCCGTTGTAACCTTGCTTTAAGTTAACGCCAACTTCAGAAGCGGCTTCCATCTTAAACTTATCAAGGGCTGCTCTTGCTTCAGGGACAACACTTCTATTACTTCTAGAAGGCATAATCAAAACACTCCTTAAATTTCAAATTTGTTTGTCTTGCGTTTGCATTTCTATTTTGCGTATCTTAAAAGCATTTATGAGTGTAAATTTATTGAAAATTAAATGACATATTCCAGTGACGAATCTTCCCCTGAAAGTAGCAATGCGGCGCATACGGCCAGAATCCGGGTCGGGCTTAGCTGTGACAGCAGCTTTACCGTAAAATCATGGGGCTCCAGAATCTTTCCTTCAACCGTCCGTACGCTTCTCTGAAGGCTCAGCGTGGCGCTTGCTTCATCAAGTCCCGCAATACTCAGCGTGTCTTTTGAACTCGTTCCGCAGGTGATTGCCGCGGCTCCAGTACCGTTCAGGATTTCCGCGGCATGGGAATTTTTCATTTCGAGAATACATAAAAAACCATTCGGTATATTCATTTTTTCTGAGGAAATAAAACTGTTTTTAAACAGAATAATGCCTTTTTCAAAATTGATCTGCGGAAGGTTTTCACAGTCATATACAAGATACTTTATGGTCCCGCTTCCATATTGTTCAAGGCTTTTTCCGTTAAAGTACTGAACGCCGCCGTATCTTTCCAATGTGGGAAGCAGCGTGCATGATACGGTCGTGTCGACCGGCTTGCCGCACAAAATAATATTTATCATTGTTTACGCTCGCTTTCCGTAAGTTCTATAAACATTATTTACTGTTGCGCGGAAAGTATGTAACAATAAAATTTGTTAATTTTTATTTAAAAACAGATTCAGATAATTTACCAGCCGCCCGGCCATTTCAGAATCCAGCTGAATATTGAGCGGGCACAGATCCATCCCGCGCTCCTGCCCCGCTTTGTATACCCACATGGAAAAATATTCATCATTGTAGTGGACATCCATAACGGTCTTATTATTCACCCGAATATCCCGGTCGCATTTCCGTATATCCATAATCCTGGCCATTTTCTCACTTTTTTTCCTTGATACCATTATAATTTACAATTCGTTTTTTTACAATGCGGCGATTTCCGCCCGATACCCGATTTCGAAGACCACCTAGGATCAATTTATTTTCCGCTCAATTCATTCAGGGTTCCGAAGGTATACCCCAGAGCTTCCCACTTGGACAGTAATTCATCCAATATTTCCGAATTTGTTTTGGAAGTACTGTGAAGCAGTACGATGGCGCCCGGATGGATTCGGGTAAGGAGTTTATCGAACGCCTGCTCCTTTGTAGGCTGCTTATCCCTGTACCAGTCCACGTAGGCAAGGCTCCAGAAGATTGTTTTATAACCAAGCTCGTTGGCTTGTTTCAGGTTGTTGACGCTGTATTTTCCTTGGGGCGGGCGATAATATTTCTGCAAATCCTTCCCCGTGATCTCTTTAAATTTCGTTTCAACCCCGGAAATTTCCTTCTTGAACGATTCCATATCCGAAATTTTTGACATATCCGGATGCGTGTTGGTATGATTCCCTACAATATGGCCTTCCGCAAGCATCCGTTTCACTAAATCCGGGCTTGTATTCAGATAATTTCCCACCACAAAAAAGGTTGCTTTTACATTGTGCTTTTTCAGCGCGTCCAGAATTGCCGGCGTATATCCGGCTTCGTACCCGGCGTCAAATGTCAGATAAATAACTTTCTTATCCGCCGCTCCCACATAGTATGCGTTATATTGCTTTAAAAAATCGGGGGAAGCATTGCCCGTAGGCTGTTTCCCTTTCTCTCCAAAGCCAAGTCCCCAGTTCGTATTGGCGGCTAAAGTTTCTACAGCGGCTGTCGGCTGCTGACGGCTGAATTTCAGGATGGCTGCCAAAAGGAGAACGAAACACCCCAATACGATCGCTATTTGTTTTTTCTGAATGGTAATATACATCGCATCGAACACCTGCCTTTGTTGTAAAATATAGTATCGGCCTGCATAGAAGATCAGCCTGTTTTTGAACGTTGACCGTTTAGAAAAAGAAAATCATCCTTTCAGAATGGAAGCTGAGAGGACAATTTTTATGATTCGATTCCTGTATTCTTTTAAGCCTTTTTTTCAATTTGACGCATTTCCGTCCGGTACCTGCATTCCGGAGCTGTCGATTGTGTAATGGTCCTTATAAATGAGCTGCGACACCGGAACAATCTGATACCCCTGACTTTGCAGCGCTTCAATCACAGACGGTAAAGCCGTCGGCGTATTTTTCGCGCCGTTATGGAATAGAACAATGGAACCGGGCTTCACCTGCGACATAACGCGCTTTACAATGGCATCCGGCGCCGGATTCTTCCAGTCTAGGCTGTCGACATCCCACTGTATACAATACATATTCACCGACTTCACCGTCTCCATCAAGGCGTTGTCATAGTCCCCGTACGGAGGGCGGAAAAGGATAGGGCTCTTTCCGGCTGCTTTCTTTAATTTTTCATTACAGTTGGTTATTTGGGCCGCCATATCACCGCGGGAAAGCTTTGGCATATGCGGATGGGTATCGGAATGATTGCAGACCTCGTGCCCGGCGTCGGTAAGCGCCTTTACGGATTCCGGGTATTTATCCACCCACGCGCCGACCACGAAAAACGTTGTTTTTACATGATATTTATTTAGAATATCAATTAATGTCTGTGTCTGCTCATTTCCCCATGCAGCGTCAAAAGAGATAGCGACTTTCTTCTCGTTCGTTTTCACACAATAAATCGGAATGAGACGCTTACTGGACGACGCCGTCAGCGCCGCTATGCCCTGAAAAGCAAGAAAAACCGCCAGAACGCCGCAAAGCAGACAGCAAAGAACCGTCAGCATCCTTTTTCGCGTTAGAATCAGAATTCTCATAATACAGCCTCCTTAGTTTATGTATATGCGCCGTTTAGAAGGAACAATCCGGGAAAACTCCGGTATTTTCGAATGGACAAAAGGATGCTATACTATGAAGAGACAAACAAAAATGGAGGAATCAAATTGCCAAAGCTTTATTTTAAATACGGCGCTATGGGCAGTAGCAAAACCGCTCAGGCATTGATGGTAAAATTCAATTATGAAGAAAAAGGATACCGTGTCGGGCTGATGAAGCCTTCCATCGATAACCGGGACGGCCTGACAATTGTAAAATCGAGGATCGGGTTAAAGGACAACGGAATTCTCATTGATAAGTCCATGAATCTCTACGACTGGTATTTGAAAAACCGGTACGATGTTTTGATTATAGACGAAGCACAGTTTTTATCCGGCATACAGATCGATCAGCTGAAAGATATCGCGATGGAATTTGTACCTGTTCTATGCTTTGGATTGAAGACCGATTTTCAGACGCACATGTTTGAAGGAAGCAAACGGCTGTTTGAAATCGCGGATTCTTTAACGGAAATCAAATCGGTCTGCACCTGCGGAAGGAAGGCGGAAGTGAACGCCAGAATATGCAATGGAAAAATCGTCCGGGAGGGTGAGCAGGTGCTGTTGGGAGGAAATGAAAGCTATATCGGTTTATGCTACAAATGCTGGAAAAACAACCGAACCGGTGTAATTCGAAATTCAGAACAGAAATAAACAAACCCGCAGGCAAAACTGTCTGCGGGTTTTCTGTACAAAAATAGCAAGACTTAATTGGCGAGCGCATCCGTTTCCTCAGCATGGCCGGAATACGTCGGCACCAGCTCATGGACAATACCCATCATCTTTACGTTATCGACGCCGGCAACCGCTCTGAGCTGTTCTACCTGGCTGATAAAGGTGTCTTCATTAAAAGGAATCGGGGTTCCGATGTAAATCAGTTCATGGCTCGTCTTCTGGCATCCGCCTTCGCTGTCCAGAAGCAGTTCCTCGTATAGCTTTTCGCCGGGACGAAGGCCGGTGTACACGATCTTAATGTCAACGTCCGGCTGCAAACCGGAAAGACGGATTAAATTGCGCGCCAAATCAACGATTTTGACAGGCTGGCCCATATCCAAAACAAAGATTTCTCCGCCGCGCGCCATTCCGCCCGCCTGAATAACCAACCGGGCCGCCTCCGGAATGGTCATAAAATAGCGGATGATATCCGGATGGGTTACGGTAACCGGGCCGCCGTTCGCAATCTGCTTTTTAAAGAGAGGAATCACGCTGCCGTTGCTGCCCAGCACATTACCGAAGCGAACCGCCACATAATCCGTTTTGCTGTGCCGGCTGTAATACTGAATAATCAATTCGCATATGCGTTTGGTCGCACCCATGATATTGGTCGGGTTAACCGCCTTATCCGTAGAAATCAGCACCATGCGCTTTACGCCGAACTTGTCGCATGTCTGCGCGACATTAAGCGTACCGAAAACATTGTTTTTCACCGCTTCGCCCGGGCTCATTTCCATCAGCGGAACATGCTTGTGCGCCGCCGCATGGAAAACGACATCCGGCTTGCAAACGGAAAAGACATGCTCGATTCTTCCCTTGTCACGGACAGAACCGATCAGAACTTCCAGATTCAAATGCTTGAAACGCATCAGGAGTTCATTTTGCAAATCGTACGCGTTATTTTCATAAATATCAAAAATAATCAGTTTTTTCGGATTGAAGTAGGCGATCTGGCGGCAAAGCTCGCTGCCGATCGATCCGCCGCCGCCCGTTACCAGAACGGTCTTGTTTTTCAGGTAACCGCTGATTTCATCCGTATTTAAATGAATTTCGTCCCTGCCCAAAAGGTCGATAATATCCACATCGCGGATTTTGAGCGGGTCGGCGCTGTCTTCAATGATTTCATACAGCGCTGGGATGGTTTTCAGCTGGCAGCCCGTTTTAGAGCATATGTTCAGGATATCCTGCTTGTCCTTCTTTTTCGCGGAAGCAATCGCCAGCAGGATTTGGTCGATGTTATACCGGGCCGCCATTTTCGGAATGCTTTCCCGGCCGCCCACAACTTTTACGCCGTGAATCCGGGTTCCTCTTTTTCTCCGGTCGTCATCAATTGCGATAACAGGAATCCCCTTGCTTTCCGGCGCGGTCTTCATATCTTTGATAACCATGGAACCCATTTCCCCCGCGCCGATAACCATAACGCGGTGGAATTCTTCGCTGTCCTGCTTATTGATCTGGCTTTTTCGCTTCATCCGGCGAATCAGTCGAAAACTGAATCGGGACGCGCCAACCAGGAAGATGGCGATTACCCATGCCATAATATAAACGCCCCATGGGAAACGCCGTACATGCAAAATCTGCCACGATATTTGCTGCGAAAAGGCAAAGCCTGTAATCGTAACAATCAGCGCCGCAAAGGTTGTCCCATAAAAGATCAGCAAAAGCTCATCCAGGCTTGCAAACTGCCACATCGTTGAATAAAAACGGAACAGGAAGAAGCTGGCAATATAAATAACCGTAATCCACGGCATCCAGGCCCGAAAAGATTCGAGGTCATAGTCACGCGGAAAAATCTGACCGTCGTAACGTAAAATAAACGCAATCCAATAGCTAAAGAATACGCAGAGGATATCTATTATAATTTGTATAAAAGATTTTCCGAATGTCGCTTTTTGATTCTTCATGTGAATACTCCTACCATAACAATTTAACCGGTTTAGTATAGCACAAACCTGTTACGAATAAAAGAGACAAATTATGAAGAAATGGTTAACCCCATAATTTTCTACAAATTTCGTACTGTTTTTTTATTAATCCTGACTGGTGGCCCGCTCAGAATATAGGTAACGTCCGCAAGCATTTCGGCTTCCTGCAGATCATGCGTTACCAGTATTTTCAGCGCATCATCGGTTTTATTTTTCATTAAAGAGATCATTTGCTCCTTACTTTCCGGGTCAAGCGCCCGAAAGGGTTCATCCAGAAGAAAAAGATTCCCGCCATAGGCAAGCGTGCGTGCAATGGCAACGCGGCGCTTCATGCCGCCGCTCAGCTGGGCGGGCAGTTTCTCATCTTCGCCCTCCAGCCCTACAAGCCGCATCCATTTGCGGGCTTCCTCCCGATTCTGCTCTTTCCTTCCCCGAAGAACGGCCGCAATATTTTCCGCAGCGGAAATCCAGGGCAAAAGACGGTCTTCCTGAAAGAGGTACGCGATTTTCAGGTCTTCCGTCCCCGTAATGCTGCCGGAATCATAAGGCTCCAGCCCTGCAATACAGTTTAAAAGCGTTGTTTTTCCGCATCCGGAGGGGCCGTACAGGCAGACTGTCCCCTTCCCCGGCAACGTTAAGGAAAAACGGTCCAGTACGTTTTTGCCTTCATATGTTTTTGTCAGGTCGATGATTTCCAATTCGCACTTTCCCATCATTGTTCAACATTATATTTTTGTCCTGCGGTTTTCATAAAACGAACCATCAGCCATTCCAAAAGCACGCTCATGGCAATAACCACAACCGTCCAGGCAAACAGGCTGTCCGTTTCAATATATATTTTCGAATTGTAGATCTGACCGCCGATGGATAAATGGGTATTTGCCAGCACTTCCGCAGCGATTCCCGCTTTCCACGCAAGGCCCATCCCCGTTGTGCAGGCAGCCGTAAAATAGGGCATAATGGATGGAAGATAAACGCGCTGAACCGTTTTTACAGCGCCAAAACGATAAGCCGAAGCCATTTGCAGCAGGTTTTTGTCTGTCTTCTCGATTCCGTTAAAAACATTTGCCCAGACAATCGGTGTTACCATCAGAAAAGAGATAAATGCCGGAACATGGACGGAAGGAATCCAGACCAGTGCGAGAATGATAAAGGAAGCGACCGGCGTCGCTTTTATGATACTGATCACCGGATGAAAAATATCATACAGCATACGGGAAACGGATGTTAGAAAAGCCAATACGCTTCCCGCGAAAACGCCCAGCAGAAAACCTTCCAGAATATGCGTCATGGAAAACAGCGCGGTCAGCCAAAAAACGCTGTCTTGGGAGAGCTCCGCAAGTTTTTGCAAAACATGAACAGGAGATACGATGAGTATCTCCTGCTTAACAGCGAAATAAATCAACTGCCATACACAAAGCCAAAATACGGCAGCCAACAGCTTCCTTATTGTTTTGTAGCGGAACAACCCTTTACTTTGCGTAATAGAAGTCTTCACCCGGCAAGTTCCCTCCAACGGACTTCTTGTTGGCTGTGTATAGGATATTTAAGAAATCGGGAATTTTTGTTTTCATTTCATTGCCGTCGATATAGACAATATTGCAGTTGGGAATCGCTTTTTTGGCAACCGCGGCCGGCATAATCTGATACTTTTCCGATAACGCAGCCTCTTCATCAACATTGGAATTGGTGAATTCCGCTGACTTTTTATATTCGTCCAGGAACGCATTGAAAGCAGCTTTGTTCTTCTCCGCAAAATCCTTGCGAACAATTAAGCAGCCCATCGTGAGTACGCTTTTCCCGGCCGACGCGGCATCCCATTCTTTGGTTAAATCCAGGGCAACCTTCATGTTTTTGTTCTTCGTCATCACCTGGGTAACAAACGGTTCCGGCAGCAGGGCGATTTTCACCTTCCCGGTCGCGGCCAGTGAAGCCAGTTCCTCATGCTCCGCTTTAAACTCTACTTTTACGTCTTTGCCGACCGTCAGCCCGTTTTGCTTTAAGATATAGTTGAACGCATACTCCGGAACAGCACCCTGACCGGAAGAATAGACCGTTTTCCCTTTTAAATCCTTTATACTGTGAACGGTTTCGCCGTCTGTTAAGACCGACAGAACGCCAAGCGTATTGACCGCAGCCATTTGAACCTTGCCGCCCGTTTTGTTGTATAACACAGCCGCAAGATTGGTGGGAACAGCCGCCGCATCGACTTCGCCCTTTGAGATTTTCGATACGATTTCATCCGGTGAATTTACAATTGTAAATTCATAATTTTCAGTCGCCGTTTTTGCATCGTTTTCACTCATAAGCTGAAGCATGCCAAGCCCGGTCGGACCTTTCAGCGCCGCAATTTTAATCGTTGTTTTCTGCTGCGGCGCGGACTGCGCGCCGGAAGAAGGCCGGCTCGATGCCTCCGCCTGACTTGACGCCGGGGAAGAAGTCTTCGCGCAGCCGGAGAAAACAGTTACAGCCATACATACGGCAAGTGAAAATGCCGTTATTTTCTTTGTTAATTTCATTTTATCCCTCTTTACACAGGCAAAAAGCATTCATTTCCTGTTTTTTTACATACAAAAGGGTAATGCTAATCGCCAGAAGGAGCACTGCTCGCGCAGTGCTCCCTTTTTCCATTCATAAATACTGAATTATTCGTGATCGCAGTCTTCACAGCCACAGTCACAGCAATCCTCGTCAAGGTCAAACTCCAGTGTTTCGCCGCAATTCGGGCAATCCATCTGGCCGTCTTCAATAATATCCTCGGACAGGCAGATTGTCTCCTGGCAATTCGGGCAGGTTACTTCATAGTAGCATTCCCCGTCGTCTTCTTCGTCTTCCTCGTCCTCATAGAAATCTTCTTCCAAAGATCCCAGATCTTCATCAACCGCATCCAGCTGATCGGTCATATCATCAAAGCTGTCCTGCATTTCCGAAATGGAAAGAGCCATGTCATCAAGCAGATCAATAATCGCATTGATAACCTTTACTTCTTTTTTGCTTTCATCAAGCTCAAGACCCTCTGCTAGTCCACGAATGTAGGAAACCTTCTCTTTGTTTGTCATAATTTTGCCTCCTTTTAACGCTTTGTTTAACAAGCTTATTGTTGGTTACGCGCGCTCCATATATTCGCCTGTGCGCGTATCAATACGAATTCTTTCGCCTTCCTCAATAAACAGAGGAACATTGATTTCCGCACCGGTCTCTACCGTAGCGGGTTTTAATGCGTTCGTCGCGGTATTGCCCTTGAAGCCCGGATCTGTTTTTGTAACTTCGAGTTCAACAAAGTTCGGCGGCTCAACGCCAAAAACATTGCCCTTATAGGAAAGAACCTTGCAGATCATGTTTTCCATAACAAATTTAAAATTATCGCTTAAAACGCTCTTATTAATTGGAGTCTGCTCGAAAGTTTCCGAGTCCATGAAATAATAGAGATCGCCGTCGCTGTAAAGATACTGCATTTCTTTGCGCTCGATATAAGCGGTCGGATATTTATCATTCGGATTAAATGTTCTTTCAGTAACACTGCCGGTAATAACATTTCTGATTTTTGTACGGACGAAAGCCGCGCCCTTCCCCGGCTTTACATGCTGAAATTCAATAATGGATACAACGTTGCCATCCATTTCAAAGGTAACGCCGTTCCTAAAATCACCTGCTGATATCATGGTTTTATCCTCCAATAATTTTTTTCCATCTCATATCTTATAATATTTCACATATTTTTTCAAGATATTTTTTAAAGACTACATAAGATCCTTCAGCGCGGCAAGCGCAAGGAAATAGCTGTTTTTGCCGAATCCGGCAATCTGCCCGGCGCACACTTCCGAAATTACGCTTTTATGGCGAAACTCCTCGCGCGCATAGATGTTGCTCATATGCGTTTCCACAAAAGGAATCCGAACGCATGCGATGGCGTCCCGAAGCGCGTAGCTGTAATGGGTTAACGCACCGGCATTGATTACAACGCCCTGGTAAACGCCGCGCGCGCTGTGGATTTTATCAATCAGATCGCCCTCGTGGTTGGACTGGTATATATCGCAGTCGTAATTTAATTTCTTTGCGTTTTCAACGATTTGAAGATGGATGCTTTCGGCTGTTTCATCCCCGTAAACGCCCTTCTCGCGGACGCCGACCATATTCAGGTTCGGCCCAAGAAGAACGAGTACTCTTTTTTTGCCCATCCTAACGTCTCCTTATTCAAAGTATTCTTTCCCACGTTTCGTCGCTTTAATTATGTAGCGAACAGGAGTTTCCAAAAAACGACGAACGGCAAAGGACATTGATTTCTCCTTGCCCGTGGGAACGAGTAGGATTGATTTCATAAAGGACAGATTTGCACCGATCACATCCGTAAAAACCTGATCCCCTACAACAACAATATCGCTGCGTTTTACCCCCATCTTCCGTTTTGCACGGTGATAGGCCAGCGGAAGAGGCTTTAAGGAAAGATACATGAACGGCAGCCCGTACTTCGCCGCAAACGGCGCCACACGCCGTTTAAAATTGTTTGACATGATAATGATATCAATTCCGTTTTCGCGCATAGCACGAGCCCATTCGATCGTTCCTTTAAACGGCTCCTGCGATCCATGAATGGCCAGCGTATTGTCCACATCCAGTATAATGGCGCGGGCTTTCATGGCGTGAATAAGTTTCGGAGTAATATCCAGCACTTTATCCACAGCAGCGGTAGGCAAAAATAGTGCCAAAACAATACCTCCGTTTCGCAGAACGAAAAATCAAGCTAAAAAAGCGGGCAATAAAGCCCGCTTTTCCTATGACATTTGTTTTTCTGTCCCAGCTTACTTAAACTTGCGTTTGCGGGCTGCTTCGGATTTCTTTTTACGCTTAACAGAAGGCTTTTCATAAGCTTCTCTCTTGCGAACCTCAGCAATGACTCCTGCTCTTGCGCACTGCTTTTTAAACCTTCTCAGGGCGCTGTCCAGGGACTCGTTGTCTTTAATTCTAATCTCAGCCATTTATCTTTTCCCTCCCATCCGCCATAAGGCAGGGGTATTCGTGTAAGTCATATTACATAAAAATAATTATACATACCGAGCCGGAATATGTCAAGCCCAATCTGCTAAACTTTGCAGAAGTTAGAGAAAATCTGGAATTTAGTATTGACATAAAAAACAGAAAATGATAGAATATTAAACGCAGCTTAATTTACATATGGTGCAATAAAGATAGGGGTATAGCTCAGTTGGTAGAGCAGTGGTCTCCAAAACCACGTGCCGAGGGTTCAAGTCCTTCTGCCCCTGCCAAGCACAAAGCCTGAAAAGCGTTTGCTTTTCAGGCTTTGCTTTTTTATAACTTGCATGTAAAAGCCTCTAAAAATATTTAATTTTCTAAATTCTACACCAATTGAATCCTGTCTTTCTTACAATAGCAGAAGATAAATATTATTTTTTCATCATATGAATGCGGAAAGAAAAAACAGCGAAAAGCTCTTTTGAAAACGGAATGCAAACTACTTTAAAGAAGGAAATTTGAATGAATGAATTAACAGAATATTTGAATAGTGCAGTGGAGAATATCATCCATCAGGCTTTGAAATCCTGTGTGCAGAATCCATTGGAAAGCGCGTTTATAGCAAAATTTATATTATCGCAAAGCGAAGCGGCGAAAAAGCGGCGGAAAGCGGAAGAATCCGGGCGGCACATTCCCCCCTTCCTGATTGCCAGCATCGCCTCACAGTGCAATTTATACTGCAAAGGCTGTTACGCCCGGGCAAATGAAGCCTGCGGCAAGGATACGCACGAAGAGTTAACCGCCGAAAAATGGGAGCAAATCTTTCGGGAAGCATCGAACCTGGGCATTTCCTTTATCCTTCTGGCCGGCGGGGAACCGCTGATGCGGATGGATATTTTGCAGGCGGCCGCCCTTTTTCAAAATATTATTTTCCCGGTCTTTACGAACGGAACCTTATTCGATGAGAAAGCATTGAAACTGTTTTATTTCAAACGAAATTTGATTCCGATTCTCAGCCTTGAGGGAAACTCCGTACAAACGGACGCCCGGCGGGGAGAAGGCGTTTCCGCTCTTCTGAACCGCGCGATCGATCAAATGAAAGAGAACGGGATTTTTTACGGCGTTTCCATCACCGTAACCTCCCAAAACCTGCAAACGGTTACCAGCCGGGAGTTTCTGGAAAGCCTTCATACAAAGGGCTGTAAGCTGGTCTTATTCGTAGAATATGTGCCCGCACAGGAGTCCACCGAATCGCTTACCCTGAGCGAGGAAGAGCGGGAGCAGCTTTCCGCCCGCCAGAACGAACTGAAAAGCACATTTGAAAATATGGTTTTCCTGTCTTTCCCCGGGGATGAAAAGGCCGTCGGCGGCTGTCTTGCGGCGGGCCGGGGATTCTTCCATATCAACGCCGCGGGCGGAGCGGAACCCTGTCCGTTTTCCCCGTTCTCCGATACAAGCCTGAAAGACCACTCGCTTCTCGAAGCGCTGCGGTCGCCGCTGTTTCAGAAATTGCAGACAGGGGATATTCTACAGGCGGAACACAAGGGCGGCTGTACCCTGTTTGAACAGCAGGATACCGTTAAGAACCTCCTTGCTTCGCAAGCTTAAATCTGCCGCACATTTCCATACGATACAAAGAAGCCTGAAAATCACTTCGATGCGATTTTCAGGCTTTTCCATTTTAAGAATTGATTTTCTAAGAATTGATTTTCTTTGCAGCTTTGTTTTCAGACATCCGTCGTAACAAAGCCGATAATATGTCCGCCGGCCGATTCCAGACGTTTAAAGGAATCCTTAAACTCCTGATAAGGCGTTGAGCCATATTTGGCAACCATAATAACCGACCCGGCAAGCCCCGCAATATTATCCGCATCCGGATAACGGACTTCCGAAGGGGTATGGAGAATCACATAATCAAATTTCTGTGAAAGTTCCTCTGCAAGCGTTTTAAATTCCGCGGAGAACAGCAAGTCCGCCGGATTTTGCGCCGCGTCGGAGCCGGAAATCAGGCTTAAACCACTAACACCGGTCTTTGCAACAGCCTGTTCCGCCGTGCAGGTTCCTTTCAGAACATCGGAAATGGTATGCTCCGGCTTTGTTTTCAGCATGTTCGCGATTCCGCTGTCACGCAGGTCCGCATCGATCAGCAGAACGGATTTACCGGAAAAGGTAAGGGCGCGGGAAAGGCCTGCCGCTACGGAAGCGGCGCCGTTGTGCTCGCAGACATCGGTCACAAGGAAGCTCTTTTTGCCCGCGGCATTATGCTCAGCCGCCGCCCGCAGCTTCCGGAAGCTGTCATCCTTTTTCGCATGATCATTGCCCTGCGGTACTGTACCAAGAAGTTTTGTTCTTAAAGCCTCGCTTACATAATGGCTGTTGCGGATTGTCTTGTCCGTCAGGACAATCAAAATACCGTAGCAGACATAAAGAATAAAGCCGATAATCAAACCCAATAAACCGGCTTTAACCATTTGCGCCTTGTAGGACTGGATTTCAGCCGGTATCGCCTTGTCGCTGATGATGGCCGTTAACTTAGGCGACGGGAACGCGTCGGTCAGCTTTTCCGAAAGAACCTGCGCGGCGGTATTCGCAACCTGGTCCGCAATCGCCGCGTCCGGCGTATTTGCCGACAGCTTTATAACCGGAGCGGTATTCACCTGTACAGCGGAAATCGAACTGATCACTTTTTTATCCGGAAGGTTCAGTCTTTGCGCCGTCTGCGTAATAATGTCCTTGCTGGAAGCCATTGCGATCGCCGTCTGCACACGGCTGTTCAAAATGCTCGTATACTGGAGCCGGTAATCGGTCTGTGCATTCTCCGGCACCGCACAGGATATCACAATGGTTGTATCGCAGGTATAAACATGCTTAACAAATTTAAGAGGCATCAAGCCGAATACGATGCCAAACACCGCTACCACAATAAGAAACCGAAGTTTCGTTTTCTTAAAAAAGTCCATTACCTCTGAAAAGCTTACGAATAATTCCATATGTTATCCTCCAAATTATAATCTTTTTTCAGTTTATTTCATTGAAGCACCGGCAAATTCAAGAACCTGCTTCATAATTGTTTTCCAGTCATAATTTTTCTCCGCAAATTCGCGTTCCTCTTTTGCAATGGAGGGGTCTTTACGGCAGTGCTGAACAAATTCAACCACCCTGTCCATATTGACGGGCGATTCGTCGTTCGGAAGCCTTAAGGCAAACGGCGTATCCTCTTTCAATTTCGCGTCGTCATAGGCATACAGGAACGGGAGCGCCGCAGCGCAGTATTCCCGCGCCTTTAAGGAGGAACAGCGCGTCAGCCCCCTGCGGTAACACCCCAGCGAGGAAGCGCCGACATCCACCGTTTTGTAAATATCGGAGAGTTCTTTCCCTTTTTTAAAGCCGCAAAAAGTTACATCCTCGGATAAACCCAGTTTTTCCACTAATGCGCGGAATTCGGGCATTTCCGTTTTGTCTCCGCCGACCAGTACGAATTTCAGCGCCGGACCGTCGGAACGGCTTTTTTTATAAGTGCTCATCCCCTGTAAAATCCGGTCATAGCCCTGCCACCAGAGCGTACCGGCCACCCCGAGGATTGCGATATCTTTTGAGGTATCCGCACAATGCGGGATCGGCTCAATCCGGTCAATGTTAATCCCGTTGTCGCCGTTCATCGCTTTTACGCCGAAAAAAGAATCCGCCTTGTTTCCATACAGCACAACGGCATCGACGTACTGCTTGAGCTTTCTGCCCGACAGCCGGTCGTCCGCGGCCGTTACCGCAACCTTCGCCGCGGTTTTGACTTTGGTTCCAAGGGTTTTTGCATATTTTACATTGCGCATGTAATCGGCTAAATAAGGATAATTCGGAATTTCCACCGCGATGGTTTTTACATGATTCGCCCGGGCGGTTTTGCAGATTTGAATCATATCGGAGCTAACGCGGTCCAGCCGCAGATACAGCACATCAAAAGGATGCCCGCCGATATATTCGTTTGCAATGGATGTCATCTGCTTCATAAGCCTTTTCGCCGGGTCGAGCGGCCTTTGAAAAGAGTCCGCTCCAAAGAAACAAAAGCGGTTGTCCTGCCACATGGAACAGGTTACCTGATAACCCAGTTTTTCGAACGCGCTGATTTGGCCTTCAATCTTATTTTTCACACCCAAATACAGCGGAGCGTCCTCCTGAAAAGTGAGATACATCAGATTCATTGATTGATCTCCTTATAAAATTTCTCGTAATTCCGCTGCGCGTTGAATTTTTCATCCCACAGGCTGCGCGCGTTTTGGCACAGGCGCGCATACTCCCCGTCGGGAAGCTCCTTTAACGTGCGAAGCCGCGCCAAAAGCATCTCCGGCGAAAAATCCGCCGGTAAAAGATACCCGTTTTCACCGGTAAGAACGGCTTCCCCGGTACCGCCCACGTCCGTTGCGATCACCGGTACCCCGAACGAACTGATCTCCATAATGGAAACCGGAATGCCCTCGCTGGCGCTTACATTCACAAAAGCGGAAATTTCGGTGGTTTTATAATAATTCATAATGGAAGCATTGTCCATCTGCCCCTTCCATTCCGTCTGAATGCAGGAAGGAAGCTTGGAGGCCATGGCCTTTATTTCGTCGCTGAGCGGGCCGGAGCCGATATGTGTCCACAGAATGGGAAAATCCGCTTTTTCCAGCGCTTTCACGATCAAATGCAGGCGTTTAACCGGCACCATAAAAGAGCAGGAAACAATATGAAACCCGTTTTCCCTGCTGCCTTGTTTTACGCCGTGATCGGTGGTTCCCAAAAAGGCGGGCTGGATTTTTTCGGCATACTGCGGAAACTGTGCGCGGATATACTCCGCACCGGAAGCCGAACAGGGCAATACCCGGTCGATATGCTCCAGTATAAATTTTCGCATGGGAATATAATTGTATTTTGCAAATTCATTGTAAATATCAAAACGGTGGGCGCGGGAAATCTGCAATACCTTTTTCCCCTGTCGCTTTAAATCATTCGCAAGCAGTACGCCTGCCGCCGCCGCGTCAAACAGCCAGTAGCTGTAAATGGTAACTTCATCCGCCGAACGGAGGTCTTCTATTTTTGAAAGCGCTTCGTAAATTTCAAATGCGCGTTTCATAAAGAAAAGCATCTCATGCGCTTTTGCGGTGGTAAACGAACCGGATTTCAGCAAACGGTTCATTTCACCCCAGATATAAGGCTTGCATAAAAGAGAAGCGTATGCGCCCTTGCCGCTGTCGGTTGTTTTCAGAGGATGGCAGGAAACGAAATCCGGCAGTTTTTTCGTAACTGCGGAATCCTTCTTTAAATTACAGGGGCAGATCAATACTTTATCAAACCCCCGGATATACTTTACTTCATTGAGTAAGAATTCTTCGCCGTTGTCGTACGGAAAAGAAGTGGTAAGCAAAAGCAGCAGTTTCATATCTGTTCCTCCAATGCAAGAGGTTCGGGAGCGCTCATATTCGTCTTTCGGACATGCATTCCCTTTGCGATAAGCAGCGCCGCAAGATAAATCGCGACATAGAAACAGATGTAAGTGATGTTGAATACCTCGGTCACCCATAAGAATGCAAAATTGCGGGGGATATACACAAAGCTCTTAACAGCAAGCAAACCGCAGGTAATCACAACCCAGTTATACGTCAGTAAAGAAGCGAAGAAGCGGAAAATCAGGCCGATCATTGCGCTTACAAGAATTACTCCTATAATCCCGTAAGCAACATAAGCTTCCGCTACATAAGAGGTACCGAAGCCGCCGCCCGAAAGGTACCGCTCCGGGTCAACCATATAGGTTAACGCATGGCCGAAATTATGCGTTGTCTGTACGAATTCCGAAGTCTGTACTTCAATAATCGGCGTCAGTCCAAATAAGGTGCGTGTAACAACGTTATTGTGAACGAACAGCTCAAACGGATAAAATAAATACATATAAGACGTAGAAGGGTTAAACGACTGAATATGGTTTACAGTCTGCACAACGACACGGAAGCTCGCTCCCTGGGAATCGATAAAGCTGACCAGCATCTCGCCCAGCCCGCGCTTGGTATTTTCGGCCCCTGAACGGACGAGCGCCAAAAACTGCAAACCGTACATAGCAATGATGCCGAGCACCCCAACATAGGCTACCGTCCTCTTCTTCAGAACCCGCTTGTCCTTTTCCAAAAGCGAATCGCGCATGACAAAGTAAAAGGCAAGCATCAGCGCTTCACAGACAATGGTATTTCTCCTGCCCGTAAAGAGGGATGCAAGCATATAAACGCTGTAAACTGCAAGCGGCAGTTTGATCTGTTTCCTGCTCGGCAGGGTTGCAAGAAAGACCGCAAAAGCAGGGACAAAGAACATGGAAAGCCGGCTGATAATGGACGGCACATCCGTTGTACTTGTGAAGGATTGAAGGTAACCGTGCCTTACAACAGCCAGCGCCGTTTTAAACAGAATATAGAGAAACGGAACCGAACTGACATACAGCACAATTGCGCTCAACTGACGGATAATCGGAACCAATTGGCTTTGAGAAACCGCTTTGGTATGAAGACGTTCAATTTTCGCTTCGCGTTTGTGAAAAATCGGCCCAGCCAGCCGATAAGCACAATAAACGCAGAACAACGAAAGAGCCACCAGTTGAAGCGACTGAAAAAGCTTTTGAAAATCATCCGCTTCCAAAAGAAGAAGGAGCTTATGGTGATACCCAAACCAGGAGGTAAACACACGGCCCATAAGCAATACATTATAGGTAATTAGAAAGATCAGTAATGCAAGGTCACGCCTTACGTTATGAATCAGACTGGCGGCAATCGAAACATCCAAAAACAGGATGGCAAAAAACAGAACGTCAACCGCAGTGTTCCAGACCCCGAATACGGTCAGGAGATTCGAAGTTAGCATTAATAATATTGTAATCCCAAAAAGGATGGTATCTCTTAAAAAATCTTCGGATTTTATTTTGATCATTGGCACACTTCCCTAAAGTACTTGTCCCATATTATAGCATGGATTCCATCGGTTTACCATTAAAATTTGATTTAAGAGAATCTATGAAATCGGGGTCGGGATTTACGTATATGGTTTTATAATTCACATAAATGACCATTCCGGGCTTTGCGCCCTGTGGCTTGCTGACATGGCGAACCTCCGTATAATCCACAGGAACTTTGGAGGATTCCTTTCCCCGGCTGTAAAACGCCGCCAGAACCGCCGCCTCGTAAATCGCGGTTTCGGTCACACTGCGCCCCTGCGTTACAACGATAGTGTGCGATCCGGGTATGTTCTTCGTATGAAGCCAGATATCGTTATTGTTCGCCTGTTTTAAGGTTAGACGGTCGTTCTGGCGGTTATTGCGCCCCACAAGGATTTGGAAGCCGTCGGAGGACATAAACTCCATGGGGCCCATGGGCGCAGGCTGTTTTTGGCGGCCTTTCGGCGCGCGGATATAGCCCTGCTCCGTCAGCTCGGCCCGAATTTCGGACAGGTCCCGTTCCGTCGCCGCGCGGCTAAGTTCCTCAAACACGGTATCAATATAATCGAGTTCCTGCTCCGCCTGCCGAATCTGAACCGTCAGCATTTTTTCCGCCGTGCTGGCTTTGTGGTATTCCTTATAGTATTTCTGCGCGTTCTGCGACGGGGAAAGCGCGGGGTTCAGCTTGATTTTTACAAGCGGCAGATTTTCATCGTAAAAATTCTGCAATTCAGCAAACGGAGCGCCTTTGGGAATCGTATATAAATTGGCGTTAATCAGATCGCCGCAGATACGCATTTGATCCCGTTCGGCGCAATGGGACAGTTCCGCGCGCTGAAGGTTGATTTTCCGGCTCAGCCGGTCCGACGCCGTCGTTAAAATGCGCAGCAAATCCTGGGAACGCACCCTCATGCGGTCAATGCGATCCCTTTCGGTATAAAAAGCATCCAGCAGTTCAGAAAAACATGCATACGGTTTTACCACGGCGGTCAAGCCGTATTGTTCGATATTCAGGAAAGAAAAATCGATCGGCTTCTGCGTGGGACTGATGACCATATAGGGTTTTCCATCCCTGTTCTTCACGGTTTCGGCCGTTCTTCCGAGGAAGAAAAAGAGCCGGTCACGCTGCTGCTCTGTCATGGTTTTTATGGTAATATCGCTGCCCCGGCCGGTTAAATACGCAAGCTCCCGGCAGACGATCGGCGAAACGCCCTGCAAAGAATTCAATAACGCCTTGGAAAGCTCCATATCGGACGGAATGCTCTGCAAGCGGTCCTCAATTTCCTGTAGGGAAGCCTGCAACAGGCAAAGCTTGTTCTGCGGCGGCGGAAGCTGATAGGTCAGCCCCGGCAGAACAAGGCGTTCGGAAGACATCTCCGCATCGACGCGCTTTAAAGCATCAATGATTTTTCCGTTTTCATCGACGAAAATAATATTGCTGTACCGCCCCATGATTTCCATAACCAGCGTCAGTCGAACCGGATCGCCTAACTCGTTCACCGCGTCGAAATCGAGGCACAGCAGCCGCTCCAGCCCCGGCTGGCGAATCGCCGCAAGGCGCGCCCCGATCAGGCGCTTGCGCAGAAGCATGCAAAGCATCGGCGGGGATTTCGGATTTTCCGGAACATACCGGGTAAAATGAATCCGCGCGCTGTTCGCCCTCGCCGACATCAGAAGCTTCATGGTGTCGCTTCGGGTGCGAAAGGATAAAACCATTTCTTCCTTGTTCGGCTGATAAATTTTATCCAACTTGGCGCCAAGCGCGGTTTCTTCGATTTCTTTTTTTATATGGCTTAAAAAAGCTCCGTCAAGAGCCATTCGAATTCCTCCTGTGCAGGTACATTATATAAAATGCGCCGGACTATGCATCTGCTTTGATTTTGTAAAGCGGACTTTCGGGAATTGGCTTTGCAGCTTCTCCAATAAAGGTCCGATCACGACATCTTCTGTGTAGAAATGCCCGGCGTCCACCAGCGTTATCCCCATATTTTCGGCATCAAGCAGAATATTATGCTTGCTCTCGCCGGTAACAAAGGCCTGGCATCCGTATTGGGCCGCATCATAAACCAGATCCGCCCCGCCTCCGCTGCAAAGGCCCACTTTGGAAATGGGACGGCCTCCGTCCGTATAGCGAAGCCCGTCGCAGCCGAGAACTTCCTTTACAAACCCGGCGAACGCCCGGGGAGAATATTCCTGCTCCGTTTCCCCCGCGAGGGCTTCCGGCAGACCCGTATTTTCATATTCTTTCAACATCCGGATATTTTTCAGCCGCAGCCTTTTTGCAAGGCAGGTATTGACCCCTTCCGCAGCCATATCGAGATTCGTATGGGCACAGATCGCCGCGATACCGAATTTTACAAGCAGGTACGGTGCGGTATCCGCATCGATTCTTTTCAAAGGATGAAAAATCACCGGATGGTGGCTGATGATTAAATCGGCCTGCAGTTCCTTCGCTTCCCGGACAACTGCGGGGGTAATATCCAGCGAGAGTAGCGCCGCCTGAACCGGCGTATTGCGTCCGCCTACCAGCAGGCCGGGGTTGTCAAAACCCATTGCCGTATGAAACGGTGCTATACCGTCGATAAAGTCGTAGATGTCACCCGCAAAAATCATTGCCTTTCCCCCTTTTCCGTGATTTCTTTGATCTTCCCGATGATTGCATTTAACGCATCCGCGTCCTCGTTTTTACCGGAAATGCGGAATCCGCGCGCTTTTTTTTCTAAATTCGCAGCCAGCCGTCGCATGTATTCCCGGTTGTCCGCCGTTTTGGCGTCGAGTTTCCCAATGTAGGGATACAGTGCGTCCGTACTCACTTCCTGCGGCCGATAACCGGCAAGCATGACCGTATAGGCATGGTCTTCTTCCATAACCGCCTGTTCCCGCAGGATGGCAAAGCCCCGCTCCGCCAGAAAACCGCGAAGCTGCGGGATGGAGGTCATCGGCTGCAAAATCAGCCTTTTATGCTCCTCCTTCACCCAAGGCGCGGCAGAGAGAATCTGTTTCATCAGTTCGCCGCCCATTCCGGCCAGAACGATATCCTCCGCTTCGTCCGGCAAAATCGCCTGAAGCCCATCGGAAAGCCGGGTGGAAACAATATCCTGCACACGGTACCGGAGGATATTCTGTTCCGCCGTCTTCAGCGGCCCGGGCCGGACATCGGAGGCAATCGCTCTGGAAACAAGCCCCTGCTTTGCAAGCCAAATCGGAAGATAGGCATGATCCGTTCCGATATCCGCCAGCGTGGTTTGGTCTCGTACCATGGAAGCGCAAAGCTGTAGCCTTCCGCCAAGTGTAAATAAGGGATGCAGACCCACAAAGCAAACCTCCTATCGAAGCAGTTATCATTCCAAACAACGAATTGCCGCCCGGCAACTTAATTGACGGACGGCCATATTCACACAGAAAGAAAAGATCGTATTGATTTTATCGGGATTATTTGGCAGAAATATGTGCGTTCAGCTTGTCCACCAACTCATTCACATCTACGCCGTGTACCATACAGGCCTGCTCCAAAGTTTCTCCGCGTGAAGAAGGGCAGCCGAGACAATGCATTCCCATTTCCAGAAAGAACGGCGCCGTAGTTTTGTCAATATCAAGAATATCTCCGATAATTGTATCTTTTGTTATAACTGCCATGATTTTCATCCTCCAGCATTCTGCATATTTTTCATGTCTATTATAATACCCGTATTCCGGCATTGCAATACATTTCTGTTTTCCCGCCGATTTCCTATAAAAAATACCCCGGATAAAAATCCGGGGTACCCTGGTCTCGAATAAGGAATATATGCTTATTCTTCCCTCATCTTTGCAAAGCACTCGCTGCAATATACAGGACGGTCTTCACGCGGCTTAAAGGGGACCTTTGCTTCTTTGCCGCAGCTTGCGCAGATGGCTGTGTACATCTCGCGCTCAGGCTTAGCAGCATTTTTACGAGCATCGCGGCAGGCCTTGCATCTCTGCGGCTCATTTACAAAGCCTTTGGAAGCATAGAATTCCTGCTCACCGGCGGTGAATACAAATTCAGCGCCACATTCTTTGCAGATGAGAGTCTTGTCTTCGTACATTTAATTTACCTCGCTTTTGGATAAAGATATTTGCCCATAGACGGATTCGCACCGACGCCTTTGATTACCAACGCTCTACTTAAGCTACCTGGGCATATTTAGTTTTTACTAAAGCAGTTGTTTCAGTTTAAGCCGAACCCGCTGTAAAGCGTTATCAACTGCCTTAGAGGTCACCCTGAGTTTTTCAGCGATTTCACTATAGCTGCAACCGCCTAAATAAAGCATCAGAACCTGCTGTTCCAATTTGGAGAGCAATTGCCGAATACACTGCTGCATTGCTTTAAAACTTTCACTGTCCATCAGCAATGTTTCCGGATCTACGGCACAATTCGATATATCCACGTGCGCCCCGTCGTCATTTAAAGAAACGGCATTATTGAGAGGCAGATTTTTACGTCCGGATGTACGATACGCCATAATGATACGATTTTGAATGCAAACACCGGCATAAGTTCTGAAACCGGCTTTCCCGGACACGTCATAAGTACGCGCAGCATTCAAAAGGCCCAACAGACCCTCCTGGCATAAATCATCGGCTTCAAGCATCGTACTGCGAAACGGCGCCGCCTTTACTCTGATTAACGACATGTAACGCGCGGTCAGTTCAACAAAAGCATCTGAATTTCCATCGCTCACAAGGTCAGCAAGCTGATTGTCGGTATAATCTGCCATTTTATTAAAATGGTCATTATCAACCAAGCCCAACACCTCATGGCTACATTAATTAAACACTGGATATATCATACCTCATTGTGTCTATTAAGTCAACAAATATTTTGCTTTTGAAGCTAAATATTTGTTTTATTTTATAAAAAGATATTTTGAAACCGTTAAATTCTCAACAAGTTTTCTATTTCTCATGGTTTTGGCTTCCGGGCAGAGGCATGGATGTCATCAACGCGGCGCGTGTGATGGATGCATTCCCGTATTTTTCCCGCAGGGTTTCCATCTCGCTTTCCAGCCGTTCATTCTTTTCATTTTGCAGGATATTCTGAAAAAAGGATGCCTGCTGCATTTCGGATTCGGGAACCAGGGCAAATCCGCTGATTCCCAAAGCGCGGACGGGGGATTTCCAGGTATAGTTTTTCAAAAACATTTCCTTCGCCGCGGCGGCCAGATCCATCGTAAGGCGTGTCGGCGCGGAAAAATGCACCTGATGCTGTGTAACGTGCAGACGGCTGTCTTTAACGGAAAGCTGGATACCCGAAGCGATCACGCCGGCGTCGCGCATTCTGCGGGAAATCTTCTCCGAAAGGTGCAGAAGGACCGGCCATACTTCTTCCATATCGAATAAATCGTGGACGCAGGTAACGCTGTTTCCAATGCTTTTGGGCGCGGGGTCCGCATCGGCCGCCGAAACCTCGGACAGATCAAGGCCGTTTGCATTCCTCCACATATCCTGCCCGGATTTTCCGAAAATCGATACCATGTATTTCAAATCCGCCGCGGCAAGGTCGCCAATTGTCCGGATACCCAATTCTTTCAGGCGTTTGGCCGTTTTTTTCCCCACACCGAGCATCGCATCCACCGGCAAAGGCCATATTTTTTGCTTGAAATTCTCACGGCTGATTTGCGTTACGGCATCGGGCTTTTTCAGGTCGCTTCCCAATTTGGCAAAAATTTTATTAAAGCTTACGCCGACGGACACCGTCAGCCCGGCTTCTGCTTTTGTGCGTGCCCGAATT
Source organism: Caproiciproducens galactitolivorans (assembly GCF_026672255.1). Classification (GTDB taxonomy): domain Bacteria; phylum Bacillota; class Clostridia; order Oscillospirales; family Acutalibacteraceae; genus Caproiciproducens; species Caproiciproducens galactitolivorans_A. The sequence goes on along the minus strand of NZ_JAPOHA010000002.1, from coordinate 118,614 downwards.
TCCTCGGCAATATCCGTTCCGCTGCCGAAAAGGCGCGTGCTTCCGGTAACATCCAGCCAGCATTCATCAATTCCGAAAGATTCCACCTGATTCGTATAGCAAAGATAAATTTGTTTTATGAACTTTGAAAAATAGTAGTATCGGTTAAAATGCGGCGGCACAATAAAAAGATCGGGACACTTCTTTTTTGCCTGCCAGACGGTTTCCGCCGTTTTTATGCCGAAACGCTTTGCCGGTTCATTTTTGGCAAGGACAATCCCGTGCCGGTCCTCCACACTGCCGCAAACGGCAATGGGCCGGTCTTTCAGCTCCGGATGATCCCTGCATTCAACGGAGGCAAAAAAATTATTCAAATCACAGTGCAGTATGATCCGTTCCATTTTCAGCCTCCCTTTCCCACTACATGATTTCAATTTCCTCATTCATTATACATCAGAACTTATGTTCCGTAAAGAGCAAAAATCACTCCCTATTCACATAAATTTGCGATTGCAATTCTTATATAGTATAATAACCTTATTCGATTTTGGGAGGGAAGGCAATGGTATCTCGTTCCTACAGTATGGGGCTGTACGGCATGGAGGCTTTCGTCGTTGCGGTGGAAGCCGACGTAAGCGTTGGGCTTCCCGGTTTTGAAGTAGTGGGCCTTCCGGACGCCGCCGTAAGGGAATCGCGCGACAGAGTCCGTTCCGCTATGAAAAACTGCGGTTTTCAGTTTCCGGTACATAAAATAACGGTAAATCTTGCACCGGCAGATAAACGGAAGGAAGGGCCTATTTACGATTTGCCGCTTTTTATTGCCCTTATGAAGGCCAGCGGCCAGCTTGACGCTAATCTGGATGACAGTGTATTCATCGGGGAACTCTCCCTGAACGGCGAGGCAAGGCCCGTACGCGGAATTCTTCCGATGGCGATACAGGCACAGAAAAGCGGCTACAAAAAGCTCTATATTCCGGCGGCAAATTCCCCCGAAGGGGTTGTTGTCGAAGGAATGACCGTTTACCCCGTCAGCGATCTGCCCTCGCTTCTCAGGCATCTAAGTGGGCAGGAAGAAATCCTTCCTGCCGTTAAACGGGAGGATACTCTTTCAAATCCGGTCCCGCTCCCGGATTTTTCGGAAGTGCGCGGTCAGTTTGAAGCCAAGCGTGCGCTCGAGATAGCGGCAGCGGGCGGGCACAATGTTCTTTTAATCGGTTCCCCGGGCGCGGGCAAAAGCATGCTTGCGAAACGGCTGCCCTCCATATTGCCGGACATGACTTTCGAAGAAATCATCGAAACAACAAAAATACACTCGATAGCAGGCGCAATACCGGACGGAGCCTCTTTAATCCAAACCCGTCCGTTTCGCGCGCCGCACCACACGGTTTCCCCCGCCGGCCTTTCCGGCGGCGGAAGCATCCCGCGCCCCGGGGAAATTTCGCTCGCCCATAACGGCGTTCTGTTTCTGGACGAGCTGCCGGAGTTTTCACGCAGCGCAATGGAGGTTCTGCGCCAGCCGATTGAAGACGGAAAAGTGACGATCTCCCGCGTCAACGGAACCATTTCCTACCCCTGTACCGTCATGCTTGTCGCGGCCATGAACCCTTGTCCGTGCGGATATTTCGGGCATCCGACAAAGCCCTGTACCTGTTCCGCCCATGCGGTTTCCCGCTATCTTTCCCGCGTTTCCGGGCCGCTTTTAGACAGGCTGGATTTACATATCGAGGTTCCCCCCGTCGAATTTGATGAAATCAGTTCGGATGAAAAAGCGGAGAGCTCCAGTGTGATTAAAGCCCGCGTCAATGAAGCCCGAAGCATACAGAATGCGCGCTTTAAAGGCACCGCCATCGCCTGCAATGCCCGCATTACACCGGATATTCTCCATGAGGTTTGCCATCTTAGCGACCCCGGCCGAAACCTTCTTAAAAAAGCGTTCGAGAAGCTCGGCCTTTCCGCCCGGGCGTACGACAGAATTCTGAAAGTTTCCAGAACGATTGCGGATCTTGACAAAAGTGAGGAGATTGAACCAAGGCATGTTGCCGAAGCAATCCAGTACCGAAGTCTGGACCGAAAATACTGGACGAAAGAATTATAGAACATCCCCCGCAACTTCACTTGTGAAGTTACGGGGGATTCCTTTTAGTCTGCTTTAGCAGGTTTTTCAAACGTCTTGCCGTTTGAAAAAGAAAAACCCGCGCGCTACGCGCGTGAGATTAAAAGCTTAAGAAAAGAGCATCACCTTTCTGGTATAATGACGAGTGTTCAAGCCGTCAAAAAGCAGAAGAAAGGTGATGCTCTATGGCAAACAGTTTAGCACACACAAAATGGGTGTGCAAGTATCATATCGTTTTCACCCCCAAATATCGCAGAAAGATCATTTATAACCAGTTGAGGGCAGATATTCAAAAAGACATAAAAGACTTGTGTAAATGGAAAGGCGTAGAAATCATAGAGGGACACATGATGCCAGATCACATCCATCTCTTACTGTCTATCCCACCAAAACACAATATTTCAAGTTTCATGGGATACCTCAAAGGAAAGACAGCAACTATGATTTTTGAGAAACATGGAAATCTGAAATACAAGTTTGGCAACAAGCACTTTTGGTCAACAGGATATTACGTGAGTACGGTTGGGCTCAATGAGGCAACTATAGCAAAATATATCCGAGATCAGGAAAAGCAGGACCTCATTGAGGATAAGTTAACAACAAAGGAATACCAAGACCCTTTTAAGGGTTAGCCGGTATTCAATCCACTACGGCTTGAACAAAGTGAAAGCCAGCGTCTTTTAGGCGCTGGCAATCTTATGCCCTTTTAGGGCTCGTTCAGGCCACCCGTTTTACGGGTGGTATTGACTATCGATTATTAATATTTATCCGAAGTGTTATATGTATTCCGGCTTGGGGATTCTGCTGCGGGGAAATTCGTTTCACCGGTCGGGCCATGCTGGATTTCACCGGAAACATCCTTCAGTTTCAGCATAGACAAAATATCCTTCATTTGCTGTGCCTGGCCGCTTAATTCCTCACTGGTTGCCGCACTTTCCTCGGCAGTGGCGGAATTCGTCTGCACAACTGCGGAAATCTGATCGACCCCCAAGGTAATCTGATTGATGGAAGACGCCTGGTCTTTGGAGGATCTGGAAATCTCACCGATCAGTTCGGTTGCACTCTTTACCTTTCCGATAATTGCGTTGAGGGATTCTTCGGTTTCATGTGCAATCCGGGAACCGTTCTCCACAGCTTGAATCGAATTTTGAATCAGCGTAGTGGTATTTTTCGCCGCCTCGCTGCTCTTGCTTGCAAGATTGCGGACTTCATCGGCGACAACAGCGAATCCTTTTCCCGCCGAACCGGCCCTTGCCGCTTCAACCGCAGCGTTCAGAGCAAGGATGTTGGTCTGGAAGGCGATATCCTCGATCGTCTTGATAATCTTTTCAATCTGCTGGGAGGATTCGTTGATTTCCGCCATTGCGTCCACCAATTGCCTCATATGTTCATTTCCGCGCTCCACCTCATCGGAGGCTTCAAGAGAATATTGGCTTGCCTGCTGTGAATGATCGGCGCTCTTATTGACTTCTCCGGCAATTTCGGTAATTGACGCGGAAAGCTCCTGAATCGAACTGGCCTGTTCCGTAGCTCCCTGCGACAACGCCTGCGCGGCGCTCGAAACCTGATCCGAACCGCAGGCCACCTGGTCCGCAGACTGGTCAATATTCGCAAACATACGGTTCAGATTCACTATGGTTGCGTTCAGCGAATCTTTAATGGAAACAAAGTCGCCTTTATAATCCTCCTCGGTTTTCACCGTGCAATCGCCGTGCGAAAGGCTGTCCAGTACAACGGCAATTTCGCCGATATATCTCGTAAGGATATCAATTGTTTTCGAAAAAGTATCCGCTAAAATGCCGATTTCATTGCGGCTGCGGATAACGGGGACTTCGGAATGCAGATCGCCTTCCGCAAGCAGCTCAATGCGATGCACAAGGCTCTCGATCGGTTTTGTAATCGGATTTGCAATCCGAACAGCAAAGAAACAGGTAGAAAGGATGAACAGCAACAGCAAGATACCGGTAATAAAAATGGACGCATAATAAGAATGCATCATCTCGCTGTAATCCGCACTTACACCCAAAGACCAGCCGTCCGTATTGGGAATCGGGCAATAAGCAATCTGCTGACGAACGCCGTTGATGGTCGCCGATTCGCTTCCTGTTTTACCCGCCGTCATGTTCTTGACAACGGAGGCAATACTGTCATAAGAATGATCTTTCTGCGCCTGATTAAGATAATTGACAAAGTTGTTAACATTGTTTCGGTCTTTATGCGCGATAATGGTTCCGTTTTTATCGACTATAAATCCGTATCCTTTTTTACCAACGGTCACGTTATCAATCATTTTTGTAAAGGTATCGCTTGACAAGCAGGCATAGACGACCCCATTAAAATTTGTGCCGTTGTTAATTTTGGCTGCTATAAACATAACAACGCTGGAATCGGTTTTTCGCACAACGGTACTGGAAATACAGGTCTGACCGGTCATGGCTTTTTGGAAATAATCGCGGTCGCTGATATCGGTATTATTGGTCGTTTTCCCCTTTTCATCCGCTACATTAATGTCTTTAAAGCCATACTGCTGGCTGAGTTTTTCAAACAGCGCCTTTTGAGCGGCCGGGTCCGTTGCATCCGTGAGCTTACTTTCACTGGCAATGGCTTCCGCTTTTATTTTGAATACATCGATTGCATTTTTAACGGCTTCATCATAGGAAGTGGCATTCGACTGCACCATGGAAACCATATTGTTTTTACAGTTCTGATAGATCATGAACCCGTTTGCTACACTGCAAACGATACTGATCGATGCGGTAAGCCCTACCATTCCGAAGAGCAGCGCTCTTTTTAAACTTTTCTTTTTTCCCTTTTTGTTCATTCATCCCACGTTCCTTCCCGGTTGTAACTAACAATACAGTACAAGAAAAGGTACGCATCCTTTCGCATGCTGTGCAAAATTCAAGCACTTTTCTATAATAGGTATATCGACAGCATTTGAAAAAGATTAATCAAAATAAACCAAAATTCCCCTTATTTTTAGTCATTTATTTAATTTTTGAATAATAATTCCCGCAATTGCATGAATTGGCGCCTGTTTTACAACGGCGCCAATATCGTAAGCAACCATAGGCATGCCATAAACGACACAGGTCTGTTTATCCTGGCCGATGGTAAACGAACCGTTATTGCGCATTTCAAGCAGGCCGCTTGCGCCGTCCCGGCCCATACCGGTCAGAATAACGCCCATGGCGTCCTTTCCCGCGGTTTTGGCAACGGAGCGAAACATTACGTCCACCGAAGGACAATGGCCGCTGACTTTTTCGCCTGCGGCGCACTTTACGTAGTAACCCTTGTAGTCCTTTTCCAAAGTCATGTGCTTGTCGCCGGCGGCAACCAGCGCCTGTCCCTGTTTCACCCGATCACCGTTCTGCGCTTCCGCGACGGCAAATTTACATAATTTATTGAGTCTGTCCGCATACATTTTCGTAAAGCCAACCGGCATATGCTGTACAATCAGAATACCGGGAATATCCGCCGGGAGCTGTTTTAAAATTTCAACGGTAGCCTCTGTTCCCCCCGTGGACGCTCCGATTGCAATGATGTGTTCGCTCATCGCACTTTTGGAGAGCGTCGGTAAAGGCAAAGAAATGACCGGCGCTGCCGGGGCTTTCTTTACCTTTGCAGAGGAAGCTATTTTTATTTTCGTGCTGAGTTCCTTACAAAAAACCGTAAAATCATCGCTGCTTTTCAAATTCGGTTTTTGAACAAAATCGACCGCGCCTGCGCTTAACGCCTCAAAAATTCCAATATCAAGCGAGCTTACAAGAACGACCGGCACCGGATTCGTGGGGATCAGCTTTTTTAGAAAGTCTGTTCCTCTCATATCCGGCATTTCCACATCCATTGTAACGACATCCGGAGACAGTTCTTTTATTTTTTTTTCGGCTTCAGCCGCACTGCCTGCGGTTCCGATAATTTCGATATGCGGATTGTTCAGAAGCGCTTTCTGCAATGCCGTGCGAAAAAAAAGCGAATCATCCACAATTAAAACTCTTACTCTTTTATTTATCGCCATCTAAAACTTATCCTTTCCGATAGATTGATGGTTCAACATATATGAACTCGGATGTGTCCCTCTGGACCGTTTCAGAATGCCCAATAAACAGATAGCCGCCCGGCTTCAAGGCATCATAGAATTTATTAATCAATGCGTTTTTCGTAGGCTGATCAAAATAGATCATTACATTCCTGCAAAAAATCAAATCAAAAGGCTTTTGGTATGGAAATGGCTCCATAAGGTTCAGGCGTTTGAAAATCACCTGATTCCGAACTTCATCCTTCAATTCATAATAATCGTTCCCCTGCTTATTAAAATACCTCATTTCCCACGTTTTGGGAAGCTCTTTTAAAGATTCCGCGCCGTAAAGCCCGTTTTTTGCCGCTTCCATTGCTTTTAAGGAAATATCCGTTGCAAGAATCCGATAATCCCAGCTTGTTCTTTTTAAGCCAAAATATTCCATCATTGTCATAATGGTCGTGTAGGCTTCTTCCCCGGAAGAGCAGCCGGCGCTCCAGATACGAAGCTCTTTTCGGGTATTTGTTTTTTCCTGCATCGGGAGGAAAACATTTTTCATGAATTCGAAATGGGCGGGCTCCCTGTAGAAATATGTATGATTTGTCGTCAGCTTATTCAGCATTGCCGTAATTTCATCCGATTTGTTCTGTTTCACGAGATTAAAATAATCGGTAAAATTCGTTAAGCCTCTGTTTGTTAAAACAACCTGCATTCTGGATTCGATTAACTGCCTTTTTTTAGTCAGGTTAATTCCGTAATTGTCTTTTATGAACGTTACGATATCGTTAAATTCTTTATCCGTCAGACGTATCATCGTTTTCCTCCGTGTTTTATCCTTCGCGGCAAGGATGATTAATTGTTATTGTAAAGGTTGAGGATATCGAGAATCAGGCTGATGCTGCCGTCGCCGAGGATTGCGCAACCGGTAATTCCGGTTTCCTTAACATTATATTTATTAAGGTATAACGGAAGGGATTTTACAACAACCTGCTGCTCGCCCAGAAGAGCGTCTGCAAAAATGCAGTATGCTTTTTCATGGGTTTCCACTAATATGACGATTCCGCTGCTGATATCCGTAATCTCCGACGCAATCCCGAACTCCTTATGCAGGCGAACGACCGGATAATACTGGTTTCGAACCATGATAATCTCATTCATATCCGTGTCATAATGGATGGCACTCTGATCAACTTTAAACGACTGCCGGATATTATTGATCGGGATGGTAAACACCGTCTCGCCGACGGATATCTTCATACCGTTTACAATTGCGAGTGTAAGTGGGATTTTAAAGAGAATCTTGGTGCCCTTCCCGAACTCGCTTTCAATGGAAACGTCTCCTCCGACCTTTTCGACATTTTTCTTAACAACATCCATGCCGACCCCTCTGCCGGAATATTCCGTTACGACTTCGTTGGTTGAAAAACCGGGCATCAGAAGGAGGTTATTGACTTCTCTTGAGGAATATTCCGATTCCGGCTTTTTCAGCAGGCCCTGCTTCTTCGCCTTTTGAAGAACAGCCTTCCGGTCAATTCCCTTTCCGTCGTCCGTTATGGAAATTAAAATTTCCCCGCCTGTGTTCTGAGCCGACAGCGTTATGGTCCCCTTCGGCGATTTCTTCGTTTGGGCGCGCTCTTCCTTGGTTTCAATGCCGTGGTCCATCGAGTTGCGCACGACGTGCATAATCGGGTCGCCGATATTGTCGATAATCGTTTTGTCAACCTCGGTTTCCTCACCGACCATAACTAGCTGGACATCCTTATCCAGTTTCTTGCTCATATCGCGAACAATACGGTTCATCTTTTGGAATACGCCCGAAATCGGAACCATGCGGATCGACATAACGATTTCCTGAAGCTCGTCCGTGAGTTTTCGAAGCTGCCTGGAAGCTTTAGTGAAATTATTATCCACTGCGGCGCTCTGTCCGGCCGGCGAGGTGGTAACCATGGATTCCGTTATAACGATTTCGCCCATGAGATCCATCAGATTGTCGAGTTTCGAAAGATTCACATTGATAAGATTCTGCTTAATAACCGGATGCGCTGTGTTTTGCGTCTGCGGCGTGTTTTGCGTATCCTGTTCGCTCCCGTTTTTCTCACCGGATTTTTCTTCTGTTGGATTATCCTGCTTTCCAATTACAGTATAATTTTTCGTATAAACAAAATTTTCTATAATTTTTAAAACGCTCTTTAACCCCTGCTCGTCGCGGAAGAAAATCAGGAAGCCGTTTTTGATGATTTCGTCTGCGCTGGCCGGATTCGTTTCAATATCCTCCGGCAGGTATTTCACGTACTGGTAAATATCTTTTATTGCGTTGATCAGGATAACGGCACGGAGGTTCTCCATTTCCGTTTCTTCATCAAAATAGACACGGACGGAATACGGATATTCCGGATCAAATTTGCCGGGCTCCGCGGCAGCCTGCGTCTGTTTCGGAAGTTCCGGCTCCGGCGCGGATGCCGGCTTGGCCTGGGCCTGCGGTTCAGCCTGTTTTGCTTCCGGCTTCTTTGCCGGCGCAGCCCCGCCTTCGTTTGATTCGCCTTCTGAAATCTTTTTAAGAAAATCATTAATTTCCTGCTCAAAAGTGCCGATATCTGTAGTAAGCGGCTCATTGTTTTCCACCTTTGCGATTTCATCTTTAATGAAATCACTCGACCGGAACATCAGGTCAAAAAGCTCTTCATTGTATTTCTCGTTGATTCCGTTTTCACGTACATAGTAGAACAAATCCTCCACCTTATGAGAAATCGTGGTAAGGCTGTTGAACTGCATCATAGCAGAGGAACCCTTAATGGTATGCATGATCCGAAAAATTTCGTTGATGCTGTCTGTATCGAAGGAATTCGCCTTTTCGCAGTTAATTAAAATTTCGTCGAGATGCTCGAGCAAGTCGTTTGCTTCAAATAAATAAACTTCCAACATAGATTCCATATTGTTATCCATGATAATTTCACCGCCTAAATATACTTTATAATTTATATATCGTAACAAATTTAATAAAATTAATGCCAAATTTTATTTTTGAGGTGTTTTTATGCCCGACAACCTAAGAATTACCCCGCCTGTAACAAATAATGAAAACATAAATAAAATTCCCATCACAAAACAACCGGGGCCAATGACGCCAATCGACCCTTCGAAGGTTGTTCAGCCCAATACCGATAAGCAGGGCGACACAAACGCGCGCTTTGAATTTCTGTTAAATCGCAATTCGGTTTTCAGTAAATTTTTAGAGCAGCTGAACCAAACGCCCGCTTTGTCTGAAACGCTGCAAAAATTCACCTTTGAAGCCTTCAGCCGGCCGGAAAATGTTCATGATAACCGATCCGCCGCCCTTTTCATGAAAGAGCTTACCGCGGCTATGAAAATGGAATCCGCGGATATTCTGAAGAACCTGACTTTTCAGAGCAATAACCGGACAAAATTCACCGGCTCCATTTTTGACGTTCTTCGGAATACATTAAACGAATACCCGGGCGACCGGAATCTGGAGCAAGCCATCTCCGATTTTCTGAAAGCGTATGACGGATATTTCTCTACCGCCGACACCACACAGACAATCGCAAAGGAGCTGGACACCCTTTCCCATCAAATCCCGAATTCGTACAGCAAACAGCTTAAGGAGCTGACAGAAGAAGTCATAACGGACCAGCCTGTAAAAGGTCTGGATTTAAACCTCTCCGTTTTAAAGGAAAAAATTATTCCGCTTTTAAGCAAGTATATAACGGCTTCAAATGACTACGGAACGGCAAGAGACACCATTACGCTGCTGGTACATAATCTCGCCCGCCTGAACATAAGCTCTCATCAGGAAGTGGTGGAAACTTTCACGGCTCTGCTGGATTATTGCAAATATGAATTGAATCTGCCGGAACCGAAAATGAATGAATTGAAGTCCATGTTCCTGAAAACGGTAACAGAGGCTTCGCAGAAACCGGCAAATCCGCTTTTCGATTCCTTAATGAAAGTACTGTCGGAAAATATGAAGCAAAGCAGTTCCGGCGTAACCCAATCCCTTTACAGGGATACTTTGACCTCCCTTCTGCTGGATAACAGCGTTTACATGCCTTTCAACCATATTTTTCTACCGATCAATTACAACGGACAGTTTATGTTCACGGAGATCTGGATTGAAAAAGAAAATGAAAAGAAGAAATCCGGCAAAGGAAATGCGGAAGCAGGCGGCGCGCCCATTCATCTTTACCTGACTTTTGATATTAAAAAGCTGGGGTATTTTGAAGCCGCTGTTTCCTTCAGCAACGGCAAGGCGGACATTCAGCTGAACTGCCCCCCCTCGCTGGAAAAAGACAGGCGGGCCATCAGCGAAAAAATAGGAGATATCTTTACCCGGAACGGCCTGACGGCGCAGAGCATTGAACTCGTTACAGGCAAAAGCGCCGGTACGGAAAAGCAGATTTTAAGGAAGGTTTACGAAAGGAAGAATGTCATCGATGTCACAGTTTGATCATAATCATGCCGCGGCCCTGAAATATGCGCAGGATTCTTCCCACAGTGCGCCTGTTGTGGTCGCTTCCGGCTCCGGCTATATTGCGGAAAAAATTATTGAAGTCGCGCAGGACAGCGACGTGCCTGTTTATCATGACGATTCGCTGGCTTCCCTGCTTTCCCAGTTGAAAGTCGGAGCGGAAATTCCGCCGGAGCTTTATCAGGCGATTGTGGATATCTATGTTTATTTTTTAGATTATTCCATTGACAAAACGGAGAAAAAGGATATTCCTATATTAAAAACAGATGAAAATTCAAAATAAAAGAAATTTTTATTTTGAACTTCCTTTAATTATTTGAAAAAAAGCCGATATATATTTATAGCGGTTTTTTTCGTTTTCTGGCGCCGACAAAATAAGGCCGGTATTGTCGGAGCAAAATATCTTACCGAAACGGCAACGGTAGAAATGGTGAATGATATATGGCAGAAGACATTTTAGTTAAAAATAACACACAAGTTGAAACTGTATCTATGGAAAAATATTTAACTTTTTTTATTGATGGACAGCTGTTTGCTATCCCAAGCAGCGAGGTAGTTGAAATTATCCGCATGCAGCCGATCACGTTTGTTCCGAAAATACCGCCCTTTATCATCGGCGTGATTAATTTAAGAGGGAAAATCGTTCCATTGGTAGACGTAAGATTGAAGTTCAATAAAGAAAAGCGGGAATATGACGATCATACGAGCATCATTGTGGCGGAAGTCAACGATTTAAGCGTGGGGCTGATTGTCGACAGCGTCAACGATGTAACGAATATCGCGAAAAATCAAATCAGCGACACCCCCAGGCTGTCGAAAGATACAACCAATAGTTTTGTAAAAGGGATTGCAACACTGAACGAGAATGCCGTCATGATACTGGATATTGAAAGAATCCTCGCTGACGAAGACGATGATCAGATACCGGAAAATTAACGTTTTTATGCGCATCATCGGACACTAGTTTTTTGGAGGTATTTTCAATATGTTCCCCATACCTACGCAGTATCTTCATTCGCCGTGTGAAATAAAGACGATTTCAAATGAATTGCTTACTACCGGGTCAATCAGCGACATTCTGCATGGAGCCATTCAGATCTGCAATGACTTCGATGTGCTTCCGATTGTTCATTGCAACACACCGGTAAAAATAAACGTTTATAATAATACTGTAGGTTTTAAAGTTTTGGTCGGGCGGGTTTTTCTTTCCACTTCCGAATTAATGCAAATTACCAATATCCAGAATTTGATTGATTTTGAGAGAAGAAGCTTCTTCCGGTTAAAGGTTACCAAAAAAGCGAAGGCCTGTTTATTGCCGACCGAAACAACCGAGGAAATCGATACGCCGGAATTTGAAGTAACGATTACGGATTTAAGCTTAAGCGGCTTATTTATCAACACGGAGAGGAAGCTGGAAATTGACCAGCCCTTCATCGTTACCTTTCCTCTTTACGGGAATGAGATTCCATTCAGCTGCAAGGTTGAGCGCGAAAAGGAAGTCCCCCATCTGAACGGTTACGGGTGCTCCTTTCTTGATAATACAACGCATCAGTTCGACTTGCTTTGCCGCTATCTCTTTGAATTGCAAAGAGAGCAAATCAAATCTTCCAGGGGTCTGCTTTAATCTTCACAGTATTATATCGAAAATTTTTATGATAGGGTGATAAAAATGGAGAATGATAAAGGATTAATCGTTGAAGAAAATGATACGAATGAAATGAAAGGAAAATACCTGACGTTCTGGACCGACAAACAGCTCTTCGGCGTTCCGATTGCCGATGTAGTCCAGATCATCGGCAAACAGGAAATCACACCCGTCCCCGATTCGCCTCATTATGCGAAAGGGGTCATTAATCTGAGGGGCGACATTATTCCTGTTATCGACGTACGCTTACGTTTTGGCAAAGAAGAAGTGGAATACGACGAGCACACCTGCATCATTGTAACAAAAATCGATGAAACCCATATTGGTTTTATCGTGGATTCGGTTGACGAGGTTACAAATATCGGTGATGACAATATCTCTCCCCCGCCGAAAATGTCCAAGGACCGTACGAATGCATATTTAACCGGAATCGGCAAGGTGGAAAACAAGGTAGTTATGCTTTTGGATACCAGCAAAATCCTGAATGAAAACGAGATAGAGCTTGTCAGCAGCACAATGGCAGAAACTGCCGAACAGAATTAACCTACTTAAAAAAGGATGGGAGAGATTGAACTTTCCCATCCTTTTTCATTTGTTTTCGCTGGTTACTGCTGATTACTAATATCTGAATTTATAGTTAGGTACATGTATGCCATTACGCATTTAAAGTTTTCAAAAGTTACTAATCCCAAAATATTTCTTGCTTAATTCCTACCAGAAAATCAATTAACTCTTTCTTGCCTGAAACAAATCTCACCCCCTCATCATATCCAAAAATTTCACCTTTTGTTTGATTTCCCACATTTATCCATAATTTAATCTCAACAACATTATCTTCAGGAATTACTTCTAGCTCTAATCCAAAAAATCCTTCACTGTTATAAAAATTATAAACATAATTTTCTGGACAGTCCAAATGTTCTAGTACACCTTCAACTCCATGAATTAAATTTTTAATTTCATAAATTGTCATTGTAGCGTTAGCACTTTCATCAATCATACTACATCTTTGGGGCAAAGTTAAACAAAGGATAAATGGAATCCAATTTTCATGGTCACTTCTTTGCGGATTGTAATCAAACATACTATTCTTTTTTAAACTTATTTCTAATTTTAAATTTTTTTCTATATTTGTAATAAATGCCAATGACTTTCTCCTCTCTAATATGGCAATGTACTATATCCGCCATTATTATTTAACATTCTAGTAACATCCTTCCATGTTCTTAAAGATTTACTATTTCCACCGACTGCAGTTATTATTTCACCGTCTGCATTTGTAATTATAACATCATAATAATTTCCATTTTTCTTTGCATAAACCGTTTTTCCTCCTTCTTGATAAACTTTCTGAGAATAATTATTAATGAGATCATTTACTTTCTCATCAGTAAATCCTCTCTCCTTTAAACGTTGATCTCCGTGCCTTGTATTTTCAGATTTAGAAGCTCCATTTGCCTGCCCTTCCTTCTGAAACTTGGAAAAGTCATCTCTAAAGTTTTTAATCGAAACAGCGGATACGGATAGCCCTGCAGCGACTTCAAGTGCTCCCACTGCTGCAGCAGCGCCGGAAACGACCATTGCCGGAACACCTGCTACTGCGCCTGCACCAGTGACAGTAAAACCAGCGCCCACTCCCTCTCCAACGAGTCCAGCGGCAACTGCTATTAAACCGTTCGCAGCAATTTTTGTACCCACGATGGAACTCGTGATATCTCCAACAGCCCGCCCGCCATAATACCACTGTTTATCCAATACATATTGATCCGCTATCGCTGCTTGAAGCGCATCAAGGTCATGTTTGAATTCATACCTTGCAGACGTATCCGGGACCAAATGAAAAAATTCAGCAACTCCGAAGCCGGCATTCGCAAAACCTTCTACACAATTGCATACGGACGATACAGCCACGCCTTCAACGCCGCTTATAACTTTAGAACCAACGTTTACAATAAGGTCTCCGGCTTGTTTCAGAAAACTTTCCAAACCCTTTGCGTTCCCGATTACAGCGTATCCGATGAGCTCCAGCCAGTTTTCTTCGGCATTTGCGGATTCCATCATCTCGTGGAACCGGTTTGTATAATCGCTTGACATCTGGAAAAGCCGTGCTTCCGTATTGGCATACTGACTTTTTGAAGAAGAAATGAAGCTGCCCAACTCGTTCATTTCAGTATACAGCATTTCCATCTCTTTTTGAATATCTGCAATCGACCCGCTAATATTTCTTCTGCGCTTTATTTTCGGGTCTATACTGCAGAACACCCTGTTCATCGATGATTTTAAATCGCCCAATGTCAAGGCGACTGTTCTGATTTGTATAGCGCTGGAGTCGAGCCCGTCCAAATTTACTTTTATGGCGCTCAACTTTTCACCCTCTTTTTCTTTTCCTTCAAATAATTATATATTAGCATATTATTTGGGAATTGTATACCTGTTTTTTTAGAAGAGATATTGATATTTATATTTTACAGATTGTAAAATGAAGTGTGCAAGATAAAATGAGCAAAAATATAGCTCAAAATGAAACCTTCGTGTAGAATGAAGCTGCGAAGCAACATTCCGACGGAGGCAACATCATGAGCTACCATGATTACCACATATGAACGTGGACGTATTGAGCTTACAAAAAATTTGTTCCACATTAACTCCAGACCTTGTAAATGCCTTGGATGGAAATTGCCCATTCAAGTTTTTTACACGAACTGGCGCACTTACGATTCATCATTTCATCATTATTATAGTTCCGTGGTGATACTGCAGATATCTTCAATTACAATATTCTGCGTATCGCGCTGGAAACATAAATCCATTAAAACGTCCGGCTGTTTCAGAAGGCGCACAATCGGACGGGTAGGATTATTATCATTCTGCTTTACGATAATTGCGACTTCGCCATTGCTCAGCTTCACACAGGAGCCGATTGGGTACGGTGCAACTTTATTTAAAAAAGCTTTGACAATTGCGAGATCAAACGCAATACCGCTTGACCCCATAAGATATTCTATGGCTTCCGCGGGCGTCGACGGCTTTCGATACGGCCGGACGGAAGTCAATGCGTCGTAAACATCCGCAACGGAAATAATCCGTCCAAACAGGGGGATATCTTCTCCGGACAGCCCTCTCGGATACCCTGTGCCGTCATATTTTTCATGATGGGTAAGG
Organism: Caproiciproducens galactitolivorans; assembly: GCF_026672255.1. Lineage (GTDB taxonomy): Bacteria > Bacillota > Clostridia > Oscillospirales > Acutalibacteraceae > Caproiciproducens > Caproiciproducens galactitolivorans_A. The sequence continues at coordinate 103,211 of NZ_JAPOHA010000002.1, read as the reverse complement.
ATTCCTTCACAAATGGACTTATTTGCCAAATGATGCTGGATAAAAAACAGCGCACCCTTTCCGGGATGCTGCTTAACAATATTGAATTCTTCCTCTGTCAGCTTGGCCGGTTTGGCGATAATCGATATCGGAACCGCCATCTTTCCAATATCGTGTAAAAGGGCGCATAGCCCAAGGTCGTACAAGTCCTGTGTTTTCAGCCCCAGTTCCAACCCGATTGCAATGGACAAAATGGAAACCCCGAGGGAATGGTTATATGTATAATCATCGTATAATTTCAAATTTGCGATGCTAATTTTCGCTTCCACATTACATTTTAAAGAATTCACCAATTTTTTGGAGATGTTCATGGTCTGGTTAATGCTGCTCACATTTATTTTTTGAGCGCCCTGGTTAAACATTTTATAAACCTGCTGTACGCTTAAAAGCGCTTCCTGCCTTAGCTCCTTTTTAATCGGATACCGAATACTCTGTGAAGGGTTGCGGATCTTTTCTTTTTCTTCATTGGTATGAATATACGCTCCAAGAATATCAAACTCATGCAGCCTTTCAATATAAGCTTCTGATAATGTCTGCCCGGATCGCAGCATGATAATTCTTGATGTTACATTATTAAATAGATAGATATCTCTGTCTAAAATCATACCGGGTTTTAACTTATTGATTGGAACAAAGGCCATATCACATACCATCCCCTTTACATCCAATTTAAATATAATCATTCATACGTTCGCAGTTATTATTGTATATCATACCATACAAATCCATATTTCGTCAAAGCATATTCTATAAATTATTCCAGTTTTATTGTTTTTTAATATAACTTACTTAATTTTTTGTCATTTCAGTACGATATATGATTAAGAGCTTCATTATAACGAGTATATTATTCGTCAGGGAGGTACATAGCCATGATTGTCTCTAAGACAGGTTCAACGTCTACAAGCGCTACCACAACGTCTTCAAATAAGCGTTTGAGTGGTCTTGTTTCCGGATTGGATACGGATTCTCTGGTTAAACAGCTTTCAGCTGGAACACAAAATAAAATAGATAAACAAGCCCAGAGCAAACAAATTGCGCAATGGCAGCAATCGTCCTATCGTGAAGTAATAAAAGCGCTTACGGAGTTTCAGACAAAATATTTTTCAACGACTACAAGCGGCAGCAGCATTTTAAATCCCGGTTTCTTTACTTCCACAGCCATTAAAAATTCATCCCCTTTCCTGAATGTGACCGGAAATGCAAACGCTGCGAAAAATATGGTGGTAACCAAAATATCTCAGCTGGCACAGCAGGCGAGTTTTACTTCCATGCATAAAGCTTCCAATGAAGCGATTACTACAGGAGCCTTAAGTACTTCTTGGTCCCCCAACAACATCGCAGGAAGCACGATGACGATCAATTATGGCGGCAAAGATTATAAACTGACTTTAGACAGCAGTGTTGTTTTCAATTCAGGCGACAGTGTCAGTAAAATTACGGACGCCTTAAACGATGCGATTGCAAAAACCGACGGGCTGGCCGGCAAAGTCCAATTCAGTGTAGACAGCAATAAAGTAACCCTTACCGCAGACAGCAAGATTAGTATTACGGACGGAACGGAATCGCTTCTTTCCGGTTTAAATCTGAACAAGGGTGATTCCGGCAATACGATTAGTAGTCCTGTTGAAGCAAACACAGACTGCTTTTTTAAAAACACGCTGACCGCGGGTTCAACGCTGGATATTAAAATAGGAACTACCAGTTACACGCTTACCATTCCTAAAGACACCCAAATTTCTTCCGACCCCGCAACAGCAGCAAAGTCCCTTCAGGCAATATTAAGCGAAGCGATTCGGAGTAATACCGATGCAAGCGGAAAATTATCTGATTTACATGATAAATTGGATGTTACTGTAGATAACACTGGTGCAGTAACTTTTAAGACAAAAGATGGTGTATCCGACGCGCTTTCCATTACCGGCGGGAGCCAGAATCTGCTTCAGGGTCTTGGCCTGAAGCAGACGGATGGAACCATATCAAATTCCGGTACAGTCGACCGCAGCAAGCTGGTAAGCAGCTATTTGGGCGATACGCTTGCAGGTTCCACTCTTACTTTTTCTCTTGACGGTGTGAAAAAATATATCACCTTAGATGCAAGCGATTTGAACTCTGCGGACAACGACTATTCTACTCCGGAAAAACTTCAGGCATATTTACAGAAAAAGCTGACAGCGGAATTCGGAACAGCAAAAGATGCGAGTGGAGCCATTGTTAGCAAAGTAAACGTATCCATAAATTCCGGGAAATTGTCTTTTGAAACATACAAGGATACAACACAAAATGGTGTCGCTGTTGGAACTTCGGTCCTTTCGCTGGATACCTGTGACAAATCCGGCGTTCTTGGCACCAACGGCGCTCTGAAGGTATATGCCGGTGAAACCAACCGTATAAACACCAATAAAACGTTGGAAGATATCCAATCTAACCTCAGCACTCCGCTGCAAGCATCGGCTGACGGTACATATGGCATTATCATTAACGATCAGAAGTTTACCTTTAAAAAGACGGATACCATTGATACGGTTCTCAAGACGATCAATAATGATCAGCATGCGAACGTGAATATTACATATTCCAGTGTAAATGACTCTTTCAGCGTTGCAGCAAAGAACGGCGGTAGTGCCAGCCGTGTGGATATTAAAAATATAGACGACAAATGTAACCTTGCTGACACTCTCTTTGGTACTGTGCCTACAAAGGATACGAACGGGAATTATATCGAAAACAGCTCTGCATATAGCCTGACAAAAGGGCAGGATGCCAAGATGACCGTCAGCTTGGACGGAAATGCGAACAACGCAATTGAAATCACCAGATCGGAAAATAAATTTACGCTTGACGGGGTCAATTTTGAATTGCTCTCTACAACGGACACGACTGTTTCAGCAGATAAACCCATAAAGTTTACCGCAGACAGCCAGACGGATAAATTATACGATAAGATTAAGAGTTTTGTTGATGACTACAACAGCATCATTACTCTTTGCACCACCAAAATCAATGAGCGCCAAAGCGCTAACGACAAGTATCTGCCGCTGACGGACGATCAAAAAGCGCAAATGACGGAAACGCAGATTACGGAATATGAAAAGAAGGCCAAGGTTGGCATATTAAACAGCGATCCCCTTCTGAGCAATCTTTGCCTGAACCTTCGCAAAGCGATGACCGACCAGGTAGACTCCGTTAAGGGGGCCCTCTTTGAAATCGGTATTGCTACGAAAGCAAATGACTATTCCGGAAACGGGCAGATAACGGTTGACGAAACGAAGCTGAAAAACGCCCTGACGAATGATCCCGATAAGGTTGCCGCTCTGTTTACCGATTCCGACGGTGTCGCGTACAAGATGCAGAGTGTTATTAATGATAACATTAAAACCACCGGAGGAAGCGGACTGCTGGTTGCAAAAGCAGGCCTCGACAACAGCACAACATACGACAACAGTACACTGACGCAGAAAATCAGCGATTATACCAAAACAATTAAGGATTTGCAGACCCGGCTGAAGGATGAGCAGGATCGTTACTATTCAAAGTTCACCAAGCTGGAGCAGTACATCAGCCAAATGAATGCCCAGTCGGGCATATTCACGAATTTCGGTACTTCCTCATGATGTTCCGGATAATTTAACTTCAGGAGGAGCCTAAAAATGCCAATTGATCCTATTATGCAATACAAAGAACAATCCATTAATACAATGTCGAAAGGCGAGCAGCTTATAACGCTGTTCAACGAGGCGTTGAAGAATCTTCACTACGGTTCCATGATGCTGAAAGACAAAAATTATGAAACCGCTGAGAAATGCACGGATAAATGCAAGCGAATTTTCAGTTATCTTTCATCCATATTGGATTGGAATTATAGTATCTCAAAAGATTTATATGACTTATACTATTTTTTCAACCAGCAAATTATAAAAGCCGAAGTGAAACGTGATCCCTCTTGCTTAGATGAACTTGTTCCCTTGGTGGAAAATATGAGGGATACATGGGCGGAAGCGGAAAAGCTCTGCCATATGAAAAAATAAAGGGCCGGAAGAGAATTCCGCCCTTTCGGAGGCTTATAACTTATGGATGAAATCATTGCCTGTCTCGAGCAAAAGGTTCTTTTGCTGACAAAGATCTGGAATCTGACAAAGCAGATTGAAGTTCGCTGCACGCAGCAGGAAGTTGAGCTGGATCAGTTCCTCGAATTGCGCGGTATTTACATCGACAGGGTAAAGAAATGCAACAGCCTGATTCAGAAGCTGGCGAAAAATCTGCCGGCTGAACAGCAGGAGCATTTGGCCCGTCTGTTACAACCGGATGCGATTCAGGACGATCAATGCGGCAGTGATGAGGAACGGAAAATTTTGAAGCTCTCCCGCGACTGTGCGGATATCCTGCAAAAAGCGGGCGCGTTAGATCAGATTGCCCGTGAAACCCTGCAAAAGCAGTGTACGGAGCTGCAAGAGAAAATCAATCAGCTTCGCAAGGACGAGAAGGGCCAAAACATCTATAGAAATATAAATTAAGCATACAAAACACAAGTAAAGGCGTTCTTTCAATTCTAAAATTGAAAGAATGCCTTTACTTGTAATCCTTTTAAAACGTTTTAACTCCTTTTGAAAAGGATTTGACCACCATCCGCCCGTCCTCTGTATAAAAATAAACCGTTCGGCCGTAATTTAAACCCGTATCCTCCGCGCAGATTCGAATTTGAAGCTGCGCCAGAGAATTTTTAACAGATGCAATATTGCGCTGACCTATATTGCCGAAAGAGGAATCGCCTGCCACATCGAACATTTTTGCACCGCCCGCTATTTTCGCGATGATCCTCCTTCGGCTGCACCCCATTCTTTCCATCTGTTGTATCATGTCGGGAATACATGTATCGGCAAAGCGGTTTCGATTTTCTTTTGGATTACTTAAAGGAAAATTCGGCAGCATGATATGCCCTAAGCCGCCGATTTTCATAGCCGGATCATATAAGCATATGCCTACGCAGGAACCAAGCGCATAAGTTACCAGCGAATCATCATATTTTACGATCTTCATATCCGATATCCCAATTGTAAAAACACTACTCATAATGCAATACCCAATTTCTCCATTAATCTATTTAAGGAATCGATAGAAGGCACCAGCAGCATATTCGCTGTAACGTCTTTCTTTCCACTCAGGAAATCATCCTCGATAAAGATGATTTTATCGGAAACGGAACCCATTTCGATAGCCGGGACACTTAAAATAGCGCCGACCATATCGACGGTAATCGCGGGCACCGTTGTTTTTAAATTCATCTGTGACAGCGTGCCGATCGAACCGGTATACGCGGCGATCATAATATTTCCGAGTTCGGAAATAGCCGACAGCTCCATATCCGACAATTTATCGCAGCTGACCTCCTGAACGCCAAGCAGGGACGTCAGCACGGTTTTCGCAAAATCCTGTTCAATAATGAACATCATAATTCCTTCGATGTCGCCGCCCAGCTTGGACAAAATGCCTATAACCACGTTTTCCGGGCCGCCCAGCAGGTTGGCAGCATCGCTGATATCCAATATCTTAACAACCGGCGTCGTCATATCCACTTCCGTATTCAGCATCTGTGAAAGAGAAGTAGCGGCGTTTCCGGCCCCGATATTTCCTATTTCTTTCAAAACATCGATATGCATCTCATTGAGTTGTTCCAAATTTAAAATTGACATCTTATTCTCCATTCCGCCGCATTTCGGCTATAAATCAGAACAAGCTTCCGGCCTTTCGGCTGCATTGGGAAGCTGTCGTTTAAAAATCGGATGGCAAAACGGGGCTAAATACGATTTCATCTGCATTCGCATAAAATTTCATATTGCTGTAATCATTCATCAATGTAAGATTAAAAGGACCAATCGACATTTTCGTGCCGATATAAACAACGCTGGAACCGACAATTTTAAACTCGGAAAGGCTGTTTTTCTTTTCACTTGCTATTTTCAATTTATCCTTAATGCCCTGTACTTCGTCCGCCATTTTGGCTTTCTTAATAATTGCCGCCTTGATCATCTGGCTTTGCTTTTCCGGTTCCATCTGATTATCCGCTCTGATCTGCGCCCTTAAATCTGCAAATTTGCTTTGAAAATCCTCCAAGTCGTTTTTGGCATTGGTCAACTGCTGCTCCAGTGCTTCCATACTTTCTTCTTCCGAACCGATAACGAGCAGATCATTGAGTTTTGGCGATTGGATGGAAACTTTCGTCGCCTTGGAAGTTCCTGTTCCGATATTGTGAGCAACGATTTTTTGACCGGCTTCATATTTTCCACCGATTAAAGAGGCTTTGTTGCCTTTTAAAATGATCGACCCGCCTGCCGTCGCCCTGCAATTCATCAGTACATCTGCGTAAATATCCCCGTTCGCAGTTAAAACAGAATTTTCAAAATATTTACCGACAATGTTCCCGCCCGCTTTTAAAGAGCCCTTCCCCATCCCATTCATTCCGTTGGAAATGGTGATGTTTCCTTCCGCCTCGATAATGGCTCCCTCTGTCATTCCGTGAATGGAGATGTCTTTTCCCGCTTTCACGGAAAATCCTTCCCGGACGTCGCCCTGGACAATGATAGAGCCAATTGAATTGATATTTCCGGAAGCGCTGTTCACGTCGCCCCGTACAATAAAGACTTCACTTACATCAATTCTGGAAGATGTAAAATTAATGCAACCGTCCACTTCGGCGATCAACGCAAGCCCGTCTTCGGAGACAGCGGTATTAATTCCTCCCGGAAGCAAGGGGGAACGCCCCGGTTTAAAAGGAACCGTCCGATTAAAAACATCCGTTCCGTCTTTTCCGGGTACCGGAGGGGTAATCCGGCAAAGCTCTTCCCCCTTCGCAATATTTTTAACCATATCCAGATCTCGGAAATCTACGGTGCCGTCCGCCCTTTCCTTTGGGCGAAAATCCGTATTCGTACTGAAGTTATAGGTAATGGATCCGTCCTCACCGTCTACCGGAAGGTCTCCTTTTGCGCAAAGAAGCTCCGTGTAAAACTTTTTTGTTTCGCAAAAATCGCGTATGTCATCCTCACAGATGCCATACGTAATTCCTTTTTGCGTGAGGTAATCGACAACCTCATCGTATGTAACGACCTGATCGGCGTTGGCCGGCTTTACTCTTAAAAAGGCCAGCATACTGTCCACCGAAACGGTAAGATCAAACTGAGGCTTTGGCTCTTCTATTTGCGCTTCTTCTCCAGCCAGCTGCGAATCCAAACTCATTTTTATCGCTCCTCAATGTTCCATCTATTTTTTATCTTAAAGAATTTACGGTCTGCATAATCTCATCCGACATTTGTACGATTTTCGAATTAAATTGGAATGCCCTCTGATACCCCATCATAGAAGCCATTTGATCTGCGCTGTTAACGGAGGATTCTTCCAGAAATCCATTTTTAATTTCCGGATTTGTCACTACATTGGCTTTTCCGGATTCTGCGGTTTCTATAAAACAAGTATTACCCGTACGTATAAGCCCGTCTTCGTTTAAAAAGGAATAAACGCCGACGCTCGGGCTGTCCTTTTCGCTTGTTGCGGATACCGGCTTACCGCTGGCATCCAGCACATGATTCCCGACAGAATCAACGAGATAACCTTTTTCGTTTTCCAAGGAGATATGGAAATTTCCGCTGCGGGTATACTGCACCCCGTCTTTTGTCTGAACGGCAAAAAAGGCGTTTGGATCGATCAGCGCATAATCCAAAGCACGGCCGGTTTCTCTAAGAGAACCCTGTTCAAACTGCGTATCTGTCTTTTGAAGCTTGGTGCCGTGCCCGCATTTCAAATTTTCATTGCCGTCGCGGATATTGGTATACAGGAGATCGGAAAAGGTCGAACCGGACGCCTTGTAGCCGACCGTTGAAAGGTTCGCAACATTATTTGCCGTAACGTCCATGCCGTTTTGCAAATTGATGGTGCCGGTTGCCGCCGTATAGAAAGAATTAATCACGATCGTTCACCTCTGCCTTATAATTTTGCAATATTAGTCACCGAATTGGTAAGCACCTGATCATACATTTTTAACGCCTGGGAGCAATTCTGAAGATTCCGCTGCGCGGAAAGTGCACTCGTCATCTCTTCCGCCGCATTCACATTGGAACCTTCTACCATTTTCCAAAGGATACTGGGGTTTTGTATAAGAGTGGGCGCCCCGCCGTTGGAAGAAAACATTCCTTCCCCGCTGGCCCGCAAAGTATTGTAATCGGCAAAATTATAAACCGCAATCCTGCCGACGTTCTTCCCGTTTACCATCAGATTTCCCTGCTCATCCGCTGCCAATTGGTCGGTTCCCACTTTAATCGGGCCGTTACTTCCTAAAACCCGGCCGACATCTTTCAGAGCCAGGTAACCGTCCTTGTCGACGTTAAAGCTGCCGTTGCGGGTGTATACCGTGCCGTTTTCCCCCTGAACCGCAAAAAAGCCCTCGCCTTTAATCGCAAAGTCCAGTGACCGGTTGGTATTGCTTAAAACACCTTCCGTATGGATGGTGTTCGTTTTGTCCGCCACCGTTATCAGGCTCATATCTCCGATCTCTGTTTTCTGTGTATCGACTCGGTTAATCATCATTTTTCCAAATGTGGAAACAGAAACTTTTTTCTTTTTGTATCCGGGAGTTTCCAGATTCGCCAGGTTATTACTGATTCCGGTTAAAACCCTGCTCTGCGTCAGCATGCCGGAGCCGAGGGCGTAAAATCCTCTGTCCATCTTTTTTCCTCCTTACTGGTTTAGGTATTCCGCTAAATACTTCTTTAATTTGCGAAGTGCGCTGGAGTGAATCTGTGAAACCCTGGACTCGCTGATTCCCATTACACCCGATATTTCTTTAATTTTCAACTGTTCCTTATAATACAGCGAAATAACGATCTGCTCCTTATCATTCAGCAGTTTAATATCGTCCGCAAGAATGTCCTGAAGCTCCTTTTCGGCCACCACCTGCTCCGGCCCGTGAATGGAATCACTGGACTGGCTTACCTGAATATTTTCAACGCCCTTTTCATAGATCATCTCTTCAAAGGAAAGCATATTCAGCACACAGGTTTCCGCCTGCATCTTTTCAAAATCCGTCAGGCTGACTTTCAAATACTCCGCCATTTCTTTATCGGTGGGTCCGCGGCCTAAATGATGGCTTAAATCATTTTCCGCCTCACTGATATCCTTGGCAATGCGTTTCAGCCTTCTTGGAAAGCAATCCTGTTTCCGTATGTAGTCGATCATGGCACCGCGCACTTTGATGGAAGCATAGGTTTCAAACTTAACCTTCTTTTCCTCGTCAAATTTTTCTACCGCATCCAGCAGCGCGATAAGACCTTCGTTGACGATATCGTCCATATAATTAAAATATTGGTAGCGACCGACCGTTTTGAGCGCGATGCATTTTACGATGTAACTGTATTGTATGACAAGCAGATTTCGGACACCTTGATCTTTTGTCTGATGGTACTGCGCCCATAATTCCACTGTTGAAATCTGTTCTGTTTCTATATTTTTCAATTCAGCCGCCCCTCCCTTCAAACTTAAATTTCTTGCGGCCTGTTATTCAAGCACTACATTGGCAACCGCTTGAATCTGCACGTCGGAATTCAGCTCATTGAACGACAAAACAACCGCGTTGGGATAGAACTGCGCAAGCATTTTGCTGAAATAAATTCGCACAACAGGCGAAGTAAGAATAATCGGTACATTGATCACTTCTTTTACCTTGGTGATACAGTCAAGCAGCTTGGACACAATTTTCTGCGTTGTCTGCGGGTCAAGGGAAAGATAGGTTCCCTGATCGTTTTTGCTGATGGAATTTACAATCAGTCTCTCCACTTCGCTGTCCAGCGTAATAACCCTGATCTGGCCGCCGTCCGACCATTTGCGGGTAATCGTCCGTTTCAGGGACTGACGGACATATTCGGTTAAAATCTCCGGATCATGTACATTGACGGCATAGTCCGAAATCGTCTCGAGTATGGTTTCCATGTCCCGAATCGGGATGCCCTCTTTTAACAGGTTGCAAAGGATTTTTTGAAGGCCGGAAAAGGAAATCAAGTTGGGTATGACATCGTCCACAAGGGTGGAACCGGTCTTTTTGACGGTTTCCAGCAGCTGATTTAAATCCTGTCTGGAAAGCAGCTCATAGGCATGTCTGCGAACGGTTTCGGATAAATGGGTAACGACCACGGAAAGCGGATCGATTACGGTATAGCCGTAAATTTCGGCAATTTCCTTTTTGTCCTTGGTAATCCATTTACTCGGGATTCCGTAGGCCGGCTCGATGGTTTCAATTCCGTCGATAACGCCCGTAAGATTTCCGGGGTCGAGTGCCAGATAATAATCCACCAGAATTTCTCCCCGGCTGACTTCCTCCCCTTTAATCTTAATAACATACTGGTTCGGGTTCAGCATTCCGTTGTCGCGCAGGCGAACCGCCGGGATAACCATACCCATTTCCAAAGCAAACTGTTTCCGGAAGGTAACCAGTCTTTCGATAAAGCTGCTTCCGCTGTTTTCATCGACCAGGGGAATCAGGCTGTAGCCGAATTCCATTTCAATCGCGTCAATTTGCAGAAGATCATAAATATTGTCAATATTTTTATAATAGCTGGTTTCATCCTGTTCCGCGGCGGCCGTTTCCGGCACCTGGTTTTTCTGCCCCGCCACAGCGGCAGTTTCGTTCTTCTTCTTCAGACTGAAACCTGCCGCTAAAAGGGCGATTGCTAAAATCAGGATTTGCACAACCGGCATTCCCGGAATAAAGCAAAAGCAAATCAAGGTAAATGCCGCGATAATCATGACAATCGGATAAGACGAAAACTGTTTGGAAACATCCAGGCTCAGGCTGGAATCCGACGCGGCGCGCGTAACGATCATACCGGTTGCGGTTGAAATCATCAGCGCCGGCAATTGCGAGACCAAACCGTCACCGACGGTTGCAATCGAATAAACATTCAGAACATCGGCGAAGGAGCTTCCGCCCTGCACCATGCCGATAATGGTTCCGCCGATGAAATTGATAAACGTGATAATGATACAGGCAATGGCATCGCCTTTAACGAACTTGGTGGCACCGTCCATGGAACCGTAAAATTCCGCTTCGCGCTGGATGTCTTCTCTGCGCTGACGCGCCGTGGATTCGTCGATAATGCCTGAGTTCAGATCGGCGTCGATTGCCATCTGCTTACCGGGCATAGCATCCAGCTTAAACCTTGCGGATACTTCCGAAACACGTTCGGAGCCTTTTGTAATAACCATGAAGTTTACGATAACAATGATAATGAAGATAATAAAACCGACAACAACGTTTCCTCTTAAAACAAATTTTCCGAAAGTTTCAATAACCTGGCCTGCTTTTCCGGATTGGGTAAGAATGAGCCGTGTTGATGAAATGTTCAATGCCAGCCGAAAAATGGTGGTCATTAACAGCATGGAAGGGAAAATAGAAAACTGCAATGCGTTTTTAACATACATGGTCATCAGAAGGATCATAACGGAAAGGGATATGTTTATAATAAACATCATGTCCAATAAAAAAGGAGGCAGCGGAATGATGATAAATCCGATAATGAGGATTACAAAGATTGCCACTATGTTATTACGGATCTTCAATATCGCTTCGTCTCCTTCTTCAGTGAATAAACCCACGCCATAACCTCGGCAATAATCATGTAAAACTGCTCCGGAATTTCCCTGTCCACTTCTACGGTCTCATACAAAGCCCGGGCAAGCGGCCGGTTTTCTGTCATGGGAATGTTGTATTTTTCAGCAATGTCTATAATTCTCAGCGCCATATAATCCTGCCCTTTCGCGACAACAATCGGCGCGTTATTTTTATGAATATCATATTTCAGAGCAACTGCAAAGTGGGTTGGATTTCGAACGATAACATCCGCGGTGGGTACCTGCTGCATCATTCTCTGCATGGATATTTTTCGTTGTCTTTCCTTGATTTGTCCCTTAATAAACGGGTCCCCTTCGAGTTGTTTATATTCCTCCTTAATTTCCTGTTTTGACATGCGGATGTTTCTTTCGTATTCCCACCATTGGTACAGGTAATCCAGAGCCGCTATAAAAATAAAAGCAATGGAAAGCTGTATAACAATATCCATCAGCGAGTTCAGAATAAAAGAAACCGCCTGAAAAACATCTTCAAACATTAATTGCGTAAAGGATGCTGTTATTTTGATGAACGCGGAATATAAAACATAAAAAATAACAGAAATCTTTATGAGCGCTTTCACCAGTTCCGCTATGGAACGAAGGGAAAACAGCCTTTTCATCCCCTGAATCGGGCTGATTCTGGAAAATTTAAACTTTATATTTTCCTTGGAGATCTTTAGTTTCGTCTGCATGGCAGTCGCAATAATGCTTACCGCGATGGAAGTCAGCATAACCGGGCCCGCCAATAAAAGGACGGAAATCAGAATATCCCGCATGATATCGGTTGTAAAGGATTCAGAAAGCACAGGGACGGTTTTTACGTAAGTGATGTACTTAAAGATAAGGTTGGAAAGATAATGATAAATAAACGGAAAGATAATTTTTAAAATCGTAAAAAGGGCGAGAATGGAAAGCGCGCTGACCACATCGTTGCTTTGAAAAATATTACCCTTTTTTTGTTCGTCTTCTCGTTTTTTCGGGGTGGCTTTTTCTGTCTTGCTGCTGTCTGCCATGTCATCCCCCCCTTAAATCGGATGCAAGCCGATCCGAAGACTATTTCAGCATTGCAAAGACCTGACTGATATTATCGAACATCAAAGTAATCAATCTTTCAAGGAAGGTAGAAAGAGGCGGCACCATTATTAAAATAATGACAAAGCCCAGAATTACTTTCAGCTGTATGTTAATTACAAAAACATCAATCTGCGGTACGGCCCGCATAATCAGCCCGACGGCGATTTCCGCAATGAACTCCGCCGCCAGAACCGGAAGCGCCAGCTTAACCGCGTAAATCAGGATGAGGGAAAATAAGCTGACTAAATACTGTGTCGTTTCCGGTTTTAACTGAAACTGATCATAGGGAATCATCACGCTTAACTTCATAAAAATCTGGATCAGGGTCAGATGCCCGTTCACTGCAAAGAAGATCAGAATAAACATCAGATTCATGAAAGACGCGGACAGCGGCATGGAAACATTGCTTTGCGGATCGTAAATTTTCGACATGGATATACCGATCTGCATATCCATATTTTCGCCGCCGATCATGATTACAGATAAAAACAACTGGATGATATATCCCACGATATACCCAATCAACAGTTCCCTTAACAGGCTGATGCAGAGCACAAGGAAAGAGGAAATATGAATGGTCTGCGCAGGAATAAGATGATAGGAAAAAACCGAGAGCATAAGGGTAAGCCCGACTTTAAGGATGACCGGTAAGTTTCTTCTGCCCAGTATCGGGTTAAACAGGATACAGCCCGACATCCTCATAAATATAAAAAGCAGGAGGGTAAAATCATAGTCCATATTCATAAGAAGCTTATGATCACACCTTCCAACTATTTTAATCTTTTAATTTAATTTTGCAATCATGCGAAAGATATATAAGGTAAAATCATTCATTGTTTCAAACATCCATGGTCCCAAAATAACCAAAATTACGCCAATTGCCACTAACTTCGGTACAAAGGTAAGGGTCTGCTCGTGAATTTGGGTTGCAGCCTGAAAGATCGAAACAATCAGGCCCAATAAAATACTGACGATCAAAATGGGTGCAGCTACTTTCAGCGCAACAACCATCGCCGCCTGTAAAACCTCGTTGATCTGCGATATTGTCATAAGCAGCCTAATCCTTTCCTGTCTCGACTAAATATTAAAGCTTGAAGCCAGGGTTTTAAACAATAACCCCCAGCCGTCTACCAGTACGAAAAGCAACAGCTTGAACGGAAGAGAAATCATGGACGGGGGAAGCATAATCATACCCATCGACATCAGGGTGCTGGATACGATCATATCGATAATTAAAAATGGGATAAAGATCAAAAAGCCAATCTGGAACGCTCTTTTGAGCTCACTTGTCATAAAAGCGGGAATGACAACCGTAATGGATAATTCATTCACGGATTTTACCGGCTTGGCCTTTGAAAGATTTACAAATAAATTTAAATCTTCCTTCTTCGTGTTTTTCAGCATAAACGTCTTCATCGGAACGGCGGCCTTATGTAAGAATTGCTCCTGCGTTATTTTCTGTTCTTTATAAGGCTGATACGCCTGCGTATTCACATCATTGAGAACCGGCGTCATAATGAAAAGCGACAAAAACAGCGCAATTCCGATCAGAACCTGATTCGGCGGCGTTTGCTGCAATCCAAGCGCGTTTCTTAAAAAGGAAAGCACGATAATGATCCGGGTGAAGCAGGTCGTCATAATGAGAATGGACGGGATCAGCGCCAAAAGCGTGAACATCTCGATGATCTCAAGGGTATCCATACTCTTGCCGTTCACATTGATACCGACGGAAGCCGCGGAAGCCTGCAAAGGCAGAAGAAGAATCATCACGAGGGACAGTGTAACCAGAAGCAGAGCTTTTTTACCGATCTTATTTTTTTTCGTTTTTGTCTTCGGTACCGTCCGTTCTTCTGGCTTTACTGAAAATTGCGTCACTCAATTTCACATCCCATCCTGATTTTAACGTTGAATTTAAAGCGTCCAGAAAACGATCTTTGGGGACAGCTTCTGCAGCATTCATTTCCGACTCATCCAGTTCCTTCAGAATTTCAACCGAACTGTTCGAAAAACCGATAAGGTATAATTTTTTACAAACTTCAATAATTGCAAGGCCCTTGTCCTGTGATAAAGCTACGCGTTCTATTACTTTCATATTGTTTGAATTCGATATAGTGTTCACACGTTTGGCCATAAACTGGCTGAACCGGTAACAAAGATATAGAACCAAAACAATCGCGGCCAACGAAAAGAAGAGCGGCAATATATCTGAAGTAAAGCCAAGAAGCGGCAGGGCCGCCAAATGAAATCTCAACGCATTTCCTCCCCAACGACCAATCTCATCAGCCCAGGATTCCGTTTACGGTCTTCATGATACGGTCCGGTTTAAAGGGCTTTACGATAAAATCTTTTGCGCCAAGTTTCAGGGCTTCCACAACCATCGCTTCCTGGCCCATAGCGGAACACATAACCACTTTAACGGATTCATCCATTTCCTTCAGATTTTTTAATGCTTCAAGCCCATCCATAACAGGCATTGTAATATCCATCAGAATTAAGTCGGGCTTTTCCGCGGAATAAAGGGCAATCGCCTTTTCCCCGTTTTCGGCTTCCAGAATGTCCGTATAACCATTTTGCTGAAGGGTATTCTTAATCATCATTCGCATAAACGCCGCATCGTCGACCAACATAATCTTCTTACTCATTTCTGTTCCTCCTAATTTGCACCTTACAGTGCTATTTAAATTAATTTCATGATTTCGTTGTTGCTTAATACTTCTGTAATTCGCACACCATAAAAGTCGTCTACAACGACAACATCACCCTTTGCAATCGGTTTGCCGTTTACGAAGACGTCGACCTGCGAACCGGCTTGTTTATCCAATTCTACAATAGTTCCTGATGTAAAATCCAGAATATCTTTAATCGGCTTTTTAGTACGGCCGATTTCAACCGTAATTTGCAGCGGAACGGACATAATCATATTCAGGTTATTATTTTGATCGTTCGTTAATATGGTATCTTCCGCATCAAAACTTTGATACGCTACGCGTCCCACGTTATAATTTTGCTGCGGTGGTTCGGGACTCATCGCTGTTTCCATTGCAGGGGCCGGCCTGCTCACTGCCGGGGCCGGCTGCGGTTTTGGCTGTACCGGCTGCGGCCTGGAAGGTGCGGGCTGCGGCGGCTTCGGCGGAGCCGGCTGTGGTTTTGGCGGCGCCGGTTCTGCTTTCGGCGGTTCCGCTTCGGCGGGTGTGCCAAAATTAAAGGACCGGATCAGTTCTTTTGCCAGGCTGATCTTCATCAGGCTGATAAACTCACTGTTTACCACATCGCCGATCATCAGATTGAAATGCACCGTAACAACGGTTTCTTCCGTTTCAAAATACTTGCTTTTAAACTGCTCGGAATTACTGATCTGGAAAGAAGTCGGGGGCGATATATTAATCGCCATGTTCAAAAACTGAGAAAGCGCCGTTGCGGAAGCACCCATCATCAGGTTCATTACCTCACAGATTGCTCCGATACTCATTTCATCCATTACGAATTCCTGTTCGGAATAATCCGTATGAAGCAGCAAACCGACGATCACTTTTACATCGGATTCTTTTAAAATCAAAATATTCTTACCGTCTAATCCGCTTACGTAATTTATTTCTACCGCAATAGCCGGTTCCATTGATTCAAAATGAACATCCTTCGACGGCATCACTTCAACGCGGGGTGTTGTAATATTTACACGCTGTTCCAGCATTTCCGAAACGGAGGTTGCTGAAGAACCCAAACTGATATTCAGTATTTCTCCTATAGCGTCAATGTCCATAGCAGAAAATATTTCTTCATTATTCGGCTCCATAGAAATCACCTTTCTTCATTTATTGTAGAGATTTGTTGATTTTAACGGCGTATTTTTTCTGCTTTGTTCCTATAACGCCTGTGAACCACGGCAAGCTCTCTACTTCCAGGACAATTGAATCTTTATCCACTTGCGTATTGAGTGGAATAATATCTCCTGCCTGCAAGCTGAGCAAATCTTTCAGGCTGATTTCTGTTTTACCTAACATCGCGCTAATATTAAGCGGAGAACTTTTCAGGCTGCGCATAATTCCAAGCTTACGCTGCTCCTCCAACACAGGATCTTCTTTTTTGGGCAATTTCACGTATTTGGAATTGAAAACACGGAACACCTCGTCAAGAGAGGAGGCCGGAAGGCAAATATTCATATTTCCTTTTAGATTTTCAATCGTAATTTCAATTGCGATAATCGCGACTGCTTCGTCGGGCTGTACCAGCTGCATCAGTCTGGAGTTCGTTTCAATCATATCCAATGTGTGATGGATTTCCATATAGTTGCTCCATGCATTATCCATCAGGGGCAATACCTGCTTAAAAACATATTCCAATAAAGAAAGCTCAATGTCGGTATAATCTCTCTCGATATCATACCCCATGCCGTTTCCACCCAGCAAACGATCCATTATGGAGAAAGAAATCTGACGGGACAGTTCAATTAAAACGGGTTTGTCATCGATTTTGTTTTCTTCGCTATGCATTCCAATGATAGCGACCAGTATGGAGTCGCCAAGGGCGTTGTTGAACTCGCGGAACTCTTCCTCTTCCACCTGCAAAATTTCCATTTGACAGGTAGAGCGAAGCATTCCCGCAAGCTGAAGACTGAACATTCTTGAAACACTGTCAAAAACATTGTCCAGCAGCTTCAACTGCTCCCTTGTAAACTTCTTGGGGGACATAAAGTCATATTCTTTTATTTTAGGACCTGTGGTTTGTTCTTCGATTTCATTAAAGTCTACATGTCCGCTTTGCAGGCTCCCCAATAACTCATCAATTTGCTTTTGAGACAATACTTCTGCCATAGGACCTCCTACTCCCGCATATTAAAATTTAAAAGGCGTCCTATTCTATGCGGAAAACAAAACGCCGGATTGCGCATAGTTCAATGGTTCTCATTCGGTTACTTTTTTTCCTTATCCACATCTTTATTGATATCTTTATAAACCTGATCCAAAACAGAACTGCTCTGCCCGGATTTTGAAATATAAATTTCCACTCTTCTGTTTTTTGCCCGGGCGGCTTCTGTTCCGTCATGAGGAACAATCGGCCTGTATTCTCCATACCCTTCAGAAACCATTTTCGCCGGATCGATAACGTTTTTCAGCTGAACATACAGCAGAACATTTTTGGCTCTGTCCGAAGAAAGTGCCCGGTCAAACGCCTGCGCGGTAGCGGAAGTAGAGTTCCCCGCACGGGCCGTATGGCCGTAAAAACGTATCTCACCGATTTGATCGGGAATATATTTAATTCCGTCGCTTACAAAGTCCAGAATTTTTTTCCCTTCGTCGCGCAGTTCAGCGCTGTCTCCCGTAAAAAAGATACTGTTTTGAAACGTCAGAAAGGTGTAATTGTCCCCTTTATGAACATGTACGGAATCCTGTAAACCATTTTTATTCACGTAATCATTTAAATATTGATACAGGCTGTCAAAATCCGTAACTTTGCCGTTGCTTGAACTGCCTCCTCCCTTACTGCTGCTGGACGATTCGGTGTCTAAAACGGAAGGCAGACTGATGCTTGATGAATTCTGAGCACCCCCGTTTCCACCTTTCTGCGTAGCCGCATTCGTCTGTTTATTAGCGGAAAATGCTTCTGCAAGCTTCTGCCATTTGCTGGCGTCCATGGTGGACATGGCAAACAGCATAACAAAAAAGGTAAGCAAAAGCGTCACCATATCGGAATAGGTATCAAGCCAGTTCGGGCCTCCGCTTCCGGAATTCGACCGCTTTCTCGCCATTATATCACCCCTCCAATTTATGTCAACGGGAAGATTCCCCCGGATTATTTCGAATTAACGCCTTCCTTTATCGCCGGAAGTGCTTGCAGCGTTGTGTCCAACCTTTTGGAGCCTTCTGTTTTCATTTACGTATGCATTCAGCCTTTCTTCGATATGTTTTGGATTGTCTCCCGCCTGTATGGCGATGACGCCCTCGACAACAATTTCTTTACAAACCATTTCTTCATCATGAAGCATATGTAATTTATGTGCCAGCGGAGTCAGCACCAGGTTTGCAAGCATAGAGCCATAGAAGGTGGTTACCAATGCCGTCGACATGCCCTGCGCCATTTTGGTTGCGCCATCGTTGGAATTCATATCCATATTGGCAAGCATGTTAATCAAACCGATCAGAGTACCGATCATACCGAACGCAGGTGCAAAAGTAGAAAATTTCTCGTAGAACTGCCAAACATGCGAATGCCGGTCTTCCAATCCATTCAGTTTATCTTCCAGAATTTCTTTTACCTTCGTAGGGTCTATCGCATCTACAATCAGCATAATGCTGTCTCTCATAAACAGATCTTGTAATAAGCTGGCTTTATCTTCCAGAGAAAGCAGTCCCTTTCTTCTGGCCTCCTGTGCAAAGTCTACGATCGTATCGATATACTTTTGTGGCTGGTACTTGTTTCCCTGAACAATAACCTTCATATGCTTCGGAATTTCCTTGAAGTAGGAAAGCGGAAAAGCCATGATGGTTGCTGCAATCGTACCGCCAAAAGTAATCGCCATACTCGGATAATCAATAAAATTCCGGATAGTAGACCATACAACTCCGGTGGAAGGGTCAAATACAATTCCGAAGATAACCAGCGCCAGACCGGCTATAAACCCCACAATGCTTGTTAAATCCACACAAACACTTCCTTGCGATCATAATACGGTTTTTCAGTTCTTTAACTTAACAGTATTTTTAAAGATTTCACGATTATAAAGAATGATTTTTTTTATAATTTCTTCACTGTTCTCCGAAACTAAATAATATTTGCCTGTCGTTAAGGTTATTTTTGTTTCCGGAATACATTCAATCGTTTCAATGAGGTTTGAATTCACCACAAAAGAAGTGCCGTTCAGATTGGTAACGTTTATCATATTCAATCCTCCTTTTCAGTGCTAACCGTTTCTGAAACCGTTTTTGGCTTCAGAAACGGCAGCTATTTCGAATAATTATCGCTTCATATTTACAAGAGTTTCCATCATTTCGTCGCTGACGGTGATGATTTTCGTGTTTGCCTGGAATCCTCTTTCGTTGATAATCATCTGGGTCAGCTCGTTGGCAAGGTCGGTGTTGGAAGTTTCCAGCGCACTTGTTATCAACTGGCCGGTACCGTTCGCGCCTGCCTTACTGTAACTAACTTTAATAGTAGCAGATTGCGCATTGCCATCAGCTCTATAGTAAGAACCGCCCATCTGCGTAAGGCCGGAAGGGTTTGGGATATTAGCTACTGCAATTGACCCAAGTGTTGCAATATCACCCCCCGCTTTCGGAGTTCCAGTTATTGTTCCGTCACTGCCAATTTTAATATCTTTATAATCATTATACTTCTCAACCTTAACAAGCGCTAAAGCTCCACTTGTATCCACTCCGTATACCAGTCTTCCATTCCCGTCTACCAAATTTCCGGAACCGTCAAAAGAAAATGAACCAACGCGGGTATATAGTTTGCCTGTAGTTCCGTCATCAACTACAAAATAACCTTCACCGTCGATATAACAGTCGTTTGAGCTGCCGGTAGGCGCACGGCCGGAACGGGTATTCAATACATCAACGGTTGACGCAGTTGCACCGTAGCCGACCTGCGAGGGATTTGACCCGCCGAAACCACCTGATGCACTCGTGGAATTCTGAAGCGTTTGGTAAAATAAGTCGCGGTACATTACTCTGGAAGCTTTAAAACCGTAGGTGTTCACGTTTGAAATGTTGTTGCCGATAACGTCCATACCGGTCTGGTAGGCTTTCGTACCTGCGATACCGCAATACATTGCTGTACTCATAATTATTTCTCTCCTTTTTATTGGAACCGTATGAGCCTCTCTGTCGTTCAAGGCCCAATAACTTCCTCAAGAGGTCCGGTTATAAAATTACGGCTCCGTCAATATTTGTAAAAATGTTGTCGGTCATCTCCTGACCGCTCATGGTTGTAACAACTGTGCTGCTGGGAATATTCACAATAAAGGCCGTCTGTCCGTTTAAGATCAGCGCGTCCTTAATCCCTTTTGCCTTTGCCTTTTCCACCGCGCTGTTAATTTGGGAAACCAACTGCCCGGATACCGGAATATTCCGGGAATCCATGCGCTGCAGCGCGTGTTTGGAAAACGTAAGCTGCTGGTTTTGTTCAAGGGTTTTCTGAAATATTTTCCCGAATTCGCTTTCGGCGGGATTGGGTTTTTCGCTCGCCTGACCCTTTTGGGCCGGCGTTACGGCATAATTCGGATTGATAAACGCGGAGTAGCTTTTTTTAAATTGAATATCATCCATGACTGAACTCCTAACTGCAACAAGACCGTTTGCCTCATGACAATGGATGGCGTTTACGTATTAACCGGCGGAGGTGTCTGTGGTTCTGGCTTCGGCGTTTCCGGAGGCTGATACGTATCCGTGCTAACCTGCATAACAGAAGACAAATAGTAGAATTTGCCATTCACAGATATACAGGGTGCGCCGGAAGAAAAATCGACACAATCTACAATGCCTGTATCCTGAACGAGCTTGCCGTTTGTATCATAACTGGCAACAATGACCTTTTTCCCAACATAGGAAGCTCCATACTGCTCTGTAGAAAGCTGTGACAGCCCCTGTATAGCCTGTAAGGAAGCAAACTGCGCCATCTGACTGATGAACTGGTTATTATCGGTAGGATTTGTCACATCCTGATTCGCCATCTGCGCCGCCAGAAGTTTCATAAAGTCGGTCATATCCAGCGATGACTTGCCTGTTTTCACATTGGAATCACCGGATGAGGATTTGGCGGGCACGCCGGCAACACCGCTAAGACTGTACGGATAAATCGAATTCAAGTTATTCCTCCTTTCTTTACATTGCGGAAACCTGCTGCCTAAGCTGCCGCATCACCGTTAAAAAATCATCGGTACTGCCATTCTGATCATCCAATGGAAGCCGAATGTTCTGCCTTTGATTTCGGTCCTGCTGCGGCTGGTTTTGCTGATTCTGCTGGTTCTGCTGATACCATGCGTGATCCTGTGCCGTTTCATGAATCTGTACCGGCTGGTTGATGGAAGTTTGCAGAATTGTTTTAATATCCGCGCTGTTTTCCATCAGCAAGCTCTGCGTTTTCGGATTTGCCGCCTGTATGGTAACATTCAGCACGCCGTCCTGTATCGCCAGCTTAACGGAAACTTTCCCTAAATTTTGCGGGGAAAGTTCCATTTGGAACTGCTGATTGCCCTTATTGTAATGATAAAGGACTTTATCCGTGAGCTGATTCCCTATGGCTTTCCCCGAAGCCTTTGCATCGGAAATCTTAATGACGACATTTCCGTTTTCATAAAGACTGGAAAGACGCGCATCATTCTGGCTCTGGGATGCCGCTTCCATCGGTATGGTCTCTTTTCTGTCCTCAGCATTCCGGTTGGGGGATAATTCCGCTGAAACTTGCTTTTCCGCTTGTAACGGAACGTTCGCGGATACCGTATCCGGCTTCGCAAGAACCGGAGAGGAATCTTGCTTTGGAATCACCGGAACATCCTGTTTCGGAAGTTCCGTCTGAACCGCGGCGGGCTGCGTTTGAACAGGCAAGCTGTCCCCGGATTGATCTGCCGCAGCGGCCGGTTTTTCCTGCAAAGCGAAATTTGCCTGCTGCACAGAAGCTTCCGTTTTAACCGCTGTTGGATTGGAATCCGTTAACTGCGCGGTTGGGACTTCCGGTTTTACAGGATTCGGAAGAAGCCCATTCCCGGCTATAATCTTTTCCGGCGTTGAATTTCCAACCTGTGCTTCAGCGGACGGCAGCAAGGACACCTGTTTGGGGTCTGCCGGCAAACCGGTAACGGCCAATAAAGGATTTACCGCCTGCGTTTCGCCTTGTACCTGCACCATATCCGAAACGGCTATGGGAACGGGCGCTTGAAACATCTGCGCGAACTGGGCCAGGTTTGGCTGAATCAGTTGAGGGTTTGTTTCATCGGTTTTATCCGGGCTCTTTTCCCCTTCAGCGGAAGCCGTAACCGTCTGCTTTGTACGGTCTTTGGTCGCCGTTTTTTCGGACTTTTGAACCATACTTTCAAAAACGCCGCCGGTACTGTCCTTTTTCGCCTGGGGAGTCTGCGTTTTCTGCGGAACCGCGTTATTCGATATTTGCTGTATCATCTTCTCACCTCCTTCATTTGCTATTTTATAAATTAAAATAATTTATAAGCACTTAAAATACGGCGCTGCGTGTCTGATTGACATATTCGTCAATTGCAAGCTCTTCACTTTTCCTGCAAATCTCCAAATACGCCGCAAGCTGTTTATCACGCAATTTTTCGAGCCCGGAAATATCACTGTTAATGGCTATAATTTCGGTCTTTTTCTGCGCTATAATCTCCTGCAGCTTACTTTTATCTTCCACTAATTTCAATATCTTCTGATTCAGAATATTGAAATACGTCTTATAAATTGTAATGTCACTTGCATTCATTCCGGTTTGCAATTCTTCCTGCATTTTTCGATTGGTTGCCGCAAACAGATCGTTCAGGGAGTTTATTTCCTTTTCAATTTCCATCCGCTTCATTTGCAGCTGCAAAAGCTCATTCTTTTGTATATCCAGCGTCTGCTGCTTGAAGCTAAGGACTTTTTCAAGGGTAAAAATAAATTTTTTCATCCTTATAAACCTTCCATAAGATTCAGAGTTTCTTCAAAAGAAAAGCTTTCATCGGTTCTCTGACACAGAAACGCATTGACGGAATCGATCTTTTTTATCGCTTCATCCAGCTTGTGATTCATACCCGGTTTATACGCTCCAATGGAAATTAAATCTGCATTCTGATTATAAACTGAGAGAATATCACGAATTTTTGCAGCCGAAAGTTTATGCTCTTCCGTAACGATATCGTTCATCAGTCTGGAAATGCTCGCATTTGTGTCGATCGCTGGGTAATGATTTTTATGGGCCAGTGAACGCGACAGAACGATGTGGCCGTCAATGATTCCCCGGACGGTATCGGATATCGGTTCATTCGTGTCGTCGCCTTCCACCAGCACGGTGTAAATCCCGGTTATGGAGCCTTCCTTGAAATTCCCGCTTCGTTCCAGAAGCTTCGGCAGCTCCGCGTAGATGGACGGCGTATATCCCCTCGCGATGGGGGGTTCCCCGGCGGCCAGTCCGATTTCTCTTTCCGCCATTGCAAACCGGGTAAGGGAATCCATCATAAGAAGGACATCTTTTCCCTGATCTTTGAAATACTCGGCAATCGCCGTAGCGACCGTAGCGCATTTCGCGCGGTACATCGCCGGCTGATCGGAGGTTGCAACAACCAATACCGAACGCGCCAGCCCTTCCCTTCCCAAGTCTTTTTCAATAAACTCGGTAACTTCACGGCCTCTTTCTCCGACAAGCGCGATCACGTTTATATCTGTTTTTACATTTTTTGCAATCATGCCCATAAGGGTGCTCTTTCCCACACCGCTCCCGGCGAATATGCCCATTCTCTGCCCTTTGCCGATGGTAAGCATCCCGTCGATCGCCTTAATGCCAAAGGTCAGGCGCTGGCTGATTCTGGGCCGCTCCAGCGGGTTGGTGTAGGTGGCATCTACATTATAATATTGCTTTGCCTGAAAGCTTCCCAGACCGTCGATCGGCATTCCGGTTGCGTCAATCGTCCTGCCCACAAGAAAATCACCCACGGGAACCCTTAGCTTCCGTCCGGTTGAACGGACAAGGCTTCCCGGGCCGATTCCCTTAATGTCGCCGTAAGCCATCAGAAGAACTTCGCTGTTTTTAAATCCGACCGCTTCGGCCATGATTGTTTTATCATTGTCGGAATTCTGAATATAACAAATATCGCCGACATTTGCTTTTAATCCTGCTGTTTCAATCATCATTCCGACAATATTTTTAACCTTACCCATGTAACAGAGCGGATTTAATTTTTCCAAAACTTCATAGGCTTCTTTAAAATTCAACGTCTCACGCTCCACTTTTGAATTGGGTTATATCTGTAACTCATTTTTAATATTGTTTAACTGCGTGTCCACGCCCGCGTCGATCAACTGGTTCTGCATTTCAATTTTGCAGTCACCGTCATTCATTTCCGCAAACGCTTCAATTTTGACATTGTCCGAAACCTCCTGCAGCGCCTTTAAAAGGGAATTGTCGGCCAGCAGGGACTTCGTATTGGGAGAAACATTGATGCGAACCCACTCCTGATTCCGGTAGGAATCCATCGCCTTAACAATAATCGACTGCATCGCTTTTGCGTCCAGGCTTATTTCTTTTTGAATGACCTTCTCCGCAATCGCGAAAGACAGTTGTTTGATGTCATCCTCAAATCGCTGAAGGATTTCCGTTTTCATCCTTTCCACGGTTTCAAGCATACCGGCAAGCTCGTCCAAGGTTGCCTTATTTTCATCCTCCGCTTTTTGAAAGCCATCCTGATACCCTTCCCGGTACCCCTGCTCGTTGCCGTCTTTCTTCCCTTGGGCAAACCCTTTCCGGTATCCTTCTTCCCGGCTTTGCGCCATTACCAGAGCGGCTTCCCCATTCATACGCTGCGTGGATTCCTTTACCTTATTCGCACTGTAATTCTGCGCCGCTTCCATGATCTGCTGCGCTTTTTGGAAAGCCTGATTCAAGATCGCCCGGTGCTCTTCTTCGGGGTCCGATTGCATTCTTTCATCTGATTTCTTTACCGAAGGACTGAGAGAAGGGTTATTGGAAGGAAAGGCATTGCCGTTTTTGATGGTGACATATTCGGACGCTTTAATGATTTTAGGCAATAACCTCATCCTTTCCGCCCTTCGTGATGACTAGCTCGCCCTCGCTTTCGAGACGCCGGATAACGCCCACAATGCGCTGCTGCGCTTCTTCGACATCTCTAAGACGGACATTGTGCGTAAATTCGAGATCGGATTTGATTGTTTCCGTAGTACGGTTGGACATATTTTTGAAGATAACATCGGAGACTTCCTTGTTTGCTCCTTTGAGTGCGAACACCAGATCCTTGGAATCGACTTCGCGCAGGAAACGCTGAATGGACATATCGTCCAGGCAGGTGATATCCTCGAAGACAAACATCCGCTTTTTGATCTCGTCGCAAAGCTCCGCATCCTTGTGAGCCAGTTCGTCGAAGATATATTTCTCGTTCGCGCGGTCCATATTGTTCATGATATCGGCAATATAGTTTACGCCGCCGAATTCCATGAAGTCCAGGGACATGAGGGATGAGAATTTGTTTTCCAAATTACTTTCAACGATATGGATAATTTCAGGAGAAGTCCGGTCCATATTCGCAATACGTTCCACTACCTCGAGCCGGATTTCCTTCGGCAGCTCCGCAATGATCATGGCTGCCTGATCCGCCCTTGCGTAAGATAAAATCAGCGCGATGGTCTGCGGATGCTCGTTTTGAATCATTGTCATGAGGTTCTTATAATCCGTTTTGCGGATGAATTCGAACGCCTTGGTGCGCAGCGATTTCGTAACACGTTCCAGAAGAGACGCCGCCGTCTGTGCGCCATACGCCTTTTCAAGAACGTTTTTTGCGTACTCCATGCCGCCTTCCGTAATAACCTTCTGCGTCAGGCATACCTGGTAGAAGTTTTCCAGAATGTCCTCCTGCTGTCCCGTGGACATATGCGACATTCTTGCAATTTCATAGGTTAATTGCTCAACTTCGTCTTCCTTTAAATACTTATAAATCTGGGAGGCGTTCTCCGCACCAATGGATATAATGACTGCGGCGGCTTTCTGCTGCCCGGTCAGTTGATTACTTGCCATCGCTTTCGTCTCCTCTCAGCCAGGATCGAATCAGTTGAGCCGCAATTTCAGGATTTTGAGAAGTAAATTCCTGTATTTCCTTGGTCAGCGCTTCTTCCTTCGTTGCATTCTGTGCACGCGCATCTTCGATTGCAGGCACAAAGATTTCCTCCTTTTCCGTCTTTTCCTCGGAAGTTTCTTCTGCCAGACGGTCTTTCAGAGGCGTATTATCTTCAGGATTCTCTCCTTCCGCCAATGCAAGGGCGGCTAATTCTTTCTTTTTCCGGCTGCGTGCCACGAAGAAAATAATCAGTCCTACGATGATCAGTGTAAGGAGCACGACTCCTCCGATTATCACAATCGTACTCAAAGGCAGCGTTCCGGACGGCTGTGTCTGGGTAGGCTGCGCCGGATTTGAGAATGCGCTGTTATAAATGGCAACCTTCTCCGGCTTAACAGCCGCTGCATTTGCAACCAGCTGGGCAATTTGCTGCTTTTGAACATCCGCCATCCCTTCTTTATTGATTACGACGGAAATGGTCATATCCTGAACGCTGGCGGCGTCGCCCTGAATCTGCTGTTTCACCTGACTGACCAGATATTTGTAAGTCTGGTCGTCCTTTGTATAGATCACATTTCCGTTAACGGTAACGCCCGGATAAGTAGTCGTTTCGGTATTGGATTCGGCCCCGGCGGTTCCGCCGGTCGTTTTCCCGTTTGCTTCCTGCTCCTTTGTAGTATGGGAATCGCTGAGCACACCTTTTCCCGTTGTGTTCCCGGAACTGTCTTTTGAAGGATTATAGGTAATAATTTCCTGTACCTTCTTATCGACGTCCATTATGCTTTTTGCGGTAACTTTCACATTATTCGTTCCGAAAAGCGGGGTTAAAACCTTCAGTATATTTTTTTCAATATCTTGTTCATATTCTTTTTCAATTTGGAGTTTAAACTGGGATATATTGATTTGCGTTCCATTTTCCGAATTGCTGCTTAATTCATTTCCCGTCGCCGTGTCTATTACGGCAACGTCGTCCGCTTTCATGTTCGGCACACTTTTTGAAACCAGCTGCTTAATTCCATTTACCTGTGAAGACGATAAGGATTTTCCATAATCCAGGGTAACCGTGACGGAAGCCGTCGGTGTTTCCGCATTATCGTCCAAAGCGTATCCGCTGCTGTCGGGGATACTAATCGTTACATTTGCGTTTTTAATGCTGTCAATGGTTTTGATAACCGCTTCCAAACGCTGGTTCAGCTGATATTGCTCAATGGTTTTCTTTTCAAAATCAGTTGACATGATTCCGACATTTTTCGTAAAGAAATCATAATTCGGCGCCGTTTTTGGATGTCCCTCATTGGAAAGGTCCATCCGAAGCGCATTTTCCTGATCTTTCGGCACATAGATCGTACCATTGTCTTCCTTATAGCTTACGTTCCGATCCTTGAGTTCGTTCATAACCTCGACTGCTTCCGAATGGTCCAAACCCGGATAAAGAACGACATAGGGCTGTGTATTCAACAGAATTCCGGCAATAACCGAAATAAGAACAATTCCGCCCAAAATACTGAATGCTATTATTTTTTTCTTTTTTGTTAAAGAACCCCAATAGTTCTTAATCGGTTCTATGTATTTGTTAATTTGAATATTCATTCATTCAACCTGCAATCATCCTTTTTCTTTATGCTCGCGCTTATACGCTCATTCTCATAACCTCATTATAAGCATCTAAAGCTTTATTGCGAAGTTGAACAAGCATTTGGACGGAAAGGCTGGCTTTTGTTGATGCGATCACAGCATCGTGCAAATTATCCGATTGTCCGGTTGTCAGCTTGACAAGTTCCTGATTTAAATTTGCGTCCGTATCTTTAACATTTTGAACAGCGTCCTGAAAAAGCGACTGAAACGGTATGCCGGACGACTGGGAAGTGGATATCTTACTGAGATCATTTAAATTTGCAATCGATTTTAAACTTTCAATCGGTGTAATCGTCAATTCCTGTTACCTCCCTAATTCCAATGCTTTAACAGCCATGCCCTTTACAGCATTAAAGGCGGTCAAATTTGCATCATAAGCCCTCGTAACCGACATCATATCAATGGTCTCCTTAATTGGATCGACATTCGGCATCATTACATAGCCCTGCGCGTTTGCATCCGGGTTACTCGGGTCGTATACGGGAGTAAAATCACTCGGGTCCTCTGCGATTTTCGAAACCTTTACCCCCATTTGCTCCCCGCCCTCTTGCAGCTTTGACGTAAGTATATGCTGAAAAGACGATTGCTGCGCGGGTTCGTAAACAACCAGTTTTCTGCGGTAAGGCCCCCCGTTCTCCGTCCGGGTGGTGGTAGAATTGGCAATATTTTCAGAAATAACATCCATCCTCAGCCTGCTTGCGGTAAGGCCGGACCCGCTGATGTCCAATGAACTTAGAAAAGACATGCATATTCCTCCCTGTATTTGATTGCTAAATAATAAGCAGGCTTATTATTTAGCATCGATCGCTGTTTTAAGGCGCGCAAAATAGTCCGAAAGTTCTCTTAAGGAGTACTCATAATTGAGCTGCGTTCGGGCTAATTCAATATTTTCTTTTTCCACATCGACATTATTCCCGTCTAATCTCAGTGATTGTTCTTCGGATATCGTTGTCCGCGGCTGCACGCTGCTGATGTCGTTTACCTGCTCGCTGTCGGTTGTATAGGAATCCGACATAAGATTTCGCAGCTGATCTTCAAAGTTCACCGTGCGGCTTTTAAACCCCGGGGTCTCAAGATTGGACAGATTATTGGAAATTTCCTTTTGCCTTACCCAAAGGCCGTCCAGGTCTTTGCTTAATAAGCTTGTGGATACATTGTTAAACCAATCCACTTTAACACCTTCTTTCCAGTAGAAATCAATTAATCTCATTTCATTTGTCTTTTTAGTTATAATAAATATACTAAAAAGTTTTTGTGACCTATAAAAAAATAGGTCAATATTTATATATTGTTTAGTAATATTTACATAATTATTATACAAATTAAGTCAAATGTCAATAAAAAAACCCATATTTGTACAAATTTTTTTTTTAAAATTATGGATTTAAGTTAAATTGAAAATCATGACCTAAAGATTTTTTTCGAATTGCCGATATATAAATCGAGGTGAGTTAGATATGGTTATTAAGAATATTGATTCTAAATTAAATTATATATCCAACCCATATTCCGGCAGAAAACTGGAGAAAGCAGATTCCGTGCAGAATAATGCAAGTTCGTCCTTCAGCAATGATTTAAACAAAGCTTCAAACGCCTATAAGGTGGATACCATAAATCTTTCCAAGCGCAATGCGGAAAGTTGCCCTTCTTTATCCGAAACGCGGGATAAAATTATTTCGGATTTAAAGGCGGATAAAGAGCAGGAATATCTTGAAAATCTGAAAATGCAATTGAACAATAATCAGTATACTATAAATCCTGCCGAATTGGCAAAAATAATGCTGATAAATGGTAATAAATAATTATAGCATACCAAATATAGGTTTTTAATGATTAATTGCAATTGGCGGGTGAAAATTTATGATAAATAAACAACTTTCAGAAGAGCTTCTGCATTTTTTTCAGAATTATCTTCTATTTTATAAGGACTTTCTTGTACTCGAAACGGAAAAATTCGAAGATATGTCCCAAAATAACCTCCAAACCCTGGATGAGCGGGTTAAGAAGGAACAAGCTTATTTATTGAAATTAAAGGGTTTGGAAATAGAACGCGAAAAGCTGGTCGGACAAACAGGCGACCCGAAAACCACTTTTCGCGAGCTGATTCCCCTGTTTGAAGAACCGTACCGAGCAAAAATGAAATCGATATACGATGAACTCTCCGATGTATTGCTGGATTTAAGGGAAATGAACCATCGCTGCAATTATCTTACGGAAATTAAATTACATAACATTACGGTGGATCTCAATAAGATCAAAAACAATCCGGAACTGCAAAATGTATACAATGCAAAAGCACAGGAGGGAAACACCCCTCCCAGCGTCCTTTCGATGAAGATTTAAGGAGGAGCTTTTAAGATGTCATCAACTTTTTCAGGATATTATGTTGCCAGAAGCGGAATTCAGGCCGCCCGCTCGAATTTACAGATCACCGGCCAGAATATGACAAATGTAAATACTCCCGGCTATACAAGACAGCGTGTGGATACCTCCACAGTCGGCCCCTGCGGAAGCAACATGCGTTATGCAAGCAGCGAAATCGGAATCGGCTGGGGCGTCAACTGCGACGGTGTAAGTCAATTACGTGATCCCTATCTGGATATCCAGTATCGAATGAAAAACGCCGAAGCAGGAAACACAGGAACCGTTTCCGATATTTTGAATGATTTGGAAAACATTTACGATGAAACGAAAAAAGACGGAATTACCGTTCAGTTTCAGGACTTTATAAAACAGCTGAATTCTCTGGCCTCAACCACGACCAGTTATAATGAAGACAGCGTAAAGGGATCGGCCCGTCTTCTGGTATCGGCGTTTCGCAATGCCGCCGCGCAATTATCCGGAATCCGTGACACGCAGACCAAGCAATTTAAGGATACCGCCATTCCCAAGGTGAACGGTTTATTGGATACCATCGCAAACCTGAATAAAGAAATCAAGGCCGCAGATGTTTCCGGCAGCCCCGCTTTGGAATTAATGGATAAACGCAATTCCGCGATTGATGAGTTATCCCAGTATGTAAACATTGAGGTATCCTCTCAATCGGTCGATGTTGGCTCCGGACGCTCCGTCTCTGAGCTGCATATTGATCTGGTTTCCGACGGCAAAAAATTCAATCTGGTATCGGACGACAGCCACAACACTTTCGGCACCGCCACAGCTGCGGACGGCACAATTAACCTGACGCTGACGGATTCCAAAGGAAAAGATGTAACATACGACGGCACGAACATTCTCAGCAATAAGGATATTACCGAAGGTTCTTTTGCGGGATATCTCACCATGCTGAACGAAAATGGAGAATTCGACGCTGCCGGCGGAAGCGAACGCGGCATCGGCTATTATCAAAAAGTGCTTGATAAATTAGCTTCTTATTTCGCCGATACCATGAACGCCGCGAACAGTACCACGAGCGACATCAATAAACCTTTATTTACCCAGTCGGACGGCACTACGACCACCGGCATCACAGCGGCGAACATCAGTCTTTCCGAGGCGTGGGCGAAGGCGACGGACCGCTACATAACAGCGACCAAACAAACTTCTTCCAGCGGGCCGGATGATCCAAACCACAATGAAAATATATTATCCATGGTAAAAAAACTTTCCGACACGAAAACTTTTACCACGAACGATGATAATGTTGGGGGAACCACCCTTTTTAATGCTTCCATCCAATCCTATATATCCAATATATCGGTCTCTATTTTGGCGCTTCAAAAAAATGATGTGGACCGTAAAGACACCACATTCAATTCTACGCTGAATGAAATTGATACGAAACGTTCTGCTGTTTCTTCCGTGGATGTTAATGAAGAAGGCATTAATCTGATTATGTATAACCAGGCGCTGACCGCATCCTCCCGATTTATGACCACAATGGATCAGGCGCTGGATACAATTATCAATAACATGGGTATCGTAGGCAGATAATTCAATAGAAGGAGGTAATGAACCATGAGAGTTACAATGAGCATGGCAATGAGACAATACGCAAACGGGCTGAACAAATCTTTTCAGGACTGGATGACCGCAAGCGACAGGGAACAAACTACCCGCAGATACGACAAGGCATCGGAAGATCCGTTTTCCGCCGCGAAAGCCACCCGTCTCCGGCAGCAATACGCCGAAAATCAAAGTTACCAAAGCGAAGTAGCGTCCGCTGCGGATTTGTTTGACTTTTCGCACAGTATCATTTTATCTATGAATTCAACGGTTACGGATGCAACATCCGGAGAATGCCTCCGGGCGCTCAACGGTTCAAACAAGGATGCTGACATTCTTGACACGATCTCAAAAAAGCTGCGCGGAATTCAGCAGACTCTTTTATCCCAGTTAAATTCAAAATTCGGCGACAAATATGTTTTCGGGGGCGCCGATACATCAAACCCTCCCTTCAGCATTGGGGCGAATCATAATCTGCTTTACCGCGGCATTGATGTGAACACGGGAAAAATCGAGGCGGGTTCCACTTTAAGCTACAACGGAGCACAGATTACTTTAGGGGACAGTCAATTTAACGGTTATAAAATTCAGGTGAATACCGCCGACGGGGCAACCCCTGCCGTATCCGCCGACGTAACCAATAAAGTACTCACCGTAAACCTTCCAACCGGTGCAAAAAACAGCGATGTGCTCGCCGCATTAAAAGCGAGTCAGCCCCTTAAAAGCACCGATAATTCCGTTACCTTTGATCTTTCGAAAGTCGCTCTTTCCGGTGACCAGAATCGCCCGGTCGATATTAATGCGCAGACGAATACCGCGACGGACACCATTGGCCTCGCAGGATTAAAAAAGCTTGCGAATGAGCAGGTATACTGTAATATTGGGCTAGGCTTAAGTGAAAAAACGACGGTAGGTGCGGACGGAAATGCAATAAACGAGCAAAGCGTTTTTAATACCGCCATTCCCGGTATTTCTATCGTTGGTTTCGGTACGTCGGACGGTACTGCCACAGGAATGCCCAATAACCTTTACAATCTGATCGGGAAAATTGCCGACAGACTGGAAGATAAAAATTCTTATTCCTTTAATGATTTGCAGGAGCCTATCAATTATTTACAAAGCCAGCAAAATATGGTTACCGCAAAAATGACACAAACCGATGCAAATTTCAGCTTTTTAAAAGCGACACAATCAAATCTGGTAGCTGTAGGCGATAAATTATCGGATGAGGACGATGCAGTCGAACACGTTGATTTTGAAACGGCCTATTTGAATTACACGATGCAGGCATATGCTTACAACGCTGCTTTAAAAATCGGCAACCAGATGCTGCTGCCGACATTCCTTGATTTTATGAAATAAGTACCTGCAAGAGGTGAATCAAGATGGAACAATTACTGGACATGAAAATCGTTCCTATTTCCATTGAAACGATTGTCCATCATGCGAAGCTTGAAGTGGATACGTCCTTTCAGCCTTCGCGGCGGGACCCGATGGACTCCAATTATTTAATACCCTATACCGACCATCTCTTTATAAATACTTTCGGATATCATAATAAGGTTCAGGCAAATACGAAAGCGGATTCTTACCCATACGCAAACAGTACAACTGAATATAAAATACTTTCCTCTATGACAGATACTGCGGATTATACAAAGAAAGGAAGTTTGCTCATGAGTGCGCAGGAAAAAACCAGTTCTCTGGTCAGCCTTGCGATGCAGCATGCGCAGCCGACCCTGCAAAGTGCAATCGGTATTCCCTCTTGCCCTTGTGACTTCAATTGGGATTCGCAGCAGGTTTCAAGCCAGTATGAATCCGATCGGCAGACTTACGACTGGCTATCGGAGAATAAGACGAAGCTGAAGTTTATCCCTGCCAGTATCGAATATGTTATCAAAGGCTATGCCCATGTTGAGTTTACGTATCTTGGCAAGCCTCAATATGTTCCGCCTTCGGCAAGCCCGGATTATAAACCGCCCAAACTGGACGCCACGGCCTGAACAAATAACGCAGCCACCATACCGGAGGCTGCTTTTTTTACAATCACTCTAACTGCAAGCAGGAGGTTCATATGGATAATCAATTGGAAAAGCAAACAAAGCAAAATATTATACATTTTGAGGAAGGTATCCCCGGTTTTGAAGAAATTAAAGACTACCTTCTTTACCACGAGGACGATGATGGCATCATTTGGAATCTGCAGGCCGCAAATTCTGAGATTCCGTCTTTTGTTGTAATTGATCCCTATCCGATCGTGAGCAACTACAGCCCGGAGCTTACCCCGGACGATCTGCGCTATTTCGGCGAGACGGATGCGGAAAATCTTTGCGTGCTGGTTGTGGCCGTCATTAAACCGGATTTAAAGGATTCGGTAATCAACCTGAAAGCACCGATTGTAATTGACGTGAACAGCAAAAAAGCGAAGCAGATTATTCTGGAAAATTCGGATTATCCGATACGGTATAAATTGTTTCAGGAGAAAGAATAGGAGGAATTTCCGGTGTTAGTGATCAGCCGAAAAGTCTCCGAATCCATTCTCATCGGGGACAATATTGAAATCATGTTGTCTGAAATCAGCGGCGACCGTGCGAAAATCTGCATCAGCGCGCCAAAGGAAATTCCGATTATCCGTAAGGAACTTGTGGAAACACGCAGTCTGAACGAAGAAGCAAGCGTTATTCCGCAAAAACAAACGTTAGACAAACTGAAAAAGCTGTTAAAATAAAGAGTATCGGACATTTCTGTTCGTACCCTGATAGAGAGACGCTTATTGGCCTTTTCAATCCAATCGGAAACATCGAAATCTTACGAAAGAAAATCCCCTGCCGGATAAACCGGCAGGGGATTTCTAAATGCAGTTTAAACAGTAAACAGATTACTGTAAGAGTTTCAGAACGTTCTGCGGCTGCTGATTTGCCTGGGCAAGCATGGACTGTGCGGCCTGAGCAAGAACGTTGTTCTTGGTCATTTCCATCATTTCCTTCGCCATGTCAACGTCGCGGATACGGCTCTCAGCGGAGGTCAGGTTTTCACTTGTTACACCGAGGTTGTTAACGGTGTGCTCAAGTCTGTTCTGCAGTGCGCCGAGATCAGCTCTTGTGCCGGAAACCTTGTCGATTGCGTCGGCAACTGTCTGAAGAGCCTTTGTTGCATCATCCTGTGTTGCAACAGAAATAGCATTGATACCCAAGCCCTTGGAACTCATATCACCAATATTTAATGATACTTGCTGATCGGAAGCTGAGGTAGCCCCAATTTGAAGCGTAAGGCCTTTTCCACCGACTTCCTTCAAGTCGGAAATGGTAACTTTACCAGCTGCAGCACTTGCAGACGTAACGCCATTATTCACCAAAGTAGCTGCAAAATTATCCGCCGTTGCAGTTTGATCAGCTCCAATCACGACAGCAATGTGACCAGCCTTGACCTTGGAAATATCTCCAGCTGCCTGAAGTTCATAGGTACGACCGCCAACTGTAATCGTGTCGCCCGCAGTACCTTTAGCTGCAAAAGTAATTGTGGAGGATTCATCTTTAGCAGTGCCCGCATCTGTAATGGCAATATCGGTAGCGGCATTTTTAGCAGACAGAACACTGGCTCCGTCTTTGCCAGCTGTTTTTGCCGTAAAAGTAAGAGCACCGGTGCCAGCGTCTGCCTTTACGTCAAAATTAGCAGAGATATCGCTGTTAGCATTCAATGCAGCGGCAAT
Source organism: Caproiciproducens galactitolivorans (assembly GCF_026672255.1). Classification (GTDB taxonomy): domain Bacteria; phylum Bacillota; class Clostridia; order Oscillospirales; family Acutalibacteraceae; genus Caproiciproducens; species Caproiciproducens galactitolivorans_A. Next base: position 67,395 of record NZ_JAPOHA010000002.1, on the reverse strand, counting down.
TGCTGCTCCAGTGGTTTTTGCGTCAGGAGTGCCAGCAGTATCTTTATAGCTAACGACTGTAGTCTGCTTTTTGCCACTGGCATCGAGATAGGTAACGCTGTAATTTATGGGATTAGCATCTCCGGCTGCAGCGGCTGCAGCAGTTGTAAATGTTCCTTTTGCGGCTGCAACGGTTTCAACTGTAGCGTTAGCAGAAGAAGACTCAATGGTTTCTTTACCCAGCGTACCATCCAACAGATTAATCTTATTGAAGTTTGTGGAAGTGGAAATTCTGTCAATTTCTTTCTGGAGAGAATCAACTTCCTTGCTGATGTTTTCACGGTCAACTGCGTTCTGGTATGTACCGTTGGAAGACTGTGTTGCCAGTTCCTTCATTCTCTGCAGAATGGAAGCGGTCTCGTTCAGTGCGCCCTCAGCGGTCTGTACGAGCGAAATACCGTCGTTCGCGTTGTTGGTAGCCTGATCAAGTCCGCGAATCTGGCCGCGCATTTTTTCGGAAATTGCAAGGCCTGCAGCGTCGTCGCCTGCACGGTTGATTTTGTAACCGGAAGACAGTTTCTCGAGGTTCTTGCTCACGTTATTATTGTTGATACCTAATTGTCTGTTTGCATTTAAAGCAGCAATATTGTGTTGAATACGCATAATTTTTTCCTCCTGAAATTTTTAAGTACGTGCGGTAACCCGCCACGCCTGTTTTTAAAGAACGTCCATGTTCTCTGCGATGGCTTGCTACATTTTCATCCCCGCCCGATGGGCCCTATCGCGGCAGAAACGAAAACAAAGTTTGCAGGTAAGTGTTTTTTGCTTACACTACATATTTCGGCCTATTTTTCGAATACTTAATAGTAAATAAATATATTTATGATATTTTTTTAAAATTTTTTAATTTTTTTGTAAAATGAGAGAGAAATATTTCCATTCTCCCCTTTTGGGCGGCGGCTTGATTTCGGAGATCAATAGAATTTTATCGAATATACGGAACGCCCTCTGTACGTGACAGAGGGCGCGTTTTTGATTCGATTTTATTTAGTTCAGACCGGCCGCGCCGCTGGGGTAGGTGTAGTTGTATTTGTTATACCGCACGGCGTCATAATCGCCGTAATTGTAGATATTGACTTCGCCAAGCCTCCGGTAGAACAGGCCGGTATAGAATTTGCCGCCCGCCTGGCTCCAGCGGATCATTTCCGTACCCATTGCATAGGCGTTCGTATAGTTCAGGTCATGCGTCAGGGAATCGGAATTGGAAAGGCTCACATAGCCGGAGTTAATCCACCCTTCATTACCGTCGGAAGTCCTTACCTTATACCAGCCGTCTTTCGGATTCGAAAAACCGGTGTCGGTAACATCCACCGAGGTTCCGTTCGAGATGCCGCAGACCTCGGAGCCGGTGATGCTCGGGTCTCCGCGCACGATGGTATCCCTCGTTACGGTCGCCGCCAGCGAACCGGAAATCATGGGCGGTACGACCGCGTTCTGCATGATCGTGCGGAAATCCATCTGGGAACTGCTGTTGAAATAGCCCGCGCCCACATTATAGGCGAAACTGATCAGACAGTCAGCCTGATTCTGGCTCATCAGGAAATGGTAATTCTGAATCATTTTATTTAATTCGGATGTATAAGAGGAGTTATTGATTTTATTGACCAAAAGCGACCATGCTTCCGTCTGGGTCATATTGTTGTAAAAAATTGCATTCGCTCCGAAAGTACAGCCGTAGCCGATGGTAGGCACCTGATTGGCGGTAAGCTGATCCGCGTAAACCGTGGAACTGTAGCCCTCCCACTTGGCAATCAGGGATATAATCTGATCGCTGGCGCGGCGCTGCTCGCTCGTAGTGGTTGAAAAATCCTGCTGACAGGATACATACGCATTGGAAGTGAAGCCTGTTGAGCTCATGCTGCCGTTGCGTGACGACAGTGCGGTAAACGTATAGGTTCCCGCGGAGTCGAAGGCAGTCGTTGCCGTCCATTTCTTCGTGGCGGTGTTCTGGCAGGATTCATTCGTGCAGGAATCCGCGCTGACCGTATGGGTTGTGCCATCCGGATTACGGATGACAAACTGAACACCGTCCCGGCTGGTATCGGTAACGGCTGTCAGCGTGACGGCTGCGCCCGTACTGGCGATATTCGGCGAAGCAAAAGCCGTTTTAACCGGTTCCGAATTGGTAACGGTAATATTGCAGGTTGCTTTGTAAGAACCCGCGCTGGCCGTAATCACGGCTGTTCCGTTGGAAACGGCATAAACATATCCGTTGGAAACGGTTGCAACATTGTTGTTGCTGCTTGTCCAGTTGATATAGGTTCCGCTCGGCGAAATATTCGCTTTTATGTAGAGCGTCTTCCCCGCCGGAATGCTCTGGGAGGAAGTTGACAGGGAAAGCGCGGAGGCATTGGACGCCTCGTCCGAATAATGAATCTGAATAAATTCCGAGCTGACGTAACCGGTCTGCCCGCTGGAGGTTTGCACCTTTGTCCAGGAAGAATTCGACGTGTCGAGAACCTTCAGACTGGTTCCCCTCGGCAGATTGGCAAGAATCTTTCCGTTCGTATCCGGGGTCTGGCGCAGCCGAAGCATGTCCGCCGTAACGCCGGCGCCCGTAATCGTATGGGAATCCGACCCGCTGTTTTGGTCGGTACCGGTATCGGTTGAGGTATCGTTTCCCGTATCGGTGTCTGTTTCCGTATCCGTATTGGTACCCGTGTCCGGGTTTGTATTGGTATTCGTATTGGAGCCGGGTGTTTCGGTAATTTTGAGAAATTCCTTGCTGCAATATCCTGTTTTGCCATCACTGGTTTTAATTTTTGCCCACCGGGCATTGGAACTGTCCATAACCGTGACGGATGCGCCGCTGGACAGCGTCGTAACGATACTGAAACCGGTTCCCGCGCCGCTGCGCACATTCAGGTTTGAGGTCGTCTTGGCTGTAGTCGTATTGGAAGCACCGGAATTCGAGGAAGAACCGGAATTGGATGGAGTACCGGACGAGCTGTTGCCTGTAAATTTCAAATACTGCTTACTGCAATAGCCCTGCTTGCCGTCCGAAGTCTGCACCTTCGTCCACGATGCGTTGGAATTATCCAAAACGGTAAGCGTTACTCCCTTGCTGATCGTCACCAGCACCTTAAAATTCGTACCGGCGCCCTGACGTAAATTCAGATAATCCGTCGTGACCGCTGTTGCGGAAGAGGAACCGGGTTTCGCCGTCGTTCCGGAAGAAGAGGAGCCGGAAGAGGAATCCGACATATGTATATATTGTTTACTGCAATACCCCTGCCTGCCGTCCGGGGTCTGCACTTTGACCCACGCGGGATTGGAGGCGTCCATTACCTTTAAGCTTGTTCCCTTGGAAAGCGTTGCAAGAATTTTACTGGAGGTCCCCGCTCCCGCACGGAGATTTACGCGGTCTGTTGTAACCGCGGTAGAAGCCGTTCCTGAAAAAGAAGGGGTTTCAATCGCCCCGGAACCCGACACGCTTAAATATTGCTTGCTGCAATACCCCTGCTTGCCGCTTACGGTTTGCACCTTCGCCCACGCTGCGTTGGAATTATCCAGTATTGTAACCGAAACGTCTTTGCCGAGGGTTAAAATTACTTTTTTATCCGAACCCGCACCTTCACGAAGGTTTAAAAAATCGGTTGTCTTTGCCGTTACCGCAGCCGTCACCGCAATCGTGGGTACAAGGCTCACCGTAACCGCAGCGGTACAAACAAAAGAAATCGCTGCCGTAACAATTTTCTTTGTCTTATATTTCAATCCATACCACTCCATTTATAATCATTCGTTTTCGTTCATTTCCTGACAAATCCATTTATTAAAAATGCTGGTTCGATTATAACCCAAAAAGTGGCAAGAAGCAAGCGCAAACGCCATTTGTTAACATTTTCCACGATGGTTCGGGCAGCCGCTATTCGTAGTCGACTTCGAGGATCAGGCATGAAATAATCGGGTATTCATCGATCCAGTACGTCTTCCCGATCGTGCTCACCTGATAGCCCAGATTCTTTAAAAATTTAGCCGCCTCATAGCCAAGCTCTTTATTAAAAAAGCGAATCATTACCTTTTGCATGCCATCCCCCATTTCTAACACTATGATATTCCGGCAAATAAAAAATGCGATTGTCTTTTCTATGTTTTCCTTCTTAATGCAATCTTAATACGCTTTGAAATCCTCTAACACCATCCTTATTTTCGCTGTGTTAAAATGGGTGTCACATATTGAGAAAGGATGATCATAAATGCGGCTTGTTATTGGAATCATAGGAGTAACAGCCATTTTGCTGCTTATCTATTTATTTACGATTTTATTCAGGAGGGACGAAAAATGAACACGGCTATGGAATGCATTCTGTATCTTGCCGTTTTGATTCTGCTTGCCGTACCGTTAGGTACATACATCGGAAAGGTGATGAACGGAGAACCCGTTTTTTTATCCAAAGTCATTCTGCCAATTGAAAACGCAACCTACCGTATGCTGAAAATTGAGAAAGAAGAACAGATGACGGCAAAAAAATATTCAATCAGCGTCATTTTATTCAGTGTTTTCAGCTTTCTTGTTTTATTCCTTTTACATCTGCTTCAGGGCGTTCTGCCCCTTAACCCGGAATCCTTGCCGGGCACTTCCTGGCATCTTGCCTTTAATAACACTTCCAGCTTTGTTACGAACACCAACTGGCAGTCGTATTCCGGTGAAAGCACATTGAGCTATTTCACCCAAATGCTGGGACTTACCGTTCAGAATTTTGCCTCGGCGGCTGTCGGTATTGCCGTTTTGTTTGCCCTGATCCGCGGTTTTATCAAAGTAAAAGAAACCGGGCTCGGCAGCTTCTGGGTGGATACCACCAGAACGATTCTTTATATTTTGCTTCCCCTCTCTTTGGTGATTTCCATCGCGCTGGTCTCACAGGGCGTTATACAGAACTTTTCCTCTTACCAAACCGTTACGCTCGTACAGCCGGTTACTTTGCAGGACGGCACGAAAATCACGCAGGAGGTTGTGCCGCAGGGCCCGGCCGCAAGCCAGATTGCCATTAAACAGCTGGGTACCAACGGGGGCGGCTACATGGGAACGAACTCCGCGCATCCGCTGGAAAACCCGACGCCGTTTTCCAACCTCATTGAAATGCTCTCCATCTTACTGATACCGGCGGCTTTATGCTTTACCTTTGGCCGGAACGTAAAAGACAAACGGCAGGGGGTTGCGATTTTCCTTGCCATGTTTATTCTTCTTTGTTCCGCGCTTGCCGTTATCGCCGCGAGTGAATCCGGCGCGTCGCCGCAGCTTGCGCAGAACGGCGCCGTTAACGTCTCCTCCGTCGGGCAGGCGGGCGGCAACATGGAAGGAAAGGAAACGCGCTTCGGCATTGCCGCCTCCAGCACCTGGGCGGCCTTTACAACCGCCGCTTCGAACGGCTCCGTAAACTCCATGCATGACAGCTATACGCCGCTGGGCGGTATGATCCCCATGCTCTTAATGCAGCTTGGCGAAGTTGTGTTCGGCGGAGTCGGATGCGGCCTTTACGGTATGATCGGTTTTGCCATTCTGGCTGTTTTTATCGCCGGTCTGATGGTCGGCCGCACACCGGAATATCTGGGCAAAAAAATAGAGCCGTATGAAATGCGCATGGCGGTTCTGGTCTGCCTTGCAACACCGGTTGCCATTTTGATCGGAAGCGGGCTTGCGGCGGCACTGCCCCAGACCGTTCAAAGCCTTAGCAACAAAGGCGCGCACGGATTTTCAGAAATTCTGTACGCCTATTCTTCCGCGGGCGGGAACAACGGTTCCGCTTTCGCCGGATTTAACGCCAACACGGTATTCGGAAACGTATCCATCGGTCTGATTATGCTTTTTGTCCGCTTTGTTCCCATGCTGGCAACGCTGGCAATTGCAGGCTCCCTTGTGCAGAAGAAAAGGGTTGCCGTCAGCGCCGGTACTTTACCGACGCACAACGCCATGTTCGTGGGTCTTTTGATTTTCGTGGTACTTCTGATTGGCGCGCTCAGCTTTTTCCCCGCACTGGCGCTCGGTCCGATTGCAGAGTACTTCCAGATGCTGGGATAGGAGGAATGAATCATGTCTACTAATAAAAAAAAGAACGATGGTTTTGCAAACAAACAAATGCTGTCGCGTGCGATTAAAGATTCTTTTGTAAAGCTGAATCCGAAAACGCAGCTGCAAAACCCGGTTATGTTTTTGGTATATATCTCCGCGATCCTCACAACGGGGCTTTTTATCCTCTCTCTTTTCGGCATCCGCGACGCAAAGCCCGCGTTTATCTTTGGCATTGCCCTAATCTTATGGTTTACCGTACTGTTCGGAAATTTTGCGGAAGCAATCGCCGAAGGACGCGGAAAAGCGCAGGCGGACGCGCTTCGCGCGGCGAAAAAGGACGTTGAGGCAAACCGGATTCCGTCTTTAACGGAGCGCAATCAAATTACAAAAATTTCTTCCGCCCAGCTGAAAAAAGGCGATCTGGTTATCGTTAACGCGGGGGAACAGATTCCCGCCGACGGCGAGGTTCTGGACGGCGCGGCTTCCGTTGACGAAAGCGCCATTACCGGCGAATCCGCCCCGGTTATCCGGGAAAGCGGCGGCGACCGCAGCGCGGTAACGGGCGGAACGACCGTCATTTCCGACTGGCTTGTCATTCAGGTAACCAGCGAGGCGGGCGAAAGCTTTCTCGATAAAATGATCGCCATGGTGGAAGGCGCTTCGCGTAAAAAAACACCGAATGAAATTGCTTTGCAGATTTTTTTGGTGGCACTCACCATTATCTTTTTATTAGTTACCCTTGCGCTGTATCCTTATTCCGCCTTTGCCGCCTCGCAGGCAGGAAAAGCGAACCAGACTTCCGTTACGTCCCTTGTGGCGCTGCTTGTCTGCCTCGCCCCCACCACCATCGGCGCACTGCTCTCCTCCATCGGCATTGCCGGCATGAGCCGTCTGAATCAGGCGAACGTGCTGGCGATGAGCGGCAGGGCGATTGAGGCGGCGGGCGACGTAGATATCTTAATGCTGGATAAAACAGGAACCATAACGCTTGGAAACCGTCAAGCCTGTGAATTCGTACCCGTCGACGGAGTCGATATCAAAGAACTTGCGGATGCCGCGCAGCTTTCCTCCCTTGCCGACGAGACGCCGGAAGGCAGAAGCGTGGTGGTTCTCGCAAAACAACAGTTTGGAATCCGCGGCCGGAATTTAAGCGGGATGAACGCGCAGTTCATTCCCTTCACCGCAAAAACAAGAATGAGCGGCGTGGATTTTATGGGAAACGAAATCCGCAAGGGCGCCGCCGAAGCGGTAAAAGAATATATTCTTGAAAAGGGCGGCGTTTACAGCGCAAGCTGCGAAGATGCCGTTAAACGGATTTCCAATCACGGCGGAACGCCCCTTGTGGTTGCAAAGAACGGCAAAGTATTGGGAGTTATCCACTTAAAAGATATCATTAAAGACGGCGTTAAGGAAAAATTCGCCGACCTTCGCAAAATGGGAATCAAAACCATTATGATTACAGGCGATAACCCGCTTACTGCCGCCGCCATCGCCGCGGAAGCGGGCGTGGACGACTTTTTGGCGGAAGCCACTCCGGAAGGGAAATTAAAAATGATCCGCGAATTCCAGCAGCAGGGCCATCTGGTCGCCATGACCGGCGACGGCACGAACGACGCCCCGGCGCTTGCGCAGGCGGACGTGGCGGTTGCGATGAACACCGGAACACAGGCGGCAAAAGAAGCGGGAAACATGGTTGACCTGGATTCCTCCCCCACCAAGCTGATTGACATCGTCCGCATCGGCAAGCAGCTTTTGATGACCCGAGGCTCGCTCACCACCTTCAGCATTGCGAACGACCTTGCAAAATATTTTGCCATTATTCCGGCATTGTTTATGAGCGTTTACCCGGGCTTGGCGGCGCTGAATATCATGGGACTGCACAGCGCGGACAGCGCGATCTTTTCGGCAATCATTTATAATGCCCTGATTATCGTAGCCCTGATTCCTCTGGCTTTGCGGGGCGTAAAATACCGGGAAGTAACGGCGAGCCAGCTTCTTTCGCGCAATCTGCTGGTGTACGGCCTAGGCGGCATTGCCGCACCGTTTATCGCGGTAAAGCTGATTGATCTTCTGATCGTCGCAATTGGTATTGTATAACGGAAAGGACGGCTGAACATGACAAAAATGGTGAAATCCCTTGCGCCGAAGGCGCTTGCTTTTCTTCTGCTGATTACCCTGCTCTGCGGCGTTATTTACCCGCTGTTTGTAACGGGCATCTCCCAGCTGCTCTTTCCGAAACAGGCAAACGGCAGTATTATTGAAATAAACGGGACAAAATACGGCAGCGAACTGCTGGCGCAGCAGTTCACCGGAAATCAGTATATGTGGGGACGCGTGATGAATCTCGATACAAAAACGTTTCAAAGCAAGGATGGAAAAACTTTGCTCTACGCCACTCCCTCCAACCTGAGCCCCGCGAGCGACGAATACAAAAAGCTTATCGCTGGCCGCGTTGCAAAAATAAAAGCGGCGGACCCCGATAAAGCAAACACGCCGATCCCGGAAGATCTGGTAACCTGTTCCGGAAGCGGGCTGGACCCGCACATATCCCCCGCCGCCGCCGATTACCAAATCAGCCGTATTGCAAAAGCGCGCGGAATTTCTGCTGACAAGGTACATGAAATCGTGCTACAATATACCAACAGGAAACTATTCGGAATATTCGGAGAAGATACCGTCAACGTTTTGCAGGTAAATCTTGCGCTGGACGGGATCCTGAAATGAACGGAGGGTAAGGCATGGAGGGAAATCGGCCCAATCCGGACGAACTGCTTGCCAAAATAAGCCATACCGAGAAAAAGAAGGAAAAAGGCAAGCTGAAAATCTTTCTCGGTTATGCCGCGGGCGTCGGAAAAACATACGCCATGCTTGACGCCGCGCATACCGCAAAAAAATTAGGAATTGACGTGGTCGTCGGCTATGTGGAGCCCCATCAGCGACCCGACACGTCTGCTTTATTAAAGGGACTGGAGATTCTCCGGCCCCTTAAAGTGGATTATAAGGGAATTATCCTGAACGAGTTTGATCTGGACGCCGCGCTTGCAAGAAAGCCCCAGTTGATGATTGTCGACGAGCTGGCCCACACAAACGCCGTCGGCTGCCGCAATACCAAACGGTACAATGACGTGGAAGAGCTTTTAATGGCAGGCATCGACGTTTACACAACCATAAACATTCAGCACCTGGAAAGCCTGAACGATATTGTCGCCTCCATTACGCAGGTTGTCGTAAAGGAAAGGATTCCGGACCGCATTTTTGACAATGCGGAACATGTGGAACTGGTTGATATTGAACCCGATGAACTGATTACCCGCCTGAATGAAGGAAAAATTTATGAGCGAACCCAGGCACAAAGGGCGCTCGGAAACTTTTTTGCGCGGGATAATCTGGTCGCGCTTCGTGAAATTGCCCTGCGCCGCACCGCCGACCGGGTGAACCGGGTGGCGGAACAGAACCGGCTGCCGGCAAAAAGCGGTGAATATTATACGGGCGAGCATATCCTTATCTGCCTTTCCAGTTCCCCTTCAAACGCAAAGGTGATCCGGACGGCTGCCCGTATGGCCAACGCTTTTCACGCGGCGTTTACCGCGCTCTTTGTTGAAACGCCGAATACCAAGGAATTGAACGACGAAAACCGGAGCAGGCTGCGCACGAATTTAAAGCTGGCCGAACAGCTGGGCGCTAAAATCGCAACCGTATACGGGGAAGACATTCCCTACCAGATTTCAGAATATGCGAAGGCCAGCGGAATTTCGAAAATCGTTATCGGGCGTTCCAATAACAAAGCACACTTGTTCCGACCAAAAAACAGCCTTGTCGAACGCCTTGCCACGCTTGCGCCGAATGTGGACGTTTATATTATTCCCGACACCCTTCCTCCCTTCCGTACGAAAACAAAATACAAAAAACCGCAGATTCCGGAACTGAACATATGGGACTTTGTAAAAACGTTCGGCATCTTACTGATTTGTACGCTGATCGGACTCTTCTTTACCAAACTCGGTTTTAACGAATCCAATATCATAACCATTTATATTCTGGGCGTTCTGTTAATTTCGAGCCAGACAAACGGCCGGTTTTACGGTGTGCTGGCTTCCGTAATCGGTGTTCTTCTGTTCAATTTCTTATTTATTGCACCGACCTTTACCTTCAGCTATTACAGTCCGGAATACCCGATTACCTTTTTTGTAATGCTGGTTGCTTCCCTGATTACCAGTACTTTGACAATGCAGGTAAGGAATCAGGCAAAAGCGACCGCCAAACAGGCGCACCGTACGGAAATCCTTCTGGAAGCGAACCGGAAGCTGCAGCGGGCAAAAAACATGCCCGATATTATTTCAAAGGCTTCCCTGCAGCTTCTCAAGCTGCTCGATAAACCCTTTGCCCTCTACCTTGTTCACGAGGACACGTTAACGGAACCGCTGACCTTTTATCCGCCGAAAGAGAATAAACAGGAGGACATCTGCACCGATGCAGACGAGCATGCAGTTGCCTCCTGGGTTTATAAAAACCGAAAACCGGCCGGAATCGGAACCGACACCCTGCCCGGCGCGAAAGCCTTTTATTTACCGATACGCAACCATGAAACGGTTTTCGCCGTAATCGGAATCGCCTTGAAAAGCGGAGAGCAGATTGAACCTTTCGAACGCAGCCTTCTTTTTGCGATTCTGAATGAAATTGCCTTTGCCATTGAAAAGTACAATTTGAACGAAGCCCAGAAGCAGGCCTCCATGGAATCGGAAAAAGAGCGCCTCCGTGCAAATTTGCTGCGCGCGATTTCCCACGACCTGCGTACCCCGCTGACAAGTATTTCCGGAAACGCAAGCGTTTTGCTGAAAAACGAAAACCAAATCGATTCTGCCGGAAGAAACAAACTGTATCAGGATATATACGACGACTCCATGTGGCTGATCAACCTCGTGGAAAACCTTCTGTCCGTTACCCGGATTGACAACGGAACCATGAATATCCAGATGCAGCCGGAGCTCGTTGACGAAATCATCACGGAAGCCATGAAACACATTACCCGGAAGGCGAGCGAGCATCACCTTACCGTTGAGGTGCCGGACGATCTTTTAATGGCCTACGCGGACGCAAGACTGATTATACAGGTGATTATCAATATCGTGGATAACGCGGTGCAGTACACCGAACCGGGTTCTTCCATTCAGGTCCGCGCTTTCCGCAGAGAGAACATGGCTGTGATTGAAGTAGCGGACAACGGAAACGGAATCGACGATGAAAACAAAAAGAAGCTGTTCGACATGTTTTATACGTCGAATAACGCAAGCGGAGACAACCGCAGAGGGCTTGGCCTTGGACTTTCTCTTTGCAAATCCATTGTAAACGCACACGGCGGCGAAATTTATGTAAAGGACAATGTTCCGAAAGGCAGTATTTTCGGTTTTACTTTACATGTCCGGGAGGTAGCCAACCATGAATAAAACATCCATTTTAATCGTTGAGGACGACAAGGCGGTTCGGAATTTAATGACCACCACCATGCAGGCAAACGGATATGCCTACCATACGGCGGAGACCGGAGAATCCGCCATTTTACAGGCAGTGTCCGCAAAGCCGGATGTCATATTGCTCGACCTTGGCCTTCCGGATATCGACGGTGTGGAAATCATCAAAAAAGTACGCTCCTGGACCAATAACCCGATTATCGTCGTCAGCGCGAGGAGCGAGGACCGGGATAAAATTGACGCTCTGGACGCCGGCGCCGACGATTATTTAACGAAACCGTTCAGTGTGGATGAACTGCTGGCCCGCATCCGGGTGGCCATCCGCAAAATGCGTTACGACAACAGCGACGCGGCGAAAGACTTATCCGTTTTCAATAACGGCGGACTGAAAATCGACTATGCCGCGGGATGTGTGTTCGTAGACGGCACGGAAATCCACCTGACGCCGATCGAATATAAACTGCTCTGCCTTCTCGCAAAAAACGTGGGAAAAGTACTGACGCACAATTTCATTATGCGCGAAATCTGGGTGAATGCTTCCCAGTGCGACACGCCCTCGCTGCGGGTCTTTATGGCAACTCTCCGTAAAAAAATAGAGAAAAACCCGTCCGAACCTGTTTATATTCAAACGCATATCGGCGTCGGCTACCGCATGATCCGTATCCAGAATGAGTCATTTTCGGAGAATACATAACGGATTCCACGATATGGACGAATCCACCGTTAGCAGCTATAAAAATAAAAATGGCTGCCGAAACAGGGTTTATCCTGAAACCGGCAGCCATTTTTATTGTCGGGCACCGAGAATGCAAGTACGATAAAAGGGAATGCAGCATAAAATAAACGGGTGATGATTTATGGAAAATCTGGCTTCATTGGGCCCCTGTGAGCTGATTGTGCTCGCTGCTTTGTTCACGGTCGCCATTGCCGATGATTTGGATTCCGGCGAGCTGAACGTTTTGGGAAATTTTATTTCTGCTGTCGGCAGTTTGGTATCAACCTGGGCCGCACAGAAAGAACAGTTGGCGACCTCCAAAGAATCGGCTGATTCAAACACCGCAATGGAGGAATTAAAAAATCAGATTCAGTGTCTGCAAGACAACTGCAATCTGCTGGAACAGCGTTTACAGCATAAGTAGACGCCTTACCGTTCTCCGCCCAATATCATAGAATCCCCATTCCCGAACTGTACGACATTCGCCCTCAACGCCTGCGCAATCTGCACGGCGAGGCCCTGCTGTTCCTTTGGGTCGCCGCTGAGCACCCTTTTTTCATCCGCTGTAATATAAGCCAGAATTTCTATGGATTCAGCCAATCTTTCCGCACCGATTCAAAACTTCGGAGTATACATGGTATAATTTTCTGCGCTCTGTTAAATATAAATCTGAGGTCTGTCCGAAACAGGGATCGGCGTATCATCTATAGAAAAAGGGAATCTTCGCCGGAGAAATCCGTTTCAATACGAATGTGAAATCCTGATAAATCCTAAAAACAAAGCCCGCAGGGTGAATTTTTACCCCGCAGGCTTTTTATGTAAATTGTCTATTTCCGAAGCAAAAACTGCCGATCGGATGCCATGATCCAAACGGTTTTGACAGCAAATTCGGTTGTAAAAGCAAACTTTTTGTTGTATGATAAAACATGTTTTAAACTGGACGGAATTTCCGGATCACCGATTTTGGGAGAACCGGCATGAACCATACTGAAAACAAGAGGACGGATTAATACAGTGAACGCAAAAACAAAAGAGAATGACCGCAGCAAGTGGATTGTGTTAATGATAACCGTTATATCCACCTTTATGAATACTTTGGACGGCAGCATTGTCAACGTGGCGCTGCCCGCCATGTCAAAAGCGCTGCACGTTGATACCGGGTCGATCACCTGGGTGGTAAGCGCATACTTAATCGTGATTACCGTCTGCATTTTAATTTTCGGCCGGCTGGGCGACTTAAAAGGGCAGGGAAAAATTTTTCGCTACGGCCTTTTAGTTTTTACAATCGGCTCGTTCCTTTGCGGGCTCATGCATACTTTACCCCTTATCCTGATCGCACGTGCGATTCAGGCGGTCGGTGCTTCGGCAAGTATGGCAAACAGTCAGGGAATCATCGCCCGAACATTCCCTCCCGAGGAACGCGGACGGGCGCTTGGAATTAACGGCACCTTTGTCGCACTCGGAACAATGGTCGGCCCCGCGCTGGGCGGATTGATCATTTCTTTCGCAAGCTGGGAATATCTGTTTTGGGTAAACGTGCCGATCGGTTTGCTGGCTTATTTTGCAAACCTGAAATTTTCAGGGCCGGAAGATCCCGTCTCCGACGAAAAGCTGGATTTATGGGGCAGCTTTCTGTTTACGTTCGCAATTGCCCCCCTGTTCATCGCTTTGGAATACGGACAAACCATCGGATACACACACTGGCTGATTCTTCTTCTTTTTGCAGTTTCCTTTGTCTCCCTGATTGCCTTTTACATCGTTGAGCGAAAGGGAGATGCGCCCCTGCTCGATCTTCATATTTTCGAAAACAAATGGTTTACCGTAAGTATTTTTTGCGCGTTTACCTCTTTTGTGGCAATTTCATGCTCCAATATCATCCTGCCGTTTTATTTGCAGAACGCACTGAGCATGTCGCCGGGAAAAGCAGGATTATACATGACGATCTATCCGGTGATTCTCGCGTTAGTCGCGCCCGCCAGCGGCTATCTTTCCGATAAAATCGGCTCCGAAGTCTTAACGCTGATCGGCCTTTTTCTTACCAGCGCCGGTCTTTACCTGATGGCAACCCTGAATGAACATCCCGTTCTGTGGATACTGGGCCTATATATCGGCGTGATGTCCTTCGGAAACGGACTGTTCCAGTCCCCGAACAATTCCCTCGTTATGTCCATGCTTCCCCCGGAAAAGCTCGGAATCGGCGGAAGTGTAAACGCGCTGGTGCGAAACGTCGGCTTTACCGTGGGTATCGCGATGTCCACCGCAACGCTGTACGCGGGAATGAGCTATAAAATCGGAAAACATGTAACCGGTTATGTTCCCGGGCGCAATGACGCGTTTATTTTCGGCATGCGCATTTCCTATATCGCAGGCGCCACCGTCTGCATGGTCGGCGTTGCGGTTACGGCGATTCGTTTGTATAACCGCCGCAAACAAACGAAAAAGGAAGCTACAGAACCAGATATGCAATAACGCCCACCGCTCCGGAACCCAGCATGATATAGATCGGGTCGGTTTTTTTCCACCGCTGAATCAAAAGACAGGCTCCAAAAATAACAACCGCTTTCCAGTCGATATTCGGCAGCGTATGGATTTGAAAGGTTTCCGTATTAAAGAACGCTAAAAACAGAATGGAAAGTCCCGCTGTCGCAATCAGCGATACGATTGCCGGGCGGAGGCCTTCAAATACGCCTTTCACCAGTGACATATCTCTGTATTTATAATAGTAATGCCCGATAATCAAAGCAAGGATTGCCGTAGGCAGCGAACAGCCAAGGGTTGCAACAACGGCGCCCAGCGGGCCGGCCAGCTTTGTACCGACAAAGGTTGCGGCATTCAGCGCAATCGGACCCGGCGTCATCTGCGAAATCGTAACCACATCGGTAAATTCCTTTAAGGTCAGCCAATGATTTTCGCTCACAACCTGCTGCTGGATAACAGGCAGAATTCCATACCCGCCGCCAAAGCTGAAAAGCCCGACCTGTAAAAAACTCCAGAGAAGTTTCCAGTAGATCATGCTTTTTTACCCCCTTTACGGTTGCGGATTACCGTGGTGACCCCGCCGAACACCCCGCAGATCAAAATCACCAAGATAACGCTGATGTTCAAGAAATACACCGCAATGAAGGACGCCGCCATAATCAAAATAGAGAGGGTGTTTTTGGATTTGCAGATTTTCAGGCCGTCGGAAAGAACCACGTCGGCAATGATCGCGGCAATTCCCGCCTGCATCCCCTTCAATACGGCATTCACGACCGGATTCGTTCGAAAGGCCTGATAAAACAGCGAAATGACGGAAAGAATCACAAACGGCGGCAGTAAGGTGGACAGCAGCGTAACGGCAGCCCCCGGTATCCCCGCCAGACGGTATCCGATCAGAACGGAGGCGTCCACCACCATCGGGCCGGGAAGGGACTGCGATATGGCTACAATGTCGAGCATTTCATTCTCATCAATCCAGTGCAGATCTTCCACGAATTTCTTTTTCATTAACGGGACAATTACATATCCTCCGCCGAATGTAAAAGCACTGACGGAAAAGGTGGATAAAAATAATTTTTTATAAAACTGAAAATCTTTAACCAATTTCTTACCCCCACAACATTCATGATTTTATAATAGCCTGCTCTGCTTTTCAGCAGACGCAGGAATATTGCATCGCAGAAAGAGAAGGATACCCA
This sequence comes from Caproiciproducens galactitolivorans, assembly GCF_026672255.1. Classification (GTDB taxonomy): domain Bacteria; phylum Bacillota; class Clostridia; order Oscillospirales; family Acutalibacteraceae; genus Caproiciproducens; species Caproiciproducens galactitolivorans_A. The sequence continues at coordinate 51,486 of NZ_JAPOHA010000002.1, read as the reverse complement.
CGGGTGCCCTTCTCTTTTTACCAATTCTCATTTTACACGGAATGTTTTCCACGCATATTTACGAACCAAAATCAATGCCGTAACGATATAGAGAATCGTTGAAATGAGAACCAGCATGGTGAAATACGAAGGAGCACTCTTAATTTGCAGACAAAGATAGCTTAGCAAATACACAACGGTATTGATAATACTGTAAAACGGATTCTTCATGCCCAGTTCCGTTGTGTATGGCTGAAAAACATAGTACAGGAATAAATGATGCACGGAAAAGAACAGAGAAAGCAGAAAAATAGTAAGTACAAAAAACAGGGAATCCCCCATTGACCAATTCAGATGATAAATCAGAGCCAGTCCCACAACCGCCGCCGAGATCGCGAAAGCAACAATAAAATTCAATCCGGCAACCCTGAACAAACGGACTTTGAAGTTTGACAATACCGCCTTTTTATCACGGTAAAACGAATACCGCAGAAGGCTGATGTCACAGTTGTAAAACATGGCCTTGCAGACCCTTTCCCCGATCGATGCGAGATACATCAAAAAAACAAATACAGGCAATATTTTCGCCGGGCTGGACAGCGGTTCCAAAAAATCCGGTAAAAAGAAAGAAGCGATCACACACGCCGCAAAGATAACCGCTACGATGCATAGGCGAAATAAGATCGGGCGAACCAAGATGCGTTTATGCCTTTCAAAGAAGATCGCATTTAAGTAGGCAAATCCCTTCTTGCCCGCGTATCGATTGGAGTTTAACTCCTCCCTGGTAAATTCTTTTTCCCGCATGGCCACGTCGGAAAATCTTGCTTCCCCAATGATCCGGCTTTTGTCAATCATAAAATTGGCGGATTTTAAGGTCTGCGCCGTAATTTCGTGGTACTCATTAAATTTTATAACATAAATCACCCCTGCGGCAAGCAAGGCAAAACCGGCAAGGATACACGCGGGGCTGAACAGAATCCCGCCAAGGGCAAGCGGCCTGTGAAAGATTGGCGGAACGTAAGCGGCGGCAAGGCATAAAACCCCAATCGCTATTTCAAAAGCCGCTTTCTTACACAGCATAACCTTCCGCTTAGAATAAAAATACAGGTGAAAAATTTCGCCGAAGAGATTCAGCCCAGGAACCAACGCAGTAAGGAGAAGTCCCTGCCGGAGCGTGCCGCCCAATAGAACGGACACGAGCAGCAAAACAGGCAGCATATAAAGAACATCGGTCAAAACATCAAACAACAGCGTAGAAACGATGTACGTTTTCGGGTTCATATGCATTAACCGTATACAGATATATCGATTCCGATCGGCCTCAAATACAAACGAAGTAAGGAGGGAACCGATCAGACTGATCATCAGAAAAATATGCAGGAATGCGGCGTACCGCAAGGAAGGGCTCTTTTCCATAAAGAACACCGGGGCAACCATCGACAGTCCTGCAAAAAATGCTTTCCCAAAAATTTTTCCGAAAATTCCCGCAATCGCGGCAAGGACGGCAACCCTCTTTTTCAGCGTAATGTTCCCATAAATGCTGTCCGGCAGGATTTTCCCAAGAAAAGGGATGCGTTTAAAATAATAGATAAACCAGTTGGCATTTTCCGACGCCATAATATGAAATATATTTCTTTGTGTTTGAATCATCATGCTTCGTTCTCATCTTTCAGCAAATGGATAATCTTCTCCTCAAACTGCGGATTCCCAATAATCGAATGGTCTACCTGCTCCAGCCTGCCGTCGTTCAGGATGACAATCTCATCACACAAATCCGTGGCAAGCTGTAAGATATGGGTTGAAAACAGAATGATATGATCCTGTTTCATTTCCCGCAGGAGCTTCTTAATTTCAAGAGCGACCACCACATCCAGCGAAGTCAGCGGTTCGTCCAGCAGAATAACCGGCGGCTTTGAAATAATAAAGCAAAGCATCTGCATTTTATTTTTCATCCCGTGCGAATAGCCTTTGATTAACCGGTGCCGGTCATCCGGCCCAATCTGAATCAGATCAAAATAATCATCAACGGTATACTCCGAGATAATATGCTCTTTATTGATATCCATATAAAATTTTAAAAATTCATAGCCCGTCAGAAATTCCGGTAAAATGGGGGTTGCAAATACATAGCCGATGTCGTCCGGCTTAAGAACCCCGGACCGCCCGTCCTGAATAAGGGCTGTCTCGCCTTCATCCGGCTGCATTTCTCCGCTCAGGCAGTTAAACAGCGTCGTTTTACCCGCTCCGTTTCTCCCGAGTAGCCCGTAAATTTTTCCCTTTTCAAAAGTAAACGTTACCTCTTTCAGTACCTGTTTACTGTCGAAGGACTTCTTAATCTTTTTAAGTTCAAGCTGCATTCATACGCTCCTTTAATGATTGTAAAATGAAATTCCATCGTTGTCGGTTCATAAGCGCCGGCATTCGCTTTTCTATTTTAAACAGGAATGCCGAATTCGTCAAATGGGAAAGCAACGTTTTCCTGTTTAGTTTTCCCTGTTATTCACTCCGCACGCTTTTCCATCGTCTCCTGCATAATTTTCGCGGCGCATTTTACAAGTTCCACACAGGGACGTTTTTTATAATATCCGGGAGTTCTTGCTTCCGGCACCGGTTTGTCCGCGCCGCCGGGCAGCCCCAGAAGTTCCCGGCAGACAATTGACCCGTTTTCTTCCCTGAATTTTTGAGCAAGTTCCTGTATCAGCCGGTAGTGTTCCGCCTTGGCGTTTTGATCTTTCGGGTCGCTGTATCCGTATTTCATTCCGGCCGCCATAAACATTCCGGAAACGGCGCCGCAAACCTCACGCAGTCTTCCCATCCCGCCGCCAAAGGAGGAGGAAAGCTTCAGCGCGGTTTCAAGGTCCAGCCCGAGATCCTCCGCGAATGCCGCAAATACCGCCTGGCTGCAATTGTATCCCTGCCGGAAGAAATCTTCCGCTTTTTTTACCTTGTCTTCCATATAAACACTCCATTATCGTAAATTAAATTGGAATCCACACACATTTTAAGTATATTGTGCGCATGCCTATTTGTCGAGAGCGTATTCCATTTCCTTTATAATCTTTACCGCATCTTAATGAAGCAAAATCTGCCGGACAATGCCGAAACCAATCTTGCGGCTCCCATCAAATCAGGCAAAATGTAAGAAATGTCTCAGTTGAAGCACCTCAATAAAAATCATACTTTGTTTCGGTACCGTAAAACAAAACGCCCCCCACAAAAGTGAGGAGTACGATTGTCTGCGGCTATTCACCGCTATGGTATTTTCCAATTGGGATGCAGACTTCAAGGGCGGGCATCCAAGCCCGGAAAAAAGAAAAGAGTCCAGACGCAAATTGCGTCCAGACTCCGTCCGGTGGTGCGAGGGGGGGGACTTGAACCCCCATGAAATTGCTTTCACATGGACCTGAACCATGCGCGTCTGCCAATTCCGCCACTCTCGCGTGACGACTTAACTATATTATCATATTGGGTGTTCTGTGTCAAGATAAAAATTGCGGAAAAACGGTAGGATTTTGCAGAAAGACATCATATAAATAACAGCTCAGGTTCACTCTGAGCCTCTCGAATTTGTCCAAATAAACTCTGCCGCTCTATTTTCCAGAGTTTATTCTTAATTTCTTAAAGATTTCTTCATCAATTCGATTCATTGACTCTGTAAAATAGATTTGTGCTATGAGATTTGGAGGTGAGGTAGACTCCCTAAATAACTATTCTGCGGCGGCTCTTACCATCAGGGTAGGAGCCCTTTTCATTTTGGCCGGCAAAACGTAAGCAACCGCGTATACAGCATAGACGCAACTTCCCGCCACCCAAAAATTCAAATAATTTGCGTTCAAGATACAGAAAAACACCCGCTAACCAAATAATTAGCGGGTGTTTTTGGAGCTGCTAATGCGATTCGAACGCATGACCTCATCCTTACCAAGGATGTGCTCTGCCAACTGAGCCATAGCAGCAAATGGCGACTCGGATCGGGATCGAACCGACGACCTCTAGCGTGACAGGCTCGCGTGCTAACCAGCTGAACTACCGAGCCATTTGCCATGGACAACGTGTATTATTATACTGAAAAGGCCGGCTATTGTCAACATTTAACGATAAAAAATTTTAATTTTTTTAAAAAAACTCTATAGTTTATTTCCAAAAAGGACTATTCCTGTTTAATCGCCGTCAGTGCGCTGATTTTTACCGCCCGGTTTGCGGGATAAAAGCCGGAAAGCAAACCAATCATGGTCGAAAATAATAATGCTCCGAGCGCGAGCCACAGCGGAATAATCGAAATTTTCGCCGCTGCGCCCGCGGCGGCATCCATCATCATTCCCCCGCCCCCGTGATCACTGTTTGTTGCATACACCATATTAATGAAAAGCGATATGGCGTAGCTTTGCACCAGCCCGATTACGCCGCCCATAAAACCGATTGCGCCCGATTCAATCAGGAACATGGTGCGGATATTCCGTACGATGCAGCCGAGAACCTTCATAATTCCGATTTCCCGCGTTCTTTCATAGATGGACATAATCATTGTGTTCGTAATGCCTAAAGCCGCGACGAAAAGCGAAATTCCGCCCAAACCGCCCAGAATCATCTGAATCGTCCGCATTTGCTCTTCCATCGGTTTGCGTATACTTTCCATGCTGTAAGTTGTGAAACCCAGGTCCTTAATCGTTTCTTCCACCTTCGGCACGTTTGCAACCGAATCGACCTTTACGCTGGCGCTTTCATATCCTGCTTTTTTTGCGGTCTTTTTCACATTGTTCAGTTTATTGTATTTTTCCTGCAGTTCTTTTGCAAAATTCACATCCATAAAAATGGAATGACTTGGGTACGGGTCTTTCCCTCCTTCTTCGGAAAGAGTGCCAATGCACCTGAGCTTCACGGGTTTAACAATGGCAGTTGAATTTTCCGGCGGGTTTACGGTTACCTGAAATTTATCCTTCATCGGGTGAACATAAGGCTCCGGCATTTTCCCGTTTTTGTCCGGCTGCGGATAAATCGTGTTGTTGCTTGACTTATGACTGTCCATAAAATCATATTCCGCGTCTTTTCCAAATAAAACTGTCGTTTTATCCGCGCCGGCGGCGGGAAGCTCGCCGTTCACCGTCTTGTATCCGAAATCTTTCAGGGTATCCAGATAAACGCCGTAAATCATCCCCTGATACTTGTATTTTTTACTTTGTATGGAGATAGCGGAGGAATCCATATTAAAAACAGGCGTTAATGTAACGACATGCTCCATTTTTTTCATTTTTTTCAGCATTTTATCATCAAGGGCAACCGCGTCCGGCGACTGCGAATTATTCCGGATCGTAATCACCGTTAAATCACCCATATTTTTCATCATGTCCTCCATGGACTGCTTAATGCCAATGCCCAGGGACATCATGACGACAATCGCGCAGGTGCCGACGACAACGCCGGTAACCGTCAGCAAAGTCCTTACCTTACGCTTAAACAGGTTTCCAAAGGCCATGGAAAGCATATCTCGTATTCCCATTATTTCATCACCTTACGACACTTCGTCATAGTCATCGTTTTCTTCCAGCAGCTTCTGCTTCTTTGCCTTCCTCTTTTTATGGATCATCACAAACACAACAATGGCGACAACGACCGCACCGCCCGCTCCCAGGAGGATCATCCACAGGGGCGGCGTTTTCGAAGCATTTGGCACAGGGCCGGGTTCGGAGTCCATCCCTTCCCCGTTGTCCTGCTGGGCGATTACCTGACAGGAAAAAGCCTTAATAAGACTCTTCACGTTTCCGTTGGCGTCCTCATAACTGAAGGTCGCTTTGCCGCTCAGCGTTCCCTCTTCTTTCGGATTCAAAGTTGCCTGAAAGGTATCCCCCGAGCCGGATTCCACATTTCCGATATAGGTGTTTGCCGATTCCGTTGTAAAGTTTCCTTCCAGCTTCACCGAAAGATTGAAGATCTTGCTTTTCCCTTTATTCACATAATTGATATTCAGCTGACCGCCGTCGCCCATGGAAATCGGCCCCTGCAGCTCGGCTTCATTCGCTTCAAAACGATCGGATTGTGTAAGCGGGATGGAAATAATCTCATTTGCTTCAATTGCCTCCCGTTTGCCGTCCAGTACGGCTTCGTAGGTAAAGGCAACTGTAACGCCGTAGGAATTCGGCGTGGCGTCGGCTTTCGGAATCAGCGCGATCTGTTCCGAAAGAGAAGAATTGGGCGCAACCTTGGGAATGAAAAAGGTATTCGAGGATTTTGCAGGCGTAAACGCGCCGGCCACGGATTTATCATCCGTTCCCGCAACGGAGGAAACCGTAATTTTCAGGTTTTCGATCTGCGCGGAAGGACTCGTATTTTTTAAATGCATAACCAGATTGAATTCTTTTCCGCCCATTACCGGCTTTCCGCCGTAATCGTAGCTTTCAATAATAATCAGCGGCTTGCTTTCGTTGTTATTGCTTACGGCATCCTTGTCGGCTTTTGTTCCGACCACGGGAATAAAAATCTTGGAAGTCAGCGATTTGCTGAGTTCATCCGCAGAAAGAATCAGACTGACCGTATAATTCCCCGTAACTATTTTGGGCAGGCAGGTCATCGGATAGGTAATGGTTGCGGACTGCCCCGGTGCGACGGAGTCTATGTACTGGGTATCGGAAACCCCCTGGATGCTGATTCCCTCGGCAGTAGACGGGTCCAGAACCGCCATCACGTTGTTGCAGGCGGTAGGCCCGTTATTCTTAACCGTAAAAATGAGGTTGAATTTTTCGCCCTCTTTTACGGGTGAATGATCCATACGGTAGGACTGCAACTGAAGGCGGCCGTTTTGCTCGGTTGAATTTGCCCCTGTCGGATCAAAAATTGTCTTCTGTACCAAATATGTACCCAGCTTTGTGCCATTGCTGTCGTAATAGCGGATTGTAAATTTTAAGGTGCCCGCTCCGTCCCCGACACGTTTCATGTATTTTTCGGGGATAACCAGTTTGTAGTCATATTTATAATAGCTGTCGTCATCATCCGAGCTTTTACTTGAATCGGTATTCAATTCACCGTTCTCTTTGTCAATTTCATCGTTTTTTGAGGAAAAAGTCTTTTTCCCTAAAGAAATCGCCCCGTTTGTATTGCTGACGTCAATGACGATATTATAGCTGCTGCTGTAATAATTATGTTTAAAATAAAACACCGCCTGAAACGGACTGCCCTTTAAAACCGTTTGTTTATCGCTGTAGATTTCCGGGTCCGCAGTATTTGACGCTTTCGCAGGCGGATACCCCATGCAAAATGCGGCAACCATCAGAAGGGTCAGGAAGAGGGACAGCAAACGTCTTTTTTTCAATTTCATACAATCTTTTCCTCCAAGTTTTCCGGACTTTTCAGAATGGATTCATTTCTCTCGTCATTCTGAACGCTGCCGTCGTGAATGGTAATAATACGGTCGGCATATTTCGCAATTTCCGTGTCGTGGGTAACAATGATGAGCGTTTCCTTGTATTTTTTCGCCATTGCAACCATCAGCTCCATGACCTCCCTGCTTGTCTTGCTGTCCAGATTGCCCGTCGGCTCGTCGGCAAAAACAATCCGCGGCCGGGCAACAAAAGCCCGCGCAATCCCTACGCGCTGCTGCTGTCCTCCGCTCATCTGCGTTGGTTTATGCATCAGGCGGTTTCCCAAGCGGACCATTTTCAGCATGTGAACCGCGCTTTTCGTGCGTTCTTTCTTTTTAATCCCCTTAAACATCAGCGGGACCGCCACGTTCTCAACCGCCGTCAGAGTCGGCAAAAGGTTGTAGGACTGGAACACAAAGCCGATATATTTCTGGCGAAACAGCGCCCACTGCTTTTCAGAATAATCGGTTACGTTCATCCCGTCGATGGTGATGCTCCCTTTTGACGGCTTTTCGAGTCCGGCCATGATATTTAAAAGCGTTGATTTTCCGGAGCCGGACGTTCCCAGAACACAGCATATTTCCCCCTGTTCAATGCTGAAGCTGATTCGCCCAAGGGCAACTATTTTTTCTTTGTCCACATGATACACCTTGCGAATATCTTTTAAACAAATCAGGCTCATTTGTCCTCCGATACAAATAGGAAATATTTGTTAACCAATAATTCATATTATAAAATAAGTCGATTTGGAAAACAATGAACAAAACTGTAATTATTTTAAAGAAGCTTTTAGTCGAAACAGAAGATTCAGATGGAAATCGGTTTTGTCAGGCAAGGAAAATTTGACAAACAATAGAATTTCATATATAATGATAAAAGTGCCTAACTATACAGTCAGGTATATATTTAAAAAACGAGGTACATCAATTGTTTAACAAAGACAAGACCCTGACATGCAGAGACTGTGGACGTGAATTTGTATTTACTGCAAGCGAACAGGACTTCTTCGCTGAAAAAGGATTTACAAACGAGCCCACGCGTTGTAAAGAATGCCGTAATGCCCGCAAAAATGCCGGCAGGCCCCAGCGTGAAATGTATGACGCTGTCTGCGCTTCCTGTGGAAAGCCCTGCAAAGTACCTTTCCAGCCAAGGGATGACCGCCCTGTTTACTGTAGTGAATGCTTTTCCAAGCAAAGATAACTAAAGAATGCGTTAAACGAAGTACGCCTTTTCGGGCGTACTTTTTTACAATATTCACTAATTCCCGCGTCACACTAAGCATTTATAACTTTATGTTATAATAGTTATAATAAATAATAAAGGAGGCGTTCTAACGAATGAATGCAAAACAAAAAGCAATGCTTCAGAGTAAATTAATGGTATACAAAGTATGTTACCAGAAGGCTGAACGTCACAAGGACCAGAAACGCATGGATCAAATTGAAGTTTTCATGGACGAACTCCAGGATCAAATTGAAAATTTGGATTCATAAGAGAACCAAAGGCTCAAGCTTTTCGCTTGAGCCTTTTTTATATTCTCACACATTGACCGGCAGAGCGTGAAATACGGAATTGATATCTTCCACAATCGACCCGTCAATCAGGTTATTCTTTACCATGGTACGCATTAAAGTAATCGCCTTTTCATGGGACATGGCCTTACGGTACGGCCTGTTTTCCGTTAACGCCTGATAAATATCCACGCAGCCTAAAAGGCGGGAGTTGAAATCCAGCCGGCTTCCGTCCAGGCCAAACGGATAGCCGTGGCCGTCGAGCTTTTCATGATGGTTGGAGGCCCACTCGGCGATTTCTTCGAATCCGGCCATCCCCTCCAGCGTTTTACGGGTATAAAACGGATGGGATCGAATAACCATGATTTCTTCCCGGCCCAACGTACCCGGCTTGTCCAAGATATCATTGGGAACCATTAGCTTTCCGAGATCATGCAAATCCGCCGCGATACGCATTTTCCAGTAAATTTCTTCATCAAAACCATAATACTGGCAAAGGATACCGGTCTTTTTACTGATTCCCCGGGAATGAGAGCCGGTAAAAGGGGATTTCGCGTCAATGATATTACTGAAAATACGGGATACCATGCGCATATCCTTATAAGAAAACTCCCTTTGAACGCTTGGCATGATCGAATTCAACGCGCCGAAAACGAAATTATCATTCATGTTCAGCCAAAATTCAACATTGCGGCTCAGCGCATAAAATACCTTGCAATATTCCAGATCGAAATAGGTTGAATCTTTTACGGACAAAAGAATTTCTTCCGCGCTTTCTCCTTCGGAAAAAGCAATGGCAATGAAATCGGCTAAAGCGATGATACGCGAAAACGCGGGGATATCTTGCCCGGAAACGCCAAAAAAGCCGCTGCCGTCATAATGCTCATGATGGTAAAGAATGACATTCGGAATATTATGAAAAAAGGGGAAATAAGCAATATTTCTCTCCCCTTCCACACAGTGAAGCCGATTTAATTCCGCCTTTATGTAATTCCCTGATTCCTGCGACTGAACCAGTGACTTTGTTACACCATTATCGTGCAGAAGCGAATAAGAGATTAAGTCGAAAAGATCGGTATCCGCCATATTTATTTTTCTGCCTATTCGGGCCGCAATATAGGCAACACGCCTGCCGTGATTTGTAACGTTTTGGATTAAGTCCTTTTCTACAAAATCCAACGTGTAAGACAGTGAATTCAAAAGCTGATTGATATTAAAATCCATATCGTATCTCCATGTAAATTGGTCATAAAATTATAGCATTTTTTGGGAAAAAAATCAATAAATGAAAAATAGAGAGGGAAAAATTCCCTGTCTAAGAAAATCGGAATCGTGAAAACTATAAAAGAGGTGATCAAATGGCGGATTTAAAAGATCTTCTGCAATCGGATGCAAACGCAAGGGCGTATTACGAATCGCTTCCCCAGTATGCAAGAGAAGCCGTCAATAAAAGAGCGGCGGAAATATCCACCGCAGACGCACTTCGCCTTTTTGCCGATACCTTTATGCAGGATGACTCCTACCAAGGGGCGTAGCTTTTGGCTGCGCTCTTTTTTGTCTAAGTTCCTACGCAGAAGGGCATAATATTCCATATCGATTCAAAAAGAGGGCGTATTCTCTATGAAAAACCGGAATATTTATTTCTGGGTTATCTGGATTGCAGTGACAGCCGTCAGTTTTTCTCTTTTCTTTTTTGAAGTAGGCTACGTACTCGGCAGCTCCATCACCCTGCAAAATATGATCGCCTACCTCGTTTTGTCCCTGGTTTTTGGGGTGGTCAGCTCCACCCTGTACCTGCTGAACCTGCGGATTGTGCTTTGGGTATTTCTTGCGGGACTGGCCGTCGGATTTTTCGAAATGGCATTGGTTTTTCTGGGCAGCGCAAGCGGCTGGGAAGATCTGGTGGGACTGATCACCCTGTTTACATGGATGACGATTGGGTTATGCGCCGGGGCGGCCGTGCAATTGATCCGCTATCTGTTCAAAGTCCGATCTCAGCGAAGAAGAAATTAGGCGTATTAAAAAAATTTTTAAATAAAGGTATTGCCCCCGTTTTTTTCTCATACTATCGTACTAAGAAGCAGAATGCAGGGGGCGTGAAAATGCTGGCTGAACTTCCGTATGACCGGGAAAGCGTACTGGAATATGCAAGAGTATGGGCTTTTCAGCGGAATCCGGCTTTTATAAATTTTGACAAGATGGGCGGTGACTGTACAAATTTCGCTTCACAGTGTATTTACGCCGGATGCAGAGTGATGAATTATACCCCCATCTTCGGCTGGTATTATAAAAGCAGCAGCGACCGGACTCCTTCCTGGAGCGGCGTACAATATTTATATAATTTTCTAACCACCAATAAAGGAACCGGCCCGTACGCGGAAACGACGGATATCAGCGGGCTGGAGGTCGGCGATATTCTTCAGCTGGGCGACGAAGAGGGGCATTTTTACCATTCCCCTGTCATTGTCGGTATTACCAATGAGGATGTCTTCGTAGCGGCACATACTTATGACGCTTACATGCGGCCTTTAAGCAGTTATTTTTACAGCAGCATCCGCTTTTTACATATTTCAGGATTCCGTAAATATATTCCGGACAGCTAAAAGAGTTCGTCCCTCATGATGAGCTTTCGAATAAAGCATTTACAAAATTTATGAATTATGGTAGTATTAATAATTGGTAAGGTTAATGTGACCGGAAGGAGTAATATGCATGGAGGTTAAACTGACGAACCTGATGGAATCCCTGGTACAATTAAAACTGGATGAGGTAATCGACGCGTTAGACTGCTGCAAATGTGAAAGGTGCCGAATGGACATTGCTTCCTATGCTTTAAACCGGCTTCCTCCCAAATATGTTGTAACTGCCGAAGGAACCGTTTACAGTAAATTGGATACGCTTTCCGTCCAGTATGAAACCGATATGCTCAACGCTTTGTTTCAGGGGGCGAAATTAGTTTCCGAAAACCCCCGCCACCACATTGCTCCTGATCAGACAGAGTCACATTCATAATAATTCCAGCGATAACAAAAGGGCCGCAATTGCGGCCCTTTTTCTGTATCATTCGTTTTATATTGGGATTTCATCCATACCGTATGTCTTTTCGCCCGGCAGCGATTTCGGCATCGGCATCTCCATTCGTGTGATATACCATTTTCTTTTCGGAATAATCAGAGAAATATAAAAATTCATCTTGTTATCCTTTACAAAGACGGTGCTGCGATAAAAAGAAATGTTTTTCCAAAGCGCGCCGTCCTTGCTCGGAGCGATCGGCTGGATCATTGTAAAATGAATGCCATCCTCCGATTTTAAGAGAAAAAGCTGAAAGGTATAATTGGACGCTTTTTCAGCCGTTTGCAGCAGATAATAATCCGAGCCGTTTTTAATGATATCCTGATGATAGCTTTGCAGCCCGGCCGGAAGGGGTACTTTGCAGCAAACGGGGGTCGACCAGGTTAACGCGTCACGGCTTTCCGTATAGCACAAATCACCGCCGTAAGACGCATACCAGGTGCGATACAGCCCGTTTTCATAAAGCACGCAAAGACTGAGGTCGCCGTTGCGGCTTTGCCGGAGCTTTTGCGCGGCGGACCAGTGGATACCGTCCCTGGTCTGTCTTCTGAAATAGATATTCACTCCATTGTCAGGATACCGGCTGCCGTGCTTCTGCGGATTGTAACGGTACCAAAGTTCCATGGTGTTCCCGCGCATAACAAGCTGCGGGTCCGAATAATGTCCGCCTGTTTTCACATCCGGGGGCAAACCGGAAACGGGATTTTTCAGCCCCTGGGGGGCGTTCCACGTTTTCCCGTCATTCGAAACCACAATGGAGGGATTTTCATAATCATCAATTCCGTATGGATACGGAGTCATGGACATCCAGTATTTATATCCGTTCCAGCCTTTTGCAAAATACAGCACCTTTGGGTGGGTAAGCTGATAGGAACCGTCGTAAGTCGGTATGGCAACCAAATTGTATTTCTTTTGCAGTTTTTCAAAAGCAAGAGGAATTTTCTTATCGGACGGGTACACTATTTTATTGGAAGCGGATGAAGATTCGGGCAAAAATTCAGCGGGCGCCTGCTGCAGCGGAGTTTTTGCGATGGGACGGGGCTCCGGCTGGTGACCGCTCAAGGATAAAAGGAAAAAGGCCGCACACACAAAGACACAAATAAAGGATATCATAGGTTTTCGCAAACGCGATTTCAAGGGAACCACAACCTTTCTGTTGCTGCACGAAAAGTATCTTTCGTTCGATTCCCTATTATATTCTACCTGCCCTAAGATATAAAGTATATCTTTTGAAACCTTTCATTCCAAATTTGTAACTTTTTTCTCTTATTTCCCTTATTATTCCAAATTTTCTCCGAGTGCGTTCAGGCTTTGCGCTTTCAAGTAAGCATTGATAAAGCCGTCCAGATCACCGTCCATCACCGCATTGATATTTCCGGATTCATACCCCGTACGGTGATCTTTTACAAGCGTATACGGCATAAAAACGTAGGAACGAATCTGGGAGCCCCAGGCGATTTCCTTTTGCACGCCCTTAATGTCCTCTATGCGCTCCAGATTTTCACGCTCTTTGATTTCAATGAGTTTGGATTTCAGCATCCGCATGGCAACGTCGCGGTTCTGGTACTGGCTCCGTTCCACCTGGCAGGACACGACGATGCCGGTCGGGATATGCGTCAGGCGGACGGCAGACGACGTTTTGTTAACCTTCTGCCCGCCCGCGCCGCTGGCGCGGTAAACATCCATTTTAATATCATCGGGGCTGATCTGGACATCCACGTCGTCGTCAATTTCCGGCATGACTTCCAGCGAAGCAAAGGAGGTATGGCGTCTGCCGGACGCATCAAACGGCGAAACACGGACAAGCCGGTGCACGCCGACTTCACTTTTTAAAAACCCGTAAGCATTTTCGCCGCTGATCAGCACGCTCGCGCTTTTCAGGCCGGCCTCTTCCCCGTCGAGGAAATCCAGCGTTTCAACCTTGTAGCCGTGGCGCTCGCCCCAGCGGCAGTACATGCGGTAAAGCATTTCCGCCCAATCCTGTGCTTCGGTCCCGCCCGCTCCGGCATGGAAGGTTAAAATGGCGTTCTTACTGTCATATTCACCGGAAAGGAGCGTGGACAGGCGCTGTGACTCCAGATCCGATTGGAATTTTTTCATTTCCTCCTGCGCTTCCGGCAGCAGGGAAAGGTCGCCTTCCTCATCCGCCAGCTCGATCAGCGCCATCGTATCCCCGTATGCGCTTTTCAGGCGTTCATACGCGGCGATTTTGTTTTTCAGCATACTCGAACGCTGCAAAACCTTCTGCGAGGTTTCCATATCATCCCAAAAACCGGGCTGGGCGGCCTTCTCGTCCAGCTTTGCAATCTCTTCGCGCATACTTAGAAGCCCAAGCGCTTCCGCCAAATCTTTAAGATCCGGCTCAAGCTCCTGTAAAGCGAGCTTCATTTCTTCAAACTGAAGCATAAAATCATCCTTCTAATCTTATCTATTGAATCGCGTGTTTACAAAAAATTTACCTTTTTACTGAATTGCTATAACTAAAATATTATAAATTATTTTATATACAATGTAAAGGACATTTACGGAAGAAGCGCCTGCAATGCGCATACTATATCCGATTCGTTTGGCTGTCAATTGTGAATTGGAGGAAAATTTATGGATAAATTGTTGCAGTTTTATCCGAAATTATATACAATAGATTAATAAGTTGCTTTATATCTTTCTACAGGAGGTTAAACGATGATTGATTATACAGGTTTAAACTGCCCTGTTTGCGGAAAGCCTTTTGCCCGTAACGACGACATCGTGGTCTGCCCTGAATGCGGAGCACCCTACCATCGGGAGTGTTACGCAAAGGAAGGCAAATGCGTCTTCTCCGATAAACACGGCACAAATGCCGCATGGGCGCCGCCAAAGCAGGAAGCCCAAAAGGAACCTGTGAATCGGGCGGAGTGCAAAACAAAGCGATGCCCGCGCTGCGGCAACATGAATTCGCAGAGCGCAATGTTCTGTGACCGCTGCGGGCAGTCCCTGACCATAAATCAGCAGGATATCCCCGGATTCCAGCAAAATCAGGGAAACCCGCAAAACGGCTTTCCGCCGTACGGCGCTCCTTTTCAGCAGGGCCAGCCGGTTCCCTTTTTATTTGATCCCATGGGCGGCGTAAACCCGAACGACCAGATCGACGATGTTCCCGCAGGCGACATATCCAAGCTGGTGCAGAACAATACACCATATTATCTTCCCGTCTTTATGAATTTAAAACGCTTCGGCAAAAACCGCTTCAATTTCAGCGCGTTCCTGTTTTCAGGCGGCTGGATGCTGTATCGAAAGCAGTACAAAATCGGTTCGATCATTACCGCAGTGATGACCGCTCTGTATTTGGTTTCTACCTATGTGTCCATTCATTTTGCAACCCCTTTGCTGCAAACGATGTTCCAGAAGCAGGGAATTTCTCTGGATTCCGGAAATATAACCTACGCGCAGATGATGCAGGTTCTTGCTTTGGTTTCTCAGCAGCCGGATCTGCAGGTGTTTTTATTCTGCCTGCCGACCATCATCGGCGCAATTCAGATTGTCATTATGCTGATTGTTGGATTTAACGGCAATAAATGGTATCTGAAGCACTGCGTAGGCAAGGTCAAACAAATCCGGCAGGATTCGTCGGATGCTACCCGTACTGCGATACAGTATCAGGAGCAGGGCGGAGTAAACGCCGCGCTCGCAATCTGCCTTTTGATCTGCTATATGATTGTAATGTATCTTCCCCAAATATTATAGTATATTAGGAGTTGTTAATTCATGAAAGTTACCAAAGCCGTTATTCCCGCTGCGGGATTGGGAACCCGTGTTCTGCCCGCAACAAAATCCATGCCGAAAGAAATGCTTCCGATTGTGGACAAGCCCGCCATTCAATATATTGTCGAGGAAGCCGTCCATTCCGGCATCAAAGATATTCTGATTATTACAAACCGCGGAAAGGGCTTGATTGAAGATCATTTTGACCGTGTTCCCGAACTGGAGGCACGTTTAACCAGCAGCGGCCCGGAAAAAGAAAGGATTCTAAAGGAAATCGTCGATATTTCCCATGAGGCAAATATCTACTTTGTGCGCCAGAAGGAAACACGCGGCCTCGGCCACGCGGTGAACTGCGCAAGGTCGTTCGTCGGGAACGAGCCGTTCGCGGTTTTGTACGGCGACGACGTCATTATCGGAGACGACCCTGCATGCAGCCAGCTGATGCGCGCGTATGAGGAATTCGGCAAAGGCGTTTTAGGCGTAAAGCAGGTTTCCGCCGAAGCTATTACGAAATACAGCTCCCTGAAGGTTGAAAACCTTCACGACAATTATTTTAAATGCACGGACATGATCGAAAAACCGTCCCCGGATAAAATCATGTCCCTGTATTCGATCCTCGGCCGCTGTATTCTGACACCGGATATTTTTGATATTCTGGATAAAACGGAACCGGGCGCGGGCGGTGAAATTCAGCTGACCGACGCAATGCGCACCCTGGCGCGCTCCTCCGGCATGGTTGCGGTTGAATATACCGGAAAACGCTACGATATGGGAAACAAGCTCGGAATCATGCAGGCTCAGGTGGAAGTTGCGCTGAAACACCCGGAAATCGGGCCGGAATTCAAAGCATACCTGAAGGATCTGTGCCGGGCACTTTAAATTTTTATTGACTTCAACCATTTGGACTGGTATAATTATTCTGTTAAACCGTAATTTTCGGTTTTCCATCCTTGCTCCGGATTTATTTCGGGGCCAAAGTCCAAAAGGAGGTGCAAATTATGTCAGAAGTAAAGAATTCCTATGAAACCGTATTTATCCTTTCTACGAAGCTTGGTGAGGACGCAATCGCTCCGCTGGTTCAGAAATTCAAGGATTTGATTGAAGCAAACGGTACCATCGACACTGTTGATGAATGGGGCAAGCGCAGACTTGCATACCCGATCCAGAAGCAGGAAGAGGGCTACTACACCTTAATCAGCTTCACAAGTGCTCCTGAATTTACAGCTGAACTGGACAGAATCTACAAGATTACCGATGGTGTCCTTCGTTCTCTCATCATCAGGAAAGATAGCTAAGAAGGAAGAGTGATTTGAATGCTCAATGTCGCTGTTTTAATGGGCAGACTTGTTGCCGACCCGGAACTTCGGCATACGCCGAACGATGTTTCGGTAACAAGCTTTACAATAGCGGTAGACCGTTCCTATGTAAAATCCGGAGCGGATCGTCAGGCGGACTTTATTGACATTGTTGCGTGGCGCGGCACTGCTGATTTTGTGTGTAAATATTTCCACAAAGGACAGTTGGTTGCGGTGCAGGGTTCCATTCAAACGCGAACTTACACCGACAAAGATGGAAACAAGCGCAAAGCTTTTGAAGTTGTAGCCGATAACGTCCATTTTGCGGAATCAAAACGCGACAGTGCTGGAACGCAGGGCAGCAATTATCATTCGAAGACAGACACCGCCCCTGAGCAGCCTGCTCCCGCTTATGCAAGCGGAGACACAGGCGATTTTGAGGAAATTCCATCGGACGACGATTTGCCGTTCTGATTTCCTCTCCAAATTATGATGAGAAAAGGAGGCTTTTGCCATGGCTGATAGAAATGACAGACAGGACCGCCGTCCCGGCGGACGTAAGACCCGCAAAAAGGTTTGCGGTTTTTGTGTTGACAGGGTAGATACCATTGATTACAAGGATGTCGCAAAGCTCCGCCGTTTTATTTCTGAAAGGGCGAAGATTCTTCCCCGCAGAGTAACCGGAACATGTGCACATCATCAGCGCGAATTGACCATCGCAATTAAGCGTGCGCGTCACCTCGCACTGCTCCCCTTCAGCAGCGACTGATATCCCTATTTTCTGCAACTTAACACGAGAGCGAACGCAATTGCGTTCGCTTTTTTTTATTTCTGCCTGCCAGAGCCGCCGGCGGCGGTGTCCTAAGTAGGTGCTGCGCCCCTGTCTTCTTTCAAATCCTGATAAATCTTTACATTCTAAAGCAGCGATGGAAACCCCCATCGCTGCTTTTTTTATTCTAGTATTACTCCGAAAGATGCGTGCCCTTCTCTTCTTCCGGTATTTTAATTTCACCAAGCTGGCCGTTAAAGACCTGCATTTTTCCCTGAAGCCTGGCTCCGTTATTCACTACAATAGACGCAGCGGTCAGATCACCGACGATAACCGCGTTGTTCTGGCAGGTTATGCTGCTCTTTCCGTGGACATTTCCCTGCAATTTTCCGTTCACGTCTAAATTCTTCGCTTTTACATCCCCGATTACAACCGAGTCACTGTCAATTTTTACATCCTCCGCAGCAGTGATATTGCCTCTTACGGTACAGGAAGAAAGGGTAATATTGGCGCCCTGAACATCACCGACCTGCCTGCCGCTGATTCGGATATTCCCTACGGTACTGACAGAGCCTGTCAGGGTGCCGTAGACCTCGATATCGCCTTCCGACTTCAAGTCGCCGGTAATAATCGTTCCTTTTGAAATGATCGTCATTTGTTTTTGGGAACCGAAGTCGTTTTCGGCAGGAATATCAAATGCCTTTTGGCTGTGGAAATCGGGCTTGATAGGCTGGAAATCGGGTTTTGGCGGTTCCGCCAGCCTTGGAGCGGAGTATTCCGGCTCCGGCTTCGGTTCCGGTTCATCCGCTTTAACCTCTATTTTAAAATCGGAAACCTGCTCATTCTGATTAAACTCAATCATTTTGCCGCCCGCAAATTGCATGCTGGAAACACGGCCCGGGTTCGCGTAATCGGGGCCATCCCAAATCCTCTTTAGGATATTCATAAACCAAGTATTTTTTTCTTTTCCAATTGCCTCCATCATCATGCCTCCATAATAAAATATTACAAAAAAAATATTACAACCGGATTGAGATTTTCATTATTTATTTATAATAACCTATATTAATAGATTTTTCCAGTCTTTTTTTCATATTTTGTTAATTTTTTACTATTTTTATCGTTTTTCCCATTTTTATCTCTTTCGGGACACGTACCTCACGGCAATCTTTCCAAAAAGAGGGCAGCGGCTTGGCCGCTGCCCTCTTTTTGGAATGTATTTTATCTATGAAATTTTTTGCTGCTGCTCTGCGGCAGCGGGGCGTTTTTCTCCTTTATATAAACAAGGCGGTTATAGCCGTCGCTGTTTTTTTCTGAATAAATATCAAATATTTTAAAGGACTGAAGGAGCGGCGTGAGCTTCTTAAATCCATAATTGCGGACGTCGAAATCCGGATAGCGGCGCAAAAGCATGTTCCCGATTTCTCCTACAAAGGCTCTTCCGTCATCATCGGATATTTCCTGCACAATAGTCTGAACCGCATTTTTAATGACCTCCAGCGGAGTCGTTTCCACCGTTACGGTTTCTTCCTCCCCGGCCTCCGTCTCTTCTCCCTGCGCGGTAGTCTGCGCAAGAACCTCTAAATAACGGAATTTATTACAGGCGGAGATAAAAGGCTGCGGGGTCTTCTTTTCCCCCATTCCGACCACATTCATACCGGATTCCCGCAGGCGGACAGCAAGACGGGTAAAATCGCTGTCGCTTGAGACGATGCAGAACCCTTCCACATTTCCGGAATATAAGATATCCATGGCATCGATAATCATAGCGGAATCCGTCGCATTTTTTCCGGTTGTATAACCATATTGCTGAATCGGCGTAATGGAAAATTCCAGCAGTACGTTTTTCCATGTATTAAGCGCAGGCTTCGTCCAATCGCCGTATATTCGTTTGTATGTTGCTACGCCGTCGTTCGATACTTCATCCAAAATAAACTTTATAAACTTCTCCGAAACATTATCCGCATCAATTAATACCGCAATCCGATTGTCCTTGGGCATACCAAGACCTCACTTTATCTTTATTCTATCCATTGAAACCCGGTAAAATTTTCAATACTTCTATTAGTATAATTCAAATAACAAAGATTATCAATCCGATTCCGCAGTATCCCTTTTATTAAAGGAAAAACCTCCAACCGTATTTACGATTGGAGGCCCAAAGGATTTGCTATCGGGCAGAATATTTCTTTTTGATTTTCAGTCGTTCAATTGCTCTTATTAAACAGGCTTTTGATATGGCGTACTCATAAAGACTTTGCTCCCGGCGCAGCTGTTCTTCCGCGCGCTCCTTTGCTTCCAGCGCTCTCTGTTCGTCAATTTCTTCCGGATATTCCACGGTATCGACCATCATGACGACGTGATTCCGATCGATCTGGATATGCCCCGCGCCGGATATGGCGATAACCCACCGGTCTTCGGCAGTTTGAATTTTTACTTCGCCGACATTGACGGCGATAACTGCATCTTCATGATGGGCCATAATGCCGACCAATCCATCCACGGCGGAAAAGATTAACTGTTTGGCATTGCCTTCATAAAATACTTTGTTGATTGCAATGATTTTCAAGGCAAAGGTATCCAATCGCTCACCTCATTCATTTCCAGTTCCCGCCCTGTTTTGCTTTTTCAGCCACTTCTTCAATGGAGCCCACATTGAAAAACGCCCATTCCGGATAATCGTCCATATCGCCGTTGATGATTGCCTGAAAACCCCGAATGGTCTTTTCCAAAGGAACGTACTGGCCGGGCGTACCGGTAAACACTTCGGCCACATGGAACGGCTGTGACAGGTACTTTTGTATTTTTCTTGCCCTAAAAACCATTTGCTTATCTTCATCGGAAAGCTCTTCCATGCCGAGAATGGCGATGATATCCTGTAACTCTTTGTACTTCTGCAAAATCTGCTGTACCTTCATTGCCGTCCGGTAATGTTCTTCTCCTACTACGTCGGCCTCCAGTATTCTCGAGGAAGACTCCAGAGGGTCAACAGCGGGGTAAATCCCCTGCTCGGCAATTTTTCTGGACAGTACGGTCGTCGCGTCCAGATGGGCAAACGTGGTTGCCGGGGCCGGATCCGTCAGGTCATCCGCAGGCACATAGACCGCCTGCACGGAAGTAATCGAGCCGTCCTTTGTGGATGCGATTCGTTCCTGCAGTTCCCCCATTTCCGTTGCCAGCGTCGGCTGATAGCCCACAGCGGAGGGCATCCGCCCCAGGAGCGCCGAAACTTCGGAACCGGCCTGCACAAAGCGGAAAATATTATCGATAAACAGCAGAACGTCCCGGTGCTCCACATCCCGGAAATATTCCGCCATGGTCAGCCCGGATTCCGCTACCCGCATGCGCGCCCCGGGGGGTTCGTTCATCTGGCCGAATACAAGGGCGGTTTTTTCCAGAACACCCGATTCTTTCATCTCCGACCACAAGTCGTTGCCTTCCCGCGAGCGCTCCCCCACGCCGGTAAAAATGGAAAATCCGCCGTGTTCCGTAGCAATATTGTGGATGAGTTCCTGTATTAAAACGGTCTTTCCTACGCCCGCTCCGCCAAAAAGGCCGATTTTTCCGCCCTTGGCATAGGGCGCGAGCAAGTCGATTACCTTAATCCCTGTTTCCAGTATTTCAACAACCGGTTTTTGCTTTTCAAAAGGCGGCGGTTCCCGATGGATGACCCAGCGGGCGGTATTTTCCAGAGGCGCTTCTTTATCAATCGTATCTCCCGTTACATTAAAGAGCCTGCCGAGGGTCTGCTGTCCGACCGGGACCTTGATGCCGGAACCGGTCGCCGTTACTTCCATGTCCCTGCAAAGGCCGTCCGTAGACGAAAGCGTAATACAGCGCACGGTATTTCCACCGATATGCTGTGCCACTTCCAAAACGTAGTCTTTCCCGTCACGGCTCACACCCAATGCTTCTTTTATATCGGGAAGTTTGCCGTCTGCGAATTCAACGTCGACGATCGGCCCCAGAATTTGAACAATTTTGCCTTTCTTCATGATTTCCTCCTTTTCAATAATTTTGCGCCGCTGATTACTTCGGTAATTTCCTGGGTAATGGCCGCCTGACGTACCCTATTATAAGTAACCGACAGGCTTTTCAGCATATCGCGCGCATTTCTGGTTGCGGATTCCATCGCCAGCATTCTGGAGTTCTGCTCGCTGGAATACGCCTGAACCAACGTTCCGTAAAGAAAGCCGGTAATATAGTTGGGGATGATATTCTTGAAAACATCATACGGCGTCGGCAGATAATTCGTTTGCCGATTAAGGCCGCCGCTTTCCTCTTTCTCCTGAAAGTCCGCCTTTTCGAGGGGAAGAAGCTTCTTCATTTCCGCCCTGCATTCCATGGAATGAATCATCCGGGTGTAAATTATGTATACCTCGTCCAGCTTCTGCTCCCTGTACATCTGAAGAATCCTTCCGGATATCACTCTGGCGCGGCGGATCGTCGGATTCTGGACGGTGTATTGAAACGCGGTATCATAAGGAATGCCTTTTGTTTCAAAATAATTTCTTCCTACCTGGCCGATCAAAAAGAAAACCGGGTCTCCCTCTTTTTTCAGTTCTCCTTCCGCGATTTTCATTACGTTATGATTATAAGCGCCGGCCAGCCCCTTATCCCCGGTAATAACGATATAGCCTTTCTTCTTTTCATCCGCTGCTTTCGGTTTGCCGTTAAAATAAATCAGGCTGATATCCTCGGGGATTTGTTTGATGACCTTCGCAATCGCATCCTGCAAAGTATAAAAATACGGTTCCGTATTTTTCAGGGATTTTTTTGCTTTCCGCAGCTTCGAGGAGGCAATCATGTACATGGCGTTCGTAATCTTCATGGTGTCCCGAACACTGTTTATCCTGCTTTGTATTTCCCTTAAATTTGACATATCATCACCTGCCGCTCTTGTACTCGTCTGCCGCTTCCAAAATCTTCGCAGCAAGTTCGTCGGAAAGCTTCTTTGTATCCTCCAGCTCCTGAATGATCTCGGGATGCTTCTCCGTAAAGAATTCAAATAAACCTTTTCGGTACTCCTTAAATTGTTTTATGCCGACGTGAACCATTCCCTTATGGGTTGCCACATAAAGCAGAATCACCTGTTCCGCCATGCTTAAAGGTTTGCACGACGGCTGTTTCAGGAGTTCCATCAGCCCTTTTCCGTAATGCAGCTGATCCTGCGTTTCATCCTCCAGATCGGAGCTGAACTGGGTAAAGACTTCCATTTCGCGGTATTGCGCAAGGTCGATTCGGATGCTTCCCGAAGCTTTCTTCATTGCTTTCGTCTGCGCCGCGCCGCCGACACGCGAAACGGACAGGCCGACGTTCACCGCGGGACGCTGCCCGGCAAAAAACAAATCGCTTTCCAGAAAAATCTGGCCGTCGGTAATGGAAATGACATTTGTCGGGATGTAGGCGGAAACGTCGCCCGCCTGTGTTTCGATAATCGGGAGCGCCGTTATGGAACCTCCGCCCCGTTCGGGCGTAAGTTTGCTCGATCTTTCAAGGAGCCTTGAATGCAGATAGAAAACGTCGCCCGGATACGCTTCACGGCCCGGGGAACGTTCTAAGAGAAGGGACAGCGACCGGTAGGCTACGGCATGCTTTGACAAATCGTCATAAACGATCAGCACGTCCTTTCCCTTGTACATGAAGTATTCGGCCATCGCCGTTCCGGAATAAGGGGCGATATATTGCAGCGACGCCGGGTCGCTGGCTGTTGCGCTTACAATCATGGAATAGTCCATTGCGCCATATTTCCGAAGGGTATTTTCCACCTTTGCAACGGTGGATGCTTTTTGCCCGATCGCCACGTAAATGCAAACGACATCCTTGCCCTTCTGGTTAAGGATCGTATCCGTCGCGATCGTGGTTTTGCCCGTCTGCCTATCGCCGATAATCAGTTCTCTTTGTCCGCGCCCGATCGGGAACATGGAATCAATGGCAAGAATGCCGGTTTCCATCGGCTGATGAACCGATTTCCTGTCCACAATACCGGGCGCGCTGTTTTCAATCGGACGGTAACCGTCCGCCTGAATCGCGCCCTTTCCGTCAATGGGGGCGCCCAAAGCGTCGATCACCCTTCCCAGAAAATTTTCACCTACGGGAACGCCCGCATTCCTGCCGGTACGGATAACCCGCGTCCCTTCTTTTATCCCTGCGTCGCGGCCAAACAGGATACAGCCGATTTCATTGAACCGGATATCCTGTACCATTCCTTTCACGCCGGTATCAAAAATGACGATTTCCCCATACATTGCATGGTCGATTCCGTCAATCGCGGCGATTCCGTCCGCATACCGTTTCACGATTCCGATTTCTCTGTCCGACTTTTCGAACTCCGACTGCTCGATTTCCGTTTTCAGGATGTTGATAATTTCATCGGAGCTGGTTAAAGCGGATGTACCCTTTGCCATCTGCTCCTTCATCTGCCGCAGCCGGCCGCGCATGCTCCAATCAAATTCCTGATTGCCGGCCCGGATAATAAATCCTCCCAGAAGCTCCGGGTCTTCTTTCAGCGCAATCTCCATCTGATCGGGGTCCGTGTCATATTTTTTTGCCAGAAATTCTTTGATTTTCTGTAACTGTCCGTCGTCCGGAGCCGTTACATAGGTAATAACGACCGAGAAAACATCCCGATTTTCCCTCGTCAAATCTTTGTATGTATCAAAGATTTCTCCAAAATGGCTGAATGTCTGGTTGTCACATAAGAGCTTTAAGAAATCACGGATTTCCTTTGGAAACACCTTTTCAATAACCGTATGCTTTTTTTCCACAGGTACCACGGGGTTGGAAAGATCCGCCTCGATTTGCGGCAAGGCGGTAAAAATGTCTGCGGTTTGCCTGACAACCTCTTTCGGGACAAGGAGATTTACAAGCATCTGCGCATATTCAGTTATTGTTTGATTCATATCGTTCACCCGCTTCTGCTAAAAAATGATCGTATAGCTTTTGATCGTTTTCCGCCGTACTTTTTTCGCTGATTATTTTTGTCGCAGCAGCAATGGCCAGATCGGTAATTTCACCTTCCATCTTACAAAGTACTTTGCTGCGTTCCATAGCAATGTCTTTCTTTGCCTTTTGAAAAATCTTTTGGGCGTCTTCATCCGACTGCTTAATAATGCGGTCATATTCATCCTTTGCGCGAGCTTTTGCGTCGAGAACAATTTGCTCGGACAAAGTTTTTGCGGAATAGACGGCTTCTTCATATTTTCCTTTCAGCTCCATCGCGCTTTCCCTTGTTGAATTCGCTTCCGCAAACTGCTGCTCCAGCAATTCTTTTCTTTTTTTCATAATATTGTTCACTGGATTAAACAGGAATTTTTTCATTAAAAAATAAAGGATAAGCAAATTGAGAATGGTAAACAAGAAGTTGATATCAAGTCTCAGCAATGCTCTCACCAACCTTTTATATTACTTTTATTTCAGAAACAGAATAACCAGAATCGCCACTACAAAGCCGTAGATAGCGGTCGCTTCCGCCAGCGCGCAGCCCAGCAGCAGCAGTTTGCTGATTTTCCCTTCGGCTTCCGGCTGTCTGGCAACCGCTTCCGTCGCTTTGCCCGTCGCAATGCCGATTCCTATCCCGGCCCCAATTCCGGTTATTGCCGCCAATCCGGCTCCGATTGCAATTAAACTTGTCATTTTCATTTCTCCTTTTCAATACATTTGTTTCAATCCATGGCTTCCTTAATAAAAAGCGATGTTAAAAAGACAAACACATAGGCCTGTATCAGTCCGTCAAAAATATCAAAATATAAGCTGAACGGAACCGGCAAAACAGGCGGCATAATAATTTTCAATAACTCCATCACAACAAAAGCACCGAGTACGTTGCCGAAAAGGCGCATGCAAAGCGACAGCGGGCGGATAAAGACTTCCAGAATATTAATCGGGGCGATAATCGCGACCGGTTCGGCAAAGCTTTTCAGCCAGTTTTTCGTCCCCTTTTTCCGGATGCCGGCCCACTCGATTAAAAGGATGCTCATAATCGCCAAACCCACGGTTACATTTAAATCCTTTGTCGGCGGTTTGAAGCCAAAAAGGCCGATGATGTTTGCAAATCCAATATAGAGAATGACCGTGGCAAGGTAGGGCACGTATTTTTTCCCTTTCTCGCCTATAATTCCTTCCAGCATATTTTGCAGCCCGCCGACAACTGTTTCGATGATCAGCTGCCTTTCCCCAATGTTTTCAATTTTCAAATTTCTGGTAAGGAGGATTGACATGACAACCAGAATTGCCATGATAATCCAGGTAACCACAACCGATTCCGTTACTTTAATGCCGCCCAGGATCGGAATCATAAATACCGTCTCACAATTGAGCTGTCTCATCAGATCTTCCGTCAATTGTCCCATAAGCTTTCCCCCTTATTGCCGAAGAATCAAATTTGCTGTTAAACCTTCTCAATTCATAAATCCCTTTATCCTCTTACATACAATCAAGCTGGAGAGAATGTGTCTCCAGCTTGATTCAAGTTGTTCAGAAAGGAGTATTGTCGCCGATATAACAGGCGATGTTGTGATCCAAATAAATTTCCTGGAGATGCTCCATTTTTTCTTTCGTCATATCGCCATGGTCATGATACTCGTACTCTTTTCCAAGCTGATTCCATTTTGTTTCGCCCAACCGATGGAATTTCAAAAGATTGATTTCATATAGTCCGTTTCGGTTCATAAAATCAATGAGCTGCAATGCATTTTCATCGCTGTCGTTGTAACCGGCAATCGTCGGCTGCCTTAAAATCAGCCTTCCTTTCCAACCGGACTTCACAAGCGCTTCAATATTGGAAAGGATCAGATCGTTATATACGCCGGTTCCTTCGTAATGCTTTTCCCTGTCCATGTGCTTCACATCAATGAAAGCAAAATTGATGTACTTTAGTACTTCCAAAAATACTTCCTGTTTGGCATAAGCACTGGTTTCAATGGCGGTATGAATCTGCCAGTGACGGCATTGTTTCAGGACTTCGGTTAAAAACTCATGCTGTATCAAAGGATCCCCGCCTGTAAAGGTTACCCCGCCGTCCGGCCCCCAATTGCTGAAGTCGCGTCTCAGAATTTTTATAATATCCTCAACCGTATATTCTTTCACGCATTGTTTAAAAACATTATTGGGGCAGACACCGACACATTCGAAGGTTTCGCAGCGATTGCAGATATCGTAGGCAATGCTTATCCTGCCGTTTTCATCGAACTTGATCGAGCCGTTGGGGCATGCATCTCTGCATGCCCGGCAGCCCGATTCCCATTTGCACGATTTCTCCGCAAACAGGAAGTGTTTTCTATTCTCCCAGCTTTCGGGATTGGCGCACCATTTACACTGCAGGGGACAGCCTGTGAAAAACACACTCGTCCTGCAGCCCGGCCCGTCATGAACAGAAAAGCTCTGGATATCGAAAATGAACCCTTTTTTACTCATATCAAAAAATCCTATCTTGCTTTATACCCCGTACAAGTACAGGCACACATGGTGGAATACGCCCAGTTCTCTTTTTCCAAACCCGTGCATTTTCCAATCCCGTATTTATCCGGCTCGGAAAAGTTTTTGCAGTTTTCGCATCTTTCCACCGGCTTGAATGCGGGGCAGGCCTCGCTGCCTTTTCCATCGATGGGCACAACTGCCTTGCACCTTGCACACATTCCTTTTTCGCAGTCTAAATTAATATAATTCTTACAATCATAATGGCGCATAACGGATACCTCCTTCAATACTTTCATTAGTCTTCATATTCGGTTCTGTAAATAACTTCATCCTGAATCGGCTTGCCAATTTCGCACCAGTACTGTGTGAATCCGGCGACGCGGACCATCAGGTCTCTGTATTTATCCGGGGTCTTCTGCGCGTCTCTCAGCGTATTGGAATCCACAACGTTAAACTGAACATGGAAGCCGCCTTTTCTCATATACGCACGGACAATATCAAGCAGCTTTCTGGTGCCGTTGAGTCCCTTTACCGCTGTCGGATGCAGCTTCAGGTTCATCTGGGAATTCTGCTCCATCGAGTGATCATAAACGGTTGCGGATTCAAAAATAGCATAAATGCCGTTCTTATCGGTTCCGGGCGCCGCCGACAAGGAACCGTCCGAATAGGTTGTGCCGGCAAGTCTTCCGTCGGCTGTTGCCAGAGTTATGAAGCCCTGCGGGCCATGCGTGGATACGGAAATCTGGCACATATACAGAGGTTTGCCGTAATAAGACCGGAATCCGCGAACCATGCCATACATGTAATTCTCGTAATCCTTAAGAATGGAGTCCACGTATTTGTCCGCGTTGCCGTATTTGGGAGCATTGACGCAGGCCGTAAAGATCGTTTCGTATTTCGGGCTGTTTTCCGTGCTGATTTTCGAATCCGGTGAGAAGATACCGGTTTCATACGCCGTCTTGAATCCGAAGTTGTGAATCATTGCATCGGTCATTTCTTCAATGGTGAACTTCCTGTCGTCGTAGACATTCTTCTTAATCGAAGCCAGATCATTGATCAATGTGATCGTGCCGCAGGACTCAAAGTTAATGGTTGCGTTGTATCTTCCGCCCATCATGCCAAGATCTCTGCCCTTTGTGAAGCAGTCCGGCTTCAGCAGGGAGTTCACAACCGGCATATTGTGCCTTCTCCAAATATCCATCTGGATATTGTTGACCTTATTGACAACATCGGTGGTAAGCTCCATGTATTTCTTCCACTGGTCTACCATTGTCTCATAGGAATCCAGCTTCCTGTTATGAGCCGGATAAATCTGTTTGCCTGTTCTCTTATCCAGGCCGTTTGTAAGAACAAGTTCCAGAATCTTCGGCATGGCGATAAAATGAACGCCGGTGCCGCATGTCGGCGAAGCGCCGCCGGGGATCATGGTTACTTTGCCGTTGTAGTGGAGCGGCAGGAAGCAGCCCGGTGCGGATTCAAGGCAGCCGCCGAGGCACCATGCCCTCGAATCTTCAAGGTTCATTCCTTCCGGACCGTAATTCCGGAGCATATAGTTCATACCGGTCTGGTTGTTCATCCATGCGGGATAGCCAAGGCCCAGCTTCGTGCAGAAAGCCGCCTTCATCAGGAAATCTTCCGGCGTCTTTTCATCATACAGAACACTCAATGTAGGCTGAGGCGTTTTATTTCTCATCCCTGCTTCGATGATCAGATACTCCAGAGGGGTAACGGCGGTAAGGCCTTCGTAATTCTGTCCGCCGAGGGAAAGGTTATTGAATGTATTTCCCGAGAGAACACCGCCGGATACGCCCGCAGACGCGAAGCATTCAATACAGGTAATCTTAATTCTGTACAATTCCAGAAGTTCGATGACGCCCTCGTCGTCCATAATCCCGTCTTCAATATCCTTCTCATAGAACGGCTGCAATACCTGACCGAGTCTTCCGATGGACTGACCGGACTGCGGGTCCTCATTGACTACCCCTAAATGGCAGCAAAGCGTCAGCTGAAGCGCTTCCCAGAAGGTTGCCGGTTTCTTATGCGCAATGTTGCCCATCACTTCCGCAATTTTCCCGTAGATTGCTTTCTGCTCTGCGCCTTCTTCAATGGAGGCCAAATATTTCGCCTGCTTGGAATAGTTCTCGCACCAGGCGCTTAAGCCCTTGGTAATTTCTTTCATGGCGGCATAGTAGTAACCTCTGTACATACCGAATTCGCCGTCGTCGCCTGCTTCGCCCATCACTTCCGCGATTTTCTCGTCGCACAATTCGATGATTCGGTCAAAGCCGTATTCCAGAGGCATATAATAGTTCATTACCTCACGGCCCTGCGGAATGGCAAACGAATCAAACATGCAGATAACGGCATCCATGATGCGCTGTTCCTGTTCGTAATTCGGAGTCATCTTGGAATATTTTTCACTTAATTCCTCTACTGAAATCTCGTCCCATGGCTTAGAGGTTTTAACCAGAACCGGAATTTCTTCTTTCCGCATGCCGAATTTCTTTGCAAGGCATACGATATTGCCATAACTTTCCGTAACGTTGCCGCCGCCGGAACCAACGACACTGACGGAGTCCGCTTCACTTTCCGCCGGAGCGTCTACTTCGTTCATCAGAGCCTCTGCCTGTGCGTTGAAGAAGCTTGCGCAAACCCAGGGGAACGGAAACGCGCCCCGGACATTTTTGGTCTTGTTCATAACAAGTTTTTCGTCCGGCAGAATGGTTGGCGTAATGTGCGCCAGGCAGGAAGCCATCGCTTTTGCTCTTCTGACAACCGTAACATCGCCGTCGTTTTCCCA
The DNA here is from genome assembly GCF_026672255.1 of Caproiciproducens galactitolivorans. Lineage (GTDB taxonomy): Bacteria > Bacillota > Clostridia > Oscillospirales > Acutalibacteraceae > Caproiciproducens > Caproiciproducens galactitolivorans_A. The sequence goes on along the minus strand of NZ_JAPOHA010000002.1, from coordinate 21,550 downwards.
CCATATCCGGTTGTACCAGTAGGGAGCCTCCATATCGGCGGAAACTTTTAAGGTGTAATAGATATCCATCAGATTGCGGGAACTCTGTTTTGCTTCGGGGATTTTATAATCCTCAGCGTCGACAGCATTTGCCATGTCTATGCCACGGCTTTTTAAGACATCTTCAAATTTGCTTCCATTTGAATTCATTTAGCATACCTCTTTCCTTCCATGAAAAAATTATTTTAAAGTTAAAGCAGCTTTTTTCAAGCACTCGCCTGATCGTTTTTGCTTTCTGCATGCGCACAGGACAAAGGCAATGTCATTGCTGCAACCAGAGAAACAATAAAGGAACCGAGTGCGAACAACAGGGAATTTGTATAACTGCCGAAAAGGTCAAAGAAATAGCCGCCTATAAAGCTGCCGGTTGCCGGCCCGATCCCCATGATAATGAGCGTTGCAAGCCCCCAGATCTTTCCCAGAGATTTATTCCCGAAGACCGATCCGGCATACCCCGCGCAGCCGCCCGGCTCAATCGCCCAGTAGCCTGCGAAAATAACGGCTGCGATTGCAGCGAAAACTAAGGATACTTTAGACAAAAGCAAGAACAGAATCGCAATAATTCCAAGGGAAGGCGCCACCATCAGCATAATTTTTCTTCCCTTTGTTTCATTGCCGACCTTGGCTACAACCTTATCTGCTGCAATTCCCAGCAAAGGCATGGTAAAGATACCGCAGATTCCGATCACGATATATAGATACGTTGCGGTGCTTAAGGAAAGCTTTACATCCTTTACCCAGAAATTAACGACCTGCGTCCATACCAGGAATTCGGAAAGAACACAGGTGCAGAAGCAGATAATCGTGCCCCAAATCGGATATTTGGAAAACGCTTCTTTAACGCTCCATATGTATTCGGCAGCTGGTTGGGCATTTTTATTCTCCGCGGCCTTGCCGATCGGAGCCAAGCCGTAATGGTCGGGCGATTTTTTGGCTACCAGAGACGCTATGATCAATGCGACAAATACGACCGCCGCAAGAACCTTCATGGCAATTCTCCAGTCCATGGTGGTGAGAATGCTCTTCAGGCCAAGGCTTAGAATAACCTGTGCCAACGGGGCTCCGGCAAAAGCAATTCCCCACATGGTTCCGTAGTTTTTACCGACATACCATTTTCTTACGGAGACGGTCGAAGAAACCCAAAGCATTCCTGTACCGATGCCTGCGAACAAGGCGTATGGAATCAGATAGGACAGATACGTTGTCGCCATGCTGGTAACCCAGAAGCCCAGCGCGGTGAAAACTGCCCCGGCCGCAAAACACGGTCTGGTTCCCCATTTATCAAGAATCATTCCGCTGAAATAAGCTGTAATTGCGTAAATAATCATCATTAATGAATAACCCATGGATAAGGAGGAAACGCTCCAGCCCATGTCCTTATTCATCGGTCCCAGCAACATCGAAAACGAAGACCGGTAACCGAACAATACAAAAACCGCAAGAAAAGATGCCAGCACCGCCATATGGCCTAATTGACTCTGTTTTTTTTCATTCATTAATCTGCCTCCCCATATCTTAAAGCGATGTCAATCACTTGGACATGCTTTTCATAAAAATCGAAACTTGGTCTTTAGAAGGATCCTAACGTATTTCTATTTAACCCCCTCCATCGATTTTTGTTGGTTATCAACAAAATCACCTTCTTTTTATTTATTTTTTTAACCACTTATAATATAATTGAATCCAAGACGATTTAACATCAGTCCCAAGTTGTAATTCGTACCGATCTTTCCGGCGCAATCAGACCATGGTCTTACCTTCCTGAAAAACAGGCGCAAACTACAACCTTTTTACGACCAAAGGTATTTATTTTCGAAAAAACGCAGCGGTTTATTTCTGAATCAAATTGAACAGCAAAAAACACCCTGTAAAGCGATCGAACCGCTTTACAGGGTGTTTTGGATCGGAATTTATTGATTAAAATTCATTCTTTCAATAAATTCCTCATCTTTTTGTACTTGTTTTATTTTTTCCAGTATTTCTGCATCCCAATCGCCTTTCTCACATTCTTCGCTCAAACGTACAATTCCGGTTTCCTTGCTGCCGGTTTGTTCATACAGCTCAATAAACCGGTTGACTGTTATTAATATCCGCAGTTCCAAGCTCATTTGATTGCCCGTTAAATGGTCGGGAAAGCCTTCCCCGTTCATTTTCTCATGATGATTCCGGATAAATCCGCTTAACCATTGGTGCATATTCAGCGAAGACAGGATTTCCGTACCGAGCGTGACATGCTCCTCCTGATCGCCGCACAGAATCTTGCCGATATCATGCAGATAGGCGCCGATCTGCAATCGAATCATTTCTTCGTCTTTCACAAATAAAATTTTCCCGACTTTTTCACAATAATTTTTTACGTTGCAGGCGTGGTCAAATAGTTTCCGGTCTTTTAATTCCATAAGATTCAGATAGCTTTTGACTACCTGACTTTCCCTTTCCATTTTGCTGTAGGTTCGTTTCGAATTTACAGCCCACTCCACCCGGTTTTTTAATTCCTCATAAATGATCGGTTTCGATAAAAATATATCGGTACCGGCGCTGTACCCGCGAATCCGGTCCTGCACTTTCGTCAGCACCGTCAGCATAATAATGGGGATATTCTGCGTGGCGATATTATTTTTTAATTTTCTGCAAACTTCAAACCCGTTCATTCCCGGCATCATAACGTCCAGTAGAATGACATCCGGATCATACTGGCAAGCCGAACTTAACACTTCCGGTCCGTTCACGGCGGTATAACAGGTATAGCCCCAGGTTGACAGGACGTCTTTTGCAATTTCACGATTTTGTTCATTATCATCCGCAATTAATACTTTCTTCATTCTGCCGCCTCATTTTCATCCGTATTTGGCCTTGTTTGGATCGACGGATTTTCAAGATAAAATACTTGCCGTATTCCGAGGTATTTTTGACGCGCACACGCAATTTATCCGAAACAAGACTTTTGTTTTTACCAGGAAAGGCCTAAGTAATCGGTATGGTAACGATAACCTCTGTTCCTTCCCCGTATTTGCTTAATAAAAGGATCTTCCCGTTATGAAGCTCCGCTAATTTCTTTGTAAGGGGAAGCCCCAGCCCGGTACCTTCGTACTGCTTTTCATAAGAATTATCCACCTGCTCAAACTCGTTGAAAATCCTTTTCTGATCTTCTTCCTTAATGCCGATTCCGTTATCCTTCACTCTCAGCTGAACAGAGTCCTCCTTTTTCTGAACATCAACCAGAACATCTCCGCCCTGCGGCGTAAATTTGATCGCGTTGGAGAGAATATTGCACAATATTTGCTTGATCTTATTTGCATCCACCCGAACGATAAAATCGGACGGATTCATTTGAATCGTTACATTCTGATTTTTCCGGTAAGCAAGGCTTTTAACCATATTAAAGCTTTCGGTTACGATATCGGACATGGAGTAATCCCCCATAACCAGCGTCATCTTTCCCGCTTCAATTTTTGAAAGGTCCAGAACAGAGTTAATTAATTGCAGCAGATGCTTTCCGCTGGTTATAATATTGTTTATGTATTTATGCTGTTTGTCATTTAAAGGCCCCGTCATCTCTTCCTGCATGACTTCCGCACTGTTGATAATCGCACACAGCGGGGTTCTTAATTCATGGCTCATATTGGCGATGAAAAGAGATTTTATCTTGCCCGTCTTTTTTAAATCATTTACGGCTTCCCTTAAATTCTGCGTTCTTAATCTTACCTTTCCTTCCAGGTTTTGATTTAATTCCGCGAGCTGTTCGGATAATTTCAGCAGTTCAGAGTGTTCGCTTTGCAGTTTCTCCAAATAGTTATTTCTTTCTTCTTCGCTTTTTTTCAGGTCACAGACCATTTTATGAAAAGCATTCAATAAAACAGCCGTTTCGCTGTTTGAATCTTCTAAATATTGGCTGTCGATAACAATTTCGCTGTCGCCGCGCGAAATTTGGTTTGCTAATTCCGTCGCTTTCAGAATCGGCGCCGTGATACGACCGGATACATATTTCGTGATAAAGATCATGATGATCAAACACAGGCATGTTACGAAAACAATAATATTTCTTTGCGTATCCATAATAATGGAAAATTTATCTTCGGGAATCCCCACGCCCAGCATGCCTATATCTTCTCCGTTATAATTTATGATGGGCTTGTCTAAAAAAATGTGAACCTCGCCGTCATAAACCACCTTTCCGTAAAATACATTCGTCGTACCTTTTAAAGTGCTGATCGCAAGCGGCGTGGAGCTTCCGATAAAATTTTGTTTTTTCGGGCTTCGTATATTCGATGTGATACGAATATCGTTCACAGAGATTGCCAAATAGGAATTTTCAACGCTTTGAGAATACGTTTTCGGGAAATACGCGTCATTATTTACGATATCGCCAAATACTAAATAGCCCAGTAATCGGCCGTCCTGTTTATCGTAAACCGGTGAGACACTTAAAAACACCAGGCATTTTGTCAGATACTCGTTTTTATCCCTATCATTGCTGATCAGTACTTTGTATTGATCGTACTCTTTTGAATCAGAATAAAACAAATCCTTCAGGTCGATCAATTCCGTAGACGTAACGGCGGAATGCTTCTTTTTAACTGCTTCAAGCAGTTTATCCAATTGCGGTATTTTCGTATTCTTTATCGGCGGCTTGTCTGTAATAAAACCTTTATCCGCGCCGAAAACCAGATAAAAATCGATGTAATCATATACTTTATTCACATCATTCAGCATTTCATTTACGGAAGCAATCTTCCTCTTTTGAAGCGCCTGCTGAAACTCTTCCGCGTCCGTCATTTTTACGGACGCTTTTTCCATTTCATCCAGCCGGTTGACCATTTGGTTGTAACCGATCTTCAAGGCATTCTGCAGATAGCCCTGAGAAGCCTTTTGTACCTGATCATTTAAAACGTGATCGGAAAGCAGCAGAATAAACAGCATCGGCACGATTTCAATTATTAAAACAAAAATCATCATTTTTTTACGTATAGACATGCCATTCACCATATTATTTCATTAAATTATTTTTGCAGAACATAATAATCTGCATTCGATCCTTCATGTTTAATTTTCTTAAAATATTGGTAATATGTGTTTTTACCGTTTTATCGCTTATGTTCAATTCCGCGGATATTTCTTTATTGGTCAGTCCGTCCCGAATAAATTTTATGACTTCAATTTCCCTGCGGCTTAGTTTCTTTTCCAGGAACAATACTTCCTGGCTTAATTCATTTTCTTTATTCTTATTTGTCTCATTTATATTTTCGTGAACATTCAGCAGATTGAAGATATTTTCCAATAATCCGACACAGTCATTTAATTTGGATTCGCTGAATACCGGCACGTCCTTTGCTATTTTATAATCAATTAATATTTTTTCTTTTCCTAAATAAACGCCCCCTCCCAAACAGATGGCTGCCAGCTCTTCGTTAAAAAAGATCGGACACGCAAAATAGGTAATGCCAAGATAACAGGTAAAGATACAGATTTTTTTACTATTTAAAACATTGTCCAATACGCATTGCTGCTCGGACTTGCATCTTTCCCGGTTCTTCTGCATGATGAGATGGCAAAATAAAGAAGAATTCGACCATACCGTTACGGATTTTCCTTCTAAATCAACGATCCCCAAACTGATATTGTATAAATCTGCAAAGGAATCCTGGAAAGACTGAATTTTTCTTTTGCCAATGGTTTTAATCCATTTTTCACAACCTGCCAGATTCAGATCTGCTGTCATTTTCTCTATTCCTTTCAAATTGAATCCATAGAATATCATACAAATAAGGATCTTTGTTTAAATTTATAATACACTATAACGATATTCCCGATATTTCCAATTTCCTAAATTTTCAAAATACTTAGAAAGGATTATATCGTTGGAAAATGCGATTTGCTATCAGGATATAGTAAAATAAAACATAAAAATTCATATTTTTTATTAATTATTTTATTAATTATATATCATTATGTAAGGTAAAACAACATAATTCCTACAATTAGAAAAACTCCTCCTGATTCCTTTTCGCAGAATTCTGCTTTCTGTAAAAAAACAGCCTCATCCCGCTGTGCCGGAAACAGGGCGGGAAAAGGCTGTTTTTCGATTTCATTTCTGCTAATTTTTCAATTGAAACATGGATACTTTTTCATGAAGCGTTTTTGCCTGAGCGGAAAGTTCCTCCGCGGCGGCGGAGCTTTCTTCCGCGGTGGCCGAATTCATTTGAACGACAGAGGTGATTTGAGAAATACTGGACTCAATATTGGAAATGGCGTCGGCCTGCTGATTTGTTGCAAAGGCGATCTGTGTGACAACATCATTGACGTTTTGGGATTTCTCAATAATTCTGTTCAGCAGCTCCGCGGTTTTAAGGGCGGTAACCGTTCCGTTTTCAACGGCTTTCACCGAGCCCTCAATTAAAAGCGTGGTTTGTTTTGCGGCTTCCGCACTTTTTCCCGCCAGATTCCGTACCTCGTCCGCAACCACGGCAAAGCCTTTTCCGGCGGCACCGGCCCTTGCCGCTTCAACAGCCGCATTCAGCGCAAGGATATTGGTTTGGAACGCGATATCGTCAATCGTCTTGATGATCTGCGTAATCTTGTTCGAGTAATTCCGGATATCTTCCATTGCGCCCGTCATCTTTTCAATGGTTTGCTGGCCATCATCCAGTTCCTCTTGGGTATCATTCGAAAGGGTTTTCGCGTTATTTGCGTGCTCCGCATTTTTCTTCACCTGTTCCGAAATGGAATTCATCGATTCGGACAATTTTTCGACAGAGCTTGCCTGTTCTGTGGCTCCCTCCGCAAGCGTCTGGGAACCGTTGGCGATTTCACCCGCACCGACGGAAACCTGCGACGCCGCAGTCTCAATTTCTGAAAAAGTATGATTCAGAAAATCAATTATTTTCAGCATCGCCTGTTTGATCGGTGCAAAGTCGCCGACATAATCGCGCGTTACGTCGATCTTCAGATTCCCGTTGGAAAGCTTATTTAATACATCCGATATTTCCTGAATATAACCGCTTAAATTCCGGGAAGTCTTTTTCGATATCTCCGCGAGTTTCCCCAGTTCGTCCTGTGAAGAAACCGTAATATCCGAATGAAGGTTTCCGTTTCCCATATTGGCGGAAAGCTCTACGATGCTGTCTACCGGACGCAGCGATTTTTTAATCAGCAGGGTAATCAGCAGCGAGAGGATGATGATGCCGATGATGCCTGTAATAATAATCAGAATCAATATGGTAGTGACTTCCCCTAAAGCTTCCGATTTTTTAACGGTAAACGTACTGATCCAGTGGTTTTCGATTCCTTCCAGATTTAATGCCTGCGTAACCTTAAGCAGATTATCATCCTTCTGCTCCTTATATTTTGTGCCCGCTAATTTTCGGTCTGCCGTATTGGACACGTAATTCCGGTCATCGGTTAAAATATAATTTGCGGAGGTTTTATATTCCCCCATATTATAATGCAGGCTGTTAATGGTATTCGACAAGATATCGGTGTTGGTTACTCCTATAAATTTGCCGCTGTCATCAAGAATCGGACAGCTTATGGTGACAAGCCATACGGTTTCCCCCGATTCCAATTTAAAACTGTACGGTTCCGTTAAATGGGGCTTTAATGTTTTCTTGGTGGCGGTATAATAATCCTCATTGTTATAGGTATCATAATCATTCATTACTTCGAGCTTCTTTTTCCCGTCTTCAATATACGAATAATAGGAAAGGCCCTGCGGCGTATTCGGAATCAGCGCGTTCGGTTCAAAAGCGACAAATGTGCCGAAGATGCGGCTGTCGTCAACGGAATGCCCCAGCGTATCCCGAATCAGTTTATCCGTTATTTTCGGATCGGAATTCCTGTATTTATTGATTGCATAGGAAAGCGAATTGGATGTTGTCAGCATGTTGTCCAGATAAGCGGTAACACGGTATGCGTTATTCTGTGCCAAATAATTGATCTCGTTCTGGACGGACTGCTGTTTTGAATTCGATAAAAACACGCCAAGGATGATACAGATCATGACAATAATCGAAACAGCCAAGGCAACAACCTGAAGTGGGATTCGAAATGCGAGTCTGTTTTTAAAAGATACCTTTTCCACTTTTCTTCCTTCTTTATACTTTTCTCTTTATACTTTCTTATTGTTACACATTTAACAATTTATTGTACGCATAAAGAATCTGCTGAATTCTTAGAAAATCGATGCTTCATTTCTATTAAATTGAAAGATTTCTTAAGGATAGAATGATTTTTCAGCTTTTCTCCGTCAATTATTAAATAGCAAAATAAATCCGTCTGTTAAAACGGATTTATTTTTGAGTTATTATGCGTGTATTAGGGTTCCGCTTTCGCCTTTCATCGCCATCGGTGCTTTCTCGAGCGAAGCGATAACGGCCCTCCGGTTTTCACCGGATTTTACAAACTGAATGGCGGCCTGTACTTTCGGAAGCATGCTTCCTTTCGCGAACTGGCCTTCTTCACAGTATTTTTCGGCCTGCTCAACCGTCATTTCATCGAGATTCTGCTGATTTGCCTTTCCAAAGTTAATGGCAACTTTATCAACCGCCGTCAGGATAAACAGATACTGCGCGCCAACCGTCTCCGCCAGTTTTGCGGATGCAAAATCCTTGTCAATCACAGCGGGTACGCCGTTATAGTTTCCTTTTGCATCCTTAACAACGGGGATTCCGCCGCCGCCGCAGGCGATAACGATAAATTCATGGTCCAGCAGGTTCAGAATGGAATCCCGTTCGACAATTTCCATCGGTTTTGGGGAGGCAACCATTCTTCTCCAGCCTCTTCCGGCGTCCTCCGCAAATACGGCGTCCGGTTTCTCTTTTTTCAGGCTCTGTACCGTCTCTTCATCGTAGAATGCGCCGATCGGTTTGGTGGGGTTTGAAAAAGCGGGATCGTGTTCGCCCACTTCCACCTGCGTAACCACAGTCGCAACATGCCAGGGCATCCCTACCCGTTTCAGTTCCTTTAAGATTCCCTTCTGCAAATGGTACCCGATATACCCCTGGCTCATTGCCGTGCATTCCGGCAATTCCATTTTCGCTATTTTGTCCGACTGCTGCGAAGCCGCGTCGAAAGCCAGATTGATCATGCCGACCTGCGGGCCGTTTCCATGACTCACGATAATTTCATGCCCCTGCTTGATCAAACCGATCAAAGACGGCGCCGCTTCATCAATTTTGCGCTGTTGCTCTTCCGCGTTATTTCCCAATGCATTGCCGCCCAGGGCAATTACAATTCGTGACATTGTGTTTCCTCCCTAACTTTTCTCCGTATTTCGGGGAAAGGCTAATGATTTTCTCATCGGCTGAACGACCTTTTCCGCCGGTACGAATTTTTTCAGATTTTAAGCTCCTGTAGGATATGTATTCGCTGATAAGTATTACCAAGCCGCTGCCGATCAGAAGGGGGAGCTTCGACGATAATTCCGCCTCGCTCAAGTGAAAGGGCATTACCGTGAAAACCAGGGATAAAAGAATCAGACTCATCGGCATATAGGCTATGAACTTCAATTTTATTGTTCCGCCCTTGATCCTGTACGGGCGGGGACGATCGGCATCTATTTTCCGCAATTTTAAGAACGAAGGGAAGATCATAATATAGGACAAAAGCAGGATAATCATATTCATTGCGAAAAATTGCCAGAATACATCCGTGTTCGGCACGATGGCACCCAAAATAACAATTGCGCTGGAAATAACGGCGTTGATAACGGAAGCACCCAGCGGCATCCCGGTCTTTTTACTTTCCACCGCCAGAAATTCCGGAAGGCAATGATCCTGCGCCGCGGATTTGATTACGCTGTTGACTCCCAGCGACCAGGAAATTAAGTTTGCAAACAATGCATACAGAAACATGACCGCGACCAGACTGATAAGCACACTGTCGGTTTGATGAAGCAGGATACGAAAACTTTCCATCACACCGGTCGAAGCGCTCAACTGGTCCGTCGGGATTGCCACGCTGATTCCAAACGCCGCCAATATGTAGAAAAACACAATCAACACCCCGCCGAGTTTAATGGCGAGCGGGAGTTGTTTTTCCGGGTTCGGCATATCTTCCGTATAAGTTGTAATGACTTCAAACCCCATTAAGTCAAATAAAATAACGATTACATAGGAAAGCCCCTGCGAATCGAACGAAGGCAGAAAAGACTGCGGGCTGAAAGAATTGGCCGCCCCTTTGGTAAGCGCCATGTAAAACCCAAGGCATCCCAGCGCCAGCATGATAATTGCTTTGAAGACCGCCGCCAGGTTCAGTATCCACTTGCTGTCGCTGATACGAAAACAGCTTAGGAACGCGACAAGCCATATGAGCAGAAGCTGGATGGCAAGTCCTCCAAACGTGCCGATAGGAAGATGAAAAGTGGAGATGAGCACGTCCGTAAACAGGAGAACGATGGAACTTACCCAAACAGGGAAATTCAGCCAGTAATAACAGGCCGTTCGTGAACCCCAGCGTATGCCGTACGCCTTTCTTACCCATTCATAAATACCGCCCTGCCCCTGATACGCGGTACCCAGTTCGGCGGAGATCAATCCGTAGGGCAGGAAGAAAGTCAGGATGAGAAATCCCCACCAAAAGAACTGCGAATTTCCCATTTTCGCAGCCGGAGCGGAAGCTTCAATCGTCATGACAATACAGACCGAGGCAAGAACCGCATCAAACATTTTGAACTTCTTTTTTACAGGTTTCCCGTCCACAGGGTTTTCCCCCCTTCTTATTCCCGGGCACACACTTAAAGCGGCGAAATATTTAAGCGGGGATGCAGTCCTGTGCATCCCCGCCGCCATATAGGGGGCTTATTCTGTGTATTATTTGCCGCTGGGCTGCTGCTGGGTGATGCAGTGAATATTTCCGCCGCCCAAAACAACTTCGCGGGTCAAAACGCCTACCACTTTCCGCTCCGGGAACATCTCCTGAATCTGCTGGAGCGCAAGCGCGTCGTTTTCATCGCCGTACTGCGGTACGATTACGCCGCCGTTGACAATCAGGAAATTCATGTAAGAACCCGGGCAAAGGTCTCCTTCTTCTCTCGGAAGGGTTCCTTCTACAACGTCAACGCCCTTGGACTCTTCAAGGGTAATGCGGACCGGTTTCTTCGGAAGGGAGAGCTTGCAGACTTTCAGCTTGCGGCCCTTCGCGTCAACGGTGTTGGACAGCAGATCGTAAGCGTCGTGCGCAATCTGATAGAACGGATCGTCTTTGTCTTCCGTCCAGATACAGGCAACAACGCCCGGACGCACATAGCAGGCAACATCGTCAATATGTCCGTTGGTTTCGTCTGGGTCGATGCCCTCTTTTACCCATACCACCTTTTCAACGTTCAGGTACTGGCGCAGATTTTCCTCAATCTGCTCTTTCTTCAGTTCCGGATTTCTGCCGGGGCTGAGCAGGCAGGATTCCGTAACGATGACTGTGCCTTCGCCGTCAACATGAATGGAACCGCCCTCTAAGACAAAATGATCGGGCTTATAGCGGGTAACCCTTTCAATTTCACAGACCTTGGACGCAACAAGAGCGTCCTGATCCCATGGGAAGTACAGACCGTCATAAAGGCCGCCCCATGCGTTGAAGTCCCAGTCGACCGCTCTGACGTCGCCCTTGTCACTGACGACAAAGGTCGGGCCGCAGTCACGGATCCAGGCGTCATTGCTGGTCATTTCCACTACACGGATTTGCTCATCGTCATTCAGCATGGCCTTTGCGTTTTCATATTGATCCGGGTTTACGCACATGGTAACAGGCTCAAACTGTGCGATTGCTCTCGCAACGTTGCAGAAAACCTCCTGCGCCGGCTTACCGCCGTTGCGCCAGTTGTCTGTTCTCTGCGGCCACAGCATCCATGTGCCTGTATGGTTTTCAAATTCGCCGGGCATTCTGTAACCGTCTTTTTTCGGTGTCGAATTGTCTTGATAAATTACTTTCATAGCTACTTTCCCTTTCTGTATTCGTTTTACTTTTTATTCTTTTGCTTCCTCCGATTTCTGATCTTTGGAAGGCATATGGCAAATAATTTCGCCGATGATAATCGCAATCAGGGTACCGATGGCCAGAGGCCCTTTGGAAGAAAGTTCGTCGGCTGAACTGTTCAGCGGCACGCAGGATAAGATGATGGAAACAAGAAGTAAGATCATTGGCAGAATGACCATTAAGCGAAGCTTAACGGGGCCGCCGGAAACTTTAAACGGTCTTTCCCTGTCGGGGTCAATTTTGCGAAGTTTCAGGAACGTCGGGAAGAGCGGTACATAGGACAGCAACAGGGTCACTACGTTCAGGCCGAAGAAGCTCCAGAACAGGTCCTGATTGGGAAGGAACGGAGCGACAATAACCAGTGCACTTGCTACAACGCCGTTCATAACCGCGCTGCCGGTCGGCATCTCCGTCTTCTTATTTTCATGCGCAAACACCTTGGGCAGACTGCCGTTCTTTGCAGCATAGTCGGCCACATAGTTTACACCGTAGGACCAGGAAACCATATTGCCAAACAAAGTTACCAGAAAAAGGATACCCATAATGGTAATGAAAACGCCGTTTTTGCCGATTAAAAGCTGAAGGCTGTCCATCAGACCGCTGGAAGTGCTGATTTGGTCTGTTGGAATGGCGACGCCGATACCGAACGAGGAGAAAATGTAGATAACCGCAATGGCTATGCCGCCTGCAATGATCGCCTGCGGAATCTGCTTTCTTGGATTTTCCATGTCGGACGCATAGGAGGTAATGACTTCAAATCCCATGAAGTTAAAGAGAATAACGGAAATATAGGACAGGCTGTCCAAATTCAGCGAAGGAAGCATGGACTGCACCGTGTACTCGTTTGCCGCGCCGCGGGTCACCGCGGTATAAATCCCGAGGCCTCCCAGTACGAGTGCAATAAAGACCTTAATAAAAGCGGACAGGTTCAAAATCCATTTGCTGTCGCTGATGCGGGAAAAGCTGAGCAGAACGACGATCCAGATAAATGCCAGTTCAATCAGAATGCTTGGCAGCGTCCCCATTTCGGAGCCGGTAAGCAAATTGATGGTAGAGGGGAACATAACCGCCAGAGACGCCATCCACAGCGGGAAGTTAATCCAATAGTACCAGGCGACCCTTGATCCCCATTTTTTGCCGTACGCCCTGCGTACCCAGTCGTAAAGTCCACCCTCGTCATCATAGGCTGTTCCAAGTTCCGCAGCAATCATGCCGTAAGGGAGCAGGAATGTGATTATCAGGAAAATCCACCAGAAGAACTGTGAATTCCCGATGGCCGCCGCCGGTGCCGCTGCTTCCGCGACGAAAACGACGCAGATAACGGACAGAATCGCATCAAATAATTTGAACTTTTTCTTTGCCATGATATTCACCCCTATATAAAATTAATAAATAAACTTCTTCAGTTCAATGGAAGGGGGAAGCTTCTGAAATTACAGAATTCTGTTTGCAAGGAATTCTTCCAGTTCTGCTTTTGCCGCCTGCGCTTTATACTCGCTGACCGTCTGCGGATTCAGGAAATAGACAAGCAGCGCTCTCATCGCGGTCAGTCTGTTTTCCGCTTCGTCAAATACGATGGAACAGTCGGAATCGATCACTTCGTCCGTAACCTCTTCTCCTCTTGTGGCCGGCAGGCAGTGCATGAATTTCGCATGCGGACTTGCAAGCGACATCAATTCTTTGTTAACCTGATATTTCGGCATGAAAACCTTGAGTCTCTCTTCCTCGGAAAGTTCTGCTTCATAAAGGCCGTACCAGACATCCGTATAAACAAAGTCGGCGTCCTTCAAAGCTTCCTTTGCGTTTTCGGTAATTGCGAAGCTGCCGCCGGAAACTTTGCAGTTCTCTTCTGCAATTTTAATGTGGTTCTCTCTCAGCTGGAAACCCTTCGGCCCGAAGTGGACAAACTTCATGCCAAGCTTCGTGCAGAGGAAGCAGAGGGAAGCGCAGACCTGCGTCGCGTCGCCGACAAATACAACCTTGCAGTCTTCCAGCTTTTTGCCTTCCGGAAGGTGCTCGACCATCGTGATCGCGTCGCCCATTTCCTGTGTCGGATGGTTGTAATCGGACATGCCGTTGATCACCGGAACGGTTGCATTGTTTGCAAGATTCACAATCGTCTTATGTCTTTCGACTCTGGCCATTAAAATGTCAACCAGCCTTGAAAGGACTCTTGCGGTATCTTCAATGGTCTCATGACCGCCCAACTGGATTTGGCCCGGCGCAAGATACTGTGCGTGACCGCCAAGCTGCTCCATCGCTGTTTCAAAGGAAACTCTTGTTCTGGTTGAAGACTGTTCAAAAATCATGCCAAGAGTTTTATTCTTCAAGAGCGGCGGATAATAACCGGACTTAATGCATTTCTTTAATTTAAGCCCCAGTTCAATAATGTCCAACAGTTCTTGCTTGGTAAAATCAGTGGTGTCTACAAAATCCTTAATTCTCGCCATGTTTCATATCCTCCATAAAAATATTTAGGTCATATAACCTTCATTTCGTGACATTATTATAAGGCTTTTTGATCAGAATGCACAATTACACTCCGGTATAACCTCTGAAAAATCACCCGTTTCCTGCCAATATCACCCGTTTGGGTGATATGAATCGTGAAAACGGACAGTGTATGCTTTTATTATTGTGCAATATCCCATATGGTGGATTAATTTTAAACAAAATAAACAAAAAGTGTTATTAATTTCCTATTTGACTTGACAGTGTTTTCGATTCAGAATACTATATATACGGAAAATATGTACACGGTGAAGAAAGGAAGTGTCGAAAATCATGGTGGAATTGAACCATGAGGAATGGTGTCAGATCAACACAATTGTCGCTAATATTTACAGCTGCGATAATTTGGTCGCTCTGCGGGGTGACTTTCTGGAAAGGATCCGGAATCTTGTCACCTATCAGAAAGCTTTCTTTGACCTGGGGGATAACAAGGGGGATAACCACATCTTTTTTGATCCCATAGCCATCGGTATGTCCGACTCGAATCTGGACGATTATTATCATCATTTTGAATCGCTGGATTACGCGGTCTGGGCGCTTTCCCAGAATGAGCCGATTGTCTACCGTGATACGGATTTGCTCCCGGACAAGCTTCGGGAGCGGTCACTTTTCTGCAACGAATGGCTGAAACCCATGGATGTCTTCTACTGCGGAGGCTCCAGTATTATTGAAAGCGGAACGCTCTTCGGCTCGGTTACTTTTATGCGGAACAAAAAAACCGGCGACTTTACAGACCATGACCTGGAAATTTTCCGCATTTTAAACGATCATCTTTGCAGGCGGTTCCGCCAGATTTTCCCGAACGGAATCAGCTATAAAGCATCGAATTCCCCGGAAAACGACATGATGTCAAAATACCGGCTGACACAGCGGGAATATGAAATTCTCCAGCTGCTGAATGCCGGAATGCACAACAGCGAAATCAGTGCAAGACTTTTCATTTCGGAAAATACGACGAAAAAACATGTTGCGCATATCTTTGAAAAACTGAATGTTTCCAACCGCTCCCAACTGGTGCGGGTTGTTTGTGAAAGATCCAATCCTTCTGTATAATAACAGAAAGCCTGTAAGATAACGTATTGCTATCTTACAGGCTTTTTTATCTCTGCATTTCTTCAATAAAATCCAGCAACAGACCCGGCAGCACATCCTTGAAATATGGAAGATACAGCCTTTCCCCCATTTTGTGCGCATCCTTGCCGACGGGGCCGATATTAATAACCGGAATATCAAGCTGCTGCATTTTTTCAAGAGGATACGGCGTACCGACATTCAGCCCGACCAGATTCTTTTGCAAAAGGTGAATATCCCTGCCGTCGCCCTGGAATCCAAGTTCGCTTAAATCCGATATTCCTTCGTATACCTCGGACAGCCGAATATCCAACCCTTTATTTTTACGGGTATCAATCAGTTTTTCCGCAATGCTTTCCACTTTTCGTTCCTTCTCGCTGATTCGCAAATTGACACGGGAAGGGCAGTAGGGCGGCAGGAAACCGATGACGAACGCCGGTCCTTCCAGTTGAATTTCATCGCAGAGTTCATTTACGAAGCTCATACAGCAGTCCTGAATATCCATGTCCCGCAGGCATCGGCGGATATATTCCTGTAAGGATTCCTCGTGGCTGCGGCCTGTTTTTTGTTCGTATTCCGTGCAAAGCTCTTCAAAAGTCAGGATTTTAACCTTTCTTTTTCCTTTTCCGGCTTGCTCCAGCGCTTTTTCCGCGGAGGAGGATGCGAAAAGGCTGACCAGGTTAAGGATATCCCCCGGTCTTTTCCTTACAAACAGATAATTGAAATACATGGCGAAACGGTTCGGAACCGTTACAGAATAGCTTTTTCGGAAGTCCATCGTCCTCAGGCAGCAGATAGGGGGATATTTTTTCCCTTTATAAATTTCCGTGAATTCCGGATTGTTTTCCATTGCGATTCCCAGATGAAAGGCCATCAGCGCCGCGCTGATTCCTTCAAAATATTCGCCTACATGGCTTTCCTTCCCCACAGCCAGCGCAAAAGGGGTAACCATGCCGATTGTGCCAAGATAGATCCGGCCGCAGTCCTTGCTTTCCGGCGTAATGGTCGGTTCACTGTCAATACAGCAAAGCAATTCATATTTTTCATTGCGGAGCGAGCAGAAGTATTCCACCGCCTGATGAATTCCGTTCGCGTTGTTTTCCTCATCAATGACCGGTATCCAGAGCAGGTTCACCTTCAGCTTTTCCAAGTGCATAGCATAGTATTTTAGAATCGCCCACTGCGCCGCCAGCCCGGATTTCATATCCGCCACGCCCCGGCCTGCGAGATACTCTCCGCTTTGGAGCTCCTTCCAGATTTCGTCATCAATATCTGCTTTTAAAAGCGCCTCCGTATATTTCACAGGCTGAAACGCCAAATCCTTCAGCGGCCCGCAGACCTCGGTATCGACCGTATCAATGTGGCCGCTGAGGATGATTGTGTTTTTTGTAGGGGGATTTGCTTTCAGAAAGGCTACAAGATTTTTCCTTTTTAAAGGATCGCCCTCGACAGGCTGTAAAAACAGGCAATCCGGATTTTCCTGAAAATACGGTATTGTTTTAAGGCTTTCATACAGGAACTGCGTTCCGTTGTTTTCGCAGCCCTCTTCCCCGTTTACGGTATTCACCCCGCAAAAATCCAATAATAAACGGAGCATTTCCTCCGAATCCAATTCTTCCCGGCGCAACGGAATCTCTCCTTTTCCGATAAAATGAATGGGCCGGTTTTCGCGCCGGCCCATTATTCTTATTTATTCAACATAGTCTTTATGCGGGAAAATCGGAAGCGTGTTTGGGTCCGTACCCGCCAGCATTTCATTTACAAAGGTCGGAAGGGCGAACGCGCCCTCATGGATTTGTGAATTATAATACATGGTTTTCAGGCCAAACGCCTCCCAGCGCTCCACCTGATGGTCACGCACCGGGTCGTATTTTTTGGAAGCAAAACCGAACAGCCAATGCCCGGATGGATACGTAGCAATATTGTACTGGTACACCCTTACGATCGGGAACACGTCCTTGATCTTCCGGTGCGCCTTGCGCATTTCCTTTACATGGAACTGGTAATACGGAGATTCGTGCTGGTTAATCAGAATCCCGTCGTCGGAAAGGACTCGGAAGCACTGGCGGTAAAATTCCGTGGTAAACAGTCCCTCGCCGGAACCGATCGGATCCGTGGAATCCACAAGAATCAAGTCGAAGGAAGCATCCGGCTTGTTTTTCACATAATTGAGACCGTCTTCAAAGTGTAAATGGAGGCGCGGTTCCTTCGCAATATGCCCCGCCGTCTGCGGCAGATACTCCTGGCAAAGCTGCATAACCCGCTCGTCAATTTCAACCAGGTCAACGCTTTCAATATGCTTATAACGGCATATTTCACGGGAGGTTCCCCCGTCGCCGCCGCCGATAATCAGAACCCGCTTAATGTCCGGGTTTGTCGCCATCGGCACATGCGTAATCATATCATGATAAGCAAACTCGTCCTTCTGCGTTACCATCATCAAACCGTCCAGCGTAAAGAAACGGCCATACGTTTCAGAATCAAAAAAATCGATTCTCTGGTAAGGCGTTACCTCCGAATGAAGCGGTTTTGTTACCTTAATCGAAAATTTCGTGCTGCTGTCCCAGTTTTGCGTATACAGAATATCAACGAGGGGATTCTCCATCTTTTGCTCTCCTTTTCACTTTTAAATATTCAAATTCGTGCAACAATATACTAATTTGATAGATATAATAGCATAATATCTTTTCCTTTTCAATCATTATTTTTTCAAAATTATTTTCATTTATGTACCTTTTTTCATTATATTACCAAAACGAAGCAGCAGGGTGGCCGTAAAATTTCACCTTACGAAAACGATTTGAATATTTATCCACCAGATCTGTATGAATGTAATTTATAGGGAAAGTATAAATATGGATAATTATTTTGGGATTTTTTGTAAAAAATTGATTATAATTCATTATAATTAGAATAAATTGTCGAACTCTGTTAAAATATACTGATAGGGATAAAAACTAACCAATTTTCCTGTTGTGCATTAAGGTGAAAGGGGCGGTACATGGTTATACCTCTTATTTCATTCTAATTATTTCTATTCGGTAATTATTCTAGGAGGAGTTATAGTAAATGACTAAATTAAAGGGGTTAAAACTGCCCAAATTAAAATTTTCCAACATGAAAATTAAAAAGAGACTTCAGTTTGGATTTTCAATTGTAGGAATATACATTGCCGTAAGCGGCTGCCTGGGCGTTTGGGGAATGTTAGGCAGCACCGATGCGTGGGTCTTATTATCGGTGATTTTGATTTTGTTATCGATTGTGGGAATTCTGAACTTAATTATAATCTATCATTCCATTGTAAAAGAATTCGACAAACCAATTGATGAGCTTATTGCAGCGACCAATCAGTTCGCCGAAGGGAAACTGGACGCGGAAATTACCTTTCAGTCCAAAAACGAGTTGGGCGAACTCGCCGACTCCCTCCGCTTTGCCCTGCAAAGCCTTCGTTACGCGATTAATGAAATAACGAAAAGGCTTGTAAAAATTTCCGAAGGAGACGTTTCCTTCGATGCTTTAAAGGGCTACGCGGGCGATTATGCTCCCATCGCAGCCGCGGTGAATACCATTCTGGATTCCTTGAATAGTGCATATAAAAATGTTTTGGTTTCCTCAGAACAAATCAGCAACGGTTCCAATCAGGTTTCCGGCGGCGCGCAAAGCCTGGCGCAGGGCGCGACCGAACAGGCCAGTGCCATTCAGGAGCTGTCCGCAACGATTGCCGACGTTTCTCAAAGGATAAATGAGAATACCGAACATGTTACGGAAGCAACGTCTTACATAGAAGAAACCACAAAGCAGGTGCAGCACAGCAATCAGCAGATGCAGCAAATGCTTGAGGCCATGGACAACATTAATATCTCTTCCAATGAAATCAGCAAAATCATTAAGGTAATCGATAATATCGCATTCCAAACCAACATTCTGGCATTGAACGCCGCTGTTGAAGCCGCCAGGGCCGGAGCGGCGGGAAAGGGATTCTCTGTTGTCGCTGATGAAGTCCGCAATCTTGCCAGCAAATCCGCCGATGCGGCAAAGCAGACAACCCAGTTAATTGAAAATTCCATTCAAAAGGTTTCGGACGGAACCCAGATCGCCGACAGCACGGCACAGGCGCTGAGTAAAGCAGCCGAGCAAATGGCAAGCGTTCAGGATACCATCCGGAAAATAGAGCAGGCTTCCACCGCTCAGGCAACCGCAGTCGAGGAAATAACGAAGGGAATCGAACAGGTTTCCGCGGTCGTTCAGACAAACTCTGCAACAGCGGAAGAGAGTGCGGCTGCAAGCGAGGAACTTTCCGCGCAGGCGAACAGCCTGAGAGCCGAAGCCGAAAAATTAAAACTTCGCAGCTAAATTGCAAACACCCCGTAATTACACGGGGTGTTTTTTTCATTGTAAAGTGGGCTTATGCGTTCACAACCTCCATTTGCAATCCTTTCATCACGTCGAGCGCCGCTTGATTCAGATGCGCGTCGTTGCCGGCTGTGCAGGCGGCGTCCACTACGATTTTTGCTTCCGGCAGAGCCGCTTTTGCCAGCACGGCGTTCGAGAGGACACAGATGTTGGAAACGACGCCGGCAAGCTCAACGCAGTCATATTGATTCTTCGCCAGGTATTCCGCAAGCCGCATGGAACCAAACGTCGGCTTTTCAAAACATTGATCCCCTTCGCTGCAAAGCGCGGCTATTTTCCCGTATAATTTCCAGCCCTCCGTATTTTTCAGGCAATGCGGTACGGGAAGTTTTTTCCCTTCCTGTGTCTCCAGGTAATTCGTTTCATGTGTATCGTACGTAAAGGCAACTTCCCAGCCATTCTTTCTGTAGGAATCTATTTTTTTCGCAATCCGATCCTCCAGCAAAACCGCTTCTTCAAAGCCCAGGCTGCCCGTAACAAAGTCATTTTGGTAATCCACTACAATCAATATTCTTTTCATAGTATCATTCCTTTCTGAAAATTTACCTGTTTTTGCTATTATATCACTTTTGATTATGCCAATATTTTTAAAAATGGGTCTTTTTCAACCTCCAATAAAGGAGAAAGCTTGAGAATGACATTCCTCAGCAAAAGTTATATTTCTCCTTGACAAATATTGTTTTATGATTATAATTGTAATAAAGTATTTTAAAAGGCCTTAATATAGAGAAAAAAGTGAAATAAATAAAAAAGTTATCAGAATGAGGTCTGGCAAAAAGCTTGTGCTACATGCTTTGGCGCTAGTTAATAAATTTTTTGAAATGCACTGTAGACTGTCACATTATGATGGCTACAGTGTATTTCTTAAAAAAAAGAGTGTAGAGAAGAATTAAAATAATGTATATGAAGTAAAAGACGATACTTATGATATTCTTTTGATTGATTATAACAATGAAGTGCGCCAGATAAAATAAGAAAAATATAGTTCAAAACGAAAGGAGGATTTTAGTTGAGTGCAATAAAAGTAAATTTGGATGGGCTGGACGGCTGTGCAATGCAGTTTCATACGATAGCCATCACATTTGAAGATTTAAAATCTTCTATGGATCATGTATTTGGCAGCGTGGATTCCAAGATAAAGCGGAGAAGAAATATTGACGGGTCCATCGCAGATATTCAAAAAAGTATGAAAGCGTTGTATACTGAAATAGAAAATATCAGCCTGTTTGTATCATCTTCAAAAGATATCTATGATAAGACGGAAACGCACCTTGAAAAAGAATCAAACAGTTTTATCGATCGAATGGAAGACATAGCCGGACTAAAAAAAGAATGGTATCAAGAAAATTGGTTCAAAATAGCGGTGGGAACCGTGGTTACCGGGATAGCAATAGCGGTTGTTGTCGTCGTTGGGCCGGAATTGATGTTTATTGCAGTTGGTACCGTAGTAGGGGGTGGAATCTATGGTATAACGGAAGGGATCGAAAGCATCCGGAACGGCGGAGAATTTATTGATGGATTCAGCGACGGATTTATGAAGGGTACAATTGAG
>NZ_JAPOHA010000019.1 GCF_026672255.1 Caproiciproducens galactitolivorans | reverse complement strand
TGCGCTTTTTAAAGGCTGGGGAACGATGGGGCGCTGCCCCAAACCTCGCAAACTTTTGAAAAAGTTTGAACAAAACTTTCAAGTTGTTAAAGCTTAACCTTTCCGTTGGAGGAGCACCGCTTGCGGTGCGGGGGAAACGGCTAAACGGCGCTGTGTGTCCGCGCGGTGCGTTACTCGCCGAAAATTTGTTTTTTCAGGCGTATGGCGGTCGGCGTACCGGCAAGCCCGCCCTCGGCGGTTTCCTTTAAGCTGCCGGGCATCATGTCGCCGATGCGCTTCATTGCCACAATAACCTCGTCGGCGGGAATCGCGCTTTCAATTCCCGCAAGGGCAAGCTCCGCGCCCACAAAAGCGTTTGCCACCCCCAGCGCGTTCCGCTTGATGCACGGGATTTCCACCAGCCCCGCGACCGGGTCGCAGACCAATCCCAGAATATTTTTCAGCGCGATCGCGCATGCGTGCGCCGCCATCTTCGGCGTGCCGCCCGCAAGCTCCGTCAATGCCGCCGCCGCCATCGCGGAAGCGCTTCCGCATTCCGCCTGGCACCCGCCCTGCGCGCCGGAAATACTTGCGTTGTTCGCAATGATCATCCCGAACGCGGAGGCGGTAAACAGCGACATCACCACGTCACGCTCGTCCAGCCCGCGGTCCTCCATTACGGTGAGCAGCGCGGCGGGAAGAATCCCGCAGGAACCGGCCGTTGGCGCGGCAACAATTTTGCCCATGCACGCGTTGCTTTCCGATACCGCGAGCGCGCGCACGAGCGCACAGCCGAAAACCCTGCCGCAGAGGGTTGTTCCGTTTTCCACCGCGCGCTTCATTTTATAGGCGCTTCCGCCGGAAAGCCCGCTGACGGAACGCATGTCCGGGTCGATGCCGTCCACAACGGACTGGCGCATTACCAAGTAGCTTTCCCGCATGGTTTTGTAAAGCGCGGACTCCGGTTTTTGCAGCTCGGCGGCCTGATCTTGCAGGACAATCTGCGATATGGTTTTCTTTTCCCGCTCCGCTGTCTCAATTAAATCCTGTACGGAATAATAAATGCTCATTTTTTCTTTCCTTCCGTTTTCAATACAACATAAAAAGGCTATTCCGGCCGCAGAATAATAGAGCGGATCACATTCGGCAGCTTTTCGATGCCCTCGTTGCTTTCCCCGCTGAAATCGCCGTCCAGCTCAATCGTCATCATCGCGGTTTCCCCGCGGCGGCTTCTGGTCAGCTTGAAATTGCCGATGTTCACGCTCTGCCCTGCGATATAGTTCGTAACATGCGCGATAACCCCCGGAACATCCCGGTGAAGAACCAAAAGCGTGTACTGCTGGCCGGTAACCTCCACCTTCATCCCGTTGATTTCGCTGATGAGGATATTTCCCCCGCCTACGGAAGCGCCCTGAACGGTTACGGTGCGTCCCTTTGCGTCCGTCAGCCGAATCACCGCCGTGTTGGGGTGGGCGCCCTCCAGCTCCGTTTTCTCGAAAACCACTTCCAGCCCGCGCTCTTTGGCAATTTCAAGGCTTTGCCGGATACGGATATCGCTCGGCGCCATTCCCATAATTCCCGCGACAAGCGCCTTGTCCGTTCCATGCCCCCGGTAGGTTTTCGCAAAGGAACCGTGCAAAAGAATCTGCGCGCGCACCGGTTCGTCCTCCAGAAGCGCCCCGGCAATCCGCCCGATGCGCACCGCGCCCGCTGTGTGCGAGCTGGAAGGGCCGATCATCACCGGTCCCACAATATCAAAAACGTTCATGAAAAGAGCCTCCGTCCGCATTTGCTTCTACCGTCATTATAACATAGTTTTCCGGAATCATGCATAGCGGTTTGGCTTTATTATCAGCAAAATCCGCCGCCGGATTCCCTGCTTTTCCCAGAATGTTTTCCTCTTTATTCTTCGATTTTCGACAAAAAGAAGAGGATATTCCGGATGGACAAATTCTTGACACATGCCAAAAGATTTGTTATAATGCAAAATAATGCAATTACTTTGAATATCAAACTAATTTGAAAGGAGTGTGCCGATTGTCGGAAGAATATTCCCAAATCAATCATTTCCTTGTCAACGTATTCAACGAAGTGCTCCGCACGGAAGAAGCCAGTTTAAAGACGAAGGAATTTCATAACCTGTCCATTCGGGAAATGCATGTGATTGAAGCGGTGTGCGAAGGGGCTCAGACCGCGAAAAATACGGCTTCGGAAATTGCTTCTTCGCAGAGGATTACCGCGGGCACACTGACCACGACGATCAATACGCTGGAAAAAAAGGGATACGTAAAAAGGCGGCAGGACCAGCGGGACAAGCGGGTTGTCCGGATTTATCCGACGGAGAAAGGGGAAACCGCAAATAAAGTTCACGCGTCCTTTCACCATGAAATGGTTTCCGCCATCATGTCCGCCATGGATGAGGAGGAGCTGGCGATGTTTGTAAAAGGGCTGGCCGCCGTACAGGAATTTTTAGAGACCAATAAGAAATGCTAACGGAGAGATAATATGGATGTGAAGATCATTACGGACAGCACAGCGGATATTCCGCAGAAGCGCCGCGCCGAACTCGGGGTTGAATCCGTTCCCCTTACCGTCCGTTTCGGCGATAAAGAATATAAAGACGGAATCGGCCTTACAGCCCGGGAGTTTTTTGAAATGCTGCAAAAAAGCGAACAGCTCCCGACCACCGCGCAGATCAATCCGCAGGAATTTGAAAAAGTGTTTGCCCCCTATGCCCAAAGCGGGCAGGAGGCCGTCGGGATTTTCCTTTCCGGCAAGCTGAGCGGAACGTACCAGTCGGCGGTTATCGGCAAAAACCTTCTCGGCGCCCGGAATATCCATCTGGTGGATTCCGAAACGGTTACCTTCGGGCTGGCGCTTCTGGTGTTTGAGGCGGTTCGGATGCGCGACGCGGGATATTCCGCAAAGCAGATCTGCGAAGCGCTGAAAAAGCTGAAACCCCGGCTGCGGTTCTACGCGGCCTTTGATACGCTGAAATATTTAAAAATGGGCGGACGGCTTTCGGCTTCCTCCGCCTTGGTTGGAAGCGTGCTCCACGTTAAGCCGATTGTTTCCATAAAGGACGGCGAGGTAATCTCCATCGACAAGAAAAGGGGAATGCGGGCGGCCGCCCGGCAGATCGGGGAAATCATGAAGCAGGAGAAACCGGACCCCGGGCATCCGATCGTTTTCGGCGATACCTGCGCGCCCCAGGTCCTCAGCCTTGTCCGGGAAGCGGCGGCGGGCGCGGCGGATCTTTCCGGCAGCGAAACAATTTCCATCGGTTCGGTTGTCGGCACCTACGCCGGCCCGGGATGCGCCGGTCTGGCGTATATTGCACAGGCATAAGCCTGCACGCACGTTTTAAATAAGGTANGCGCGGCGGATCTTTCCGGCAGCGAAACAATTTCCATCGGTTCGGTTGTCGGCACCTACGCCGGCCCGGGATGCGCCGGTCTGGCGTATATTGCACAGGCATAAGCCTGCACGCACGTTTTAAATAAGGTACTTTTTTCTCTAAGCTGCCGCGGAGGAACGTCAATGAAAACCACAAAGAAAGTGTGTCCCCCAAAAGCCTTTTGGGGATACCTCCGGGGTGCCGGGGGCGGGTATGGAACCCACCCCCCGGGCGTTAAAAGCCCCCAGCTCGTCCTTTGCCTACATTCGGACGATTCCGACAGTCGGGGCCCGCCCGGCCTGAGGGCAAGCTAATCATTTCCTGTAACCTAATATTACGGGCAAAGGTAATTGCTCCGCCTGTTTTATTACGCCAAAGGCCATAATACGATGTGTCCCCGGCCTGAGGGCAAGCTAAATCATTTCTGTAATTCAATATGAAGCACAAAGGAATAGGTTCGACTATCCACCAAGATGACGCTGTTTGCCCCCAGCCTGAGGGCAAACAAGATACTTACTTAAGTTTTCTATCCGAAGAGAAAAGGATAGGCTTGGTCTGCCCGGAAACATCGAACGTGCAGGTTTTACCTGCTTATTTTAGGGGGGAAGAATATGAGTTTCAATATTATCGGTACGGGAAGCGCTTGGCCGCGATGCTCCAAAAGCAACGAGGAGCTTTCCCAGATCATCGACACCTCGGATGAATGGATTTCCACCCGCACGGGGATCAAAAGCCGCCATGTTTCCACGGGGGAAACGATTACGGACTTCGCAACCGAGGCGGCTCGGCGCGCGCTGGAGGACGCCGGAATCGAACCCGGCGAGCTGGATTTGATTATCTGCGCGACCGCCCGCGGGGAATACATTACGCCGTCGCTTGCCTGTCTGGTGCAGAAACGCATCGGTGCGCACTGCCCGGCATTCGACTTAAACGCCGCCTGTACGGGTTTCCTTTACGCGCTGGACGTTTCGCTTTGCTATTTTGAAACGGATCGGGCGAAAAAAATCCTGATCGTCGCGGCGGAAGCCATGTCCAAGCTTTTGGACTGGACGGACCGCGCCACCTGCGTGCTGTTCGGGGACGGCGCGGGCGCGGCGGTGCTTTCGGAGGGCGACGGCCTGCTGTCGATTAAAATCCGTGCCAGCGGCAACGAGGAACCCCTTCACATTGAAAATACGGAGGGCAACTGCCCGTTTTCCGAGCGGGGCGCGGCGACCCAGTTTTTAAAGATGAACGGCAAGGATGTTTATAAATTCGCCGTATCTTCTATGTGTACCGATTTGCAGGAAGTCATCCGGGGGGCGGGGCTTACGCAGGACGATATCGATTTTGTGGTGCCCCATCAGGCAAACATGCGAATTATCGAAACGGCGAAAAAGGGGCTTTCCATTGCTCCGGAAAAATACCGCTATAATATCGACCGGTTCGGAAACACGTCGTCGGCAAGCGTCCCCATTCTGCTGGACGAACTGAATCAGGCCGGGGAACTGAAAAAAGGAAACCTTCTGGCTTTAGCCGCGTTCGGCGGCGGGCTTACGTCGGGGGCGTGCGTCCTCCGGTGGACAAAAGAAGACCGCTTATAAGGAAAGGCAGGGATTTGAGTGATAAAAACGCCACTTTGCGAATTGCTTGGAATCGAATACCCGATCTTACAGGGAGGAATGGCCTGGATTGCCGACGCGGAATTGGCGGCGGCTGTCTCCAACGGCGGCGGGCTGGGGCTGATCTCCGCGATGAACGCCAACGCCGACTGGCTGAAAGACCAGATTCACAAAGCGAAAGCGCTGACGGATAAACCGTTCGGCGTAAATATAATGCTGATGAGCCCCTACGCCGACGAAGTCGCCCGGCTGGTGATCGACGAGAAGGTTCCGGTCGTCACGACCGGCGCGGGCAACCCGTCGCCGTATATGGAAGCGTGGAACAGCGCGGGGGTCAAGGTGATTCCCGCCGTACCGTCCACCGCCATGGCAAAGCGGGTGGAGCGCAGCGGCGCGCTCGCTGTGATTGCGGAGGGCTGTGAGTCCGGCGGCCATATCGGCGAGCTCACCACCATGACGCTGGTGCCGCAGGTCTGCGACGCGGTGAATATCCCCGTCCTTGCGGCGGGCGGCATTGCGGACGGGCGCGGAATCGCCGCCGCTTTGATGCTCGGCGCGGTCGGCGTGCAGGTCGGCACACGCTTTTTAGTCGCGAAAGAATGCGGCGTACATCCGAATTATAAACATAAAATCCTGAATGCGAAGGATATCGATACCATCACAACCGGCAAAAGGATAGGGCACCCGGTGCGGGCGCTGAAAAACAGCTTTACCCGGGAGTTTTTTAAAAAGGAATACAACAGCGAGGTTTCCGACAAAGAACTGGAAGCGTTCGGCGCGGGCGCGCTCCGTCTCGCCGCGGTGGAAGGCGACGAGAAAAAGGGCTGCTTCATGGCGGGGCAGATCGCGGCGCTGGTGAAAAAAGAACAGCCCGCCGCGGAGATTATCCGCGAGATGTTCGGCGAAGCGGAAACCCTCCTGAAAGGGGCCGGAAAATGGGTAAAATAGCATTTGTATTTTCCGGTCAGGGCACGCAGTACAGCGGGATGGGAAAAGATTTGTACGAGAACAGTCCGGCGGCGAAGGAAGTGTTCGACACCGCCGATTCTATCCGCCCCGGCACCTCCGGGCAGTGCTTTACGGGCACGCTTGAGGAGCTTTCCCAGACGATCAACACCCAGCCCTGTGTTTTCTGCGTGGATTTGGCGGCGGCAAGGTGTTTGCAGGAACTGGGAATTCAGCCCGAAGCGGTCGCCGGGTTTTCGCTCGGCGAAGTCGCGGCGCTGACCTTTGCGGGCGCGTTTTCAGCGGAGGAAGGGTTCCGTTTCGTGTGCAAACGGGCCGAATTTATGCAGGACGCGGCGGAAAAAAGCCGGAGCGCTATGGCGGCGGTCTTGAAACTTTCCGTCGAACAGGTGCGTTCGCTCTGCGAAGGGTTTAAAAATGCTTATCCGGTAAATTATAATTGCAAGGGGCAGACGGTCGCCGCGCTGCCCAAAAGCGAATTGGATGAATTTTGCGAAGCGGTGCAGAAAACGGGCGGGCGCGCCGTGCCGCTGCAAGTGAGCGGCGGCTTCCATTCCCCGTTCATGGACGAAGCGTCGGAAAAACTGCTTTCGGAACTGCAAAATATAGACGTAAAGCAGCCGGAACTGCCGGTTTATTCGAACGTGGACGCGAAGCCCTACGGCGAAGACCGGAAAAAGACGATTGCCCGTCAGGTAAACAGCCCGGTTTACTGGCAGAAGTCCGTGGAAAATATGATTGCGGACGGGTTCGACACATTCGTTGAGGTCGGGCCGGGGAAAACGCTGACCGGACTGATCCGCAAGATTTCTCCACAGGTTCGGGTGTTTCATGTGGAAAACTTTTCGGACGCGCAGAACGCCGCGGAGGAAATAAGGAGGCAGCCATGCTGAAAGGAAAAACAGCCGTCGTTACGGGCGGCTCCAGAGGAATCGGAAAGGCGATCGCGCTGAAGCTCGCGCAGGAAGGCGCAGACGTGGCGATTGTGTACGCCGGAAACGAAGCGGCGGCGCAGGAAACCCGCGAAACGCTGGAATCGTACGGCGGGAAAGCGAAAGCCTACCGGTGCGACGTTTCCGACGACGCGCAGACCAAAGCGCTGGTGGACGCGGTTCTCGCGGACTTCGGCGGCATCGATATTCTGGTGAACAACGCCGGAATCGTACGGGACGGCCTGCTGCTTTCCATGAAGGAAGAAGATTTCGACGCCGTTCTGGATACGAACCTGAAAGGCGCGTTCCATATGATTAAGCATACGTACCGGAATTTTATGAAGAAACGCGGCGGAAGGATTATCAATATCGCTTCCGTTTCCGGTATCGTCGGGAATCCCGGGCAGGCGAACTATTCCGCCGCCAAGGCGGGGCTGATCGGCCTTACCAAAGCGACCGCGAAGGAGCTGGCGGGCCGGAACGTAACCTGCAACGCGATTGCGCCGGGCTTTATTGAAACGGACATGACCGCGGGATTGCCGGACAAAGCAAAGGAAGCCGCCGTCGGTGCCATTCCTTTGAAACGGATGGGCAGGCCGGAGGATATCGCGGAGCTGGCGGCTTTCCTTGCCGGGGACGGCGCGGGCTATCTTACCGGCGAGGTGATTAAAATCGACGGCGGCCTGTGCATGTAAGCCGCACGGAGAATGGAGGGCATATGGCATATTTTGATCAAGAACCCCTTGTCATCGGCGATCTGGTTGTCCCCACGCCCGTTGTGCAGGGCGGCATGGGAATTGGGGTCTCCCTTTCCAATTTGGCCGCCGCCGTCGCAAACGAGGGCGGCCTCGGCGTGCTTTCCGCCGCCGCCGTCGGCATGGTAAATAAAAAGAATACGCCGGGCGGCAATATCGAGGGTCTTCGGGAAGAAATCCGCCGCGCGCGGGCAAAAACCGACGGCGCGCTAGGCGTGAACATCATGGTTGCGCTCAGTGATTTCGGCGATATGGTGAAAACCTCCGTCGAGGAAGGCATCGACATCATTTTTGCCGGGGCGGGGCTTCCGCTGAACCTTCCCTCCTTTGTGAAGAAGGGCTGTAAAACGAAGCTTGCGCCGATTGTTTCCTCCGCGCGCGCAATCAAAACGATTGCGCGCTGGTGGCGTGAAAAATACGATTATATTCCCGACGCCGTCGTAGTGGAAGGCCCTCTGGCGGGCGGGCATCTGGGATTTCATAAAGAGCAGATCGACGACCCCGCGTACCGGCTGGAAAATCTGGTGCCGCAGGTCATCGACGCGGTTCGCCCCTTGGAGGAACAGGCCGGGCGGAAAATCCCCGTCATTGCGGCGGGCGGCATTTTCACCGGAGCGGATATCCGCCGGTTTTTTAATCTGGGCGCTTCCGCGGTGCAGATGGCGACCCGGTTCGTCGCGACCGACGAGTGCGACGCGGATATCGCCTTTAAAGAGGCGTATGTAAACTGTAAAAAAGAGGATATCGGGATTATCGAAAGCCCCGTGGGCATGCCCGGGCGCGCGATTGTGAACGGCTTCCTCAGCGAGGCGAAGCAGGGAAACCGGAGACCGAAGGCTTGCCCGTTCCACTGCATATCGACCTGTACGCGCGAAACCAGCCCCTACTGCATTTCCATGGCGCTGATCAACGCCTGCAAGGGCAGGATGGACAACGGCTTCGCGTTTATCGGAGCGAACGGATATAAGGTGAAGGAAATCGTGCCGGTGAAGAAATTGTTTGAAACGCTGGAGCAGGAATACCGGCTGAGCGGCGGGAACGCCGGGGAGGAAGAAACATGAGAAGAGTGGTTATTACGGGCGTGGGCGTAGTGTCCCCGGTCGGAAATACGGTGGAAGAATTCTGGAACAGTCTGGTGAACGGCAGGTGCGGCATCGATTTTATCACGAAGTTCGACACCGCTGATTTCAAGGTGAAAATCGCGGCGGAAGTAAAAGGCTTCGACCCGCACGATTACATGGAAAAAGGCGAGATCCGGAAGACGGATTTGTTTGCGCAGTTTGCCGTGGCGGCGGCTTCCCAGGCGATGGCGGACAGCGGAATCGCCGGAACCGTCGACCCCGACCGAATCGGCGTATACGTCGGCTCCGGTATCGGCGGCATGGATACGTTTATAAAAGAATGCGATAAATATTTAAAGGGCGGCCCCCGCAAGGTGTCCCCCCTGTTTGTACCGATGATGATTGCGAATATGGCTTCGGGTAATATCGCCATTAAATTCAACGCGCAGGGGCCGTGTCTTCCGGTCGTGACCGCCTGCGCAACCTCCACCCACGCGCTGGGCGAGGCGTTCCGCACGGTCGAGGGCGGCCACGCGGACGCGGTGATCGCGGGCGGCGCGGAAGCGGCGATCAATCCGCTTGCCATTGCCGGTTTTACAAACTGCATGGCGCTTTCCGCCACGAATATCCCCGAAGAATCATCCCTTCCGTTCGATAAGCGCCGCGGCGGCTTTGTTATGGGCGAAGGCGCAGGCATCCTGATTCTGGAGGAATACGAGCACGCCAAAGCGCGCGGCGCGAAGATTTACGCGGAAATCTGCGGCTACGGCAACACCTGCGACGCGCATCACATTACCGCGCCGCATCCGGAAGCCGTCGGCGGGGCGAAGGCGATTGCCCTCGCGCTCGAGGAAGCCGGATATCAACCGGACGATGAAATTTACATCAACGCGCACGGTACCGGCACGCCGCTCAACGATAAATCCGAAACCATCGCCGTTAAAAAGGCGCTGGGCGAAAAAGCCTATCAGGTCAGCATCAGCTCCACCAAGTCCATGACCGGGCACATGCTCGGCGCGGCGGGCGCGGTCGAGGCGATTGCAAGCGCGCTGGCGCTGAGGGACGGGATCATCCCGCCGACCATCGGCTTACAGGAAAAAGACCCGGACTGCGATCTGGATTATACTCCGAACACCGCCCGGAAAAAGGAAACCAACCTTGCCCTTTCCGTTTCCCTCGGCTTCGGCGGGCACAACGCCTGCATTGCCCTGCGGAAATATACGGGCGAATGAAAGGACGGATGACGGATGGAACTGGAAAAGCTGAAAGAAATTGCTTCGGTCATGCGGGAAAACGGCCTGACGCTTCTGGAACTGACGGAGGGCGAAACCATCCTTCGCATGGAACGGAAAGCCGCCGAAGCCGCAGAACCGGTTCGGGAAACGCCCCAGACCATTCCCGCGGCGGTACAGACCCACACGCAGGAAATTGCTCCTATGCCCCCGATTCCCGGAACAGAGGTGAAATCCCCCATGGTGGGCGTGTTTTACTCCGCCCCCTCGCCGGATTCCGAGCCGTATGTGCAGGTGGGAAGTAAAGTGCAAAAGGGCGACACGCTCTGCATTATCGAAGCGATGAAGCTGCTCAATGAAATCAATGCCGACCGCGACGGGGAAATCACGGAAATCTGCGCCGCCGCCGGACAGGTTGTGGAATACGGACAGACTTTGTTCCGCATGAAATAGGGGGAAGAAAATGGACAGAGACGAAATTAAGAAAATCCTCCCGCACCGGGAACCGATGCTGCTGATCGACCATGTGGAAAAAACGGACGACGACAGAGCCTTGGGCAGGTACACGGTGAAGGGCGACGAATGGTTTTTACAGGGGCATTTCCCCGGCAACCCCGTCGTTCCGGGCGTGGTGCTCTGCGAAATGATGGCGCAGGCCTGCTGTATCCTGATCGGGGAAAGCACCGAGGGGAAAACGCCGTATTTTACGGGTTTGAATAAAGTAAAATTCAAGCGCAAGGTTCTTCCGGGCGATACGCTGGAAATCGAGTGCGTTTTAACCAACCAAAGGGGTCCTTTTTATTTTGCGAGCGCAAAAGGGCTTGTGGAGGGAAAAATCGCGGTAAGCGGCGAGCTGTCGTTTGCGCTGATTGCGAACTGACGGAAAGGGGTTGGAAGCTTGTTTTCAAAAATTCTGATTGCAAACCGCGGGGAAATCGCGGTGCGCATTATCCGCGCGTGCAGGGAAATGGGCATTTCCAGCGTAGCCGTTTTTTCCGAGGCCGACCGTGATTCGCTCCACGCGAGCCTTGCGGATGAGAGCGTGTGCATCGGCCCGGCCCTCGCAAAGGACAGCTATCTGAATATTCCCGCCATTCTGTCCGCCGCCGAGGCGACCGGCGCGCAGGCGATTCATCCCGGCTACGGCCTTCTTTCGGAGAACGCGGAGTTCGCGGCGCTTTGCGAAAAATGCGGCATTGCCTTTATCGGGCCGAGCGCCGATTTAATCCGCAAAACGGGCGACAAGGACGCCGCGCGCCGTACCATGCGCGCCGCCGGGGTTCCGGTGGTGCCGGGCTGCGACCGCATCGACGACCCTTCCCGCCTGCGGGAAGAAGCCGATCAAATCGGGTATCCGCTTCTCATTAAAGCCCGCGCGGGCGGCGGCGGGCGCGGAATCCGCACGGTAAACGGCCCGGACGACCTGAAAAACGCGTATGCCACCGCTTCCTCCGAAGCGCAGAGCGCTTTCGGCGACGGCGCGGTTTACATGGAAAAATTTCTTTCGCCGGTAAAACATATTGAAATGCAGATTCTGTGCGACCGGTTCGGCAACGCCGTCTGCCTCGGCGAGCGGGAATGCTCGATTCAGCGCAAGCGGCAGAAGCTTCTGGAGGAAAGCCCCTCCCCCGCCGTGAAGGAGGAAACGCGCCGGAAAATGATGGACGCGGCGGTCAAGGCCGCGCACGCCGTCGGTTACGTAAACGCCGGAACCATCGAGTTCCTGATGGATACCGCCGGAAATTTTTATTTTATGGAAATGAATACGCGCTTGCAGGTGGAGCACCCGGTAACGGAGATGGTAACGGGAATCGACCTTGTGAAATGGCAGATCCGCATTGCCGCGGGCGTTCCGCTTTCCTTTAAACAGGAGGACGTTCACATTGAAGGGCACGCCATTGAGTGCCGCATCAATGCGGAAAATCCGAAAAAGGGCTTTTGCCCCGGCGGCGGAAAGGTTTCCTTTCTGCACGTCCCGGGCGGGCCGTGGGTGCGCTTCGACACCGCCCTGTATCAGGACTACGTCGTGCCGCCGTTTTACGATTCCATGATCGGCAAGCTGATCGTGCACGCGAAAACCCGCGAGGAAGCCGTCCGCAAAATGCAGGCGGCGCTGTGCGAGCTGGTGATCGAGGGCGTGGAGCACAACGCGGAGCTGCAAATGGAAATTCTGGACGATCCGGAATTCAAGGCCGGAGATTACTGTACCGATTTTATTGAGAAACGGGGATACGCATGATTCTGAGAAAAGAGCTTTTCCGGCGCCCGAAAAACGAGCTGGAAGCCTCCAACAGGCTTTACAAGGTGCCGTCGCCGGATATTCCGGGTGAAATGTGCGTTCTTTGCCCTTCCTGTAAAAAAACGCTTTTTACCGGCGAACTCAACGGGAACGCAAACGTCTGCCCGGAATGCGGCTATCATTTCCGCATGAACGCCCGCCAGCGGATCAATCTGATTGCGGATGAAAATACCTTTGAGGAGTTAAACGGCAATCTGATCTCCAAAAATCCGATCAATTTCCCGAACTACCCGGAAAAAATCAAGCACGCCCGGTTGGAAAGCGCGGAAAAAGAGGCCGTTGTAACCGGAACCGCCCAAATCGGCGGGTTTCCCTGCGCGCTGTTCGTTATGGAGGCCCGCTTTATGATGGGCAGCATGGGGACGGTGGTCGGGGAAAAAATTACGCGCATCTTTGAATACGCGACGGAGCGTTCGCTCCCGGTGGTGGGCTACGTTGTGTCCGGCGGCGCCAGAATGCAGGAAGGCATCCTTTCGCTGATGCAGATGGCGAAAACCAGCGGCGCGGTGAAGCGCCACAGCGACGCGGGCAACCTGTATATCGCCGTGCTCACCGACCCGACAACCGGCGGCGTAACCGCCAGCTTCGGCATGGAGGCGGATATCATCCTTGCGGAGCCGAACGCGCTCATCGGCTTTGCGGGGCCGCGCGTCATTGAACAGACCATGCGGCAGAAGCTTCCCGCGGGCTTCCAGCGCGCGGAATTCCTGCTGGAAAAAGGGTTTGTGGACCGGATTTCCGAACGGAAAGGGCAGAAACAGGAGATTACAACGCTGCTTTCCCTGCATAAGGAGGGTTCCAGATGAACGCGTATGAAAAAGTAAGCGCCGCCCGCGCAAAGGGCCGGCCGACGGGAACCGATTATATCGCGAATATTTTTCAGGATTTTATGGAAATGCACGGCGACCGCCGTTTCGGTGACGATAAGGCGGTAGTTGCGGGCATCGCCCGGCTGGACGACCTGCCGGTAACCGTCATCGCGCTGGAAAAAGGACGGGACACCAAGGAAAAGGTGTACCGGAATTTCGGTTCCGCTCATCCGGAGGGCTACCGCAAAGCCCTGCGGCAGATGAAGCTTGCGGAAAAATTCGGCCGTCCCGTGGTCTGCTTTGTCGATACCGCCGGGGCGTACTGCGGCATTGCCGCGGAGGAACGCGGGCAGGGGCAGGCGATTGCCGAAAACCTGATGGAAATGATGACGTTGAAGGTGCCGGTGATTTCGATTCTGATCGGCGAAGGCGGCAGCGGCGGCGCGCTTGCGCTCGCGGTGGCGGACGAGGTATGGATGCTGGAAAACGCCGTCTATTCCGTCATTTCCCCGGAGGGATGCGCCAGCATTCTTTGGAAGGACGCCTCGAAAGTGAAAGAAGCCAGCGAATGCCTGAAACTGACGGCGGAGGACCTCTACCGCATGAAGGTGATCGAGCGGATCATCGGGGAATACGGGCGCGGCTTTCACCTGACCTGCGCGGAGCTCAGGCGCACCCTTTTGGAGACATTTTCGAAGAACCTGCAACTCAGCCCCAAGGAATTGATCAACAACCGCTATAATCGTTTCCGTAAAATCGGAATTTGAAAAAAACCGGCCGTTTGCCGGTTTTTCATTTGTTCATTATAAATAAAAATAACTTTTATATTTATTACTATTGTAATTTCACTCAATAAAATATATTATATAAAGTAAGCAAAAGTGTAGGGATGATGTACCATGACGATTAAAAAGAATTTGGACATCATTGTTTATGAAAAAATAAAGGACAGCCTGATCGGCGGTGAGTATTTGCCGGGCGTCAAAATCTCGGTTGACGAGCTCGCGGCAAAATACGGCGTAAGCCGTACCCCTGTGATCCAGGCGACGAAGCTGCTCGCGAAAGAGCGGATTCTGGATGTGAAATGCAATGGAAGTATTTCTGTTCCGCAGTACAATGATAAACAGATTCGGGATATCTGTACCGCCAGAATGCTGGTAGAACGTTTTGCTGTGATGGAAATCTGTGATAAAAAGGACAGGGAAGCGGTTCAGGTCCTGAGGGAACTTGCTCTTTTTGGCAGTAATACCTATCAGCAGGGCGATTATTTAACGTTCTGTAAGGAGGACCTTCATTTTCATAAAGCAATGGTCTCTATGACGGGAAACGAATGCCTTTGCGATGTTTTCAATACCGTGCAGGGCCGCCTTTTAGCGGTAATGAACCTGGCGCTGTGTTCCCAGCCCCGGCTGGTAAAGTCGGCTTGCATTGAGCATCTGGAGCTGAGCGAACGGCTCGGCAAGTTCGACAAGGCCGGCGCGGTCAGCCTGGTGGAAAGGCATATTTTTTGTTTAAGGGGAAGACTTTTAGAACTGGATTGAAGAATATCCGGTTCATCCTTCCTGCGCAGAGGGATTTTTTATACCGCTTTAGGCATCGTTTGTAAAGGGAAAAATCCGTTTTTTATTTACAGGCAATGCCCGGCGGAAAACACCCCCTTCCGAAACTGGAAAACCAGAAAATTCGGAAGGGGGTGTTTTCTTTTGCCCCTTTTTCTTGAATAAGGGGGGACAAAGGGATCGAAAAACCCCCGGCCATTACAGCCGGGGGAAAGAATTAATATTTATCGGACCGCGAAAAAATTTCCGTTTCGCTTTCGGCGGGCTTATACGGCTCGGCCTCCGACCCCTCCGGTTCGGCTTCCGGCTGCCCGGCTGCGGGCTGTCCGCCTTCCGGCTGGGAAACCTCCGGCTGTGCTGCGGCGCTGTGCGAACCCTTCAGTTTGAACTTGTCAACCAGTTCGCGAAGCATCTTTGCCTGGCCGTACAGTTCTTCGGAAGCGGCCGCGCTTTCCTCCGCCGTCGCGGAGTTAGTCTGAACAACAGCGGAAACCTGATCGACGCCCTGCGTAATTTGCGTGATGGAGGTGGACTGTTCGTTTGCCGCTTTGGAAATCTGGTCGACCAAAGAGGTGATTTCCTCGGTTCCCGATACCACCGCAGTAAGCGTTTCCGCCGTTCTGTCGGCAATTTTCATACCGTTGTTCACCGCGTCGATGGCGCTTTGAATCAGCGTCGTGGTGTTCTTCGCGGCGTCGGCGCTCTTTCCTGCAAGGTTGCGGACCTCGTCCGCTACAACGGCGAAGCCTTTTCCGGCGGCGCCCGCCCTTGCCGCTTCAACCGCGGCGTTCAGGGCAAGGATATTGGTCTGGAACGCAATATCCTCAATGGCTTTGTTGATCTTGCTGATCTCGTTGGAGGTACTGCTGATTTTATTCATGGCTTCAATCATGTGCTGCATTTCTTCATTTGTCTGCCGCATGATCTCGGCGACGTCGTTCACCGTATCCTTGGTTTCTTCGGAATTGGAAGCGCTGTTCTTCACCTGTGTGGAAATTTCATTAATGGACGCGGAAAGCTGTTCGATGGCGCTTGCCTGTTCCGTTGCGCCCTGCGAAAGCGCCTGCGAGCCGCCCGACACCTGTTCGGCGCTGGAGCTGACCCGTTCCGAAGCATCGCTGATCTTGGACATGGTATGGTTCAGTTTTGAAGTGATGTCGTCCATCGATTCCTTGATCTCATGGAATTCCCCGACATAGGTAACGTTGCTCTGCGCGTCGAGATTGCCCCTTGAAATTTCACCGAGGACGGTGGAGATATCATTGATGAGCACCCGGAAATGCTGAACCATCTGGTTGATTTTTTCGGAAATCAGCCCTACCTCGTCCTGGCTGCGTATCTGAAGGTTTATGTTCAGATCCCCCTGGGCCATCTGGTCGATCGCGGTGGCGACTTCTTCAATCGGCTTGGTAATTTTACCTGCGATTTTCACGGTAAGGAAAAGGGCAAGAAGCAGAGCCAGAATTCCAAGGACGATCATACCGATGGCGGAAGTTACAACGCCGGAAAGAAATTCGGACTGCAGTGCGGTAACGTTCACCGACCAGCCGTTTGATTTTTCAATCGGAGCATAGGAACCGAATTTCTGGGTGCCATTCAAACTGTAAAATTTGAAGCCCGCTTTCCCCTGGATCATTTCGGTTTCCATCGCGGCCACGTCGCGGTATTTTGCGGGTTCCTTTTTCGCGGCTTCCAGATTGTTCTGCTTTTTCAGAACCATGGAAAGGTCGTCATCCGCGACCCGTACACCCTTTTCGTTCAGGATATAGGTGCTTCCGTTGTCGCCCATCTTTACGCTGGAAACAATGGAGCCGATCACGGAATACGGAATCTTTAGAAGGATAATGCTGGTTTCATAGGGCTGTACGTATTCAAAATAGGCAGTGTTGTTTTCAATAATCGGATCGCTTAAATAATCCGTGCTGCTGAATTTTACTTTATTGAACGTCGGATCGTCCGTGTAGCTTTTTCCGGTAAGCTGCGAATACCCGGACGGGTTCAAAATATCGATTTCCTCCAGACTGTACTGCTGGCAGGTATTATTCAGGAACGTTTTCATCTGATCCTTGCTGACGTACATGTTCTTGTACATGCCGACCGTCTGTGCAATCAGAGAAAAGGTGTCGATCTGCTTGGTGATTTTGCTGGAAACAAGCTTGGCCGACTGCTTTGTGCTTTTGGTTAACGAGTCCCTTGTGGAATTATCCGTGAAATAGATGGATACACAAGTGAGGAGCAGTACCACACAGCAGATGCTGATGGAAACAAATCGCAGTAATTCCTTTTTTACACTTTTCCTTTTGTCTTTTTTAGCAATGTTTTTTGCGACGTCAATATTACTTTTCCTTTTCAACATACGACCTCCAATTCGTTCTATTACTAAGTAAGTTATCGGACGGAAATATGAATAATTTAGAGGAAAAGGTCTAATTTCAGTCGAAATCCGGAAAATATTTACAGGAATTCTTATAGTTTTCGAAGAGAATCCCTTTTTCTTTCTTCAAGGGTAAATTGACTTTTTGTACCCTGAGCAAATTCGGTCATCTCTTTCCAGTACCGCTTCGGCATATGGCTCATGCGGCAGCGCGGATTGTGCCGCCCTTCGATCTCGATGGTTTTATAAAAAAGCCGCCACAGCTCGCGGAAGGAGCGTTCCTCCTCATCCGGTTCGGGCATTTGGAAATCCTCCACCGGAAGAATTATAGGCTTGTACGGCTGATAAATCAGTGCGGACGCATGCGTCCGGTCGTAGATCAGGAACCGTTCCTCCGGATACCGCTCGCAGAAATGCTGCACCAGAAGGGGAAGCACACTGTTTTTCGGTTCAATTTCGGCGGCCAGCGCGCCGTTAAAATCGGAAAAGCGCAAAAAACCTTTGAGCAAATGCGCTTCATTGTTCAGGTGGCGCACCGCTTTCTGAAGCGTGTCCACCGTGTCGTTTGTAAGCATATCCAGAACCCGCGGGCCGACACGGTAGCCAAGCCGCAGAAACAGCAGGATGTTCCGCTCCTTCTGCGGCGCGCAGGTCAGAAAGGCACGCCTTACAAAATCGAGCGCTTCCCCGCCCATCTTTTTCGGAATGGAAACCAGAACCCGCCGGGCTTTTTCCGAATCAGTTTCAATTTCCCGAACGGGAAAAAGCGTGGCCTGCGGCGCGTCCGGCGGCAGGATATCCGCCGGAAATTCCTTTTTGAGGTAGCTTTCAAACACACAGCACAGAAGACCGTCGAAGCTTCCGTCGTATTGATAGATCAGATTTGTCCCGTCAGGCATTTTCGTACATCCTCCTGTGTTAAGCGCGGCTGTTCAAAGAAGGAAAGCTGCTCCGGCTGCAATCCGTCCTGTAAACGGCCA
Source organism: Caproiciproducens galactitolivorans (assembly GCF_026672255.1). Classification (GTDB taxonomy): domain Bacteria; phylum Bacillota; class Clostridia; order Oscillospirales; family Acutalibacteraceae; genus Caproiciproducens; species Caproiciproducens galactitolivorans_A. The sequence goes on along the minus strand of NZ_JAPOHA010000019.1, from coordinate 15,361 downwards.
AACGCCGTTTCAGACATCATGGAGCGCAGCGCGGCGTCCTGCGTGATTTTCAGCCCTTCCGCCGTTTTCCCCGAGCAGGTAATAAAATACTGCGCCCGTTTGAGGACCACGCCCAGCTTTTTCAGCCCCTCGAAGCGGAGCGGGCCTGTCCGCCGCGCGGTTACGATCCGTTTGGCGCTCTTTACGCCGATTCCCGGCACGCGCAGCAGGTCGCTGTACGGCGCGCGGTTTACTTCCACGGGGAACAGCTCCATATGATGCAGCGCCCAGTCGCATTTCGGATCGATAAACGGATTGAAATTCGGGTGCCCGGCGTCCAGCAGTTCGCCCGCCGAAAAGCCGTAAAACCGAAGCAGCCAGTCCGCTTGATACAGCCGGTGTTCCCTTAAAAGCGGGGGTTTTGTGTCCGCGGCGGGAAGAAGGGCGCTGGTCGACACCGGCATGTAAGCCGAATAAAATACACGCTTGAGCCGATATTTTCGATACAGACCTTCCGTAAGGTTCAGAATCTGAAAATCGGTTTCGGGGGTGGCGCCGATAATCATCTGGGTGCTCTGCCCCGCGGGGGCGAATTTCGGCGCGTGCCGGTACCGCACCATTTCAGTGCTGTTTTCCTGAATCCGGTTCTGAATATACCCCATGGGCGTGAGAATGGAATGTTTCGACTTGTCCGGGGCGAGAAGTTTCAGGCTGTTTTGGGAAGGCAGCTCAATGTTCACGCTGACGCGGTCGGCCAGCGTTCCCAGCCGCGAAAGCAGAACGCTATCTGCGCCGGGAATCGCCTTCGCGTGAATGTAGCCGTTAAACCGGTATTCCTCCCGCAGGATGCGCAGCGTTTCGGTCATCTGCTCGCAGGTATAGTCCGGACTTTTCAGAACGCCGGAGCTGAGGAAAAGCCCTTCAATATAATTGCGCCGGTAAAACTGGATGGTCAGTTCGGCAAGCTCACGCGGGGTAAATGTGGCCCGCGGCGTGTCGTTGGAACGGCGGTTTACGCAGTACTGGCAGTCGTAAACGCAGGCGTTGGTCATCAGCACCTTCAAAAGGGAAATACAGCGGCCGTCCCCGGCGAAGCTGTGGCAGATTCCGCAGGCCGTCGCGCTGCCGATTCCCCCCGCCGCCGCTTTTTTCTCCACTCCGCTGGAAGTACAGGCCGCGTCGTATTTTGCCGCGTCGGTTAATATTTTCAGCTTATCAAAAAGATCCAACTCCATCAGCCCCCTTTATAACCTATATCATAGCACTGAACATACGTTCCTGTAAAGAGAAATTTTCAATAAACGTACTTTTTATAAAAAATGATTTTAAAGGCGGGCTGTGAATTCCAAAGACAGTTACGGTGTAAATTTCAAAATCGAACGTATTGTTCTGTAAAGTTAAAGAACGTAAGCTTTCGAAAGATAATGGCCTGCTTCTTAAAAGGCCGGATACAAAAGTACATGCGAAGGGTTCTGATTATTATGTACAATAAATAATATTTTTTGACGAAACACTGGATATGTTTTATAATAAATCTGATCAAAGTGCAGGAATCGAAGAAAAAGCTTCCGGAAAACGCCCAAGAGGAATAATGATTTCGAAGTTTTATTTTTTGTTAAATTAGTGTTGACTTTTGAAAGTAAATGATATAATATTAAAACGCAACGAAAGGGAGAAAACAAATGCTGACTGTTGAAAAGAAGAATCTGATTCTTTCTATGCTGGAGAAAAAGCCCGTTGTAACCGTACCGGAACTGAGCGAAGCGCTGAAGACTTCCGAGGTAACGGTTCGAAAGATTTTGAACGAAATGGACGATCAGGGGCTTTTAAGACGTACCCGCGGCGGAGCGGTCAATATTTCCACGATTCGCGAGTTCGAGGAAAAGGAAAAAGAGAAAAAGAACACAAGCGAAAAACGTGCGATTGCCCAAAAAGCCTACGAGTACATCAATAACTCCGACACCGTCTTTATCGACGCGGGTTCCACAACGCTGGAACTGGTGAAGGAAATTAAGAACGGAAGTAAACGCGATATTGTCGTGATTACCAACGCCCTGAATATTGCATTTGAACTTCTGGACGCGGACGACATCGAACTGGTGTTTATCGGCGGAAGCGTGCGCCACAAAATCATGTCCTGTGTCGGCGGATTTGCGGAAAGCACCATTAACAGCCTCTGCATGGACAAAGCGTTTATCGGATGCAACAGCATCACGGTGGAAACGGGGATCACAACCCCGAACCTTTACGAAGCGCAGGTCAAGCAGTGCGTGTTAAAAGCCGCGAGGGAGACCATACTAATATCGGATTCCTCCAAATTCGGGCACACTTCCATGGCGCGGATCAGCCCGATTAAGAATATTACCAGACTGATTACAGACAATCGGATTCCCCAGCAGCTTAGGAACCAGATCGAAAGCACCGGGGTGGATTTGGTCGTGGTAGACCCCGGGGAAGACAGTTAAGGGAGACATCGGCTTTGAATAAGATAGTAAATCAACCTGAACAGATGATAAAAGAAATGATCGAAGGCTATATCAATACCTGCCCCGATCTTCTGGAACCGCTTCCGGATTACAAGGGAATCCTAATGAAGCAGAAAAAAGACAAGGTGTCCATTGTTACGGGCGGCGGCTCCGGCAACGAACCCTGGATTCTCGGTTATGTGGGTGAAGGGCTGGCGGACGGCGCGGCTTTGGGAAATGTTTATATCGCGCCGCCCGCGCGGGCTATTCTGAATGTGACCAAAGCGGTCAGCCACGAAAAAGGCGTTATTTATATCTGCACGAACCATGCGGGCGACGTGCTGAACTTCGAGCTTGTCGGCGAGCTTGCCCAACTGGACGGAATCGAAACGCGCTGTGTGTTTGTCGCCGATGATATCACAAGCGCGCCGAGGGAAAAGCAGGACGAACGCCGCGGCGTGGCGGGCGTTGCGCTGGTGATGAAGGTCGCGGGCGCGGCATGTGACGCGGGGCTTGATCTGGACGAAGCGGTCCGCGTGATTCAGAAAGCGAACAGAAATACGTTTACGTTCAGCGTTACCACCTCCCCGGGATATCTTCCGAGCGGTAAGGCCATGTGCGAACTGCCGGAGGGCGTGATCGAATACGGCATGGGTTTTAACGGCGAGCCGGGCGTACTTCGCACGGAGCTGAAACCGGCGGATGAAATCGCCGATACCATGATGGATTATCTTCTGAAAGACTGCGGCGCGGCCGCGGGGGACGAAGTCGCCGTAATGGTGAACGGTTTCGGGTTTACCAGCCTGCTGGAGCTTTGCATCGTAAACCGCAGGGTGGCTGAAATCCTCAGGGGAAAAGGCATCAAAGCGCACGACCTCTTTATTGATTCCCTGTTCTGCCCGCAGGGCACGGGCGGTTTCTCCCTTTCGATTCTGAAACTGGACGAAGAACTGAAACGCTATTACGACGCGCCCGCGTATTCGCCGTTCTTTAAAAAATACAGCCGGTCGCGCGGATGAGCGCCGGTTCAGCCGGGTTAGGAGTGCTTTTTATGAATACATTCAATACGCAGCAGCTTAGGGATATGTTTCTCTATGTGGCGCGCAAGGTAGTTGAAAGTGAAGACTTTTTAACGGAAATCGATTTGAAACTCGGCGACGGTGACCACGGCTTTGGCATGGCGCTTGGCTTCAAGGCTGTAAAAGAGGCTTTGGAGGGTAAAAAATTCGAAACAGTGGAAAATCTGTTTCAGGAAGTCGGTATGACGCTTCTGGATACGATGGGCGGCGCCTCGGGCGTGCTTTTCGGAACGGTGTTTATCAGCGGCATTGTTGGTTTGGAGCCGCATAAGGAAGCCGATCTTCCGCTTCTGGCGGGCATTTACCGCCGTTCGCTGGAAGCGCTGAAAAGAAGAGGAAAAGCCCAGATCGGCGACAAGACCATGGTGGATGCCTTTGAACCGGCGGTTGTCGGGCTGGAGGAAGCGGCCGCGAAAAACGCGGATCTTCCGGAAGGGCTGGCGATGGGAGCCGAATGCGCAAAAAAGGGGATGGAACACACGCGGGACTGCGTGGCAAAATTCGGCCGTGCGAAATCCTACGGAACCAAAGCCCTCGGATTGCAGGATGCCGGCGCAACCTCCGTATGGATTATTTTTCAGGCGATGTCGGATTGGGCTTCAGAAAATAAGAATTCCTAATAAATACATAGAACAAGGTGGGTACGAAAGATGATAACCACACTTACGCTGAACCCGTGCATCGACAGAACCGTAACGGTTGACGGATTTGCCTATGGGGGAACCAATCATGTGGAAAATTTTCGGTGCGATGTTTCCGGAAAAGGAATTAACGTAAGCATTGCATTAAACAATATAGGCGAGGAAACACGGTGCCTCGGTTTCAATTATATGGACGGCGGCTCCGTACTGACGAATTTTCTGAACGAGGAGCATATTTCGAACGATTTTCTGGATGTGGAAGGTCTGCTCCGTACAAATATCAAGATTTTTGACAAAAAAACAAGCGTTATGAGCGAGCTGAACGAAAGCGGCCATTCTGTTACGGAGGACTGCGTTTCGAAGCTGGTGAAAATGGTTGAGGAATATCTTCCGAAAACCTCGCTGCTCGTACTGGACGGCAGCGTACCGCCGGGCGTTCCGAAGAACATTTACAAAATCCTGACGGACAAGGCGCGCAGCTTCGGGGTAAAAACCGTAATCGACGCGTACGGCGAACTGCTTTTGGAGGGCATTAAGGCCCGCCCCTATCTGATTAAACCGAACAAGGACGAACTCGAAGAGGCATTTGGAGAAAAAATAGAATCCAAAGCCGACGTTATCCGGGTTTCCCGCAAAATTATTTCACAGGGCGTTACGCTGGTGTGTGTCTCCCTTGGAAAAAGCGGCGCAATGCTGGTAACAAAAGAGAAAGCCTATTTCACCGCAGGCGCGGATATTACGGTTCGGGGCGTACAGGGCGCCGGAGATTCTCTGGTGGCCGGTATCTGTTACGCGATTGCGCGCGGAATGCCCCACGCGGACATGCTCCGCTACGGTGTGGCTGTGGCGCACGGTTCCCTGATTCTGGAGGGCACGCAGATGTGCACAAAGGAAAGCTTTGAGAAAATGATTCCTCTGATTCACGCGGAAGAAATACAGGAAAATAAAGATAGATAAGATTTTTAGAATGGAGTCTTTAAAATGCCATTAGTTACCACAAGGGAAATTTTGCTCAACGCAAGGCGCGGCGGTTACGCAGTGACCGCATTCAACATTGAAAACATGGAAATGGCACAGATCGTCATCCGCACAGCGGCAGAGATGAAAAGCCCCGTCATTATCCAGACGACCCCGGGCACGGTGAAATACGCCGGTATGGATATGCTCCGCGCGATGGTCGCCGTGGAAGCCGCGAAAGTGGACATCCCCGTCGCCCTCCATCTGGATCACGGCGACAGTTACGGCCGCTGCATGGAAGCCCTCCGGGAAAAATACACGTCCGTAATGATCGACGGCAGCAAGCTTCCTTATGAGGAAAACGTCGCCCTCACCAAATCCGTCGTGGAAGAAGCGGCAAAGCTGGGCATCGACGTGGAAGGCGAACTCGGTACGGTTTCCGGCAAGGAAGACACCCATGAGGTGAAATCAGACGAAGAAATCTACACCGATCCCGATCAGGCAAAGGATTTCGCCGAAAGAACCGGCGTGCATTCCCTCGCCGTGGCAATCGGTACCGCGCACGGCTTTTACAAGGGCGAGCCGAAACTGGATTATGACCGCCTGAAAAAGATTATCGGGCTGGTCAGCGTTCCGGTCGTGCTTCACGGCGCTTCCGGTGTTCCGGACGAAGCCGTCCGCCGCACCATCGAACTCGGTATCTGCAAGGTGAACTTTGCAACCGAACTGCGTGCCGCTCTGACAAAGGGTGCGCGCGAGGCGCTGAAGGATGAAGCTGTTTACGACCCCAAGGTATTCATGAACGCAGGCAAGAAGTGTGTTGCCGAAACCGTCAGACATAAAATAGAGGTCTGCGGCTGCGGCAATAAAGCGTAATCCATCGAATCTGGAGCAAACTCCATTTTCATAAAATTAATTAGGAGGATTCATTATGAAGAGGTTTGGTAAAATTATCAGCATTGTATTGGCAGCAGCAACCCTGATCGCAACACTGGCAGCTTGTTCCGGCCCCGGAACCGGCAGCAGCGCGGCGGCGAGTGCGGCAGCCAGCACCCCAGCGGCAAGCACGGACACGGCAAAGAAGGAGCTCACGATCGGCGTAAGCCTTCTTACCAGACAGCATGTGTTCTACAACAACATTGAAACCGCATTAAACGAAAAAGCAAAGGAACTCGGCGTAAAGCTCGTTGTTCAGGACGCCAACCAGGACGCCAGCAAACAGCTCAGCCAGGTTCAGGACTTCATTACGCAAAAAGTGGACGCCATCATCCTCTGCCCGACAAACTCCGCAGGCAGCAAATCCATGGTTGAACTTGCATCCAAAGCAAACATTCCGGTGCTCACCATGGACGTTCCTTCCGACGGCAACACCGTCTGCCACGTATCCACCGATAACCACAAGGGCGGCGAACTGGCTGCCGAGTACCTCGTAAACAAAGTTCTTCCAAGCAAAAAGGGCAAGGCTGCCGTTATCACCTACTCCGAAATCGAAGGCTGCGTAAACCGTGAAAAGGGCTTCACAGAGTGGCTTGCAAAGAATGCTCCGGACGTTAAGGTCGTTGACATTCAGAACTACTCCGGTGACCAGGCGAAGGCTGCCGACGTTATGCAGAATATGCTCCAGAAGAACGCTGACCTTGACGCTGTCTTCTGTGTAGGCGACCCGGCCGCGATGGGCGCTCTTTCCTCTATTAAATCCGCGAACAAAAAAGTTAAGATCATCGGCTTTGACGGAAACGCGGAAGGCGTTGCCGAAATTAAGAAAGCCGATAGCCTCTGGGTTGCAGACGTTGCGCAGGATCCTGCCCAGATCGGCAAAACCGCTCTTCAGGCTGCTGTTGACAAGGTAAACGGCAAAAGCGTAGAAAAGATGATCGCTATTTCTCCGTTTATCATCGATAAGTCAAACGCAAAATAAATTCCGGCTGTAGTTATGGGGATGGGTAAACACCATTGCCTGTCCCCATCTTTTTTTGCCGCAAGGGCCGAATCAGTATTGGAAAGGAAGAATACAAATGGGGCAGGAACCGATTATTAAGTTGTCCGGTATCAATAAATCCTTTCCCGGTGTGAAAGCATTGTCCGATATATCAGTTGAATTTTATCCGGGTGAAGTCCATGCGCTTTTAGGTGAAAACGGAGCGGGAAAATCCACATTGATAAAAATCATTGCCGGCGTTTATCAGGCTGACACCGGAAGCCTGAAAGTTCATGGAAAAGAAGTCTGTTTTAAAAATCCGCGGGAAGGCCTTGCAAACGGAATCAGCGTGATTCATCAGGAACTGAGCGTGATTCCCGACCTGACCGTTGCCGAAAATATTTTTCTCGGCCGTGAGCCGAAACTGAGTTCAGGCCTGCTTGACCGCAAGAAAATGAATACCGAAGCGCAGGGAATCCTGGATTCCATCGGCGTACACATTAAAGCAAAATCCGTTATACGGAATCTGAACAACGCAGACAAGCAAATGGTAGAAATCGCGCGCGCCGTTTCACAGGACAGCTCCGTTGTCATCATGGACGAGCCGACCTCTTCCCTTTCGCAGCACGAGGTTGACGCGCTGTTTACCGTTATACAAAAATTGAAAAAAAATAATGTTTCCATTATTTATATATCGCACAGGCTCAAGGAAATCACAACCATCTGCGACCGCATATCCGTCCTTCGCGACGGCACTTTGATTAAAACCGCACCGCTTTCCGAAATTACCGAAGACGATATGATTACCCTGATGGTCGGACGGCAGATGACCCAGTTCTACTACCGCCCGGACAGCGACAAGATTCAGGACGACGTCGTACTGAAAGTCGAAAACCTGACCCGGGAAGGCGTATTTCAGGATGTTTCCTTCGATCTGCACCAGGGGGAAATCCTGGGCGTTGCCGGTCTGATCGGCGCGGGCCGCACCGAAGTGATGCGCGCTGTTTTCGGCGCCGACGAATACAACAGCGGCAAGGTTACCGTGTTCGGGAAAGAGGTTCACTTTAAATCTCCCCGCGAGGCAATCCATGCCGGGCTGGGGCTGATTCCGGAAGACCGCCGCGGGCAGGGGCTTCTGCTTGCAAAGTCGGTCAGGCAGAATACTTCCCTTGCGAGCATTTATGATAATTCCAATCACGGCGTGATTGACGAGAAATGGGAAGCCAAGGTTGCGAAGGAATATATCGAACTCCTTCACACAAAAACGCCGAGCGAGATGTCGCTTGTGCAGAATCTGTCCGGCGGAAATCAGCAAAAGGTCGTTATCGCGAAATGGCTGGTCGCAAAGTCGAAAATCCTGATCATGGATGAGCCGACAAGAGGCATCGATGTTAACGCGAAAGCCGAAATTTATCTGCTGATGAAGGAATTTGTCGAAAACGGCGGAAGCATCATCATGGTATCTTCCGAAATGCCCGAGGTACTCGGCGTATCGAGCCGGATTATGGTCATGAGCGAAGGACGCGTTTCCGGATTCCTGGACAATAAAGATATCGCAGAAAAAGATATTATGAAACTGGCCAGCATTAACGCTGGCTGAGCCGGGGGGATTTTAGAATGAAAAATCAATTAATTGTAAAGCGCATCGCGCATGATTATACCATGCCGCTTTTCCTTCTCTGTCTGTTTATCGTTTCCATGATCTTTGTACCGCGTTTCGGCGAAGTGGGCAACCTGATTAACGTATTAATGCAGATTACCATCAACGCGCTGATCGCAACCGGTATGACGTTTGTTATCCTGACCGGCGGCATCGACCTTTCGGTTGGTTCGGTCGCCGCTCTGACCGGTATTGTTGCCTCCACCATTATCAATACCATGCCGAACAGCGGAATCCCGATGAGCATTCTCGTCATCTTCGGTACATCCATTGTTATCGGCGGTTTCTGCGGCGCGTTCAACGCGTTTAACATTTCCCAGCTAAAGGTCCCTCCGTTTGTCGCCACCCTCGCCATGATGAGTATTGCAAGAGGCCTTGCGTATGTGTTTACGAATGCGAAGCCGGTTTTCGGCATGCCGGACGCGTACAGCTGGATCGGCCTTGGCTACATCGGCATGATTCCGGTTATGGTTATCATCATGATTCTTATTCTGGGCATTGCCTATCTGCTTCTGAACCGCACCTGCTTCGGCCGCTATGTTTTTGCCGTCGGCAGCAGCGAGGATGTTTCCCAGTTAAGCGGTATCAACGTGAAGAAAATCAAGGCTTGGGTCTATATCCTCTGCGGTATCCTCTCCGCGCTGGCGGGCGCTGTGCTTTCCTCCCGTTTGCAGGCGGGCCAGCCGGCGGCGGCGAACGGCTATGAGCTGAACGCCATCGCGGCAGTCGCCATGGGCGGCACCAGCATGTCCGGCGGACGCGGCGGCATCGGCCAGACCGTTATCGGCCTGTGCGTGATCGGAATCATCAATAACGCCCTCAGCCTGCTCGGCGTATCCTCCTACTGGCAGACCATCGCCATGGGCGCAATTATTCTGGTCGCCGTTATCTTTGACCAAAACAAAAAAGATTGATATAGAATACCCTGGTTTCACAAAAAAACCGCTCCGGTAATCGGCTGGAGCGGTTTTTTTTCTTTTTTGAATGACAATAAAAAATCTTTAAAACAGGATTAGCAGCAATAAATTTTTGTGATATAATGAGTGGAAAAATAAAAAAGGAAGTGACCTCTCCCCGTGGAAATTGAGTATCAAAACCATATTACAGTTGAGGAATACAACACCCTGCGCCAATCCGTCGGCTGGAACCGTATTGAAGCGGAACAGGCGCAAACCGGTCTTTCCAATTCCACTTATCAGGTTAAGGCTGTCCACGGGGAGGAAGTTGTCGGTATGGCGCGCCTGATCAGCGACGGCGGCTATGTCGTCCTGATCGCGGACGTGATTGTCCGGCCGGATTATCAGGGCAAAGGGGTCGGGAAGGGCATGATCACCCGCATCCTTGAGAAAATAAAAGGAAGCCTGAAGGATGGGCAATGCGTGTTCATCAACCTGATGGCCGCGGAGGGCAGGGAACCGTTTTACCGTCAGTTCGGGTTTCTGGAAAGACCCGCAAAAGGAAGCGGCGCGGGCATGTCCATGAAGTTTCAAAAGCACGACGGCGCGTTCATACGCATGGATTAAGAAAAGAACAGGAGCAAGGCAATGGAATTCGCACAGCAGGCGGAAAGAAGCATTATAAAGAAATACCGCAGGGGAATCTGGAATCCCTTTATCGCGGCGGTCAAGGATTACCAATTGATACAGGAGGGCGACCGGATCGCGGTCTGCATTTCCGGCGGAAAGGATTCCATGCTGCTGGCGAAATGCATTCAGCATCTGCAAAAATACAGCGACTTTCCGTTTCAGGCGGAATACCTGGTGATGGACCCCGGCTACAACCCGGAAAACCGCCGGAAAATCGAGGAAAACGCGAAAGCATTGGATATCCCCGTCCGGATTTTCGAAACGCGGATTTTCAATATCGTCAGCAAGACGGACCGTTCCCCCTGCTACCTCTGCGCCCGCATGCGCCGGGGATACCTTTACAAGTACGCGCAGGAGCTTGGCTGTAATAAAATCGCGCTGGGGCACCATTTTGACGACGTGATCGAAACGATTTTAATGAGCATGCTGTACGGCGCGGAAGTGAGAACCATGATGCCGAAGCTGCACAGCAAAAACTTCCCCGGCATGGAGCTTATCCGCCCGCTTTATCAAGTGAAGGAGGCCGATATCATCGCGTGGCGGCGGTACAACGGCCTTGAGTTTATCCAGTGCGCCTGCCGGTTTACCGAGAATGCCGCGCAGGATCACAGCGCATCCAAGCGGCAGGAGATGAAAGACCTGATTGCGCAGCTTCGAAAGACAAACCCGAATGTGGATAAAAACATTTTCCACAGCGTGGAAAACGTGAATCTGGAAACGGTGATCGGGTTCTATAAAGGCGACGAACAGCACCATTTTCTGGATGATTATTGAGGCGCACACAGCGCCTTTTCGTCGTTTCCCCCACGCCGCGAAGCGGCGCTCCTCCACGGAATGCTAACGCAGGGCTTTCGCCAATGAAGACCACATAGAACGTGTATACCTAAAAGGTAGTTGGAGATACCGGAGCCTGCACGCGTGTTTTATAATAAGGTACTTTTTTCCCCTAAGCTGCCGCGGAGGAACGTCAATGAAAACCACATAGAATGCGTGTCTCCCAAAGGCCTTTTGGGGATACCTCAGGAGTGCAGGGGGCTTTTGTGGAACCCTCTCGCCGGGATTCAAAAGCCCCCTGCTCGTCCTTTGCCTACTTTCGGACGATTCCGAAAGTAGGGGCCTGCCCGGCCTGAGGGCAGACTAAATCATTTCTGTAAGAGGTTTGTTTGGACTTTCAGAACAAAGTCTGTGGCGGTTCACAAAGGAACGAGTATCAGCACAATTCTAAAGGAGAGAAAATCTGCGTGCAGTTCCAACCTTGCGGGGAACCCCCGGCGAGGGTTCCCCGCACAGAAACAGTCCACTGGACTGTTTCTGCTCCCTTCCTGCGCTTTTTGAAGGCTAAGGGAACGATGGGGCGCCGCCCCAAACCTCGCAAACTTTTGAAAAAGTTTGAACAAAACTTTTAAGTTGTTGTTCGGGTTACCTGCCGAGGGAAACATAGAAAAAAGCTGTCCTGCAATTTCTGCTGAACAGCTTCGACTTTTCTCAATGAATATTTCTGATAATCCATTTAAATTCAAAATTCCTGTTGCATTATGAGAATAAAAGGGTTATAATCTGCTTGTAAGGCATAAAAATATAATAAGTGCAATGCAGGAACAGGTGTTGGAAGCGCCTGTCCCCTGCATACGGAGTCAAGGCCTCCATACGCAACTGATTTATAATCAGCACATTGCGTTTCTTATTATACCTCTAGTCTGCGGTTTTGTACAGGGGTATTTTCGAAATTCGCATTGTGTGTCAGCGTTGTATATGGATGAAGGAATCCGTGTACAGCGTTTTTTTATGCCTTGCGTTCGGGCGGCGGGCGTTCACCATTTTAATGATACGGTTTTTTGGGTGCACCGCTTTTCCATTCCCGCCGCCCGATCTTTAAGAAGCGTTCTTCACCTTGAATGGAAAATGTCCCCATTCATTGACAGCCTTCCGGCGACCTACACCGCCGGAAGGCAATGCCGGTCCCCGTTTTCTCTCCCCCCTAGGAGAGAAGATTTATTCGGTCGGCTTCCCCGGCGAAAGGGCATATGTCCTCTACGCCGGGAGTAAGTCGGCCATATTCGAATGCCCCGTTTCCTCCCCGCCGCCCGAAAGCGCGGGTGGTTTCCCCCTGAGAGAAGATTCATCCAGTCGGCACCCGGCGAAAGGCTGTGTCCTGCCGCCGGGATAAATCCGCCTGCCTAAATTTCATTATAAAGAATTATTTGAGTCTGTCAAGTCAAAACATTTGTGTTACCGGACTTCCTGTATTACTTTTTCGGCATATTTTGTATTCACCACTTTGTCGTATGGGACGGTCTGTTTCAGCTCGCCGGCCTGCGACATTACCTTCTGCAATAGGGTGAATTCGTCTTTCTCTAAAATCGGGTTCGGGCTCCATACGCCGATGTCCTTATACCGCTTGGCAACCGTCGTCAGCAGCTTCACGTCCGCCGCCGGGAACGACGGCGCGATGGTCTTTGCGATTTCCTCCGGGCTGTGCGAGGCGACCCATAGCTGGCCCCTGTAAACCGCGCGCGTGAACTTCTCGATTAAATCGGGATTCTGTTCGATAAAGCTCTTTTTGGCAAAATACCCGGTGTAGGAAATTTTTCCGCTTTCCTTGCCGATGGAAGCGACGATGCTCCCTTTTCCCTGTGCTTCCAAGAGGGAAGCCGTCGGCTCGAACAGGGTGACGTAGTCGCCCGTTCCGTTTGTAAACGCCGCCGCCATCAGGGAAAACTGGATGCTGTCGTCCAGCTTTACGTCCTTCTCGGTATTCAGCCCGTTCTGGCGGATAACGTATTGCAGGGTCATGTACGGTACGCCGCCCTTGCGCCCGGGCAGGACGGTTTTTCCGCGCAGTTTATCCCATGTAAAGTTGGGATCGGGCTTACGCGCGACCAGAAACGAACCGTCGCGCTGGGTCAGCAGCGCAAAAATCTGCGTGCTGTCCGCCTTGCCCTCGTTATAAACATAGATGGACGCCTCCGGCCCCGCGAAGCCGATTTCGGCGTTGTTCGAAAGCACCGTGGACATTACCTTGTCGGTTCCTTCCGCAGTGGAAAGCGTAAGGTCGATTCCTTCGTCTTTAAAATAGCCCAGATTGATCGCGGCATATTGCGGCGCGTAAAAAACGGAATGCGTTACTTCGCAGACGCGGATTTTCTCCGCCCCCTTCGCGTCGCCTTTCTTGCACCCGGCCGCCGTGAACAGCAGGGCGAGGCTCAGCGCGGCGGCGGTAATGGATAGCAGCTTCTTCATGTTTTTACCCCTTTCTGAAAGGAATGCGTTTTGTGCCTTAGTGTCCGTACCATTTTAGAACCAGCTTTTCCAGAAGCGCCACGGCTTCGTACATCAGCGCGGCGACAATGGAAAGAATGATGACGCTGGCCATCACGAGATCCAGTTTAAAGACCTGACCGCCGTACACAATCAAATAGCCCAGCCCCGCCTTGGAAACAAGGAATTCCCCCGCGATCACGCCCACAAGGGACAGCCCGATATTGATTTTCAGGGAATTGAACAGGGTGGAAATATTGTATGGAAAGACAATTTTTGTAAAAATCTGCCGCTTGTTCGCGCCGAACGTGGCGGCCATGCGCAGGTATTCGCGGTTGGTGCTGCGGAAGCCGTTCAGCATTTCCAGCACCGTTACGATCAGCGAGATAGCCAGCGCCATAAAGATAATGGCCTTTGTCCCCGCGCCGACAAGGACGATGATCACGGGGCCGAGCGCGATTTTCGGCAGACTGTTGAGCACGACCAGATACGGTTCGCTTACCTTGGAGATAAAGCTGCTCCACCAAAGGATTACCGCCAGCAAAGTGCCGGACACGGCGCCCAGCAGAAAGCCCGCCAGCGTTTCATACACCGTAACGCCGACATGCATGAACAGGTCGTTCTGCGCCATGGTGAGGAACGTGTTCCAGATGCGGGAGGGCTGGCTCAAAATAAAGCTGTCGATCAGCCCGTACCGCGCCGCCAGTTCCCAAATAACGTTAAATACGATCAGAATTCCGATCTGGCAGATATGAATCTGATGCTTCCTGCGGCTCTTCTTTTTCAGATATTGGGTTCGTTCCCGGGAGACCGGTAATGGTTTCATTGGATGACAGCTCTTTCCATATATGATCGAAGTATGTTCTGAATTTCGGACTGTTTCGGCAGCTCAGCGGCGTACGGTCCGGGTCGTCAAAATCAATGTCCAGTATTTCCTGAACAACGGCGGGGCGGGCGCTCAGGACCAGAATCCGGTCGCCCATGCTGATGCTTTCGGGGATATCATGGGTTACCATCACCGTTGTGATCTTTTCTTTTTTCAAAATGCGGCAAACGTCCTCGGTAACCGTGAGCCGCGTCTGGTAGTCGAGCGCGGAAAAGGCTTCGTCCAGAAGCAGGATGTCGGGGTTGATCGCCAGTGTACGGATCAGCGCCGCCCTCTGCCGCATTCCGCCCGAAAGCTGCGCGGGATATTTGTCCCGAAACTCATATAAGCCGTAGTTTTTTAAAAGGCAGACGGCCCGTTCCCTGGTTTCGGGCGTCAGCATTTTCCGCACTTCCAGCCCGAACAGCACGTTTTTGTAAATAGTCCGCCAGTCTAGAAGGTTGTCGCGCTGGAGCATGTAACCGATATGCGGCGAGGTCCCCGAAATTTTTTCCCCGTTCACGAACACTTCGCCCGACGTCGGCTTCATCAGCCCGGCGATAATGGAAAGCAGGGTCGATTTCCCGCAGCCGCTTGGCCCGACAATGCTGACGAACTGCCCTTTCTGAACGGAGAAGCTGATATTTCTCAGCGCGGTTGTTTCCCCATTGTCCGACTGATACGTTTCCATGATATTCCGCACTTCCAGTACGTCCATCGGAACACCTCGCTTTCATCGGTTTCTTTTCTTTCCGGCGCAGGATTTTGAATAATTCCCTGCATTTATAAAATATGTTCAAACCGGCGTTTTGTGCGGATACAAGATTTTAAAACCGCAGATTTCGGCTGCATTTCTTTATAAGAAACTGAATCTTTCCTTTTGTCCTTCCTATTGAATTACAGAAATGATTCAGTCTGCCCTCAGGCCGGGCGGGCCCCTACTTTCGGAATCG
>NZ_JAPOHA010000018.1 GCF_026672255.1 Caproiciproducens galactitolivorans | reverse complement strand
ATGGTGCGGGTGACAGGACACCAATGTATCCGAAATTATTTGCAATAGGCGAATGCTTCGGAATAGCGTTTAAGATGAAATAAAAAAATCCGTCGATCACTCGGCGGCAAATAAAAAAGCCGCACCGGGTAATTAAATCCGATGCGGCTAAAATTTTTATGTATTTGATTGTGCTAAAAATTTACTTATCAACTTTGTCTTCCAGATATCCCATTGCTTCGCGATAATTCGGCAACGCCAAAAATTCACGCAAATAAGGCAACGCTTTAGGGTCTCGCTCCGTAAAATATTGTACAGAGCGATCTTTGAGCCAAGTCTCAACAAAGAACTTTCTAAGCTCCCCTATAAGCTTATTAGGATATGCTCTTGCTTGTACCACTCGTCCGTCCTCATAATGATGCGGATACTTGGGGTAGCCGTCCACAGGGTAACCTTCATCACGAAGATGCTTTGAAAATGTACGGCCTAATGATATATCAGGAATTTGACTTGACGAAACAGTGTATCCTAGCGCTTCTAGTGGTCCTATGAGATGCAACGTAACCTCATTTAACATTGAAAAATATCCATAAGGAACATTATTCATATTTGCCATGTATCTTCGTAGGTGATAGGGTAAATTAGTAGATCGTGCCCCGCCAGACATCCATTCTGCAACCCACTGGGATACAAGCACAGCAAATTTAGGAGATAACCATTGCGCCAGATTTACAGCCACCTGTGGATGGACCCATGTACCTTGAAGCTGTGGAACACCGCCGGAAATGGTCAACACTAGATTTGAAGTCGGCACCCCAGTAGCCTTAGATAATTCATCCAAAAATGGTTTTGTTGCGATGGATCGATTATAGTCTCTCATTTGCTTTCCCGCCGCCTTGCACATGGCAGTGGCATTTATGTATCCATCGGTAACGCGTTGGCTTATAATCTCGTTTTCAGCTTTGCGATCAATAAATCCTGGAATCATCAATTGTTCGGACATAAAAACCTCCCGCAGTTCTGTATAATGTTAAATCGAGATGTCACCTCCGCCGTGCATAATCCGCACAACGGAAAATCACAGGGGGTAGAAAAGATAAGTCCTATCTTAAACTCCATTTTTCTACATAATAATCCTTTTATATCATTCTGTAAAGAACTAGCTTGTAAAAATAAGAAAGCCCACCGAAGTTTCCTCCGATGGGCTAATTCTATGTCTATCCGCCTGATTTTTGGCTCATTAACCTTTATTCCGTTTTTCCATCTTTTGCTCTCAGAATCGCGCTGTACGCGCCGTTCGCTGAGGTGGACACAATTACTGCATTAAGAGGAATAATTGCCAGCACGGCCACGCCATAGTTACCAGTGAACAGATTGGCCAGAAGCAGGAGAATTACCGCGATTATGTATGAAAGCCATTGCGTCGGAATTTTAATTGCATCTTTAAAAAACTGTGTGAGTAATCCGGTAGCAAATGAAGCCCCGGCCAGTGTTGCAAGCATTCCCCATGTGAAAAATTCGTTCATATGTATACCTCTTTCCTGCCCCGTATATGGGGCAAATTATTTTATATGTGCTTCAAACTGTTTTACATCATTGACATACACGCCTGTAACTTTGCCGGGACTGCCGTAACCGACTATGTAATAAAAGTAGTCATTGCCAGATTGGTATCGCGGCAGAAGCGTTACAATGCCGCCTGTTCCAACGTTTACCTTCGGCGTGGACTGCGCCGTTACCTTGAATTGATAATGTCCGCCCGGGGAAAGCATGATATTGGTAGTCGTATCGCACTTAAACGAAGGTTCCGCACTCACATATTCCAACCACGGGGATTTAAACCAGTATGTCCACGGCCTGTCCTTGACGCGGGTTTTCACCACGCCGTAACAGGTGCCGCGCGCTTCAATCGCCCAGCCGTCGCCAATGTAAACGCCGAAATGGCCGTTCATATGTAAGCATATTCCGGGGATTTCCGGCAGGGTGGAAATTGAGCCTTTTTCTTTCGCATTGTTAAAAGCGCCGTTTGCGGAAGTATCATATTTGCTTTGGTATCCACCGTGCGGATTATCGCCATACTTGCCGGTAAACATATACCATTTCAAAAGACCGATGCAGTCCGTTACCTGCTTGCCGAGCCATTTTTCCCCAACTTTCCGCATCTGGCCGCCGGCAAGGTTATTATCCGGGTACCGCTTCGCGCACTGGTCAAGAAGGGATACGGTACAAACATCCCCGAATGTACCGTACACGTATCCGGCCCCATCAGAAAGGGCTTGCTTTGCGAATTCTACAAAGCCTAAATTTGTTTTACTCATGCTGATTCCTCCTCCGCCGGTCTATCCGGCATTTTCTTAATCCGTTCGAACAACTCTGTTCCGGTTCCGTTCCCGCCCAAGTCATGGTATGGTCGGTAGAGGTATTCAATATTTTTAATATCTTCCACAGTGGCATAGCCTTTTTTCTGGCACTCTGCGTAACCGCGATAAATGCTGTCATGCAAAAGAGCCTGAACTCCTGTTTCCACCGCCTTCTGCCGCTCTATCTGTGCTTTCTGTCTACTCCATAAGCATTTGACCGTCCAGCTTAACGCACCGGTAACAGTACCAAATAAAGCGGAAAGCCAATATTGTTTAATCCAATCAAGCATTTATGCACCTCATTTTTAGCCACGTGGCTCTTATTTGTAAATTTCTCCGGTAATTTCCTTGTATTGGTCGGCGGTGATTAAATTTAGTGCCGTCGCTTCTTTTAACTGGTCTTTTGTTGCCCATTTATATCTATAAGCCGTGCTCCAGAAGTCCATATTAGGAAACGCCTCCTTTCAGCTTGGCAATGTCAAGCTGCATCTGAACCACCTGCGCGCCAAGCTGCTGAATTATTGCATCTTTCTGCCCGTTGGAAAGTGTCAGCGCAGCGACCTGCTGTCCAAGTACTTCTTGTTCAGTTGGCCGCGGGAGCGTTTTTGAAGCATCAATGGCTTGTATCTCGGTATCGGATTTACGCGTAAGTACCCCGTAGGTTATCCTATAATACTCTGGATTAATGATGGCTGCATTAACGTCATCAGTCGCCGTGTCGGTATCAATCGGCCCGAGCGCTGCACAGCCTTCCGGTATATTATCCCAATGATTCGCATTGCCACGATACGGGGAACCGTATATCTCTCCGGAATCCGACTTATATAGTATCCAATAATACATAATCATCCTCCTATTGCTAGCCAAGCCATTGCAACCGATCCAGATATATTTGCCTCGCAATGTGCTGTAAATCCAGTCTGTGTTACGCCACAAGCGGATGCCCACATCCATTGGTTGTTGGCTACTGTAGTATCGACCATTCCGACCAATACTAACGGTATGCTTCCATACGCTATAGGAAACGTTACATCTGCCATCTTTAGGACGTTGGCAGTCACCGCTACAATCAGATAGCCAGACTGGATTTTGTGCCCTCCGCTTAAAATAGACGCTAATTTTATCCAGTCTCCTACCAATGCTCCGCCCCGAACATCTCTATGCCTAAATTTTATTGACTGTAAATCCTCCGAGGTTGCAAGCTGCAATTTCGCTCCTGTTCCACCTTGCGCTGAGAACATTGTTGCATACGCATCGGTAAAAGGGGCATGAGCCGCATTTTTCAAAATCAGGTACCCGCCATCTGTTGCCGTATCTGCATCAGCTGTCTCCCCCCTAGCCTGCGAAAAAGTATCAGAAGATATGTTGTCCACGTTGCCGAGGCCAAGTTGGGCGGCGGTCGGCATTTGTTTCAGATTTCCGTTTGCGTCCAGCTCTGCACAGCCCCCCGGCACCCCTTTGTCCTCCACCTGCAGCATATGATCCATAACCTCTTTACTGTAAGGTGTACCCTGTTTCGTAATGGCTGCCATACGCTCAAGATCAAAGACGTTCGCTTGACCTTCTACAGGTGTTAGTTTATAGCGGTTAAGATATTGCCCTTCTTCATCTTGGAAAGTAACCTTTGCCATTTATATCCCTCCTATCGGTATGTAAAGATTTTGTCCGGCTGAAAATGTACCCGAACGGCGAACGCTCAGCTGTAGTTCAACTACCCGCGCGTGCATAATGAGCAGACAGTTTTCAATGTCGTTGAGTAAGTTCCAATCAAACTTTGCCTGGAAGCTATGAGTTTGTTTTAGCAGGGCATTAATATTTGATTCAATCCGCGCGACTTCGTTCGGCGTCGGCCAGCTTGTATGCTCCCATGTTTTGTATTGCAATGTAAGCCCATAAAAATCCGCTATCCATCGGGTATTATCCTCAATTCTTTGCCAGTCCTCTATATTAATGAATTCAGTTTGCTTCCACTCTGTTTTTGGCGCCGCCCACATTATCCGATCACCTCGCTATCGCCGGTCAAAGCTCCATTATATGTAAAGTGCATTTTCTTAATTTGAGATTCCCGATACTCTCCAAAAGCAGTTTCAACCTTTACAAAGTCTGACGCTTCCACAGCAGGATTAGTCCACCATTTGAAAGACTGCATAATACGATTCTGTAGCTGCGCTAAAATCCATCCTGCCACAGATTCCGCGGTATCATCCTGCCCTATTAGCGTTACATCTTTTATATCCAAAGCGTTCGGCGTGACACTAGCCGTAACCTCCGGCAAGCATACCGATATGGTTTTCGCGGCTGCTTCATATACTTTCCCGGTAATCGTTATTTTTCCATTTGCTCCACGCAGAACACACGCACAGGCATAGATTTCAGCACTTCCATATGTTCCTGAAATTGTCACTTCCGCCGCCGGGAACGCTGAAAAAGTAATTATTGTATCTCCGGTAATGGTTCCTTCATAAAGGTTCTGCACCTCAGATTTTAATTTCCATCCATAACACTGTACATTAACCTGATTGTAATATTTTCCGAGCGTCGTTTTCGGAGTTTGATATAGCGAACGGTCTATTACCGCCGGGTTCGGAAGCGGTTCAGCTCTGCGTGGCAGAACGATCCCCTGCCCTGCTCCAAAGGTACCGGAAATCAGCGTTCCTTGGTACGGCGTGTGCTTATCAATTACAATGGCGTTCCGTGTTTCTTCGGTTGCCCTATAAATCAAAACTTTACCATACCGGTCTGTTTTAACAACGGCGCCAAGCGCAAACGCGATTCTTTGAAGTGCATCACGGTACCTCATTGGTGCAATATAACCTGATAGGGTAACATTTCGGATATTAGGATGTATGTAATAGAGGGGGTTCCCTTGTTCGTCATACAATCCCGCCGCATCGAGCAGTTCTTTCAATATGGCTTCCCCACGTTCATGGTCATAGAGCCGAGATTTGTAATACGTGCCTGTCATTAGAGAGATAATATCATTTGCGGTAAATTTGGTCGTGCTGGCCGTGGGGCTGTCCCATGTACTAAGGTAAAAAACACCGAGTGGAATATCTTCGAACTTTCCATCAACAAGCAACCCGGCGCTGACCGATAATTTCTGCCTTTCCTGCAAAAAACGTACTTCATTCTTTGGATTAAACATATTAAACCGCTGGTCCATGTTGTTCAGTGTGACGGTCATTGTATTGCTGCTTAACTGGTTGGACATTAAATCAATGTCTTCTAACACGTCGTAATTCAGCAAACTTTCCTTTTCATCGTCGTAAACATATTCAATACCAAAATTGATTTCCAGCAGCTTTGCATAGTGAAACGGGAGCACCCTGTGAATTTCGATCACAAGCTTTGTATAGTTTTCGACCGGGAAATCAAGAACTGCAAGGGATGTATTCAACCCGGTAAATTCTTTCGTTCCTATAACGGTTTCCCCGTTATAAGCCGTTGCAGTTACATCTTGCACCGGCTCTGCAAATATCAGCGTCAAACCTATGGAACTGTGTGGCTTTGTAAATGTGTAGGTAACGGTCGGCGGATTAACAAAGTTTCCATCCACGTCTGATATTTCTTTGCTCCACCATCCAAAATTACCGGATGGGCCGAAAAGTTCCATACTTCCATCAAGTCGAAACTGATTTTTTTCACAAGTTCCGTAATTGATCGCGTCGGTTACCGTATCCAGTGTCTTAGAAACGTCGGAAAACGGCTGTTGCTCTGTGGCGGCCGCAGCGTCACCTTTTGCTGTTACGTCAAACAGGGCGAACGACACTTTCCCGCGCCATGTTCGTTCTGTTTCCTGCGCCGTTGGAAAGAATTTATCAGAAACATAAATCATCTACCCCACCTCAATACTTCCGGGCATATTGCTCAATAAAATTGCACTTTGTGTCCTTCCACTTTGAAATTTTCTTGCTTCCTTCATTCCAATAAGAGCGCATCGATGCACTTAACGGATTTCCCCGGTACATCTGGAGAGTTTTTCGTGTCCCGTCAGGATATGGGAATGACACTGGAAAGAATTCCGGAAGATTATCCAACAGTCGAAAAAAATCGTAATATTCCTGCGTATCCGGAACGATATCCCATGAACAGGTAAGTTTACCGCGCTTTCCTACACGGTGACGGTGTACTGTCCCATCCGTAGTCTCAAAGCCTTCTGTATCCCTGTCCTCTGTGCTGTATTCAAATGTGGCGGGCGTGGGAATCCACGTTCCATTTACTTGTATCATTCCTTTGTAGACCATCCGTACACCTCCTAATAAGCAAAGAACGCCATCCAAAATGGATGACGTTCTTGACGTTCTTAATAATTATTTGATCGTATTATACTGTACTTTAAGGCATTTATCATAAAACAGCTTTACTATTTGGATAATTGTGGTAAAATTGTTTTTAGGCATATTAGTAAAAGGAGCGATATTATGGGAGCATATGGTTCACCTGAACTTTCAAAAAACAGCGGTAATTCCAATAATCCTGAGCAAAAGAAAAAGTTTCCTCTATGGGGTGTTTTTTTCATTATTTTGGCTTTGCTATTCATATTATTTATTTCTACAGGTCTGGACCTGAGTAGTGCATTAGCCACCTGTGGATTGTTTGGAATCATTCTATATCTCGTTGCACTCGTCATAGCCGCTCTAAAAAGGAAGAATAAGAAGCCATATGCGGTCGGAGCGACAGTTAGCACTCTTATCTTAATTTTTGGAGTTCTGATTTTTTCCATAAACTCCGGCTCAAAACCAAAGACTGTTTTGACGGGAAACAAACAGCAATCGTCAGCCACATCCGCTTCAAGCATTATAAAGGATGATGCAGTAGAAATCGACTATAAAGTCCTACATAAAGATTACATGGATAATCCTATTAAAGCTGATTCGAGATATAAGAATAAAAAATTAATTGTATCGGGAAAAGTGTCTGATATTGACCGTGAAATAGATCAGCGCCCATACATTACATTTGAAATTTCTCCTCTTGAGACTATTCGTATGGATTTTGATAAAAAGAATGAACCGGAAGTAGCAAAGCTGAAAAAAGGTCAAACAGTAAAAGTTGTCGGTGAATGTACTGGCACACTTATTAGTACAACTGTGGTATTAGAAGATTGTAATATTCTGGAATAAAATTATTGATTTTTCTTCCTTTTGTGATAAAATAAATGTATAAATTATGAATTAGGAGTGAATAACATTTGAAAACGGCAAAGCTTGTCATTGGAATCGTTTCTATTGTATTATCGGTGTTTGTCCTATTTCAATCATGCGCAGCAGGCATTGGAAATGCTATTGCAAATAACGGTGAAACCAGTGGTTCGTCTGGTTTGTTTGTCGCCATTTGTTTGCTTATAGCCGGAATCGTAGGTATTGCAGCGCGAACCGCAAAAGGTGGAGCTATAGCTTCTGGAATCGTTTATGCCCTCGGCGGACTTATAGGAGCATCAAACGTAGGTACATATAAAGATTTAGCTATATGGTCTGTACTTTCATTCATTTTTGCTGTAGTTTTCATACTGTCAATATTTTGGGGTCAGGAGTATCCTCAGAAGCAAAATACAACAAAACAGGAATAGATACATTTTTAAGTAATAAGGGTAGCGCATTGCACGCTACCCTATTTTTATATATCAAATATCATTCCGCCGATTCGGTTGTTCTCCGCTTCTCTAATTGGTCGTTGGTGGCGTTCTAGTTGTTCCCCATCAATATATGTACTCAAATCTTTATCATTTATTGCTGTAACTACTGCATTTTTTAGCTCTTCAAGCGCATTGAGAATCTCGACCGCCAGCGGGCCATTGGCACTTGATACGGTATCGTACATAATTTTTTGAGGGGTAACAATTTCAGGATTTGTTGCCGCTCCGGGGTATTCCGCGACGTTTACCAATGTTGATTGCTTTAATACGCCACCAGTTGCAAGCGGAGTAATTGGTGGTATTGTAAAGAGTTGAATCGATCCTCCGTCAAATATTTTTTTCCCACCAATTTCAACAGCATCCCAGCTAAATTTCATTTTACTGTTAATCCAATCTATGAACTTGTTGAACAAATCAATTCCGGCATTAATTGCATTCTTGAATGTCGCTTTAAATCCGTCAACAACGCCTGCCATCATTCCTGTCCACTTTTTCGCCGTGAACCAAGGCGAAACATCTTTGTCCCACCAATTTACAATAGCGGTTTTATTCCACCAGGTAACGATTTCATTCCACTTATCAACGAGGGCTTGCTTTATGTTATTGTAAAGTCCAGACCATTTATCTTTAGTGAACCAAGGAGAAACACTTGAGTTCCACCATTTCACAGGGCCAAGTGCATTCCACCAAATCACTGTCTCATTCCATTTGTCAGAAAGTGATTGCCTTACAGTGTCGTATAAGTCTGACCATTTTTCTGCCGTGAACCAAGGGGATACAGATTCATTCCACCACTTGACAAGCGTTGAACTGTTCCACCAGTCTACAACTTCACTCCATTTCGCTTGAGCGGCTTGGGTTGCATGTTCGAATTCTGCTTGCCATTTTTCCTTTGTGAACCAAGGTATAACGTTTTCACTCCACCACTTAGCAATATTTTCATTCCACCATGCGCCAAAACCTTGGATTTTCTTTTTAACATCCTCAACGGCGCCCGGAATATCAATCCCAGTAAAATCTTTAATAATTTGGCCGAGATCGTTAAGTGCCTTTTGCCCATCCTTAGATGCGGCTGGCATATCTCCTTTTAGCAAGTCGTCTAATGTCTTTAATACATCGCATATCAAATTCAAATCATCAGATATCGCTTTTCCTGTCCAATTTCCAAGTGGGACTAAAAAATTGTCATAAAACCACTGAAATGCAGGCTTTGCTTTTTCGATTATCTGATCCAAAATATCAATTGAAGTTGCTAAAATCTCAAGAAGCTTCGGAAGAACCATATTCATTCCAAATTCTGCAATTGGCTTTAACACATTGTCCAGGAACCACAAAAGACCTTCACCTACATTTTCAGTGAACGGTTCCAATGCTTTCCACAGATTGTCAAGTGCTTTATTGATCGCACCCCAATTCACATTTTTATTAAACTTTGTAAATATGTCAAGGAGTTCGGGAAGCCCTTTTCCAAGTACCCATTTTCCAAGCGGAACAAGGTAATCTTTATAAAAATCCTCAAATGCTTTTGCTGCAAAATTTTTGACAGGTTCCAGTGATTTAGTAAATCGATTAAATGCCTGAATTGTAGGTTCTGCTGCCTGCCTGATCTTTGCGAATGCCGCCTGCATCTTATCCGCCATTACTTCGATTGGGCTGGTCGTTTTCGATACGTCAAGCGTTGGTACATTAAAATCAAGGCCACCGCCTGAGCCGCTTGCACCTGAACCGCTATTTCCACTGGAAGGTGTACCCGGTTGCTGAATAACGCTAATTTCGTCAAAGCTTGCCAAAGAGCCTTTTGCTTTCTTCGCCGCGTCCTCTGCGGCCTTTCCTGCTTTTGTCGCCGCACTTCCCGCTTCATCTTCCGCGCTTGCAACCCCGTTATATCCGGTAATTATCGCCTGCTGCTTCTTCATTTCCTCGTCGTAGTTTTTTCCGAACAGACTGTAAGTCCATCTTGAAAGAGCCACTCCGGTGCGCTGAAGCACAACCATAAAGGCATTAAGCCACGGTATTGCCGCCTGAATGAATGGGATAAACGCACTACCGAAAGAACGGCCGGCAGCAACAACATTTTCTTTTAAAATTCTAAGCTGATTCTGTACACTTCCCAGCGTACGGGCCATGTCCCCGTGCGCATTTTTCGACTGATCAATTAATGTAAGATACCGCGCAACTACTTTCTGCTGTTCCGTCAGCTCTGCGCCGGTCTGTGCAAGACCATATTTATATGCTGTCTGCGCAATGGTCGCTTCGGTGATTACATAGCCATACTTTCGTACGGCACGGCCTTGCCCTGTCAAAGCGGATTGCAGATTCTCAGAGGCTTGCTCCGGATCGACGTTGTACAGACTAGCCATGTCGTTCGCAAGCACGGTCATGCTTTTGGACATGCTATAAGCTGTTTTCTGCCCGATCCCCATTGATGTGGTCATATTTTGAAAAGTACCAAGCATCTGCTTGGTTGCGTACTGATCCACACCAAGGTACTTTTTCATCTTGTCTGCAAAATCCGTCGCCTGATTAGACATATTCCCTAAAGCGACACGAAACAGATTTTCAATTTCCGGTGCATCAATAGCAGACTTTATGCCGTCCTTTATAAAGCCAAAAAGTTTACGGAACCCCTGATATAAAAGGGTAAGCGTAAGCGCCCGCTTTATCATCTGTCCGAGCGAGCCAAACATTGATTTTGATTTGCTCGTTGATTCCCGAACCTGATTTTCATATTTTTTCGTGGATGTAGTGGCCGCGTCGGTATACTGCTTTACCTTGCCGATATTCTCTTTTCCGTACAAGCCGAATTTGTTCAGAACGGCTTTGATATTATCCAAATAGGTATAATATTGTGCCGTGAATTTCTGCCATCTGGTTAACTTTTCCGGGTCAACCATCGGCGTATCATCGGAGGAGGCCGCTTTCCTGTGCGCAAAATTTTCGGTTGCTGTAGCCGATGGAATGCGCGGCGCGGATGTCGGCAGGGATGCTCCGGCGGATTCATGCTTCTGACGGTCAATCGTTCTCTGTATGACATCGTCCAAATAGGCGTATTCATCCGCTGCTTCTTTGACTTTGGCTTTTACGTCATCCAATGGGTCGGCGACACTCGATAAAGACTTTTTCACGGATTCAACCGCCTGCCGAGTAGCCTGTGCGGTCTGCCTTGCCTTATCACCGGTTCTCTGAACAGCCGTCTGCGTCTTTGCGGCGCTGGAAGTGATGGCATTTCCGTACTGATCCACAATCTGCTTTACCGGCGCGAGCTGAGACTGTATATTCGGCAACTGAGCCGATAAGGTTTTTTTCAACTGGTCGCGGAGTTTAGTCATTCCGGCCAGCGCATCCGTAATATTTGCTTTTACAAGGATTTCAAGTTCTTCAACTGCAACAGCCGTCTTGACCGCCCCCTTTTCTGTTCGACGTTCAAGACGTTCTATTGTTTTATTTCACCCCAAGAAACGCTTTCCATTTGTCCGTGATAATCCTGTTTTTCCGATCCTGCGTCATATTTTCAGGCGGTTCGGACTGATCTTTTGACTCAAACAGGGTCGGATAAAAATCGTGTAGCGAAATAATCTTCGGATGGGCTAAGTTTCGGCCCGCAATGATTTTCATAGCCGCATTATCCAGCAGGCGGGCAGATTGCATAAAATTCTGCTTTTCCTGTTCCTGCCGGGCTGTAACATACTCCCCGATCTGCTTTAACGTCATTTCGGGGAATTCAAGTGGATTTATACCATACTGATAAGCGATTGGGCGGAATTCTGCGATTTGCTCTGTCCAGCTTCGGAGAGCCAACCCTTGCCCGCTTCCGTTACTGCTTTGTTTACAATTTCCGCCATATCCAGAATCGGCGCTTCCAGTTGTTCTGTCAGCTCTTCCGGAGACAGCTTCGCTTTGAAAAAACCCTTATCATTAATCTCCTGAATAATTTCTCCGTACAGGGTGTAAACTGTCTTGCCATCCTGCGCAGTGTAATCGTCGATGAAATCTGCCGCTTCGTTGATGTCTTTCAGTGCTCCATCCGTAAAAGTAACGAGCGCTACTTCGATCACCTGTAGGGACGGCCCGTTCGCAGCTTCCTTCCAGAATCTCATTGCGTCTTTGATACTAAACCGCTCTTCAAAGCGTTCCATCAGCCGGGTTTTAAAATGCAGTTCCAATTCTTTTCCGCTTGCTGTAGTAATCATACTTTTCCTCCTGATTTTAAAAATGTTCCCCGGTTTTTAAGCCGGGGATGATATAAATATTTTTATGTAACACTCGGTAACCCTTTTTGTTCCGTAACGGTCATATCGCGGAAGATCGTCATTTCGTCTTGCAGAACGCCGTTGTTTGAAATGGTGTTGTTGCTGAGATGGACGGTTCCTGAAAAGACAAACGTCAGCGGCTTTCCTTCTACCGCCGCCGTAGAATCAGGCAGTTTCACCCAAAAATAGATTTGTGTCTTAGCGTCAGAAAGTGCTTTCAATGCGTCATGCTGGGTTTCAGAATAAAGAACAGGAATTTTCAAGGATTCCGCTTTCGCCACGCCTTCCGCCGTGCCTTCGTTCGGACTTTCGAGGCAACTATACGAAACAGATTCCGGTGCGGATTCGAGTGCTGGAATCTCCTGTACAAGAAAAATTTGAATTAGGTCAGCCTTGGCCGTCGGTGCTTTCTTTGTGGAATACCATAATTCGGTGCCCATACTGGTTTTAGGCGGGGTCAGGCTGGGATTGTTCTGTGCCATTAAAAATCAACTCCTTAGTTTTTATCAAATGAATTATCTATCGCATTCCAGCGAACTTCAAAATATCCGCCGTAACGCCATTTCTTTGTTGCCGCATCAAAAAAGAACGGCGTGCTGTTGGCAAGTTTTAAGTTATAATCTTTTAGCTTAATTCGTACTTTGTCAAAGATACTGAGCGCCGGATACTGTCCTTCCGCCCATACTTCGATAGTGATGGACAAATCAAAGACAGCACCTCCATTTTTTAACTTGGAAAGCGGAGGCTGGATTACGCAAACAGGAAACTTTGCGGCAGTGTCAGGGTTTGAAAGCAACGCGCCATTTGTGCCGATCTCAGGGATTTCCGCGACCTTATCTACGAACATTTGCGTAATCAGTTCAGTGTTCAGCTCATGAAGTTCCATTTCCGTTGGCCTCCCTTATCATTGCACTGATCGCGTCTGCCACCGACTGAACGTTTCTCTCACGGTTATTAAAGGCCGCGGGCTTCATATACGGCTTCGGATACATTCCGTCGACTTCCCAATACTTCTCGCCATTCAGCCCCGTAACAAGCGGATATCCATACCGAGCAAACGACGCAGGAACCATTGAAACATGAATATACCACGGGATTTTTGTTGCTCGTTTCAAAACGATTGCTTCATCCACGCCCTCATTGTCCACTTTTACGCCGGTACCAAATTCCGTATAGGACGACCAGGGGACTTCGCTTGTATCGTTGTAGACGCGTCCCTGCACCACGCCGCCCTCTGAATTCAGTATTTCAATCTTTATTGCGCCTTTGACCGGCCCTGGTGCTAATCGTATAGCGGCATCTGCTGTGCTTCTCAGCGCATTTTCTATTCCTGTCTCCGCTGCTCCGGGTAGATTATCGATGATGAGTGCAAGAGTTTGGTCGAGGTGATCAAGGCCCTTTACTTCCACTGAGAATAGGCTATTTGGAGCCATTTTTATTTCCCTTTACGATGACCTTTCCGTCGATTTTAATATTACTCGCTAAAGCCTCAATCTCTACAGTTGGTACGCTATCAATATCCGTGTAGAATCGGATTGACCGAACGCCATGAATTCGCTTCCCATCCACTTCTATTGTAGTTATAGGAAATTGCGTATTAATAGAGACATCATGAAAATCAGGACCCATCGTTTTCACCTCCTGTCGTTTTTCTCGCTTCAATAAGTGTTGGATTTCTGATAGTTTTTACGCCCACAAATGCCGGACGGATGCTTTCAACCTGATATTCGCCCTGACCATAATCGTCATATGCCACACCACCGATTGTAAATGTTCTTTGTACGGTCGGTTTGGTCATATAAAGGTAGTCACCTTCGGAAATGTCAGGTAACGTGTTAGAGCGCAGTTTGATGATTTCATTTACCGTCTGTCCATAGGTCTGTAAATCCAGTTCAGAGTAATCGGTCTGCACATTGAGATTCGATTTTCTCAGATTCGTGTATCCGCCTATGGACACGCCGTGCCGAATTTCAGATTTATAGGTGCAGACGTAAACGTTAGTCAATATAGCTGTTCTCATAAGCGAAACAACCTCAAATTAGCTCCAAGGATTCTTTTATGAAGCTGTTCCTCCAAATCCTGATAGCTAAAGCTCTGTCCGCCAGCCGCACTGCCCGTCATTCCCTCGTCGCCGCGCCGATTGTACGCCGCTATGGTCGTGTCGCGAATAATCGCAAGCAGGGCGGGCGTTTCCTGCCCTGCTTTTCGGTTGGACTTTTCAAGGGCGATATTGTACCAATCGTCGTAAAGATCACTGATAATCGGTTTTTCATCATCCGTTACTGTTGGTAGTTGCCGGTAAATTTTTGTAAGTTCGGCGTCTTTGCTATAAGCCACAATACCGCCCCTTTCTTAGCCGTTAGTGATAACGCGCGCGATTGCGATGCTCTTTGCATCCATCTTCCTACTCCACCGTGCGGAAGCGTTAAGCTGTGCATCGGTTGGACTGGAAGTATAACCGGATGTCGGTTTCGTGTAGGTAAAGCCGTTCGGATGGATGGTTTCACGAATACGGGTGTAAAGCGTATCCTGCCCGCCGTTGATGGATGCTGCACGTTCTACTTCGGACGGATGCTCTACCGGCGCTGCTGCTGTACGAATTACGCCATTACCGAGAACATATGTCGTGTATTCTTTGGAGCCGGTCGCCGTTGCACTGTCTGTCACAGGAACACCATCATCAATAAGGGCAAGCATACCGTTTATGTCGGCAATACGGAGCGTTCTCTGAATGCCCTGTAGATCGGTATATTTTCGGTATTCTAAAAGGTCAAGCTTTGCAAGACGAGCGGCCACATTGGAATGCATAACAGCAAGCGTGAAGATTCCAGAGTTGTCACCAACAGCCTGAACGGTTGAATCAGCTATCGTGGCTTCACCAATTCTGTTATCGTCGGTAACTGTCGCGGCTTTGGTGGCAAGATTCAACGTGTGGTTTGCAAATGAAGTATCGGTGATTCCGAAAATAGCATTCAGAATACCGATAAGCATCGACTGGCGGCGTTTGTTCCAATATTGCGCAATCTGCGAAGTGATCTGACGCATCGGGTCAGCCCCGCTATTGAAGTCTTTAATGAAATCACGAGCTGTGAATCCCTTTGCACGGCCAAATACAATACCACTTTGGGAATCGCCGGTTGCTTCGGTAGACTGGATATTTGTCTGACCGTCGTAGTTATCAGGGTCGCCACTGATGGTCTTATAGAACGGGATTGTGTAGGTATCGCTCCCAGTAGAAATTAAGCGCGCAATATCCGCATCGGATACAACAGCGCCGCTCTGCAGCAATGCTGTTCTGGTCGGGTCAGGTTCATTCTGCCAATTGTAGTCAAAAATTTCGGGGTCAAAAGGATAGCCGAGAAAATCTGCCATTTATACCACTCCTATTTTAAAAATGTTTTGTAGAGTTCAGGATTTTGCGCCTTAAATTCCACCTGTTCCTTGTAGCCCATCTTGTCAAAGTCGGCTTTTGTCACCGTTTTTGGGTCATGATGCGTTTCCGGCGACGGTTGGCGCAGTTTTGCATTTAGGGCTTCTTCCAGTCTGGATTCAAATGTGCCTTTGGGATAGATTTCATAGCCGGAAAGCAAGGTGACGCGCTCTTTGACCTGTTCCGCCGTGGCGTTCTCAAAGTCAATCGTGGAAAGCAGCTCAATCGGAATTTTACTTTCGGAAAACATCTTTCCTGTTTCCTTTTCAAGCGTGCGGGCATTGTCCTTGCGCTGCTGTGCGTTCTGTGCATCCTCAAATTTCTTCTGAAAATACGCCGCCTTTTCCTCCGCCGTCATATTTTTTAGCCGCTCCGCTTCGGAAAGTTTATCGTCGTGGAGTTTACTCCATTTTAACTGAGCATTCTGTACAGCCGTATCGGTTGCCGCCGTGACACGCTTGTCGAGCCAAGATTGGAAGGCCTTGTCGTTCTTGATAAGATCGTCAAAATTTAGCGGAGTTGGATCGGGTTGCGGCACAGGTTCAGGATTCGGGTCCGGATTGGGGTTCGGGTTACCACCTCCGCCGTCATAGCGCCGGATTAGCCCTTCAAAGTCGCGTTGATTCTTGATTCTCATGTGAAATCTCTCCTTTTTCATCCCTGTGGTACTCGCCCACAGGTCATAATGTTTGTTGTCCTCCCGGTACTCGCCCGGCAGTCCATATAACGAAAGAACGCCAATAACCCTTTGAGGATTACTGACGTTCTGGACGTTCTGAATCGATATTGAACCTATTCATTTTTTTACACCCCGGACGGTCACATTTAATTTCTACTTTTGTGCCCGGAGGCGCCCGGAAAAGAAGCTTTCCGCAATTACAGCACCGGTACTCAATCATCGGTTTCGTCGTTTCCATTATTTCTTTCCCCTCTGGCTGACGCCGAACGCGACGAATAGGCCGACAATTTCGGTAAGGATTATTGAAACAACTCCAGCCCAAAATGGATTTACGTACATAATAATCACCCTTTCTACTCAACCGCTCGAATAATACTCCGACACGGATGAGGCGGAGGATATATCGGCGGTGCATTAATTCCTATCATTGCACCTTTCATTGGGAAGATTTTCAGATGCAGACCCCGGCATTCGTCCGTTGTCCGCTCGTCGATTGTGGCGATAAACTGATACTTCTTAACTCCTGCATCTCGAAACGCCTTTAAAACGATTTTACTGATACCGTACGCTATATACATATCGAGCATTCCGGCATGTTTACCCGTATATGCGCCGGTTGTGCGCCGGAGATACCATGCCTTTTGAATTTCCAGCGCCCGCTTGTACTGCGGGTTGTCAATATCAAGCGGCTTCTTCGGACCGAGCAGTGTCCCCATCTGCTGTTTTTCAGCATTTACCAGCTTTTGAAATTGCCGCGCCCGGTATGCTGCATCGGCGTAATGGTCTGCCTCAAACATACCGCCGGAGGGAATTGGATTCTTCAGCCATTCCGTAACGGTGCTGGCCCCAGGCGGGTTCATGCGGCCCTTGCCGGTGATTTCCTTAGCCGCCGCGAACTCGCGTCTGTACGCCTCCTGCGACACATCAAGCAGCACCTTTCGGCTTTCGTCCATGACAGGAAGATAAAATCCGATAAACGCCGCCAACAGGAACGCAAATAAAGCTTCATTTCCTTTTATCCGTGTACGGTTATCAAGGTCACGCATAATCAGCTTTAGCTCCCCGACATCGTACCCGGCTTTTTGCCACTGGTCAATCTTGCGGTGAAGTCGGTTCACTTCCGCCCGGCTGATATTTCCGGAAAGCTGGATACTGCGGAAATGATCGAGAATATTCTGCAATTCAGCACTCAAATCATCCTGCTTTTTGCCTATGTAATTTAGCAATTTATCTTCCTGCGTATCGGCGTAATGCCAATAGTTTGTGATATAATCAACGTCATTCATCTACATCTACGCGCTCTCTTTCTGACCAGCAGCGCTCTGCGTATCTTGCTGCTGGTCATATTCATTATCGCTGTTCTGCACGCTATCCGCGTGCTCCCTTACCCGCCTTACATTCTCTTGATAATCATCGTCCCGCTCGTTGCGCTGACGCTCCATTTCTTCCTGCGCATCAACCTCGAGCTGTGATTCGTTCAGTGCAGTTTCCTGACTGATTAAGCCACCAGAATAGGCCGTCAATGCACGATCAAGGCTCTTGTCCTTGTCAGTTGGGATATTGCGTTGGAGCGTAATTACGATGTCGCGGAAATCGAACTGTGCGCCTTTGAGGTTCAACCGGTTCGTGATAACCTCCCACAGCCGGAGCAGTCCTTTTTTGAAAACCCGGTCGGCCGTCGCGCTGTACTGGTCAAGTGCGTACAGCTTGTATCCCAGTGCGGAAGCATTATCAGCGTTGGAAAAAGCCTCGTCCGTCATGTTTGGAACGCCCGTCAACATGGTAATCAGTTCATGCTGATTTTTCAGCACGGACATCAGCCCGTCATAATTTACTTCCTTTAGCAACCATGAAATATCGCCCTGGTCTCCTACAGCGAGCGATATGGCTTTCATAATCGCGGCTTCCTCAGCTGCCCGCGCAGGATTCGGAATCTCTTTCGTGTCGTCGTTTGGATCAGGAATCATAGCAGGTGTCTCGAACGTATATCCCTTGAGGATTAGCTTCGCGGAGTCATTGTACTGCGTCATATTCGCAATATTGTTGGTAATCTGCTCATAGGTCTTAATAGGAGAAAGTGCCGGTTCAAACACCGCAATACCATCGGGGCTTTCAAAAGCCACGCATGGAATGTCTCTCCACTGTAAATCTTCTTGATCGGTTTGTATATTGTCTGTATAAGTCGTACGGAATTCATCCGTTATTAGTTCCACTACATCAATTTCTTCTTGCCCTGCATTTTTTTGTTTCCATGTTCGAACCAGTCCAATTAGATTTGCAGGCGTAGAGTAATCAAAAATAGCGACCGTCTGCTTTGCATCGAACCGCGTATAAACAATTTCATTATCGGAATTCTCATAGATATAGAGATAAGCTGCCGTCATAGTGATATAGTCATGGATTAATTCAATAAACGTTGCCGCGTCGTCGTTGTAGCGTTGGATATAATCCAGCACCTCCGAATAATCTTTAACATACGCCCGTTTACGCTTGTCTGTTTGTTTCTGCGCCATCGTTTCTGCTCCGATAGTAGAAAAAAACTTTTCAAGGAATCCTTTCTGCCGTTTTGACAACGCATAATCTGATGGAGTGGAAATGCTGTACATCGGGGCCTTTCCGCCAAGATATCCCTGCATCATATTCACGATATAATATTCAAACGGAATAATTCTCTTTTCCTTGCCGCTCTCATCTTTTTCGCCGTGCATGCTCTCATTCTCATTTAGTTTGCGAGCATAACGTTGATAGAGGGAAACTCGATGTGCGAGAATAGGTTGAATTATATTGAGCAGTTCATCTATATTTTCTGCATTGTAGCTTTTTAACTGGGGCACAGTCATTTGGAGCATGTTTTCACCTTCTTAAATTCTGATATTTCCAATTCCCCAACCGTTACGCGTCATGTCATCTTCCAATGCGTACCGAACGGCATCAATACTGTGATTGTCCTTGTCTGGATATCCATCTTTGAAGTTTCCGTTCGCATCCCGCGCCAATTCATAGCCGTAAAACTCGCGCCATGTATTCGGGCAACGGTCAGGATCAATAATGATTTCTTCTAGCTCTTCGGACAGCCACTTTACACCATAATCCACGCTGTCGGGGCCTTTCTTTGCTCCACGGATTCGTACACCGTATTCCTTATAGTCGGCAATGCTCTTCGGCTCAGCGCTATCGGCGATAACTTCTTTATTAGCTTTGTTTTCTGCTTTCACCGCGGCAGCAGAGCGCCGATTACTCATTCCGACAACATGGATTTCAAAAAATACAAATAAGCGTTTGCGCGTCTTATCATAATTGCAAACCGTGTAGTGTAATGGATCTGCTGCATACCCCCAGTCAAGCCCGCGCCTGATTCGATCAAAATTCTTGATTTCTTCATCTGTGATGGTTCTGCTTGTCAAATTTCGGAATACTTCCGCACCGGTTCCCGTAATCTCCCCAAGATATTCATGCCGGTATGCTTCCGGTTTAACGGCTTTCAAATGCTCCGCCAAAGCGATAAATTCTTTTCCCAGCCATTCAGGAGGCACCGTCAAATAAGTGCTATGATGGTTCAGCATATCAGGAGCAGAAAATTCAGCCTGATCATTTACCCAACTTCTTTGTGACTTTGGCGGATTATAGGAATAAAACACTGTGAAATTTTCACCGCCGCGGACAACGGATTGCTGAATGCTTCGTATTTTTTCTGATCCTTCGAACTCGTCCAGTTCTTCAAACCAAAGATACTTGATATATCCTTTCGAAACCTTAATTGACTTTGATTTTTTAACTTTATCGGCGCCGCGAAATAAAATCGCTTGTTTTGTAGGGATATAAGTAAGGCGCAACGGTGATTGTGTTTCTTTCCATAATCCCGCTACGCCTAATTTATCAATGGCCCATATGAGTTGCTCATATACGCTGTCGTGTAAATTTTCTTTGTATCTACGGAATGCAACCGCGTTTGTAAGCTTTCCTTCGTTTGCGTCGCGCATCATGCCCTGGATGATTTCAAGACTAATAAATGAGGATTTTGTGGAGCCGCGCCCGCCATCAAGTTTGTAATAAGTATGTAGTTTTTGCTTAATATCGATATGGACTGGATAAAATGCAGGAGCAATTAAATCAGTTAGTCTGACTTGATTCTGGGATATCGTCAATGATTGTCACCCCAATATCTGCGTTAACATTCGTGTTATCGGTCCATAATGCATATCTACGTCCAAGAAGTTCAGCGGCTTTATTCACATCGGAAAGTTTTGAAGGAATCGCAACCACTTCTGGCGTTTCTTCATCAACAATCTTTTTCTTTCCATTGGAATCGTAAGAGCTTTTATGCTTTTTTGCTACGACAACAGAATGTTCCATTTCCTCACGACGTAAAACCCGCGTTAAAGTTCTCAAGACCTCATCTTGGTCTGCGATCGCACTATCCTGCTTCGATTTCATCCTTTTATCTATTTCAGTACGAATATAAGGTTTCGTCAGGTTTTCAGCTCCGATAGATGTAGCCGTCTTCTCACTGTACCCCGCGCGAATAGCGGCCTGTGTAGCATTTAGGTCTATCAAATATTCGTCAATAAATCTCTGCTGTTTTGCTGTTAATCGTTCAGCCACCGCCTTTCACTCCTTCGAAATAATAGTTCTTCCCTTATCATCCTGTACTCTGCATCCCCTTGTGGTGTTCTATGTACTCCGTATAACTCAGCGTAGCGGTGGGCTAATATGTCAATGTCCTTATCGCAATGCGGAAGGGCACAGGATGGTACGCCGGTCTTTGTATGCAGGCTATTTGTGCAATGGTCACATAGCATAGCTAATCACCTGCCAAATCTTCAATTGCTTCAATGCACATAAAAGGCACAAAGAGTGTCCAGCATAGTAATATTGCTAATATAGTCAAACAGATTATTCCGACTGTCTTTCTCATGTTGTCACCTCAAAATGAAATCAGCACCATCAAATTAATGATGATGCTGATTCTTTATATACGGTTTGCTCTTTCGGACGTATCCTAATCAAGCCTTGGTATGTACTTATACCGTAAAGCACTATTGGTGTCAGCATCGGGGTTTCACCCCTTGTCAAACCTTTTGGTCTGATCTGCTGGCATATCTGCCGGTCTTTCCCGGCTGCCAAACCCATAGTGAAAGGGATTGCTGTCAGCGCAAGCCGCCCATTGCCTTGCGCTTCTGGTGTCACCGCCCGGTATGACCGGCAGGCCCCGGATGATTCCGTGCCCGGTGGCATGTAATGCGCCGTCGTGTCAGGCGGCGCAATTGAGAGAGGATTTTCCCGGCACTATCCCGGCGCGGGATACGGGTATGAAAGGAGGTCAGAAGATGAAAAAAGCGTTGTGCTTGTGTAGATACACTTTGCACTATATCTAGTGTAACATCTTGACACGGGACATGTGGGACATTTTCAAAGTTTTTTAAAAAATCTTTGCGCCCGTTTTTTTACTGCATCTTCCGAGTAATCCCGCCCCGTACTCTCTGTCAGATCGGCGGCAACATCCTTCCACTGCTTCCCGTCTATGTAATACCCCCGCAATATCACACGATCGGCAGAATTCGGAATTGTCTGGAGGAAATCCTCGGCGGCGTTCTGCTCCCGGAGCAGCTTCAGCCGGAATTTTCCGAGCTTATTCTTCCGGGCTTGAATCTCCCGAGCATCTTCCGGAGCTGGAGCATATCCGGATATCGCTATGTTATGCGGCTGATATGGCTCTTCCAAGCTTGATCCGACAACGGCGTCAGTGGTAAACGCCCAAGCCTTTCGGCTTAAATCCGATATATCTTTTTCGATTTGCTTTATTTCGGCGCGAATGGCCTCACACTGCTTCAAGCTATCAATTTTATCCATAGGCTACTCCTTTCACATTTCAAATTCCAGCGTCCCATCTGGATTTTTTACCCATTCCAGATTAGCCGCCTCATACTCGAGGTCAGCCTGTGTTACCCATACCTCGTGATCCGATTGGGTGATCGCAATGAGCACCTGGCTAACCGCATGCCGCTGATCGTCAGGGGATAATTCAGAATATTTCATGCCTGTGCCCTCCGCTTCAACAAGGCTCGATGGCTCCAGATGACATTAATTTTCACGCCGATCTCTTTTGCAAGTTTGGAATCGCTTTTTGACTTTAGGATTTTTTCGTCCTCTTCCGGCGTGAATACATGGCGGTGGAATGCCGGGTGATCGCGGTCTTGATAGTTTTTCGGATTCTCCGGCCCGGTCAGAAATATTGATTCACGCCATTTCCCCGTCACTCCGGTAAATTCCAGCACAGCGAAAATATTATTCGGGTGTATGTAAATTACTCTGCCGGTACGGGTCTTGCCATCGGAACAGCGGACGGAACGGCGGAAACCGATGGAAATAGAATCAGGCATGGTCATCACTCTTTCCGTTCATCAGCGCGCCGCACTGATCGCAATACGGCTTTGCCGCACGCCACTCGTCCAGCGGGACATTCCTTGCCACGGCTATCGAGCGCCCGCAGTGGGTACACTTGACGAGATCGCATTGTGTGCTCTCGGAGACGAGTTTCCAGTGTGCGTGCACCACCGGCTTATATTCTCCTGCGGCGATTTTGCGGAGGTAAGAGGCGGCGATTCGCAAATCTTCTGCATCAACCCGCCCTATTTTCACAACTCCGCTTCTCTTGCCATCGACTGCTTTCAGGTCAGATACAACAGCAATATCTTCGAGCATTTCCGCCGCTTCGAGCGGTGTAAGGTCAGGCTGTTGGTGCTCCCGGTTATATTTTGCAATGTTGTGGCACATAACAGCTGTTTGGTCTTTAGGCATGGTCGGCCTCCTGTTCCTCGTTTTTAGATTTCCATTTTTCCCAGCACTGCTTACATAATTTGTCACAGGCTTTTTCTCCATCCGAGCCACACGGCCACTTACTTGATTTTACTGTTTTAGTTATCCACATGCATGCCGCTTCAATTTCGCTTTCTGGTGCCCAGCGCGGGTTCTCCGTGAATTTTTCGGGGACCTTTTTTTCAACTTTCGCAGAAACCCTATCTAAAAAGTGGATTTTATACGGGAAGCATTCGATAACCGAGCCATCTTCCATTTCCACAATTCCAAGAATATATGATAACTGCCCCGCCGGCGCACTTCCCACCGCAATTCCCGCGGCAACTGGCTGTGATTTTTGTTCCCATAGGTGAAAGAAACCTCGTTGTTTCCCGTCAACCATAACCGGCCTTAAATCATTCATTTTTCTTCTCCTATTCCTGTGCCTGA
The DNA here is from genome assembly GCF_026672255.1 of Caproiciproducens galactitolivorans. Taxonomy (GTDB): domain Bacteria; phylum Bacillota; class Clostridia; order Oscillospirales; family Acutalibacteraceae; genus Caproiciproducens; species Caproiciproducens galactitolivorans_A. Next base: position 9,784 of record NZ_JAPOHA010000018.1, on the reverse strand, counting down.
TGGATGAAATGCTGATAATTTGCCTTTGCATGTTTGGCTTTCATGACATCTGTACCACCGCAAAAAGCATAATCGGCATTCCGTTCGCACGCCATTTCCAGTGCCTTTCCCAGCGTGGCAATCTCTGTTTTCAACCGCATAAAATCATCAATATGGTCTTGATGGGAATCCTGCAATTCGGCTTTTAGCGTGGCGATCTGCTGGTCTTTGGCGGCAAGCAGATTTTCGCAATTCTTTGCTTGCTGGTCAAGTATGGTCTGCATGGCCTCTAGATTATGCGTATCGCACCGGTGCTGATCTGTCAGCCGTTCTACCTCGGCAATCAGCTTGGCGTTTTCGTCCAGCGCCTCACGTAGGGCGACGGTCAAGTTTGGAACGTCGGTGCGGGCATGGGCAATAAAAATAGCATCCGGGTCTGTGCTTCCTAGTTCGGTGAATTCTCCGGTATCTTCATCTGGTAATGCCCATCCTTCTTCATACCACGGTCCCGGCGTTGCCGCCTGTTCCCGTGCCTTTATCTCTTCAAAATATTTAGCGTCCATCAAATTTTTGGGCTCCTTTCAACGGTTAATATTATTTTTCTCCCGGCTGGTATCTCCAAATTTGCAATATACTCCGTGAGCGAGTGTGCGAAATTTGCAACCATATTACGCCCTGCGGCATTATCTGTGATATACACCGTTTTGTCCCATACGGGCGGCTGTGAGAGGGATTGGCCGGGCAGGTAGCATTGCACGTTAAAATAGATCGTCTTACCGTCTACCCACGGGAACGAACGGGCTTTATAGCCGCTTACCCATGTATCAGTATCCATCACTTTTCCTCCTTCGGTGGCTGGAGAAGCAGCATCCATGCGCCTATTTCATATCCGCGATACACCTTTCTCCCAATGCGGTAATCCCCTTCTCCCAGATATTCGCCCACACGGATTTTTTCCTCTTCCTTGTCTGGCAGATAAACCAATACCGTTTGCCCGATGTCTGGCGTTTCGTCTTCAGCGTCAATCCAATGCGGAATTTCGTCAGGCTCTAAACCAGATGCACGGTAAGCGTCAATCAGTGCCGCGCCGTACATTTGCGCGGGCTGTTTGCTAACCCGCATTATGTCAGCTATCTTGCTGTTCATTTTAGGATTAAGATGGATTTTCATCTTCTTCTCCTTTCCCGCCAGAGGCGGCTATGCTTTCCCCGCCCATTGTTCGGCCATAGCTTTTGCAACGCCAGGATAAGTCCTGCTGCGAAGTTTTGCGCGTTCGGGCCCAGGAGCCATCCGATGTATTCTTTCTGCCCTGCCACTAACAATGTTCGTTGGTTTCAGCAGCGGAAGCCCTTTGAGCCACAAGCAAGTCGCCTTTGTTTCCCCATGACCGAATTGCCACGGTTGAATTATCTGGTCTGGCTTGCGATAGTATGTAGACATTATCCCGATCGGGTTTTCAATCGCAACCTTCTGGCAATCAAGCCGCGTAAAAAGGAGAAAAAATTGAATGCCCCGCTGCTGCCTGCCATCCTCCCGCTTTTGTGGGAACCATCTGGCCCCACTTACTGCCAAGTGGGTACACGGCGGAAAAGCAATAATCATATCCCACGGTTGCCTCAATAATGGAGTAACGTCCTGCTGTATGTGCCATTCCGGGTGTCCTCCGCTGCACGGGATAATGTCGCAGGAATAGGCTTCGTGACCTAACTTCCTAAGTTCAATCGTTACCGCCTGCGATTCTTCACAGGCTACTAAAATTTTCATAGTCCCTCCATCGTCATGGAGGCGGTGCACCTTTAAACCGGTACCTATGATTTAAAATAATTTCAGTTGTTCGGAATCCGTTCGCGATTTTTTGTTCTTTGAATTCTGTTTAGCCATATCTTCCGCAAGCGTTTCCGGTGTCCAATGGATGCCACAATAATCAAGAACCAAGCCCCACCCATACGAAATACCGTTTTCGTCAATGCAACACCGATTCATCCAGTAATCCCATTCTTTCGGGTTGTCCTCATGTAGCCGGTCAAAACGATGTGGACGTTTTTCAAGCTGAATGCCGAAGCCACACATACTGCATCCGGTTCTCTGCGCTCTGGTGGTGTAAAGCGTGCCATCTGGTTTCCGTTCAATGGAACCGTAAATTTTAGGTACTGGGACATCAAGATCAAGGGCGAGTTGTAAAATATCCTGTCGGTTAAAGATTGCGAACGGTGCTGATCGGATTGTTGTTTTGCCGAAGTAGTTACAGCCGTTAATCATAAGCGATTTTTCACGTCGACCGCCCTCACTTGCCATCAGGCCAAGATACGGGACACTGTGATGCTCTTTCGCCCAATCGTCACACGGCTTTTCCTTCAGATAATAACAGCACTTGGAGGATACCAAAAACGGGGAGCATTGATAATTAACATTCTCCCGCTCATTTTCTCCCCCAGCGAAAAGGTTTAGCCATTTCTGCGCCAGCTTCATGCGGGTTCCCTTCCGGTTCCCGCCATACTCCCCGGTTTCGCCGGTTATGATTGCGTGGCGGACCGTAGCGTTATCAGGCGAAGGATGCTGTAACAATTCAATTTTTGAAGCGGTTTCCTTTGAAAGAACCGGAAAGCCAAAGGTTTGAATGATTTCAGCTTTGTTCCAATGCGTTCCGTCCGGTTTAATGGCCGACAGTAATCTGGTAATTCCAAGCCGTGTATGTATTTTTTGAATACTCTTATCCTCCAGATACGAAACCGATATACCGGGTGCATGGATTCCGATACTTTTGAGAAAAAGAAACAAGGTGATGCTGTCCAGCCCACCAACGGATACGTGGTAATTTAGGCCGCGTTTATCGCATTCCTCCGCAAACTCCCAAGCCCTGCGGTATGCGTAGTTCTTTTTGAATTCATAAGGTTGCTGCTGTTTTACTTTAAAACTTGCTATTTTTTCATCCGTATGGTTTTCTTTCATACGTTCGATACAATTTTTCATGTCATAGCCCTTTCTCGTCAGAAAGGCGTGCGCACTTTAAAAGCTTACCTATGACTGGTTAATTATTTCACTACAAATCTGTATTTGCCTGATTCCTTAAACCTTCCGCAAGCGAAACCATAGTCCGTGCATTTTCTTCGCCTATTTGTCAGTCTGCAATATGAATTATCACGATTCCCGCAATCGCGGCATTCATGGTCTCTGTCTGCGCCGTATACCCGGCGCATTTCTTCGTCGGCCGTCATTATTTCACCTCTGTAATCTCAACAGTGATACAATCCTGATCGTAAAACTTGTGCCGAATTTCTTTTACAAATCTCCGATCGTCATCCTGAATTATCCAACCCTTTAACGCATCCTCGATCATCTTGCCTATGTATGCATGGTTGGTACAGTCCATCCGGTCATTCCAATAAAACGTGATCGCAACCGGTTTTTCGTACATTCTGCGTGGGATTCTTTGCTCCATCAGCGCGGCATGGACGGTGTTGTGCCAGAATTGTGAATCCGCTTGGCGCTTCGACCAATGCTTACCGGCATAAATGGCGTTCAAACCAAATTCTTTGCAAAACCGCTTCATGCCTGACTTGGTTTTCGGATATGGTATTGTAAATTTCATTGTCATCACATCAATCTATAATTTTTTGCTTTTGGCGCCGTAAGCACCCAGCAATAATCTTTCGTCCGCTGATAAATGCGGCTACCGACTGCTTCATCACAGGATAGGATTTCCTCTATCGTCCGTTCGCTGGAAATAATCGTAACCAGTTGGTCATTGTTGTACCGGTAGTTCAAAAGCTCAAAAGCGACGTTTATATCGCCCTGTGTCGGACGTTTCTTAACAATATTTCCGTACCTATCCAACTCATCCCCAGTCTTGAAGAAATCGTCTATGTAAAGTACTGGGACGGTTTTAAGCGGGTTGATTGCTTTTGCATATTCTTCATCGTCATTTACGATTGCCTTTAACCGGACGACTTCGTCACGCCAGAGCATATACCGTGCCGCAATGCCTTTTTTGAGAAACGCCTGGACGATAGCCGTGCATATATGAGTTTTCCCTGCTCCAACCTGCCCGCCGGCATAAAACCATTTTCCGTTATGGTCCGTCACAAACCTTTGCGCATCCGCTTTGAAATCTCTTTGCCATTCGTCCGCTGCTTTGAAATTATCAAAGGTGTATTTTTGAAGCAGATTTTTCAGCCCACTTTTTTTAATGTTCCATATGCTGCGACGGATTGCCATGCATTTGCATTCGCGAGACTTTTCATATCCGTTTTCGAGGAAGTATGTAACGCCCTTGTTTTTGCAGATCGGACAATCATAACCAGTCAACAGTCCTTCCGCTGCATTCAGAATGTCAATCTGTCGCTGTTCGTAATTAGACAACGTGTCCGTATTTCGGAGTTTCTTTTTTATCTCCGGCGGAACGTGAGCCATTATTTGCGGTACCGTTGGAATCTCGTCCGTTGTTCTCGTCTCCTTTCAAGGGGAAAACTGAATCCCAGTTGTGAAAAATTGATTTTTCCAATATCTTGATTTTTGTTTGGTTATCATCCGCAAGTTCATCTAATTTTTTTAAAAGCATATTTACCGTGCGAATCGTGGATATCGGTTTTTTCTTTGCTTTCCGCATTTCCGCAAAATCTTCTAGGACATTGAGCAAATCAGAATCACCGGCAGCATAAGAAGTGAAAGCGTCTATATATATATTCTTTTTATTTATTGCTTTCTTGCTTTCTTTAGCTTTATTACATTGTGGTTGGCTGTTGGTTGATAGTTGGTTAGCAGTTGGTTGATTTGATGGTTGGTTGCATGTGTCTTGACAACAATTTTCTGAGGATTCATACGGATTTGCATTTGGTTGATTGTTGGCTATTTTGTTGGTTGAATTTTCATCATTTTTATTGTGTTGTTTTTGGAAAATATCATCCTCTAACCCAGCATTCATCGGGGTTTCGTCCCCATTTGGCTCTGTTGGTTGGGAGTTGGTTGAAGTGTTGGTTAGCTGTTGATACAATTCGTAATTTTTTACAGTAATGATGCTATATTTCGGCGTTGTTTGGTTGGTTACTTCGCCGGTTTTCACTAAATGGTCTATTGCTGTTCTTACTTCCTGTCTTGACATATGTAATTCATCGGCCAATTTTTGAGAAGAATATACCCGTTGCCCTCGCTGAATCACTTTGCCTTTCCATTTTTTAGGCTCATAGTTCGCCGTAAGTATCAGGTGAATAAATACGTCTTTCGTATTGCTGTCCGTATACCATTCCCAATTCAAAAGGGATCGGTACAGGCGGACATATCCGAATTCAAGCACATTTTCACCACCTCATTTGTCCTTCTACCTGCCGTTCGGGTTCCGCAACTTTATGCTTTGCCCTCAAATAGCTTCGTACCGCAATCAAATTTCCTGTAGAACCGCCTGTAAGCCATTTTTCTGCGCCAAGGGTGGAATTACCTATCGATTGGCTTCTGCGACGCTCCTGCCTTAACCAGCGCTCAACAAGCGGCTTTTCTTCGGGGAGCGGGCGGAAGTATCCAGAGCCGTCCTGTGAATTGAGGATAGGATACTCCCGGCGCTCCTTTTCGATCATTTTGCGCATCACACGGTCACGAAGGCCGCACCGTTCGGATAATTGTTTGCGGCTGATTGCGTTTTCCTTGCCGTAAGGAATAAAATCTATGATATTCATTTCTCACCTCAGAAAGGGAGGTCGTCTGATGATGGAATTTCTTCAAAATCTCCTGTATCGCCTGTTGGATATTGCGGCGCAGGAGGTTCTACGTCGGCCTTATATGTACTTTTGTTGCCGTTACGGGAATTACCGTCGCGCTTTGGTTCCGCAAAATGAACGTTATCCGCGACGACTTCAAATGCTTTTCTCTTGTTTCCGTCCTTGTCGGTATATGTACGGGTTTGAATAGAACCCTGCACGGCTATGAGCTGGCCTTTTGTGAAGTATTTACACACGAAATCCGCAGTAGAACGCCATGCCACAATATCAATGAAATCACATTGCCGGTCTTGTCCCGACTTCTGGTAGGAGCGGTCTACGGCAAGGGTAAAGCTGGTTACAGATATGCCGTTGGGGGTTACCTTCGGCTCAGGGTCGGCGCAGAGACGGCCCATAAGTACGGCTACGTTAAGCATGGTTCCACTTCCTATACCTTAATTTTGATTCATCCCAAGTAGGATACTTTGATCGGAGATAATCCTTGATTTCGTTTTTAAGTAACTTTCTTTCTTGGCTATTATCGTATTTATCATGGCAACAAAGGCACAAGGTAACAATATTTTCCTCAATGCCTAGCCCTCCGTGAGAACGTGGTATATAGTGCGCGTTCGGCATAGCGATCGGTGACCCGCATAGGATACATTGGTGTCCGTCCCGCTCCCAAACTTTATTTTTAACAATCGGTGATATATCACAGGCTTTTGTTTGTTTGTGCAATCTCATATTCCTCCTTCATACTTGCGAGCTGCTCCGGCGTAGCGGTTTCGATACCTAGGCCTTTTGCCAGATTTACCACATAATCCAGCAGAACGCTCATTTCTTTCGTATCATAGACAGAGGAACCATAATAAGCGATAACTTGGGTATATCCTGGCATATTGCCCTCAATTTTTTCCGCGAACCAGCCCAATCCGTGTCCAGACCACCTATGGATAAATGTTTCGACCGCATCATTTTTTAAGACTAAAGATTCAAACTGTCCGGAGTGTTTTATTGCGTCTTGATAGACTTCTTCCTTCGTAATATTGCGAACGGCCTCCGCAATCTTCTGACATAAAACCCAGCAATACGAATTAGCATCAAGTGAACGCTTTTCACGGTGCTGTTTCAGCTCCGCATCATAAATGCGATCCTGAATTCCGGATACAAATTCTTTTGCCAATGCTGGAGCCTTGACCCGGAGGGACAACCAAAAGCCCTCCGAATCCTGGTTCCATTTCGCTTTATCAAATTGAATAATCATGTTTTATCAGGCTTCTTTTCAAGGGCCTTAACGATAAACGTAAACTGTTTCTCGGTTATATGACCGATAGCGTCCGGCGGGGTTTTTGGAAATTTTTCTGCAAGATATGTCAACATTCCTTTAGCGTCCCAACCTGTTCGATGCAGTTCTTTCAAAATCACTGTCTGCTTTATTTCGTCTATGTATTCCGGCTCTGGCTCCTGCGGTTCCTTCTGCCCCAATTCGTAAACCATTTTTCCCTTGTCATCACAAATGGAAAGAACGTTGATCCTTCCTGAATCATCGTAACCAATGGATTTTACATTGAATCGAGCAAAGGGGTTGGCCATCTCGTAGCTTCTGCCGTCGCTTTTCTGCTTCGTTGCACAATGGATAAAAGTAAACGGTGCTGTGTAAAGTTCCCGACCAATGCCCCATTTGAACCCGGCGCGCTTAAATGCATCCGACGCTTCCCCTTTGCGTTGATTTCCCTCACCATCCTCGCGGCTTTCAATTCCGCAATCTTCCTTGGAAACCCATTCCTGCTTGTCAGAATCATAAATTGAAATCTCGCAGTAAAGATTCCCCTTTACATCATGATAAAAGCATTTCCAATTCAAAGGGCCGACTATCTGGTCAAGGATATTCATATCAACACGAGCCGTCTTATAAAGCAATACAGTAGCACCTTTTTCGGAAACTTTTTTAACCTTTACTTCAATATCATCCGCAGTTAAAAGCGGGAATTTCAGATCCATGCCTATGCCCCCTTGACATGTTCTTTGTAGTAAGAACAGAATTCACAGGCAGAGCAATAATCTTTGCACTTCTTATCTTCTCCGGGACGGAGTTCTATGTAGTCACCGCCATTTTGCTCTTTCCATTCGTCTGCTGCTTCGGCGCTATCCAATACTCTCAGCGCTGTTTTCCGACCTTTTTTCATGACTGCGTACTTATCTCCACTATTGAAACGTTCATCCAGAGTACACACAGGGAGTTCCTCATCCGGCAATTTTTCAGCCGCCGCAATCTCAGATAGGCGTTCTACGATAAAGGCATTGATTTCTTCAAAGTCGGAATCCTTAAAATCAAATAATAACGTTCTTACTGGAAGCTGCGGATATGAAGAATCATTTTTTGCTTTTGTTTTCTGATGGTCTTTCATTATTGCAACAATCTGTCCGTGCTTTACAGGGAATCCGCAATAGTTCATAATAGTGGCATAAATAAGTAATTGCTTTCTCCAATCCTCATAATCGCCGTAGATGACTTTCCAGACGGAACAGGTCTTATAATCAGTAATGGTTTCGGTTGCCGCGTCGTAAAGATCAAATCTACCGGATACCGTGTAATCCCCGACCGGCATATCAACAAATGCCTCTTTGAATTCGGTTTCTCCTTCGGTCTGATGCTCAAGGACGCTATGAACCGCCGTTCCGAACAAAAGCCAAATCATGTCCGATACATCTTGTTCGATTTCATCCCCGTGGCGGCGTTCGAGAATAACCTCGCGGATACCTTTTAAAAGAGCGGTTGCGCTATACCGTTTCGGGGTAGGCATATAATCACTCTGTGCCATCTGGACAAAGGCTTGAGGCAATCCTGTTTTATTGGTTATCTTCATCTATGTAATCCTCTCTTTCTTTTATAAACGGATCAGGCCCTTCTTGCCGGTCATAGGCAACTTGAGCGGCTGAATAGCCGTAATCATTTGGCATTGATAAGCTCCTTTTCCAATGCATCAAGGGAAGAAAGCAATTGCCTGAGCTTTTCTTCAGAATCTTTATTAGCAATGCAAAGCATCCCTGTTGTTGTATTTCCAAGTGGCAAATAGTCCACAATTGGGCGTCCGTCTTTATTTGCAGGAGAATTATAGTAACCTTTTTTGTATCCATTGATTTCAATACAATCAACGTGCGGAGAGTAGTAGAAAAATATATCTGCATCCGTGGTCTGATTGATCCGCAACACCCGCGCCATACAATCAAGGACAAGCTGATTTATTTCGTTCATTTCAGCCCCTCCAAATACTCAGCTTCGATAAACTCGCCATTTTTCAGCATATAGTATGTATCTGGCTTAATTTTTTCGCCGTCAACCTTGGCGCACCGAACATCTTTAATGTGATAATCTCCGTTATCATCCTCAGACCATTCAGAAACTACAATCCAGCAGCCTAATGCGCCCTTTGCCTTGGATTCGTAGCCAGTAGCAATTGCGACGGATTCTTTGCCCTCTACAGTAGCCGTANTATCATCCTCAGACCATTCAGAAACTACAATCCAGCAGCCTAATGCGCCCTTTGCCTTGGATTCGTAGCCAGTAGCAATTGCGACGGATTCTTTGCCCTCTACAGTAGCCGTAGACTGGCAACCTGTGTTGGTAGCCGCGGACCAGTCGCCTGTGTTGGTAGCCGTAGACTGGTAACCTGTGTTGGTAGCCGCAGACCAGTCGCCTGTGTTGGTAGCCGCAGACTGGCAACCTGTGTTGGTAGCCGCGGACCGGTAACCTGTGTTGGTAGCCGCAGACTGGTCGCCTGTGTTGGTAGCCGCGGACAGGCAACCTGCGTTGGTAGCTGCAGACCGGCAACCAGAGATGGTAGCCGCGGACCAGTCGCCTGTGTTGGTAGCCGCGGACAGGCAACCTGCGTTGGTAGCTGCAGACCGGCAACCAGAGATGGTAGCCGCGGACCAGTCGCCTGTGTTGGTAGCCGCGGACAGGCAACCTGCGTTGGTAGCTGCAGACCGGCAACCAGAGATGGTAGCCGCGGACCAGTCGCCTGTGTTGGTAGCCGCGGACTGGCAACCTGCGTTGGTAGCCGTAGACCGGTAACCTGTGTTGGTAGCCGCAGACCGGTCGCCTGTGTTGGTAGCCG
>NZ_JAPOHA010000017.1 GCF_026672255.1 Caproiciproducens galactitolivorans | reverse complement strand
CAAATACCCAGCCCGAAGTCAACCCTTTTTTTGATTTTTTTTGAATTTTTTTAAAATTCCTATCTTCCGATATTCTATTGGGGGCTTGACCGGAACATTCGCTCATTGACTGGATATATGATTATAGTATAAAAGTCTGCAATTATAATTACATGCCGTCATATTTTTAACTTTTATCAAATCACATATACGAACTTCCCCAGGATGATGAATAAACAGATTGCATGAAACTGCGCCCAAGAGAACAAAAATCTCCCGGGCGCAGCTTCATGCAGTTGTTTCTCTTTGAAAAGCCGCGTCGTAGGCGGCCTTTGTATCGGGATCGAAGCAGACCATAAAAACCTCTTCGATTTCTTTGTTATCTTTACAGAATTCCCGTATAGTTTTTACCGCGATTTCCGCCGCCGGATTCAGCGGAAAGCGATAGACACCCGTGCTGATCGACGGAAAGGCAACCGAGCGGCAGTGGTTCTGAGCCGCCAGCGAAAGGCAGGACCGGTAGCAGCTTTGCAAAAGTTCACGTTCCCCGGCGTTTCCGCCGCGCCAGACCGGCCCCGGCGTGTGAATCACGTATTTCGCGGGAAGGCGGTAGCCCTTCGTGATTTTTGCCTTTCCGGTTTCGCAGCCGTGAAGCGTCCGGCATTCCGCCAGAAGCTCCGGCCCGGCCGCGCGATGGATAGCCCCGTCCACGCCGCCGCCGCCCAAAAGAGAGGGATTGGCCGCATTTACGATGGCATCGGTGTCCATTGTCGTGATATCGCCTTGAATAATTTGAAAACGCATGGAATTCCTCCCCTGTCAATCTTTAATCCAACAAAACCTTTGGCTATATTCTATTCTTCCGAGTGTGAAATTTCAAGTGGAACCGGAGCAGGCTTCCCGATTCCATATTTTCCTGACCTGAATTTTGTTGTGGGATTTCATTTTGCATTTCATCACATGTAAAGGCAATTCCCTTTCCCGCTGGTGAAACATTCAAGAAGAAGTTATAACAGGGAAAGCCCCTGTACCGGTAGATTCGAATAATCTTTATTCGGCGGTAAATCTCGGTTTCTTTTTGGGCTGAAGAAAATAAAGATACCGGCATTTCTTTCTGCAAAGGGATATCCCTTTACAATCCCCGTTCCATGTTTTTCTTGACGTAGAACGAACTGGATTTCGGCAAGACCGAATTTTCAACCGATTCCCTCGTTTCTGTGGAAAAGTCAATCCGATTGATCGGTCCGGCGGCTGGCATGGATGATCCTCGTCTTTCCTTTTCTATATATATAGCTTTTTATAAAACGATTATAGCATATTCGGCAAGGAGTTTCGCAGTCCTTTTGGCGCTAAAGTCCGATTCCCGTGTTTATTCAAAAGAATGCCCCCGCCATATGGTTTATACCGCATGGCGGGGGTATTCCTATACGATTATGAAATGTACGGTAACAACTATGTAGCAGGAAAATCCATGGAATCCATTAAAAAGCGGACGGCTCCCACCATACCGGCGCCGTTTTTACAGCCCGCAAGTTCAATCGGGCACTGTTCGGCAAAGCCGTTCGGCAGATATTCTGCGGTTTTCCGGCGGATCGCGTTCAGCAGCAGACTTCCCTGCTCCGTGATGCCGCCGCCCACAATGATCTTCTGCGGATCAAACAGAATAACAACCGTTGCAATCGCCCGGGCGATTTTTTCAACCCAATGGTTGAATACGCTGCAGGCATGTTCATCCTCCTGCCGGACGCGCTCAAAGAAGGAACGGCTGGAAATATCTTCTCCGAATTCTTCTTTTGCCGTATCCAGCAGCCCTTTGGCCGAGGAACGTTTTTCAAGATACTGGTTTTCATTCCGATAGTCTAAATAGCCGATTTCGCCTGCGCGAAAATGCGCGCCTTCAAAGATTTTCGAGTTCATCATCAGGCAGCCGCCGATGCCGGTGCCGATGGTCATGCAGAAAAAGGTATCGCAGTCCTGCCCGGCGCCCATCCATTTTTCACCCAGCGCGGCCGCGCGCACGTCGTTAAGAACCCGCACGGGCATGCCTGTGTTTTCTTCCAGAAACGCCTTTAAATTCAGGCTTTCCAGAAACGGAATGTTCTCGATTCCGGCAACGATGGTGCCGCTCTCGGAATCAACGATTCCCGCCGTACTGATTCCGACACCCGCGATTCCCTGCTCCTTTGTTTCGGAAATCAGCGCGGTCAGTTTATTCAGAAAGCACTGACGGCCAAGCTCCGGTTCCGTGGGGATCAGCCCTTTTTTGAGCATTTCCCCATCGGAACGGATCATTCCCCATTTAATCATCGTGCCGCCGATATCGATTCCCAAATAAACTTTCAAATCACCATTCACCTTTGAAGGTGTCAACGTTTTGGCCATTTACTTCCACCTGCTTTAATTCTGTTACGGGCTCTACTTTTTCGCCGTTCAGGGACTTGCTCGCCGTCTCGATTGCCAGTTTTCCTTCTTCCTCCGCGGACATAAAGGTCGTTGCGTCGATTACGCCGTCTTTCAGGGCATGCAGACCGTCGATGCTGCCGCCTAAGCCGATGACCTTTACCTTATCCTTCAGACCGGCTTCTTTGAGCGCTTTCCCGGCGCCGATGGCGGAGTTGTCGTCCTGCGCGAAAACAAGGTCAAACTTTGTGCCCTTCTGAATCAGATCTTCCGTGATTTTCAGAGCCTGTTCCTTTTCCCAGTTGCTCGTCTGTGTGTACACGACTTTCATGTTCGGGGTATCCTTGATCGCGTCCGTGAATCCCTTGCGGCGGTAGCGCTGCGGATAGGTACCCGGCCTGCCTTCGATTAAGACAATATTGCCGCCCTTTGAACCCAGCATGTCTTTTGCGATTTTCGCGCAAAGAGCGCCGGTCGCCACTTCGCTTTGTCCGACATAGGAAACCAGTCCCTCATATTTTCCGGACGGGTCGTCGCCGATCGCATTGGTAAACGCCAGAATCGGGATTCCCGCGTCGTTTGCGGATTTGATCGCCGGTTTGATTGCATCGGCGTCTGCGGCACAGACGGCGATTAAATCAACGCCCTTGGTAATCGCGTCCTCCACCTGGGAAAGCTGTTTGGTCGCATCCCACTGGGCGTCGGAATATTCGAGTTTTATGTTGTTCTCCTTTGCGGCTTTGTCCATACCGGCCTTGGTCGCTACAAAGTATCCGGTGGAGCCCGGCAGCAGCACGGCGACCCGCTTCTGTTTTCCTTCCGCTTTCGCCGACGTATCGGCGGATGAGGCCGCGCTTTGCTCTTCGGCCTTTGACTGCGTTCCGGAGCCGTCTTTTGAACACGCGGTTACAGAGCAGGCCATGATCAGGGCTAATGCGAGACTGGTAAATCTGGTAAGCTTTTTCATAACATTTCCTCCATTATTTTTATATTAACAGCATCCGCTGCAAATCACGCAAGCATCGCTTTCTTCCGGCTGTAGCTGTCCGCGCCGACGGCGATAATGATAATCAAACCCTTGACAATATACTGGAAATACACGTCCACGCCCAAAAGGTTGAACGCATTGTTGATTACGCTCATGAACAGAACGCCGATAACCGTTTTCAGTACGCTGCCTTCCCCGCCGAGAACGCTGGTGCCGCCGATTACAACCGACGCGATGGCGTCCATATCATACCCGGCGCCGGCAACGGGCGTCGCGGTGCCCAAACGGGAGGACAGAACAATTCCGGCTAGCGCGGAAAGCATGCCGCTCACCGCAAACACCATGATTTTGATGCGGTCCGGCTTAATACCGGACAAGCGGCTGGATTCTTCGTTTCCGCCCACAGCGAAGATATATCTGCCGAATTTTGTGCTGCGCAAAATAAAAAACATACCGGCGACGGCAAGGGCAAAGATGATCACCGGGATAGGGATATTCAGAATATATCCGTTGCCGATGTAGTCAAACAGATCGTACTTGCCGGAAATCGGATATCCGCCGGTAACCATCAGAACCGCGCCGTTCAGAATCGTCGTCATGCCCATGGTCGCGATCAGGGAAGGCACGGCGAACTTTGCAACGACAACGCCGTTGCACACACCGATGAAAAGGCCCAGCGCAAGACCGGCCAGGATAACGAGCGGAAGCGGTACGGCATTCCCTAAAAGCTTCATGACAACCGCACCGGATATGGCGGCGATTGCGCCGACTGAAATATCGAAGTTGCCGGAAATAATGACGCTGGTCATGCCGACGGCAATAATCCCGATGATGGACGACTGCCTCAGCAGGTTCAGAATATTACGCGCGCCAAAAAAAGTCGGCGCCGCAATTCCCACGGCGACACAGAGTACGATAAAACCGATCAGCACCCCGTAATCGCTCATTTTAAAATGTTTCGTCTCCAATTTAACCATCATTTTGCTCCTCCATCTTCTATGGTCTGCTTTACAAGGATGTCGTTCATCAGGTCGGCTACCGTAAGGTTCTCATTTTTACGCACTTTTATGAGTTTTCCGCTGTGGATCATCACAATCCGGTCGGACACGCGCAGCACTTCTTCCAAATCCGAAGAGATAAAGATGACCGCAACGCCTTTGGCAGCGAATTGTTCTGCGGTAGAAAAGATATCTTCCTTTGCACGAACGTCGATTCCCTTGGTGGGTTCGTCGAAAATCAGCACGCGCAGATCCTTGCCGAGCCATTTGGCTACCACAATTTTCTGCTGATTGCCGCCCGAAAGGCTCCGCACGCGGTTCTGTATATCGGAAACCTTGATGGTAAGCTTTTCAACCGCTTTTTCGGTGTAATCCAGTTCCTTCTTTTTATTGAGCATGTGGTTTTTCTTCATCGCGTCCAGACTGAGAATCGTCGCGTTTTTATAAATTTCCTGTTTTAAAACCAGCCCCTGCGTTTTGCGGTCCTCCGGAATCAGGCCGATGCCGTTTCGAATCGCGTCCGCCGGCGAATGAATCGCACACGGCTTACCGTCGAGTAAAATCTCTCCGTCTGTGCAGCGGTCGGCGCCAAAAATCGAGCGTACGATTTCGCTGCGCCCCGCTCCCACCAGACCGGCAAACCCAAGGATTTCGCCCGGATAAAGGGTAAAGCTGACATCTTGGAATTTTCCGGCATGCGAAAGGTTTTTCACTTCAAGAACCGGCGTTTTGCTGTAATCCGCGTGGCTTACATGCTGATCGTGCCCCACCGCGAGCGTTTCGCCCGCCATCAGCTCCGCAATCCGGTGCTGGTCGAGTTCGCCGATCGGGTAATTCCCCACGATCTCGCCGCCAAGCATCACCGTTACATTGTCGCAGACTTCAAAGACTTCCTCCAGCATATGGGAGATATAAATAATCGTTTTGTTTTTCGCTTTCAGGCTATGTATGATCTGAAACAGGTTTTTCTTTTCATTGTCGGTAAGGGAGGTCGTCGGCTCATCCATAATAATCAGTTCGGAATCACAGGATACCGCCTTCATGATTTCCACCATCTGCCGTTTGGCAATGCTCAGCTCCCGGACCCGGACGCGCCACGGGATGTCGAACCCCATTTCCGAGCAGATTTCGTTGTAGCGCTGAATCATTCCCTTCTTGTCCAGCACGCCGTTTTTGGTCATTTCCCGCCCAAGGAAGAAGTTTTCCAGCACCGTAAGCTGCGGAATAACGCTCAGCTCCTGATGGATAATGCTGATGCCCTTCCGCTGTGCGTCGATCGGCGAAACGATTTGGGCGGGCTGCCCGTTCAGCTCGATTTCACCGGAGGTCTGGGGAATAACGCCGCCGATAATTTTGATCAGCGTGGATTTCCCCGCGCCGTTTGCGCCCAGAAGCGCGCGTACCTCCCCGCGTTCCAGCGAGAAATCGACGTTTTTCAGCACGCCGACCGGGCCGAAGCTTTTGCAGATTTTTTTCAGGGATAGAAGCTTATTCACATTTATTTTCCTCCTTGCGCCAGCAATTCAAGATGATTCCGCGTATCCGAAAGGATATCCCATGAAAGCACGGCCTGTTCGGCGCCCTGTGACTTCAGTACTTCCACGGTCTGCCGGATATAATCCGGATTCGTATGGCAAATGTCCGGTTTCGCATTGATTTCAAATCCCGTATAAAGGGGACAGTGTACGTTCGAAAGCGCCTTCAGCTGATATTGCAGCGATACGGCGGAACACAGATCCGCCGTATGCCAGAGCTTTTCCAGAACGCCCGCAAACTCGCAGCCATTGCCGCGAAACTCCCGCTCCATGCAGCCCGCTTCGTAGGGAATCCCCGCCGGCGCATCGGTAACACGGTAAATCATCGGCTTTATAAAATCTGCGCTGCGGGAAAGCGCCTCGACGTCCTGCCCGACAAAATAGCTGAACAACGGCGCGTAAACATCCAAACCCACCTGCAGGCCAAGCCTATGGAAGAAATCCGCCAGCTCTTTGACCGCATCGGTAATGACCGCCGACCTTTCTTTATAAAATTTATTTATTAAGATGTCCGTAAAAAGGTATCTCCCGTTTTCCTGTTTATAGGGGAGTAAAAAAGATTTATCCTTCCGGTTCATCCGCTCTTTGAGCTCGGCTGAATCAATTCCCGCTTTTTGATACCTTTGGCGGCAGCTTTCGCAGAAACAGCCCATTGCCGGTGAAAAACCGTTGCCAAAGGAAGAAAAGCGGATTTTATCGAGAAACACACCATCGAACGCGAACCCGTCAAACCTCTCCCGATAAATCTTCTGAACGTTTTCGATGTTCACGGGATTGGAAGGGCATACAAATGTAAAGTCTTCCCCTTGAATAACCTTTGCGGCGGCGTGCGGATTTCCATTGTAATCAACGGCGGGCACGCTTTTCGCCGCGCCGGAAACTTCTGAGAACACCGGAAGCCAAAGGTAGCCGCGCTTTCCCCGCTTGTGAAGTTCTTCCAGTGCAGGCTGGTACAGACTTCGGTCGAAGCTCCAGCCAAGGATTACACCCTCCGTGTCCAGCAGATCGTCCGCGCAGCGAATCCGCTCCAATAACCGCTCCGCTGTAACGCGGCAGTCGTGAAACCCGCCGGTAAACGCCTGCACAAGGTATTTCATGCATACTCCCCTTTTTCCTATTGATATAATTCAACCGAATTCTGTGTTTTATGAACGCAGAGTACAAACAGGCCGCGTATGTAAATCACATCCTGTACCGGCCGGATAAAAATCCGCGGAAGGTATTCCGATGAAATATACCCCGAAAGGACTTTTTTCAGCTCCCCCGCGTCTTCTTCGGAAAGGTAACAGGTATCGATTGCAATTAAATCCGGCTCGATTACGCAGATGACATTCGCTAAAAGCTCCGCCACCAGTTCGATAACGGCCTTTCGGTCATTGCAAAGCCGGTGAAGGGTTCCTTCCAGCGTTTCCCCGCTTGTTCCGGAAGCCAGCCGCATATACGAAAGCTCTCCGGCAAAATTATGCCTGCCCTTATGCAGTTTGCTGTTGATCACCACACCGGCGCCGATTCCCTGCTTGATATGCAGGAAAAGCATATTCTTGGCGCCCGTACCCGTGTATTTATCATATACGCCCAAGGTAGCGGCGTTGATATCGTTTTCCACCACAACCGCCATCGCATAACGCTTTTCCAAATCGGCCTTGAGGGCGAAGCCCTCCCACTGGGGAATGGTGGGAATATTGCTGATTTCATCGCCGTTTACGGAACCCGGAACCGCCACGCCGATGGAGGAAACCTTCTTCCCGTCGCAGCCCGCAAGGCTTTTATCGATCACATTGTAAAGTTCCTGCGTCCAGTCGCCCTCTTCGTGCTGATGCACCGCGCTGGAAACCACTTTTCCGTCCATGTCCAATACGGCGCAGTAGTAATGGCCGGACTGAATGAATACGGTGAGGATCAGTTCAAAATTCTCATTTAGCTTGTAACACTTCGCGCGGCGGCCGCCCGTGGAATCGATATAGCCAAGACAGCGCGCCTCCCCGCTTTCCACCAGTTCCTCCACCGCTTTATTGACCGTGGCGAGACTCAGCCCCACCTTCTGCGCCAGCTGCGGCTTGGTGCTTTTCGGAAATTCCTTCAGCGTCTCCTTAATCAAATCTTTATTCACTTTTTTCAGGATAGCCGGATTTCCGCTTATTTTTTCCATCGTTGACCCTTTCATCGCTACTTACTTTATTTAGTTTATAAACTATATTATAATCATCTTCCTTGTAAAGTCAATAGATTTCGGTCGAATTTCTAAATATTTATAGGTAAATTTCAATTTTACAATACTCTTTTCCGATTGAACCCATGGCACAAACAGCAAAACGAAGGCCTGCATAAATCCGACTGGTTTCATAGATACTAAATCAGGTAGAAAAGGTCTTTACGAAAGGAAAAAGGGTATGGATAATAATAAAAACCGGATGAAAGACAGAGAAAAGAGCAACCCGGAATTGCGGAAAATGAAACCGAAGGGAAACGAGGACGCCGGTATCCTTAACGGTCGTAAAATCGGGGTGCATGCCGCTAAACACGAAAAAGATGGTAATTAAATTTATTAAATATGGAGAGGGCGATTTAATGAACACGGTATTATGCAACGTTTCCGGAATTCAGAATAAAGAATGCAAAACCCAAATTAAGAACGCGCTGAATAAATTGCAGGGCGTTCAGGAAGTCGGCGTAAATCTGGCGTCGAGCACCGTAAAGGTGGATTATAACGAACCCGCGACGGAGCTGGAAATCAAAGACTGCATCGAGCATACCGGATTTAAAATTGAATATGAATAACCGCACCAGCCTTGAAATAGCCCCATCGTAAGAAAATAAACCCTGCATATCACCGTTTTGGTGATTGCAGGGTTTTATTTTTAAAAATCATCGTTAATAAAAACAGTCCGTTTCATAAAGATCCGGGCAAGCATTTCAAATTTACCGCTAGTTTCGGCACTGCCGAGCTGCAGGCAATCTTCCAGCGTAACGTAGCCGGAAAGCAACTGCACAAGCGTGCGCACGTCGCACACCAAGTCCGGCGCAGCAGCTGTCCTTTCAACCTGCGTTTCACCGTTTCGCGGATATACGCAAAAGGTATCATTGTTCCAATCGAGAAAATCATCTTTAACCTGAATTACTGTTTTTTCCGTATCCTGTGGTATTGTCAGCGTTTTCAATGCACGCGCTGCGTCTACAATTCGGCCCATACCATCGCAAACGCCCTCGGATTTCACATCATACGGTTCGGGGATGAGCAGGCGAAAATTCAGAAATGCCGGTGCCTTATACCGAAAGATTTTGCATCTTCCCGCAAAACCGCCCAAAAATCCAAGAATGCTGCACAGGGACTCCCTATTTAACCAGATTAACTCCTCCACAAGGATGGCTGGTTTTTTCGAAGCGAAAATAATATAACCATCCGCCTGATTCTTGGCGTTGTAGTGAACATAAACATACCGGTTATTTTTATACGGGTCCTCATTTAACTTTTTTTGCCATGCTTCCTCACTGCGAATCAGCATAAAGTTTTTATCCAAAGCAAACCGCTCGTAGGCTTCCCGTATGGGGCTGCTGTTTTCTCCGGGATGATACATCCGCATATTCCCGCCCTGTTTCATCCCCTGAAACGAGGAAAGCGGTATCGTTGTGGAATTTTTGACCATGCAGGACTCATAACCGAATTGCCGGTAATATACGTTTGAAAACGGGAACAGATAGGACAGCGTGTCACCGTTTTCCTTTGCTTCTTGGAGTATGTTCCTAAACAGCGCACGTACATAGCCCTTGCGTCTTCCCTCCGGCAACGACGCCACCCCGCCGATGCCCGCCATGCCGACCCGCCTGCCGTTAAGCATTGCACAAAACGGCAGATAGTCCAGGCATGCACAAATCTTACCGTCTTCGAAAACCGCGCGGCAATTGCGATCATTTTCATTCGCCATATAACTGTTGAAATCAATACCCAGGTCGAAGGCAACAGACTGCACTTTACGTGCTTCAATGTATTCATCAGGGCTTACTTCTCGAACTTCCATGTAAGATTTCCTCCATTATAGATGTCAAAACAAATCAAAGCTCTTTTTCCTGCCGGTATAAATTGTCAATAATACTTTTATTTTTATAAGAAGTATGAGACACCAATGCGTATAAAGCGGCGCCTGTAACCGGACTGAGCAGGGGTTTTTTCAGCGTAATATTATAGCTGCTCATGTATTCTTTTAATGGAGCAAAAATCAGCTCTCCCGCTTTAAAGATGCCCCCGGAATAGGAAACGGTTATGCTCTTGTCCTTGTCAAATTCCAATTGGTTAATGATTGCTGAGACGATAAGACTCAGTTCGTAAGCGGCCTGCCTGTAAAGATCGATTGCATAGTGGTCGCCTTGTTCAGCCGCTTTACAAAGCAAGAGCTGTAACTTGGCAATTTCATCCCGTTTAAACTCCAATTTATTGTACACAGCCGATATAAAATCAAAATCAGATGTTAAACCGAATTCTTCGCATACGATTTCATATGTTTTTCCTTTTTCAACCCGTCCGTCCGCCTGCTTGGTAAACAGTTCGATCAGCTTTTTCCCCAGCCAATACGCGGAGCCTTCGTCGCCGAATAAATGCCCCCATCCGCCCGATCTTACAGCATGGTTTTTCTGATCCATTCCATAGCCCATGGAGCCGGTTCCCGCTAAAAGGTTAATTCCCGGCTCACAGGCAAGAGATCCTGCCCAGGCAACCACTACGTCGTTTACGCATTCTACATTGCCGCTTTGCAAAGCGCTCCGGGTAATGTTCACTAAATCCGGTGTATCGGATGAAGTTTCACCGAAGCTCGGTATCCCAACACACGAATAATCGATATCCGATACGCGGATGTTTGCTTTTGCGCAGACATCCGCTGCGCCTTCCTGAACCACCTTGCCGTAGTTTTCCTTGCCGATCTGAAGATAGCTGCAAGTGGCCGTTTTGCATGAGGATACGATATTGCCCTTGTCATCTATAATTTCAAAGGCGGTTTTTGTGCCGCCGCCGTCAATGCCAAGATAATACATGCGCTATGCTCCTTTGCCATGTAATGGAACTTTACCTTGCGGTGTTTACGCTTCCGCATACAAGCATTTTATGCTTCACTAATTCCTTGACGCATTCTTTGCCTTCCTTGCAGTATACCTTCGGATCAAAAACATCCGGATTTTCCCCGATGACTTTTTTTACCCCTTTGGAGAATGCATCGCGAAGCTCCGTCGCAAAATTCACTTTGCATATGCCCCTCTTTATACATTCCATAACTTGTTCATCCGTAAGGCCGGAAGCTCCATGCAATACAAGCGGAATATCCACTACTTTGCGTATTTCTGTCAGACGGTTTACATCCAGCACCGGCGTTTTGGCATAGAACCCATGGGCTGTCCCGATTGCAACCGCAAGGGACGAAATGCTTGTCTTCTTAACAAACTCTGCTGCTTTTTCGGGGTCGGTATAAATGTCATCATTCGAAACGAGATCATCTTCCTTGCCGCCCACTCTGCCAAGCTCTGCTTCTACGGGGATATTGCCGGGATTGCACATCTCTGCAACTTTCCGTGTAAGGGCTATGTTCTCTTCGAAAGGAAGTTTCGAGCCATCGATCATAATGGAAGTATAGCCTTCGCGATAAGCCCCAGACGCCAATTCAAAACTGGAACCGTGGTCAAGATGAAGAACAACCGGAACACTTGCCGCGCTCGCTCCCGCGTACACATTGGAATAGTAATAACGCAGTCCGCCATATTTAATCGTTCCCGGCGTTGTTTGAATAATCACAGGAGACTTTAATTCTTCAGCCGCCTCAATGATTCCCTGTACCATTTCCATGTTTTCAGCGTTGAATGCTCCGATCGCATAATTACCCCTTTGGGCATCCATTAAGATTTTTTCGCTCGTAACAAGAGACATATTTATTCCCCTTTATTTCTTATCAATTTCCAAAAACTTTAGTCTGCAAACTGGCTTTTATACTCTTCTATGTTTATAACCTTCTTTTCCGCCCTTGCTTTTTCAGCTGCAAACGCCATGATATGACTATGCACGGAATTATCAATGCAGTAATCCACATCCGTTTTTCCCGCTTGCAGAAGGCTTATAAAATCCTTCATAATGCCATCGTCGCCGCCGCTGTGCCCGGACTCTGTTTCCTGTA
Organism: Caproiciproducens galactitolivorans; assembly: GCF_026672255.1. GTDB lineage: Bacteria > Bacillota > Clostridia > Oscillospirales > Acutalibacteraceae > Caproiciproducens > Caproiciproducens galactitolivorans_A. The sequence goes on along the minus strand of NZ_JAPOHA010000017.1, from coordinate 22,333 downwards.
TGTGCATCACGTCCGTGATACCCGTCCCGAATTCTTTAATTTCTATTTCATTCTTTTCCATTGCGCCTCTGATTTCACCTTTTGTGCCCATCAGTTTAATCGTTCTGCTGATCTCATTGGTAAACGCGCACATTGTGAATGCAGCGGTAGCACCGTTTGCAAATTCCATGTTGACTACCTGATGGTCAACCACATTATTGTCACACTGGAAAACGCATCTGCCATAAGGTCCTTCTTTTAATGCCCGAACGCGTGCCTGATAGCTATGATCATTGCTGATTGCCGAAGTCGGCCAATCGGTGTCTTCCGTAAGATAAAGTTTGGGGGCATAATACGCACATTCATTTTTATACTTGCAGCCGTCAAGACATCTTAACGGAGCACCGCTTGGCGCATTCTCTTCCTTAAAGTAGGAAAGGTCCCCGAAGGAAGACATATTTACACAATCCGCGCCGATCAGCCAACGAAGGATATCCATATCATGGCAGCTCTTTTGCAAGATCATCGGGCTGGATTCATCGGAGTTTCTCCAATTGCCGCGTACAAAGCTGTGCGCCATGTGCCAGTATCCAACATTTTCATTGTGCTGTACCGAAATAAGTTTTCCTATTCTGCCGCTCTCAACCAATTTCTTTAAGGCCATAAAGAAAGGAGTATAACGCAGAACATAGCAAATGCATAGAATCCGCTTGTGCTCATTTGCGTATTTGCCAAGCTCCATGCATTCTTTCGGGCTTGTGGACATTGGTTTTTCGAGCAGAATATCATATCCCATCTCCATTGCCTTCATTGTCGGCTTAAAGTGCATCTGATCCTGCGTGCAGATAAGAGCGGCGTCTGCCAGCTTCGGTACAGCAAGAATCTGTTCCCAGTTTTCAAAGCAATTCTCGGCCGGAATATGATGCAATTTCTGAAACCGCACTCTTCTTTCGCGGTCCGGTTCGGCAACTGCAACGAATTGAATCTCGTTTTCATTTCTCAGCGCGTAGTCCGCATAGGCATCCATTCCCCTTAAACCCGCGCCCATTAAGATCGCTGTAATTTTTTTCATAATATCCTCATCAATTTTAATTATGTATGCTTCTTTTTAAATCGCTTCGCTGACTTCAATTAAAAGGAACTTTTCAAAATTTACATTGATTTTCGTTTCGTTCGGCTGAAGTCTTGCAATCTCTTTTTTGTTGACATAATCCAACACAACGTGGGGTTTGTTCTCCAGACCTTTTAATGTCACTTCTCCCGTGAAGCTGTCCGCATAGAATGAATAATACATTTTGTTTGATTTCCGTATTACGTGGCATTCCGGAACATCAAATCCCAAGCTGTACAGGCTGCCGATATATTCACCCGATGAAAGCATTTTTTTCCTGTAGATAGCAATCCACGATTGATAGAGCGCTTCCCTCTCCGGACTGAGGTCAAAATTAGCTCCCTCTTTCACGATGGAAACAGGACTTGAACCCACCGGCCAGGTGAATTTTGTATTGATAACGCCGCCAATTCCTACTGTGGATGCAAAATCACATTCATCATCGCTCAATTCAACATGGTCACCGTTATAAGGGACATTGCTGCCCATCAGCGCTTTGATTACTTTCCCCTTTGATCTTACCTGCCATGAGCTTTCCGGATCCGATGCAACCGGCATATCAAAATAGGGCATTGTAAAGAAAGAACAGCAGTCTCCGCAGGGACAGAACATAATAGGGGCATCCGGTTTAATTTGTTTTGCCTCATCATAAATCATCTTGAAAAATTCAGGAACCGCTTCAAAGGATTCTTCCGGATTTTTATGATGATGTTTTTCATTGTAGCACGGCGGCGCGGCATTCAAGTGCTGACCGTCAATTTTTAATCCGTCAAAATCCCAATCTTTGAGTATCTTCCGAACGCTTTCTTTCGTATACTCTTTTACGTCCTCACAGGCCGGACATAAATAGTAATTGTCCCACCATGTAACATCCTGTTTATTCCCGTTCACGTCGAGGATAACGCTGTCGGGATGTTTTGCATAATACCGGGACTTCGGATCACAAGCCATTGGTATCCACCAAAGCTGAACCTTTAACCCCTGTTCATGGATTTTTCGCACGAATTCTTTGATTCCGCCTTCTCCGTCGGGGAACCTTTCTTTTGAAGGTTCACAGTCCCCTTCTTCATACTGCCAGCCGTCATCAATACAAACCCATTTGAAGCCGAGCTTTTTTACCATCGGAAGCGCTTCATATATTTGACTTACTTTAAAATTGCGTTCATATCCCCATGCGCACCATGCCGGCTCATATCCTTCTTTATTGATCGGAGCGGGTTTTATCCCTTTTATCTCCATTATTTTTCTGTATTCCGTAAGAGAATTGAAACAATCGCCTTGATGCAGCATGACAAACGTTTCCGCTGTATCCATTGTTTCACCGACCTCAAGTATCCTGTCTTTTTCATATGTAACAGATATGGTTGCCCTTCCGCCCGAAACTTCAACGGGTAAACTGACAAGCTTCGGAATACTTTCACAATGGCCGACCGCTATTCCGATATCTCTTTTCCAAACATCGGAAAGCGGAATGCCTCCGCCATAATCCGAGTCGTTCATGCCCATGAAATTTTTTCTTGAGAAGCCATTCTTCAGCGGCAGAATCCAGTCTGTTCTTTCCTCGTAGGAAGCCCCCTGAAACGACCAAAAAAGATCATCCCTTTCCTTTTCATCGGAACAGATCGTATACTGGTTATTTACCCAGCCGGTTACCCTGATACTGCTTGTGCCAATATTTTTGTACCGCGCTTTTATGAAGATCGTAGATGGAAACATCTCATACACTTTTAGACTGAGAACTTTTTCTATACTGCCTGATGTCCCGGAAAGGGTGTGTTCCATCCCTTTTCCAAATTCATTTGTTATCTCCTCGCTTTTTCTATTCAGAAACTGAAATTCTTCCACTTTTCCTTCGCAGGTTGTGATATAATGTGAATTCTCAAAATTTCCGAAGGCTGCGGTTTCCTTATTATAATTGTTTACTATACGGCTTCTCATTTGTGTATCAAACGCAATACCAATTTCTTTGTTGGAAACCACAATAGGCGCCTTACAAATATCGTATTCTGCCATTCTTTATTCCCCACTTATTCTCTTATCAACATTTATTGCCGTGAATGTCCTCCGCCGGATAGGATTTATTCGCTGCAATGGTAAGAAAACGTTTTGTTTTCTTACCATTGCAGCTGAGTCTGTATCGATTAGTTTGCGGAGTTTTGAATACTCTTTACTTTTGCCAGGATATTATTAACCGTCTCATCAAGAGTTGCTTTTTTATTGAAGTACAAAGGCTCTATATTTTTGATTGCATCGTAAATTGTCGACTTTTGCTTAAAATCTACATTCGGTACGGAAGAAACAGCTTCATCAAAGATCGCCTGTTTATTTTGCGGATTTCCGGGTAATTTTACATAGAAATTCTCAGCGACATCTTTCAGTACTGGGATGGAATCTTTTGACTGTGCCATGATCGTCTGGCCTTCTTTGCCTGACATGTACTTTACAAATTCCCACGCCGCTTCCTGATTGCTTGAGGTTGTAAGAATTGCATTCCCAACGCTTTGTGTGCAGTAAACCTTTTTATCGAATGACGGAGCAACTGCAATGTCCCAGTCAAACTTCGCATCGGCAAGCGAAGACTGCAGCCAGGAACCCTGGTATACCATTGCAAATTTCCCTGTTGGGAATTGTTCTTCACCGTATTTTAGTGCGGCGGAATACGTAGGACTTACATGATATTTATAGTTAAGATCATAGAGGAATTGAAGCACGCTCTTCGATTCCGGAGAATCGATCTGACAAGTATTCTTATCAACGCTCATCAGTCTGCCGCCTTTTTGCCAGATCAGCGTTTCAATGGTCGAATCAACGTTGTCATACGGCACATAAAGTCCATACTGCTCTATATTGTTTGGATCAAATCCCGGCTCTGTCGCATTTTTCCCATTTTTATCGAGCGTCAGTTTCTGAGCAAGTTTTACGATCTGATCCCATGTCATATTGCCGTTGGGAACTTCCGTAATGCCGGCAGCCTTGAACAAGCTCTTATTATAATATAGGACTATGGAGTTGTAATCACGCGGCATCGAGTAAATTTTATTGTTATAAGTGAATGTTTGCCAAACGTTAAAGTAATCATCTTTCGATATCTTGTCCTTCTCCATGAGGGGACCGATATCAGCCAGTATACCTTTCGGAGCAAACTGCGTTAAATACCATCCGCCGTCCATCAGCATTACATCCGGAGCCGTGTTGCTCGCTATTTCCGTCTGGATTTTCTCCCAGTATTGATCCCATGAACTACTTTCAAGTGTTACCTTAATGTTTTTATGTGACTCTTCAAACGCGGCAATAATTTTTTTCGTACCGTTCATTTCTTCCGGTAAGCCCCATCGTGCGTACCGAATGGTAGTCACTTGGTCATTTGATTTTTTTGCGCTGTCCTGTGAACCGCAGCCTGTAAATGCGGAAGCGAGCAGCGCAGCTGCTAAGATCACCGACGAAATCTTTGTAAAGCGTCTTTTCATAATAAATCCTCCTCGAAAATTTTAAATAGTTTATAGCGATTGCTATTGTTAACCAATTTAAGATTTCAGACCTGAAAAGCTGATTCCTTCCACAAAATATTTTTGTGCTGCAAGGAACAATACAACCATTGGAACGATACTGATTACCGTAGCCGCCGCGAGCAGTCCCAAAAGGGCTTGACGCTGGCCCTGGAACATGGCGAGTCCCACTGCAAGAGTCATTTTACTCTCGGAAGTTAAATAGATAAGCGGCGTGTAAAAATCTGTCCAAGTCCATACAAACTCAAGGACTACAACGGATATAATGACAGGCTTGCACAGCGGGAGAAGTATTTTCCATAATATTGTGAAGCGTGAAGCACCATCAATATATGCCGCTTCGTCTAATTCATACGGAATTCCCATAATATACTGCCGCATGAAAAAGATAAAGAACGCGTTTCCGAAAAAAGCCGGCACAATCAACGCTTTCAGCGTGTTGAGGAAATGAATGTCTCTGTAAATCTTAAAAATCGGTATTACGAGTACAGAAGGCGGAATCATTAGGGTGGAAAGTAAAATGATAAACAGGAAATTCTTTAATCTGCATGGAAGCCGCGCAAAGGCATAGCCGACCAAAACGGTGGATATAACCGTTCCGATTACAACCCCCACACTGACAATCAATGAGTTGACGATAAAAGTAGGGAACGAAATATAGTTGGGATCTGTGCTGTCAAAAAGAGCAGTGTAGTTGGTTGTTATAAAAGGTTTCGGAATTAATGAAGGCGGAAATTGAATAATCTGACTGAATGTTTTAAAGGAATTTGATACAAGGAAAATCAGCGGTGCCATAAATATGATACCGACAACGGAAAGTACAACATATTTTATTATTTTGACCATGAATACTTTTTTCCTGGATTTACTCATTTTACAGCTACCTCTCATCCTCTGCGTAATAGACCCACTTCTTTGATGTCTTCAGGATTAACACCGCAAACATAAGGATAATAACAAATAATATCCACGCCATTGCTGACGCCATTCCCATCCTGCCTTCCTTAAACGCGGTAAGGTACAAATAGTACATCATAAAATAGGAGGAATAGTCCGGTCCGCCCTTTGTTAATACGTAGGATTCCGTAAACAACTGGAATGTTGCAATTACGCCCATGATCAGCTGGAAAAAGATTGTAGGAGATATAATTGGTAATGTGATTTTCCACATTTTTGTCCATGCGGAAGCGCCGTCGATACTTGCTGACTCATAAAGAGAATTTGGAACATTCTTTAAACTTGACAAATAGAACAACATTCCGCTTCCCGCGGTCCACAATCCCATGATAATGATGGACGGCTTTGACAACTGTACGGACGTCAGCCATTGCTGCGGCGGTATTCCGAATAACCGTAAAAGTCCGTTCAATACGCCGTAGTTGTCATCGTAGACCATCGTGAACAGCAATGAAATGGAAACCGGCGGGACAAGTACCGGAATATAATACATCGCCCGGAAAATACCAATGCCTTTGACTTCCCAATTCAGCATCAATGCAAGTAACAATTGCAGGATCAGTTGAAGCGGCAGTGAAAAAGCTACCATATATAAGGTGTTTTGTACTGATTTCATGAAAATTTCGTCTTTAGTAAAAAGCGTTATGTAATTTTTCAGTCCGACAAAAACCGGTTTTGATATAATGTCATAATCCGTCAGGCTGTAATAAAAAGACATTACTGCGGGATACAGGAAAAATATAATCATTCCAATAATCCAGGGAGCTGCAAATATATAGAAAGGAATGTCTTTCCGTGAAAACAACACAAAACTGTGCTTCTTTTGTTTTTTTTGTTTAGCTTTTACATTAACCATTGCCACATTTCCTTTCAACAGTAAGTTTTCGCCCAAGCCATTACAAAAGCAGTATGATGACGATCCTTATTTTGCTAAGTTAATCCATGCGTCAAGGCCATCCGGATTACCCGGGTCAAGTTTCAGAAGAATCGCCCTGTGATACGCAATAAGCTGAGCAATATTGATAAACGGCAAGCCTTCCGCTATATTCCCGACATTCGGATGCTTTACATGTAAGTCGATATTTTTTATCGCGTCGTAGGAATCATCGGTGCTGACAACCATTGTTGCGCCCTTTTTCACAAGATCATCAATTAAGCTAAGCTGATAATCTTTGTTATCCGGCTTTAAATCCGCTATTACAAGCGTATTCTTGTCGATTAAAACCATCGGCCCGTGCCGTACGTCTAGCACATGATAGTAGTTTGAAATGGTGCAGCATATTTCTTTGAACGCGAGTGCTCCTTCACAGGCGAGACCGGAAATTTCGCCATCAGCCAACACAACCACTTTATCCCACTTCTTATTGGCGATTTTTTTGAATTCAGGCTCATTTTCACTGATAAAGCGATCCCCTGCGGCTGTCATTTTCCTCATGTCGCCAAAGACGGTGCTGTCGCCGGCAAAACCGGCAAGCAAAAGGGCGGATGCCGCATACAGATTTGTAACCGTACCCGTCTGACACACACTTTCGTCAAAAGCCCAAGGCATCTTTATGCACAGATCTGCAATCCTGCCGAGCTCCGAATCTTCTACGCAGGTTATGCCTACCGATGAAATACCGAATTCATTCTTCATATCGTTCACTGTTTTCAGTATTTCCGTTGTGTTGCCGGAACGGGAAATTGCAACCACCATGGAACCTTCAAACGCTTTTTTGTTTGCCTTGAAATTCACCATCGCATCGCCTGCCGGAATACTGGATGAGCTGATGCCGTACTGTGTACGGGCTATAATTTCAGCCGACTGGGACAGGTAATAGCTGGAGCCGGAACCAATAAACACAATTGATTTCGGTTTTTTAGCAAGATAGAACTCCCTCAGCGCCTCTTTCTGCGATTCTACACACGCAATTGTCTTCTCGAGCATTTTGTATTGTCTTGTGATTTCAAAATAAGTTTTATCCATATCGTACTCCCTCACAGCTATGCTGTAATTATATTATATTGTTATTACCATTTTTAGTATTATTTGCTATTTTTTTTGATTAAGCATGCATTTGATTTATATTGCTTCGTAAAGTAACCGCCGCATAGTAATGATCCAATGTATCCTTTATGTTTCCCTTGACAAGTTCTATTGGCTGATTTCTCATCTGCCCATTCCGTATCTTCCAATATTGTGACGGTAAATACTGGCTGATAAGCGGCATCGGTATTTCAATAGAGTCCAGATTGTTTATCAAGCGTTTCATCGATTCTTTGACTTTGGAATCCGTTAAATAGTACCTGCACCGATCCGAGTAGCTGTATTTTCTTGCCAATCGCTTCTGCATATCGGAACCTTTATAATGATTTTTCCAATTGCCCGGGTCTGAAAGCATCACGTTTTCCAACGTTTCAGAGAAATTAGAAAGCCGGTTACTTCCGAATAGCAAATCCTTTTCAATAAATTCAAGCGCGACAAGACTTTCCCTTAGTGCAAAAGTCAGCGCCGGCCCTACTTTTAGAATTGCTATTCCATCCTCGACCATTTGCCTTAATGATAACTCTTTTTGGTAATCGGTCGAATGCCCCTCGAAGACCATCGTCGGATATTCTTTTAAAATGCGTTTCAATTCCGCGGAATCATTGGGATTGTAATCATGCACTGTATTTGATCCGAACTCAACACCAGGCTGTACGACTACCGCGATAACATTTTCCCACGCTTCGTTCAAGCCTCTCTTTAAGAAGCTCTTTTTAAACAAATCTACGGTTGCCGCAAAATCGGAAGCGCTGGTAACTTTGAGCCCCTCGTTGGTTTGTGCTCCCCCGGGGATCGGCACTTCACTGCCTATTACATAAACTGGCCTCTGTCTGCCTTTTTCCGTACTCTGAAATGCTTTCTCTGCCACAGCGCAAAGATCGGCACCTCTTTCTGCAATCACTTCCGCGCTGAGTATTCCATCGCCGTCATCCCGCAATTTCATGCTGGTGTCTAAATGTATTTTTGTAAATCCTGCATGAACAAAATCTGCAACAAGGTCTTTTGCCTTCGCCATGGCATCCTGCGCATCTTCATCTTTCCACGTTAGCGGCCCGAGATGATCCCCTCCAAGTATGACTTTATCCGACGGAAAACCTGTTTTCACAGCAATCTTGTAAACATATTCACGAAACATCAGCGGCGTCATCCCTGTATAGCCGCCGAATTGGTTCACCTGATTGGCTGTCGACTCAACCAAAAGCGGGGAACCATATTTTAGCGCCTCCTCCATAGCGGATTCGATAACCAATTCATTTGAACTGCATACAGAGCATACGCCAATTGGCGTCCCATCTTTATTTTTTTTAATGATTTCTTTTAGTGGATGCATTCCTTCTGCTCCTTTCCCTGTTAATCACTTACTTCAGAAACGTGCTGCCTAATTGAATTGTATACTTATACTTATCCCCTCGAATCGTACTGACGCAATACTCTATTTTATTTCCATTTGCAGAGGTAATCCTGTTAAGATGCAGTGCTGCGGCGTTTTTACTGACATTTAGGTATTTTGCATCCTCACTGCCGACATTTACTGCTTCAAAAGTTTCGGTCGCCTCATTTGGGATGACTCCGCATTTTAACTTTAAAGCGTTATACAATCCAAACTGGTTGACATCCTCTTCTTTTAATTCCATGGCGTATTTATACACTACATAAGATGTTTCAATTCCAAAAGGCTCATTATCTGCAAGTCTTAACCTTTTAATTGCGAACACCATCTCATTACTGCCAATTTGCAGTTTTTCAGCAATTAACGGGTCCGCTTCGCTTATATCAAACGAAATTGTTTTCGTGCTTGGAATCGCACCCATTTTTGCTATTTCTTCACTAAAGCTGTAAAACTGCGATAACCTTTGCACAAATTTTTGACCTGTTACAAAAGTCCCCTTGCCCTGCTTGCGATAAAGGTAGCCTTCATCCTCAAGCTCTTTCAGTGCCTGCCTTACCGTAATGCGGCTCACCTTGTACATTTCGCAAAGTTCACGTTCGGCTGGTATTTTAGAATTCATTGTCCATACTTTGTTTTTTATATTATCAATAATAATGCTTTTTACCTGATAATACAGCGACAATGGCGAGTTTTCATCAAGCATATCTCATTCTCCTTCATAACTTTTAAGTAATATTACGAAAGTCAAAGGTTCCTGCACAAGTTTACGAAACTTTTCTGCCCTTCGTCTTATGTTATATTGTTATAACCATTATAACGAAAAAAGAAACAACTGTCAATAAAAAGGGGCGGTAAATTTCCCTTGCACAATAATCCTTGTTCAATAAAAAAAGCCAATTTCAAGATAAATTTGCTCCGGACAAAATAATTTAAAAAGAAAAGGCATTTGATTTTTAAACAAGGCTAGTAATAAGCTTGTGATTTCTCACTAATAACGACAATGGACTAACCGGTAATGTTATGTAGTTATGTTGTTATATCCATTATAAATGAATGTTCACAAGAAGTCAATAAAAATATTGCATAATTTGGACGATATTATAGATTGCCGCATTAAGCAAAATCCCGCATTTATCATTATTTTATTGGCATACAAATTTCGCAGAAATGATTCTTGACCATTTCTGCTTCATACCGTTCAAGGACAGTTCTTCATCGAATGAACATCCCTGTTTCCATAGCTCCGAAAAAATTTCAAGCCACGCTTTTTGAACCGACTTTCAAACCTTCGTCCTCAGGAAATGATATCATACTATGCAAAAAGAAAGGGAGCCGCGAACGCGAATGCGTGTCGAGGCTCCCTTTCACTTGCTTAATTCGATACAGGCTATGAATAGGTAAATTCCTTATTCTCCGCGCCCGATGACGAAAGCTTGCAGATTTTCAACGCCGCAAGGCTGGACGTCAGGCTGCGATTTTATTCGTATCTCCTTAAATCACACGATGCTCTTTCAGAAGCTTTTCAACGTCGGTGCCCTCAATCTTTTTCAGGAATTCTTTCATCGCGAGCTTCTCTTTGAAGCCAAGCTCCATGTCGGTGAGCTTCTTGCCGTCTCGGAGCTGCACGGTGGAATTCAGCAGATCGCGGACATCATACACGCTGCCCCAAACCTCCGGCACGCCGCGGTCAACATTCAACAGCGTATATACGGCTTCCATACCGGTGCGGATGGAATACTCCGTGGTGAAAATCGTGTCGCGCGCGGTTTCGGCAAACTGACCGAGGAAAGCGAAGTTGACAGCGCCTTCCGGAACGACCAGCGGGCGGTCCTCCTTGGTTCTGGGCATGAAGAATGCGGTGACATACGGCATCATGCAGGGAATCGTGTTGGCGCTCTTTTCGGCAAGCTCCGGAATTTTGGATTCCGGCACACCCATATGATACAGCCATTCCATGCAGATTTCCTTGCCGGTACAGTCGCGCATAGCCTTTTTAACGTAGTTGCCGGGCTTGTCGGTGAACAAACCGTAGATCCAGCCCACAAGCTGTCCCTTCGGCTGGGAGCGGAACTGCGGCTGGCGGTTGAAGGTCCAGCTTAAGAGCCAGTTGGAATCCTTTACGGTGACGATACCGCCGGTAACCACCTTGCCGGAGAACGGGTCGCGCTTGCAGATTTTCTGGATATAGGGCGGAATCTTTTCGTCGAGGGTGGTAACGGTGGCGCTCATCCAGTTGCTCTGTTCCGGATCATAGCAGAATTTGTCCGGATTGCCGAAGGACGGGTCCTGCGCGGCGATCTTCCGCCACATATCCCAGCCGCCGCCTTCTTTGATTTCGGTGTTGAACGGAGCCGGTGTGTCCTGGCTGCCAAGGGAGGAATTCTCTACGCAGCCGCCGTTGGTAATAAAGATCAAATCGTCTTCGGTCAGATCGATATTTTCTTCCTTGCCGTCACGAATCACACTGACGCACTTCGCCGTTTTTTTGTCTTTCTGAATGTCAAACTCTACATTGACGACCTTGGTGTTGTAATGGAACTGCACACCGTAGGATTCCAGATATTTAATCATCGGCAGAATCATGGACTCATACTGGTTGTACTTGGTAAAACGCAGCGCCTTGAAATCCGGAAGGCCGCCCACGTGATGGATATAACGCCGGATATAACGCTTCATTTCAAGAGCGGAATGCCAGTTTTCAAATGCAAACATCGTGCGCCAGTACAGCCAGAAGTTGGTGTTCAGAACCTCGTTGCTGAAATACTCTTCGATGCGCTTATCGTAAAGCTCCTCATCCGGCGTGAAGAACAGATGCATAATTTCCATTGCGGCTTTATCGGAAAGTCCGAATTTCTTGTCGGTATGCGCATCTTCCCCCTGGTTCACCGTTGCGCGCATCAGCGAATAGTTCGGATCCTTTTTATTCAGCCAATAGTACTCGTCGAGAACACTGACGCCTTCCGTCTCGATGGACGGAATGGAGCGGAACAAATCCCACATGCATTCGAAATGGTTATCCATTTCCCGGCCGCCGCGCATAACGTAGCCCAGATTCTCATAGAGATACCCGTCGCAGGCGCCGCCCGGAATCGGGTCCTTCTCCAGAACATGTACATGATCGCCCTTCATCTGCCCGTCGCGGACAAGGAAGCAGGCGGCTGCCAGCGCAGCGAGACCGGAACCTACAATGTACGCGGATTTGTGGTCAACGCCTTCCGGCTTAAGAGGACGTGCGAACGCTTCATAATTTCCGCTGGAATAATACATAATACCTTACCTCCGTATAATTTTTGGTTCTGGAGATATTGTATTCATTTCCATAAAAGGATTCAATAAGCAGAAAAGGCGGATTGATGAAAGTTTTATCATTCCGGGCGCTTTGATAAAAATGTATCCGTCCGGTAGTTGTTCAGAGCAGAGGTTATGCTGCCGTGAACCAGCGGGCTGAGCCTGTCGATAATCGTCTGCGGTTCCGCTTTCATGCCGTTCCTGATCCAGTCCAGCATCAGCCCCACAAACGCGAATTTGTAGAAATCCGCAATAAATTTCTTATCTTCGTCCCGAATTTTCATGCCCTCCGCCTTCTCTTCGACAACGCCGATCAAGAGACTATAGGTGAGTTTGTACAGATAGATTTCCACCTGCTCCCGGCTGACCGAATGGTAGACGTTCATGATAAACGGCTTGTTGGCGAGCACCGCTTCAAATATCTGCAAAAAACCCTGCTGCCAGGTAGCGTAGGTCTTCTTGCCCTCCAGAGCCTTGGTCGCGTCCTCCACACACGACCATTCCACCAGATCGTAAATATCTTTAAAATGGTAATAAAAGGTCATGCGGTTGATGCCGCAGTCCTCTGCAATATCGTTGATTGTTATTTTATCCAGCGGCTTTTGAAGCAGAAGATTTTTCAGGGAAACCTCCAAAGCCCGTTTTGTCGTTTGAGACATCCGAAACACCACCTTGCATTTTCTAGGAAAAATAATTTTGCTAAAGTGTACCATACAAATTTGAAGAAACTATGAGCAAGTGAAATCTGAAAACGGAACTTTCTTATTATAAACAGAGATCGCATCGAAATATTTGCCGCATTTTGAATTTCTTTAAATTCCCTGCTTTATAGATAAGCCATCGGCGGCGGATTTATGAAAATTCCATTCCGTCAAAAGGCATAAAAAGCACGGCGAAAAGGGCCCGAACCATCACGGTTCGGGTCCTTTTCAGTTTTGGGCCGGTACGGGCGGCGGGGTATCTCCTGCCCTGCGCCCCGTTATTCGGTTTACTTTTTCGAAAGCGTGTCTTCCTCATTCGGCGCCCTGTCCTTCCATTCGGAACGGATATTCCAAATCATCATGACCGCCCCAAAGACAGCGAAGACACCGGCCGCAATGCCCAGCAACAGGACTTGATCTTTTGCCTGGCCGCCGAAAATGCCGGCACTAATCTTCCATGCAAGATAAATAAGGTATGCCCCCAAAATGATTTTGACCCGGCGCCAATTCCGGAGCGAATTGGGCGTCGGCCCCCCGCTTTCTTTTTCGGTTTTTTCCGCAGGGTCTTTTTCATACAGCTTTTTCATAATCAATAATCTGACGGATGATACCCTCGAAATCAATTGCAGAAAAATCTCCGACGTCGACAGGAATGCGCAAGCCAAGATGAATATCATAATCTTTTTGCGCTGTCCCGGCGCAGAAATCCTCGTATGAAACGAAGGTATCCTGTACCCCTTTCAGCAAATTCGGAGTGAACGTTTCCCTGTGATAGCAATTCAGCAAATGGCCCGGATGGCGCGAGCCGTCATGGTCGCGGTTCCGGCCGCGTTCATACACCGTACGCATGTCCGTATGTAAAAAAATCGTGACCGCCGCATAATGATATTCCTCAATCAGCTCCCGCAGTTTCAGTCTGTGCTTTTGATAGAAAGGATATTCAATCAAAATCGTTTTATTTTCCCACATCCTTGCCGGCATTTCAGAGGCGGAAAAATAGCTTGCCGCCCCCGCGGTTAATACCGGGCTTTTTCGACAGACCGAAGGGCCGCGGAACATTTTCGTTTCGCGGCCCTCATGGTTTGGGGGGATTTGATAACAATATAATTTCCAGTTGAAATCGTATTTTTTGATTGGTTCAGCTATTCAGCCTTTCATAGACCTCATGCAGGGCGGGCATGGCTGGAATGCCTCCCCGTCTTTCTACGCAAAGGCTGGCAACGGCATTTCCAAACCGCGCGAAATCCGACAGCTGGGGAAGAGAGAAATCTTCGACTTTTTCGCCTTCTGTGCAGATGCGGTAAAGTACGCCGCTGCAAAAAGCGTCTCCCGCGCCGGTGGTATCCACTGCTTTCTTTGAAATGGCAGGCTGATACTCACAGCCGTCTTTATGGACAACACATGCACCATTTTTACCAAGTGTGATGAAAGCGGCCTTTACGCCGTGGTTAATCAGATATTTTCCTGCCCGTTCCGGGTCTTTTTCGGGGGTTAGAAGATCGGTCTCTTCGTCCGATATTTTGATAACGTCCACATACGGCAAAACAGAGCGCATCCCTTCGATTGCCGCCCGCCTGTTTTCCCAAAGCGGCGCCCGGTAATTCGGGTCATAGGAAATAATGCAGCCGGCCTTTTTTGCAATGTCCAGAGCATGGAATGTCGCCGCTTTCGAAGGCTCGTTCGTCAGCGACAAAGAACCGACATGAAAAATTTTCGATTCACGGATCAGTTTTTCCGGTATTTCCTCTTTGGTCAGCATCGTATCGGCGCCGGGCTTCCTTGCAAAGGAAAAGCTTCTTTCTCCGTTTTCCGAAATATTTACAAAAGCCAGCGTGGTAAAAAAGTCCCTGTCAATAAGGAGGGAGTCCGTGCCGATATGGTTTTGATCCAGGACGTCCTTCAGAAAATGCCCGTGCATATCGTCCCCGACTTTGCCGATAAATGCTGTTTTCATACCCAGCCTGCTCAGCGCCACCAGGACATTGGCAGGCGCACCTCCCGGATTCTGTTCAAAAAGGCGCATTCCGGATTGGGAATTTCCCGCAAACGTAAAATCAATTAACAGTTCTCCTAATGCCGTAACGTCATTCACAGGCATTTCCTCCCTTACAGCTTTTGCGCAAATTCAATTTTTTCTTCGTTCGGCCCGACTATTGTAAAAAAGCGTACGCCGTTTTCCCAGAAAGGCAGGAACTGTATCTGTTCATCCAGAAGCTGAAAGTGTCCGTTTTTTATGCATTCAAAAACTTTCTCAATATTCGTCACATCAATACAGATATGATCAACGGCACCCGTTTTCATGCAGGCGCAATGATTCTCATAAATCTCCAGTACTAAATTTCCGTTTTGAAGGAATGCAACTTTTTCCCGGCTTTTTTCGTTTAAGGTTTCCAGAACCGCTGAAAAGCCAATGCCTTTATAAAAAGCCAGCGTTTTTTCCAAATCATTTGTCGGAATTCCAATATGCTGAATTCCGGTGCAATAGTCTGCAATCTTCATTTCACACCTCGTTCTACAATATTATGCTTTCAGCAGCCCCTTTTTCTGGACACAGTCGAAGCCTACCGCCAGCACCAAAATAATTCCTTCCACCACCATTTGCACGTAGGAACTGATATTCAGGAGCACCATACCGTTTTCCAGAATTCCCATAATCATAACGCCGGCCACGACGTTGGACAGTTTCCCGGAGCCGCCGGCCACGCTCACGCCGCCGAGCACAACATCGGTAATGACCTTGAATTCATATCCCTTGCCCGCGGTCGGCTGGCCGGAATTTGTGCGTGCCAGCATTACAATGCCTGCGACGCCGGCAAAAAATCCGGATAAGGAAAAGATCAGGTATTTCACTCTTTTTACCCGGATTCCGGAGAGTTCAGAGGCCGTTTCATTGCCTCCGAGCGCGTAAAAATATCTTCCGAAATAGGTTTTGTTCAGGATAAAACCGCCGATTGCAAAAATTACGATCATGATAATAATCGGCGTTGGAATCGGTCCCAAATACCCCTGCCCGATTTGTGTAAATGCATTCGGGAAGCCGAAAATAGGCATTCCTTTTGAGATAATATAGGCAAGACCTTCAAAAACGATCTGTGTGGCAAATGTAACGATCAGGGACGGCATATTGAAATTAGCAACCAGAAATCCGTTGATGAAGCCGATGCCGGTACTGACAATCAGCGAAATCAGAATGGCAAGCCACATATTGATTCCGGATTTGACCATCAAATAGGCCGTAATAATATTGACAAAGGTAATAATCGAGCCGGTTGACAGATCGATGCCGCCGATCAGTATGACGTATGTCATGCCGACGGAAGCGATTCCAAGGATGGAAACCTGCCTTGCAATATTCAGCAGGTTTGTTACCGTCAAAAACTCCGGGCTTGAGCAGGCAAAAATAATGAACAGGACAATTAGAACGACAAAAATGGCTTGTTCCTTTAAAATATGTACCCAATTTTTCATGTTATCATTCCTCTTTTACTGTAGATGCATAACTCATGATGTTCTCTTGATTGAAGTTTTCTTTTTCTATTTCACCTGTCATTTTCCCCTCTGAAAGAACAATAATCCGGTCTGACATACCCATTAATTCTTCCATCTCGGAGGAAATCAGAAGAATGGTTTTTCCATTTTCAACAAGCTCATTCATCAGCTTATAAATTTCATATTTGGCGCCGACGTCGATCCCCCTGGTAGGTTCATCGAAAATAATCAGTTCGGAATTGGCCGCCAGCCACTTCCCCAGAATGACTTTCTGCTGATTGCCGCCGCTCAGATTTTTAACCAGTTGCTGTGAGCTCGGCGCTTTAATTCGGATATCCTTCATATATTCTTCCGCAACGTCATTTTCATTTTTGCGGTTAATTACGGAAAACTTTGAAATTCTCTTGTAAATCGGCATGTTGATGTTTTTCTTTATCGACAGGCCTAAAAGCACACCCTGCGACTTTCTGTCCTCCGGAACCAGTGCGATTCCAAGGTCAATCGCGTCTCTCGGGCTTTTCGGCGAAATTTCTTTTCCATTCAAAAAAATTGTTCCGTCTGTTTTCTGTGCAGCGCCGAAGATCATCTGGGCCAATTCCGTCCGGCCGGCCCCGACTAATCCTCCCAGCCCCAAAATCTCCCCTTTCCGGATGGAAAACGAGATGTTTTTATCCCCGTTTCCGCTGAGGTTCCGGACTTCCAGGACAACATCGTCTCGGATGCAGTTTTCTCTGACCGGAAATTTTTCCGTCAATTCCCGGCCGACCATCAGCGATATCAGTTCGTCGACATCGGTGTCTTGGGTCGCCAATGTTTTGATATAAGTTCCGTCGCGAAGTACGGTAACACGGTCCGATAAACGGAAAATTTCATCCAGCCTGTGCGAAATATAGATAATCGAAACCCCGGACTCTTTCAGCTTATCGATGATTTCAAACATCGTGCTGACTTCTGCTTTGGTCAGAGGAGCGGACGGTTCATCCATAATCAAAATCTTTGCATCCTGCTGTATCGCTTTCGCTATTTCAACCATTTGCTGATATCCCACCGAAAGGTTCCGTACAAGCATATTGGGATCAATGCTGATATTCAAAGTTTTGAATATTTTTTCCGTTTCCCGAATCATGGCCTTCTTATCGATAACGATCCCTTTCCGTATGGATCTGCCAAGAAAAACATTTTCAGCAACCGACAGCCCGCCAACCAAATTGAATTCCTGATAAATAACGGCAATTCCATTCTTCATCGACAATTGAGGCGTCATAGAATCAAATTCTTTATCATTTATGATAATTTTTCCCGAGTCCGGTACAACGGCCCCGCTGCAGGTTTTGATCAAGGTGGATTTTCCCGCCCCGTTTTCTCCGACAAGCGCATGGATTTCACCTTTTTTGACTTCCAGGGACACATCGTTAAGAGCTACTACGCCGGGATATGTTTTCCTGATATGCTGCAATTGTAAAACATAGTCAGAATCACTCATAAAAGCCTTCCTTTCTTGTAATATAGAATAGAATAGCTGCTAAAACCGTTCATTCTAACATTAACTTAGGACAAAATGAAAACAAAGTAAACAGGAAACAGGATAAAGCAGCAGATATTCTCAAATTTCGCCGTTATCTGCTGCTTCATCATCGCTACAAATTTTACAAAATAAGATCAGTCCCTAAAAGCTCAAAAACAATATATAGCAGCAAATCCGCATTTGAAACGCTGTCCCTGCCGGGCATGGGAACAGGACTTTTATGCTGCGGCGTAATTGCGGCCTATGTACGAAATTGATCGGATTATTTGTTGTAATATTGTTTTGCGTTGTCAACCGTTACAGGGAATATCTCTCTGTAAACGTTCTGGTTGTCAAATTTTTCGCCGTTTCCAAGCTGGCTGAGCATTTTATATACCGTTTCGCCGATTACTTTCGGAGTGCCGGTAACCATTACGGACATCCGGTTTGCTTCGCCCGCGATCATGGCCGCCAGTTCCTCGTTGGTGGCGTCCGCGGCAAAGATACCCACATCGTCGGCAATCTTTTTCGAGGATTTCAGCGCTTCATTTGCGCCGACAGCACCGCCGCCGCCGATGCAGCATACGACTTTCACATTCGGATGCGCCTGCAAAATGGTTTCCATGGCATTGATGCCTTCCGTAGCATTGATGGCCGGCTGCTGCGCAACAACCTTTGCATTGGGTGCCTTTTCCTTCAGGGCGGCTAAAATACCGTTTTCGCGTTCCAGCAGGATTTCCGTCTGGGGATAATCCAGCACTGCAACTTCACACTTGCCGTCTTTAAATTTGCTGTTGATAAAGGTGGACGCCTGTTCGCCGATCATGTAGCCCAGCTTCTGGTTATCGATAACCCAATTTATATCCGTGTTTTTCATGTTGTTGTCCCAGCACATAACCTTGATTCCTGCGTCGCGGGCCTGCTTGCAGACATTTTCAATCGCGTTGGGGTCCGACGGATTAACCATGATTACATCGCATTTGCTGCTGATATAATTTTCAATCTGTTCGATCTGCTTCGCAGAAGTATCCTCGCAGGACATATAGGTCAATGTGTTGCCCTCGGATTCCGCCAGTTCTTTCATTGTGGTGCATGCCACCGACCATACCTGATTGCTTAAGGTCTGTACCGTCACGCCGATTTTCAGCTTTTTACCGGCGGTGGCACCCGCTTCATCTGAGGCCGCCTGCTCTGTTTTCTGTGCGGGTGCAGAGGCAGCGTCCTCCGCAGGCTTGGTATTGCTTTGGCAGCCGCTTAAGACCGTAGCGGCTAAAACCAAACTCGCTAAAAATGTTGACAAAATTTTCTTTTTCATCGTTAACTCCTCCTAGTTTAAAAAATATAATCAATTATTTATGAAAATAATCGATTGAACTGGATTAATCCCCGACTTTGACGACTGCTTTTACGATATCCTTTTTGTTATGTATGCTTTCATCCATGGCCCTTTGAATATCATCCAATTGATAAATATTCGTGACAATCCCTTTTAAATTGACCTTTCCGCCGGCAACTGCTTCAATTGCCATGGGATATATATGTCTGTAACGGAACACCGTTTTGAAGGTCAGTTCCTTATCCAGCGCAAGGCTGATCGGCAGGGTGAGTTCGCCGCTTTTACTGTAACCGACCAAAACAATCGTGCCGCCTTTTTTCGCTACGCTGATGGCCTGCCTTGTTGTGGCTTCTGTGCCCGCGGTTTCAATGACAAGATCGATTCCTTTGTTCCCGGTAAGTTTATTGACCGCCTCAACCGTATCCGCGTCTTTTCCGTTGATGACGGCCGTTGCGCCAAGCTCCGACGCTTTTGCAAGGCGGTTTGGCAAGACATCAACCACATAGACGGTTGACACGCCCATTGCTTTCAGCGCCATCATGGAGACCAAACCAATGCAGCCCGCGCCGAAAACCACGGCGGTCTGCCCAGCCTGCGCGTTTCCCTGCTTTGCCGCATGAAATCCTACCGCAAGCGGTTCGATTAAAGCGCCTTCCAGCGTATCCATGTTATCCGGGAGTTTAAAGCAAAGGTCTGCCTCATGGGCTACATATTCCTGAAACACACCGTCCACAGGGGGAGTTGCAAAGAAGACCACGTCCGGGCAAAGGTTATATTTTCCCTCTCTGCAAAATTCACAGTGCCCGCAGGTCTTTCCGGGCTCTAAGGCAACTTTGTCGCCGACTTTTAAATGCGTGACGTTTTTCCCTGTTTCCACAACCGTTCCGCTTGCCTCATGGCCAAGGACAAACGGCGGTTTTACCACATAATTTCCGATTGCGCCGCTTTCGTAGTAATGAAGATCGGAACCGCATATTCCCACATTTTCAATTTTCACCAGCACCTCGTTATCTTCAGGTGTTGGAATATCCCTTTCAATGAAACCCATTTTGCCGATACCCTGCATGATTGCGACTTTCATTTTCCCATCCATATGCTTTTGCTCCTTTATCTAGTTTTGCAAATACTTTAATAAAACTATTTATTAATTGATTATAGTATATGTCCGGCAAATGAAATTGTCAATAACATTTTACAGGATATTTAATTTTTTTTGTGAAGTCTTCTGTTCATGCACGCGAAAGGCAGTATAATAAAACAGAAGAGAAAACATCCGGTTCGATGCTTTCTCTTCAAATCAGAATTCCAAGCTGAGGAACAGGCCGCATTCTGCGGTCCCTTTTCTATTTACTCAACGGTATCATAAAATTCCTGAATGAAACGCATGGCAATGCCATAGGCAGATGCTTCCATATGATATTTCCCGCATCGGATATAGGAGGCATCGTAATCAAAAAGGTTTAGTTTCATAACCAGTTTATTTAAATCAATGATAAAATCATTTAAATATCCTCCTACATACCCTCCCAGGATAATGTCGCAGTCAAAAGCCATCCTGAGGTTTGAAACCGTCAAGGCAAGAGACTGAAGGTATTTTTCCCAGACATCCTTTATATCCGGATTTCCCCGCTTTAATTCATCAAAAAATTTTTCCAGATTTCCATCCGTATTGGAAGAAAGCACAAGCGCCGAGCAATAGCAGTCAACGCAGCCTTTCTTCCCGCAATAGCAGCGTTTCCCATTCGGAGCAATAATTATATGCCCAAATTCACCGCTTTTATAGTTGTCGCCCTCAAACAGCTTCCCGTTGTAGCTGATGGCACCGCCAACCGTATTATTCAGCGACAGGTAGATGACGCTGGAATTGCCGGCAGACAGTTCCGTATAGGCGGCGCAGTTTGCGTCATTGTCGAATTTAACGCGATAAGGAAGGAACTGACTCATTTTTTGCAGACTTACATTGGAAACGTTTAAGGCATGAGATTTGATGAGTATCCCGTTTGGCTTGTCAATGATGCCCGGGATAGAAACGCCGACACCAATTATTTTTTTTGTGTCTTTTACGTTATTCTCAATAAATTCCTGTATTGTCTGACAAACATCCTGATAATACTGAAAAGTATCTTCAAAACATTTTTTTAACCGAACACTCGCCAGGATGATGCCTTTCGCATTTACCAGGACCAGTCCGATATGGTGTAACGTAATATCAACGCCGACCGCATAGCAGCAGTCTGCCACAATGGACAGCGCTTTTGCTTTCCGCCCGCCGGTTGACTGGTAGTCACCGATTTCCTCCACAATTCCCGAATCGATCAGTTCTTTAATATTCTGTAAAACGGTAGGCATACTGATCCCAAGATTATGCGAAATATCGACTTTGGATGTATGAACGCTTTTGAAAATATAATTCGTGATCAGTACCTTATTTTTCCGTTTGATTTCCATCATTTTCGATTTGTCTTCCACCTTTAATCCCACTTTTTTTAAATATTTTATAAAACTATTGTATTATATATTGAAAAAAATTGCAATAAGCCAAAAGGGGAAAATATTGGGAACGGGAGTGACAGGACTTGAAAGTGGTGCAGTCGCCGCCCGCGTTCCGCGAGTCCCTCATTTTGAATTGCGATAATCCCGGCTGTGTTTTTCTCATACTTGCGCCGGCAGTTTCTTTGCGTGCCAGTCAAAACCTCCGGCTAGGCTGGAGGCATGATTNGCTGGAGGCATGATTAAGCCCTAGAAGGGCATATTACAAACAATACCCCTAAAGGGGCTCCGAAAAGGTCTGCCAACTGTATTGCTTTTTCGGGCAACCCCTAAAGGGGTATTTATTATACTTTGGTTTTCTTGCCACCCGTAAACGGGTCAATGTATTCTTTGAGGCTCATTTGATCTGCTATTTGATCTTCTTCTAATTGTCTTTTTATGTACTCCTGTATCTGCTTTTTATTCCGTCCCACTGTATCAACATAATACCCTCTTGCCCAGAAATGTCGACTTCCATATTTGTACTTTAAATTTGCGTGCCTATCGAATATCATGA
>NZ_JAPOHA010000016.1 GCF_026672255.1 Caproiciproducens galactitolivorans | reverse complement strand
TTTTATGCCTTGCGTTCGGGCGGCGGGCGTCACCATTTTAATGAGGCGGGTTTTTCGGGTGCACCGTTTACTTTTCCTGCCGCCCGATCTTTAAGAAGCGTTCTCCACCATGGGCGAAAGATGCCCCCCATTTCCTTGTCGGCCCTCCCGGCGGTTCCACCTCGCCGGGAGCAAGGCCGAACGATTCGGAAGCAACGGTTTTTCTGTCGCCCGATCGATCAGCGTGTTGTCTTCCCCACCAGGGTGTCCCCCCTAGGAGGGAAGATTCACTTAGTCGGCTTCCCGGCGAAAGGCATTGTGTCCAGCCCGCCGGGTGTAAGTCCGACTTTTTTTATTTCATACTATAAAAATAAAAAACGTATCCGGTTAAAATCCGGCGTTTTCCTCTCAATTTTGTTTCCTGTAATGTATATTGTTTCCAAGATCCGGCGAAACTAGAAGCGAGGTGAAAAACGTGGAGTATTTACGGGCTTTTTTAGTTGGCGGCGCAATCTGCGCGGTCGGCCAGCTTTTAATCGACTTTACGAAATTGACCCCTGCCAGAATCCTTGTGCTTTTTGTTACGCTGGGCGTTGCGCTCACCGGGCTTGGGCTGTACGAGCCGCTTGTAAAGTTTGCCGGCGCGGGCGCTACGGTACCGCTCACGGGTTTCGGTTATACCATGGCGAAAGGGACGCTGGAAGCGATCAAGGAAAAGGGTCTGGTCGGCATCTTCTCGGGCGGCGTTGCGGCGAGTGCCGCGGGAATTGCTGCGGCCGTGTTCTTCGGATATGTCGCGGCCTTGTTTTCAAAGTCGGGAGACAAGAGCTAAGATAAGCGAAAGTGAGGCTTTTTACGGGCTGAAAATCGCTTACCGGATTTTCCGGATTATCAACGGGCAGATTCTTGGAATGTTGCTTTGGGAGCTTTGGAAACTGTATTACCGTATGTATTTAAAGAAATATATTGTGAAACACGGCGCATGAAAAACGGGCAGGGTAAATCCTGCCCGTCATGTTATGCGCCGGAGAAAGTTCCTATTGAATGGAACAATCCAGGTAGTGCTCAAGTTCTTCTTCGTCTTTTTTCTTCTTTTCGAAAAAGAGAACAACCGCAACAACAGCGGCACCAACCGCAATAAAGGCGGAAATAACCGTAATCAATATGGTAATGGTATTACATTTTTTCAAAGTGAGCACCTCCGTATTCTTCTTGTTTCTATGATAACCATTTCTTTCGGAAAAGTCAATCCGGCCGGAAACAGTTTGTTTTCTTTTTATGATAAGTAAAAAAGCAGGGCACAAGGCTCTGCTTTTGCATTTAAACCGCGTATTGGGGTTATGCGTTTGCCGCGTTCAGCTTGCGTGCAAGAATTGACTTCTTTCTGGCAGCCGTGTTCTTGTGCAGAATTCCTTTTGCAACAGCCTGGTCAAGCTTCTTCATAGCGACCTTAACTGCATCCGCACTGGCTTCACCGGACTCGATCGCAAGGTTCGCTTTCTTTATATCTGTTTTCAGTCCGGAATGAAGGGACTTGTTGATGTTCGTTTTAGTAGCAATAACCTTCACGCGCTTTTTCGCTGATTTAATGTTAGGCATAATTCCACCTCCTTTGGTATTGTCACGTATCAATAATAATACCATCAAAAAGCAGGAAATGCAAGTATTTCATAAAAAAAGATAAGGGGTTGATTCTTATGGTATTCCGTACCGATCTGGCGCTGGAAAATACCGATCCCGGCAAGCATGTTGTACGGGAGGAAAACGGGTGCAAAATCACAAGCATCGAAGAAAAAGGCAATACCTATGTTACGCTGGAGGTGAAGTCCATCTCCGACCATATCGACAGCGACAACAGCCTTTTAACGCTGACCGCGCGGGAGCTTTCGAAGCTGATGCCCGAAGAGGGAAGCGCGCTGGTGGCGGGGCTGGGCAACCGCGACATTACGCCGGACGCGCTCGGCCCGCTTACCGCGGACCGGATCATGGCCACGCGGCACATCCGCGGCGAGCTGGCCAGAGTGACGGGGCTGGAAGGCCTGCGCCCCGTCTCGGTGGTAAGCCCCGGCGTTCTTGGTTCGACGGGCATTGAGGCCTTTGAACTTCTGAAGGCGCTGGTAAAGGAGATGAAACCGGATTTCGTTATTGCGATCGACGCGCTGGCGGCGCGCAGCCCCTCGCGGCTGGGCTGTACCGTTCAGCTTTGCTCGGCGGGCATTTCCCCGGGCGCGGGGGTCGGGAATTCCCGGCCGCGCATCGACGAAAGCACGCTGGGCGTTCCGGTCATCAGCATGGGGATTCCCACCGTGGTGGACGCGGCGACGCTTGCTTCTGACCTCCTGGACGGCGATACGGAAGGGCAGGAGGAAAAAATCGCTCCGCGCGGCGCGCAGATGATGGTTACGCCGCGGGAAATCGACCTGATTATTTCGAGGGGCGCAAGAGTGCTTGGAATGGGCATCAACGTGGCTTTGAACCCAACGATGACAATTGCTGATTTTGAAGATTTAACCTGAGTCATCATGAAATTTGTCCCGCCCGCATAAGAATGAATATCGATTTATGGGGGCAGGATATGAAAAAATGGGGACAAAAGGCGGCGGGGTTGTGCTCCGCTGCACTGACGTTCGCAGCGGTCGTGTGTGTTTTGGGGCGCCTTTCGGTGCTTCCTTCCTGGGACGCGGCGTTTACCGCCGCCGGATTTATTATGCCGGGAGGCGCGGCCGAAGCGTTGAAAACCGATATTCTGGAAGAGGACGAGGAGGACGGCCCGTCCCAGCCCGAACCGGCGTCCAGCACGCCCAAAAGCCCGAGTTCATCCAGACCGGAGAACTCTTCGGAGGAGAACCGGAACAGCTCCGGGGCGAACGGGTCGCAGGGAACGGTTTCCACAACGCAGAAGGCGGACGTAAAAGAAATGAGCATTGTGAACGCCGGGGTACAATACAATAATGTCTGGGTGAAAAACTTAAATAAAAACCATGGGATCGACATTCCGGGCGAGCTGCAAAAGCAGCCGGCGGTAAAAATCGTAAAGAATGCCGGCCCACAGGTTTTAATTTACCATACGCATACGACTGAAGCATTCGCGGGCGAGACGCGCAGCCGCGACAATGCGAAAAACATGGTAGCGGTCGGCGAACGCATTGCGGAGCAGCTGAAAGCGGCGGGCATCAATACGTACCACGATACCACCTGCCATGATTATCCGAGCTACAACGGCTCCTACGACCGCTCGAAGGTGACCATCCTGAACGCCCTGAAAAAATACCCCTCGATTCAGGTAACGCTGGACATTCACCGCGACGCGATGGGAACCGAGGGCGGCACGCGGATTAAGCCGACCGCGATGGTAAACGGGAAAAAGGCCGCGCAGGTCATGATTATTTCCGGCTGTGACGACGACGGTTCGCTGAATTTCCCGAACTGGGAGTACAACCTGCGGCTTGCCGTGCGGCTTCAGAAATCCATGGCCGATCTGTACCCCGGTCTTGGACGTCCGCTGAATTTCTGTACCCGAAAATACAATGAAAATTTAACAAAGGGTTCCCTGCTTGTTGAATTCGGAACAGAAGTGAATACACTTGACGAGGCAAAGTATTCCGGCGATCTGTTCGGGAAGGCGCTTGTCGAAGTTTTGAATAAATTGACGTAGGCCCCGTTTGAAAAGAAAAAGATGTTTTTTTTATAAAACAAGGTTTGGATAAGCTGATTTAGGATGTGTAAAATGAATGACAAGAAAAAACAGAAGAATTTTTTGGGGATCATTTTTCAGTACCCTCTGCGTTTTAATGCTGCTGATCGGGCTTGCCGTGGTGGACTATAATTCGCGCCGCATCGGCTTTGGGGACGACAAAACGCTTCTTTATCAAATCACAGGAAAAACCTGGCAGGAAACTTGCAATGTAGCGAAAGTATGGTATAATAATTTCGTGTTCTCATTTCAAGATAATACTGCGGAGGAATCAAAATCATGAAACAACATAAAAAGACATGGCTGATGCTGTTTATCGTGGCGTTTATGTTTTCATGTTATTCCGTTACCGCATTGGCAACCGAGATTACTCCCGAACAGGTGGAAAAAACGATTCAGCAGCAGCAGGCCGCAAGCAATGCAGGTTCTGCGGCAAATACCCCGGCGAGTACGCCGAGCAAGCCCCCCGTGTCGAGCGCGAAACCGAGAACCCATCGCAGGGCGGTTTCCTCCAGCGCTTCCTCCGACCCTTCCAGCGATGTTTCAAGCGATCTTTTGAGCAGTGAAGATTCCGGGGTATCGAGTGAAATCGTTCTTCCGAGCGTAAACAGCATCGTGGAAAACAATCCGCTGAGTTCCCCTGCGGTTGACGCGGCCGCCAATAAGAAAATGAACTGGATCGGTATCCTTTCCTGGGCGTGTATTGCACTGGGCGTTGCCGTTGTTCTGATTGTCGTATTAAGCAACCGCCGTCCGCCGCGCGGAGGCCCGGGACGCAAGCGTTACCGCCGTCCGGCCAAATCGCGCAAAAAGCGCCTGCTGAACGATAAATACTATCGGAATACAAAATATTAAATCAGAGAAGAGGGATGTGCTTTCGCACATCCCTCTTTTTGCAGGGCGCACAGCGCCGTTTCCCCCGCGCCGCAGGCGGCGCTCCTCCAACGGAAGGATTGCTTTTAAACAATTTANAGGGCGCACAGCGCCGTTTCCCCCGCGCCGCAGGCGGCGCTCCTCCAACGGAAGGATTGCTTTTAAACAATTTAAAAGTTTTGATCAAACTTTCTCAAAAGTTTGCGAGGTTTGGGGCAGCGCCCCAAGCGTTCCCTGAGCCTTCCAAAAGCGCAGGAAGGGAGCAAAACAGTCCGGTTGACTATTTTGCGCGGGGAACCCTCGCAGGGGGTTCCCCGGAAGGTTGGAATTGCACGCAGGGTTCTCCCCCTTTAAAATTGTGCTGATACTCGTTCCTTTGTGAATCGCCGCAGACTTTGTTCTGAAGTCCAAACCAACCTCTTATTTTCCTTCGATTAAATTACAGAAATGATTTAGCTTGCCCTCAGGCCGGGCGGGCCCCTACTTTCGGAATCGTCCGAATTTAGGCAACGGACGAGCCGGGGGCTTTTGAAGCCCGGCGTGAGGGTTCCACAAACGCCCCCTGCACTCCTGAGGTATCCCCAAAAGGCCTTTCAGGTACACGCTTTCTTTGTGGTTTTCATTGACGTTCCTCCGAGGTAGCTTTGAGAAAGAAAATACCTTATTATAAACATGCGTGCAGGCTCAGCCTTTCCGTTGGGGGAGTGCCGCTTCGCGGCGCGGAGGAAACGGCCTAAAAGGACACTATGTGTCCCCAAAAGACGATTTTCAAATTTTGTTTTCTATGTTATAATAACTTATTATCCTTATAAATTATCCTTTTAAAAAATTCATTGAATTAGGTGATAAATTTGTCGATACCACGCGAGAGAATTCGGAATTTCAGCATTATCGCGCACATTGACCACGGCAAAAGTACGCTCGCCGACCGGATTTTGGAGCAGACGAAGTCGGTTGCGCTGCGCGACATGGAAAACCAGCTGCTCGACAGTATGGATCTGGAGCGCGAAAGGGGCATTACGATTAAGGCGCACGCCGTTACGCTGGTTTACAGCGCGGCGGACGGGCAGGATTACGTGTTTAACCTGATCGACACCCCGGGTCATGTGGACTTCAACTACGAGGTTTCCCGCTCGCTCGCTGCATGCGAGGGCGCGGTGCTGGTCGTGGACGCGTCGCAGGGCATCGAGGCGCAGACGCTTGCCAATACCTATCTGGCGGTGGACGCGGGGCTGGAAATCGTTCCGGTTATCAACAAAATCGACCTGCCGGGCGCGCAGCCGGAACGGGTGCGCGCGGAAATTGAGGACGTAATCGGCATTCCCGCCGACGAAGCGCCCTGCATTTCCGCGAAGCTGGGCACAAACATCGATCAGGTTATGGAACAGATCGTGAAAAACGTGCCGCCGCCGCAGGGCGACGAAAACGCGCCGCTCAAGGCGTTGGTTTTTGATTCCTATTACGACGCGTATAAAGGCGTGATTATCCATGTGCGTGTGATGGACGGGCAGGTACACCCGGGCGACACCATCCGCATGATGGCTACGGGTGCGCGGTTCACCGTGGTGGAATGCGGCTACGGGCGCGCCACCTGTCTGGAATCGAGCGACGGACTGAGCGCGGGCGAGGTCGGCTATATTGCCGCCTCCATCAAGGCCGTAAAGGACGCGCGCGTGGGCGACACCGTTACCCTTGCGGACAACCCGGCAAAAGAGGCGCTCCCCGGTTACCGCGCGGTACAGCCGATGGTTTTCTGCGGGATTTATCCCGCGGACGGCGCGCACTATCCCGACCTGCGCGACGCGCTGGACAAGTTACAGCTAAACGACGCGGCGCTTTCGTTTGAGCCGGAAACCTCCGTCGCGCTCGGCTTCGGTTTCCGTTGCGGCTTTTTAGGCCTTCTGCATATGGAAATCATTCAGGAACGGCTGGAACGGGAATACAACCTCGATCTGGTTACCACCGCGCCCAGCGTTGTTTACCGAATTACCAAAACGAACGGCGAGGTCGTTTTCATTGATAATCCGACCAACTACCCCGATCCTTCACTGATTTCAATGGCGGAGGAACCGATGACCGACTCGCATATCTACACGCCGAGCGAATACGTCGGCAACATCATGGAGCTTTGCCAGGAACGGCGCGGCATCTTTAAAAATATGGATTATATCGACACCGATCGTGTGGACATCCATTACGAGCTGCCGCTGAACGAAATTATTTACGATTTCTTCGACGCGCTGAAATCCCGCACGCGCGGCTATGCTTCCTTCGACTATGAACTGAGCGGCTATAAAAAGAGCAGCCTTGTAAAGCTGGATATTATGCTGAACGGCGAAGTGGTGGACGCACTGTCCTTTATTATCCATTCGGACAAGGCCTACCCGCGGGCGCGCAAAATGGCGGAGAAGCTTTCGGAGAAAATTCCGCGCCAGCTTTTCGAAATTCCGATTCAGGCCTGCGTGGGCGGGCGGATTATCGCGCGCGAAACGGTAAAGGCGCTGCGCAAGGACGTTCTGGCGAAGTGCTACGGCGGCGATATTTCGCGGAAAAGAAAACTGCTGGAGAAACAGAAGGAAGGCAAGAAGCGCATGCGCCAGCTCGGCACCGTAGAAGTGCCGCAGGAGGCGTTTATGAGCGTACTGAAACTGGATGAATAACACGGAGCCGATCGGCCTTTATATTCACGTTCCGTTCTGCGACGGCAAATGCCCGTACTGTGATTTTTATTCCCTGCCCGCCGACGGGGAAACCATGAACCGCTACACAGAGCGCGCGGCGGCGGAATTGGAATCTTTTGCGCGAAAGGAAAACCGCCCGGCGGGCACGCTGTATTTCGGCGGAGGAACCCCCAGCCTGCTGGGGGGAAAACGTCTCGCCTATTTAATAAAGAAGGCGCGGGAATGCTTTGGCCTGCAAAATGCGGAAATCACGGCGGAAGCGAATCCGACGGTGGATTTAAGCGGATTCTTTCAGGAAATCCGTGAAGCGGGCGCGAATCGGCTGTCGATCGGATTACAGTCCGCGAACGAAGAGGAACTCCGGCTTTTGGGCCGGCGGCACACCGCACCTCAGGCTGAAAAAGCCGTGCGCGACGCGCAGGCCGCCGGATTCGAAAATATCTCGCTCGATCTGATGCTTGCGGTTCAGAAGCAGACGCCGGAAAGTTTGAAGCGTTCCATTTCGTTCTGCGCGGACGCGGGGATTCAACATCTTTCGGCATATCTGTTGAAAGTTGAACCGAATACGGTTTACGGCCATAAAAAGGATGCGCTTGTCCTGCCTAGCGAAGAAGCGGCGGCGGATTTATATCTTCTGGCCTGCGAGGAACTGGAAAAGCGCGGGTTTCATCAATATGAAATCTCAAATTTTGCGAAGCCGGGCTTTGAAAGCCGCCACAATCTGAAATACTGGCATTGCCGGGAATACCTTGGAATCGGCCCGGCGGCGCATTCTTTTTTAAATGGGAAACGGTTTTACTGTAATCGAAGCCTGAAAGGTTTCCTTGCGGGCGAACCGCCGGTACAGGACGGCGCGGGCGGCGGCTTCGAGGAATACGCCATGCTTGCCCTGCGGCTGACGGAGGGCCTGACCGACGAAGGATGCCGCGCGCGCTTCGGGTTCGGCATCCCGGAACGGATTCTGCACGCGGCGAAGCTGTATGAAAAAGGCGGGCTGACCGTCTGCGAAGAAAACAGCTTTCACTTTACCCCAAAGGGATTTCTGGTTTCCAATCTGCTGACTTCTGAGATTTTATTCGCTTAAAAGGCGTACACAGCGGACACACCGTGTCCTTTCGCCGTTTCCCCCGCGTTGCGATGCAGCGTTCCTCCACGGAAAGGCTGAGCTTGAACAAGATGAAAGTTTGCAGGTTTTAAGGGCAGGGCCCCATCGTCTCTTTGCATTAAAAAAGCGCAGGAGGGGAGCGAAAACAGTCCGGTAGACTGTTTTTGTGAGGGGGAACCCTCGCCAGGTGTTCCCCAAAAGGCCGAATTTGCATCACAGGCTGTCTTCGGACAGGTCGAACCTACTCCTTTGTCCTTCATATTGAATTACAGGAAATGATGTAGTTTGCCCCGCCCGAAACTAAGGACAAAAAATTGTATGAAATCTAAAAAAGCTGTTCGGTGAATTTTTCATCGGACAGCTTTTATATAAAACGATTTTCATTTGTTGCGGTAAAGCACCGCCTGCAACGCGGGGGAAATGGCAAAAGGCGCTGTGCGCCCGCTACGTGTCCGCCTGAATGGTGCCGCCGCCAACGACCAGATCGCCGTCGTAAAACACGACCGCCTGTCCGGGCGTGACGGCGCGCTGCGCTTCCTCGAAATCCACGCGGACCTTGCCTTCCCCAAGGGGAATAAGGTGGGCTTTCGCCGGCGCGGCCTGATACCGTACCTTCGCGGTAATATCCATTTCGGTTTCCAGCGTGTCGAACGGTATAAAATTCAAATCAGCGGCGACCAGCGAAGTCCGGTACTGGCTTCCTTCTTCGCCAAGCGTCACTTCGTTATGTACCGTATCGATTTTGGTAACGTACATCGGTTTCCCAAAGGAAACGCCCAGCCCCTTGCGCTGGCCGATCGTATAATGCGTTATCCCGCGGTGGCGGCCGAGAATCTTTCCGTGCGCGTCGACAAAATTGCCCTGCGGCGCCATTTTGCCGGTGTAGCGTTCAATAAATCCGGCATAATCCTTGTTTTCCACAAAACAGATTTCCTGGCTGTCCGGCTTGTGCGCGACGGGCAGACCGGCTTCCTCCGCAAGCGCGCGCGCCTGCGGCTTCGTGTACTCGCCAAGCGGCATCAGCGTATGGCTTAACTGATCCTGTGTAAAGGAATACAGAACGTAGCTCTGATCCTTGCTTGCGGGAGCCTTGCGCAAAAGCCAGCGTCCCGCGGCATTCTGCTCGATGACGGCATAATGCCCGGTGGCGACAGAGTCGAAATCCAGCTCGCGCGCGCGGCGGAGCATGGCGTCGAATTTGATGTGGCGGTTACAGGCGATGCAGGGATTGGGCGTCAGTCCGGCTTCATACTGCGCGGCGAAATAATCGATCACGTCTTTTTCGAAGAATTCCGTGAAATTCAGAACCAGATGGTCAATCCCCAGCTTATAGGCGACCCTGCGCGCGTCGTCGATATCGTCGAGCGAACAGCAGCCGCCCGCGGCGCTCTGCTGCATGTATTCGTCCGGACGCAGGCGCAAAGTGACGCCGGTTACGTCGTAGCCGGCCTTTAAAAGAAGGAGAGCGGCGACGGAACTGTCCACGCCGCCGCTCATGCCGAGCATTACCCGTTTTTTCATGCTCAATCCGGGTACGAAGGATTTTCCGGCATATCTTCCGCCGCTTCCTCCGCCGCCTCGTCGCTTGCATAGCCCCGCTCGTTCGCCTTGTCAACGATGGGAAAATGCATCGGATAGTTGGTGATTTCCTCCTGCTCCGGAAGATCGTCTTCCTCGTCGTCGTCGACGCCGCAGGGGCAGCAGCAGCAATCGTCGCCGCAGTCCGCGCACTCGTCTTCCGTGATTTCTTCGGGGGCAGTGATCTCGTCCAGCTTTTCAAACGCCTTCTTCATGCGGCGTTCGGCGTCTTCCACGGAACGGCACAGATGTTCTGTTTCCTCGTTCTGGTCATCGCGCATATTATGAAAGTAGTACTTCCCAAGCGCGATGTAGGCGCGCGCTTCGTTTTCCCTTTCATTCTTAATGACAATCCGGATACGGTTTATCAATGCGGCTTTACGGTTTTTTTCAACGACATAGTCGACTGCTTTTGTAACTTTTTCCGATACGTTGTTAAAAATACTCATAAGCTTACCTCCTGCCGAAAATGCGGCTTAATTTAGGGGATTTCTCTTTGCTGTTATTATATCGCAAAATGCCGTAAAATAACAGTCTTATTTAATTCTGTTCCTTTTTTTATCAGATTGTGATATAATGTGCAAATACGCAAAGCCTAAGGAGAGGATGTTAAAAATGGCAACCCAAGACAACAGGGACGTGAGCTGTCCACACTGCGGCGCGGTGGTAAAAACACAGGTACATCCGGAGCTGGAAGCAGGTGAAGATCCGGAACTGCGGCTGCGTGTGCTGGACGAAACGCTGTTCGACTGGAAGTGTCCCGAGTGCGGCTACGAAGCGCAGCTCGTTTATCCTTGCCTTTATCACGATAAAAGTAAAAACTTTATGGTATATGTCGTACCGAACGGCGGCTGCCGGTCGCTTGACTCGGTAAAGGTCGGCGAAGCTTTTCCGCAGCTTTGCGGCGTAACGAAACGGGTGGTTGTATCCCCGGCTCAGCTGAAAGAAAAAATATTGATTTTTGAGGCCGGGCTGAATGATTTTGCAGTTGAACTGGTAAAGCTTGCTGTTACCGATGTGGCTGCAAAAAAACACGGCAAGGTTGTGACCGACGGTTATTTCTGCTATGCGGATGAGGCGGAAAACCGAATCGGTTTTTCCTTTTTTCTGAAGGGAAATCAAGAGCCGGTACAGCAGAGGACGCGTATGGATGTTTACAAAAAATCACTGGAAATTACGCAAAGCGTGGGCGTTGCAGAGCAGGACGAATTTATGGCAGTTGATTCCGCTGCCGCTGAGAAGATTTTACGGGTATACCGTGGCGAGGAGGAATAATTTAGATGTGCGGACTGTGTGGATTTACCGGTAGCATCATTAACCGCGACGACGTTATTAAAACCATGACGGATAAAATAACCCATAGGGGGCCGGATTCCAGCGGAATATTTTCAAATCATGATATTTCCATGGGCTTTCGGCGTTTAAGTATTATCGACGTGGCTTCCTCGGGTGACCAGCCGATTTACAATGAAAATAAAACGCTGGTGCTCATGTTTAACGGAGAGATATACAATTACCGTGACCTTCGCAACGAATTGATTGCGAAGGGACACCGGTTTTATACAAAGACCGACTCCGAAGTGCTGATTCACGGCTTTGAGGAGTGGCACGAGGATCTTTTACCCAAGCTGCGCGGCATGTTCGCGTTTGCAATTTACGATACCGTTGGGAAAAGCCTGTTTCTTGCGCGCGATTATTTCGGGATCAAGCCGATGCATTATACGAAGGTCGGCGATCATTTCGTGTATGGTTCCGAGATTAAAAGCATTCTTGATTTCCCGGGCTTTGAAAAGAAGTTTAACAAACGGGCGCTCGACAACTATATTTCCTTTGAATATTCCGTGCCGCCCGAAACGTTTTTTGAAGGGGTTTACTGCCTGATGCCCGCCCATTACCTCTGGTACAAGGACGGCCAGGTGGAAACGCACCGATACTGGGAACCGAAGTTCAACGCGGATGAAAGCATGACGAAGGAACAGGCGGTTGACGAAATCGAAAAAGTATTTGAGGATTCCGTAAACGCCCACAAAATCAGCGACGTGGAAGTCGGATGCTTCCTGTCGAGCGGCGTGGATTCCAGTTATGTTTCCACGTATTTCGCCGGGCAGAAAACCTTTACGGTCGGTTTTGACTACGGCGAAAAGTACAACGAAATCGACTGGGCGAAAAACCTTTCCGAAAAGGTCGGCGTCGACCATCACTACAAGGTGATTTCGCCGGAGGAATACTGGGGGAATATCCGCAAGGTGCAGTATCAGATGGACCAGCCGCTTGCCGACGCGTCCTGCATTGCGCTGTACTTTGTTTCGAAAATGGCAAGCGAATACGTGAAGGTGGTGCTTTCCGGCGAAGGCGCGGACGAACTGTTCGGCGGATACAATATTTATCATGAGCCGGACGATTTTGAAGCCTACAAGAAATTGCCGCTCGGCCTGCGCCGCACGTTCGCGTCGGTTGCGAAAGCGCTTCCGTTTACCTTTAAGGGCAAGAACTTCCTCATTCGCGGCGCGCTGCCGATTGAAGAAAGCTTTATCGGCAATTGCAGCATGTTTACGCTGGACGAGAAACGCCGCCTGCTGAAAAAAGATATGCCCGTTACCCGCCCGCAGGAGCTGACCAAAAAGTACTACGACCGCGTGCGTGGCAAGGACGACGTTACGAAGATGCAGTATCTCGATATTAACGTGTGGCTTGTCGGCGACATTCTGTTAAAGGCCGACCGCATGAGCATGGCGAACTCTCTGGAACTGCGCGTGCCGTTCCTCGACAAAGAAGTGTTCAAGGTGGCCTCGCGCCTGCCGAGAAAACTGCGGGTGAATAAGGAAAATACAAAATACGCGATGCGCCAGGCGGCGATGCGGCATCTTCCGGACACCACGGCGCAGAAGAAGAAGCTCGGCTTCCCGGTGCCGACCAGAGTCTGGCTGAGGGAAGAGAAATATTACAAGATCGTCAAGGACGCATTTACCGGAAAAACTGCGAAGCAGTTCTTCAACACGGATGAGCTTATGAAATTTCTGGACGAGCATTATACCGGAAAGCGGGACAACAACCGTAAAATCTGGACGATTTTCGTTTTTCTTGTATGGTACGACATTTACTTTAACGGTGCTTCCCACGAACCAGGCGATATGCCGATTGTGCACTGATAAGAATAAAAAATATACGAACGCCGCGGAAATTCCGCGGCGTTCTATTTTTAGATAGGCTAAGCCCGAACAACTTGAAAGTTTTGCTCAAACTTTTTCAAAAGTTTGCAGGGTTTGGGGCAGCGCCCCATCGTTCCCTTGCCTTTCAAAAAGCGCAGGAAGGGAGCAGAAACAGTCCGGTGGACTGTTTTAGCGTGGGGAACCCTCGCCGGGGGTTCCCCGAAAGGTCGGAGCTGCACTTTGTCTGCTGTTTTCGAACAAGTCGAACCAATCCTTTGATTCTTAATATTGAACTACAGAAATGATTTAGTCTGCCTGCGCGCCCCTCAGCTTAACCTCGGAAAAGAATATCCCATCACCTTTCCCAAGCGGGCGCGGGCTTTCTTCAAATGCTTTGATGCGGTCGGGGGCGTAATCCCCAGTGCTTCGGCAACCTCGGTTACGCTTTTCGCTTCAAAATACCGAAGCCTTACACAATCCTTCTGCCTTTCGGTCAGTTCCCCCTCCATCACCATGCGGAGAATGCGCAGCATCCTTTCCCGTTCTGCTCCGCTGTCCTCCGTCCGGTTCGGAACGTTCAGCCTGTCCCCGAATAGGTCAAGGCTCAAATTGCTTTTCCTCCTCATCTCTTTCCCCCGCTCTGTATTAAATACCGCCCCGTATGCAGACAGTCCAGATACATGTCGTTCAGCAGCGCGGCCCGTCGGTACAACTGAGAGGCCGTTTCGTTATCCGCCGTTTTGGCCTGCCTTTTCAAAGGAACCAGCCGCTCCTTCAGCTTTTCCGCTTCTTCCAAATAGGTCATTCCCCACTCTTTATAATTCATAATTCTCCTTTCAATGCCCCGGTAACCAAGCTGTCAACCGGTGTCCTCTAAATTCCATATTATCCAAGAAGAATCATAATTGCAATGCATTTCGCTGCGAGAATTCTTTTTATCCCTGTTGATGTGACAAAAATGGTACACCGATTCCCGCATTCCCCAACATTTTTGCCTTTCCATCTTGTTTCCGAATTGCAAAAATGGTAGAATAGATAGGTTAAAATGAAATACAGAGAATAAAAAGGCTTTAACGATATCATTTTATCGAAAAGAAAGTGGGAGAAAAATGGGAGGAGTCGGTTCTCTTTGCATTATGGTGGGCGTTTTGCTTTTATTGCATTCTTTCGGCAAATTTAACCGCGACCGCCATCATTTCCGGTAACAAAAAGGAGGAAGCGTCTGCTTCCTCCTTTTTTCTATAAAAAACCTCCGGAAAATTTCCGGAGGTTTACTGTTTTTCTCTTAACTTTTTAAAGAAATCCTGCAGCGCCTGCGCGCATTCCTCTTCCAGAACGCCGCCCCTCAGTTCGGGTTTATGATTATACGGCAGTTCAAACAGGTTCACAACGGAACCGCAGGAGCCTGCTTTCCGGTCTTTGGCGCCGTACACGACGCGCGGAATCCGCGCGTTAATAATAGCTCCGGCGCACATGGGGCAGGGTTCCAGCGTAACGAACAGCTCGCACTGCCAAAGCCGCCACCCGCCCAAAAGGGTGCAGGCCTTGTCAATGGCCTCCAGCTCCGCGTGGCACAAGGCGTTTTTCCCTGTTTCGCGGCGGTTGCGCCCCGCGGCGATGATTTCATTCCCCTTAACAATCACCGCGCCAACCGGAACCTCGCCGTCCTCCGCCGCCATGTATGCGTATTTTAAAGCCTCACGCATAAAGGCTTCGTCCCTGTCCGTCATTTTGTAAGAACCCATAGGGAAGACGCGAAAGCGTAAATCAGCATGCACACGCCCCCGAAATTGAAGAACAGCGCCTTGATCTTTGCCGGCAGGCGGAACATCGGGTTTCCCGCGTCCCCCTGGAAGAGATGCCGGTCTTTTGACCAAAGGTAAAACAGCGCCCCGATTCCCAGAATGATGGAAACGCCGAAAACCGCGTTATTTACGTATGTCACCGCGGTATCCCCATAGAGCCGCTGTGTAGCGGTTATTGCAAAGGAAATGGAGTTGTTGCAGAAATGAATCAGGATGGAAGGCAGAAGGGAGTTTGTGCGCACAACGGCCAGTGCCATCACCAGTCCGGCGATAAATGCAAAAATCATCTGCACAAAGTTTCCGTGAAACAGTCCGAACAGCATGGCCGAAGCGACAACTGCGAAACCGTCCCCGAATCTCCGGAAGCTTTGCAGAATGATGCCCCGGAAGATCAGTTCCTCAACGATCGGGGGCGCAACCGCCAATGTAATAAAATACAGAGCCAGTACGGCCGGGTCATTCGTCAGCGGCAAGGATAGATCGGGATTGAATCCGAATGCCTTTTCAATATTGGCGACAATGTTGGCGGGGAAATTTGCCAGCATACAAACCGCCACGCCGAAAAAAACAAACGCGCCGGTTTTCAGAAAGCCCGTTTTCTGAAACGGAAGCACTTCCCGAAGCGGTATATGGCGAATGGCTAAATACAGGAGCGCGGGCATCGTCAGCCCCAGGAGGTAAGTAATACCCTCCAGAAGATAATACAAAACCGGCGTATAGCCGCTAAAATCCGGGTTGGTGTAGTCGGGGGTATAGCCAATCCCATTTAAATACACCTTGCCGAGGATGGCAACAACATAAACAAAAAGCATGGATGCCAGCAGCGTGATGCAAAGGCCGTTCGCCGTTTGTTTTAACTGGTGCTTTTCCCCCTGCGCCCTCTCATACAGCACAGGGTCGAAATACGGGTTATACGGATTATACGGACCGTAAGGTGAACCATTCATAAAATACTCCTTTATGCTATCCCTGTTTCTTTCTACACAATTGCCGATAAAAGCAGAACGCGCTCGGAAAACTCCGGGCGCGGACAATAATTCTTCAGCAGGTCCCCCCGCAATTCTGCGGACTACCCGCGTTTTGGCGTCCCCGGCGCGATTTGAACGCGCGGCCTTTCGCTTAGGAGGCGAACGCTCTATCCAGCTGAGCTACGGAGACGAATATGAAATTTCCCGGCAGGGATTCCGGGCTTTCAGCAAGGGAACAGCCGCCCAATCCTGCCGTGCCGCAAATATATGCAACTTATTTATTATAAATTATTGCGGCGGCTTTGTCAATTCTTCCTTTGGGCGGATTTCTCCGCAGGGGGATCCAGAAAAAGGCCCCAGATCAGCATAATCATGGAGACAAGGGAAATCAGAATGATAATATTCGGAAGAATCGTCATAGTCGCGTAATCGACCATCTTCGTTTTCGCCGCGCTGTAAAAGCACGCGGAAGCCGTGGCGTAAAACGCGCTTAAAAGGATGCCGGCCTGGAAATTTTTCCGCTCCTTCAAAACCAGAAGCAAAAGGATAATCGCCGCCGGAAAAAGGCAGGCAAAAATCATATAAAACCGTGCGTCGTCGGCAAAGCCCATTCCCGCGTAGCGGTCGATCATCCGGAATACGCTCAGTGTCGCGTCGTCCTGATTCTTCGAGCTTTCGATGATGGTGCCCGCCGGAAGGAACAATGCACCGATTAAAAAGAGTTGCAGTAAAATAACCAAACCCTTAACCTGTTTCTTACTCATACCCTACACCCTCCTCAATTCCTGCGTTTCAAAGCGATTCCGGTTCCGCCGCCCGGCGCCTGACCTCATCATGGTTCATCAGGACATACTGCGGGGCTTGCCGAAAAAGAAAAGCAAGCCGTTCGGCCTTCCTGCCAAAACAGAAGAATACGAACCGTAATGAACAAAGACAGAGGCCCAAATTGGTGTTTTGCAACACTTTTTTGGGCCGTCTTATTTTAAGATTATTGTATTCAATAGCATAGGCCATGATCTTCAATTTGTCAAGTGCTTCCCCTTTGATTCCCTCCGGCGTCCTAGGAAATCGTACCCGGCAGAACCCGCAGTAAAATCAGGATAAAGGCAGAAGTAATAACGGTAAACAGAAGGGAGAAAACAAAAGCGGTACGGATTACCCGGTTTTCCTCTCCCAGCTTGTCAATGGACGCGGCGGCATTCTGCAGCTTCGCCGGCGAAATAACGCTTGCCAGTCCCCCGCCGAACGCAAGGCCCGCCGTAATAAGAATCATGGAAGTCCGGTCAAGTCCCAGATTCACCGAGGTTTTCATGGAATATTTCGCAAACATGGCCACGGTGGACGCTTCGCTCCCGGTAATGAAGCCCCCGAAAAGCCCGATAAAAGTTACAACCGCGCCGTAAGCGGAATGAAAAAACTGCGCCGAATAGTCCGCGAGTACCTTAATCATACTGTCGGTAACAAAGGCGTTCGCTTTCATGCTGTAACCCGACATGTTCATGACTTCCCCGATTGCAAAAAACACGGCGGCGGAGTAAATCGGCCTCGGCGCGCGCTTGGCCCATACCCGCACCGTATCGGCAAGCTGCTGTTTTGTGGGTTTTAAAAGAAAGGCCGCGGCAATGGTGCTAAGAAAAATCCAAGTATAGGCGTTCCATAAAAACCGGGTCGCAATCGGCGAACCGTCCGCCGTCAGCCCGTTTATGGGGAACAGCCAGACGCGGTAAAACTGATTAAAAATATTCTTTGGAACGTTAATGACCAGAATGGAACCGATCAGCAAAATCCACGGCATGAACGCCTTTAATAAAGAATACTGTTTTTCGTATTCCAGTTCTTCTTTTGTAAGAATGCTTTTATCTATGATCTTTTTCCCTGTAGCCTTTAAATAAGCAAGCATAGCAAGGATAACACCGATTCCGCACAGTACGCCGGTCAGCACAACCAGATTGTCGTACCGGCTCGTGACAAAGGCAATCACGCCAATCACAATTCCCGATAAAAGGCATGGAACAAGTCCCTCTTTCACGCCCTTCCATTTATTCGTAATATACAGCATGGAAATGCCGATCATAATGGAAGTCAGCGGCAGAAAATAAGCGAAGACCGTGCCGACCTGCGACAGGGTGATTTCGCCGCCCGCAGAAAGAAGCCCCGCGTTTTTTAAAAAGGCGTTGGCCATATCGATAAACACAACAATGGGCGCGCCGAGCAGCGCATATGTACACAGCGAATCATAGCCGATCGCCGGCAAGGCAATCGCCACGTAAGTCGAATAGCCCATGGAAAGTAAAATGGGCGGCAAAAGGGAAACCGGCGTCGCCCCCACGGCAACCATCAGGGTTCCGAATCCGAGGTTGAGGAGCATAATCTGCACCGACCGGTTCTCGCTTGCCAACGTCTTGATAAAAATAATAATCCGTTTCAGCGCGCCGCTCTTTTCAATCAAAGCCATCTGCAAAAGCGACGTCGCAACAATGAGCGAAACGGAAAAGGATTTGATAAATCCGGCAATCGTCGACCGGAAAAAGACCTCCAGTGAAGTCTGGAAAAACAGGCAGGCAACCACCCCGATTACAAGAAGCCCCACGGTTCCGGATACATCGGCGGGCTTCTTGAATACGACCAGCAGAATCAGGATAAGGAGGATTGGCAGCAGCGTTAAGAAAAGAGTTGTCATAAATCATCCAACCTTACTATATATTAGTTTAACGCTTTTAATTATTAATACATAACTTTATTAAAGCGAAACTATACACTATAATAACAAAAAAGCCGTTGTTGCGCAATAGATTCAAAGGAATATTTCCTGTCTGCCCGACACAGCGCCTCCGGATGAGCCTGCCCCTCCCGGCCTGAGGGCAATCGAAAAGAGGGAAGAGGATTGAACCCCTCCCTGCCAATCTCCGCTTTTATACAGCAAAATCCCCAACCACAGGAAATCCTGCGATTGGGGATTCTTTTTCTTCGTCTATTAAAAAGGACAAAGGATTTATTCCGTTAGAACGCGAACTTATTTCGCTCTCTTTTCCTTAACGGCAGCCTGTGCAGCAGCCAGACGTGCGATCGGCACGCGGAACGGTGAGCAGGAAACATAGTTGAGGCCAACCTTATGGCAGAACTCGACGGAAGTCGGGTCGCCGCCGTGTTCGCCGCAGATGCCGAGGTGGATGTCAGGTCTTGTCTCGCGGCCGAGCTGAACAGCCATCTTAACAAGCTTGCCAACGCCCTTCTGGTCGAGGTGAGCAAACGGATCGGACTCGTAAATCTTGTTCTCATAGTAGTAGCTGAGGAACTTGCCGGCATCGTCACGGCTGAAACCAAAGGTCATCTGGGTCAGGTCGTTGGTGCCGAAGCTGAAGAATTCGGCTTCCTTGGCAATTTCGTCGGCGGTCAGAGCGGCGCGCGGGATTTCGATCATGGTACCGACCTGATATTTCAGCGCAGCGCCGGAATCCTTGATGATCTTGTCCGCTGTCTCGGTAACAACATCCTTAACGAACTTCAATTCCTTCTCCTCGCCTACGAGCGGAATCATGATGCGGGGCTCGGTGTTGAATTCCGGATGCTTTTTATTCACAGCAATCGCCG
Organism: Caproiciproducens galactitolivorans; assembly: GCF_026672255.1. Classification (GTDB taxonomy): domain Bacteria; phylum Bacillota; class Clostridia; order Oscillospirales; family Acutalibacteraceae; genus Caproiciproducens; species Caproiciproducens galactitolivorans_A. The sequence continues at coordinate 30,057 of NZ_JAPOHA010000016.1, read as the reverse complement.
CATTAATAACAGCCGTTGTCTGCATCTTTGCAATTTCCGGATAGGAAACGGCAAGACGGCAGCCGCGATGGCCCATCATCGGGTTGAACTCGTGCAGGCTCGCGATAACATTCTTGAGTTTTTCAACGGTGATATTCAGTTCGCCCGCGATCTCCTTAATATCCTGCTCCTTCGTCGGGAGGAACTCGTGGAGAGGCGGATCGAGGAAGCGGATAATAACCGGACGGCCTTCCATCACTTCATACAAGCCTTCAAAGTCGCCCTGCTGGTAAGGCATGATCTTGTCAAGAGCCTTCTCGCGCTCCGGTGTCGTCTCCGCAACGATCATTTCACGCATCGCCTTGATACGCTGACCCTCGAAGAACATGTGCTCGGTACGGCAAAGGCCGATACCCTGCGCGCCGAAATCTCTGCCCTGCTTGGCGTCCTTCGGTGTGTCGGCGTTGGTGTAAACTTCGAGCTTGCGGACGGAATCGGCCCACTTCATGAAGCGGTCGAAATCGCCGGAAATGGAAGCCGCAACGGTCGGGATTGCTTCCGCGTAAATATTGCCGGTAGAACCGTCAATGGAAATATAGTCGCCCTCTTTGATGGTCTGGCCCGCGAGGGTGAAATGCTTTGCATCATAATCGACAACGATTTCGCCGCAGCCGGATACACAGCAGGTGCCCATGCCGCGCGCAACAACAGCCGCATGGGAGGTCATGCCGCCGCGAACGGTCAGGATACCCTGTGCAACAGCCATGCCTTCGATGTCTTCCGGAGAGGTCTCCAGACGAACGAGAACGATTTTCTCGCCTCTTGCGTGCCATTCTTTTGCGTCTTCCGCGGAGAAGACAACTTTACCGCAGGCAGCGCCCGGGGAAGCTGCAAGACCTTTGCCGATCGCTTTGGCCTTTTTAATGGCGGTTGCGTCGAACTGCGGATGGAGCAGGGAATCGAGCTGCTTCGGCTCAACGCGCAGAACAGCCTCTTCCTCGTCGATCATGCCTTCGTCAACCAGGTCAACAGCGACTTTCAGAGCCGCGGCAGCGGTTCTCTTGCCGTTTCTGGTCTGGAGCATATAAAGTTTGCCGTTTTCAATGGTGAACTCCATGTCCTGCATGTCTTTATAATGTTTTTCAAGGTTATTTGCAATTTCTGCAAACTGGTTATAGACTTCCGGCATATCCTGCTGGAGGTGGCTGATCGGGGAAGGCGTGCGGATACCCGCAACAACGTCTTCGCCCTGTGCGTTAATGAGATACTCGCCGAACAGTGCCTTTTCACCGGTGGCCGGGTTGCGGGTAAACGCAACGCCTGTGCCGGATTTGTCGCCGGAGTTGCCGAATACCATCGCCTGTACGTTAACGGCGGTGCCCCAGTCGTAAGGAATTTCGTTCATGCGGCGGTATACGTTCGCACGGGGGTTGTCCCAGGAACGGAAAACGGCTTTTACGGCTTCCATGAGCTGAACCTTCGGGTCAGTCGGGAAATCCTCGCCCTTTTGTGCTTTATAGAAAGCCTTGAATTTCTTTACAAGGTCCTTCATGTCGTCTGCGTCAAGCTCGGTGTCCATCTTAACGCCTTTTTCCTGCTTCTTCGCCTCGATGATTTTCTCGAACTCTGTTTTGGAAAGCTCCATAACAACGTCGGAGAACATCTGCACGAAACGGCGGTAGGAGTCGTATGCGAAGCGCGGGCTGTTGGTGATTTTTGCAAGGCCCTCGACAACGGTATCATTCAAACCGAGGTTTAAGATCGTGTCCATCATACCCGGCATGGAAGCGCGGGCGCCGGAACGCACGGAAACGAGAAGCGGGTTCTGGGGATCGGCAAATTTCTTGCCGCAGATGGTTTCCATTTTTGCAAGGTATTCATAAATTTCAGCCTGGATATCCGCATTGATTTCGCGGCCATCTTCATAATACTGGGTGCAGGCCTCCGTGGTAATCGTAAATCCCTGAGGAACAGGCATGCCGAGAACGGTCATCTCAGCTAAGTTTGCACCTTTTCCGCCCAGCAGCTCTCTCATTTTGCCGTTGCCTTCGGAGAAAAGGTAGACATACTTGTGGCTCATTAAAAGTACCTCCTATAATCAGTTGTATTATCGAGCTATTCCATATAATAATTCTTTAACAATCGCTCAAACTGTATTATAACAAAAACATTTAAAAATTACCATATGTTTTCTTATAAAACCAACTGATATTTTAAATTAAATTTAACGAAATCCCAGTAACTTTCACAAATCCTCGGCAAATCTGAAATTTTTCCTTGAAAATTCTGATTCTTATGCGATAATAGAGATAATGTTAAGACAAAGTAAAATGTCATTTTTATGCTCTGATGCATTGCAATATTATTCACGGAGGAAATTATGCCAGAACAATGCTGCGCTGTCATTCTTGCCGCCGGCGATGGAAAACGGATGAAATCCAACCGCCCCAAAGTGCTTTCGCCGGTGCTTTTTAAACCCATGCTGCAATGGGTAATCGATTCCGCCGAAGGGGCCGGAGTATCCGGCATCTGCGTCGTAACCGGCTACATGCATGAAAAAGTGGAACAATATCTTTCGAATTTAAATACCGCCGGCACCGGCGCGAAAATTTGCCATACCCTGCAGGCCGAGCGCAAGGGCACCGGCCACGCCGTTATGATGGCGGCGGATTTCCTTCGCGGACACCGCGGGGAAAACGTACTGATTTTAAACGGCGACGCGCCGTTCGTAAACGCGCAGGTGATCGACGAAGCGCGCAGGGACCACGCGGAAAACGGCAACGCGGCAACGGTCATCACCGCCGTGCTGGACGACCCGACCGGCTATGGGCGGATTGTACGCGATCCCGAAACCCACCTGATCCGCGCAATCGTGGAACAGAAGGACGCGGACCGCGAAACCCTGTCCATCTGCGAAATCAACTCGGGCGCCTACTGGTTCCGGGCGGACGACCTTTTGAATATCCTGGATCAAATCCAAAACGACAATGCCCAGGGAGAATACTATCTGACCGACGCGGTCAAGCTATTGATTAAAAACGGCAGAAAGGCCGCCGCCCATACCACCGGCGATGCAAACACCGTGCTGGGCGCCAACGACTGCCTCCAGCTCAACGCGCTGAATTCCATCGCGCGCGAGGAGGTTCTTTCCCGGCATATGAAAAACGGAATCGAAATTCCCTGCCGCGACGGCGTCATGATTGGCCCGGATGTAAAAATCGGCAGCGATACCTGCATTTTACCCGGCACCATTCTGCGCGGCAAAACCGTTATCGGTTGCAGCTGCACGGTGGGGCCGAATTCTTTTGTTTCGGACTGTATCGTGGGCGACGGCGTACGCCTGCATTCGGTGCAGTGCGAAAACAGCGTAATAAAGCCAAATCAGGCGGTAGCGCCTTTCACGGTTATAAACCACTGAGAAAAATTAGGGGGATATGCAAATGAATTTTCACGGCAAGGATATCAAAATTTTTGCTGCAAATGCAAATCAGCGCGTGGCAAAACAGATTTCGGAGTGTTTGGGACTTCCGATGGGTAAAAGCGAAGTAGGAATGTTCAGCGACGGCGAAATTTCCCTTTCCCTTTTTGAATCGGTCCGCGGCTCCGACTGCTTTATTGTTCAGTCTACCTGCGCCCCGGTCAATAATAACCTGATGGAACTCCTCATCATGATCGACGCGATGAAACGTGCCTCTGCCGCTCGGATTACCGCCGTTATGCCGTATTTCGGCTACGCGCGCCAGGACCGCAAGGCCAAGGCCCGCGACCCGATTTCCGCAAAGCTCTGCGCCGATCTGATTACGACCGCGGGCGCCGACCGTGTACTGACCATGGATTTGCACGCTCCCCAGATACAGGGCTTTTTCAACATCCCTGTGGACCACCTTCTCGGCGCGCCCATCCTTTCCTCCTTCCTGAAAGAGCGGATCGGCGACAACACCGACGATTACGTCATTGTTTCCCCCGACCTCGGCTCCGTTACCCGCGCCCGTAATTTCGCGGCGCGCATCGGCTGCCCGCTTGCCATTGTGGACAAGCGCCGCCAGAAAGCCAACGTCTGCGAAGTGATGAACCTGATCGGCGACGTGAAGGATAAAAAAGTTGTTCTTGTCGACGACATGATCGATACCGCGGGCACGCTCTGCAACGCCGCCAGCGCAATCATGGAAAAAGGCGCAAAGGAAGTCAACGCCTGCGCCACCCACGCCGTCCTTTCCGGCCCGGCAATCGAGCGCATCAAGAACAGCCCGATCAAGGAGCTTGTCCTGCTCGACACCATTCCCCTGCCGCCCGAAAAGCAGCTTGATAACTTTACCATCCTGCCCGTCGCCCCGCTGTTCGCCGAAGCGATCGAGCGCATCTACGAAGACAAACCGGTTTCCCCCATGTTTGTCTGATAAAAGAAATCTAAGAAATAAATCAGGCGGAGTAGGGAGCCCTATTCCGCCCCGTTTCTTTACCCTGCCCACAGTTGAGCACGCCGTAGGCGCTCCCCGACCGGCAGGGCAGGCTAAGTCTGCACGCACGTTTTATAATAAGGTAGATTTTCCCTCTAAGCTACCTCGGAGGAACGTCAATGAAAACCACATAGAATGCGTGTACCTCAAAGGCCTTTTGGGGATACCTCGGGGTGCAGGGGGCTTTTATGGAACCCTCCCGCCGGGATTCAAAAGCCCCCTGCTCGTCCTTGGCCTACTTTCGGACGATTCCGAAAGTAGGGGCCCGCCCGGCCTGAGGGCAAACTAAATCATTTCTGTAATTCCAATACGAAGGAATAAAGGGATAGGTTCGACCTGTCAAAAACAGTCCACCGGACTGTTTTTGCTCCCCTCCTACACTTTTAAAAGACAGGGGAGCAATGGCGCGCCGCCCCAAACCCTGCAACCTTTTAAAAAAATTAACCAAAACTTCCGGTATCCGAAAAAAGTACTTCGCCCCCGGCTTAAGGGCAAAATGAGGTGATATCATTGTTTCATAATCCGTTTGCGGCGAAAGCCGAACCGGCGGGTCAGGTCGAATACCTTATCGTCGGCCTCGGCAACCCGGGTGCCAAATACGAAAATACGCGCCATAACGCGGGTTTCATGGCGCTGGACTATATTGCGGAAAAGGCCGGCGCGCGCGTCGACCGCTTAAAATTCAAGGGGCTGTGCGGAACCGCGCAGATCGGCGGCAAAAAGGTTCTGCTTTTAAAGCCCTCAACCTATATGAACCTGAGCGGACAGAGCGTAACGGAGGCCATGCGCTTCTACAAGCTGCCGCCGGAAAAAACGATCATCCTGTTCGACGATATCTCGCTGGAACCGGGCCGTATGCGCATCCGCATGAAAGGAAGCGACGGCGGCCAGAACGGGATGAAAAACATCATCTACCTGAGCGGAAGCGACCGTTTCCCGCGCATAAAAATCGGCACCGGCGCGAAACCAAATCCCGGGTGGGATCTCGCCGACTGGGTGCTTTCCAAATTCACGGACGCCGACCGTAAGGCGCTGTACGAGGCGATCGACCATGTAAATTCCTCGGTGGAGCTGATGGTTCAGGACAACGCCGCCGAAGCAATGAATCGATATAATTCCTAGTACTCTATCGCATCGAACCTTATCGGATTCATAAAACAGGACGCCCATAAGGATTTGGTGTTATGGAGTACCGGCGAAAGCATATAATATAAAATAATCCTGTATAAACGGAATCGCGCCAATCAAAATTACAGCCGTACAAAGGGGATTCCATGAAATTTCTCACGAATGCAATCAGCGGGCTCAAAGAGTTTCAGACGCTTGAAGCCGCCGTAAAATCCGGCGCGCTGCCCGCGGCGGTAACCGGTATTTCCGGTATTCACAAAGCCAATATTATCTACTCGCTCTGCGCAAAATTACGGCGCAGGGCTTTTGTTGTTGCCGGTGACGAAAACGAGGCGCAGCGCCTTTGCGACGACCTCGGCGCCATGGGCATGAAGCCGCTGTTCTATCCCGTCCGCGATTTTTCCTTCCGCGATACGGCGGGAAGCAGCCACGAGTACGAGCATCAGCGCCTGCAGCTTCTGGAGCAGACCTTGAGCGGCGACTGCGACGCGGTTGTCTGCTGTCTGGACGCGGCGCTGCAATACACCATTCCGCCGGACGAGCTGAAAAAGCGGACGGTCTCCCTGAAAGCCGGGCAGGCCGTTTCCATGGAGCAGGTGCTCAATGCCCTGAACCGCTGCGGCTACGAACGCGCCGACCAGGTGGACGGCACCGGCCAGTATTCCCAGCGCGGCGGTATTCTGGATATTTTCACGCCCGACGCGCCGAACCCGGCCCGGGTGGAATTCTGGGGCGACGAAATCGACACCATTTCCCTGTTTGATCTGGAAACACAGCGCCGCACCGAAACCGTCCCGCAAATCACGATCGCGCCCGCTGTGGAGGCGCTGATCGACGACCCCGGACTGCTGGCGCAGAAAATAAAGAAGCTCGCTTCCTCCCTGCGCGGCAAAGCCGCCCCGGCGGCAAAAGCCGTATTGGCGGGGCAGGCGCAGAAGCTGGAAAACGGCCTGCATATCGGCTGCGCCGATAAATATATTTCCTTGTTATATTCTTCAACCGCTACCCTGTTCGATTACATGGTTCCCGATACCCTGCTGTTCGTCAGCGAACCCGCGAAAGCGAAGGAACGCATGCGCAGCGCGCTCTGGCAGTGGGGCGAGGACGTAAAGGACCTTCTGGCGGACGGTACGCTCTGCCGCGGGCTGGACACCTTCAGCGGCGACTGGGCTTACGCGCTGGAGCGCTTCGAGCAAAGCGGCGCCGTTTATCTGGACGCTTTCGTGCGCGGCAGCTACGATACGCCGGTGCGCACCCTTTTGAACATGACCGCGCGTCAGCTTTCCGTCTGGGGCGGCAGCACCCAGCTTTTGGGCGAGGACGTGCAGAACATGCTTGTAACCAAATGGGCGTGCGTTGTCCTTGCCGGAAATGAGCGCGCGGCACAGACCGCCGCCGCGGACTTACAGGCGCAGGGCATCCCCGCGGCCTATGCGGAGCATCCCGAAAAGGTCGAGCGCGGAACCGTTGTGGTCACTTCCGGCGCGCTTTCCGCCGGGTTGGAATATCCGGGCGCGTTTTTCGGGCTGATCACGCACGGAAGGCTGATTACCACCCCGCAGAAGAAAGCAAGGCGCAGTAAGAACAGCCAGGAAATTTACAGCCTTGCCGAGCTGACGCCCGGCGACTATGTGGTTCACGCGGCGCACGGCATCGGCGTGTTCGAGGGAATCCACAAAATCGACATGCAAGGCGTTGTCAAGGATTATATTAAAGTACGCTACGCCAAAAACGATACGCTCTATGTTCCGGTTACCCAGCTGGACATGGTTTCCAAATACATCGGCCCGCGCGAGGACGCCACCGTAAAGCTGCACCGCCTCGGCGGCGCGGAGTGGCAGAAAGCCAAAACCCGGGTTCGCAACGCGGTTAAGGACATGGCAAAAGAGCTGATGAAGCTTTACGCCGAGCGGATGCAGGCAAAAGGACATGCATTCCCCGAAGACAACGAATGGCAGCGCGATTTCGAGGCGCATTTTGAATTTGACGAAACCGAAGCGCAGCTTCGCTGTATTGAGGAAATCAAAGGCGACATGGAGCGGGAAGCGCCCATGGACCGCCTGCTCTGCGGCGACGTGGGCTTCGGCAAAACGGAAGTCGCCCTGCGCGCGGCGTTCAAGTGCATAACCGACTCCAAACAGTGCGCCATGCTCGTTCCCACCACCATTCTCGCGTGGCAGCACTATCAGACGATCACCAAGCGCATGGAAGGCTTCCCCGTTAAAATCGAACTTCTCTCGCGCTTCCGCACCCCGAAACAGCAGGAGGAAATTCTCCGCCGGTTAAGGCGCGGGGAAATCGACATGGTTGTCGGCACGCACCGGCTCGTTTCCAAGGACGTGAAATTCCGCGACCTCGGCCTTATCATCATCGACGAGGAACAGCGTTTCGGCGTTGCCCAGAAGGAAAAGCTGAAAGCCCTGTGCAATAATGTGGACGTCCTTACCCTTTCGGCCACGCCGATTCCGCGCACGCTGAACATGGCGCTGTCCGGCATCCGCGACATGAGCCTGATCGAAGAAGCGCCGCACGACCGTCATCCGGTGCAGACCTATGTTCTGGAACACGACAACGGCCTGATCGCCGAAGCCATCCGGCGCGAACTCCGCCGGGGCGGACAGGTTTACTATCTGCATAACGACGTGGCGACCATCGAGCGCACCGCCGCCCGCTTACAGGCGCAGATTCCCGAAGCGCGCATCGGCTTCGGCCACGGCAAGATGAACGAGCAGGAGCTTTCCGAAGTCTGGCGCCGCCTGATCGAACACGAAATCGACGTTCTTGTCTGCACCACCATTATTGAAACCGGCGTAGACGTTCCGAACGCCAATACATTGATTATTGAAAACGCAGACCGCATGGGGCTTTCCCAGCTTCATCAGATTCGCGGGCGCGTGGGGCGTTCCAGCCGCCGCGCCTACGCCTACCTGACCTTTACGCCCAACAAGGTGCTCACCGAAATCGCGCAGAAGCGCCTTTCCGCCATCCGCGAATTCACCGAATTCGGCTCCGGCTTCAAAATCGCCATGCGCGACCTGGAAATCCGCGGCGCGGGCAACATTCTGGGCGGCGAACAGCACGGGCATATGGAGGCGGTCGGCTACGACATGTACCTGCACCTGCTCGCCGAAGCGATCAGCCGCGAGAAGGGTGAAACCCCGCAGGAATATGACCAGGAATGCCTTGTAGACATGCAGGTACAGGCGCATATTCCCGAAAGCTATATTTCGAACCTCAGCCAGCGCTTGGAGATTTACCGCCGCATCGCCGATATCCGCACACGCGACGACGCGCTCGACGTAACCGACGAGCTGATCGACCGCTTTGGCGACCCGCCGGAGAGCGTAAACGGCCTGATCGAAATCGCGCTCCTTCGCAATCTCGCGTCCCAGCTTGGCATCTATGAAATAAAGCAGCAGAACGACGTTCTCCTGCTTTATAAAAAGCAAATCGACATGAAGCAGGTCGGCGCGCTGGTTTCCGCCCTGCGTTCCCGGGTTATGCTCAACGCGGGGGCCAAGCCGTACATCAGCGTAAAAATCGAACCCGGCGCCACGCCGCTCGACACGCTCACCGAAATTCTCGGAGCCATCCAAAAAGACGCGTAGCGGCGCGGCATTTCCATACAGTTTATAAAATGTGACGGTTTTTGTCTGGACAAGCAATTTTAATTCGTGTATAATGATAAAATTGGTTATGATAAAGAAAGCCTCCGTACTGGGGGCGTCTTTCGAAATTTCGCGCGCAAGCGTATGGAGGTAACTATGATAAAAAGTTTAAAAAAGGGCGTCGCCGTCCTCCTGGCATTTGCCATGGCGGCCAGCACCGCCGCGTGTTCCACCGACAAAAGCTGGGCCATGAAAAACGACAGCTTTACCGCTCCGATCGGAGTCTACATCTATAATTTATATGCCGCCTATCAGGGCGCGGACAGCATGAAAACGGACCCGACAAAACCCGTGCTGGATCAGAAAATCGAAAACAAAAGTGCCGATGCTTATATGAAGGACAAAGCGCTCACCTACACCAAGATGCTTTTCGTTTTAAACGATAAAATGAAAGAGCTGAACCTGACCCTTACGCCGGAGGAGACCAAAGCAATCGGCAGCGCAACCGACGCCCAGTGGGAACAGGCGAGCACCACCCTTGAAAAATACGGAATTTCAAAGGAGTCCTTCAACCTTGCCTATGCGGATTTCTACACCAAATACCAAAAAATCTTCACCGGGCTTTACGGCAAGGGCGGCAAGAAAGAGGTTCCCGAATCCGAACTCAAATCCTATTTTGAAAAGAATTACACCGATTTCACCTTTATTGCGAAATCCCTGTACAATACAAAATCCGACGGCAGTGTAGCCGCGTTTACGGATAAGGAAAAGGCCGCCGTCAAGGCGCAGTTCGACGCTTACGCCGCGGATGTTGCTTCCAAGAAGAAGACGATGAAGCAGATTGCCGACGAGTACAAAACCGCTTCCAAGCAGACAACCGAGCAGCTTCAGAATGTTACCGAAAATCTGAACACAAGCACCGGCTATCCGGCGGAACTGAAAAAGCTGCTGGATTCCATGAAGCCGGGCGAAGTGAAATCCGCTGAAATTTCCGGCGCTCACCTCGTCGTGATGAAGAACGATATTTCGGCGAAGACGAAGGATGAGCTCGGCGCGGAAAGCAGCCGCAATAATCTGCTGGCTGAAATGAAAGCCGAGGAATTCTCCAAGGATATGGAGAAGGCGGCGCAGTCTTACTCCAACATCACCCTGAATCAGAAGGCGCTGGATTCCTACAGTCCTTCCATGTTTGTAGCCGCGGCTTCCTCCGCAGCAGCTCCTGCGGCACCCCAAGCTTCGACGCCCGCTTCCACAGCATCCGGTAAATAAGCAAAAAATCAGCGCCGGGGTTTTCGCCCCGGCGCTTTTTGCAGGCTAAGCCTGCACGGGCGCACAGCGCCGATTTGCCGTTTCCCCCACGCCGCAAGCGGCGTTCCTCCAACGGAAGGCTAACGTAGGACTCCATCAATGAAAACCACACAGAATGCGTGTACCCCAAAGGCCCTTTGGGGATACCTCAGGGTGCAGGGGGCTTTTATGGAACCCTCCCGCCGGGGCGGCTGATCGCACGCATGTTTTATAATAAGTCACTTTTTTTCTCTAAGCTGCCTTGGAGGAACGTCAATGAAAACCACATAGAATGCGTGTACCTCAAAGGCCCTTTGGGGATACCTCAGGAGTGCAGGGGGCTTTTATGGAACCCTCTCGCCGGGATTCAAAAGCCCCCTGCTCGTCCTTTGCCTACTTTCGGACGAACCCGAAAGTAGGGGCCCGCCCGGCCTGAGGGCAGACTAAATCATTTCTGTAATTCAATATGAAGAACAAAGGGATAGTTACGGCCTGTCAGAAAACATCAAACAGGATCCAGTTCCAACCCTCCGGGGAACCCCCGGCGAGGGTTCCCCACACAGAAACAGTCCACCGGACTGTTTCTGCTCCCTTCCTGCGCTTTTAAAAGGCAAGGGAACGATGGGGCTTCCGCCCCAAACCTCGCAAACTTTTGAAAAAGTTTGATTAAAACTTTCAAGTTGTTCAAGCGCCGCCCCGCCGCAGGAGAAACAATAAACGGCGCTGTGCCCGGCTAAACTATAGAAAAAGCTGTCCTGCAACTTTGCTGAACAGCTTTCGACTTTTCATATTAAAATATTTCGAATAATCCATTTAAATTCAAAATTCCTGTTGCATTATTCGAATAAAAGAGCTATAATCTGCTTGTAAGGCATAAAAATATAAAAGTGCAATGCAGGAACAGGTGCGGGAACACTTGCCCCCTGCATACGGAGAAAACCCCTCCATACGCAACTGATATAATCAGCACATTGCGTATCCTATTATACCTCTTGTCTGCGGTTTTGTACAGAGGTATTTTCGAATTTCGCATTGTGCGTGGTAGCGTTGTATATGGATGAAAGTCCGTGTATGGCGTTTTTTTATGCCTTGCACCCAACAGACAGCGGCGAAGCGGTGTCCCCCACTTTTGCTTCGCCCCGCTGGCTGTTTCCCATTGTAGAAGATGACCGTCTGAATAATAAAAAAAGGAATGAAGAAGATGAAAGAAAATAAGATTAAATTGGTCGTTGTGCAGTCGAATTGCCCCCTGTACAAGGAAGGCGACAGCATTTATTTTGACGGCGCACTGATTGATAAAGAAAAAAGCGGAAATTTATGCATGACCGCTCTAAGCGCCGTTTTTCCTTTTGTGTACGCCGCCAGAAAAGGCGTTGTAAAAGAAAGTTCCCTGCAATGCCCCGATTGCAGGGAGAGCGTCGAATTCTCGATTCAAGTGGACGATTCGGAAGAGGAAGCGGACCGTATTTAGTACAGCACCACCGTACTGCCCTGCACGGTGCAGCAGCATTCATAGCTTTTCTGCTCATTGGTCGTTACATCATAAATGGAGTTGAATTCGAAGGAATCCTTATCATCCGAAAGGACATAGCGCGCAAGAATGAACCGGTCGTCCACACAGGCGAGGAACCCGCCCAGCTCCTTGCTGTATTTCGCGTGGATTTCCGAATTCAGAACGCCGTCCACCTCGTAGTCGTCCTCATTCTCCGTAATGCGGTAAACCCGCGCGCCGTTCACGTCGATAAAGAACGAAGCGGGTTTCTCGTCCCCTTTCAGGTTCAGCTCCGCCGCCACCGTCTTTTTGCCGGTCAGCTTGTTGTAGGCGCAGAGCCGCTGATCGCCGGTGGGGAAATGTTTTGCGCGGAAATACAGGTTTTCCTCGTCCATCCCCGCGTAGCGCACCAAGCCGCAGGTTCCCGCGCTTAAAATCAGCTCCAGCGGCGCGCGTTCCTCGCCGTTTTTCACGGTGATAATAAAATCAAAAAGCGGGCAGAGCCATACGTTGTCGTTGATATTGTCGCCCAGCCAGCGCTTGTTTTTATAGCATTTTTCCTTTTCTGCTTCATCCCCGTGCGGCAAAAGCACCAAAAGCTGAATCTGCCCGTCCCGCTCGTAGGGAATCAGGCCGGAGCTGTCCGCATTGCAGACGCGCGGGTCGCGCACATAATAGTATTTCTCGTCGTCCAGATCATACAGATACGCAATTTTGGAAAATCCTGTAAGCTTTTTGTAAGCCTGAAACATATTCTGATGCTTCTCGTTTTCAACGGTGTAAACGATGATATGGTCTTCATCCAGCGCCGTACAGTCCGCAAAGCTGCCGATAAAGTTCAGCTTTGCCATGTTTTTTTCTTCGCCGGTATGCTTGTCGATCCGCAGAATCCAGGCTTCGCTTTCCCCGCCTTCCATCACTACGATGATATGGTCCGGGAAACAGAAAAAATGCTGGACAAAAGACGGATTGCTGAGTATGTAATTGGTAACGATTCGTTCCCGCCGCGTAATGCGGTTATATTCTAAAATGAAGAGACTGTTGTGTCCCTCCTCTTTTTTTTCTTCTGCATAATAGATAAAATTATCGCTGATTTCAATCAGCATGTCGTTGCAGCTTGCAAAGACATTGCGCAGGTCCACAACCTTCAATTTGATCCCTCCTGTTTTGTCTTATTATAGCATAAAAAAATAGGTGTGTTGCTTCCATTTTGTCGGATAAATGGTATAATACTTTTTATAAGAACAGAAGAAACGAAATCGGTTCAAAAGTATCTTGTCGCAAAAACGGGAAACCCGTCTCCGTTCGACCCGTAAAGCGGGAATCTTTTAGGATAAGCCGGCGATAAAATTGTTGCAGGAAAGACACGGAAATATATTGGAAGTGGATATCCACGGCATGACCGCCGGGGAAGCCAAACGCGGCCTCGAGCAGCTTTTAAACCGGGCCGACACAAAAAAGGTTACGGAAATACGGGTCATCCACGGCTATAACGGCGGCCAGACGCTGCGCGACATGGTGCGCCTGCGGCTCAAACACCCCCGCATCGCCGCAAAGCTTGTCTGCCTGAACCCGGGCGAAACGCGCATCCTTTTAAAGGAAGGAAAATAACGGCGCCCAAAAACGGCCGGGTATCGAACACGGCGGCAGGAAGCATCCCTTCCGTACACCTGTAAATTTTTTCCCGCCCGCGAATTAGAAATACGCCAAAACGGCACTATGTGCCCGCTTTTCCCGGGAAATACTCCGATTCGGTCGGCTGAGCGCAGATTTTCCTTTCTTCTGCGGCAGTCGACTATTTTTTATATTCTTCGATTTTATACCGCGGGCGCGCCTTTACTTCGCTGTAAATCTTGCCGATATACCCGCCGACGACGCCAAGGCACAAAAGCTGGACGCCGCCCAGAAACCAGACGCCGCAGAACCCCGCCGTTAAGAAGGAGCGGGCAATCAGCGCCCAGATCACGCCGATCAGGCTGACGAAGCACACCAGCACGCCTAAATTCGCAATCATCCGCAGCGGTTTTACGCTGAAGGAAGTAATGCCGTCCCACGCGAACGCGAGCATCTTTTTCAGCGGATACTTCGACTCCCCCGCGAAGCGCTCGTGCCGGTCGTAATACACATAGTCGCTGCGGTAGCCGATCAGCGGCACAATGCCGCGTAGAAACAGGTTGGTTTCCTTATATTCGCCCAGCGCTTCCAGCGCGCGGCGGCTCATCAGGCGGTAATCCGCGTGATTATACACCACATCCACGCCCAGTACGCTCATGAATTTGTAAAAGCCCTGCGCGGTGGTGCGCTTAAAGAACGTATCGGTTTCGCGCTTGTTCCGAACGCCGTACACCACGTCACAGCCGTCGATAAACTTGTCCACAAACTGGTCGAGCACCTCAATGTCGTCCTGCAAGTCCGCGTCCAGACTGACGGCGCAGTCGCAGGATTCCTTCGCGGTCATCAGCCCGGCCAGCAGCGCGTTCTGATGCCCGCGGTTGTGCGCAAGCTTTATCCCGCTCACCAGCTCGTTTTCCGCATGGAATCTGCTGATCAGCTCCCAGGTTTTGTCGCGGCTGCCGTCGTCCACCAGCAGCATGCGGCTTTGCCGGTCGGCGCGCCCGGACTCGATCATTCCGTTTATTTTTTCTGTCAGCCGCCGGACGGTTTCCGGCAGGACTTCTTCCTCGTTATAGCACGGGATTACAAAATAGACTGTAGGCATGGCAACCTCCGATCATTCCTTTATAAATTTTCCGCCGGTCCGGCGGGTTCGTTCGGTTTTTCGGGTAAAGCATGCTTGATGCGGTACGTTTTCCGCTTATGCGGATGCCTTTTATCGTAGCGTCGGGTTACAATCCAGTAAAAAGCCAGCAGCGCCGCGCCGCCAAGGGAAATCAGCGCCCCCTGCTTTAAGCCCGGGGTGGTATAGTTGAAGCGGATGGTCGACTGGCCCGCCGGAACCTTTACCGCCATAAACCCGACGTTGACTTTCAGAATCTGCGCATCCTTGCCGTTCACCTGCGCGCTCCAGCCGCCTTCCCACGGCACGCTGAAAAAGACCAGCCGCTCTTTGTCGGCGTTGATTTTCGCGGTAAAACCGCCGTTGTCGTGTTCAAAGAAGGAGCAGGACTCGGCCTTGCGGTTCAGGCAGTCCTCAAAATAGGCCTCCTGCGAAAAATCGGAGGACATAAAGTCGTCGTCATGCTTGAGCATGCCGCTTACTTTCTTCACGTCGTCGTTTTCCACCACCAGCGTTTTCAGCAGAAGCAGATGGCGGCTTTCCTTGTCTACCTGCTCGTACTCCGAGCGGGTGATGTAGGAATCGTAGCTGAATCCCATGGGAATATAGTACTGATTCTCATAAATTTTGAACCCGTTCTGTGAAGCGTAGTAACGCCAGCCCGGCATGGCCGGCGCGTTCACATCCGCTTCCCCCACGGCGAAGTCCTTGCCGCTTAAAGCCGGGTCAAACAGCCAGCGGCAGCTCGTCAGCCCGCGCAGGCCGTAATACTTCGTTTCCGGGCGGGAACCCACGTCGCGCTGCACGCCGATCGAGGGGTAAAAATCCATGATGGAACCGGGAACAATGCTGTGGAACGCCTGAATGGTGGGAATCTGCCAGAACATGGCCTGATTATCCATTCCGTCGTAAACGTCGACACGGCAGTTTTTCGTGTCCGGCAGCTTGATGTCCGCGCCGCCGTTCAGGGAATAGGGAATCATCTCCTTGTGGGCGTCCTCGCTCTGGGTTTTCCCCAGCGCGACAAAGAACAGCGCGTAAACGAAGGAAATCGCGGCCACCCCACCCATACAGCGGCGGATAAAGCCTTTTTTATCGCGTTTATAATATTTAAAGATAATGGTTAAAAGGAGCAGGCTCACCATGGCGATGGCGACATACGACCAGAAGCGCGTCGGGTAATCCTCCAGCCCGAACGTGTAGGTCTTATTGCCGTCCTGCTGGGTGGATTTCACCATCAGCCCGATCGGCAGCGCGATTCCAAGCGTAATCCCCATTGTCCATTTCATCGAGCTTTTCCAGTCAATGCACGCCCTTTGCAGCGCAATGATTGTCGCAAGGCTCATCATCAGGGTCAGCATATAGAACCAGCGCGCATAATAGGAGGAGTTAAAGAGCTGGAACGCGGAATTCAGAACCGGGACAAACGCCATCAGGAACAGGATGCCGAGCAGGGTTTTCAGCCAGTGCTTTTTGCGCATCCGCAGAAAACCGATCACGCCGGTCATGCTGAACAGCGGCAGCCACGCGCCCAGCGACGCCCATTTTGCCTCGGACTTCGGGGTAAAGTTCGGCCGCGCGGGGATATCCGGCGGGAAGAAGAAACATTCCAGGATATGAACGTACCGCTGGTTCCAGTCGTAAAGCAGGGCGTTCCAGCCGTCCGGCGGACTGTTCACGCGCGGGTTCTGAATCACGGCAAGCACGGTCGGCACCAGCAAAACGCAGGCGCACAGCACACCGATCACCGCTTCGCACATCAGCAGGAGGAAATCGCGCACCGTGATTTTCCAGTTTCCGCTGAACAGCCGGGTAAACCCGTAAAGCAGGGTAAAAACAACCTGTCCCACGAAGAAGTAATAATTGACGAAGCAGCAGATAAAAACGGTCAGCGCGAAAAGCCCCCTGCGTTTTTTGTACATGTATTCATCCAGCGCCCACAGCATGAGCGGAAAGAATACGATCGCTTCATGGAAATGATTAAAAAAGATATTGTAAACCGAAAAGCCGGAAAACGCGTACAGCATTCCGCCGATCACCGCGTAGTCCTTCTCCTCGACGTATCTTTCCAGATAAAGGTATCCCGTCAGCGAAGCGCAGCCGAATTTCAGAATCAGCAGCGGACCCATCAGGTACGGCACCGCCGCGCTCGGAAACGGGATGGTCAGCCAGAAAAACGGGCTTCCCAGAAGGTAAAAGGAATAGGAACCGATGAAATTCGCGCCCAGATCGGTTGTCCAGCTCCAGCCGATGTTTCCGCTGCGGATTGCGTCGTGGCACATCTGGTAGAACGGCACCTGCTGCACATTAAAATCACCGTAGAATAAAAAATAGCCGTTGTCGTAAAGAATAAACGGGATGAAAAAAAGAAAGGAGACTGCAAGGCCGTATAAAAAGGCCTTCCGATAGTAGTTCTGTTTTCCTTTGCGGGTCAGTATGCTGGTCAAACCGTCGCCTCCGTTTAACAGCAGTAAACATGGAAAAGCCGACTGCTCTGTTTATCAATTTGTTATTCCATATTATAACACAGGGTTTTGTTGGAACAAAGCGAATTTAATAAAACCGGCTCCCTCTTCTTGCAAAATTTACGTTTTATTAGTATATTATAAATAATTCGCTTTCCGTTTATGAAAACGCATGATTCCCATTCGGCTTTCCTGCCTTTTCCTTTCAGAACAGGGGAGTTTTGCTTTAAAAACGGGCAGTATATAAGGATACAGGGGGATAACCGGATGTTCCATTTTTACGCGATGCTTTCGCGCATGAAATATATTAACCGTTGGGGGCTGATGCACAACACGCGCGAAGAAAACCTCTGTGAGCACAGCTTTGAAACCGCCGTAATCGCCCACGCGCTGGCGGTGCTCCGCAACACCCGCTTCGGCGGAAACGTAAATCCGGAGCGCGCCGCGCTCCTCGCGCTGTACCACGACGCAACCGAAATCCTGACCGGCGACTTACCTACTCCGGTAAAATATTATAACCCGGAAATCCGCTCCGCCTACGGCGAAGTGGAAAAAACCGCCCGCAAAAAGCTTTTAAGCCTTTTGCCCGCTGATTTAAAGCCGGGCTACGAATCCATCCTGACCGCCTCGGGCGAAGGCGACCGCGAACTTCTTCCCCTTGTGAAAGCAGCGGACAAGCTTTCCGCCGTTATCAAATGCATGGAGGAAAAAGGGATGGGAAACAGCGAATTTTCCAAAGCGGAGATTTCCCTGCGCCGGGCCGTCGCCGAAATGCATCTTCCGGAAGCGGACTGTTTTGTGGAGGAGTTCCTGCCTTCCTATCAGCTGACGCTGGATGAGCAGGACTGAATTGCTAAAATCTGTTTACAAATTAATTCCGTATAGTAATTATTATAGGTAAACCGCAAGGTATAATAAATCGGTTATTACTATAAAAATTGCCGATTGAGGACTGATGTTGTGAAAAAAGCAGGAAAAATGCCGAAAAACGGAAAAAGTCCAAAAAAATTGATTCGAAATATCGTTATACTCTTTTTAAGCGCAGTCATGCTGATCTCCGGCGTTGGCTGTGTTTATGCCGATCAAATGCTGAGCCGGATTAATTTTGTACCAATGGACACGACCTCAAAAGTAAATACCGGCGATCTCTTTCAGGGAGGCTCTGGCAACAGCACCACAAGCGCCAAAGCCGGCGTTTTGGGCGGGCTGTATCATGACGACGCCATTACGAACATTTTGGTAATGGGCGTGGACGATTACCAGCCGAACGACCCCGGGCGAAGCGACAGCATGATGCTCGTCTCCGTCGACACGCGCCATAAAAAACTGAAACTGAATTCGTTCATGCGCGATATGTACGTCGCGATTCCCGGCCACGCGAGCCAGCGCCTGAACGTCGCCTATTCCATGGGCGGCCCGCAGCTCTCCGTCGCCACCATTGAAGCGAACTTCGGAACCGATATCGACCGCTTTGTCTTGATCGACTACGCGTCCTTCTCCAAAATTATCGACAAGCTCGGCGGCGTTACCATGACGATTACAAAGGGCGAGGCACAGCTCATCAACCGGAACTCCGGCGACCCGCGCCGCAACCTGACCGCCGGAACCTTTTTGCTGAGCGGGAAACAGGCGCTGTACTATTCCCGTATCCGCGCGATCGGCGACGACTTTGAGCGCACCGAGCGCCAGCGCAAGGTTTTTTCAAGCCTTGTTGAAAAATTCAAGACCGCGGACATCGGAACGATCAACCAGGCGCTCTACGATGTTCTTCCCCTCATCACGACCAACATGACGAAGAACGAAGTTCTGAGCATGGCAACAAATGCGCTGACCTACCTGAATTACCCGATCAGCCAGAACCGTACGCCGGGCAACAGCGAATATTCCTCCGAACGGGTAACCATGGGCGGATCGCCTGCGGACGTGCTTGTTCCGGATCTGGAGAAGTGCAGCCAGAGCCTGGCGGAATTCATTTACGAAAGCGACCTGCCCACAAAATCGTACGGGGGCAACGGCTAATGCAATTCCATATGTGACGAATCTGTACAAGGATTCCGGCCGCAATATTTCTTCATCAAAGTGCCGCACGGTGGGAGCCGTGCGGTTTTTTTTCAAAGGAGCCAATCAAAATGTCTACCCCGCTTTATACCGCTTTACTGGAACACAAAAAGCGCGGACGCGCTTCTTTCCACACGCCGGGACATAAAAATAATCCCCACGCCCTGCCGCCCGATCTGCTTTCGCTCGACTTTACCGAGCTTCCGGACACGGACAGCCTGTTCGAAGCAAACGGCCCGATCGCCCGGGCGGAAGAACTTGCCGCCGAGCTGTTCGGGGCAAAACGAACCTGTATTTCCGCGGGCGGATGCACCCTCTGCATTCAGGCGATGTTCCGGCTTGCCGCGCCGAACGGCGGCAAAATCGTCTGTTCCCGCATCCTGCACCGCAGCGCGGTGAACACCATGGCTTTGCTGGATTTAACGCCCGTCTGGGCGATGCCGGGGGAACTCCTCTCCGTCCTTTCGAAAACGCCCGACGCAAAGGCGGTTTACGTAACCAGCCCCAACTATTACGGGCAGCTTCTGGATATCCCCGCGATCGCCGAAGCGTGCCGGGCGCGGGACATTCCCCTTCTGGTGGACAACGCCCACGGCGCGCACCTGATGTTCACCGAGCCAAAACTCCATCCGCTCGCCCTCGGCGCGAGCATGACCGCCTGCTCCGCGCACAAAACGCTGAATGTGCTTACGGGCGGCGCGTGGCTCAATATCGCGGATGCCCGCTATGCCGAAGGCGCGAAGGAAGCTATGGCGCTGTTCGGCTCGACCAGCCCCAACTACCCGGTGATGGCCTCGCTCGACCTCGCGCGCGAATGGCTCCGGCTGCACCGCGGGGAATTTCTGCCGCTTCAGAAAAAGGTTGCGGACATTAAAGCTACCGCGCGCGAACGCGGGATTACCCTTCCGGAGGGCCTGACGGACCCGACGCGCATCACGCTGAACACGGCCTCCGTCGGCATCACCGGAACTGCTGCCGCCGAAATCTTCCGGGGCGCGGGCGTGGAGCCGGAGTTCGCGGACGGCGCACATGTGGTTCTGATTGCCACCCCGTTTAATACGGACGACGATTTTACACGGCTGAAAAACGCGATCACGCTCTTGCCGGTAAGCCGTCCCCTGCCGCAGACGGCGGAACTCCCGCCGCTCCCGGCTGTAAAAATGAGCCTGCGCGAAGCCGTTTTCGCGCCGTCGGAAACCTTGCTCCTTGCACAGGCGGCGGGCCGCATCGCCGCACAGGCCGCCTGTCCCTGCCCGCCGGGCGTTCCGGTTGTGATGCCAGGGGAGGAAATCACAAAAGAAATCCTCCGGTTTCTGCGCGGGTATGGCTTTTTTACGATAAAAGTGATAAAATAATATCCATAAAAAGGATTTCTTGATTTCAATTTTTATTCTATAATCAATTTGTATTTATGGAGGGATTCATTATGAAACTGGTACTTGCGATTGTAAGCAACGACGACAGCGGCATGGTTTCCGCCGCGCTGACCAAAGACGGCTTCTCCGTCACCAAGCTTGCAACCACCGGCGGATTCCTGATGGCGGGCAACACCACCTTCATCGTCGGCACCGAAGACGACAAGGTCGACCAGGTCATCTCCATTATTTCAAAGCAGAGCAGCCGCCGTACCCAGCTTGTGCCAAGCGCAACCACCATGGACGTCGGCATGTATTCCTCGTTCCCGATTGAAGTCACCGTCGGCGGTTCCACCATCTTCGTTCTGAACGTGGACCGCTTCGAAAAGGTATGAGCCTGCTCAGCCTGCATTCGGTTTCCGGCAGCGAAGACGTAAAGCATTCGCTCGCGCTTCTGTTTGAAGAGGGCAGGCTGCCCCACGCCATGATTCTGGAAGGACCCCAAAAGGAGCGGAACGGGCTGGCCGCCGCGTTGGCGAAAGCCAGCGTCTGCACCGGCCCCGCGGAAAGGCCCTGCGGGAAATGCCCGGGATGCATCAAGGCGAAAGCCGGTTCGCACCCGGATATCTTTACGCTGGACGGCGACGCCGACCCGCGCGCTTTCCCGATCGACGCCATCCGTTCCATCCGCTCGGACGCCTATATTAAGCCGAACGAAGCGGACTGCAAGGTATATCTGCTGTACGGCGCGCAGAATATGAGTGAGACTTCGCAGAACGCACTGCTGAAAGTCTTTGAGGAGCCGCCCGAAAACGTCCGGTTCCTGCTCACCGCTTCCAGCGCGGCGGCGCTTCTGCCGACCATCCGCTCGCGGGCGCAGATTTTTTCGCTGGAAGCCGCCCGGGAGCAAAGCGGCGTGGAGCCGGAATATTTGAAAAAGCTGGCCGCGGCGGTTACCGCGGCAAACGAAACGGATCTGCTGTTCCTGACGGCGGATCTGATAAAAAACAAGGACAGGCTGCGCGCTGTCCTTTCGGAACTTTTGATTCTGATCCGTGACGCGGCGGTTTTGCGCTCGGGCGGCGGCGCCTGCCTTTCCGGCCAGCCGGAAACGGCGGCGGCGCTCGGCGCGGGACTGACCCGCGGAAAACTTCTTGCCCTTCTGGACGAAGTCCAAAAAGCACAGCGCGCGCTTGACCGAAACGCGAACGCGGCGCTGCTTGTTACGGCTCTTTGCGCGAACCTGCGCGCGGCCGCCGGCAGATAATGCCAATTCATTATTGGGAGGTTCACATGGCCGAAGTTATTGGCGTTCGTTTTAAAAATGTTGGAAAAGTATATTATTTTGACCCCGACGGGAATATACTGAAACAGGGGGATATGGTTATTGTTGAAACCGCACGCGGCGTCGAGTGCGGCGAAATCGCAATGGAAAACCGGCAGATCAGCGACGAGGGCATCGTCCAGCCGCTGAAAAAGCTGATCCGCGTCGCCACAAAGGAAGATTTGAAGAAGCTGGAGGAAAATACCGCCAAGGAAAAGACCGCCTTCAATATCTGCCTGAAAAAGATTGCCGCCCACAAGCTGGAAATGAAGCTGGTCGACGTGGAATATACCTTTGACAACTCCAAAATCCTGTTTTACTTTACCGCCGACGGGCGGGTCGATTTCCGCGAGCTGGTAAAAGACCTGGCTTCCGTTTTCCGTACCCGCATCGAGCTGCGGCAGATCGGCGTGCGCGACGAAGCAAAAATGCTCGGCGGCCTCGGCATCTGCGGCCGGCCGTTCTGCTGCTCAACCTTTTTGGGCGGATTCCAGCCGGTTTCGATTAAAATGGCAAAGGAACAGGGCCTTTCGCTGAATCCGGTGAAAATATCCGGTACCTGCGGGCGCCTGATGTGCTGCCTGAAATACGAACAGGAAGCGTATCAGGATTTGCTGCGCTCCACCCCGAGCGTCAATTCCGTGGTGATGACGCCGGACGGCAAGGGCACCGTGGTGGATTTGAATATGCTTACCGGCATTCTTCAGGTGCGCCTCGACTCCGCGCCGGAGGCCGCGCCCAAGCTTTTCAAAGCCGCGCAGGTGAAGCTGATTAAGGGCGGTCAGGTCAGCATTGACCGCAGCGAACTGGAGCAGTTAAAGGAGCTTGAAAAGGATTAAATTATTTCCTCCTATACGGTTGCATTTTCTGTCATTTATGATAGAATTATGGATGTAATTTAATATGGAGGTGTTTTCCCATGGCATATGCTATTAGTGATGAGTGCATTTCCTGCGGCGCTTGCGCAGCGGGTTGCCCCGTAAACGCAATTTCCGAGGGTGATGGTAAGTTCGTCATCGATGCAGATCTTTGCACAGAGTGCGGCGCCTGCGCCGATGCTTGCCCCGTAGGAGCTCCTGCACAGGAATAATATTCAAGAGGATGAAGGCGGAGCGTTTCGGCGCCCCGTCTTTTTTCTATATATCGAATGCTCTCTTTATTTGACGATTTATTTCCTTTTATACATGCTATGATTTAGAAAAATAAGGAGGAAATTTCTATTGGAGGCCGAACACCTTGAGCCGCTTTCGCGCGATTACTCCGTAATCGTTTCGCAAAGCCACCGTTTTAATACCGACACCATCCTGCTCGCCGCGTTTTCCGCGCCGCGGGCGGGGGAAATTTGCGCCGATCTGGGGACGGGCTGCGGCGCCATCCCGCTGATCTGGTGCGCGAAGGCGAAGCCGCACAAAGTGTACGCCCTGGAAATTCAGGAGGAAGCCTGCGCCATGGCACGCCGTTCGGTGAAATACAACCGGCTTTGTGAAACGGTCGAGATCGTGCACGGAGACATCCGGGAAATCCGAAAATCCGGCCTGCCCGCCAACGCGTTCGGCACCGTTTCCTGCAACCCGCCGTACAAAACCGACGGCGCGGGCGCGCAGAATCCGGACGAAGCCCTGCGCGTTGCGCGGCATGAAACTGCGTGCCGGTTTGAAGACATCGCGAAAGCCGCCGCGTACCTCCTGCGGTTCGGCGGGCGCTTCTTCTGCTGCATGCGGCCGGAGCGCCTTTGCGGTACCATGCTCGACCTGAAAAATGCGGGGCTGGAGCCGAAACGCCTGCGCTTTGTACAGCAGCGGCCGGACAAGCCCCCCTCCCTCTTTCTTTTACAGGCGAACCGGGGCGGCAAGCCGGGCATGACCGTCGATCCTGTGCTGTTTATTGAGGACGGCGGCGGTTTTTCCGAAGAAATGAAACAAATATACGGCGAATACGCGCTGAATAAAGGAGCGGCAGGCAAATGAACGGAAAATTAATGGTGGTGGGCACCCCGATCGGAAATCTTTCCGATTTTTCCCCCCGCGCGGTGGAAACGCTGCGGGAAGCAGATTTTATCGCCGCGGAAGACACGCGCGTCACGCTGAAACTGCTCAATCATTTTGATATTAAGAAACCGATGATCAGCTATTTCGAGCACAACAAGCGCGAGCGCGGGCAGACGATCTGCGGCCGGATGGAGCAGGGCGAAACCTGCGCGCTGGTATCCGACGCGGGCATGCCTGCAATTTCCGACCCCGGCGAGCTGCTCGTCGCCCAGTGCGCACAACGCGGGATTCCGGTTTACGTCGTCCCCGGCCCCAGCGCCGTTATTTCCGCGCTGGCGGTTTCCGGCCTGCCGACGGGGCGCTTTACGTTCGAAGGCTTTTTAAGCGTGAATAAAAAAAGCCGCCGCGAGCATTTGGAGCAAGTGAAAAACGAGCGCCGCACCATGGTCTTTTACGAAGCGCCGCACAAGCTTTCCGCCACCTTAAACGACATGCTCGCCGCGTGGGGCGACCGCCGCATCGCCCTTGTTCGGGAACTGACAAAAATCCACGAGGAAGTGATCCGCACCACGCTTTCCGAAGCGGTTCGGCGCTACGCCGACGGCGGCGCGAAAGGCGAATTCGTGCTGGTGATCGAGGGCGCGCCGGAGCCGGAAAAAACGGCGTTTACGCTGGAAGACGGCGTTGCCATGGCGCGGGAAATGATCGCCGAAGGGCTTTCTTCCTCGGAAGCCGCCAGGAAGGCCGCCGCCGAAACCGGCCTGAAAAAGGGCGATATCTATAAAGCGATTCTGCAAACTGAAAAGGAGGGCTTTTCCGATGAAAATCATTGATTTAAAAACATGGCCCCGTAAAGAGCATTTTGACTTTTTCCGCCGTATGGAATATCCGCAGTTCAACATCTGCGTAAATCTGGACGTAACGCGTCTTCTGCAATTCGTGAAGGAAAACGGGCTTTCCTTCTATTTCACCCTGGGCTACGCGTCGGCCGCCGCCGCCAACGAAATTGAGAATTTCCGGTACCGCATCCGCGGAGATCAGGTTGTGCTCCACGACAAGGTTCATCCGTCGTTTACCATCCTGCCCGAGGGCAGCGACCTCTATAAAATGGTTGCCGCCGACATGACCGACGACATCCGCGATTACACAAAGGCCGTAAATGAGAAAAATGACCGTCAGCCCGGCTTTATGGATTTGGAATCCGAGAAGCGGGACGACCAGCTTTACTGCACCTGTGCACCGTGGTTCTCTTTCACGCAGCTTACGCACCCCATCATGCTCGGCTCGGAGGATTCCGTCCCGCGTCTCTCCTGGGGAAAATATCACCGGGAAGGCGAGAAAGTGATGATTTCCTATTCCGTTCAGGCAAACCATTGCCTGATGGACGGTTTCCACGCCGGAAAATATCTGGAATGTCTGCAAAGCTATATAAATAATCTGTAGGCGCGGCTGCTTCCCGCGCAGTGGACATACCCGGAAATACAGCCGAAGCTGATCGAAAAGGTGGAATCGGTTCTAAAAAAATAAGGCAGCCGTATAGGCTGCCCGATAAGGTGTTCCCCCGCTCCACCGGCGGGGGTATTTTGTTGAAACGGCATCTCCTGTCCGTCCATAATTTTAATAAAAAAACCATTGACTCACGTTCGAATCAATGGTAAGATAAAGTTTGGCATAAATATTCATTTTCACATACTTTTACATATATATTATAGCACAAATATAAGTGCTTGTCAAGAGGATATGTGTAAAAAATTTTAAATAGGGGATCTTTTTTATGAACACCGATTTGACCTCGGTATTTTCGCTTGATTTCTACTCCGACCCCAACGCCGTAAACCGAATTCTGAGCTGCAACGATGAGACCTCGTATTACGGGCTTTCGCTTACCCCGCAGGACGCGGCCGCACTAATGAAAACACGCGAGGAAGAACTGCGCTTCAACGGAAGGGTGGAGGTCGGAAGCGAAACCATCATAAAGCTGATTGAAGCATTCTGCGATTCCAGTTATATTACCCAGAACGACTACGCGGAAACCCTTCAGCAGCTCATCGAGATTTTTTACGGAGCCAAAACCGAAACGGAAGACCGGATTTCCGACGACGAGCTGATCGCTTTTCTACGTAACTCCTTCGAAACCCGCTGCGGCGGTTCCCTGGAGGCGCTGTACGAACGCGACGTGCAAAAGCTGGCGGAAAACCTCCGCAGCGGTGTGAAGGATTACACAAACATGAATCCGGACGAAGAGGAAACGGAGGAAGAATACGATGAATAACCATACGCTGGAAACGTCTTTGCAGGCGGAGGAAATCGCGGCCTTACAATCCCGCCTGCTGGAACTGCTCGGCGAAGAAATCCTCTATTACACCGGCGGGAAAAGCAGCTCGGTTCCCGCGGAAACGGCGCAAAGCCTGTTCGAGTCCATGCTCTACTGCATAAAAGCCTATCTCGGCACCCTTCCCGACCCGTACGCCACACTGAAAACCATCGACGTACAGCAGCTTTTCGTACAGGGGCTGTATCTGGTAAGGCAGTATGAGGAGGAATCCAGACAGCTTTGGGAGGAAGCGAAAAAGACACGGGTGGACACGGATTTAATGGTATACAACCACACCCTGGACGACTACTTCCGGGAATTTTTTAAATCCTATGACCCGCGCTTTCAGGCGCACATTACGCCCGGGATGGGCTTTCTGGACTATCCCCTTTACCGCGACGACACGGACGCTACCGGCATTCTCTATATCCGCAGCTACTTAAACGAACTGATCAAGGAAAACAAATTCTGTGCACAGTACGGGAAAAATCATATCCGCGCCCTGCTGTTCACCCATGGAACAAAGCATCATCTCGACTACCGCATTATGCTGGTGAACATTATGGAGCTTCTGCTGGAAGAAGAAAAGCAAAAACGGCCTAAGCCATAGTATGGCCGAACCCAAACTGATGCCATTTCCTACGCTTCGCCCCGTTTCCTCCGGTCTATATTTTTTCCATGGAAAAGTACACTTGAGCCGCATGGATTTCCGGGCACACATCCGCACCCAATCCGAAACTGAAACCGGCGCACTTTACCCTTATTGCAGATGACCGAACCGAATTTGTACCGAAAAATTTTGTTTGATAATTTTTTCAATTTCTTGTTTCGAAAATACCGGCTTTATGTTATAATTTTCACATAAAACCCTGTTGAAGAAAAGGAGAAAAAAATTAAATGGACAAAAAAGTGGATTTACTGGTTCGGGTTTCGGAGCTGTATTATGAACAGGGCTTGAATCAAAGTGCCATTGCAGATATTTTAGGGACCTCGCGCCCCACGGTTTCCCGCCTTCTGGATGAAGCCAAGGAAGACGGCGTGGTGGAAGTCATTGTACATAGTCCGATCAAAAAAGACCCGCAGCTTTCCCACCGTCTCCGCGTAAACCTCGGCCTGCGGGAAGCGATTGTGGTAAGCGGAAATTACGATTATGAAAAAGGGCTGAGCCGCTGCTGCGAAGCGGCAAACCAGCTTTTCAGCACCATTATTGAAAATAACAAGACCGTGGGTATTACCTGGGGCTCCGCCCTGAAAATACTCTGCGACCTGATCGAACCCAAGGACTATTACAATGTGAACGTTGTGCAGATGGTCGGCTGTCTGGCTACCGGCAACCCCAATCTGGACGGGCTGGAGCTGGCCTTTCGCATGGCGAAAAAGCTGGGGGGAACCTATTCCAACATTTATGCCCCGATTTACGTGGAAAGCGAAGTGGTCTATTCCTACCTTGTGGCCGAGCCGCAGATCGAGGCCACGCTGAAACGCGCCATGCACACCGACATTATCCTCACCGGAATCGGGTCGCTGGATTCGAATACCACCTTACAGAAAGCCGGCTATCTTACCGACCGGGACCGGATCGATCTGATCGGGCGGGGCGCGGTCGGCCATCTTCTCGCCCATCCGTTTGACAAAGACGGGAATGAAATTCCTCTAATCGGCCGGTTCGCGATCAGCGCCCCGCTCGAAGCCATGCGGGCGGCCGAATGGTCGATTGGAATCAGCGCCTCGGAATTTAAAGCGGAAGCCGTGCTGGCGGCCGTGCGCGGCGGATTTATCAACACTTTGGTGGTTGATCAGAAGCTGGCGAATAAAGTGCTGGAACTTGCGCAGGAAGAAGAATGAAAAAGAGCCCTGCTCCGAATGGCTTGAACCGCTCATTCGGAAAGGGCTCCTTTTTTATACAATTTTTAGCTGACAGGGGATATTTCTATTATTGACATTATGCGACCTGTAAAATATAATGTATATATGTGAATGAGGAATCAAAGTCCTGGATTTTTTTCATTCTCCTTAATTTGACAAGGCGGATTGGGCGGTTGCTCTCTCGTTAGCTAATAAGCTAGAGGAGAGCCTTATAATTCTTTTTAACCTCTCCTCGTGACTGTGCAAGGAATGGAGGGGGTATGAATGTATGTAACATATTCTGATTTATATCAGTTTGCACTCGTTATCATCGGAGTAATAAGTGTATGTACATTATATAAAAAGAAATAAACCGCCCAGCGACCAAACCAGCGGTTTATTTCTAAACTAACATTTGGGAGCTAACCGTCCGATCAGTTCCTCATTCACTGTTTTTATTATATCAGACAATCATTAAAAATACAATATTAAAATAATTTCACAATGCAAAAAAGAGCCCTGCTCCGAATGGCTTGAACGGTCATTCGGAGGGGCCCCTTTTTTATACGAATTTACAAGGTTAATAGTTGCTCGCCTTGCGCTCAAAATAAGACTGGGGATGTTTACAGGCGGGGCATACCTCCGGAGCATTTTTGCCCACATGAATATAACCGCAGTTGCGGCACACCCAGACGGTTTCCTCGTCAGCCTTAAATACGATATCTTTCTTCATGTTCTGAATCAGCTTGCGGTAGCGGTCCTCGTGGGATTTTTCCACTTCGGCAATCAGCCGCATGGTTTCCGCGATTTCCGTAAAGCCTTCTTTTTCGGCTTCTTCAGCGAATTCCTTGTACATCGATGTCCACTCGTAGTTTTCGCCCGCCGCCGCGTCCTCAAGGTTCGTGCTTGTCGGGCCGATTTCTCCGCCCTTCAGGTATTTGAACCACAGCTTCGCGTGTTCCTTTTCGTTGTTGGCGGTTTCTTCAAAAATCGCGGCTATCTGCTCGTAGCCTTCTTTTCTGGCTTTGGAAGCATAAAATGTATATTTGTTCCTCGCCTGTGATTCGCCCGCAAATGCGGCCATCAGATTCGCTTCCGTCCTGCTGCCTTTGAATTCCATCTTCACTTTCCTCCTTCAGTCTTTTTGATTTTATATCCTGTGTATTCCTGCCATTATTATACATTAAATGATGGTTGAAAACCACCGTTTTTAAGAATTCAATTAAATATAGAATTTCATAATTCCTATCGAACAAATAAAGGCATTATTTTCTAAGCTGCCGCGGAGGAACGTCAATGAAAACCACGTAGAAAGCGTGTATCCCAAAGGTCCTTTGGGGATACCTCGGGGTGCAGAGACTTTTGCGGAACCCTCCAACCGGGGCAGGTTGAGCCTGCATGCACGCTATAATGAGGTACTTTTTTTCCCTAAACTGCCGTGGAGGAACGTCAATGAAAACCACAAAGAAAGCGTATACCCCAAAGGCCCTTTGGGGATACCTCCGGGGTGCAGGGGGCTTTTACAGAACCCTCCCGCCGGGGCAGGCTGAGCCTGCACGCACGTTTTAAAAAAGGTACCTTCTTCTCTAAGCTACCTCGGAGGAGCGTCAATGAAAACCACATAGAATGCGTGTACCCCAAAGGCTTTTTGGGGATACCACCGGGGTGCAGGGGGCTTTTTTGGAACCCACCCCCCGGGCGTTAAAAGCCCCCGGCTCGTCCGTTGCCTACTTTCGGACGATTCCGAAAGTAGGGGCCCGCCCGGCCTGAGGGCAAGCTAAATCATTTCCGTAATTCAATAAGAAGGACAAAGGGATAGATTCGACCTATCGAGAATATAAAATTCCCCCCAGCCTGCGGGCAATAAAAAAAGCTGTCCGCCTTTTACTGAACAGCTTTTGACTTTTCCTACCCATATATTTTCAATAATTCATTTAAATACGAATTTCCTATTGCAATATTCGAATAAAAGGGCTATAATTTGCTTGCAAGGCATAAAAACAATTGCAATGCAGGAACA
>NZ_JAPOHA010000015.1 GCF_026672255.1 Caproiciproducens galactitolivorans | reverse complement strand
GCAAAAAATAACTCTTTCGGATTTGAATGGTGCGGGTGACAGGACTTGAACCTGCACGGTTTTGCCACAAGAACCTAAATCTTGCGTGTCTGCCAATTCCACCACACCCGCATGCAAAAGCTATTATACCGTAACAATAGCTTTTATGCAAGTATTTTTATCCGCCTAATATTCCCTGCTCCAGCATGGACTGGGCGGCAAGCATTGCGCCGAGACGGCCGCTGTGGTAATTCAGTCCACCCTGCATCCAGGCCGCGTAAGGCTCCCGCAGAGGCGCGTCCGCGGAAAGCTCGATGGAAGCGCCGAGCGTGAACGCGCCCGCCGCCATAATCACCTTACAGTCGTAGCCGGGCATGTCCCACGGCTCCGGCGTAACAAAGGAATCGACCGGCGCACCCTTCTGAACACCTTTGCAGAAGGCAATAAGTGCCTCCTCCCTGCGGAGCAGGACGGCCTGAATAATATCCGCGCGGGGCTCGTCGTATTTCGGCGTTACATCATAGCCGAACAGGCTGAACAGCGCCGCGGTAAATGAAGCGGTTTTCAGCGCCTCGCCGGTTACATGCGGAGCGTGAAACGCGCCCATGAACAGCTCGCGGTTGTTGCCGAGCGTCGCGCCGATTTCCCTGCCCGTTCCCGGTGTGGTCAGGCGGTAGGAGCAGCTTTCCACAAGGTCTTTCCGGCCCGCGATATAGCCGCCGGTCGGCGCAACGCCGCCGCCCGGGTTTTTAATCAGCGATCCGGCCATCAGGTCGGCTCCGCGCCCGACCGGTTCCACGGTCTGGACAAATTCGCCGTAGCAATTGTCTACCATAACGATGCAGTCCGGCGCTTTTTTCTTTGCGATCTTCGCAATCTTTTCGATGTCTTCCACAAAAAGAGAAGGACGCAGGCTGTATCCGCGCGAACGCTGAATATAAACCATCTTGATTTTCGGGCTTACCCGTTTCTCAATTTCCGCATAATCCGGCGTTCCGTCGGCTTTCAGCTCCACCTGCTCGTAACGAATGCCGAACTCCTTCAGAGAACCGTTGCCGTCGCCGGTTATGCCGATTACGCCGCGGAGAGTGTCATACGGGATTCCGGTTACGCTGAGCAGGGTGTCGCCCGGGCGCAGAACGCCGAACAGCGCAACCGTGAGCGCATGGGTGCCGCTGACAAAATTATGGCGTACCAGCGCGTCCTCCGCGCCGAACGCGGCGGCGTAAACCCGGTCCAGCGCGTCGCGGCCGCGGTCGCCGTAGCCGTAACCGGTGGAGGCCGCGAAATGGCTTTCGCTTACGCCCGCCTCGTTGAACGCCGCCATCATTTTCTGCTGATTATAGTCGGTGGTTTCGTCGATCCGCTCCAGCGCGGGCGCAATCATCCGCGCTGCTTCCTGCGCCGCGTCCTGTATTTTTTTATCAATTTGAAAGGTCGGATAGATCATTTTATTCCTCGATTATTCGTCGTCCGTAACCGGTTTGACCACCGGTTTTCCGTCGCTTCCCAGCAGCGGCGTGATTCCGCCGCCGGAACCGTACAAGGTCTGAAGATAGTGGACGCCGGTTTCCGTATCCACCAATATCCGCACGATTTCCATCGCGCCCTGTGAATAGACGATTTTAAAACGCTTGTCCTTCATATTCTCTACTCCATTATATGGATGATTCCACAAATTCACCGCAGCCTTCAAAGCCAAAGGAGCGGTAAAACTCCTCGTTTTCCTTTTCGGCTCGCAGTATGTATACCTTTTTCCCCCGCATCAAATAGACCATCGCGGAGAGCGCCCCGTGTCCATAGCCCCTGCGCCGGTGCTCCGGGTGAACGCATACGGCGGAAAGCACCGCCATGTCCTGTGTTTTTGCGGAGCAAACGGCACAGGAAACCAGTTCCCCCTGAAACCGCATCCCGACTGCCGCCGCCGTGTCGTGGCGGATTCGGTGGGACAAATCCATATAAAAGGATTCGAACTCCGGCGGTTCAAACGTGTCCGTCGCGCATTCGGAAATCAGCGCATAAAGCTCGCGCACGCCGGGATTCCGTTCAAAATCACCCAAACGCGACGGCGAACTGCCCTGATACGCCATAATTTGTCCGCGGCGCACAACCGGGTATCCCAGCTTCTGCGCGGCGTTACTGCCGCAAAGCAGGCGGCTGGCTCCCGTCATGCGGATAAATTCTTTCAGCTCGTCATAATCGGCGTCCGTGCCGGCATCCAGAATCACGGTATCGTCCAGCATGCAGATTGCCGCCCTGCCCTCTTCCTGCATCCAGAAACGGGCGAACGGCTCGCTCAGGCCGTACGCCTGGGCGGTAGCCAGGATACGGCATCCGAATACGTTTTTCTGAAAGGGCTGAAGCGACTGAATATGTTCCGTCTGTTTAATCATTCGGATCGCCGCCCGCAATCATTTCGGCCAGTTCGAAAACCAGTTTCTGCATACTCTGGTAATCCTCCTGCGCAATCATTCCCACCGCGGAATGAAGATAGCGGCAGGGAAGGGAAACCGCAACGGTTCTTACCCCGCCCCGTGAAACATGAATGGCCCCGGCGTCGTTTCCGCCCGCAACCGCACGTTTCGCCTGACATTTCACACCGGCTTTTTTCGCCGCCTGAAACGCCATCCGGTAATATCCCCGGTCATAAATGGTATGTCTGTCCATAAAGGAAATCACCGCGCCGCCGCCGACGTTGCAAACCTGGTTTTCCCGGTCGACGCCCGCAACATCCGCCGCCGTGGTGCTTTCCAGAACGATGGCCGCATCCGGCTCCACCGCGAACGCCGCTGTGCGCGACCCGTTCAGTCCGGTTTCCTCCTGCACGGCAAAAACAAAATACATATCGTATTTCAGATTGCATTTCAGCATCTCGATTAAAACCGCACAGCCCGCGCGGTCGTCCAGCGCCCGGCTTTTTACCATTCCGTGCGACGAATCAAAAATCGAATGGAAGGTAACGGCGTCTCCGGGCATCACGTACTGTTCCGCCTGCGCCCGGTCTTCCGCTCCGATATCAATGTATAAATCCTTTACCGGAACCGACTTTTCCTTTTCCTCTTCTTCCAGCAGATGAATCGGCTTCGCGCCGATCACTCCGGCAACGCCGTTTCCCAC
Source organism: Caproiciproducens galactitolivorans (assembly GCF_026672255.1). GTDB lineage: Bacteria > Bacillota > Clostridia > Oscillospirales > Acutalibacteraceae > Caproiciproducens > Caproiciproducens galactitolivorans_A. Next base: position 50,856 of record NZ_JAPOHA010000015.1, on the reverse strand, counting down.
GGTAACCGGCTTTCCGCAAAGTACGCGGCAGTCGATTCCGCCCACGTTGGAAAATTTCAAAAGCCCTTCGTCGGTAATATACGTAACAATCATGCCGACCTCGTCCATATGGGCGTTCAGCATCAGCTTGGTTTTCGGGGTATTCTCCCCTTTTTTAAAGGCGATGATGCTTCCCAAAGGGGTAATTTCGATACCGGTGGCATACGGCTTGATTTCCTTGATAATGATATCCCGCACTTCGTCCTCGAATCCGGAGATTCCGCGCGCGGTGCAAAGATGCTCCAAAAGCTTCAGTCCGGTCATCATTCCACCCCCTTTATGTATTCCGCCATCAGCCGGGCGGTACGCTCCACGTCCTCGAGGTCAATGACCTCGACCGGCGTATGCATATAGCGCAGAGGGATGGAAATCAGCTGGGATTGTACGCCCTTGCGCGTCATGGCGATTTCGTCGGAATTGGTTCCCGTCGAGCCGCCCATCACCTCCAGCGTGTAGGGGATATGGCATTTTTTCGCGGTTTCCGTCAAATGCTCCGTCATCTCCCGGTTCAGCGGCGGCGCGATGCCGATCATCGGCCCCCCGCCCAGCTTTCCGCATTTTTCCGGCGGCACGCCCGGCTGCTCCGCAAAGCTGACGTCTACAATCAGCGCGTGGGTCGGATTGATCGCGTAAGCGCCCGTTACGGCACCTTGGCCGCCCACTTCCTCCCGGCTGCTGCAAAGAACCGTTACCTCGCAGTTCAGGTCCTTGTCGTGCAAAAGCTGAACGCAGCGGATGAGCGCGGCAACGCCGACGCGGTCGTCCAGACCGGCGGCGGTAATGCGCGTTCCGAGCAGGCTTCTCGGCTCGGAGCGCAGAAGAATCCGGTCGCCCGGGCGAATCAGCCGGTCGGCTTCCTCTTTGGAAAGACCGGCGTCGATCGCCATTTTATCCACCGGGAGGATTTTGTCCTCTTTCCCGTCGGAAAGGTGGGGCGGCGTACAGCAGACAATCCCGCTCAAAACCTCGCGGCCGTAAATGGTCACCGGACTGCCCGGCAGCACACGGCGGTCCACGCCGCCGCAGCGGTCCGCGCGGATAAACCCGTGCTCGTCGATATTCGTTACGATTAAGCCAATCTGATCGATATGCGCGTCAAGCAGGAAATGCTTTTTCGCTCCCTGTTTGCCAAATTTTGCAACAACACTGCCCATTCGGTCCATGTGTGCCCTTGTATATTTGGAAAGCTCCGTCGCCGCAGCTTTTGCCGCAGTAATTTCATCACCGGGCGTTCCGGGTGCTTCGCAAAGCCGAAAAATCAGTTCTTTCAGTTCGTCCATATTTTCACTCCGTTATAATGCTGTATTCATCTATATCAAATAGCACGCAATATTCCGGGTCTCTGCCGCAAACGGCGGAAACCTTTCCTTTTTACCGAATACGCGTCCTATCAATTATAAAAGGTTGACCAGTCTTTTAAATTCCTCGCCGCGGGTTTCATAGTTCGGGAACATATCAAAACTCGCGCAGGCCGGAGAAAGCGCAACGATATCCCCCGCGGCCGCTTCTTTTCGGCAGAGCTGAACCGCCTGTTCCAGCGAATCCGCATGCAGGATTTTGGGACTTCCGCTCCGGTACTCCGGCGCCGCTTTCACGCTTTCCTCGATCTTATCGGCGGTGGCGCCCATCAGCACAAGGGTTTTCACATGCTCCACTACCGCGGGGCCAAAGGAATCAAACGGGATTTTTTTATCGTAGCCGCCCGCAATCAGAATCAGCTTGCGGTCAAATAACTGGAGCATTCCGTTCATTGTCCGGCTGGGCGTGGTGCCGATGGAATCGTTATAGTATTGCACGCCGTCCAATTCCCGCACAAATTCGCTCCGGTGCTCCACGCCGCTGAAGCTCTTTGCAACCCGAACCATATTTTCAATGCTGACCGTTCCCCACAGCGCGCAGATGGCGGCCATGTAATTTTCGATATTGTGCCCTCCGGGGATTTTGATATCCGAAGCGCTCAGAACGGGGGTATCGGTTCCGTTCAGCGTCATGACAATCTCATTTTCGGCATTGAGCCACGCACCGCGCGTACATTTTTCCTTCCGGCTGAAGCACAGGGCGTCCCCCCGGACGTCTTTCAGAAAACCCGCCGTGATTTCGTTATCCGCATTGATAACCGCTCTTGCGAATGCATTCTGATGGTAAAGGATATTCCTTTTCGCATCGATATATTCCTGCATGTCCTTATGCATGTCAAGATGATTCGGGGAAACGTTCGTTACCACCGCGACATCCGGGCTGCGGCGCATGGAGATCAGCTGGAAGCTGGAAAGCTCGACCACCGCCGCGTCCTGCGGACGGATTTTTTCAATCCCGGGCAAAAGCGGATTTCCGATGTTGCCGCCGAGATGAACTGTTTTTCCTTCGGCTTTCAGCATTTCCGACAGAATCGTTGTCGTCGTCGTTTTGCCGTCGCTGCCGGTTACCGCATAGATTTTGCAGGGGCAGAGGTCGAAAAAAACCTCCATTTCGGAGGTGACCACCGTACCGCGTTTCCGTGCCGCAACCAGTTCCGGAAGATAGTACTTCATTCCCGGGGTGCGGAAAAGGATCTCCTCATTCAGGTCTTGCAGGTAATCGTCTCCAAGGCGGAGTTTCACACCGAGCTTTTTCAGCTCATCGGCCGTTTCGCCAAGTTTTTCCTCCGTACGGCGGTCGCGCGCCGCGACCTTCGCCCCGTGCCCGGCAAACAGCCTGATGAGGGGAAGATTGCTTCCGCCGATCCCTAAAAAGCCGACGGTCTTTCCGTTTATGGAATGGTAAAAATCCTGAATATTCATATGCGCCTCCGACTTGCTTTAAAGACTAACGTTAATATTATACTTATCTGTGGTAAAAATAGCAAGCAAAGTCGGCGAAAAATCCCGTTAAAATGGCGCAGAGGGGCATATCCCCGCAGAAAAGCCTTCCGGGGAGGGGTTTCTTTATTTTTCCGCCGCCAGAAGAAACGCCTGAAACAGTCGCTCGCCGTCGCTGTCCGGCTCAAAAAGATATTCGGGATGCCACTGCACACCCATAAAAAAACGCCTTCCCGGCATATAAAGGCATTCAACCAGACCGTCCTTTGATTTTGCCGCGCAGCGGAGCGCGGGCGCGATGGTTTTTACCGCCTGATGGTGCATACTGTTTACCATCATTTTTGTTTTTTTTAGGATATCGTAAAGCGGGGTATCCTTTTCAATTTCGACGCTGTGCACCGGCACGTCGTAGGGCGGCTGCTGGTAATGGGCAATCGGTTCGCCCGCAGTCTGCGCGGGGATATCCTGATAAAGGCTTCCGCCGAGCGCCGCGTTGAAGAGCTGAATGCCGCGGCAGATGCCAAAAACAGGCTTGTCGAGCCGCAGCGCCTGATGCAGAAGGGAAATTTCCAGCCGGTCGCGGCGCTGGTCGATCGCCCCGCAGAAGCGAAGCGTTTCCTCGCCGTAAAGCGCCGGATGCGGGTCCGGCCCGCCGGAAAACAAAAAGCCGTCGCACCGCTGTGCCAGCGCCGCAAGATCGGCTTCGTCCTGCATGAGCGGCAGAACAAGCGGAATGCCGCCCGATTCTTCCACCGCATGCAGATAATTCGGGCGCATCCAGAGCCTTTGCTGTTCCGTATCAAAAAGAGGGGTAACGCCAATTACCGGTTTCGCCACCAGAATCCCTCCCGAAATCAAAATCTGCAATGAATTTCTATCTATATATATTTCCAACTGTTGGAAATGATTTTTAATTCAGAGAAATTATGGAATATTTTTTTATTATACCATGCCAAAACCGAACAAAAATGAATAAACTGTATATTTCCGTCCGACCCGTAAAAAATAGGAAAACGGGGTGAATAAATATGAATAAAAAAAGAACCGCCACGCTGGTCGGCGCGCTCGCGTTGATCGTAACGCTGGGCGCGACAACCGCCGCGGGCTATGCTTCAGCAAACAAATACAAAATGTATCTGGACTATAACTACAAACGCGCGCTGGGTGATTTAAGCGGGAGTGTTTCCAATATTGAAACCACGCTGAACAAATCCGTATACGCGAATACCGCGACACAGCAGAACGGGCTGGCCTCCAAGCTGATGCGCGAGTCCACCATGGCAAAATCCGCTTTGTCGGTCCTGCCGGTTACCGACCATTCGCTCGACAACGTATCCAAATTCGTTACGCAGGTCGGTGATTTTGCCACGACGATGTCCACAAAAGTCTCCGCCGGCCAAAAAATCACCGACGACGAGTACAAGACTATGCAGGATCTGGAGAAATTTGCGAAATCCTTGCAGTCCGGGCTTCAAAATGTAAAAACCAACATTCAGTCGGACAAACTGGCGGATGAATTCAAAAAGACGTCCGAGGATTTCACCAATTTCCCATCCCTGATTTACGACGGCCCGTTTTCCGACCACATCAGCCAGATGAAACCGAAGCTCACCGAGGGGCGCGCGGAAATACCGCAGGGCAACGCGCAGAACATCGCCGCAAATTTCCTGTCGGTTGCTTCCAATAAGCTGACGCACGTGCAGGACAACGGCGGAAACCTGCCCACTTACAATTTTACCGCAAATGACGGCAAACTTCGCATCTGCGTAACAAAGCGCGGCGGATTTGTTTCCACCTTTGACAACATGCGCAGCGTGACGACAGAAAACCTGGGCTACAAGGACGCGGCCAAAAAAGCGGAAAACTTTTTAAGTGCGCACGGAATCACCGATATGAAACAAACCTATTACGTGATGAACGACGGCGTCTGCACCATCAACTACGCGTATGATAAAAACGATATTATCTACTATCCGGATTTGGTCAAAGTATCCGTGGCGCTGGACAACGGCGAAATCGTCCGGTTCAACTCTACAGGCTATGTTATGAACCACCACGACCGCACGGTAAAAGCGAAAATTTCCGCAGATCAGGCGCAGGCTTCCGTCAGCAAGAAGCTGAAAATAGAAGAACGGAGGCTGGCTTTGATACCAACCCCCGGACTGAGCGAAGTACTCTGTTATGAATTTTTATGTACCGGCCAGAACAAGGACCGCGTACTGGTTTATATTAACGCGACGACAGGCTATGAGGAGCAGATTCTCATTCTGCTGCAATCCGACAACGGCATTCTGGTAAAATAGACGCACAGCGTCTTTCGCCGTTTCCCCCGCGCCGCAAGCGGCGCTCCTCCACGGAATCGTTATGGAACGCTTACCGCTCATCCAAATGGCTTCGCGGGGGAACTACGAATAAAACTGTTTTTCCGTATGCCTATTTTTTTCCCAAAAGGGTAACAAGAACCGCCTTCTGCGCATGGAGGCGGTTTTCCGCTTCGTCAAAGATTTCCTTCGCATGCTTTTCAAACATTTCTTCGGTGATTTCTTCGCCGCGGTGCGCGGGCAGACAGTGCTGAATCATCGCGTCGCTCTTTGCGGCGGACATGATTTCTTCGTTGACCTGGAAGCCCTTGAACGCTTCGCGGCGTTTCTTTTCCTCGTCTTCCATTCCCATGGACGACCACACGTCGGTAATGACGACGTCGGCGCCTTTGGCGGCTTCCTTCGGGTCGGTGGTGATGCTGAACGCCGGATGGGTCACGGCAAAATCAAGTACGGCCGCGCTCGGTTTATACTCGGCGGGGCAGGCTACGGCAACTTCCATCTTCATTTTCAGGCCGGCAACGATCAGGGAATTCATCATATTGTTTCCGTCGCCGATAAAGCACAGCTTCAGCCCCTCAAGGCTTCCCTTGTACTCGCGGATGGTCATGAGGTCGGCAAGCACCTGGCAGGGATGGGAAAAATCCGTCAGGCCGTTGATGATCGGGATGGAGCCGTTCTGCGCAAGCGCTTCCACCTCGGACTGCTTGAAAGTGCGGATCATGATGCCGTCGAGGTAACGGGAAAGGACGCGGGCGGTATCCTGCACCGGTTCGCCGCGCCCGATCTGCAGATCGTTGACGGAAAGGAAGATCGGCAGGCCGCCGAGCTGGTACATACCCACTTCGAAGGAAACGCGGGTCCTTGTGGACGCTTTTTCAAAAATCATGCCAAGGGTTTTGCCCGCCAGATGACGGTGCTCGATGCCGTGCTTCTGTTCGTATTTCAACTGGTCGGCAAGATTCAGAATGCCGGTGATGTCCTCGCTTGTCAGATCAAGCATTTTCAGCAGATGTTTCATAGTTGCCCTCCTTAAAATTCGGTTAAATTATAATAAATTAGGTAATACCCCGCCCTGCCCGTTTTACAGCCTTGTACTTGGAAAAATATCCTATCGTTTGTTTCTATTTATAATATAGAAATTGCAGAGCTTTATGAAATGGCTTTCGAAAGAATCGCCAGCCCCGCGTCAATTTCCGGGTAATCGATCACAAGCGGCGGCAGAAAGCGGAGCAAATCCTTCGCGGTTAAAACCAGAAGGCCGTTTTCGGCGCATTTCTGCGCGGCTTCCTTCGCGGTTTTGTTTTTCAGCTTCGCGCCGAGCATCAGCCCCATGCCGCGGACGGATTCGACTCCCTCCATGGCGCTCAGTTTTTCTTTGAAATATTCCCCTTTTTGACGGACTTCTTCCAGAAAGCTTTCTTTCGCAACCCGGTCAAGCACGGCAAGCGCGCCCGCGCAGACGACCGGGTTCCCGCCGAAGGTGGAACCGTGCATGCCCGGCCCCAAAACGTCTTTGAGCCGTTCACTGCACAGACAAGCGCCGATCGGCAGGCCGCCGCCCAGCCCTTTTGCGCTGGTGACAACATCCGGCTGAATACCGTAATTCTGGAAGCAGAACAGTTTGCCCGTCCTTCCGATTCCGGTCTGCACCTCGTCAACGATAAGAAGGATATCCCGCTCCTTGCAGAACGCGCCCAGTTCTTTTACAAATCCGGGGTCAAGCGGAACAACGCCGCCCTCACCCTGTATCATTTCGATCATGACCGCACAGGTATTGCCGTTCACCGATTCTTTAATGCTGCCCATTTCCGGCTTCGCGTAGGAGAAGCCCGGGGTAAACGGGGTAAAATACTGATGAAAACCGTCCTGTCCCGTGGCGGCCAGCGTGGTGACCGTGCGGCCGTGGAAGGAATTTTGCAGCGTTACGATATGATGATGATTTTCGCCGTAGGTGTCGGTGCCGTATTTTCGCGCAAGCTTGATCGCGCATTCATTCGCTTCCGCGCCGGAGTTTCCGAAAAACACCCTTGAGAAGCCCATCAAGCCGCAGAGTGTTTGCGCCAATTCATTCTGCACCGGACTGTAATATAAATTCGAAGTATGCTGTAATTTCGCGGCCTGCTTCGCGACCGCCTGCACCCATTTTTCGTCGCAGTAGCCGAGGGAATTTACCCCGATTCCGCTTGTGAAATCGATATATTCTTTTCCTTCGCTGTCAACGGCCTTTACGCCATGACCGGAAACGAGCGCGACCGGAAAACGCCCGTAGGTATGCATGATGGATTGTTCATTCTGTTCCTTTATTTCTTCAAAGGTCATTTTCACCCCTCCGTAATCAAAATCAGCAGAGCATCGTGCCGATGCCCTCGTCGGAAAACAGCTCGATTAAGATGGAATGCGGGATTCTGCCGTCGATCATATGCGCCCGGCCCACGCCGCGCCGCACCGCCTCCACACAGCAGTCGATTTTCGGAATCATGCCTCCGCTGATAATCCCCTGATTTTGCAGCTTCGGCACATCGCTGACATTCACAACCGGGATAATGGACTCTTCGTCGTCCTTATCGCGCAAAAGGCCGCGGACGTCCGTCATCAGAATCAGCTTTTCGGCGCCCAGCTCCGCCGCGATGCAGGAAGCGGCAATATCCGCGTTTACATTGTAGACCTCGCCGCCGTTCCCGCCCGCAACGGTGGCGATAATCGGCACATAGCCGTTGGCGGTTGCGTTCGTAATAATAGCGGGCTGCACTTCGGTAATTTCGCCGACGTAACCCAGATCTTCCGCCCCGGAAAGCTTCTTTGCCTTGAGCATGCCGCCGTCCAGCCCGCAAAGGCCGATTGCGCGCCCATTGTGCCGCTCCAGAAGCTGAACCAGGTCTTTGTTCACCTTCCCGGCAAGCACCATCTGAACGATCTCCATGGTTTCGCCGTCCGTAACGCGCATTCCTTCGACAAAGCGGCTTTCTTTACCAACCTTTTTCAGCATGCCGCTGATTTCCGGCCCGCCGCCGTGCACCAGCACCACGTTAATGCCGACGAGCTGCATCAGGACGATGTCGCTCATGACCGCTTTTTTCAGGTCTTCATTCACCATGGCGTTTCCGCCGTATTTTACGACAATCGTCTTGCCTGCATATTTCTGTATGTACGGCAATGCCTGAACCAATACCTTCGCCCTGTCGGCGTTGCTGATATTCATTGTGTCACTTCCCGTTTTTTATCAGGTTCTGTAATCCCCGTTTATCTTTACATAATCATAGGTAAGGTCGCATCCGAATGCGGTGGCTTCCGAATCACCGTCGTGCAGGGTAATCTCCGTATTGATTTCACTGCATGTCAGAATTTTCTTTGCCAGGCCCTCGTCAAAATCGACCCCGGCGCCGTTTCTGCACACTTCGATTTTTCCGGCATCCGATGCAAAGGAAACATCGACCGCCTGAATATCGGTCTGCGCGCCCGAATAGCCGATCGCGCAGAGCACGCGGCCCCAGTTCGCGTCCGCGCCGAACATTGCCGCCTTGAACAGGCTGGAACAGATAACGCCCTTTGCCGCAAGCCGCGCGTCTTCGGGGCTTTTCGCGCCGGTCACATGGCTAATGAGCAGCTTCGTTGCGCCCTCGCCGTCCCCGGCGACTTCCCTTGCGAGCACGGTGCACAGGGCGGTGAGCGCTTCGGTAAACGCGTTGTATTCCTGTGAATCCGCAGGGATGGTTTCATTCCCGGCAAGCCCCGAAGCCATGATGGACACCATGTCGTTTGTGGACGTGTCGCCGTCTACGCTGACCATATTAAAGCTGACATTAACCGCCTCGTGCAGAGCCTTATTCAGCACTTCCGGCAAGATGGACGCGTCCGTGGTCAAAAAGCAGAGCATGGTCGCCATATTGGGATGAATCATCCCGGAGCCTTTGGCGATTCCCCCGATGCGTACGGGTTTCCCACCGACGAAAACCTCTACGGACAAATTCTTTACCTTTGTATCGGTGGTCATAATCGCCCGGGCGGCGCTTTCGGAGCCGTCCCTTGAAAGCGCCTTTGCCAGCGCGGGCGCGGCGTTTTCAATCGGTTCAATCGGAAGCACCTGCCCAATGACCCCCGTGGAAGCAACAATGACATCCTGCGGCCGGATATTCAGCGCCTTGGCGGCGATTTCACACATTTTCCACGCTTTTTCCTCGCCGTCGGCGTTGCAGGTATTCGCGTTGCCCGAATTGCAGAGCACCGCCTGCGCCTTTCCGTCGGAAAGATTTTTCTGCGTTACGCGGAGCGGCGCGCCTTTTACAAGATTCTGCGTATAGACCGCCGCCGCCGCACACGGCGTCTTTGCATAAATCATTGCCAGATCGGGTTTTGTTTTATTTTTCCGGATACCGCAGAAAATCCCCGCCGCGGTAAATCCTTGGGCCGCTGTGACCCCGCCTTCAATAAACTTCATGCCGTCAACTCCTTAAAATGCCGGGGGAAACAATTTCAATCCGGTTGTTTCATTGAATCCGAATACAAGATTCATATTCTGAATAGCCTGACCCGCCGCGCCTTTCACCATATTGTCGATCGCGGAGATCGCGATAAAGGTATTGGTTCGCGTATCGATATGAAGGGAAATATCGCAGAAATTGGAATAGCGAACGTTTTTGATATCCGCTTCGCGCCCCTGCGGAAGCAGGCGGATAAAATATTCTTCGCCGTACGCTTCCCTGTACGCGTTCTGCATCTGCTCCATGGTAACGCCGTCCGTCAGCTTTGCGTAGCAGGTGGCGAGAATGCCGCGGTTTACCGGAAGAAGGTGTGGCACAAAAGTGATTTTCACCTTCGACCCCGCCACACGGGAAAGGCTTTGCTCCATTTCCGGCGTATGGCGGTGGGAAGCCACCTTATAAGCGCTCATGCCCTCGTTCAGCTCGGGGTAATGCGTGTTCTGGGTAAGCTTTCGCCCCGCTCCGGTCACGCCGCTCTTGCAGTCCGCCAGAATGCCCTCCTTTTGAATCAGCCCGTTTTTCAGCGCCGGGGCGAGCGCAAGCGGAACCGCCGTAGTGTAGCAGCCCGGGTTCGCAAGGATTTTCTTTCCCCGGATGGCTTCGCGGAACAGTTCCGGAAGGGCGTAGACGGAAGCTTCATGGAGTTCCGGGTACCGATATGTTCCGCCGTACCATTCCTGATAATCTTCTTCGTTTTCCAAACGGAAATCCGCGCCCAGATCGATAAAAACCTTGCCTTTTTCAAAGCATTCCTTCGCCAGCTCCTGCGAAAGGCCGTGAGGAAGCGCGGCGAAAACCACGTCGCTTTGTTCAACGACTTCTTCCTGCGTGCCGCAGATCCTATCGCAAAGCTGATAATATGCGGGATATACTTCGGAAAGCGGTTTGCCCTGAAAACTCACGGAGCTGATTGCCGCAAGCTCCGCGCAGGGATGCCCGCTTAAAAGCCGGACCAGTTCCGCGCCCGCATAGCCGGTCGCCCCGACCACTCCCGCCCGGATCATTGCGCCGCCCCCAGTTTCTTTAAAATCCGGTTTGCCTGCGCCTCCACATTCTGCGGGGCGGGTCCGCCCGTAACCTTTCGGCCGTTCACGCAGTTTTCCAGCGAAATCGCTTCGAAAATGCCACTGTCGAAATGCGCGTCAAATTCCTTGTAGGTTTCAATCGGAAGGGTTTCCAGCGTCAGACTATTGTCGATGCAGTACGCCACGATTTCACCCGTAATTTTATAGGCGTCGCGGAAGGGGATGCCCTTCCCGACCAGATAGTCGGCGCAGTCCGTCGCGTTGATAAATCCCTTTGCGGCGGCTTTGCGCATATTCTGCGGCAGAACCTTCATGGTATCGACCATGGGGATGAAGGCCGTCAGGCACATATGAAGGGTATCCACCGCGTCGAATATGGCTTCCTTGTCCTCCTGTATATCCTTGTTATAAGCAAGGGGAAGACCCTTCATCATGGTTAAAAGCGTTGTTAAATCCCCGATGGCGCGCCCGCTCTTGCCGCGCACAAGCTCGGCGATATCCGGATTCTTTTTCTGCGGCATGATGCTTGAACCGGTGGAGAACGCATCGTCCAGCTCAATGAATTTGAATTCCCACGAGCACCAGAGGACGATTTCTTCCGAAAAGCGGGAAAGATGCACCATGGCAATCGCGATATCCGCCGCAAGCTCCATGCAAAAATCACGGTCGGAAACGCCGTCCAAACTGTTGTTCGTTACGCCGCCGAAGCCCAAAAGCGAAGCCGTCATTTCGCGGTTCAGCGGATAGGTCGTCCCCGCAAGCGCGCCCGAACCGAGCGGGCATTCGTCCATGCGCTTTTCGGTATCCTCCAGACGGGACAAATCCCGCTGGAACATTTCGGCGTAGGCCAGCAAATGATGCCCGAAGGTAATCGGCTGTGCGCGCTGCATATGCGTGTACCCCGGCATCACCGCGTCTTTATTCTGAAGCGCCCTGCGGCACAGGACGAGAATCAGTTCCCTGATCTGCCCGTGCAGCGCCCTGCATTGTTTTTTCAGATACAGCTTCACGTCCACCGCAACCTGATCGTTCCGGCTGCGCGCGGTGTGCAGGCGTTTGCCCGCCGGCCCGAGCCGCTTCGTCAGTTCACCCTCCACAAAGGTGTGGATATCTTCGCTTTGCGGGTCAATCGTCAGCGTTCCGGCTTCGATTTCGCCGAGGATCGCCTTTAGTTCCGCGCAGATTTTTTCGCTTTCTCCCGCGTCGATGACCCCGCAGGCACCCAGCATGGTCGCGTGGGCGATACTGCCCTCGATGTCTTCCCGAACCATGCGGCTGTCGAAGGAGATGGATGAATTAAAATCATTGGTTTTCTGATCGAGTTCCTTGTGGAACCTTCCCGCCCACAGCTTCAAAGCAATTCACTCCCCTATTTGAAACAGGGGGCGGACAGCCGCCCGCCCCAGTATATTTTCCTGAATTTATTTCTTTTGTTTCTTCATCGCCTGTACCTGAATCGGAAGGCCGAACAGGTTGATGAACCCGGCGGAATCCGCCTGATTGTAAACCTCATCCTCACTGAATGTCGCAATATCTTCGTCATACAACGAATACGGAGAAGAAACGCCCGCGTCAATAATGTTGCCCTTATACAGTTTCAGCTTCACCTCGCCGGTTACCGTCTGCTGGGTGCTGTCCACGAAAGCGGAGAGCGCCTCACGCAGCGGGGTAAACCACTGGCCGAAATAAACCAGCTCCGCGAACTTTACGCCCACGCCCTGCTTATAATGGTAAGTGTCCCTGTCGAGACAGAGTTCCTCCAGCTTATTGTGCGCGTGGTAAAGGATTGCGCCGCCGGGTGTTTCGTAAACGCCGCGGGATTTCATGCCCACCAGCCGGTTTTCCACGATATCGGCAATGCCGATTCCGTTTTCTCCGCCCAACTTATTGAGCTGCGAAATCATGTCGACCGCGCAAAGCTTGCTGCCGTTCAGCGCGACCGGAATGCCCTTTTCAAAAGTCAGGGTTATGTAGGTCGCCTTGTCGGGCGCCTGCTCCGGTGAAACGACAAGCTCCAAAAAGCCCGGTTTGTTGTACTGCGGCTCGTTGTTGGGGTCTTCCAAATCCAGACCCTCGTGGGAAAGATGCCAGAGGTTTTTGTCCTTCGAGTAATTCGTTTCCCTTGTAATATTCAGCGGAATATTGTGCGCTTCGGCGTAGTCGATTTCCTCGTCGCGGGATTTGATGCTCCACTCACGCCACGGAGCGATAATCTTCATCTTCGGAGCAAACGCCTTGATGGCAAGCTCGAAACGCACCTGATCGTTGCCTTTTCCGGTGCAGCCGTGGCAGATGGCGTCCGCGCCTTCGGCCTCCGCGATTTCCACCAGCCGTTTCGCGATCAGCGGCCGGGCAAACGAGGTGCCGAGCAGATATTTGTTTTCATAAACCGCACCCGCTTTCAGGGTCGGCCAGATGTAATCTTCCGCAAACGCCTTTTTCAGGTCCGCGATATAAAGCTTGGAAGCGCCGGTCTTTTTCGCTTTTTCTTCCAGTCCGGCCAGCTCCGCGCCCTGCCCCACGTCGGCGGCAACGGCAATTACCTCGCAGTTGTTATAATTTTCTTTCAACCATGGTATAATAATGGAGGTGTCCAAACCGCCCGAATAAGCGAGAACAACTTTTTTTATTTTGTTTTCCATCTTTCTGTCCCCCTGTTTGTTATGTTGTGTTTTATTATACACTGTTTATACCGAATATCAAGCTTTTTATGCATAAATATTCATTTTGTCTCAATTATATAAAACACAATAGTATATTATTTTACGCATTGTAGGATATAGCCAAATATGGTAATATTCAATATAGGAAATTCATAATTAGGAGGCGCTTTTCATGTTTCAGGAAATGAATATTTGCAGTCTGAACTTTAATCCATTTACAAAAATTTCAAAAGAATGGATGCTGATCACCGCCGGGAACAAGAAAAAATGCAACACGATGACGGCAAGCTGGGGCGGAGTGGGCGTACTTTGGAATAAGAACGTATCTTTTATCTTTCTGCGCCCGCAGCGCTACACACTGGAATTCCTTGAAAAAGGAGATTTTTATTCCCTTTGCTCCTTTGATGAAAGCCAGCGGGAAATTCTGAATTACTGCGGCAGCCATTCCGGCCGCGACGTTGACAAAATAAAGGAAGCCGGCCTTACAACCGTTTACGACGGCGGCGTCCCGTATTTTGAAGAAGCCCGCTCCGTGATTATCTGCCGCAAGCTTTACGGGCAGAATATGGAGCCTTCCTGCTTTATCGACTCTTCCGTCGAGCAGAAAAACTACCCGAATAAAGATTATCATAAGATGTTTGTCGGCGAAATCGTGAAGGTTCTTGAAAGAACCTGAAAAAAAGGAGAAAACAAAAATGTTACCGTGGAGCCGGTCGGAAATTTATGTGGGGTATTCCGGCAGTACCTTCAACGATGTCTGCACCCTTCTCGAAGTGAATAAAATCCTTTACGACTACCATGTGGAGAATCAGTTTTCCGGAATGCGCGGGATGCAGGGCCGCATGGCCATGACCAGAGAAAACCCGGATTTTGAAAATTTATACTCCGTTTACGTTGCAAAGCCGGATTTCCGGCAGGCGAAAAGGATTCTGGAACAGGCCGATATTCAATAAGGAAGCCCGGTATCCAGCTTTACGCAAAGAAGGCCGCTTCGTTTGAAGCGGCCTTCTTTCTCATTCAATTTCGTATTCTTTAAGCAAATCGTCCATCGTGCGGGGCACCTGCGCCGTAAGAAGCAAGCCGGTTTCGGTGTATTCCTCGTTTTCCACCGTGCCGTCGCGGCGAATCTGCGCCGCCAGCCCGCTTTGCATAAAGGGCAACAAAAGCTTTACCCTCTTTGTTTTTACCGGAAGATTCTCTTCAATCGCGGCCAGCAGCTTGTTAATCCCCGTACCGTCTGCCGCGCTGATGCGAACGGAGTTGCCCATAAAGGGAATGATACTCGCCCCCGTCAGAAGATCACACTTATTAAATACGGGTATGATCGGACGGCCTTCGCAGCCAAGCTCCGCTAAAAGCTCCGTCGTTACCTTTAAATGCACCTGCGCCTCGGGGCTGGACGCGTCGCAGACGTTCAGGATAATATCCGCGTCGGCGGCCTGCTCCAGCGTGGAGCGAAACGCCTGCACCAGGTGATGCGGCAGCCTGCGGATCAGGCCGACGGTGTCAATCAGCATGACCGTCGTGCCGCAGGGCAGTTTCAGCGCCCTCGCCGTCGGGTCAAGCGTAGCAAACAGCATATTCTCCGCCAGAACGCCCGCCTGCGTCAGACAGTTCATCAAGGTGGATTTTCCCGCATTGGTATACCCCACCAAGGCAACCGTAATGACGCCGTCTTTTTTCCGGCGGCGGTTCATCAGCCCGCGGTGCTTTTCCACATCCGCAAGCTGTTCGTTCAGCGTGTCAATCCGTCTGCGGATATGACGGCGGTCGGTTTCCAGCTTGCTTTCACCCGGGCCGCGCGTTCCGATTCCGCCGCCAAGGCGGGAAAGCGCGGTGCCTTTTCCAGAAAGCCTCGGCATCATATATTTGAGTTGGGCAAGCTCCACCTGAAGCTTGCCCTCTTTGCTCCTTGCACGCGATGCAAAAATATCCAGAATCAGCATCGTCCGGTCCACAACGCGCACCTTGCTGATCGTTTCAATATTGCGAATCTGGGTCGGGGATAACTCGCAGTCAAAGATAAGCAGGTCAATTTCATGCTTTTCGCAAAAATCCGCGATTTCCTGCATCATGCCCGAGCCGACACAGGTCGCTTTATCCTGCGCGGGCCGCTTTTGCGTAATCGCGCCGAAAGGCTCCGCCCCCGCGCTTCGCGCAAGTTCATACAGCTCCGCCAGAGAAGCATCCGCGTCATAATCGCCGGTGTCCACTTCAACCAGCAGAGCACGCTCTGTTCCGTCTTCTATTTCATGCATTTCCAACCCGCTCGTCCCCTTTTACGACATATTTCCCGGGAAATTAAGTTTATTTTATCTTATTTGCCGGAAGATTGCAAATTTATCGGAATGCGATGTAATTGTATTGACCGCCGTCGCAATTAAAATTATTAAGCGTCCCGCCGTTGGACGGCGTGTTCTGGGTCTGGAATACGGTCAGTTTGGCGGTTCCCAGATTGATTCCCATCGTGTTTCCCTGTTTTGTGGCAAAAGCCAGACTGTTTTTATTGTACCCGCCGCTTGGAACGTATAAGTTGCATACGGAGAGCGACAGAAACACAATGACCAGCCTTGCATCGAAGGGAAGGGAAATCTCCTGTTTGGCAGCCCCGTTTCCGCTGTACGTTCCGATTACAAAGCCTTCTTTCAGCTGCGTCCGGTCGGCGGCCGTCAGATGCACGTCCGTATTGTTGAAATGCGACGTTAAAAGAGCGTCTAAAAGCGTATTGTCATCCACAAAGTCCCTGCGCATCGGTTTGTCCGTTCCAACCCAGCTGTTCAGTCCCAGACTTGTTTTGTTGTTTGTCGGCATAATTTCCTCCTTCTACCATTGTATCCGCCTGCCGCCGTAATCATCAACTGCATCCCATGTAAGGCTTATCCCGTCCAGCGTATCAAACGATTGATTTTCTCCGTCGATATTGTTCCATGAAATCCTTCGAAAATCCAGTTCGGCGTTCAAATGCGCCGGAAGGAATAATTTGGCAGCCCTTTGAATGGAAAGCCCCTGTTCACTTTGGACGTCGGCATCCTTGCAGTTCACGTAAATCTTTTTTTCCGCCATACATTCGCAGACTTCTACATCCGCTCCCGGTGCGGCCAGCGCATATTCCATATCCGCCCGGGTAAAGGAATTCGGCGTAATCGCGCAGCGCTTCAAAATCCGGCTGCGCCGCTCCTGCGTGTCCCCCGCCGTGCCGATCTGCAGCGTGCTTTCCCGGTTGAAAAGGCCGTACTCCGAAGCGGTTGCCACATAACTTTCCCTTTCCAGCTCCGCCAGAGCGTCAAAGGCTATGTTCAGCCCGGCCGCGTACGCCCGCAGTTCCCAGTCGACCTGCGTTGTTCCGTTTAAGGTATAGATCCCGGTTGCCTTCATGCCGGAAACCATAGATTCGAGCGCACGCATCAGCCCACCCCCGTGTAAAAACCAACCTGCACCGTACCGCAGACGGCAAGCCGGCCGGGCTCCGTCTTTTTATCCGTAATAACGGAGGTGTCAAAAATATAATTTTTAATTTTACCGGTTGAAAAGATCTGAACGCCCAGTGCTGTTAAAATTACCGGTTCGCCGACCGACAGCTCTTCAAAATACGTTCGGACCGCTTGTTCGCAGGCGGTTTTTGCCTCTTCAAACGGCACAGTATTCACGGGGGTAACGCCTACGCTGACATTTACTTCCTCCGTTTGCGCGGCGGACACCGTCACGTTGACGTTAACCTCCCGCAGCTCGTTCATTTCTTTCTGCACCTGACTGACAACGTCCGGCGAGGGCGCCCCTCCCCTGCCGCCGAGGTACACGCCGACGGTTCCCGGGCCTTTTTCGCGCGGCACAACGCCCACCGAATAAACGCCGTCGTATTTCATGGCGCATTCCCGGTAAAACGCCGCGTTGGTTCCGTTGGAAATGCTTGTGTAGCTTTGCATCAGGCGGCTGCGCAGCTCACTGTCGCTTTCGCTGTCCGCTCCGCCGCGGAAAGGAAGCGGATTCGTTACGGTTTCCAGCGCCGGGGGCGGGGTAACCATCAGCGTAACGGTGCCGGTTTCCGTATTTCCGCTCCGGCCGCCCTGTTTGGCTTTCGCCGGTACGGTAACGCTCAGTTTACCGCTTTGCAGAATTCCTTCCTGCGTCGTCACATAACGCACCGGATTTTCCCCCGCGGTGGAACATACCGTTCCGGCGGGGATAACCGCATTGTACCAGAGCGCCGTGCTGCGCTGAAAAGTAAGGCTGCCCGACGCGGCCACCGGCTGCTTGCGCCCGAGCCCGCGTTCCTGCGCGCGCAAATCCAATTGCTCGCCCTGCGCACTCTGCGCGAACGTCTGCATTTTCAGCCATTCCACCGCGCTGCACAGGGAATACACCTCCCCGGCAAGCACCTTCATGCGGATTCCGATATCGGACGCGTCGTCGGGCGAATACCCGGAGAGGGATGTAAATTTATCCTTCATCCCGGTAAGGATTTGTTGATAGCTGTACATTACAGGTTCACCTCGATTTCGGTTTTTTCGTCTCCGCAGCAGAGCCGGAATACAACCGTTATCGGCTGGGTTTCGGAACACGCGGCGCTTTCCACCGTTACCTGTGGCAGAGACCGGAGCGCCTCCTGCGCCATGGTAAGCGCTTTAGCGCTCAGTCCGCTGTCCCCGGGCTTCAGTTCATGCAGGCGGCTGCCGAGCTGCGGATCATACACAAAACTTCCGAGCGGAATTTTCAGCCGGATGGCGGCCCGCTGCAAAAGTTCCTGTTCCCCACCGATCTGTTTGGGCCTCCCGTTCGAACCGGGAAGAAAATCCCCGTTTTTTAATGCCGTATCCAAGCTACCCCTCCTTCTTCGCGGCAAAAACCTGACCGTTAATGACAACCTCACCGCTGTTTTTCAGGTAAACACATGCCCCGCCCGAGGAAAACAGCATCAGTTCCCCCGGCGCAAGGCCGCGGTCGCCGCAGACCGCGCCGATGCACGCGCTGCCCGCATCCGTGCCGATCACAACCGTGCGCGCCGAATTCGGCGGAAGATACGCAATCCCCCAGGGCGAAAGCAGCGGCAGCCCGCGGTATTCGTTTATTCCCTGCATCACCGAGCCGCCCGTCACTTCAGCAACCTGCGCCGCGGGCTGCTGCTTTTGAACGGATATCATTTGCTGTGAAAGCCACATCGTCTCACCTCCTCAAGAGATACCGGCTGTTTTCGCCGTTCGAATCCAGCCGGTACTCCATTCCCGCAATATAAAAGCCCTCCATCGCGCCGAGCGCCGCGTCCCGGACCTTTGCGCGCTGTAACAGGCGCGCGCGGATTTCTCCGGGGCAGTCGACCACCACCCGGAACGACTTATGTTTTGCCGAGCGGATTTTTTCATCGGCGTCGGTACTGCCTTCCGTCAGGCATCTTCTCCGGCGGATGCCGATCGAGACTGCCTCGTCGTCTTTTGCCGCTGTGCTGTACGTGCCGCTTTTCCCCGGTTTCGTAAGGATTTCCGAAAAGCGGTCGCAGTAGCGATTTTCCGAAAAGACGGAAGAATAGGGCGTTCCGCAGGAATTGTCAAATACGATTTCCCCGGGCGGGATTTCCCCCGAAGCGTCGAAAACAGTATCAAGAATTCGCGGTTTTTTCTTTAAAAACCGGGTACAGAAGCTTTCGGCGACCTGCCATTCGCTCATTCCCTTGGAAACCGTCAGCTCCCCGGAAAAGATTCTGTTCTCGCCCCGGAAGCCCGAAAAACCGTAGGGCTTCACATGCCTTGTAAAAATCGTCTCCAGCGACGGCATACAGTACGTCTGCGGAATCGCCTCGTTGTCAAGAAGGAGCGCGGCGCGGCTGCGCGCCGCCAGTGTGAGCGTCCGGCCCGCGCCGCAGCTTTCCTTCTGTTCATCCGTAATCCCGTCGAAGCACAGTTGGCGGTTCCGGTCATAAATTCGAAGGGCGCGGATACATCCGGTACTCTCCAAAAGCGGAAATACGCCCGTAAACCCGTCCGCCGGCGCGTCCTCCGAAATTTCCAGCTTTGCCGAAACCGGCGGGGGAAGCGGAAACGCCCCGTTTGGCGTAACCCCGATGTAATTCACGGAAGCACCACCCTCTGCCCCGCAGTAAGCCCGTTCGGCCACTGGATCATGGGATTCAGCTTTTTCAGCGTATCCACATCGGTATGATAGCGGTTTGCCACGCTCCAAAGGCTTTCCCCGCCCGCGCAGACATAAATGCCCGCCGGAACCGTCCCCACCGGGTTTTCGGCGGCGGCGCCGTCCTCCACAAACACAAAGCTGTAGGCAACGCAGTCCGGCTGGGCTTCGCCGATCATTTTCAGCGAGGCAAACGCCGCCTGAAATGGAACCACCCCCGGCAGGCGAAGCGTGCCGCTGCCGCCCTCGGTGAAAACGGCGGCCAGCCGGTTGAATTCCGCCGCGCACCCGCCGCCGATAAATTCCCCCGTACCGGTAACGACGCGCTTGTCGCATCCCAAATCCTGCAAAATACTGCCGAAAAGCGGCAGCTTCAGATTCCGGATATTCCGGCTGTACTCCACCTGAATCTTCTTGGGGTTAAACGGCCAGATATAATTTTTGAAGCTCATGGGCTGATTTTTCATCCCTCTTCCCCCTCCCGCAGAGGATGCGGATACCGCCTGTAATCGCGTTCCATGCTCTCTGAAATCTCCTCCATATTTTTATCCGTTTTCCTGCGCCTCCTTCCCCTGTGTGCGCGCCGCCGCGACCAGCGTCATCGAGCTGCAAAGCGTATTTCCCGCCCCGCCCGACGCGGCGATATCCTTCCACCGGCATCCGGAGTAAACGGTTCGCACGCCGCTTCCCACAGCAACTAAATTGAAATTTGTCAGGGCGCACAAGTCAATCCCGGCGGCGGGCTGTACATTTTCCACCGCCAGCTCGTAGGTGATTCGTCCCTGCACGGTATCGACCGGTTCCTGCTCTCCCCAGGCGGAAACGGCCCGGCTCTGCTGGGCGCATTTGACGGTGTAGCGGTCGGCGACCGCCGCTTTTCTGCTGTCCGCTTCCAGATATACTTCCCTGTCCGCGTCCGGCGCGAGCATTTTCAATACCGCCCAGACGTAAAGCTCTTCCCCGCCCATCATGGCTACGTCGGCGCGTTTCACCACATAATTGCGCGCGGCGCCCTGTATTTTCTCCCCGGTGCAGAGCTTCTGCGCTGCCGGGCCGGTATAAAGATAATGCAGTGTATCGTAATAATCCGTAGGAAGGTTCAGCGAAGCGCCGCTCTTATACTGTAAAGGCCGGAGAATCGCATTCATGGAATTCCCTTTAACGCTGACCGTTTCCCCGTATTTTTGAAGCATCCCCTCCAGAATTTCACGCCTTGTCATTTTTTGATCCTCTCAAACAGGAACCCCTCGTCTTTCAGGTACGGCGCGGCCGCCGCTACGGATTCCCGCCATGCCTGCCGGGCCGTTTCCACGTTCATGCCGCTTTTTGTAACCCTTACGTCGCCCGCTGAAAAGCTTTCCTCCCCGGCGCAGGCGTTCGCAAGCGCCCAGCGGTACAGCGCGAGGGAGGCCGCCGCGGCACAGAGAATCCCCTGTGCCGCGGCACTGTCATCCTTGGCGCGCCGTTTGATTTCGGCCATTGCGTCTTCGCAGAACGGCTTGTACTTTGCAGCCGCTTTATCACTTAAATCCGCCATCAGGGCGAAGCGTTCCATCACATTTTCAATATCCAATTCGGCCACCCTTTACGCCTTGTAATTCAGTACTTTCACCGCGCCGTCAAAGATTTTGGTGAAACCGGCAATCGTACTGATGCATGCACGCTCCAGTTGGCGGTCGATCAGCTTGTCGTAATCCGTCTGTACGCCGCCCGCCTGCACCATTTCCAGCGCGCAGGTCTTGTCCAGCCCGATAATCTGCTTATCGGCCAGATTCGGCATATGCAGAAGGTTCGCGCCGAACGGCGTCGCCAGCTTTCCGGTTCCCTGAAAATTCAGGCCCGCGTTCGCGTCTTTGAATTCCGCAATCGAGAGGATATCCTTCGTTGTAGCGGTGGAAGCGAGCACGGTGTTCAGCTGATACGGGGCAAGCGCGCCCCAAAGGTTCACCATGTCGGTGTAAGCGGGCCTGTCCGAAGCCGTTACGAGCGTACCGGCGGGGGATTTTCCGTCGTCGCCGTGCAGAAGAACGTCTACCGCGTCGCCAAGCTGCGCCCTTGCGATATACGCGCCGATCTGGCGCAGGGTGACCGTAAACAGATCGAGCTTCTGGAAGCGGAGCGCCTCATAGCTTGCCACCAGCATCCTTCCGCGCTTGTGGAGCTTCACCAGATGATCCTGCGTTTTTACAACGGTCTGCGGAATCACCGTGCCCTCGGCGACGGGTTTTAAGGTCTTGTCGTCCGCTCCGGGATTCGATGTAATCGTGCGGTAATCCATGGAATTGATATTCGTTGTGGTTGCGACAAGGTTCGGAAGAAGATTCGCCATTTCCATCCCCTGACGAACCGCGCGGTTCACATATTCCGGGAACAGGGCGGCGGAGTCCGCCGTCTGAAAGAATTTTTCAATCCGGTCGCTTTCCGTGCCGCCCACGCGGATAGCAAAACGCTTTAACTGCCTTTGGTAAGCGTCCAGGCCGTCAAGATTGCTCCCCGCGTAATTTTCAGACGGGTCAAGGCTTTCCAGAACGTCCGTAAAACTTTTGCCCGGGGTGCCGTACATCCCTTTTTCCAGTTTGATGGATTCATAAAATGCCATATTCAATTCCTCCCGTTATTTAAAGAATGATGCCGCAGATCTGCGCCGCGGTGTCCACGTCGGTTACGAGAACGCTTCTTCCCGCGCCGTCAACCTGCACTTTGCCGCCGCCCGCGGCGTTCAGGGTCTGGTATCCCACTGCCGGAGTTGTTCCGGCATAAGGCAATACCGCATATCCGCGAAGCTGAACCGCCGCGAAGCCGTCGCGAACGGAAACCGCCACGCCGCAGAATCCGTCTTTTGCCGCGCAGGCGCCGACCGCGCCGTTTCCTGTCATTTTTACGGGCATTCCGGCCGTTACGCCGGAATCCGCTTCAAAGGTTGCCATTGCTTCACCGAAGCCGTTAAGTGAAATTTTCATATGTGCTCCTCCTGTATTCTTTATATTTTAAATTCGGCGTTGCCGCCGGATTCTTTCCTTTTCGCACCGGCAAGCTGAGGTGTCAGGGGCAGAAGTTCCTCCGCCTTTTTCCGGTACGCGCTTTCAAAGCATTTCAGATCTTCTGCGCTCATTCCCGCGGCGACGCGGCGGAGCGTTTCCGCCGGCAGATCCGGCTGGGAAAGGCCCGCGAATTTCACGAAGCTTTTTTCCAGTTCCCGGCGGTACTGCCTTCCGCACTCCGCCTCGCTTTTCAGGCTTTCCATCTGTTTCAAGAGCGCCCGGCTCTGCCCGCCGGTCAGCGTAATTTCGCCGTCCGCCGAAGCAATCGCTTTCAGAATAGTTTCGGCATCCGCTATGTCCGCAGAAAAGCTTTTGATAACGCCCGCTTCCCGCTGTGCCGGTACCGCTACAAAAGACCACTCGTAAGCATCCGTTGGCTCACTTAATACCGCGCAGCAGACCTGCCCGCCGTAGCTTTTTCCCTTTTTATGGGTACAGCCGTTTTTCTTCAAATCCGCGCCGCAGATGCTGCACGTTACCTTTCCTACGGCACAGCCCACGCTGACTTCTTTTTTAATGCCGCTTTCCAGTTCCAGAATCAAATCGGCGTTCTTTTCGCAACGCGGCAAATATGCCTGCGCCACTAAACGACAGTAAGGCTCGCCCACTTTCGTCCTGCGTGTGTCGTCCTGTTCCACGGCGCAGTCGTAAATGCGCGCCGTTTGGTTCTGCGTCTGCATGCTGTGGTTGAAAATGCCCGTCTTTCCTAAAAACAGCGGCGCGAGCTCTTTCAGCGCATCAATGGAAAACCGCTCGCAGTCGCGGTCGATTTCATTGTCACACAGCACGACCGAAAAGGTGTAAACCTCGTCCGCGCCGAATTCCCGGCGTGTATACCGGTTGATTTTCGAAAGCGCGTCCGCATCCGCTTTCCTGCTTTTCAGTACAAATCCCTCTTTCAAGTCACTCTTCCTTCCCTTCGGTTTTCAGGGCGGCTTCAATCTGCGCCGCCTTCGCGTTCATATACCTTGCGTTTGCCGTTTCCACCTGATCCTGCAAAGTGATGTTGTCCCATTTGATTTCAAACGCCGGGTCATACCCGTTCAGGCGCAGCCACAGCACGCAGATTCGATAGATTACCGGATTCAGCTCCCGCCGGTACGCCTGTAATTCGCTCGTCAGGATATCCGCCTGCTGGCTGGACATACGCTCGGTGGAAGACCACGAGAATCCCAGCAAAAACGGCGGAATGCCAAGCTTCGCCACAATCTGCTCCAGCATTTCGCGCACGGGGATTTCGCTGTCCAGAATCCGGTTGTCCGCGCCGATCGCCTTAATGCTCACGTCGCCGACGGCGACAAAATCGCTTACGCTGTCCTTCTGCATCGCCCGGCTCCACTCCCCGGCAATCTGCTGCGCGCGCTCTTTGGCGAAAGCGCGGTCCGCGGCGTCGCCGGTCGGCTTGTACGTAACGGCGAAACGCACGTTGCCGAGCCGTTCCCAGTTCACACCGATGGTATGGTAAATCTGAAGCAGGATTCCGCTTACAAACGGCAGTCCGTGCAAAAGCGAAACCCCCTTTGCACTGCCCGGCTCCGGATACAGCGCGGAGCAGAACACCAGCTCCGGATAGCTCACCGGTTCGCTTTTGCCCATTTCCCGGCGGCAAACCTCCAGCTTCAAAGGCGACACGGCTTTTAGCTCCACATCGTCCAGACCGGCATTGTAAAGCGCGGTGATTTCCCCGTTTCCGACAACCATTTCGCCCACCGCGTTGCCGTAGGTCAATAACTGCGACAGATAGCTGTTTAAAAAGCTCTGCACGCCCGCCTGTGTTGCATTCACCGGAACATTCTTTAAAAACCGGTTTAAGAAATCCTGTGCATCCGGATTTTCGCACTGAATTTCAAAAGCTCCGATCAGCCGGATGATTTTATCGATCGCCGCGTCAATAATCGGAACGGCCTCGCGCAGCGCGGCATAAAGCCGGTTTTCCCCCGACTGAAGCGGCACATAGCTGTTCAGCCCGGGAAAAGGCAGGGCGCTTGCCGCCGTCTGCACTGCCTGCGCCACCGGCTGGGGCTTCTGTTTCTTTCGTATCATGGTTCTCCTTTCCCGCGCGGCGCGGCAACGGCAAAGAAAGCGTCCTCCCGTAAAAGGAGCGTCGTTACAAAATACCGGATGTCGTCCATCGCGTGATCGTTTTCTTTTACCGGGGCGTCCCGGTTTTGGTCGTCGTTCCAGCGGTACAGCCCGAATTCCCGTATCGCGTCCGTACAGCTGCGGCAGATTTTGATGTCGCCCTGCTTGAGCGCCACGCTTACGCGCCGGATCCCGTCCAGCACGTCGTTGTGCGCGGGAACCACACGGTATTTTCCGTGCCGCCGGATTACCTCCATAAAGCTTGCCGCGGAGGGGTCGACCGTTACGCTTTCAATTTTCCGCCCGCCGCAAAGCTGTTCCAGCCCGGCGTAATGCTCCTCGTCCGTCCGCTGGGCGCCGGTACTGCGCGAATTAAAATAATATTCGTCCACGCGGTACCATACGCCGCCCTTCTCCCCCCAAAGCCCGAACGAGGACGGGTTCACCGTTCCGTAGTCGCAGGAAACCCGGAAGCGTTCGCAGTCATGCGGCGCGTCGCAGAACATCGAATCCGCCATAAACGGATACACTAATCCCTGCGCCGCCACCCACCGGCCCAGTACAAACCGTTCGTAAAAGGTTCCAGCGTACAGCCCCCGGTAGCGCGCCCGTATCTCCGGGCTGAGCGACGGGTTGTCCTCCATGGTAAAATGCAGGTACAGCGCGTTTTTCTGCTCCGCTTTCAAAATCCATTCGCGGTAAAACCAGTGCTGGGGATTTTCCGGGTTGCAGTTGAACCAGAATTTCGAACCCTCCACCGAACAGCGCGCCAGCGCCTGCTCCACAAACGAACGCGGCATCAGCGCCACCTCGTCGAACAGCACCCCCGAAAGGGTCATTCCCTGAATCAGCGCCGGGGAGCCTTCGTCCTTTCCGCCGAACAGATAAAACCGGTTTTGGTTCCTGCCGAAAGAAATATCGATGCGGTTTTCCGCCGCCAGCATCCGGCAATGGAACCCGGCTTCCTGCAAAGCGGGCAGCAAAGTGGTGATCAGGTTCCGCTTCAGCGAGCGGATGGTCTTTCCGCAGATGGCAAACGACCGGTCCTGAAAGCGCCACAGCGCCCACGCCGCAAACGAGATGCCAAGGCAGAGCGTTTTGCCGCTGCGCACCGCGCCGTCGCAGATTACCGCGTCCCGGTCCGCAAAGTGACTGCCGGGGCACCACCACGAGAGCGCCTGCAACTGCTTTTCTGAGAAGCTCTTAATTTCCATTCCCTTTTTCTCCAAGCGAGCGCGCGCACTCCTGCAAAGCGCGGTAAAGCGGAATCGCATCGCCGCCCGTTTCGCTCAGCTCCTCCAGACTTTCCAGCGCCTTAATCCGGTCGAAGAACTTAATTTCCATTCCGCCGCCCCTCGGGCGTTTAATTTCCGCAATGTTGTATAAGTCCATTTTGTCAAGCGCCGCCAAATCCGGTTCCTCGGTAAAAAGCAGGCGCACCGCGTCGGCTATCCCGCCGTAAGCCAGCCTTTCGTAGCCTTTTTTCACGCGCCTCCGGGTTCTCTCCCCTATTTCCGAATTGCTTTCCAATCCTTCGCCTCCTCTCAACACACCCGCATTTCGCAGGCTGAATTGCCCGTTTGAGGGAAAACATTGAAAAAAAATAGGATAAAAAAACCATTGACATCCTGATATAACGGTGATATCGTATATATACGATATATACAGTATGTGCTGACGGATGCGAGGTGACAAAGTGGATATCATCATCAGCAATTCCAGCGGAAAACCGATTTACGAACAGATAACGCAGCAGATTAAAAACCGTATTATCGCGGGTTATCTGAACGAAGGGGACGCGCTGCCCTCCATGCGGCTTCTGGCAAAGGAGCTGCATATCAGTGTAATCACCACAAAGCGCGCCTATGAAGATCTGGAACGGGACGGCTTTATCGAGACCGTCGCGGGCAAAGGAAGCTTTGTGGCGCGAAAAAACATGGAATTTATCCGCGAGGAACAGCTGAAAAAGGCGGAGAACCTTCTGCAAAGCGCGGTAGACGCGGCAAAATCGGGCGGAATTACGCTCGGGAAACTGATCGAAATGCTCTCTCTGCTTTACAGCGGCGAATAAAATTGTGTGCCGGAGGAATTTATATGGAAAATATTTTAGAAGTAAAGAATCTCAGCAAAAGCTACCCGTCGTTTCAGCTCAGCGACGTCAGCTTTACCGTCCCGAGCGGCAGTATCGTCGGATTTATCGGCGAAAACGGCGCGGGCAAAACGACCACCCTTAAGCTAATTCTGAATGAAATCCGGCGGGATTCCGGTTCCGTTACGATTTTCGGAATGGATAATATCAAGGATGAGCGCAAAATTAAAGAACAGATCGGCGTTGTCTTCGACGAAAGCTATTTTCATGGCGAGTTCAAGGCGGGCGATATCGCGGCGATCCTGAAACGGATTTACAAAAGCTGGGACGACGCCCTGTTCGAGGACTGCCTGCGCCGTTTCAAGCTTCCAAAGAATAAAATCATCAAAGAGTATTCCAAAGGGATGAAAATGAAGCTGAGCATCGTCAGCGCGATCGCGCACCATCCGCGCCTGCTGATTCTGGACGAAGCCACCAGCGGACTGGACCCGATTGTCCGCAGTGAAATCCTCGATCTCTTCCTTGATTTTATTCAGGATGAGTCCCACGCGATTCTGTTTTCCTCCCATCTTACCGGCGACCTCGAAAAAGTCGCGGACTATGTCACGTTTATCCACGAAGGAAAAATCGTGTTCGACCGTTCAAAAGACGATTTGATTTACCTTTGCGGAATTGTGAAATGCGACACGGCGGATTTCCAGAAGCTCGAAAAATCCAAACTGATCCGCTGGCGCAAAAATGAATGCGGCTATGAGGCGCTGGTCGAAAACCGCGAGGAGTTCAAACGGAAGCATCCCGGTCTGGTCGTGGACACGGCAACCATCGATGAAATTATGCTGCTGTATGTAAAGGGGGAAAAAGCATGATCGCACTGCTTACAAAAGATATCCTTACTTTGAAAAAGGTCGGCGTCAAGTTTGCAATTATTCTGGCGCTGTACGCCGTTATCTTCTCCTCATCCGGCGGCGTCGCCTTTCTGTCCGCATTTATCATTATCTTTTCAGCCATGCTCATTGTGAACGCCTTTGCCTATGATGAGCTGTCAAAATGGGATACCTACGCGCTTTCCCTGCCCGTAACGAAAAAGCAGATCGTGCTGAGCCGCTACCTTCTCGGCATTTTGTTTGATACCGCCGGTTTTCTCATTTCCATCCTTCTGGCGCTGGCCGCCCGCAAGCTGGATTCCGAATTATCGCTCATTATCTACTGCTTTTTCGCCGGTTCCCTCTTTATCATGGCTTTGATGATGCCCTTGCTTTATAAGTTCGGCACGCAGAAAGCCCGCATCTGGTTAATCGTACTTTTCCTTGCGCCCACAGCCGGGGCGGCACTTCTGAAGAATCTCGGGATAAACTTCTCCGCGCTCAGTTCCATCAGCAATGCCACGGCGGAGTTGCTGACCATTATTTTCCTACCTGCCGCACTGCTTCTCTATATTGGTTCTTACTTTTTATCCTGTTGGATTTTTCAAAATAAAGAAATTTGATGTATAAGCAATAAAAAAAGAAGGCATAATAAAAAGGAACGGCTTTTCCGTTCCTTTTTTAATTTGTTTTCATCTTTACTCCTCCCCTTTTTGAACTCTCCTGTAATGCTTCCTTCCGTGAATACATGGGAGGGAGCGGGAGAGGTCTTTTCTTGTTGCTACATAAAGCGGAGCTTACACGGTATTCTTTTTTCCGTAAATGATTTACGGATGAATGATTTCATGGTATAATGCAATTGTAATTTTTTTACATTTTGAAAGGTGAAGTTTATGAGTGAATATGCCATTGTTACGGATTCCTCCTGCGACCTTCCGGCCGAACTGGCCGAGAAAATGGAGCTGACTGTACTTCCCCTTTCCTTTAACATGATGGGCAGGGAATACCATAATTACCTGGATGGAAGGGAATTGTCCTTTCAGGAATTCTATCATAATATCCGCAAAGGGGCGGCCTGCACTACCTCCGCTGTAAATATAGAAGCTTTTAAAGGCGCTATGGAGCCTATTCTTCAGTCCGGCCGGGACGTGCTCTGCATTGCTTTTTCCAGCGGGCTGAGCAACACCTACAACGCCGCGAAGCTGGCGTGCGAGGAGCTGACCCCGAAGTATCCGGAAAGAAAAGTTTATGCGGTGGACACGCTCTGCGCTTCGCTGGGTGAGGGCCTGATTCTTTCCCTTGCCGTTGAGGAAAAGCGGAAAGGCAAAAGCATCGACGAACTGCGCATCTGGCTGGAGGAGATCAAGCTCCGCGTCTGCCACTGGTTTACCGTCGAGGATTTAAATCACTTGAAGCGCGGTGGCCGGATTTCGGGCGCAACCGCTTTAATCGGCACCATGCTGAATATCAAACCGGTCCTTCATGTGGACGACGAGGGCCACCTGACCAATATGGGCAAAGCGCGGGGCCGCCGCGCCTCGCTTCTGGCGCTAGTGGACCATATGGAGAAAACCGCCCTCAATCCGGCGTCGCAGACCGTGTTTATCAGCCACGGCGACGCAAAGGAAGACGCCGAATTTGTTGCCGAAGAAATCAAAGCCCGTTTCGGCGTAAAAAACTTCGTCATCAACTACATCGGCCCCGTCATCGGAACCCATTCCGGGCCGGGAACCATCGCCCTGTTTTTCCTCGGTTCAAAACGATAACAAAAAAGGACGCCTGCGCGGCGTCCTTTTTTTATTTTGTCTGCTGGGTTTCCCCTTTATCTTCCAGAAGCTTTGTCTTCACTTCTCTGGTGCTTCCGTTCGTGCTCTGCCCGCTTCCCATGCGGAATATGGTCAGCGTAACCGTATCGCCCGCCTTGTGCTTGTTCAGCACAGCGTACAGATCGTCCACGCTGGAAATCGCCTGCCCGTCGACTTTCGTAATGACGTCTCCCTGAACAACACCCGATTTTGTCAAATCACTTTCCGAGCTGATCGCATGGATCATAACGCCGGTCGGGTAACCGGAAAGCTCCGACTGAATCGCCGTAACGGTGGTTGCCGTAATGCCAAGGCGGCTCCGCCCGCTGACATATCCGCGCGCGACCAGGTCGTCGATAATATTTTTCGCCTTGCTCACCGGAATGGCAAAGCCCATGCCCTCGTAGCCGGTCGCAACAATTTTATTCGAGTTGATGCCGACGACCTGCCCGTACATATTCACAAGCGGGCCGCCCGAATTGCCGGGGTTAATCGCCGCGTCGGTCTGGATATACGTCATGCCGTTGTCGCTGTGGCTTTCAATGGCGCGGTTCAGCGCGGAAACATAGCCGCCCGTCAGGGAGCTTGCAAATTCAATGCCGCCCGGGTTGCCGATCGCGATCACCGGATCGCCGATTTCAAGCTGATCCGCGTTGCCGAACACCGCCGCGCTCAGGTTGTTCACGTTGATGCGAAGCACGGCGATATCGGAAGTCTTATCGTAGCCAACCACCGTCGCGTCGTACTCCTTTTTATTGTAAAGCACAACTTTTACTTTATAGGAACGGGAATAGTTTACCACATGCGCGTTTGTCAGGATATAACCGTCCTTCGTCGCAACAATGCCGGTACCCTGTATTACGCCGCCCTGGCTTTCCGTGGTTCCGGGAACCGTGGTTTCCACCCCGACCACGCTCTGCACCGTGTTTTTATACACCGTCTTTGCGTCCAGCGGACTGCCGCTCGGCTTTGACTGAATGGTAATGCCCGCGGCATTGGCGGCTCCGCCGCCGACGTTGCTGCCGGGATTCTGGGCCTGACCGGAACCGGAAGACGCGCCCCCGTTGTTGTTTTCCGCCGGCTGGGAAACGGTGCCTCCCTGCCAGCTTCCCTGCTGGTCAATCGCCGTGTGCACGCCGTAAATGCAGAAGCCCAAAACGAATCCGCCGACAAGGAGTGCAAGGAATCCAAGGAACACACGCATTCCGGTATTCTTCCGCTTCGGCCCGCGGGGACCATGGGGCTGCTCCGGCTGATTCGGCTGGTTTGGCTGCTGCGGATTCTGCTGCGAATACTGCCCGTTGTACTGCGGATACGTCCAGTACCGGTTCTGCGGGTTGTACTGATTTTGCGGGTTATACTGGTTCTGCCCGTAACCGTAATTGCCGTAACCCCCGTTGCCGGGGTTCGTATATTGTCCGTACGGATTGTTATACTGCCCATACGGCGAATAGGGATTCTGCGGATTCTGATAGGGCGACCGGCTGTTATCCGGCCACTCCGGTTTTTGGGAAGCGGATTCTTCCCCGCCGTCCGGGTTTACCGGCTCTTCCGGCGTTTCCGGTTCCTCCGCCGCCTCATTGTCTTCCCGGGGAGCGGCATCGTCCGATTCCTGCGGCTCAACCGGCTGCGTTTCTTCCTTTGATTCGGGGGAATCCGTCTCCCATGGGTTCTTTTCGCCGTATTCTTTTTCGCCGTTGTCGTTCTTATCGAAATGATCGCTCATAAGTCTATCCTTTCCAAAATGATTTACTCCTTAGTCTGCTCAGCGGAACCGTCTTTCAGCTGCGGCGGCTCATTTATTTTCGGAATCCAGAATTCGAACTGGCAGTATTCGTTTTGCACGCTGCTTACCGTGATTTCTCCGCCGTGCAGCTTAATGATGGTTCTTACAATATAAAGGCCGAGACCCATTCCGTTTTTGTCCTGACTTCGGGATTTGTCGGTCTTGTAGAAGCGGTCAAAGATCAGCGACAGTTCCTCGGGGGCGATGCCCGCGCCGCTGTTTTTAATGCTCACATTGGTCTTATCGGGAAGATCCTGAATGCTGATTTGAATATAGCCGCCTTCATTCGTAAACTTTACCGCATTCTCTATTAAATTATATACAACCTGATGGATCATATCCGGGTCGCCGTCAACAAACAGGCTTTCGGCGTCCTCAAGTCCCCGGATTTCCAGCTTTTTATCCTCAATCGCTTTTTCAAACGATAAAAGAGCAATCAAAACGGTATTTGTCAAATCGAATCGCGCCGGGCGAATCTTCAGTTCCCCGCTGTCAATCCGGGAAAGAGCCAGCATCGTGCGAACCAGCCGGGAAAGACGCTTCACTTCCTGCGAAACAACCGTCAGGTAATGCTTCTGCTTTTCCGGAGGAATGGTTCCGTCCAGAATGCCGTCGATAAATCCCGCAATGGTCGTCATCGGTGTTTTCAGCTCATGCGAAACATTCGCCACAAAATTGCGGCTTGCGTTTTCGCCGGAAGACAGCGAACTTGCCATGTTGTTGAACGCCATCGCCAGCTGCCCGATTTCGTCCTCGCTCGTAACCGGCACGCGCACGGAGAAATCCCCGTTTCCGAAGGAATGGGCCGCCGCCGCCATATTCCGCAGCGGGCGTACCAGATTGTAGGAAAAGAGCCATACCGCGCAGAACGAGATGACAAACGCGGCAATTGCGGCCAGCAGGAACACGCGCATAATTTCACCGAGAAAAACGTTGAAGGAGCGCACGTTATAAGCGGTAAACACCGCGCCGATCACGGTTTTGCTGCCGTCGATATTCATAACGGTAATCGGCACGCCGACAACATAGTAGGGCTGGCTGTAAATTCCGCCCATCGTGCCCTGCGCGCTGTATCCGCCGGATACCACTTTCTGAATAATATCCTGGCTGACCTGCTTGGTCTCGTTTACGGCGCTCCCGCTGTCATAGGAAGCAATCTCGACCTGCCCGGACAGCCGCGTAACAAAAATGTCCGCGTCAATATTTTCGGAAAAAGCCGCGATAAAGACCTTCATGCGCTTGCCGTCAATCGAATAGAAATTATCCTGCACGGAAGTAACGCTGTTGGCGGCGATCGTCGCTACGCTTTCCGCGTTTTTGCGGAGCAGCGCGCATTTTTCCGACCGGTAGTAATTGGAAACGAAGATCAGCATGACAAAGCTTAAAAACAGAAAGCTGATTACCACAATCAGGGAGGTAATTCGCAGATATTTTTTAAAAAGCGTTTTTTGCATTTTTTATTCCTTAACTTCAAACTTGTAGCCAACGCCCCAAACCGTTTTCAAAGCCCATTTTTCGGAAACGCCTTCCAGCTTTTCCCTTAGGCGCTTTACGTGGACGTCGACCGTACGGCTGTCGCCGTAATAATCAAAGCCCCAAACCTCGTCGAGCAGCTGGTCGCGTGTAAAAACGCGGTTCGGATTGCTCGCCAAATGGTAAATCAGTTCCATTTCCTTGGGCGGGGTATCGATCTGCACCCCGTTGACGCGCAGCTCGTAGTTCGTTAAATTAATGGAAAGCTTGTCGTATTTCACTTCTTTAACGGTTTCGTCGCCGTTCTTGCCGAGCCTGCGGAGGACCGCCTTGATTCGCGCGACAACTTCCTTCGCTTCAAACGGTTTCACCACATAGTCGTCCGCGCCCAGCTCCAGCCCAAGCACTTTGTCGAAGACTTCGCCCTTTGCCGTCAACATAATGATCGGGCACTGCGATTTCTTCCGGATTTCGCGGCAGACCTGCCAGCCGTCCAGTTCGGGCAGCATGATGTCAAGCATAATCAGGTCCGGCGCTTCCGTTTCAAAAGCCTCCAGCGCTTTTCGGCCGTCGTTGGCAATAACGACCTGATAGCCTTCTTTTTCAATATACAGACGTAAAAGCTCGCATATGTTCTGGTCGTCGTCGACCACTAATATTTTTCCAACCGGCATTTTTATCCTCCTTCATACCCCCGTTGTAAATTTTTGCTTAAAATGAACCTATTTTGATTATAAGGTAATTCGTTGAAAAAGTCATGAATTTTTTATAAAAGTTTTTAAAGATTGTATGAATGACGAAAAACGGAGTCGGATTCTTTTATAGGATTTGCAGGGTGTTTTCGAAAATGTACTTCCATTTTTAGCCTTTCCTATGTATAAATATTCATTGGGGCACCTCAGAAATTTTTCGGACAGTCCGAACCTATTTCTTTGTATTTTATATTGAATTACAGGAATGATTTAGCTTGCCCTCAGGCCGGAACACGGCGTTATATTTTTGGATAGTCGAACCTTTCCCTTTGTCCTTCCTACTGAATTACAGAAATGATTTAGCTTGCCCTCAGGCCGGAACACGGCGTTATATTTTTGGATAGTCGAACCCTTCCCTTTGTCCTTCCTACTGAATTACAGAAATGATTTCGCTTGCCCTCAGGCCGGGCGGGCCCCTAAATTAGGAAACGTCCGAAAGTAGGCAAAGGACGAGCCGGGGGCTTTTGAATCCCGGCGAGCGGGTTCCACAAAAGCCCCCTGCACTCCTGAGGTATCCCCAAAAGGCCTTTGGGGGACACGCTTTCTTTGTGGTTTTCATTGACGTTCCTCCGCGGCAGCTTAGAGAGAAAAAGTACATCATTATAAACGTGCGTGCAGGCGCAGCCTGCACCCCCGAGGTATCCTTAAAAAATCTTTGGGGTACACGTATTCTAAATGGTTTTCATTGACGTTCCTCCGCGGCAGCTTAGAGAGAAAAAGTACATCATTATAAACGTGCGTGCAGGCTCAGCCTGCACCCCCGAGGTATCCTTAAAAAATCTTTGGGGTACACGTATTCTAAATGGTTTTCATTGACGGAAGGCTACGTTAGCATTCCGTTGGAGGAGCGCCGCTTCGCGGCGCGGGGGAAACGGCTAAAGGGCGCTATGCGCCTAAAAAAGAGGCGCCGAAGCGCCTCCCATATCTCTGTTATTTCATAATGCTGTTCAAAAGGCCGCCTTTTTTGATAATATTCTGAATAAACGGCGGGAAAGGCTGTGCCTTATAGCTTTTCCCGCTCGTGCGGTTTTGAATCATGCCCGTGTCGAAATCAATTTCCACCTCGTCGCCGCTCTGGATATCCCGCGCGGCTTCGGCGCATTCCAGAATCGGCAGGCCGATGTTGATCGCGTTGCGGTAAAAGATGCGGGCGAACGTTTCGGCAATCACGCAGGAAACGCCGCTGGCCTGAATCGCAATCGGGGCATGCTCGCGCGAAGAACCGCAGCCGAAATTCTTCGCGGCAACAATGATGTCGCCCTTTTTCACATTCTTTACAAAATCCGCGTCGATATCCTCCATGCAGTGCGCCGCCAGCTCCGCGTGGGAAGCCGTGTTCAGATATCTTGCCGGAATAATCACGTCCGTATCGACGTTGTCTCCGTATTTGTGTACAAATCCATGTGCGTTCATTTCCGCTCCCCCTCTGTCAGCTGTTCCGGGTCGGTAATATAGCCGGTTACGGCGCTTGCCGCCGCCACGGCCGGGCTTGCCAGATAGACTTCCGATTCCGTATGCCCCATGCGGCCCACAAAATTGCGGTTCGTTGTGGAAATCGCGCGCTCGCCCTTCCCGAGGATGCCCATGTGCCCGCCAAGGCACGGGCCGCAGGTCGGCGTGCTGAACACCGCGCCGGCTTCCACGAAGATTTCCGCCAATCCCTCGCGCAAAGCCTGTAAATAAATCGCCTGCGTGCCCGGCAGGATGATACACCGCACATCCTTCGCAACCTTCCTGCCCTTTAAAATCGACGCCGCCGCGCGCAGGTCTTCCATGCGCCCGTTCGTGCAGGAGCCGATCACGCTCTGGTCGATTTTGATTTTTCCGACTTCGTCAATGGTCTTTGTATTCTCCGGCAGATGCGGGAATGCAACGGTGGGGCGGATTTTTGCCAGATCAATTTCAATGGTTTCGTCGTAAACCGCGTCCTCGTCCGCCGCGTAAACAACCGGCTCATGCTGGAAGCGGTCTTTTCCGTAAGCCACTGTCACTTCGTCCACCGGGAAAATCCCGTTTTTCGCCCCGGCCTCAATCGCCATATTTGCAATGCAGAGACGGTCGTCCATCGAAAGGTGTTTCACGCCGTCTCCCGCGAACTCCAGCGAACGGTACAGCGCGCCGTCCACGCCGATCATCCCGATCAGGTGCAGAATCACGTCTTTGCCGCTCACCCATTTCGCGGGCTTGTTCTTCAGCACGATCTGAATCGCGGATGGCACCTTGAACCATGCTTTGCCGGTAATCATCCCGGCGGCCATGTCGGTGGAACCCACGCCCGTGGAAAACGCGCCGAGCGCGCCGTAGGTGCAGGTGTGCGAATCCGCGCCGATCACGCAGTCGCCCGGAACCACCAGCCCTTTTTCCGGCAGGAGCGCATGTTCAATGCCCATCTGCCCCACGTCGAAGAAATTCGTTATTTGATATCGATTCGCAAAATTCCGCACCTGGCGGCATTGCTCCGCGGCCTTAATATCCTTGTTCGGCGTAAAATGATCCAGCACCAGCGCGATTTTATCCT
This sequence comes from Caproiciproducens galactitolivorans, assembly GCF_026672255.1. GTDB lineage: Bacteria > Bacillota > Clostridia > Oscillospirales > Acutalibacteraceae > Caproiciproducens > Caproiciproducens galactitolivorans_A. Next base: position 15,000 of record NZ_JAPOHA010000015.1, on the reverse strand, counting down.
TATGAAAAACGGAGGAAGCACCGCATTTTTCAAATTCGTTAATCGCCACCGGCGAGGTAATATCGTTCCCCAGAACCAGGTCGAGCTTCGCCTCAATCAGTTGTCCCGCGCTCACGCTTTCCAGTCCGGCGTGTGCGGCAAGGATTTTCTGCGTCATCGTCATTCCCATATTGGTTCCTCCCTTGCATTCGATTTGTATTATTATTGCATGAATCTTGCGCAAAGAATGTATCATATGATACAATTACAAAAATTAAAGGATTTCGTTAGGGGCAGTCTCTCTTTTTCAGAGGAGCTGCGCCCCAACGTATAATAACCCGAAAGCTATGGAGGAATTTTATGGAACCATCCAATGAAAAAAAATGGGATGTGCTGGAAAAATTCCACACATCCCATATCGTTCAAAAAAACCGAATGATTTACTGGCAGGAAGCGTTTGCCGACGAATTTTACTATTTAAAAAACGGCAAAGTGAAAATCTTCCTCAGTTCGGAAGACGGCGCGGAAAAAACCCTTACCGTTCTGGAACCGGGAAACATCTTCGGCGAAGCGGCCTTTTTCGACGGCCTGCCCCGGGTTTCTTCCGCGAAAACGCTTGTGAAATCCGAAATCATCACCGTCACCCGGAAAAGCCTTTTGGAGTGCATCCGCCGCGAGCCCCAGTTTGCCATGAACCTGCTGACCTATCTGTCGCAGACCATCCGCATGCTCTCCGCGCAGGTCATCTCCATGACGTTTCTGCAAGCCGACCAGCGCCTTGCGCGGCTTCTGCTCAGCCTTGCGCGGAACGGCGCCGTCCACGCCACGCAGGACGACCTCGCGGGTCTTGCGGGCGTTTCGCGCGTCACCGTAAGCCGCACGCTGGCGGGATTCTCGAGAAAAGGCTGGATCTGCGCCCACTACGGCGCGGTGGAAATCCGGGACGAAGCCGGCCTTCTCGCTTTTATCGGCGGGTAAATCAGTCCCTCGGCTTCATCGTCGGGAACAGCAGAACGTCACGGATGGACGCGCTGTCGGTCAGGAGCATGACCAGGCGGTCAATGCCCATGCCCATACCGCCGGTCGGCGGCATACCGTATTCCAGCGCGGTCAGGAAATCCTCGTCGATCACGTTGGCTTCTTCGTCGCCCGCGGCGCGCAGCTCCATCTGATGCATAAAGCGGCCGCGCTGGTCGATCGGGTCGTTCAGCTCGGAATACGCGTTGGCAAGCTCGCAGCGCGTACAAAACAGCTCGAAACGCTCCACCAGCTCGGGGCAGTCCTGCTTGCGCTTGGTAAGCGGGGAAACTTCCACCGGGTAATCGTAGATAAAGGTCGGCTGAACCAGATTATCTTCGACCTTTTCCTCAAATACCAGCGACATGATATCGCCCCATTTGTCGGTGCTCTTGGTTTCGAGGTGCAGACTCTTCGCGACTTCCAAGGCCTTTTCGGTGTCGCCCTTGAAGGAAAGGAAGTCGATTCCCGTGTATTCCTTAATGGCGTCGTTCATGGTAAGGCGCTTAAACGGCAGGGAGAGATCAATCGCCTCGCCCTGATACGTAATCTGATCGGTTCCGCACGCCTTCATCGCGCACTCGTGAACCATGTTTTCCGTGCGGTCCATCATCCCGCGGTAATCGGTGTACGCTTCGTACATTTCAATCGTGGTGAATTCCGGATTATGTTTCACGTCCATTCCCTCGTTGCGGAAAATACGACCGATTTCGTAAACACGCTCCATCCCGCCGACGATCAGCCTCTTTAAGTGAAGCTCCGTCGCAATCCGAAGGTACATATCCATATCAAGGGTGTTGTGGTGCGTAACAAACGGCCTTGCCGCAGCGCCGCCCGCCAACGTGCTCAGTACCGGGGTTTCGACCTCAACATAGGATTTTTCATCCAGGAAATTGCGGATGGTGCGCATAATTTCGCTGCGCTTGATAAAGGTATCCTTTACTTCCGGATTCACAATCAGGTCGATATAGCGCTGACGATAGCGCAGGTCGGTATCCTTCAGGCCGTGGAATTTTTCCGGCATGGGAAGAAGGGATTTTGCCAGCAGCTTGATTTCCTTCGCGTGTACGGAAATTTCGCCCCTGCGGGTCTTAAAGACATAGCCCTTCACGCTGACGATGTCGCCGACATCCCAGCAATTTTTCATATCGTTGTAGCTGTCCTCGCCCACCTGGTCGATTTTCAGGTAAACCTGAACCCGGCCGCTGCGGTCGTGAATATCAATAAAGCTGGCCTTGCCCATGTCGCGCCAACTCATCATGCGCCCGGCAATGCAGACATCGCTGTTTTCCAGCTCGTCGAAACGCTCGTGGATTTCCTTCGCGGTCATGTCGCGGGGGCAGGTCGTTATTGCAAACGGGTCCCTGCCGGCCTTTTGCAGCGCGCTCAGCTTGTCCCTGCGGATCTGCAGCAGTTCGCTGACGTCCTGTTCGGGCTGCGCGCCGTTTTCCTCGATGATCTTTTCGCTCATTTGTGACTCTCCTAATATTTCATTTTGGTTCTTCTCTCTTTCCCGCGCCGCTGGAACAAACCCAAATTGCGGAAAAGGGGTAGGGAAAATGCCCCCCAATATCGGTCCAAGAACCTGCATTTCAAGGGAAAAAGGGGCAGGGTGAACACGTCACTCCCGCCCCAAAAATTATTTGGATATGGCAAGAACCTCGTATTCCATTACACCGGCGGGCACTTCAACCTGAATCTTGTCGCCGATCCCGTGGCTCAAAAGGGATTTCCCGACAAGGGATTCGTCCGAAATGCTTCCCTTCAGCGGGTCCGCCTCGTTGGAACCGACAATTTTGTAGTTGAGAACGTTGCTGCTGCCGGTTGAGGGATTCGTAACCCTGACTTCCACTTTGGAGCCGATGTGGATATTCTCGTTGCTGAGTTCATCCTCGTCGATGACTTTCACGTTTTTCAGCATGACCTCGATATCCGCGATACGGGCTTCGACAATCGCCTGCTCATTTTTGGCTTCGTCATACTCGCTGTTTTCCGATAAGTCGCCGAAAGAAAGAGCAACCTTGATTTTTTCCGCTACTTCCTTACGCTTGACGCTTTTTAACTCTTCAAGCTCGTTTTCCAGCTTTTCCAAGCCTTCCTTGGTTAAAACCACCTGTTTGACCATATAGAATACCACCTTTTCATTGCAGTAGACTGCACTTTACCAATTTAGATAATAATACTTACATTATAGTGATGCCGTATCGTTCTGTCAACAAAATCCCGAATTCGAAAACAATTATCTTGTATTTCTCCCCGCGTCTGCGGCGGGGGGAGAAATACGGATGAAAATGCCTTTGGTATTATATTCGATAAAAAGAGGGATATGCGTTCTGCATATCCCTCGGACTGTACCATTTCGGAACTTTATTCCGTCGCGGCGGCATTGCTGTTTACCGGCGCATTCTCCGTTCCCGGCGCTTTTTCCACGCTTGCCCCCTGGCGGATCAACGCGGAAACCGCCGCCTGAAGCTGCGGATCCTGATCGCCCTTGAGCTGGTTGCGAACCAGCAGCGCCTGCTGCTCGGAAGTAAGCTCCTTCTCAATATCCACACCGATTCCCTTTCCGCTGAAAACGTCTCCGTTCAGCGTCAGGTAATCCGCAACGGGAAGGATAATCGCGGAACCGTCGGAAAGCGGTTTCACTTCGTCCTTTGTGCCAAGCCCCGCCGTCCGTTCGCCGACCAGAAGTCCTTTTTTATAGTCCTTGATATCGGCCGCGAAAATCTCGGCAACGCCGAAGGTGTTGCGGTTGATCATCACACTGATCGGCAAATTCACCGTGTTGGGGCCCGAGGTGTACTGCACCGTCGTTTTCCCCGCTTTATCCCGGTAGCTCACCGTGTTGCCCGCGGGCAGCAGGGTGTCGAGCATTTCCGCCATCCCGCGGATGCTTCCGCCGGAATTGCTGCGCAGATCAATGACGATTCCGGAAGCGCCCTGTTTAATGCGCGCCGCAAGCATATTGTTGAACTGCTCCGCGTTGGAATCCGTAAACGCGGAAATTTTCAGATAGGCCACGTTGCCGTTGATCATGGAAGAGGTGAGCGTCTGCTCGGCGTACTCGGCGCGGGTAACGGTAATACTGAGCAGCGCGGCTTTTGCTTCGGCCGACGGCCCGGCGGCGTTCTGCCTGCGCAGGATTCCGAATTTCACCTTGGAACCGGCGGCCCCGTCCAGCTTATTGAGCGCGTCGCCGTATGTCAGGCGGACAATTTCCTTGTCGTCCATGCTGACGATCGTATCGCCTTTTTTGATGCCGCTTTTTTCCGCCGGCGAACCGGGGGTCACTTCAATGACCTCCATATTGCCGTCCTTGTCCTGTACTGTTTTGATGCCGACGCCAATACTTTTTTCACTGCTGCCGTTCAGATACGCCTTGTATTTTTCCGCGGAAAGATACTTCGCCTGGGAGTTGCCCAGCCCGGCGGCATACCCGGCACAGATTCCGTCGTTCAGTTCCTTTTCGTTCACCGAACCGATGTAATCCTGCCTTGTTTTCTGGTCGATCTCACTCAGCTTGGTATACATTGCCTGGCGTTCGTTAATATCCGCCACCTTGGTGTTAAAGCTTTTCATCGCATAAACATAGGTGAGGGATACCGTGACGGAAGCCGTTACGGCAACAAGGGCGACAGCCGCGCCCCAGGACAGCTTTCTGCTCATATCGATTCAATCATTCCTTAAATTTTTTAACGTCACCTGCTGAACCAGTTCAGCGGATTTTGTGCCACGCCGTTTACGCGGATTTCAAAGTGGCAGTGTGCGCCCTGCGAATCGCCGGTGTTGCCGACGTACGCAATAACCTGTCCCTTTGTAACAATCTGTCCGGCGCTGACCGCCACGCTGCTGCAATGGCCGTACAGCGTGGAATATCCGCCGCCGTGGTCAATGGCGACAACATTGCCGTAACCGCCGTAGCCTGTGCCGTAATTGCCCCATCCGGCCATCATCACCCTGCCGGAATCCGCCGCTACAATCGGCCGCCCGTAAACGCCCGAGCCGGAAATATCGATTCCTTTATGGAACGAACCCCAGCGTGAACCGAATCCGCTGGTCACGGTATTGATGCCCGGAACCGGCCAGGCAAAGTTTCCTGTGCTGGTGTAGCCGCCGCTTCCGCCGCCGGCGCCGCCCTGGTTCTTCTTCTGGTCTTCGTAGTATTTCCTGAACCAATCGTCAATCGCAGCGTCCGCCGCCTTGCGCTTTTCGGCAAGCTCTGCGCTTTGCTCCTTCGCCGAGGATTCATTCGCGGAAATATCGGCAATCACCTGTTTGGTTTCCTGTTGAAGCGAGCTCAGTTCGCTGCGCTTCTGGTCAAGCGTAACCTTCGCGCCGGCAACATTCCGGCGGTTTGCCTCAATCTGTGCCTTCTGCGCCTGAATGCTCTGCATGTCGGACTTCAGCGTATTGATCAGATTGGTGTCATGCGTTGTAATCGCCTTAATGGCCTCGGTCTTGTCCGCCAGGTCAACCACATTCTTGGCATTGAGGATGATTTCCAGATTCGAAGCCTCGCCGGTCAGATACAGAGCATGAAGCCTTTGCTTTAAAAGGTCATAGTTTTTATTGATGTCCTGCTGCTTCCCCGCAATCTGGGTCTGCTTATCGGTGATATCCGCGTCGAGTGCGGAAATCTGCTGGTTTAAAACATCAATCTGGCTCTGAACCGTTCCAACCTGTGCGTCCAGCGCCTGCTTGTATTCCATCTTTTTTGCCTTGTCCGCCCGCAGGGTTTTCAGTTTTGCGGTGACTTCGGCCTGTTTTTTCTTTAAAGCGGACTGCTCCTGCTGCAACTGGCTCAGGCTTTTCGCCGCAGAGGCGGGTACCATGGCCTGAGGAGAGAGCAGGATGGCGATCGCTAAAACAAGGGCTGCCGCGCATTTTGCAAATTTTTTACCAGCCAACAATTTCTCCTCCTTCCTTTTTTAAGTATTTACTGATGGATATTACGCCGCCCAGCGCGCCGAACAGGGTGCCTGCAAGCATAAACGCCAGCAGGATGCTCCCGGCCATGGGACTGATGTCGACCGGCGAGAACAGCGTAATCGATGTAATCGAGCCAACCATTTTGTCGTAAATCAGGAATAAAAGGAAACTGGAAAGCGCACCGGAAAGCAAACCGATGATAACGCCCTCCACAATAAATGGAACGCGTATGAACCAGTTCGTCGCGCCGACGGATTTCATAATGCTGATTTCCACGCGGCGGGAGAACATGGTAACGCGGATGGTATTCGAAATAATAAACAGCGAAACCAGACTGAGCAAAAGAATAATCCAGAAGCCGGCCATGGTAATGACCTTGTCCAGCCTTGTCAGCTTGGCCGCTACGTCGGAATAGTCGTTAATGGTTGCGACGCCCGGTATTTTCTTAATCTGCGCCGCGGTGTCCTTGTACTTCGACAAATCCTTGAAAGAAACCTTGAAAGCGTCCGGAAGCGGGTTTTCCTTTCCGGTCATTCCCTGTAACATGGTTCCGTCCTTGTCGCCCAGAATGTTCATGTACTGCTGAATCGCCTCGTCCTTCGGGACGAATTCACAGGTTTTAATATTATCGAGCTTTTTAATTTCCTCTCCGACCTTTATTGCGGAAAGTGTGGGGAGGTTCTGTGCCATATAAACACGAACCGAGTTCGTTCCCTCAATCGTTTTCATTGCGGAGTTGATATTATAGGAAAAGACGACAGCCGCGCCGGTCAGCAGCAGGCACGATACCAGAACGCCGATAGAAGCAATGCTCATGGTGCGGTTGCTCCAAATATTTTTGATGCCTTCTTTTAACAGATATCCCAGGCTTTTAGTCTTCATGGCGTTCTTCCTCCTCCTTCTGTGAGGCGGTGTCCGCCACAATGGTCCCGTCATGGATTTCCACGACCCGTTTATGGAAATGCTTCACCAGCGTATGTTCGTGCGTTACCATCAGGATGGTGGTGCCGCGGCGGTTAATTTCATTCAGCAGATCCACAATTTCAAACGAAAGCGCCGGGTCAATGTTGCCGGTAGGCTCGTCCGCGATAATCAGCTTTGGGTTGTTGACCAGCGCCCTTGCCAGGCCGACACGCTGCTGCTCGCCGCCGGAAAGCTCCGCCGGGTGGCATTTCGCCTTGTTCTGAAGATTGACAAGCCCGAGAATGTACGGTACGCGCTTGTGGATTTCCCTGTTACTAGCGCCGACAATATGCATTGCGAACGCCACGTTTTCAAAAACCGTCATCGTATCAATCAGGCGGAAATCCTGAAACACGATGCCCATTGTGCGCCGCATAAAAGGGACTTCCCGTTTTTTCAAAGTGGAAAGCCCCCGGCCGTTCAAGATAATTTCCCCGTCGTTGGGCCTTTCCTCACACATAATTAATTTTAGAAACGTACTTTTTCCCGCTCCGGAAGAACCCACAATAAAGACGAACTCACCTTTGTCCACTTTCAGGCTGACATCCTTGAGCGCCCGGGTGCCGTTCGAATAGGTTTTACTGACATTTTGAAATTCTATCAATGTAATCGCTCCATTAAAAATCGAATTGTTCCGGTTCAGCCCCTAAATGCCGGGCGACGCTCTCCCCTTGCCTCTCCCGCGCAGACGAAACCATTTTTTCATGGGAGGACGGCGTATCCCGCGTTCCTTTTTCTTCAGCCCCGGCACTGGATTTCGAACCTTGTTTTTTCATACATAAATACCAATAGGATGGATACGAAATCAAAACCCATTGGCATGTTTACATAATACCAATGGGTTTCTTATTTATTATTCCGAATGGGAAATAATTTGTAATAAATCTGTAATAGTTTTAACTTTTCGTCATTTCTCTGCTAGAATTTAACAGGGTTGGAAGAAAGATACTTTTTCACCATCAGGGCGACTTTAAAAACAATGGCGTCCTCAAATTCACGAAGGTCCAAGCCGGTGATTTTCTTAATTTTCTCCAAGCGATAAACCAGCGTGTTGCGGTGTACAAACAATTTACGCGAGGTCTCCGAAACATTCAGGTTGTTCTCGAAGAAACGCTGAATCGTAAACAAAGTCTCGTGGTCCAGCGACTCAATGGAACCGCGCTTGAACACTTCTTTGAGGAACATGTCGCACAGCGTGGTGGGGAGCTGATAGATCAGGCGGGCAATGCCCAGATTGTCGTAGCTGACGATCGGCTTCTCGGTGTCGAACACCTTGCCGACCTCCAAAGCGACCTGCGCTTCCTTAAAGGAGCGCGCCAGATCCTTAATGCCGGTAACAATCGTACCGATGCCGACGACGCAGTGGGTGTAGAACTCGCTCGACAGCGTATCGACAATGGAACTTGCCAGTTTTTCCAAATCCTTCGGCTCGATACCGGCGCGGATCTCCTTCACCAGCGCAATATCGCTTTCATTAATATTAATGATAAAGTCCTTGTTCTTGTCCGGGAAAAGGTTCTGTACAACATCGTAAGCGGAAATATCGGATTTGCTCGTTATTTTAATCAGCATGCACACGCGGTTCACGTCGGAATTAAAACGAAGCTCGCGCGCCTTTAAATAAATATCGCCGGGCAGAATATTGTCAAGAATCACATTCTTGATAAAGTTGCTGCGGTCGTATTTTTCATCGTAATACTGCTTAATGCTGCTCAGTGAAACGGCAAGCAGAGAGGCGTAGCGTCCGGCCTCCGGATCGCTTCCGGAAACAAAAACGGCATACTCCGGGCGCGGGCGGCTGCCAAATGACTTATACGTATAGCCGTTGACCACAAAAGTTCCGGGTGTAGCCAGAACTTCCGGCGTGATGCTGTCGTTAACCTCTCCAATCCGGCCCAGCTCGCTGCAGGCAATAATGACCGAGGTTTCATCAATCACACCGATTGTGCGGTCAATAGCATCCCGCATTTGATGGATGACTCCCTGAAATAATCTATTTGACATAGCTCTCCCTCTCTTTATATAACTTATATAAATAACGATAACATCCTACATACATTTTACATAAATTCATTGTAATTTTCAACCATATATTCAACAGAAATTGAAGAATTATCAAATAAAAGAGGAATTTTTCATAATTTTTTAACAATTTAATTTGTATACGGAATATTGGTCACCAATTTTTTCCTTTTTCCTGCTACTTTCCCGATAGAATCCTCTTCCATTTCTCCGGTGGACTGCTGTTTTCAACGAAGCCCTTCTGTTCCCGCACGCAAAAAGACCGTGCCAAACGGCACGGCCCTTCTCGATGATCCATTTAGTTGAGAATCGTTTGCTCGGTATCTTTATCAAATAAATGTAATTTCTGTAAATTGAATGCGATTTTAATGTTATCGCCTGTTTTTGCGGTCGAAGTCGGATCGACGCGTGCGGTGATGTTATTCCCTTCGCAGGTGAGGTACAGATAGGTTTCAGCGCCCATCAGTTCGGTAACCTCAACGTCCGCGTTAACGATTCCATCGGTGGATTTTGCAAGGAAGGCAGGTTCGTCGTGAACATCTTCCGGACGAATACCGAACACGACCGGCTTGCCGGCATAATTCTTCAGCACACCGTCCTTGTCTTTCTCCTGCGGAATCGCGAGGCTGTATTTGCCAAAATTCAGGAAGAAACGGCCGTCCTTGGATTCAACCGTCGCGTCGATAAAGTTCATTTGCGGCGAACCCATGAAGCCCGCGACAAACTCGTTTACCGGGAAGTCGTAAAGGTTTTGCGGGGTATCTACCTGCTGAATAATACCGTCTTTCATAACGACGATACGGTCGCCCATGGTCATGGCCTCTGTCTGGTCATGCGTTACATAGATAAAAGTTGTGCCAAGCTTTTTGTGCAGCTTGGAAATTTCCGTCCTCATCTGCGCTCTCAGTTTCGCATCCAGGTTGGAAAGCGGTTCGTCGAGAAGGAAAACCTTCGGGTCACGGACAATGGCGCGTCCCAGCGCAACACGCTGGCGCTGGCCGCCGGACAAAGCCTTCGGCTTTCTGTCGAGCAGATGGGAAATATCCAAAATCTTTGCGGCCTCTTCCACGCGGCTCTTGATTTCATCCTTGGGAACCTTGCGGAGCTTCAGGCCGAATGCCATGTTGTCAAATACCGTCATGTGCGGGTAAAGCGCGTAGTTCTGGAACACCATCGCGATATCGCGGTCCTTCGGGGCTACGTCGTTTGCAAGGGTATCGCCGATATAAAGCTCGCCCTGGCTGATTTCTTCCAGACCCGCAATCATGCGGAGCGTTGTCGATTTTCCGCAGCCGGAAGGGCCAACAAGAATAATAAACTCTTTATCGGCAATCTCCAGATTGAAATCCTTTACAGCGGTTACTCCGCCGTCATAGACTTTATAAACACTTTTTAAAGTTACGTTTGCCATAATCATCCTCCAAGTTTCACACTGCGCAAAGTTGCTACCGGGCCCGGTAAGAACCTATGCTTAATTTCCATGCGTTAATGATAACAGAAGTACCCGGGGAAATACAGACCTTTTTTGTCCAAACTTTTTTCACCCACTTTATGTAAATCTGATAAAACACAAAAACGAAGGACGAAATTTATACACATTTATGCATTTACAAAGGCTGGAGCGGCTTTTCCCCGCTTATTCCGTGTGTTTTCCGGATTTCTGCGCATCGGCACAGACCGCGCGCCGGCCCTGTACGCGCCTTCCTTTCCGCTTTTGCCCAAACTTCTTTCTCCCGATTTATGTAAATCTGATAAATTACAAAAATCGGGACCAAAATTTATACATATTCATGAACTTGTAAAAACCGAACTATTTTTCTGTTTCGGGCATTTTACCGGCTTCCGGCGCATCAGAAAAGGCCGCATGCCGCTCCATACGCGCCTTTCTTCCCGCTTTTGCCCAAACTTTTTCCTCCCGGTTTATCTAAATTTGATAAATTACAAAAATAGGGGCCAAAATTTATACAGATTCATCAATCTGCAAAAACCGAAGCGGTTTCTTCCGCGCTCATTTCGCGTGTTTCACCGGGTGCGAGCGCAGCGTCAAGGGTCAGCGCACCGATCTGCACCCGTTTTAATTTCAGCACTTCATTGCCCCTTGCCAGAAACATGCGCTTTACCTGATGGAATTTTCCTTCGTGGATTTTCACCCTGACCAGCGGATGCGCCCCCTCCTCCAAAACCTCCAGTTTTGCAGGCAGGCAGGTCCGGTCCTTTAACACCACGCCGTTCTCAAACGCCGCGGCGTCGTCTTCGGCAACCGGACGGGCAAGCACCGCCTCATAATATTTATACACATTGCTTTTGGGCGCGAGCATCCGATGGGCGTAAGCCCCGTCGTCCGTAATAATGAGCAGCCCTTCGGTATCCCGGTCGAGGCGTCCCGCCGGAAAAAGCCCGCGGCGTTTCAGCTCCGGCGGCAAAAGGTCCACCACGGTTTTCGCGCGCGTGTCCCGCGCGGCGGAAAGCACCCCCGCAGGCTTGTTCATCATCAGATAGACGAACTTTTTTACGGACAGCGGTTCCCCGTTCACCGTTACCGTGTCGGACTGCGTGTCCACCTTGAAATCCGCTTTCTTTACAATGTTCCCGTTTACCGTGACCGCGCCGCGCCGGATCATGACCCCGGCGTCCCTGCGGCTGTCCGTCACCTGCAGGGCAAGAATTTTATCCAGCCGTTCCCTGCTCATTTTTCCACTTCCTCTATCTTTCGGATCTTCGGGCCTTGTTTCGGCCCCGACCCCGCAAACTTTTCATTCGCGCGGTTTTCGTAAAGTTACACTTTTTCGACAAGCCGAGACGGAGAAAGACTCTCCGTTTCTTTTGTGTAAATGCAAGTTCAGCCGAAGCAGGCTGATCTCCCGATTTTCCAACGATAATCTTCCCGATTTTCAGCAAAACTTACGGTCTATCCTCCAACCGGTGCTGGGGGATAGACCGGGCCGACGATCCATTCTGTGGTTCTATTGTAAACGATAAGGGAAAAACGGTCAACTTCCATTCGCTTCAGTCCGTAGGCCATGCGTTCGCGGGAATCTCGGAGGATACCGCGGGTGCGGCGGAGGACGCCTGATTTTCGCAAGCCGACAGTAATCCCTGCATACTGTAATCGGCGCTTTCCTGCGCTCCGTTAAATCCAGTCATAAAGCCGTCCAGCTCGGCGGTGCTTAAATCCCCACCGATCACCGCGTTGTTGTAGACAAGCATGGTTGCGCGCACATTGGAAGCCTGCGGATAGTTTGTCACCGCGTACACCCACTGTTTGCAGGTTTTTCCCGCATAGGGCATAAGGTCGAGCCCCTGCTCCTTCTGTATGTTGTTGTATTGCGTGTACACATCATTAAACTTTTCGGGGATTGTCACATCCTTCATTTCGATCGGTTCCGCGTTTACATTCCATCCAAACTGTTTTAAAAAGGAAATGCGGTCCTCGTTGGTTGCCGCGGTAAGACAATATTGTTTTCCTGAAGCCGTCGCGACGGGGCTCGAAGAATGCACCTTGGAGGTCACAATCACGCCGGTTACGACAATTAATACCGCCGCAAGACCGATCAAAACCTTTTTTCTGCCCGCCTTGACTGATAATACAAACATTTTAACGCCCCCCTTGTAATGATAAATATGCGTGAAGGGGAGAAAAAATGCAAAAAAGCAACCCCCGTTTCCGGAGGTTGCTCAATATTCTTATTCTTCCGCCGCCGAAACCTTCGCCTCCTCGATTACCTTCTGGGCAACCTGCTGCGGCGCTTCTTCATAACGGCAGAAATCAAAGGTAAAGGAACCTCTGCCCTGCGTAACCTGACGGACGAACGTGCAGAAATCATGCATTTCCGCCATCGGCACCTCGGCTTCTACAATCTGCTTCCCGTCTTCCGCCGGGTCCATCCCCAGAACGCGGCCGCGGCGCTTGTTGACTTCGCCCAGAATATCGCCCATGTTCGCGTCGGGCACCAGGCACCGCAGCGTGCCGATCGGCTCAAGCAGCACGGGGTTTGCAATCGGCATGCCCGCCTTATAGGCTAAGTTCGCCGCCATTTTAAAGGACATTTCGGAAGAGTCCACCGGGTGGTACGAACCGTCGTACAGCGTCGCGCGCAGTCCCACGACGGGGTATCCCGCGAGCGGGCCTTTCGCAATGCATTCGCGCAGCCCTTTTTCGACCGCCGGGAAAAAGTTCTTCGGCACCGCGCCGCCGACAACGCGCTCGGCAAATTCCAGCCCGTCGCTGTCGCAGGGCTCAAACTCCACCCAGATATCGCCGAACTGGCCGTGCCCGCCGGTCTGCTTTTTGTAGCGGCCCTGCACCTGCACCTTTTTGCGGATGGTCTCGCGGTACGGTACGCGCGGTTTCTGCAGCGTAACATCCACGCCGAATTTGCTCTTCAACTTCGAGACGATAATATCCAGATGCTGTTCGCCCAAACCGGAAAGCACCATCTGGTGCGTCTCGGTGTTGGTTGTAAACCGGATGGTGGGATCTTCGTCCACCAGACGCAGGATTCCCTGCGCAACCTTGTCTTCCTCGCCCTTGTTCTTCGGCGTCACCGCCATAGAGAGGGTCGGGTTCGGGTATTCAATGCCCTCCAGCGTTACCTTCCGGGCCGGCGCGCAGAGCGTGTCGCCCGTGCTGGTTCCCTGTAATTTCAGTATCGCGCCGATGTCGCCCGCAACGATCGACGGGGCGTCCTCCTGCTTCTTGCCGTGCATAATCACTGTCTTGCCGATGCGCTCCAGATTGCCCGTGCGCATATTGACAAGCTGCGTATCGGTTGTAACCTTGCCGGAAATCACCTTCAGATAGGACAGCTTGCCGATAAACGGGTCTGCAACGGTCTTGAAGACAATGGCTGCCGTCGCGCCGCTTTCGTTAACGGAGAGCTCAACCGGATTGCCGTCGGTGTCGGAGCCCATCTCCGCGCTCTTTTCCTCAGCGGAAGGCGCCAGCCAGACAAGGCCGTCTAGGAACTGTTCCATGCCGCGCATCAGCAGCGCGTCGCCGCAGAACACCGGGCAGATCGCGCCGGATTTTACGCCCTTGCTTACGCCGACAATCACTTCCTCCGGCGTAAACTGCTCGCCCGAGAAGTATTTTTCAAACATCTCGTCGCTCGTTTCGGCAACCGCCTCGTAAATCGCGGTGCGAAGGCCCTCGAGCCTTGTTCCCATATCCGGCATCTTTACCTCCACGGGTTTTCCGTTTTGGTAGTCGTATGCTTTATATTCCAGCATGTTAATATATATGTTCGCCTTGCCGTCCTCAATATACGGAACGACAACCGGGCAGATGGAGGGGCCGAAGCTCGCCTTCAAATCCTCAAACACCCTGTAAAAGCGCGCGCTCTCGTCGCAAAGGCCGTTTACAAAGAAAATTTTCGCCAGCCCGCGCTTATTCGCCGCTTCCACCGCCTTTTCCGTGCCGACGGCGACCCCGCTCTTGCCGGAAACCGCGATCAGCACGGAATCCGCCGCGCGAACGGCTTCGCAAAGGGCGCCTTCAAAATCGAAAAGGCCCGGAGCGTCGATCAGATTGATTTTATGGTTCTTCCATTCCAAAGGAGCCACTGCGGTTGCCACGGTAATTTTTCTCTTGATCTCTTCCGGATCGAAGTCACAGATGGTGCTTCCTTCCCCAACCTTCCCAAAACGGTCGGTTGCGCCGGACAGGTACAGCATCGCTTCTGCAATGCTGGTCTTGCCTGAACCGCTGTGTCCCGCAATTGCAATATTAAGGATATTTTTTGCCTGATACTGTTTCATTATCGATACTCCTTTCAGGAATTGATTGTCACAACATACAATTGCTCAACCAAATTTACGATAATTATAGCGTATATTTACAATGAATACAATGCTTAAATATAAAAAACAATTTTATTTCTATAAGATAAAAATTTATCCCGCCAATTCTCACGCGAACACCGGAAGAAAAGGCAGAAAAACAGGAGAAGGATTGTTCCCCCTCCTGTTTTTTCCGAAATTCCGACAACGCAAAAAGGCCCGCCCCGTTTGGGCGGACCTTTTTGCATGGAAACGAACTATCTTTAAGCTTTTCCCGCGCAACCGAGAACAGTCGTGATTTTATGCGCAACC
>NZ_JAPOHA010000014.1 GCF_026672255.1 Caproiciproducens galactitolivorans | reverse complement strand
TCATGATATTCGATAGGCACGCAAATTTAAAGTACAAATATGGAAATCGACATTTCTGGGCAAGAGGGTATTATGAGTGTTATATATTAGGAAAACCAACAAGCTCTGTTCGTGTGTAGGTGTCTTATCCTACCTGTAAATGCGAGTTGACTTCGATATACTGGATAATGCGGCGCAGCTCGTCGGCAAACTTAAACCGTATGCTTATGTCGCCGCCCTCGTATACTTTGATATGGTCAACCAGTTCGATTAAGATTTCTCTTGTCAGCTTGTCGATGTTCTCGTATTTTCGGAAAGTTGCTAAAAAAGGATTTTCGGTGTCAATGCCATTTTCCAGTTCGTCCCGCTCTTTTTTCAGATTGGCAATCACTGTGCCAATGGCTTCATTTTGCTGTTCATAATCTTCACTCATGTGGCGGTAATCATTATGTGTGATATGACCGTCTTTCCAGTCCTGATAAAGTGCTTGCTTGTACCGCATGATTTTGGTAAGCTCTTTTTCTTTTGCGGTAATCAGTTCATTCAGCCGTATCGACTGGCTTTTTTTGAGCGGAGCCAAGTTAATTTTTGATACAATAGCGGAATAGCTGACTGCAAGATGTACCTGTTGCCGGATTGCATAGAGTACAGCCGCTTCAAGCCTTGTGCTTTTAATAGAGTGCATAGTGCAGGCTTTTTTAGAAAGGCTCTTATATGTTCCGCATTGGTAGTAAACGTACAATTCCTTGCTTGCTATCCGCGACATTGCCCGGCCACAATCCGCACAGCGGAGAAAGCCGCTAAACAGATAAAGCTGTTTCTGTTTTGGAGAAGTGCGGGTGTCACGCTTTAGCAGTTGCTTAACCTTTTCAAAGGCTTCGCGGTCAATAATCGGTTCATGGGTATTCGGGACAACAATCCAGTCTTTTTCAGGTACAGCTTCGATTTTGTGTATCTTGTAGCTTTTCACACGGTTTCGCCCCTGTGCCATATCTCCAACATAGACGGGATTTTTCAGCATATTGCTGATAGTAATGGTACTCCACATGGGCTGTGTCTGTCCGTTGGGGCATTTGTACTTTAATCCCTGACTTTGCTTGTAAACGGAAGGACACATAACACCGTGGTCGTTCAGATGATTCACAATAGCCCTGACGGTCATACCGCTTAGACACATGGAAAAAATCTGCTTTACCACTTCGGCGGCTTCATGGTCTACCAACAAAGCGTGTTTATCATTGGGGTCTTTGATGTAGCCATAGGGGGCATAGGAGCCAATAAATTCGCCATTACGTTTCTTGTAGTCAAACACCTGACGGATTTTCTTTGAAGTTTGGTAACAATACTGGTCGTTCATTACGTTCGTTATAGGAACAAGAATACTTGATACGCTGTCAGGGTTCAAATAACTGTCTACGCCCTCTGCCAAGCTGATAAAGCGTACATTCATCTGAACAAACAAATTTTCAATCAGGCTCCCGGCGTCCGTATAGTTACGGGAAAGACGGGAAAGGTCTTTGACAATCACGCAGTTTACCTTTTTCGCGTAAATGTCGGCCAGCAGTCTTTGAAAATCTGCCCGGTTCGTGTCTGTACCTGTGCAACCGTCATCAACATAGGTTTCGGCGCTTTCAAATTCATCAAGGTGCTGTCTGTAATAATCATCAAGCAACTTTTTTTGATTGGTGACACTGTTGCTGTCGTCCTTGCCACGATTCAAGTCCTCTTTGGATAACCGGATATATTTTGCAAGATTCCACCGTGTAGGATTATACGAAAATTGAGAAACAGCAGTATTTGTTTCCCTGTTTTTGGTTCGTGCCATGCTTCCTCCTTCCTATCACATTACACTTACATTATACCATTTCAGCATAATGCGAACAATGTTGTCGAGGGCTTAAAAATACCGTTAGATAGCTGATATTACCGACTTCGGGCCAAGTTGGCCCGAAGTGGCATGACCGATTACAGGCCGCTTTTCTGCCGTATAAGAAAGTTTGTAATTACATCCTGCAAGGGGGGGCCGTCCTCCGGGAACTCTACCTTTACCGCAGTATCTCCATGACGGAAGCAGTAAGGGTTTTTTACCTGCTTCAAAATATGTGCCGCACGTTCCCTTTGAGGCAGGCTGTTATCAAAGTCGATTCCGCTAACATCTGTCAACTGTGATTTATCCACTGTGGCAATATCCACATCTTGCATTGTGATGATCTGTTCCAGATTTACCATCGCTTTGTGCCTCCTTCTCAAATGAAAAATGTACTTTATGTTTCCTGCTGTCCTATGAGGAAACATAAACAGTCACCACTTTATAAGCAAAAGTGATGGCTGTTAATCTTTCCTCATACTTCGGGCCGAGTTGGCCCGAAGTCAATAGGGACTGTTCCGGTAATGCCCGTCTGCTTCGTGAATGGATTTGAAGTCAAATCTTTCGTTCAGTTCCATAACCACGCGCCGAATATCATCAGAGCTAAAACCACAGCTTTCCATTGCCCAAATGACATAGCCGCGACAAGCATTGTTGCTCCACGGTTCAGGCAGTATTTCCGATAAATTCATATCTTTTTCCATTTCGATTCTCCTATGCCAGAATAAGGGGAGTGCCGCGCCGGGAAAGAATGGGCTGTCATTAGACAGAAATGCCCGGCGCGGCCTCCTATATGGTAAATAAGAGGATAACCCGGACAGGCGGCGGCAACCGCCCTCATGGGAATTTCACCCCGCCCCATGCTGATGGCGCGACGGTCAATACTGTGACGCGTTCAAACCGTAAGTATCATTGTACCAATCAAAAGATTATCGCCGGGTAGATTGCCATATCTGCTCTGTCACAGTTGGTAGGAATCGCTCACGCTCCGTTTGGTTTTTCCCCCTTTCAACGGGCGGTTTTGGCGTACCCTGTGGCTTGGCTCCCTTTTGATTGAACGTATCCGGGTTATCTGTATTCAGTTGTCAAAGAACGGCAGATGGAGAAAAAACTCCTTCTAATAGCCGTGTGATTTGAAAGGCAAATTCGGAACTGGAAATTAAGACTTTTTCAAAAATTTCTCCATGCTTTTCAACCCTTTCTCAATAGCAACTCTGACGGCTTTTTCATTTATACCCTCTGCCCGTGCAATATCGGATTTACTCATACCGAGTATGTAATGGGCATAAATTCGTTTTCCTTGCTTGTCCGGCAAGTAAGCGATTGCGGAGTGCAGTTGTTCGGAAGTAATTTTACGCTCGTAAATCTCGCAAGGGGAAAGGGATTCAAAAAGAATATCCTTTTCGATCCCGTCGTCAGCGTCCAGCGAATAGTGGGCTTTGTTATAGAAGCGGCGGCGAATGTAGTTTTTCTCCAAACGTTCTGCTTCCAGCAAAGCGTCCTTGATTTCATCTGATATCTCAACAAAAAAGTCTGAATTATAAAACGGGTAATAATCCCGCAGATTGATTTTTGTCATAAGGCGTTCCTCCATTTCGATTTTTTAGGGAATAGTGAATCGAAATGGAGCGGGAGGGGAACGACAGCGAGGTCGGACTTCGGGCCAAGTTGGCCCGAAGTGACAAGGCTTGTTCCATACGTTGTCAGTGAAAAAAGGATACAAAAAAACACCTTTACGCAAATTAGCGCGAAAGGTGTCGAATAAAAAATGGGCGCAATAGCCGCCCACAAGTTGATATAATACTTTTAAACTATGTAAATGAAATTTTTCTGCTATATTAAACCGTCACAATATGGCGGCGTTTCTCTCAGAGAAAAAAATGCTTTGGGGTACATAAAAACCTCCTTATCCCAAAGCCGCCAGAATAAGAAGAATTACAGGTATACTCTTTCCGATTTTTAACGGAAAATGACGGCTTTGTATGTCTGTTAAATTTGTCAGCAATCGTATAACAGAAAATTGTTATATGAAAAGAGCCGATAATCAAGAGATATGTACTCATTGATTATCGGCTCTGCGTCTTTGCGTCTGGCTCTTTGATAACTGACATATTGAGTTGTAGCACATTGATTAGAGATTCTTGTTTACATTTGGGACAGTATAGGGGGAAGTTTTCGAGGATTGTATCTTTCCTAATTTTCAGTCTTGTTTTATTGCCACATATAGGACATAGTAACCATTGAACTTCAATCATTATCACCCCCTACATCATTTCATTAGTTGCTATTTTTCTGCTCTAATAATTACTGTTCCACAATTTTGATACAAAACTTCAACCGTTTTAAAACCGGCGTTTTTCATAAGTTCAAATTGATGTACCAATGTCAGTGGAATATCAATTTGTATAAACATATCTTCGGGTGTATTATTTTGCTTGCGCTTATATTCGTATTCCTTAAGGCAAAGCGCTTCCTCTTCATCGCAATAGGCAAATCTAGTATATTTCTGTTGCGTTGGACGGTAAGCTTTTAACGCGCTCAAGGTAGCTCTTGCTATTTCTTGCTTCTGTCAAATCGTAGGGGAAATTTAATTTCTCACTTACCTCCAAAGAAATTTTCTGAAACAAATCGCACATGAGAAAAACAGCATCCCATATAGCGTTTATTTGTGCTTTCGAATAAGATTCTAAGTATTGTTCATAAATCCCTTTCGGCAAATACTTGTCCATGTATTTTGCGGATTTCCCTGCGCTGACTGAAAAATCATTATCAATCCCAATTTTCCATTCCAGCAGCCGCCTAAGCATTGGCCTTATTTGAAAATTTATCATATCCATTGCATATGGAATCTCATTCCTCCATAATCCCTTCGCCACATTATTTAAACACCACCAAAATTCATTACATGTACAATAGAATTGATTTGGCACCGGCTTTTTCACCCAATATTCTTCATCGGACAATACTTGTTTTTGAGGCATGATATTGTCCTTGTCAACTAGTGTTTTATACAATTCTAGACTATTAAGTACATTTTCTAATGTCTTTACATGTAAATCCAATCTATTTCCATCAGTGAATTGAATTAGCCAACCATAGCAATTTTCAACATCAGAAGTGTAGTAGATATTTTCCTCTGGATATTGCATATACAAGCGCTCACCAAATCGATCAATCCAGGCTTTGTCCTCTCTGAATGACCTTGTTTCTGTAACAACATATACAATATCATAATCTTGAAAGATATCTTTTGGTACATTTGGATTTGCACGTGAACCTTCTAAGTAGGCCGCACGAATGCGGACATCATTGTTGGCAACTGCTATGATTAAATCCATCATTTCTTTTTCTGATCGCATACTGTGTCTCCTTTTATAGTGAAGATAAACTAAGTTATCCGGACAATTTTCTATTATATCAACTTATGAAAATGCGGCCTCATATTCTCGTATGTACAATGATATCGAAATCCCATATCGAATAATACTTTCTTGGTATTTTCAATATGTGCACCTAGCTGTCCTTTTTTATGACTGTCGCTTCCAATCGTGATAATCTCACCGCCTAATTTTTTATATAAAGTAAGTATATCTTTGGATGGTGTCATATCCGTAAGTCCATATCTGTAGGATGACGTATTTACTTCTATTCCTTTTCCATCACGAATGACAATTTTTAAAATTTCATTAACTATGTCTGAAATCTTTTCAAACGGATATGTGCCATTTTTATCATATCTTATAATAATATCTAAATGTCCCAAAACACTATAATTTTTATATTGTTTTACAATTTCCAGCAGCTCTTGATAATATTTTTCGTTATATTCTTTCTGGCTCTTTCCTTTCTGAAAATCCTGTGTCCATAATTCCAAGTTATCTATTTGATGCACAGATAGAATAATAAAATCAAATGGATATTTCACAAAGAGCTTTTCATATTGAGAAATTGTATGCACCTGTACTCCAAACTCCATTCCCTTTTTTATAGCAATCAAGTCACCATATAAATATTGTAATTCCTTAATCGTCTCAAAATATTCTGGATAATACACATTTGCCATAGGCATACCATCGCGATATTGAATTTCTTTCTTATCATTCCAGTCCAGCTTAACTCCATAATCTACATGATCCGTAAAACATATTTCTTCCATTTTTATTTGTATTGCATCTTTTACAACCTCTTCCATTTCATAAACAGAATCATCGCTAAATTCTGTGTGAACATGATAATCAGCAAACATTTTCTTCATCCCTTCAAGCAGTTTTTTTTACCAGCAATTCATGCATCATCACCATTAATAAAAGAATGATTAGCAAATATACCGGCAGCAAAACAATATTTATATGCTTTGCAATTAAGCCGAATAGCGGCGGCATCACACAGGTTCCCACATATGCACTTGCCATCTGAACCCCGATGATTGCCTGTGACTTATCCGCACCAAAACGGGACGGAGTGGAGTGAATAATACATGGGTAGATTGGCGCACATCCAAAACCAAAGAAAAACAAGCCGACCAAAGATATTACTTCATTTAACGGCAGTAACATCATAATAATACCAGCCGCAATGATTCCCTGCCCCAGACGAATCATTTGTAAATCGCTTAATTTCATACTTATAAATCCACTTAATACCCTCCCAATGGTAATACCAATAAAAAACATACTTGCAAAACCAGCCGCTGTCTCAATTGAAAATCCTTTGATCAGGGTAAGATAACTGCTTGCCCATAAGCCGGTCGTCTGTTCCAAAGCACAGTAGCAAAAGAAACAAAGCATTACTTCTTTTGCTCCAGAAATCTGAATTACCTCTTTCAAAGGCAATGCTTTTCCCGCTAAAATATCATTCTCTTCTGCCGTCCCTTTTTGGTTCTTCCATAACGGCAGGCTAAAAAACAAAACTACTGCAAAAGCAATCTGTAAAAAGGAAATATATTGATAACCTGCATTCCAATTCTGACCATGCTTCAAGGCATATCCCATCATATAAGGCCCAATAGTTGCGCCGATTCCCCACATACAATGAAGCCAACTCATATGTCTGCTTGCATAGTGAAGTGCTACATAATTATTCAAGGATGCATCAACACTACCTGCTCCAAGTCCGTAAGGAACTGCCCAGAAACAAAGCAAACCAAATGAGTGTGAACTGGAAAAGCCAAATAAAGCAACTGCCGTCATAGTAATGCTGATGGTCGTTATCTTTCCGGTTCCAAATTTACGGGTAAGTTTATCACTCTGTAAACTTGAAACAACGGTTCCGATTGCAATAATCATAGAAATGACGCCTATGTATGAAATCGGCACCCCAAATTCCATATACATGGATGGCCATGCCGAACCCAATAAGGAATCGGGCAATCCAAGACTAATAAATGCAATATAGATAATTACTAACAGTAATTGAAACATATTGATCTCCTTCTCTTTTTTGTGATATAATAATATCATCATTCAACGAACTTTTATATAATATTTCACTCGAAATTATATAATAAAATCGTCAAAGAGAAGGTATCTTGTATGAGCATAGCAAAATGTAATGTAACAGTGAATTCTTCCGGTGAAGAAGTTCAAAAGCATGGAACGTCAGAATTCCCGATTGCTTTTTATGAGGAAAACTTATCAAGCTATTCTATTCCCTGGCACTGGCACGAAGATTTTGAGATTATATGGGTAATCTCAGGATCGATAAAAGTATCTGTTAATAGCACAGAACATATCCTAAACAAAAATCAAGGGATATTTATCAATGCAGGCTTTCTTCATTCCATTCATGCAACAAACGATGGCGAATACGTTTTAAGATCCATTGTTTTTCATCCAAGGCTAATCGGAAGCATAGATAGTATATACTGGCAAAATTATATTGAGCCGATTATCCAGAATAAAAATCTGCCATACATTTTATTAGACCCATTCATTAACTGGCAGGACAAAATACTCGCTTACTCGATTTCTGTATGGAACAGACTTTATAACACTGAAAATGGTTTTGAAATATATGTCAGGAACGAATTATCGCAATTGATTCTAATTGTGCTAACAAATCATTCCATATGTGAAGCAAAACCCAGCATTCGAAATCTTCGAAATGCCGATCGAATAAAAACCATGCTTCAATACATTCAGATGCATTTTTCAGAAACCATAACCATCTCTACTTTAGCAAGGGTAGCGCTGATCAGTGAAAGCGAAGTTCTGCGCTGTTTTCACCGTACAATCCATTCCACACCGAATCAGTACCTGAAACAATATCGAATCCAAAAAGCATGTCAAATGTTAATCGATACAGATATGACTTCTATCGATATTGCCTTTCAATGCGGATTTCAAAGCAGCAGCTACTTTACGAAAACTTTCCGAGAACAGATTGGCTGTACCCCTTTGGAGTACAGAAAAAGGGATCAGCAATGCTAATCCCTCTTTCTAATGTAATGAAAAGTTAGACACGACGACCAACTGATATTCGGCAAAAACATTGAATTTTTCTATTTCGAATCTACATATTAAAATCTTCTGCATCTTTTACGGGGTACCCTTTAGTAATCAGGGCTTTAGCAAAAAGTCCCTGACCAGATATTAGCTTCCCGGTAAATGTTCCATCATATATATTGTTAACTCCGCAAGTTGGACTTCTTGACTGCAAAATAGCCAAATCAATTTTTTCTCCTTCTATTTTTTCTAATGCAAGCGCAACTGCTTTCCTATAATCAGAATCAACATTATTTCCCTTATCATCCATCACTACTTCATCAACAATCTCAGCACATGGTCGGGGAATAGGCATATTGGCTAACATTTCAGGACAAATACTGAGAACCTCTTTTCCTTTTAGATATTCAATCACAGCTTCATTGCGATTGTTTCTTCCATTATATTTACAATTACATCCTAGTACACATGCACTTACTAATACTTTCATACTCAACAACTCCTATGGAAGACTTTTACCTTAATCTATATATTTCTCATACATCACCGTTTCGCTTATTTCTTTGCGTTGGGCAATATGACGCTCTGGACTTAAAAAGCCTTTTTCTGGATACCCCATTAAGAGTAAAGCTGTCGGTTCTATGTACTCTGGTAAATGAAATTCATTGCTTATAATTGCGGGATCAAACAAACCAACCATTACGCTTCCAATATTTAATTCTCTTGCTGCCAACATCAGGTGGTCACAGACAATACCTATATCCAAATCGCCGGAACATTTTTGATCAAATGGCCGTATTAATTCATCCCGTCGATCCCGACACACGATAAAAACACACTTAGAACCAAACGTTTGATAAGCCTTTTTAATTTTTAAAATGTTTTCTTCACTTTGAACAACAATAATCCTTTGTGGTTGTTTATTACAGGCTGTAGGGGCGACACGTCCAGCCGATAAAATCTGATTTAAGTCATCTTTTGGAATCTGTGCTCCCGTAAAGCCGCGTGTTGTGCAGCGTTGTTTTGCCAGTGTTAAAAAATCCATTATTCTTCCTCCTATATACGAATGATTATTCACATTATTATTATAGTACCCGCATTGATAGATGTCAACAAAATGCGAATAATGATTCACATTTCATTGACCTGATTTAAAGTTCCAAGTATAATAAAAAAGAGGTGATATTATGAATGATGTAAGAGAACCCATTCAAAAACGTTCTATTGAAACAAAGAAAAAAATACTAGATGCCGGGTTTGCCCTTTTTTGCGAAAAAGGATATTATAAAACCAATACAATTGAGATTGCCAAACGTGCTGGTATCTCAACAGGAGCGCTATATAGTTACTTTAAAGATAAGAAACAAATATACATTGCTGCTTTTCACGATTATCTTGAAAATATTTCAGGCCATTTACTTGAAAAATTAAGTTTGCAACAACCTTTTTCACTAGCTAGTTTTGTCGAAAATTGGATCTGTTATTATATTGACTTATATGCCGATACCAGTCACGCTCTGGCTCAGTTAAGAATGATGATATCAGAAGATACTGATATCAATCGTCATTTTTCCAATTTTGAAAATGAATATTTTTTAAAAATTAAAGAGCTATTAAATAAAAATGGCATAACGCAAGATGACTTATTTGAAAAAGTTTACACTTGCTGCATTTTAATTGACGCTCTTAGACAGGAAAAATCTGCATTTTCACACAACGGCTTAGACTTCAATATTTTTAAAGACCAAGTAACCAAAACTGTCATTGTATTATTGTCAAGTTGATTTTTTATTAAGGGCTAATAAAATCGCAGAGCAAGTCTATTTTTCTGTATGGCAATTCAATTTGTCATTTGATAACTCTATCTATGTAATCTATCAAGGGGTGTAAATGAGAGACTTCAATTAATTCGGAAGCTCTTTCAGACGCAAAGATGGCGTAAGAAATTGCTTTCTTACGCCGGTATTAGCCACAGGTCTAGAGGTCAGGTCTTACCTTTTTCAACTTGTTCAGTTCCCTCGCAAACACATATCAATATTCCATTGTATTAGATAAGGACATTTTCCTTTGGAAAGCGTCATTATTATATCAAAATATACTCCAATCCAAAATCCTTCGCAAAAGTCGTAAACATCTATTAATCCTTCATATTTTCAGACTTTTTACTAAAAAACCATCTCATTCAGGAAAAGAAAGGCATTTGATACAGAAAAAAGGCAATAGCAGGTCCTATACACAGTGATATTAATGTTGTAATCAATTTTTTATGCATAAGAATTATAGCACAAATTAAAAATATTATCTCACAATACATATCATCATGATTACTGGACATAATTTGCAAAAGCATTACCGAAATAACACCTGCTGATAGTAATACCGCTAAGATATTATCTTGCTTTATTTTATGACATAAAACGGCCAAAAACGGCGATATTGCGGTAATTGTATACCAAATTAACATATAGCTATTAACATTAACATGAATCAATAAATGGTATATATGAAATGTAATATTTAGACTTAAGAAAAAAAACAAAACTCTAATTGCAGCTGAAATAGATTTTTCGCTTTTTAATGAAATAAATAATGCAATAAGGATCCATATACCAAAATTTGAAAGAATCGCATTTACATTTATTTGACCTAAGAAGAAATTGATATGGATATGCCTATTGTCTATATAGGCCGAAAAAAGACCTAATAAAACACCAACCACTGTAACGCTTAGTATGGGAATGACATTCTTTTTTGTTATTTTATTCAACTTTATAACCCTCCAAATTATATAAATAGCGAGTAATATCCATTCGCATTTTTCCATGATACATCTATTTATTTGCTAAATGAGATTGCAGTGTGTAACTGTAGCAATAATAATTAACGCAACGCCTGAACCAAACCATAACCCAACGAAATGGGACAACATCTGCTAAAGGCCCAAAAATCGCCATACCAATAGGCAAAAAACCGGAGTAGATTATTTTTGTATTCCATTGTTTTTATCCATATTTGCATTATACTTTGCGATGAACTTAATGGCAACCATAGCTCCATATATCTTGCCTCTGGAGTCGTATCATAGTACATCTCGGCAGCGAAATTACCGTAAATGCTTACAGTTTCACCATCATCACCGCACACAGACAGACATAATGACCACGTATTCACGCCGAAGTATCAGCGAAAGATAATCTATTATCAATTGAGGGACGACATACGGCAAATCATAAGAGATTTATGCAAAAGGAAGGGAATTGCGATCATAGAAGGACATATAATGCCCGACCATATTCATTTGCTTCTCTCAATTCCACCAAAATACAGTATATCGCAAATCATGGGATATCTCAAAGGAAAAAGTGCGATAATGATTTTCGATAGACATGCAAATTT
Organism: Caproiciproducens galactitolivorans; assembly: GCF_026672255.1. Lineage (GTDB taxonomy): Bacteria > Bacillota > Clostridia > Oscillospirales > Acutalibacteraceae > Caproiciproducens > Caproiciproducens galactitolivorans_A. The sequence goes on along the minus strand of NZ_JAPOHA010000014.1, from coordinate 52,565 downwards.
AAAATACAAATTTGGTAATCGGAATTTTGGGGCGGAAGGATATTAAAAGCAAACCACAATTTTTGTGCCATTTTTGGGGCTTACGCTAACCCGCAAGCAGGGCAAGTGTATTGACACTTGCACATTTTTAAGATTTTTCCCTGCGGTCAAATCTTAAAAATTGCTTGTTGGGGCAAGCCGCCCCAAACCCTGCCACTTCGGGCCAAGTTGGCCCGAAGTCGGCGCTTCGCACCTTATGTTGCGTCATGTCGCTATCGCTCCCTTTCCTTATTTTTCTGCGCGTCCATCAGGCCAAGCAGATGGTCAATATTGCTTTTCACCGTTACAATTTCCTGCATATCTTTTTTGGTTTCCCGATACTCCCGGTAAGCCTTTTTCTTGTCTGCCGACAACCGCTGAAACTCTGCTTTCAGCGTATCCATTTTAGGTAACTTTGCCCCGGACAGCAAACGCCGGAAGGTGTCCTGCGCCGCCCGGTAGGTGGCAATATCCGCTTCATGCTCCACAAGATATTTCTTGTTGTACTTCGCCGCCTTATACCCCTCAAACACAGACCGGGTTTTAGCGTAATCCACCACTGCCGCCTTTAGCTCCGCATTGACACGCATAGCGGCTTCGGTGGATTTTATGCTATCCGAAAGCACATGAAAGTGGTCGGTAAGCTCTGCGGCCTTTTGCTCTAAATCCGCATATTCTATCAAGCCGTTTTCCTGTAAATACTGTAAGGCTGCCGCCATTTGCTTTAGGTTGAATACCTTTGCCCACCGTCCATAGGCAGGGCCTTTTCCAGCTTTCATACGGGATTGAATATCCACAATCAGATTGACCTTGCGCCGTTGCTGCGGGGCGGTTCTGCCCTCAATCGCCGCTTGTATATCCTCCTGCCCGTAGCCCTTGCCAAGAGTAGAAGCACGGAGCCGGGTAAAGCGTTCCTGCCCCTCTGCCCGAAAGCTAATTGCGCCGCCGCGCCCCTGCTTGATTTCATAGCCAGCCGCCACCATTGCTTGTAAAAAGGTATCCATATCCGGCGGCTTCGTTGCAAGGCAAATATCAATCTGCGCCTTTAATTTCTCTTGAAAGGTGGGCGGCTTATGACCGCCGAGCCATTCCCCGTAATGCTTGAATTTTCCCTTGCTGTGGCGTTTCGGATTGGTAATAACAGATAGCCTATTTTCAAAACATATACGGTCGGAGAGCCGCCGCACCGCACGGGCCGAACCGATAAAATCCCGGAATTTCCGGGTGCAGTCCAGCGAGGTTGAATTGTAGTAGATATGGCAATGAGGGTGGGGGCGGTCAGCATGGGAAACCACGAAAAAGGCGTGTCGGCCTTTCGTCCAGCGCATGGCAAGGTCATAACTGATTTTGAGGGCGGTTTCCGGATCTGTTTCGCCGGGCGGGAATGCCTGCCGGATTTGATAATACAGCACATCATTATCCCGTTTTTGTTCCCGCCCTGTGATAGCTTTGTACTTTGCTTTTGAGAGTAAAAATTCTGCGTCAGCCGTGTCGGGGTCACATTCATAGGCAAGAATTAAATCGCCGTTGCGGGTCTTGTCTGGATTTTTCCCGTAATCAAAACCGTCCTTTAAGGTTTCCATAATGGTCATGCCGCTTCCTGCATGACGGGTCATAAGGCGGGTGGTTGCTATGTGCATTTCCTCCTTTCCTCGAAAAAACAACTTCGGGCCAAGTTGGCCCGAAGTAGCCCGGCAGCTCTGTTATTCTGATGTTAGTTTACAATGAAAAAGCGAAGCGAGTTGTTCAGGCTGTGCAGTCCGTCAATCAGGTGTTCCGCAATGGCGGGAATCCCAAGAGGAGAAATCAAAAACGACAGGAACAGGAACACGCCGAAGCCCAGCTTTTCGCCGCTTATCAGCAGGGCAATACTGATAAGAACACCTATCCCGGAAACCACTTGCAAGAGAGCGGCTGCATAGCAGAACACAAATTCAATCATGGGTGTTACTATCGTCAGCAGAACCACAAACGGCGCGGCGATAATCTTAAATATCAGTTTGATAAACTTCATAAAAATTCTCCTTTCATTAAGCAACCTTATTGTTGTATCCTACCTATATTTTACCATTTCGTGCAGAGAGTAACAATGTTGTCGAGGCCACACCGATCTTGTCCCGGAACTTCGGGACAAGTTGGCCCGAAGTAGACATATACCGCTTGTGATGCCACGGGAATTATGTATAATAATTATAAAAAACACGTCTACAAGACAATACATACCTATATGTAAATCAAACTTAGCACACAGGAGTTTTACTAATATGGATAATACAATTTCTATACAGAAAGCAATTTCGCTTTCACGTCAAATTCAAGACCATCTTAATAAAGATATTCTTAAAGAAGGACAGCCATTTATAATTTTAGAAAAATATGAATGGCTTCGCGAAGTATTATCATTGCTTGCAAAACAATCAAATCTATTTGAAAGTTGCATTGTATTACTGGAAAATAATATGGAACAAGAAGCATATATTCTTGCTCGAAGTCAGTTTAACAACATGCTTTGGATTTCTTATATATGCAACGATAATGATAATTCCAGAGTAAAAGAATATTTTTATGAGCCTCATATAACTCAGTTACAACAACTTTACAACATAAAAAAATATTTACGAAGTTTGCCAGAGGACACTCCACAATTTGAAGAATTTTCCACACTGGATTTCAAGGTCATTAACTCAACAATTAATAAAATCAAGGGTATTCTTAGAACCGAGGGTTACACTGTAGACAACGCTCAAAAACCTTTAAAGAATAAGAGCATTTTTGAATTAACCGAAAAAGATCCATTGTTACTTGGAATGTATCTGTCATTCTACAATGATGCAAGTAAATTTGAACATGCAGATATATCAACTGTGAAAAATTATAGAAATGCTGTTGTAGATGACATTTCTGATAGTATTGCTTTCACATTTGAATTAAATCAATCAAACATAGCTTTATGGAAGTCGGTCTTTAAGCATACACTTACCATACTTTTTCAGTCAATTAATACACTATATACTCGCATTAAAAGTCAAGATAAACACTTATTTGATTTCAAGCAGTATGAGGAAGCTGATTTTTGTTCTATCATTGTTAATATAAAAATGGCATCTGATATAGTTGATTCTATATCAGAATGATTCACTCTCATGAATGTGTTTTGTGTAGCAAAAGCGGGGAGCGGCGGCATTGTGCCAACGCTCCCCGCTTTCCTTATAGCTCCACTACCGCCGTAAGCTGTTTGAGTACCTCTGAAACCCGGCCCCATAACTCGGTATAATCTTTTTGCAGGGCGGCAATTTCGGACGGATAAACGCCGTAGGTATTGGCATGAATGGCAACCTGATTCAGATTGTTGGCACATCTGCGTTGCAGGGAAACCAGCTCCCGGACGGGGGCAAGGTCAACATTCAGCACATAGCCATTGAGCGCCATTTTGCGGATATAGGCGCTTAAATTCTGTGTTCCGGCTTGTGCCATACGTTCCTGAATGGCGGCGTATTCATCATTACTCACCCAAACATAAAGGGGAACGCCCCGCCTGCGTTTGGGGCGGCTCACCGTTCCTCCCGTTCCCGGCTCCTGCGCTTTGCCGGCGGCTCCTTTACCCTGTCTTTCGGCCTTTCCTCCAGCATGGCCTGCGGAACAGGCAGAGGGGCATTATTCGGAATCCCATCAATCATGTTGTAATTCTGCTCGGTCGAAAGCTCTGCATTTTTCAAGTAGTTATCCTTTTCCATTCTCAAAAAATCTCCTTTTTTGTAACTTCGGGCCAAGTTGGCCCGAAGTGATTACCTGTCTTTCTCTGTGCCTTTTTCGGGAGCAGGACGGGCGGCGTTGTCCCGTGCCGCTTGTTTTGCCCCCTCTGCTAGCCGGGCGGCAATGGATTTACTTTCTCCCGGTTCCCGCATGGGGGCTTTTCTGTCGGGATTGCCGGGAGCCGCCCGAAGCTCATAGTCCGCCATCTGCTTTTCCGTCAGGGGCGCGTCATATACAAGATAGCCCCATGCCAGAAAGCGGCCTTGTTCCACACTTTCCCGCTTATCAAAATTCACAAGATATAATGGGCCGTTCTCCGTTTTAGGGAACGTGCCAATATCCACGGGCCGTTGAGTAGAATAATATCGGTAAGCCGATTTTTCGGATACGCCGTAATCATGCCGATATTCCGAAACACGGTTCTCATAGTCCCTTGTAGCGGCGGCTTTACTGGTGGTATAGTGTCCCCAATAATAGTCGCGCCTGCCGCTTGCGTCCTCGGTAAACTGCCATGTGGCAAAGGGCTGTACCGCCTGCGGATTTTCCCCAAGAGCAAAACCTCTTTCATTCTCAAAGGCAATGGCCCGTTTGATTTCATATCCTTTTACGTTATCGCTCATTTTTCCCTCCGTTCTCATACATAGAAATGTCACGCTGTTACCCTCAAAAAGCGGGGGTATGAAGCATAGATACCTTTTCCTTGAAACCGGGGCCGGAAAGCCCCGGAAATCAAGTTTTTTTCAAGCAAACTTCGTGACACCTTACCCCTTGTTTTTGCGCCTGTGCCGCTGTTGGCGGCGGCGGTCTGCTTCGCGTTTTCCTTTCCGGCGGCAGGCTTCGGAACAATAGGTCTGACTGGTGACAGGAAGATAGGCCGCACCGCAGACCGGGCAGGTCTTACGGGAAAGCACGGCGGGGGTTCCTGCTAAATTGGCTTCCAGTACCGGATCAAGCGGAAGCACGGCCTTTTGAAAATACTTGCAGTATGCGCCCGTCCAGCATTTATCCAGCATGTAACAGCCGCCGTAATCAAGGGGCAGACAGCCGTATTCCGGGTCATAGTTGGCGCACATACCTGTTACCAGCTTGCGGATTGCGGCACGTTCCCGGCGGGTCAGTTCGCGGGAATCGGCACTCATAGGTCTGACTTCGGGCCAAGTTGGCCCGAAGTTCCCTCCCTTTGCGGCAAAATCAAATTCCGGTAGCAAACGCCCACACAAACAGAGCCGTTCCAATAACTGCAATCCCGGCAGGGGGAGCCTTTCGGCGGCTTGCGCGCCGGAGCCGGGCGGCAGGGGCGGGGCCTTTCTTTCATCATTTTTTCATAGGGGCTGTTTGTGAAATTCATGCGTCCTCGTCCTCCCCGGTATCAGACTCCTCCCCGTCTACTTCCCACGGCGGGGTATCGTCCTCCTGTTCGTCATAGGGGTCGGCTTCGTATTCGTCAAATTCGTCCTCTGCCAAAGCGGCCTGTTCCTGCTTCGGGCGATAAATCTTGAAGTAATATCCGGCCCCGCCGCCAATAACTACAACCGCCAGCACCAGTAAGAGCATTTGGGTATCGCTTTTTTGCTCCGGCTCCGTAGAGGTTTCGGAAGAAGTTTCAGAGCTTATATCCGTTTCAGAATTGCTTTCCGGTTCGGGAGTGGACACAACGGCGGTTTCATTTTCCTCTGTATCCTCGGACTTCTCCGCAAGAGCCAGCAGGTCTTTTTCCGTCACGGCGTTCAGGAAATATACGTTATCCTGTTCGCGCTGAAGGTCAATCACAAGATAAAATACATTTTCGTCCGGGGTGGTAATGGTATAAAATTGCTTGCCGTCCTCGTCCGTGGCGGTATTGACTACCGTTCCCGTTCCGGCAGGGGTAAAGGGATTGGGGGCACTGGTTGTTTCAGAAGTAGCAGGGGCTTCCGTTACTTCCGGGGTCTCCTCACCGCCGCTGGCGTAGGCCATGGTGCTAAAGGAAAAGGTCATTAAAAAAACGGCGCACAGCGCCGCCATCATGCGAAATTTTCTCATTCTTCGATTTCCTCCTTTTTCGATTCGTCATGTACTGTGGACTTCGGGCCAAGTTGGCCCGAAGTGGCGCCGCCTGCCTTTGCCGCTTTCAGCAGGTCGGCAAGGTCGGTCAGGGAAATATCCATACCACGCACCGCGTCCACGATTTCCAGATTTTCAAGCTCGGTTTTCTGCTTTTCCAGCTCCCGCAGCTTCGTTTGAAACTCATTGATTTTTTCCTTTGTTTTCTGTATGTCCTTGCTTACACGCTCAATTTTCGCGTTCAAAAAACCACTCCTTTCAAAACGGGCCTATAACCGGCCCATTGCATAAAAATGTTCCGTCCAGTAATTGGTGTCCATACGGGCGTACTGAACGCCGCCGCTGGCACAATGTAGCATCATATTCCCGCCTACATAGATTCCAACGTGCGACACAGGCCCGGAACTGTCGTAGGTTCCCGTAAAAAAGATAATGTCGCCGGGTTTTGCTTCGGAGCGCGGGATCTTCGCACACTGGTTAAAAATGCCCTGCGCGGTTGTCCGGCTCATGGGATATACGCCGGACTGATCCAGCACATAGCACACAAAGCCCGAACAGTCAAAGGAAGTGGAGGGAGAAGCACCGCCCCAAACATAGGGATAGCCTAAATATTTTTCCGCTTCGGCAATCAGGGCGGCAAATTCCGGGTCGGCCAGAGCTTCCGGCGGTATGTCGTAATCGGTGTATTCGCCAGGGTGAACGTAGATATTGCCCTCAAAGAGATAAGGGCGGTTGCCTTTGGTCTTTTGGTAGATAAGGTAGCGTTCCGTCTGCTCCGGGTCGAGATTGGCAAGGGCCACGGCTCCCAATGACTTATTTTTCAAAGACACATTGAGGATATAGTAATCGTAGGGAACCTCGTAGGTGTCGGTATGGGTTTCGCCGTTTTCGTCCGTCCATGTGTCGGTTTCCGTGCGGTAGCGTATCGTTCCGCATTGGCGGGGTGGGGGCGCTCACGGGCGGCGGTGACGGTTTCGTTTATCATCTTCCCGTAGCTTTCCAGCGTTTTCTTGATGGATTTTTCCGGTTCGGGATAAGCAAAAATTCGGTATTCCTCCGGTAAATCGTCCCTGCCGCTGTAATACTCAGTGAAGCTGTCGCCTGTCCGTACCACATAGCCGCCATCGGTAAAACGCCCGTCGTCGTCCAAGTTCATATCCCGCCCATAGGCTTCATAATCAATATTGTTTTCCAAATGCTCCGGGATTTCCAGCGTACACATTTCCTCAACATAGTAGCGGCCTAAATCTTCCTCATTCTCAACCCCGGCGTAAAACTCAAAACAATCCAGATTTTGCGTAAGGTTAATTAGGGCGGGTACACTGTTGTACTCCCCGAAGTCCACGGCGGCAGAAAACTTTTCTAACTCCCATTCCTCCATATCGTCCAGCAGGGAAGCCAAGAAGTTCAACTCATCAATGCTTTCATATTCTCCTAAGCAGTCACGCAGACCGGGAATGTCGGTTTCATAATTAGTAATGAAAATTTCCTCATACCGCACACCGTCCACATGGATACGCTTCAAAAGAGCCTGCACTTCCTCGGTGGTGGCAGGGAGCTTTAAAGGCTCCCCGTCCAAATATCCCTCGTTATACCGTCCAAGATTGGTAACAAAGGCTTCAAGCATGGTCTTTTTCCTGCCCCTGTGTTTTCACGGTCAGAATCCCGTCCAGCGTGGTTGCCGTGATGTTCAGCCGCCCGGCAACGGCAATGTCGTTTTTCACGTCCTCGTCAATATCGCTTCCGCATACGACAAGTACATGGGCGCGGCGCAGGAGATCCCGGCTCATATCAATGCCGCTTTTATGTTCCTCCGGGATTGCGTCATTGAGAAAAAGCGGAAGATACAGGGTCGGGCAAACCGGGGAAAACCCGGCTTCATAGACTGCCCGGCAATACTGCGCCGCCTGTTTGGTATCCGTATCGTGATTGCCGCACCACGCGGCAGTAATGTATGCTAAAGGTCGTTTCATGATTTAAGCACCTCCGTTCTTGTTGCGCTGAATGTGTCAACCTATCCCCCCGCCCTTTCCACGCTTGGAAAGGGAGCAGCTCAAAGGAATATATATCCCCGTCGCTTGACTGCCTTAAAGCATAACCGGGAGAAATCCGTCAAGAGTGCGAAGCACCGCCTACGGCGGCAAGCTCTTGACCGATTTTCCCGGCTATGCTACCCAATAAGCGGCGACGGGGAATATATTTATCCTTAGAGCTTTGGGGCACGGGGCAAAGCCCCGCATATACCGACTTCGGGCCAATTTGACCCGAAGTGCTTATTTTTCCTGTTCGGCTTTCTTTTGAGGAGCCGAAACCTCTTTCAGCTTCGCCTTGTTTTCCTCCAGCAGTTTCATAATGGTATCCTTCATTTCGCGAGGTGTTTTCTCCTTGCCGTAATACTGGCTTAATTCCTGACTTGAAATAATCACTTTGTCTGCCTCCTTTTTTTCTTCTAACATGATTCCGTCAATCACATCGGGGTTTAACAACTTCTTTTGGTCAAGGTCACGCATACGCTGTGCCTGTGAGAGTGAGGGAGCCGACTGCTGGCCCTCAATGGCGATAGCGATATACCGCTGATTTTTGGGCTTGATGAACGCAAGCTCCACGGCGGGAGTGAACGCGATTTTCTTTTCGTCCACCATTTTTATAAGGTCGGGAACCAACTCATTGAGCTTAATATACCGCTGAACCTGCTTGACCGTCATTTTGTTGCGCTCTGCTACAACCTCATTGGAGCGTTGCCCGTTGCCGGTTCGCGCGCCCTGCCGCTTGATGGCTTCCAACTGCATTTGCAGGGCTTTGGCCCGTTCACTGGGCAGGATATTTTCACGCTGGTTGGTGTTGTCCTCTACCATCTGCGTGATGGCCTGTTCGTCCGTCATGTTGCGGATAATACAAGGCATATCCGCAAATCCGGCTAATTCGCTGGCCTTCTGGCGGCGGTGGCCTGATACGATTTCATAGCCGCCATCTTCACGGGGGCGCACAATGGCAGGCTGGGTAACGCCCTTGTCCTTAACGCTTTCCACCATAGCCGCCATTTCTTCATCATTACGAACCTGAAACGGGTGATCTTTGAAAGCGAAAAGCTCGGAAAGATTGAGATAAACAATCTGTTCCTGTTCGCCGGGGCGGGGTGCTTCCCTCGGTTCGGACGGCAGTTCCGGGGCAGGGGACGGCGTTTCCTGCTGTGCCTGTTCCGTAGCTTGCGGGGAATCAGAAGCCCCGCCGCCAATTTCTGCGGCTTGTTTCGGTTTATCCGGCTTTTCCGGTTTTACAGCCTTTGGGGCTTTTTCCTGTTTGGCAGGGCGAGTAGGCTTTTTGTCCGCTTTTTCAGTGGTTTTTTGTGAGCGAGATTTGGGCTTGCTGTTAGCCGTTTTCGGCTCGTTTTCCTTTCCCTTATCCATACCGGGTTTCTCTGGCTCTGCCTTTTTTTCGGTGTGTGCTGATTTTTCCATGTCCTTTTTTTCGGGGGCGGTCTGCTCCGCTTCCTTTACCGCCGCCTGTTTCCCGGAAACAATCTCATTGATTTTGTCAAAGGAAACCACCACATCACCGGGGGCGGGAATGTCAATGGGGGTAGGTACTTTCGGCCTGTCCTTATCAGATTCATGCAGGGCGGCTCCGTCCTCATGGGGAAGTGCCGCTGTTTCTTCGGCAGTCTTTTCCGGGGCAGGAGCTTTGCCGCCAATCTCCGGCATGGGTTTGGGAGTGCTTTTTTCTTCTGCTGCGGCTTCCTGTGCCGGGGCGGTTTTTACTTCGTCCGGTTTGTTTGGCTCATTTTTTGCCATGCGTTTTTCCTCCTTGTCTGTTTTATGGCATGAAAAAGGGGCTTGATTTTTTAGGTCAAGCCCCACAGGGATTTGTAATCCCCCCTTTCCACTTCGGGCCAAGTTGACCCGAAGTTCCGCTATCCAGATACAAAAATACCGCCTATCTTGTCCAATTAGGCGGTATCCTGTGTAATGTGATAGCTCATATTTTATTTTGGTATTCCCTTATCCCGCATAGAATAAGGGTTTTTGCAGTTTTCCTAATACGTTTGGCTCATATGTTGATACAGTANCGGTATCCTGTGTAATGTGATAGCTCATATTTTATTTTGGTATTCCCTTATCCCGCATAGAATAAGGGTTTTTGCAGTTTTCCTAATACGTTTGGCTCATATGTTGATACAGTAGGACGGAATAAAAAGCAGATACAGGAGTACATAAAAAGACAATTAGAAGAAGATCAAATAGCAGATCAAATGAGTCTCAAGGAATACATTGACCCGTTTACGGGTAGCAAGGAAACCAAAGCATAATAAATACCCCTTTAGGGGTTGCCCGAAAAAGCAATACAGTTGGCAGACCTCTTCGGAGCCCCTTTAGGGGTATTGTTTGTAATATGCCCTTCTAGGGCTTTATCATGCCTCCGGCTTAGCCGGAGGTTTTGACTTCCATATGAGCCGCGATTTTTTCGCCCTTTGCCGTAAGGTTTGCGTAACCTTTCCGCATATACGGAAGGTTAAAGATCGCCTCCGGCCGCTTGGCGCTTTCCATAACGGTATGGCACAGCAGCTCGTAAATTTTGCTTTTATAGTAGACGTCGTAATCCCCCGAAACCCAGACGCGAACGGTGTAGTCAATGAATACAAGCCCTTTTTCCATCAGGCTTTGCAGCGCCGCGCCGCGTTCCTTGACCGTTTCCATGGAATCCTGCGCGTCCGTAATCCGCACATAGTTCAGCGCGACGGAAACGAGTTCCGCGTCTTCCGAATTGTGCAGCTCCAGACGTACGATCGGATACCGCTTTGCCTGCTTCATTTCGAGCAGGATTTTCTTTTCTTCTTGTGTGCTGTTCAAATGATGGTCCCCCCTGAGTCTTCCCTTTTTTATCGCCATTGTCAGGATTTGTTTTCCTTCATCAGTTCGCGGTACAGGCGGATGTATTCGTTCGCCGAGCGTCCCCAGCTGAAATCGCATTTCATCGCCCGTTCCACCAGAATATCCCAGCCTTCCCGGTTTTGATAGCCCTCGAGCGCGCGGCTCACGGCGTAAACCATGTCGCCGGGATCGTAGTTGTGGAAGGTAAAGCCGTTGCCCTGCCCGTCGCCGCTGTCTTGTATGGAATCCTTCAGCCCGCCGGTTTCGCGCACCACCGGAATCGCGCCGTAACGCAGCGCAATCATCTGAGCCAGCCCGCAGGGCTCGCTCTTGCTGGGCATCAGGAAGATATCCGAAGCGGCGTAGATTTTACGGGAAAGTTCCGGAACAAAGCCAAAACAGGCGCAGAGCCTGCCGGGATATTTGCTCTGCATTTCCTTAAAGAAATTCTCGTATTCCCAGTCGCCGGAACCCAAAACCACAAATTGCATATTGTTTTCCGTCATCAGTTGATCCAGAACGTCCTTTACAAGGTCAAGCCCTTTGTGGGGCACCATTCTTGTAACCATCCCGATCAGCGGCGTATCCGGCTCCTCATTGAGGCTCAGGCGCTTTTGCAGTTCCATTTTATTCACTGCCTTGCCGGAGCGATCCTCGGCGGTAAAGGGAGCATAAAGATCGGTGTCATTCGCGGGGTCATAATCGACGACGTCAATCCCGTTCAAAATGCCGGAAAGCTTCCACGTACGCTCGCGCAGGATTCCATCCAGATCATGCGAGAACCACGGATCAAGGATTTCCTTCGCATATGTCGGGCTGACCGTTGTTACGCGGTTCGCGCATTCGATCGCGCCCTTGAGCAGATTAATGCACCCGTCGTATTCCAGAACCGACAGCTCCGACTGGGGGATGCCGAGAACGTCCTCAACCAGTTCCTTCCCGTACTTGCCCTGATATTGAATATTGTGTATGGTCTGGACGGTTTTTATGCCCTTATACCAGTCGTTATTTGCATAAAAGATACTGAAATAGATCGGAACCAGCGCGGTCTGCCAGTCGTTGCTGTGGATGACATCGGGTCTGAAATCAATATAAGGAAGCATTTCAAGGGCCGCGCGGGACAAAAACGCGAAGCGCTCCGCGTCGTCGTAATGGCCGTAAAGCCCATGGCGCTTAAAATAATACTGGTTGTCGATCAGGTAGTAAATCACACCGCCCGCTTTTGCTTCGAACACGCCGCAGTACTGGCGCCGCCAGGCAACCGGAACCGACAGGCTGGTGATAAACTTCATATTGTCGCGCAGTTCCTGCGGTATATCTTCATACAGCGGCATGACCACACGGCAGCCGATCAGGCGAAGGCGAAGAGCCTGCGGCAGCGAACCTGCCACGTCGGCCAATCCCCCCGTCGCAGCAAAGGGCCTCGCCTCACTGGTGCAATATAAAACTTTCATGGATAAGCCTCCTCAACTGAAATTTTTCGCTCGGGAATGTCAGACGACGCTTCCCTTACTGATAAAAACCGGATAGGAATGGAAACCGAAAAGAGAGCGGTCGTTTTTAATAACAGCGTCTTTATCAATGATCACATAATTGAGACGGCAGTCCGGCCCGATCGTCGTATCCTGCATTACCACGCAGTTTTCCAGCTTTGTGCCCTTTCCTACACGGACGCCGCGGAAAAGGACGCAGTTTTCAACAGAACCTTCGATAACGCATCCGTCGGCTATCAGCGAATTGTTTACGCCGGAACCAAGGCCATAGCGTGCGGGCATGTCGTCGCGCACCTTGGTAAAGATCGGCCGGTTGGCGTTAAACAGTTCCGATCGGACGGCCGGCTGCATCAGCGCCATATTCGCTTCGAAGTAGGAATTCATCGAGCAGATCGACTGCGTATAGCCCTTAAATTCATAGGCATAGATTTTATAAGAGGCGATGTTCCGTTGCAGGAAATCCCGTTTAAAATTGTACAAATTCCGGCTGACGCAGTCCGCGATCATTTTCATCAGAAGGTCGCGCTTAATCAGAAGCATGCTCAGGCCGTAATGGCAAACACCTTCCGTGCGCGGATTGATCAGCATATCCTGCACGCGGTCGTCCGCGTCGATCGTGTAAACCGTCGGGTCGCAAATTTTTTCCGGCAGTTTCCCTTTTCTGTAGATAATGGTGATATCCGCGTTATGCTTCATATGGAAGGACACCACATCGGTAAACTCAATGTTGCATACGACGTCGGAGTCGGTCAGCAGTACAAACTCTTCCCGGGAATTCGCCAGAAAGGTGTTGATCGAAGCCAACGATTCAATCCGGCTGTTAAAAACCGTGCATTCCCCCGTGAAGGGCGGAAGAATGAAAAGGCCCTCCCTTTTGCGGGACAAATCCCACGCTTTTCCGGAACCGAGGTGGTCCATCAGAGACTGGTAGTTGCTCTTGGTAATGACGCCGACCTTATTGATGCCGGAATTCACCATATTGGAAAGCGGAAAATCGATCAGGCGATACCTTCCGCCGAAAGGAACCGAACCCATCGTGCGTTTATCGGTCAGCTCCCGGATTCTCTCCTCGTGAACATTTGAAAAAATCAGTCCCAGTACATTATTTCCGCGCATTATTTTGACGCCTCCTCTGCCAGTGTTTCAGCGTCAATCATTGCTTTCGGCGGAATGACTGCGCCGGGGGCGATATTGCAGCCGTCTCCGATGACGGTAACGCCCCACTCGTCTTTATTTGAAATGTCCTCCGGACGGGCGCCGACAACGGCTCCCTTTCCGATCACCGTGTTTTCGGATACGATGGCATACTGCACCACCGCGCCCTCCTCTACACGGGAGCCCGGCATAATGATGGAATCCTTCACCACGGCGCCCGGTGCAATGGTAACACCGGCAAACAACACGGCAAACTCGATTTCTCCGTAAACATTGCAGCCCTCGGCAACAAGCGAGTTCTGCACCTTGGCGCCGCTTGCTATGTAGTGCGGCGGCATAACCGGGTTGCGGGAGTAAATCTTCCAGTCGCCCTCGTTCAAATCCAAAGGAACATTCGGATTCAGTAAATCCATATTGGATTCCCAGAGGCTGTCGATGGTTCCGACATCCTTCCAGTAACCCTCAAAGCGATAGGCAAACATGTGCTCGCCCGCTTTCAGCATGGCGGGCAGAACATCTTTCCCGAAATCGTTGGAGGATTTCGGGTTTGCCTCGTCCATTTCCAGATACTTGCGAAGCTTGCTCCACGTAAACACATAAATGCCCATGGAAGCCTGATTGCTTTTCGGAACCTTCGGCTTCTCGTCAAACTGATAGATGGAGCCGTCCGGATGGGTGTTCAGGATGCCGAAGCGGGAAGCTTCGTCCAGCGGAACCTCAAACACCGCAATGGTGCAGTCGGCTTCCTTTTCCTTATGGTAGGCAATCATTTTGGAATAGTCCATCTTGTAAATATGGTCGCCGGAAAGTACGACGACATATTCCGGATTATACCGGTCGATATACTGGATATTCTGATAAATTGCGTTCGCCGTCCCTTTATACCAATCCGACTTGCGGCTGCGCTGATAAGGCGGCAGAACGCGGACTCCCGCGTTCATACTGTCCAGATCCCACGGCTGGCCGCTTCCGATATATTCATTCAGAACAAGCGGCTGGTATTGTGTGAGCACACCTACCGTTTCAATTCCGGAATTTACGCAGTTGGAAAGCGGGAAATCAATAATACGATATTTCCCTCCGTAAGGTACCGCCGGTTTTGCCAGGTTCTTGGTCAGAACGCCCAGACGGCTTCCCTGACCTCCCGCCAGCAGCATGGCAACTACCTCTTGTTTTGGCAACATTTTAATACCCTCCCTATTGATTATCGTACTTTTTTGGGTGTTTTCTTTTCAGATTCCGCTGCGAGCGCGGCGGTCTTAACCTTTTTTACTTTACGTCTTTTGCATTTCAAAAAGAGAACGGACAGCGGCGGCAAGGTTAATTCAACCGACTGCTCAAAGCCGTGCATCGCTTTTTTATTCGTATGAATACTGTCTCCGTTGGTAATCCCGCCGCCTCCGAATTCGGAACTGTCCGAAGAAAAAATTTCCGCGTACGTTCCTTCAAACGGCACCCCAATGGCATAGTGTTCGCGCTGAACGGGGAGGAAATTACAAACGGCGATAATCTCCCCGCCGTTTTTGTCAATCCGGCGGAAGGCGATTACGCTTTGGGTGTAATCATCATTGGAAATCCAGGAAAATCCCTCCCATGTAAAATCAACTTCCCACAAAGGGGCGGTATTCAGATAAAAATGGTTCAGAGATTGGAAGAAATGATGAAGCTGCTGATGCTTCGGCTCATTTAAAAGGCCCCAGTCCAGTTCTTTCTGGTAATTCCATTCCTCCCGCTGCCCGAATTCGGTGCCCATAAAAATCAGCTTTTTCCCGGGATGCGCCATCATATAACACATGAAGGCGCGAACGCCCGCATATTTCCGGTCTTCATCCCCCGGCATTTTATTTATCAGCGAGCATTTCCCGTATACGACTTCGTCATGGGAAATCGGTAAAATGAAATTTTCAGAAAATGCGTAGAAGAAGGAAAAGGTAACATTGTCATGGTTGAATTTACGGTAGATCGGATCAAGCGACATATAATGAAGCATATCGTTCATCCAGCCCATGTTCCATTTATAATTGAAGCCCAGCCCGCCGCAGTAAGTCGGTTTCGAAACCATCGGCCACGAGGTCGACTCTTCCGCGATCATCATGACATCCGGGAACAGCTCAAATACGGATTCATTCAGCTTTTGCAGGAAAGCAACCGCTTCCAGATTTTCTTTCCCGCCGTTTTTGTTCGGAACCCATTCGCCGTCCTTGCGGCTGTAATCAAGGTAAAGCATGGAAGCAACCGCGTCAACACGAATCCCGTCGATATGATATTTTTCCAGCCAGAATACGGCGCTGGAAATCAGGAAACTGATCACCTCGTTGCGGCCATAATCGAAAACCAGCGTGCCCCATTCCTTATGCTCGCCTTTTCGCGGGTCGGAATATTCGTAGCAGGGCGTACCGTCGAAACGGGCAAGTCCGGATTCATCCTTTGGAAAATGCGCCGGAACCCAGTCCATTATAACGCCGATTCCCGCCCTGTGGAGTTTATCCACAAAACTCATGAATTCCTTCGGTTCGCCGTAACGGGAGGTCGGGGCAAAATATCCGGTTACCTGATAGCCCCAGGAACCGTCGTAAGGATATTCGGTAATCGGCATTAGCTCAATGTGCGTATAACCCATCTCTTTCAGATAAGGTACCAGCTCATCGGCCAGCTTATCGTAGGAAAAGGTGTTTCCGTCCGAATACCTGCGCCAGGAACCCATATGCATTTCGTAAATATTCATCGGCTGGCTATAGTGCTTTTTTGCAGCCTTATGTTTCATCCATGCGCCGTCGTTCCAGTTGTAGCCATCGAGGTCGTAGTATTTGGAAGCATTGCCCGGACGGGTCTCAAAATGATAAGCATAAGGGTCGCCCTTGAAGGTTTGTTTTCCATCCGCGCTTTCCACACAGAATTTATACGTTTCATACTGCTTCATTACAAACGGAAGGGTGCATTCCCAGACACCGTCGCTGATTTTTTCCATTTCATAAACGCCGGGCTTCCATTCGTTGAAATCGCCCACAACGGAAACCGCTTCCGCATTCGGCGCCCAAACGCGGCAAACCATGCATTCCTTTCCATCCACTATAGTCTTATGTGTACCCATAAATTCATATGCTTTTATGTTCGTTCCCTGGTGGAACAAATAAAGCGGCAGATTCCCGTCATCGGATGCAACTGTCATTTGCATGTCTAACAACTCCCCTGGTTTTAATCGTTCCCATAGGTCTTAAATTTATCATATCACAAATCTGTAAAATAGCAATACTTTGGTAATTTATTTGTAATATTTCTTATGTATATTCCATATTTTTAGTTACTTTGTTATAAAAACGATCCCTTTCCATACAGTAACAAAAGAACCTGTTCTCAGTATACCATTCTCTTTGTGTCGTTTTTTGCGGTACCGGGAAAGTGTAATAAATACGCTCTGACAAATTCACAACTCTTCAGCGGTACCAAATGGGGCAGTATCCTTTCTGAACCCCATAAAAGGCCGCATTTCCTTCGTTTTCGGAATCGTCTTCTCCCTTTTCCCCTGCATAAGGTTTAAGATGCAGCAAGCGCGGAATAAGCAAAAGCTTTTCCGGTCCCGCCGCACCGCCGGTGGTTTTGCCGGCAAAAAAGCCCCCGCGGTAAAACCGCGGGGGCTTGAGGCTTTATACTTATTCGTGGTCAACTTTGTTCATGTGCTTAATGAGCTCAAGAACCTTGTTGCTGTAACCCCACTCATTGTCGTACCAGGAAACAAGCTTTACGAAATGATCGTTCAGCATGATACCGGCATCTTTATCAAAGATAGAGGTGCGGGGATCGCCGAGGAAGTCAGAGGAAACAACTGCGTCTTCGGTGTAACCGAGGATACCCTTCATTTCGCCTTCGGAAGCTTTCTTAACAGCCGCGCAGATCTCTTCGTAGGTGGTCGGCTTTGCAAGGCTTACCGTCAGGTCGACAACGGAAACATCCAGAGTAGGAACACGCATGGACATACCGGTCAGTTTGCCCTTGACTTCAGGGATAACAAGTGCGCAGGCTTTGGCGGCGCCGGTGGAGGAAGGAATGATGTTTCCGGCTGCTGCACGGCCGCCTCTCCAGTCTTTCATGGAAGGTCCGTCAACCGTCTTCTGGGTAGCGGTTGTGGAGTGAACGGTAGTCATAAGGCCTTCAACAATGCCGAACTTGTCGTTGATAACCTTGGTCAGAGGAGCAAGGCAGTTTGTTGTGCAGGAAGCATTGGAAACAACCTTCATGTCTTTGTTGTAAGTGTCGAGGTTAACACCGCATACGAAAGTCGGGGTTTCCTTATCTTTTGCAGGAGCGGAAATAACAACTTTCTTAGCACCGGCAGCGATATGAGCGGAAGCCTTCTCGGTTGTGCAGAACACACCGGTGGATTCAACAACATACTCAGCGTCGATCTTGCCCCACGGAATCTGGGAAGGATCCTTTTCCGCATAGACGTTGATCTTCTTGCCGTTAACGACCAGTTTGCCGTCCTCAGCCTTGATGTCGCCCTCGAAATGACCATGCATGGTATCGTATTTTACCATGTAGACCATGTAATCTACATCAACAAACGGATCGTTAATACCAACAATTTCAAATGCTTCCGGCTGGGCGACTGCTGCACGGAATACCAGGCGGCCGATACGGCCAAAACCGTTAATGCCAACTTTGATAGACATAAAACAAATACCTCCTGAAATTTAATGTTTCTTTACCTATTTTATAGCATTCTACGCCATTTTACAAGTGATTTGACATAAATTTAACTAGCTTTTTTCAATTCTCTCCATAAAAGGACTGATTGTATGATCAAAAAAGCGGATGTCGCTGTCGTAAGCCTTTGCAAGATACGCCAGGCAGTTTTCCTGGCAAGGGACGGCGTTCTGCTCTTCCTCACCCTTTTCAGCCGGTTTATCCTCCTTCACAAATTCATGGATATCGACCGACACCCGTACAGCGAAGCTTTTGGAATCCGCCGCGAGGAAGGAAAGAATATACAGCGCGAAGAGAATATTGACCGGGTAAAAGCCTGCGGGGAACAAACCCGAGCGGGTCACGCCCATAAACTGCTGGGCAAAACCGGATATCCCGGTTAACAAAGCCATGAGCGCCGCCGGCAGGCCGAACATATAAATCATTTTTCCACTTTTTTCATCATCTATGCGCGCAAGCAGCTTCGCCTGATGGAACAGAAACAGCAAAATAAGAATCACCGTAAAGGTATCGTAAATATTCTCCGCCACATTTACTACGGCCACAAAGCTGATAAACAGGGCGACAAGGCACGCGCAGCCCCATATGGACGGTACCAGCGCGAGAAGCGGCTGCTGTTCAAAAGTATTTTTCCCTGCGGCGAAGTTGGAACCGGAAAGAATCAGTACAATCCCCGCAAAGATTCCAAGAATTGTTAAGACCGCATAGGTAATCTGGCTTTGAAGGCTTTCGATTCCGAAAAGGCTTGCGACACATTCCAGAATCACGCCGAGACCGGTCAGAATTCCGAAAACCGCCGCCGGAACACTGCGAACCGGGCTGTAAGCCGCGCGGCCCCTGCGGTCCATCGCGGACATCATGATCATCAGGGCGGCCCCAACCGCAAGCACAGAGGAAATAATGACGGTCGTCCGGATGCCGTCCGTGTAAAAACCGGTATCCTTCTCACTGAGAAAATAGAGCTGATACAATCGGAGCGGAAGGGTAATCAGCAATGTAACAGCAAAGACAATCCATGCATTTTTAATTTTCATTCTATCTTCCTTCCAAAATCACTCTCTGTTACGTTCTTCAAGGGGTAGGTAAGGTCTGCTTTTGGACAGGGAACGGTACGCGGGGCGCATGATTCTGCCGCAGGTTTCCATTTCCTCCATGCGATGGGCGCACCAGCCCGCAATACGGGAAATCGCAAAGAGCGGCGTATACAGGTCGCTTGGAATCCCCAGCATTTCGTATACAAGGCCGGAATAGAAATCTACGTTGGCGGAAATGACCTTCCGCTCGCCCTTAACCTTAGCGAACGCATCGGGAGACAGCTTTTCCACCCGCTCGAACAGTTCGAATTTCTTCAGCATATCCTTCTCTTCCGCCAGCTTGCGGGCCTTGCTCTTCAGAATAACGGCTCTCGGGTCGGAAAGCGTATAAACCGCATGTCCCATCCCGTAAATCAGGCCGGAATGATCGGCGGCCTCTCCGCGGACGATTTTATCCAGATAGCCCGAAAGCTCGGTTTCGTCTTCCCAGTTGTGTACATTTTCCATGATGTCGTTCATCATCATCATGACCCTGTGGTTGGCTCCGCCGTGGCGCGGGCCTTTCAGGGAACCGATCGCCGCCGCAATCGCGGAATACGTGTCCGTACCGGTTGAAGACAGGACGCGCGCCGTAAAGGTGGAGTTGTTGCCGCCGCCGTGCTCCGCGTGAAGAATCAGGCAAAGATCAAGCAGTTTGGCTTCTTCATCGGTAAAATTCCGGTCCGGCCGGATCGCATTCAGGATGGACTGCGCCGTAGAATGCTTCGGGTCAATCGGATGGAAATACATACTCTTTTTGTCAAAGTGACGCCTTTTCACCTGATAGGCATACGTCATAATCGTTGGAAGCCGGGCAATTAACTGAATTGCCTGGCGCATATTATTTTCAAGCGATGTGTCGTCCGGGTTCTCATCGTAGGAGTAAAGCGCCAGAACGGAACGCGCCAGCTTGTTCATGATATTTTTCGACGGCGCTTTGATGATCATATCCTCGGCGAAGTACTCCGGAAGCTCGCGGTAACTGTTGAGCGTCCGGCTGAACGTCTGAAGCTGTTCCCTGGTCGGCAGCTCGCCGAACAGCAAAAGCCACGCAACTTCCTCATAGCCGAAGCGGTTTTCCGCCATACATCCATTGACAATATCGTTCACGTCGATACCGCGGTATGTAAGTTTTCCTTCATCCGGAATCCGCTCGCCGTCCGCGATTAAGTAACCGTGTACATTACAAATCATGGTAAGGCCGGCCATAACGCCCGTGCCGTCCGGATTGCGGAGGCCGCGCTTCACCTGGTACAGTTCAAATTTTTCCGGCGGTATCTTATTGTTGGCCCGGAATTCGTCGCACAAACTTTTAAGCCCCGGATTGTCTTGTTCAAGAACAATTTCTGCCATATAGCACACCATTTCTCCACACAATATTTAAAAAAAAGACCGCCCTGTTCCGTGTGGAAGAACCGACAGCGTCACATTCTTTTTTATGCTGTTATCCTATAATATATATCACCGCATTTCGAAAGTCAAGTAAACACATAGTTACAAAATCCCTAAATTTGCAATAAATACTATTCATAATTTCATTTTTTCACTGTTTTTCTACATACCGGAAATATATTTCAAAAATAATGAATATTTCAGGCGATGTAAATGTAAAATGTAATACCGCGATATTCATATTAAGGAAGTGAACAGGTTGAAAGCTACCAGCCTGCAAAAAGATCCCGTTTTCGAAGCGCTTCCCCGCTGGAAGCATGGAACAGGCTGCCGATATTTTCCGTGCAAATTCTGGACGCCTATCAATCAAATACTGTGCAGCACGGAGAAACGGTGGATTGAAATGAAAGGGAAAGTATTCCTCGGACTTCTTCTGTTTTTGATTATGTTTATCGTCCCATTCCTATCCATTGGGGCAAAAATACCGGACAAGGCAGACAAGTTAAAGAAGGAAGCAAGTACCGTATCCCAAACAAAGCCGCAGCAAAGCGCCGCGCCGGGCGCAGCAAGCTCCGTTTCCGGGTTTAAGATACTGGATACCAGAAGCAACACGGTGATTACCACGGACGACCGCAGTTTCCTGTACGGCGCGATCGTGACCGAAATGTCGCCGGACTTCGAACCGGAAGCGCTGAAGGCGCAGGGCGTGGCCGCCTATACCTTCTACAGCCGCCTGCGGGAACAGCAAAGAAGCAGCCCGACCGCCTCCCTGAAAGGGGCGGACTTTTCCGCGGACACACAGGGGTGGCAGATCTTTGTGACCAAAGAGCAGATGAAACAGCGCTGGGGCGATCAGTTCGATACCTATTACAATAAACTTACCCCGGTGGTGAACGCCATCTACGGAAAGGTTTTAAAAAGCGACGGCGAACTGGCCGACGCTACCTACTACGCGATTTCTTCCGGCAACACGGAAACTTCAGAAGATATCTGGGGCGGAAAACGAAAATACCTTGTTGCAGTGGCAAGCCCCGGGGACATGTTTGCAAGCGGCTACCAAACATCGGCGGCTTTCAGTACGGAGCAGTTTAAAACAGCCGTGCTGAAAACCGCTCCGAAAGCGAACCTGTCCGGAGACCCGTCCGCCTGGGTGGGAACCATCCAGCGAACCGCTTCCGGAACGGTCAAAAGCATACAGATCGGCGGCACAAACATAACCGGCGGCGATATCCGCAGCGCATTTGCCCTGCGCTCGTCGAACTTTTCCTTATCCTACGCAAAGGGAACCTTTACGTTCCTTGTAAAAGGATACGGGCACGGCGTAGGCATGAGCCAGGTCGGTGCGAATTACATGGCCTCGCAGGGCTCCACTTACCAGCAGATTCTGGCCTGGTATTATCCGACCACAACCCTGACGACCGTAAAATAAAAAGCAGCCGGGCGTATTCATTCTCACAAACCCAAAGAGGCGGAAGCTGTGCTTCCGCCTCTTTGGGCATCCCTTTTATCCGCCGAGATAGGCTTTGCGTACCTTCTCGTTGTTGGCAAGTTCGTCCGCTTCGCCTTCCATGGCAATGGAGCCGGTTTCCAGAACGTAGGCGTGGTTGGCGATCTCCAGTGCTTTCTTGGCGTTCTGTTCGACGAGAAGCACCGTCATGCCGGTTTTGTTAACATCCTGAATAATCTCGAAAATTTCACCCACAAGAAGCGGAGAAAGGCCCATGGACGGTTCGTCCAGAAGCAGCATTTTCGGGTTGCACATCAGCGCGCGGCCGATCGCCAGCATTTGCTGTTCGCCGCCGCTGAGCGTTCCGGCAATCTGTCTGCGGCGCTCTTTCAGACGCGGAAGGCGCTCAAAAATTCTTTCATAGTCTTTTTCAATCGTGCCCCCGTCGTTCCGAATATAGGCGCCCATTTCCAGATTTTCCTGCACCGTCATCTTCGCAAAAATTCTTCTTCCCTCTGGTACCTGCGCAAGGCCGAGCCGTATAATTTTATGCGGCTCGATTGCCATCAGGTTGCTGCCGCAGAAGGTAATCTCCCCGCTTTTCGGTTTCACCAAACCGGAAATGGAATGAAGCGTTGTTGTTTTTCCGGCGCCGTTTGCCCCGATCAGGGTTACGATTTCGCCTTCCTGCACTTCGAAGGATATATTTTTAATCGCATGGATGGAACCGTAGTATACATCCAGATTCTTAACAGACAGCATTACTCCCATTTTACTCACCCCCAAGATACGCGGCGATTACTTTCGGATTGTTGCGCACTTCTTCGGCGCTTCCTTCCGCAATAATCCTGCCGTAATCCAAAACGACGATATGCTCGCATATCCCCATCACAAAGTTCATATCGTGCTCGATAAGCAGGATCGCGACCTTGAATTTGTCACGGATCAGTGAAATGGTCTCCATCAGTTCCCGGGTTTCCGTGGGATTCATCCCGGCAGCCGGTTCATCAAGGAGCAGAACCCTCGGATTGGCCGCAAGTGCGCGGGCAATTTCCAGCTTGCGCTGCTGCCCGTAGGGAAGGTTTTTCGCCAGATCATCCGCATGTTCATCCAGACGAAAGACCTTCAGAAGCTCGTGCGCACGATCTGTAACCGCCTTTTCCTCCTTCCAGTAGGAAGGAAGGCGGAAAATTCCTGATAAAGTGGAATACTTCATCTGATAATTCATGGCGATTTTTACATTATCAATCACGGAGATATCCTTGAACAAACGGATATTCTGGAAGGTACGGGCGATGCCGTTCTGTGTAATCTGATAGGTCTTTTTTCCGACGATATTCTTGCCGTCCAGTTCAATGACGCCCTCCGTCGGAATGTAAACATCGGTCAGCAGGTTGAAAACGGTTGTTTTGCCCGCTCCGTTCGGCCCGATCAGGCCGACAATCTCGCCCTCTTCAATGGAAAAGTGCACATCCTGAAGCGCCTGGAGGCCTCCAAAAGCAATGCCCAAATTTTTTGTTTCAAGCACAGACATCGGTTAACCCTCCTTTTTCGCGGCGGTCTTTTTCTTCTTGCCGCCCACAGCGTTCCGGATCTTTTCAATGGTTCCCATCAGGGAGAACTCGCTGCGCCCCAAAAGCCCCGTCGGGCGGAACAGCATGACGCAGATTAACACGATCGAATACAGAAGCATGCGGTAATTCGAAAATCCGCGCAATGCCTCCGGCAGAATGGTGAGGACCCCCGCCGAAATAATGGAGCCGGTAATGGAGCCCATACCGCCCAGAACAACCATAACGAGGATTTCCGTCGACCGGTTGAAGTCGAATTTCGACGGGTCGATCAGGCCGATCTGGTGCGCGTAAAGTCCGCCCGCGACACCGGCGATAAACGCCGCCAGGATAAAGGCGAGCAGCTTATAGTAAGTTGTATTGATACCGGAAGCCTCCGCCGCAATTTCATCCTCGCGGATGGCAATAACGGCGCGCCCGTGGCGGGAGGTTCCGAACGTAAAATTCAGGAAGATAACAAAGACCGCGATAAAGAAAATGTAGGTAAACATACCCGTGAGATTATGGCGCGAATTCAGGGACTCAATCCCGTAAAGGCCTTTCGCGCCGTTTGTAATGGTCAGGTTGTTCGCGATCACGCGGATAATTTCCCCGAAGCCCAGCGTAATAATGGCAAGGTAGTCGCCCCTGAGCCGCAGCGCCGGAACGCCGATAATCAAACCGGACAGCGCAGCGGCCAGACCGCCGATGATCAGGGCGATCGGGAACGAAACCGTAAGCGGAAGCTTTACGTTCAGGGTAAACAGCGCGGCCGCATAAGCGCCCACCAGCATGAAGCCCGCGTGTCCCAAAACAAGCTGCCCGAGCAAACCGGTTACAAGGTTCAGGCTTACGGCAAGGATGATGTTGATGAGCATCATATTGATAATATCCGAATAATAACTGTTGATGATTCTCCGGCTGATCAGGGTGGAAATCACAACGTACAAAAGGAGAACGATCGCCAGATTCACCACATAGGAAAGGATTTTCTTTTTTGATATACCCGGCATTCGTTACACCTTCTCTCTCGTATTTTTACCCAGAAGCCCGGTCGGTTTAACCAAAAGAACGATAATCAGGATTCCGAAAACAACCGCGTCGGTCAGGTTGCTGCTGATATAGGCATTCGTCATGCTTTCCGCAACGCCCAAAAGATAGCCGCCCAGCATGGCGCCCGGAATACTTCCGATTCCGCCAAGTACGGCCGCGACGAACGCTTTCAGGCCTAAAAGGCCGCCCATAACCGGCTTGATCTGCGGATATGTATTGCAGTAAAGCACAGCGCCGACAGCCGCCAAAGCGGAGCCGATGCCAAAGGTAAACGCGATTGTCGTATTCGTATTGATACCCATCAGCTTTGCGGCGCCCGCATCCTCGGAGGTCGCGCGCATTGCTTTTCCGATTTTCATTTTACTGACCAGGAGCTGAAGGCCCGCCATCATAACGACGGAAACCGAAATATTGATAATCGTTGAAGAGGTAAGCTGAATGCCGCCCAGCTGAAGCGGAGCAAACGTAAACATTTTCGGCATGGACTTTGGGTCCGAACCGAAAAGCAGCTGGTACAGATTCTGCAAAAAGATGCTGACGCCGATGGCGGTGATCAGCAGAGAAATCCGGGGTGCGTCGTGTACGAGCAGACGGTGGTAGGCAACGCGCTCAATAACCACACCGGCGATGCCGCAAAATAGGATTGAACCCAGTACCGCCAGCCAAAGCGGCAGATTCATCATAACCAAAATGACAAAAACAGCGTACGCTCCCACCATAATAATATCGCCGTGCGCGAAATTAATGAGCTGAACGATACCGTAAACCATGCTGTAGCCTAATGCCACCAGCGCATAGATGCTGCCGATGCCAAGGCCGTTGATTACCTGCGATAAAAATTCCATAAATCGCACCCTCCTGCAATTTCAAAAGCCTTTTTTCATATTTCAAAATAGACCCGAAAAGAGGGTGAATTACTTCACCCTCTTTTTTCACCTTAAATATCCTGACTGAGTGAGCAAATTACTTTTTAAAGTTTTCAACAAACTTATACTTGCCGTCTGCAATGGTCGTTATAACCGCTTCTCTGACCGGGTTGCGGTTCGCATCAAACGTGGTGTTTCCGGTAATGCCCTTATATTCCAGCGCTTTCAAAGCGGCAATAATCTTGTCGGAATCTGTCGAACCGGCCTTGTTAATGGCGGCTGCCATCATGCCCATGGCATCGTAGCCCAAAACGGCAAACATGTTTGCTTCGGATTTATAGGCTTCCTTGTATTTCTTCAGGAAATCCTGGAGTTTCGGGTCTTTGCTTTCCGCGGAATACTGGCTGCAGAAGTAGCAATCCTTTACCGCATCCTGATTGCTCTTGTCGATTTTTTCCAGAACACCGTCCCAGCCGTCCGCGCCGAGCAGCTTCGCCTTCAGGCCTACGTCCTTCGCCTGTACGGCGATCAGGGCAACGTCGGAATAGTAAACCGGAACCATCACGACGTCCGGATTGCTCGCTTTGATTTTGGTAAGCTGCGTTTTGAAGTCCATTGCGCCGGACTGGTAGGCTTCTTTATTGGTAATGGTCATTCCTTCGGCCTTTGCAGCCGTTTCAAACGCATTTGCCACGCCCGTGGAATAGTCGTCGCCGTTGTCATAGATAATGGCGGCGGTCTTCGCATTGAGTTTCTTTGCGGCATAGGCAGCCATCAGTTCGCCCTGGTAGGGATCGATAAAGCAGGCCCGGAATACGTTGTCGCCGGCCTTCGTAATATCCGCAGCGGTACCGGTTGCGGTAATCATCGGCAGATTGTCTTTTACCGCTTTCTGTGCTACGGCAATCGTCGGCTTGGAAGTCACGTCGCCGATCAGCGCAACCACCCTGTCGTCCTGAACCAGCTTGTTATAGGCATTAACCGCCTCGATGGCGTCGCCTTTTTCGTCATAGGGCACGTACTCGATTTTCTTGCCCAGAACGCCGCCTGCTTTATTGATTTCATCAACCGCAAGTTTAATTCCGTTGTTCGCCGCAATACCATAAACGGATACATTGCCGGTCAGCGGAGCAAGCCCGCCAATTTTTACGGTATCGCCGCCGGCCGCACCGCCGGACGTATTGGAGCCTGTATCACCCGACTGGGCGCATCCCGTTACAGAGGCCGCAACCATTGCCGCCGCAAGTGCAGCCGCTAATAAACGCTTTTTCATTTTGTATACCTCCCAAGTTAAAAATCACTGCATTCTTACATTTTTTTAAAATATTTAATGTTCTTGATTATACTACTGAAACGTATTATTTGCAACCTTATATTCGCAATTATTCGTGTGATTTTATGAAATCGTTCAATTTACCATTTTTTATTTGCTTTTTTCCATTCTCAGCCTTTAAAGTGAAACAAGATATCGTTAATATTGCAAAATAATCGGTATATTATCACTTTAAACCAATAAAGGCAACATTTCTGCAACCGTTCGCAGCACGTTCATTCATATACGTTTATTGAATTTGTACAAAAAAAGACGCTCCCGTAAAACAGGAGCGCCTGAAAAACGTATTTTCTCAGCCTTCTATATCCGCATACATGAAATAGTCGAAGCCCATCGGGGATTCATAGTATCCCTTCACATTCGGATTCAGCAGGCAAATACGGGTACGGTAAGTCGTCGGTGCAATCGGCATATCCCTCATCAGGATTTCCTCCGCTTTGTGCATAAGCGGCATTCTGACTTTGTTGTCATCCGTTGCTTTCACCTGAGCAATAATCTTGTCGTACTCCGGATTGGAATATTTGCAGTTGTTGTTGCCGCCGCCGGTAACAAACAGATCGAGCATGGAAACTGCATCATTGAAGTCAACGCCAAATCCGTCTCTTGAGGTCTGGAAAGAACCCTTGTTACGGGTATCGATAAACACAGACCATTCCTGCGCAGAAATTGTGCAGTTAACGCCAAGCGCGGTCTTCCACATGTTCTGAATGGCTTCGGCAAGCGCATTGTTCATCGAAGCAGGATTGGTAGCATACTCAATCGTCGGGAAGCCCTTGCCGTCCGGATAACCGGCTTCCGCAAGGAGTTTCTTTGCTTCGGCTACATTCTTATCGTAATCTTCCGGCTTTACAGGAATATAATCTCCCCCGACATCGCGGAATTTCTTCGTGGAATCCTGGTCATTAATGCCGATCGGTACAAAAGCACCGGCAGGAGTTTGAGATTTTTTGGTTACCTGATCAGCAATATAATTGCGATCGATCGCAAGCGATAAGGCTTTTCTTACCCTTACATCATCAAAAGGTTTCTTCGTGCAGTTGAAGTCTACAAAGTTCGTGCTTAAATCCGGGAGATTGTGGAAATCGGGCTTATCCTTCCAATTTGCAATCTCTTCAATCGGAATCGTGTAGCAGAAGCTGATTTCCCCGTTCTGATAAGCCGCAAGTCTCGGAGAATCATCTTCCAGTAAGACAAATTTGATAGAATCGAGCTTGATTTTATCTTTGTCGTAATAATTCGGATTCTTTACAACCGTAATGCTTTCCTTATGGCTCCAGTCTTTCATCATAAAGGAACCGTTGGAAATATAGGTTTTCGGGCTCTGTGTCCATTTGTCATTTCCTTCCACAATATCTTTGCGGAGCGGGAAATAAGCCGTAAAGGAAAGCAGTTCATTAAAGTATGAGCACGGCGCTTTTAAAGTAACGACCAGTGTTTTGTCGTCTTTCGCTTTTACGCCGAGGGTATCTTTATCTTTCTTTCCTGCGGTAATCTCCGTTGCATTGAGCACCGGATCAAAAATATACGCATACTGGGACGCGGTTTTCGGGTCAACCACTCTCTTCCAGGCATACTCATAGTCGCCCGCGGTTACCGGTTTGCCGTCGGACCATTTGACATCGTCACGAAGCGTAATGGTATAGGTTTTATGGTCGCTGCTGACTTGAATATCCTTTGCTTCCGCGTTTACAATCTTATGATCAGACGAATAGCGGGTAAGGCCCTCAAACAGATGGTTCATCACCGTAGTGACGTCCGCCGCCTGGTTTAAGGCCGGGTCCATCGTTGCCGGTTCGGCACCGAGACTGACGCTCAGTGTTTTCGCGGCGGCCGCTTTGCTGCTTGTTCCTCCCGCGGTAGAAGAGCCGGTCGTACTGCTGCCGCATCCTACAAATGCGGAAGACATAAGAGCCATTGCAAGTAACATGGAAATTATTCTTTTTCTCATAACTAAATCCCTCCAATTTCACAAATTTTCTTTTATTTCAATTTGCTCTGCAAATTAAAACCTCTAAATTTGTCCGATTCTATGGCAGGCCGCAAAATGTCCTGTCTCATATTCTTTGAATTCCGGCACCTCGGCGGCGCACTGTTCCGTCGCGTACGGGCAGCGGGTGCGGAAGCGGCATCCGCTCGGCGGATTCAGCGGGCTCGGCACATCGCCTTCCAGCACAATCCTCTTTTTTTCGCGGCTTGTTTTCGGATCCGGAATCGGGATTGCGGAAAGCAGGCTCTGCGTATAGGGGTGGATCGGATGGTCGTAAAGGGTATCGCTGTCGGCCAGTTCCACCAGCTTCCCTAAATACATTACGCCGATTCGGTTACTGATATGCTTGACAATCGCTAAATCATGTGCAATAAACAAATAGGTGAGACCCAATTCCCGCTGTAAATCTTCAAACATATTCACGACCTGCGCCTGAATGGACACGTCCAAAGCGGAAATCGGCTCGTCGCAGACAATAAATTCCGGTTCCACCGCAAGCGCGCGGGCTATGCCTATTCTCTGCCGCTGGCCGCCGGAAAATTCATGCGGGTAACGGTTTGCATGTTCGGAATTCAGACCGACTTTTTCCAAAAGGGAAAGGATTCTTTCCTCGCGTTCCTTTTTATTGGAAGCAAGGCCGTGTATATCGATCGGTTCGCCGATAATATCGCCAACCGTCATACGTGCGTCGAGCGATGCATACGGATCCTGGAAAACGATCTGCATTTTTCTGCGGTACGGTGCAAAGTCAACATGGGTGACATCCACGCCGTCATAGATAATCTTCCCATCTGTAGGCTCATATAATCTTAAAATCGTTCTTCCGGTTGTTGTTTTTCCGCAGCCGCTTTCCCCGACCAGACCAAAGGTTTCCCCTTTATTGATATAAAAGCTTACATCGTCGACCGCCTGAACGTAATTTTTTTTAAATAGGCCGCCGCCTACAGGGAAATACTGCTGAAGATGCTGAACCTCTAATAGCTTCTCGCTCATTGCTTATTCCCCTCCTCGGCATTCTCAAACTGCTCTTTCTGGAGCAGCCAGCAGGCGCTTTTATGGCCCGGAGATATTTCCGTGTACTCCGGCATTTGCCGCAGGCAGACTTTCATGCATTTGTCGCAGCGCGAAGCAAACGGGCATCCCGCCGGAGGATTCAGCAGATCAACCGGTGTGCCCTCAATCGGAACCAGCCTCTCGTGTTTCTTTTCGTGCATTTTTGGTATGGAACGCAAAAGCCCCTCGGTATAGCAATGCTTCGGATTATAAAAAATATCATCCGTACTGCCGATTTCTACAATTTTTCCGGCGTACATAACCGCGATGCGGTCGCAGACGTCGGAAACCACACCCAAATCATGGGTGATCATGATAATCGACATGTTGATTTTCTTTTTCAGTTCAACCATCAGCTCCAGTATCTGAGCCTGAATGGTTACGTCGAGCGCCGTGGTCGGTTCGTCCGCGATCAGCAGCTTCGGTTCGCAGGCAAGCGCCATGGCGATCATCACTCTCTGGCGCATGCCGCCGGAGAATTCATGAGGATACTGTTTCAAGCGCTTTTCCGGTTCGTTCATGCCGACCAAACCCAAAAGCTCGATTGCTCTCGCTTTGCGCTCTTCCTTGTTCTTATTCGTGTGCAGGCGCAGCATCTCCATAAGCTGGCTGCCGATTGTAAAGACCGGGTTCAGGGAAGTCATCGGGTCCTGGAAAATAATGCTGACTTCGCTGCCGCGCATTTTACGGAATTCTCTTTCCGACATCTTATCCACTTGGTGGCCGTTAAAATTCACCGTGCCGCCTACAATTTTACCCGGATAATCAATCAGTCCCATCAGGGTGTATGCGGAAACACTCTTTCCGCTTCCGGATTCGCCGACTATTCCAAGCACCTCGCCGTGGTCAAGCGTGTAGGAAACACCGCTGACCGCTTTTACCTCTCCGGCAGGGGTAAAAAAGGAAACTTGAAGGTTTTCTATATCAAGAAGGCAATTCGCACTCATTTTCAAATCTCCTATTTCTTAAGCTTCGGGTCAAACGCATCTCTCAGGCCGTCGCCAAAGAGGTTAAACGATAAAATAATCAAACTGATTGCAACGGACGGAACAATCAGACGATAAGGGAAGGCACTGATTCCGCCCAGCGCATCGGAAGCAAGCGAACCAAGGCTTGCCATCGGGATCGCAACGCCCAGGCCGAGATAGCTCAGAAACGCTTCCGTAAAGATTGCGGAAGGAATCTGCAGGGTCGTTGTGACGATCAGCGTGCCGATACAGTTCGGAAGCAGATGCTTCGCAATAATCTGACGGTTTGAGGCGCCCAGCGCCTTCGCCGCGGTAACAAATTCCTGTTCTTTCAGCGTCATGATCTGCCCGCGCACGATTCTTGCCATACCAACCCAGTACAGCAGACTGAATGTAATAAAAATACTGATTAACCCGACTCCGACTTTTTGCAGCCCCGCAAAAGCGGGGTTACTGTCAAAAAGATTGGTCAGCGGTGTTTTCAATGTAACCTGCAACAAGATAATAATCAGCATATCCGGTACCGAATAAATAATATCCACGATACGCATCATTACCATATCGACCTTGCCGCCGAAATATCCGGCAATCGCGCCGTAAATGCTTCCGATCAGCAAAACCAGAAAGCTGGCAATCAAACCGACCAGAAGGGATATTCTGGCACCGATCATAACACGGATACCGAGGTCACGGCCAAAACTGTCCGTGCCGAAAACATGGGGGAAAACGCTTTTTCCCTGTGAAATGCTCTTCAATTCCATCTCGGAGTACTGCATCGGGCGCAGATCTTCGCTTCCGCGAATCTGCTGGTCATAGTGATAAGGGTAAAAACTCGGAACAATAAACGCACAAAACATAACAAGAATGATGACCGCGAACGCCACCATCGCCACTTTATTTTTCCGAAGACGCCGAACCGCGTCTTTCCAGTAGGTTGTGCTTTCACGCATTACAACCAGGGATTGTTTCTCATCCGCGCTGGCAGGCAAAAAATCTTCTGCATTCAATTGCAAGCTAAACGGATTTTTTTTGAGCTTTCTGTCGTCCAACATTTTTTCCTGCCTTCCTACTTCAATTTAATTCTCGGGTCTACCAGTTTGTAACAAATATCGACCAACACATTCATAAAGACCAACAATACGGCAAGAAAAATGGTGGTGCTCATAACCATCGGATAATCGCGGCCGGTAATACAGTTGATAAATTCACGGCCTAAACCCGGAATGGTAAATATTTTCTCAACCACGAAGCTGCCGGTCATCGTGTAGGCAAGCAACGGACCTACGTAGGTAATAACCGGAATAATCGCGTTGCGCATTGCGTGTTTAAACAGCATGACAAATTTGTTCACGCCTTTTGCCTTGGCCGTGCGGATATAATCCTGATTCAGCGCGTCCAGCATGCTGGAACGCATCAGGCGGGTTATATAGGCCGTGGGGTAAAAAGACAGCGCCGCAACCGGCATAATATAATGCAGCGGGGTTTTTAGCCCGAGCGTTGGCAGCATATGCAGATTTACGCCGAATGTAATCAACAGAAAAGACGCGACAACAAAGCTTGGTACGGCAATTCCCAAAGTAGAAATCACCATCAGCAGGCTGTCGGCCCATCTTCCTCTGTTCAGCGCCGCCACGGAGCCCATAACCACACCCAGTATCAGCGCCACTAAAATAGAAATACCGCCGAGTTTTGCCGAAACGGGAAAGGTGGAAAAGATGATATCGTTGGCTGTTCTTCCCGTCTGCTTGATGGACAGTCCAAAATCACCATGAATAAAATTGTTCATGAAGTTTATGTACTGTACCGGGAGCGGTTTATCCAAGCCGTACTTAATCTTCAGCGCCTGTGTTGTTTCGGGTGACACCGCCTTTTCGCTTAAAAAAGGCCCGCCGGGGATCATGTTCATCAGTGTAAAGGTGATGATTGAAATCAGGAAAATTGTTAAAAGTGCGTAGGCAACGCGCTTTATCACATATTTGATCACTTTAGCCACTCCTTAAATTTATACCGGGGGTACAACACAGTAAACCGCCTAGATACGAAGCAGACCCGACGCGCCGATAATCAGGTATGAAAAGTACTAACGAAGTAACAGTTTAGCGCGCTAAAACCCCTGCAAACGCTATTGTAGGACACACTCAATCCGAAGTGTGTCCTACGAAACATGCACTATTGCAGTATTATATCAATTTTGCATTCAAAATTCAAGCCGAATTGGTAATTTGTTCTTCGTTCTGACAACTTTTTTGCATAACAAAAAATTTCCATTGCATTCTTAATATTTATACAGAATTTACAATCCCATTTTTCAACAAAGATTTACAAAAAAACTATTGCAAATTACTACTTTCTGGAATACCAAAAGCGACCTACAAAAAATTGTAAGAAAGAACTTAAATGAATCTATAAAAAAAGAATCCTGCATTTTACCAATTCAGAATTAAAATTGAATATTATTTTTCATTATAAAAATTCCCCTTAAACAATTCCGAAAAGATATTTCCTTAATGTAAATTTCAAGCGGCTGCCCGCGTTATCCCGGCAGCCGCTTAACGATTATTTCAGATCGATTTGCTGAACCGCTTTGCGGAGTTCCAATACGGAAGAAGGCGTTACGGAAAGCTCATTGATGCCGATTTTTACATAGAACTCGGTCAGGCTTGTGTCCGCCGCGGACTCACCGCAGATGCCGACCCAAATGCCTGCCTTTTTCGCGCTCTTCGCCGTCATTTCAATCATGCGCAGCACGGCGGGGTGCCGGGAATCAAACAGCTTCGAAATACAGTGGTTCATACGGTCTACCGCAAGGGTGTACTGCGTCAGGTCGTTGGTGCCGATGCTGAAGAAATCCACTTCCTTCGCAAGCTCGTCGCTTATCATCACCGATGCCGGGGTTTCAATCATAATCCCCAGTTCAAAATCGGGGGCAAAGGCGATTTTTTCTTTCGTAAGGTCACTTTTTACCTTTTCAATCAGCGATTTAATCTGCCGGACTTCGTCTACCGAAATAATCATCGGGAACATGATGGCAAGCTTTCCGAATGTCGAAGCACGGAGCAGCGCGCGCAGCTGCGTAATAAAAAGATCCTGACGGTCCAGACAGATGCGGATTGCCCGCAAGCCCATCGCCGGATTATCCTCATGCGGAAGGTCGAGGTAGGGCACCTGCTTGTCCGCCCCCAAGTCCAGCGTACGGATGATTACGCGTTTGCCGTTCATTTTTTCCAGAACGGTTTTATAGGCGATATACTGCTCTTCCTCACTCGGGAACTGTTTGCTCTCCATGTACAAAAACTCGCTGCGGAACAGGCCGATGCCGTCGGCGTCGTTTTCCAGCACCAAATCAACGTCCTCCGGGTGGCCGATATTCGCGTTGATTTCGATCTGCACGCCGTTTTTGGTGATCGCCTTCGTGCCCTTCAAAAGCTTCAGCTCCTGCTGATGCCTGTTAAACTCCCCCTGTTTAACGCGGTAATCCGAGAGCGTTTTTTCATCCGGTGAAAGGATGACATCGCCTGAAATTCCGTCAACGATGATATCGTCACCGTCGGAAAACTGAGCAAACTGATCCGCCAGGCCGACTACCGCCGGGATTCCCATCGTGCGGGCCAGAATAGCGGAATGCGAACTTTTGGAACCCTCTTTTGTTATGAAGGCCAAAACCATTTCCTTATCCATTTGCACGGTCTCACTCGGCATCAGGTCAACGGCTGCGACAATGCTCGGCGACGAAAGGCTGTCCAGTCCGTTGGCAAGCCGCGTATCGAGGTTCCGGATCAGGCGTTTGGAAATATCAATGACGTCCGACGCGCGTCCCCGCATATATTCGTCGTCCATATGGGCAAACATTTCGGAATACTGCCTTCCCGTCTTCCATGCGGCGTATTCCGCATTCACCTTTTCCTCTTTAATGACGTTCCGTATGGAGCCGTAAAAATCCTCGTCCTGCAGCATCATGATATGAATCTGGAAAATCATGGAGTTTGCCTCGCCGACCCGTTTGAGCGCTTTCATATAGATCGCATTCAGCGCTTCAACGGAAGCCGCTTTCGCCTCGTCCAGCCGGGAAAGTTCTGCTTCAACGTCCGTTATTGTTTTCTTTTGAATATGATCGTCAATATTCAGGCATAATGTGAGTTTCCCAATAGCGATTCCCTTTGACGCACCGATTCCATGGATTATTTTCATTCGTCTTCACCACTCCTTAATGATCTTTTCTGCGGAAATCTTTCAGCCTTTTCATTTGCCTCCTTTGCTGTAAAAATGATTTTATCGTTCCGCTTGGCCCGAGGCCCATAACGGCGAAAATTTTAAGCACTGACGCGTTTGTTAACTCTTATCGCGCACTTAATTTATTGGCAACGGAAACTTCGCAAAGCTGCTTGATGCTGTAAACCGCGGCCGTTTCCGTAATTCCATTCTGTTGAATATATTTATAAATATCCTGATTGTAATATCTCAAGTCGATAATGTGTATTTCCGAGAAATTTGTCGTTAAAAAGGGAATCAGGCTGTTCGCATAGGAATCCTTAATCAGGAGCAGTTTTTTCTTTGTGGAAGCATTCGGATTCTTAACGACATCCACGCTATGATTGCCGCCGAGGAAAACGGAATATTTATCCTTTTTCGTAAGGTATTCCTTCCAGTACAGATTGCCGCGCGTCCGTTTGCCGGTCTGCTGCGTTACAACCGCCTGTTTTTTGTAAAGGGGAAGATAAAGAGCATCCGGTTCCTGGCTGCTGCAAATGGCCTTGGAATATAATGTGCCCAAAAAAGAATCCGATACCTTTTCGAATGAAAAGTCATCCTTCGGGGTCGGCTGCATTCCCATTGCCGTCACAAGCGCTTTGTAGCCTTCAAAAGCACCAAAGGTATTCCAGTGATGGTCGGTTTTATAATAATAATCGTTTCCCGTCCGGTCGCTCAGGGTGTCAAACAGGTCAACCACCGTGGTATTGGCTCCCGCACCCGCTTTAATGGCGTTCAATTCCTCGTGCTGGTCGTGGCTGGGCGCGGAATAGGGCAGCCGGTCCCCCTGCTCCTGCGCGCCGGATGGAACCGGGACAAAATAAAACGGCAGCGCGGTTTTTTTCGCAAAAGTCTGGATTGCCGCGGCGTTGCGGGCAAAGATGTCCGTATGATTCGGGAGCAGCACCTCATAAAGATGCCCGCCGCTGCCGAAATAAACGCCGCCCTCCGCCGGAGTCCGGCCGTAGTTGGAACCCAGATCCCGTTTGCCCATCAGAAGCTGCACGCGGGTATTCATTTCCACGAAATTCCTGCGGAACATAAAGTGGTCGCCGACATAATTTTCAATGGATTTCATAAAGCTGCCGTCCGCTACGGAAGCGGCGGTTAACTCCGGAGGGGATTCCAGCACACGGTTTTCCTCTTCTGAAAAATCAATTTTCGGAGCAAAAAGAAGATAGAGGATGCCCGTCAGGATGGTAAGGAAGAGAACAAATGTGACGAACGCATTCTCTGCATTGCATTTTTCCTTTAAATTCGTTATAATACGATAAAATTTCATTTTTCACCTTTCGCATATAAAATCAGAAGCGGAAATACAAAAACGGATTATACGCGTTCCCCACCAGAAAAGACAGGGAAATAAGCAGCAGACAGACGAAACCGGCGCTCCATACGATTTTTCCCGCCGTTCCGCTTTTACGCAGCTTGTCCGCCAGCGTTTTCACCAGCGTGGAACTGCACAGCGCCGCAACGATTAAAAGCGGCGCGCAGGTAATCAGCGAATAAACGCCAAGGCTGTCCGCTCCGGGCGCGAATCCGAACATGGCGCAAACCACGCCGAACGCTTTCCGGATATCCAGATAGGAAAAGAAAACCCATCCGATAACCGCGGCCAAAAAGCTATAAAGCCATTGGAAGAACCGGGGAATCCGATCCAGCCATTTTTGCAGAAACAGCTTTTCGCAGATAATCAAAAGGCCGTAATAAGCGCCCCAGAAAGCAAAATTCCAGCTTGCGCCGTGCCAAATTCCGGTCAGCACCCAGACAATGGCGAGGTTCCGCACGTTTTTCAGCCTGGAGCAGCGGTTTCCGCCCAGCGGGATATAGACATATTCGCGGAACCAGGAACCCAGCGTAATATGCCAGCGGCGCCAGAATTCCGAAACACTGTGGGAAATATAGGGATAATTGAAGTTTTCCGGAATCTGAAAGCCAAACATTCCGGCAAGGCCGATCGCCATATCCGAATAACCGGAAAAGTCAAAATAGATTTGAAAGGTAAACGCAAGCGCGCCAAGCCACGCGGAAAGCGTGCTGGGGTTCCCCATATACTGTACTTTATCGGCCAGAATGGCTAAATTGTTTGCAAGCAGAATCTTTTTAAACAAGCCCACCAGAAACCGCTTGCCGCCGGCTGTAAACTTTTCCAGCGTTTCCTGCCGGTTTTGGAGCTGATCCGCCAGATATTCATAGCGGACAATCGGCCCGGCCACAAGATGCGGGAAAAAGGCGATATAGGTGCCGAAATCGATGATATTGCGCTGCGCGGGCGCTTCCCCGCGATAGATATCAATATTATAGGAAAGGGATTCGAAGGTGTAAAAGGAAATGCCGATCGGCAGCGCCACTTCGGGAACCGCCAGAGCCAGCCCGGAAAGGGAATTGACCGTCTGAACCAGCAAACCCGAGTATTTAAAGAACCCGAGCAGGCCGAGATTTACACAAATACTGAAAATTAATAAAGGGCGGGAATAAGGCGTATTTCGGTATTTCTCGATAAAATGCCCCATAATATAGTCAAACCCGGTGGTAAACAGCATCAGAAAAACATAGACCGGTTCTCCCCAGGCGTAAAACAGCAAGCTGAAAAGAAACAGACAGAGGTTTTTGAATTTCCTCGGAACAAGGAAATAAACAGCTAATACCACGGGTAAAAATACAAATACGAAAAATAAACTGCTGAAAATCATTCTAACGTTCCTTTGCGTTCTTATAATACTTTTATTTTACGTTATCTCAAGTCTTTTTTCAAGAGATTCCCCGAATCTGAAACAATTAATATAAAAAAGCGAAGCATAACGGCTTCCTTATCAGATGTGCCGCCATGCTCCGCAATGATTCTGTTGGAGAAATGCGTTTTATATCGCTTAATCGGTTTGAAACGTTCAAAGCTGAGATGAACGTTTTCACGGGATCGGTTGGAATTTTATTCCGTCTGTGCTTTTTTCCTCGGTTTTGTTCTGCAGCGTATCTTAAAACGCACGCCGAGCTTTTCCTGAAGGCAGATACGGGTTTCTTCAATCTGCTTCTCCGTCGTGCTCCTTTTCGGAAGCAGGACGGCATTGTTCGACGTACGGTAAAGCAGAAACAGATGATCCGTTTCGAAGGCATAGGCAATATCGTCCCATTTGTCTGCGCCGGTATGGATGTTTCCGCTTTCCTTATATTGTATATCGTCTTTGCCCAGCAATACCGTATGGGTCTTTTTGCGGTAGTCGGCGCCGTTTATCTTAAAACGGCGGACATTGGTCAGATAGCTCACAAAAAGCACCGGCATGGTGACGGCAACCATCAGCGCACAAAGATGGATGGTTGCCGTCATTTTGATCACCTTTGCTAAATCCAGCAAAAAGGCCGTGGTTCCTGTAATCCATGTAAGCAGGATTGCGATATTCTGACCTTTCCGAAACGAAAAAGTGGAGAAAAAGGTCATCTCCCTGTAATCGTCCATCGTCGATTTAAATTGATAAACAATAGGATACATCATAAACCATCCTCTCTGTTGCTTTCAGGCGAACCGCCCGAAAAGGCAGATTACTCTCCGAATTTGGAATCGATCAGCGCAACCAGGCGGTCAACCGCCTGCTTCTCGTCCGGGCCTTCCGCGGAAAGCTCCACTTCCTCGCCCTGTGCCAGACCGAGCGCAAGCACATTGATGATGCTCTTCGCATTCCCCACGTCTTCTTCCGGATCTCCGCCGACGCGGCGAATTTTAATCTTGGATTCAAATTCGCCGGCAGCCGCAATAAAATCGGATGCCGGGCGGGCATGAAGTCCCGTGGCGTTTGCAATAACAGTTTTTCTTGAATACATGAAAATATCTCCTTAAATAATATCTTTCAGCGAATCCTTCAGATACGCTTCCACATCCCCGGCCGTTTCCATTCGGCATACTTTGTCCGCCATTTCCTTTGCAAGGTTCAGATCCAGACGGGAAATAATTTTTTTCGCGCGGGCAAGCGAAGCGATTCCCATGCTGATGCGGCGCATCCCAAAGCCAAGCAGTACCGGCATGGCAAGCTTGTCGCCGCCCAGTTCGCCGCAGACCCCAATCGGTTTTCCGGCTTTGTTGAACTGCTCGACCGTGTAGCGGATGAGACGGAACATGGCCGGATGGTAGCTTTGATAGTAGCTTGCGACGTTCTGGTTCAGGCGATCGACTGCGGTGGTATACTGGCAAAGGTCATTGGTGCCGATACTTGCAAAATCAACCTCTTTTACCGCCAGATCCGCAATCATGGCAATTGCGGGGATTTCAATCATAATGCCGAATTTGATGTTTTTGCCATATTCAATCTTTTCGCGGTCCAAATCCTGCTGTACCTCGCGGACAACCGCTTTGGCGCTGCGAACATCATCCAGGCTTCCCACCATTGGGAACATAATCCACAGATTTCCGATGGTTCCGGCACGAAGCGCGGCACGGAGCTGGGTTTTAAAAATATCGCGGTGCTGCAGGCAGAGCCGCAGCGCACGGTTGCCGAGGAAGGGGTTGTCTTCTTTCGGAAGCTCCATGCAGTCCAGCTTCTTATCTCCGCCGATATCCAGTGTGCGCAGCGTAACCGGATTGCCGCCCGCCTGCGTCAGAACCTTGCGGTAAATCTTATACTGTTCTTCTTCCGAAGGCAGCGTGTCCCTTCCCATATACAAAAATTCGGAGCGGAAAAGGCCCACGCCGTTTGTATACTGAATGTCATGGATTTCCTGTGCATTGGCGGAACCGATATTCAGTTCCACCTCTATTTTAACCCCGTCTTTCGTAACGGCGTCTCCTTCAAGGTACTGCCTGGTTTCCGCGGCCTTCTCCTGAAACCGAATCTCTTTTTCCTTATAAGCCTTTTGTTCCTCGTCGGTCGGATCGGTAATCAGGCTGCCCTCCACAGCGTCGACAATTACCTGCTGGCCGTTCTGAAGCCCGGAAAGAATATTCGGCACGCCGAGAAGAGCCGGAATTTCATAGCTGCGCGCGA
This sequence comes from Caproiciproducens galactitolivorans, assembly GCF_026672255.1. Classification (GTDB taxonomy): domain Bacteria; phylum Bacillota; class Clostridia; order Oscillospirales; family Acutalibacteraceae; genus Caproiciproducens; species Caproiciproducens galactitolivorans_A. The sequence continues at coordinate 12,588 of NZ_JAPOHA010000014.1, read as the reverse complement.
TAATCGCCGTATGCGAAGTGGGGCCGCCCACTTCGGTAACAATCGCAAGAACTTTTTTACGGTCCATGGAAGCGGTGTCGGACGGGAATAAATCCTTTGCCACAACAACAACCGGATCGGTTAAAAACGCAAGATTTTTTTCTTTCACGCCCATACAGTTCCGCAGCAGGCGGCACCTTACGTCCTCCAGATCGGAAGCGCGCTCACGAATCCGCTCATCCGCGGATTTGCCGATTATTCTGATGTATTTGCGGAAGATTTTGTCCACAGCCGCTTCCGTGCTTTTTCCGTCGGAAATCGCGTCCTGGATTTCCTCTTCCATGGCTACATCAAACAGGATGTCCATATGAGCCTTTATGATCTTGGCTTTCCCGGGGTCATCCTGCCGGAGCCGGGAATGCAATGCCTCCAGTTCCTCTTTCGCGCCGCCGCGCGCATTTTTATAATGGCTCAACGCCGCCGGTATTTCTTCTTTGGAGATCGCCGTACCGTCAACTACGGGTATAAACGGCTCATACAGCATAACTTTCCCCATTGCGATCCCTTCGGACACCGGATTTCCCTGATACACCAATTCGAATTCCTCCCTGACTTTAAAAGCTTTCCGGACATGTGCGCAGCGCGCATCAGAATCTTTAAAGGATTTTTAAGAAAAAGAAAAGGCGGCACACCGCCGAAACAGTGCGGCACCTTTTCTTTTCAATTCTATTCATTATTGGGTCGATACTGGAATGCATTGCTGGGACGGTAGTGGATCATTACCGGATTGCAAAATTATTGTGCAGCAGCAGGCGTTGTGTTGACCTTCTCGTGGCCGGGATTGAGCGCCTCTTCTTCGATCCATGCATGGATCTTTGTGCGGTTCTTGCGTACGAAGACATAGCAGAATACATAAGCTACGATAACCGCCGCAATGGCGAACGGATTCTGAGAAAGGAACGCCATGAAGATAATTGCGCCGACAGGCTGACCAAGGATGATGAAACTGGTAATCATCATGACGCCGGCCTCAAGCTTAATCGTACCGACACTCTTGGCAACTTCTGTAAATGCGCCGCCGGTCATTGTGCAGCAATACAGGAAAATCACACAGAAGATGCCGCCGGAGATGATGGATTTCAGCATGTTGCCGTTTGAGCAGGCAACACAAGGCTGGATTACATATGGAATAGCAACAAGATCAAGCATCGGCAGGGTCTGGTTGCCCGGAAGCACGAAGGAAAGGAGCAGAACGATCGGCATCAGAACGATACCGGAAATCAGTGTGGCTGTTTCGCCGTAACCGCAGGCATCGTTAACCGCCAGATACCACTCGCCCTTTGTGCCTTTAACAGACTTCTTGGAAGCTTCCGTGATCGGTCCGAAGGAACCGGCGAAAATACCGGAGATCTTCGGGAAAACAGCCATAACGGAAGCGGTGGCAACGCCGCAGACAAGGATTGTGCCCCAGGATTTGAGCTCGCCCAGGTGCTTGATGTTGCCGATGATGCCGATGAACAAGCCGAGCAGAAGGCCCAGTGTCATAGGCTCGCCAAGGAAGCCGAAGCGTTTGCGGAAGCTTTCAGGGTCCGCCTTTACCTTATAAAGGCCCATACGATTCAGCAGCCAGTTCATACCGATTGCATATACGCCGACGGTAGCAGTATGTAAGGATGCGATTGTGCAGTTCGGATAATGATAATACTTGGACCATCTTTCCTCGATGACTTCTGTAAAGCAGAGTGTGAACAGCTGCTGAACAATCATGCAGGCCAGGCTCAATGCGAAGTTTCCGGTGAGAAGGAACAGTACGGAGCCCCACGCCATGTAGGAATAGTTGTTCCAAAGGTCTCCCGCCTGGAAAACGTTTGTATAACGTGTGAGGAACAATACGATCTGAAGAACAATGGCGATCACCAGATAAACCATGCCGATGTTTGTCGAATAGGCTATAATGGAAGTGGTTTGCCAGCCCATATCAAGGATGTTCAATTTAATTCCGGTATCCTTAACGAGCTGATTGATGACCGGAGTGATAATGGGGCTGTAAGCGCCGATAACCAGGTTAAACCCTTCCAAGCCAACACCCGCGGACAAACCGGACATGAAAGCCTTTTTTACAGGAACTTTCAGAGCGACCGCAATGATGAAGATTACAACTGGCACAAATACAACTGGTCCGAATGTGTCAAAGAAGGTTTTTACTGCCGTAAAAAACATTGTTAATCCTCCCAATTTCTGATTTTTGAAATGCTGAACTCACGCATTTCTTTTCCCTCTTAATCCGCAATATTCTTGCCTTTTAAGAGATCCTCCCGTTTACTTTCCGGCTTTATGCAGCGCTTCGATCGCCTCCTCCATAAATTCGTCCTCGCCCATTCCGGTGATAAGACCGATTGCATTGAAAGCAGGCACGCCGCAGTTGTCGCCGATTGGGCTGGCATACGCAATCAAATCAAAATGCTGACGGCTGCAGCAGCCTTCCACCTCGCTGGAATTGGCCTCGACGGTCTCTGCGTCATAGCCTTTTTCCGCAAACATGTCCTTCAACTTGTTTGCCACCATGGAAGAGGTTACAACACCTGAACCACAAACAGACAGAATCCTAATTCTTGTTGCCATAGAAACGCACTCCCTTTAAATAATATTGTCATTTTAACGCCTTGGCGTCAGCCTCGGCATTAATGTCGGAAAAAAGCGTCAGACGTCGATTACCGGTTGCAGCAAATCGTAAATCCCGTCCTTTGTTTTTGCTTCGCGTACCTGATTCAGCAATTCCTTGTTCTGCAGCATCTTCATAATCCGGCGCAGCAGCGAAAGCTGATCCTTCGGATCGCTGATCGCAAGCATGAACAGCACCTGCGGGTGAAGGGTAATTTCCGGCGACCCCATCTGCTGAAATGCAACCGGATGCTTCAGGACGGCGATGTTCATTGCAGGGGTAATAACATGCTCACTCACCGTATGGGGAATGGCAATGTCGTAAGCCACAGCCGGCAGCGCCGTTGGGGAACGCTGTTCCCGCTCGAGTACAGCGTCTACAAAACTGGGCTTTACAACACCGGCTTTTACAAAATCTTCGGCCAATATGCGAATCGCTTCTTCCCGGTTCGCAACATCAAGGTCAAGACGTATCAGATCTTTACTTAGCATGTAGTATGTCCTCTTTTCATACCGATTTAAAGAAATCCGGGCGGATTTTTCAGCCGATCTTCGGCAGGACATCCGTCGTATTCTGCGGCTCATTTACGCCGAGCGGCATCGGGACCGGGGAAAATCCGCCGAGACGGCGGCGTTCGTCGAGACCGGCCAGCTGATCGTTCGTCAGGAAACGGGTCTTGCCGAGCATATGTAAATTAAACGTGACCTTCGCATAGTCTTCGAGTACTTCCATCCGGCGGTATGCCATTCCGATGGAATCGCCCCAGGTAAGGGCTCCGTGGTTGGAAAGAAGAACGGCGTTATATTTTTTGCAGAATGGAGCAATACTGTCGGGGACCTCTTCCACACCGGGCTTTGCATATTTGGCAACCGGTACGCAGCCGATCTGCATTAAAGCTTCCATTAACGTGGGCTCATCCAGCGCAATACCGGCAATGGAGAAGGTTGTCGCATAAATCGGATGCGCGTGCACAACCGCGCGGACATCCGGGTTTTCCTTATAGACACGTAAATGCATTTTTACTTCAGAAGAAGGATTTCCGGCGCCTGCCAGAATATTGCCGTCCAAGTCGAGTTTGGTCATCATTTCCGGTGTCATCGCTCCCTTGGATACATCGGTAGGCGTACACCAGACTTCATTTTCCGAAACCTTAACCGTTATATTTCCATCATTGGAAACCACATATCCGTGTTCAAATAAACCGCGTCCGTATTTGACGATTGCTTCTTTTGCTTCATCATCGGCCGGGTAGTGATCCTGGACAAACATCTTATCTCTCCATTCTTAGTTTTTGTATGTTTCGTTATCTTTTGGATTCGTGTTGAATTATATCATAATCGTGTTGGAGTGTCAATGGTTTTTAGACGGTTATATATATTATTTTATCAAAACTATTTACATAATTGTGTATATCCTATATAATATTTACAAAATGAATTTATACGATGTTGATTTGTGTTGATTGTTATGGCTGATTTTCAGAAAATAGTTGATTTAAAACATAGAGATACAGAATTGTTTGGGATTTTTTCCCTGCTATTGTGGACTTTATGGGAAATCAATTTTGAATAAATGATAAGAAATGCGGCATTCCAATGGAAAGGGTCGGAATCTTTCAAGAATAAAGCCGCAAAAGGAAAGGGTGTCAATGCAATGTTATCGGTTACACGCAAGCAAAAAATAAAGGATCTGATTCTGGAGCGAAAGAGCGCCACCGTTACGGAGCTGGCGCAGATGTTTGACGTAACGGATGAGACCATTCGGCGCGATCTGCGCAGTCTTGAAAAGGAGGGAGTGCTGCTTCGTTCGTACGGCGGCGCCTTCGTTCAGACGGGCGTTGAAAACCTGATTGACTACAGTATTCGTTCCACTGTCTATCTGGAAGAAAAGAACGCTATTGCCGAAAAATGCAAGCAAATCATTCAAAACGGCGACGTAATCTTTCTGGACAATTCAACGACGACTTATGCAATCGCAAAGGTGATTCAGGATATGAGGCTGACCCTCGTTACCAATTCTCTGCCCATTATCAATCTTTTGTCCCAGAAGGAAAACATGCGCCTGATTTGCACCGGGGGATTTTTCTCGCTCAAGGAGCTTGCGTTTTATGGGAGTAAAGCGCAGAAAGCTCTGGAAGAGTATTATGTGGACAAAGCCTTTTTCTCCTGCCGCACCCTCTCCATCGATCAGGGGGTAACCGATTCGAACGATGATCTGGCGCAGATACGAAAGACCATCATTCGGCGCAGCAAGGAACGCTACCTCGTAGCCGATTACACAAAATTTGACCAGGCTTCGTTTATCACCATCTGCGGATACGATTGCTTAAATGCAATCTTCACCGACCGGCCTGTTTCCCAGGAGTGGCACACATCGCTCAGTAAATACGGATGCCGGATTTACGACGCCGCGCCGCAAAACAAAAGCGCCGCGGCAAACGGGAAAAAGGCCCAATAAGCCGGTTCGGAAAAATTACATAGAATCAGGAATCACAGGACGCAATAATATCCACTCCGGTATCCAGCACGTTGCGAACCACGATATCGCCCATTTTTACGGGCGCGCGTACCGTCATATGCCGGAGCAGCTCCATCGTCCGGGCATGCTTGCTCAGTGCGAAAGCCTCCGAGGAGCGAACCGGAAGAAGTGCTTCCCTGCCGTCTTCCCCGCGAAGCAGGACGGTGCTGGTAATTACCCGCATGGGGCAGGTGACTTCCTGTTTGGCGAAAGCCTCGCCGCGCGGGCAGCGGTTTCCCGTTACCTTAACGGCTTCGCCCTTCCCGTTCCGTTCAACCGTTACATTGCAGCTGTTCGGACAAACCGTGCATACAAGTTCTTTTGGATTCATGGATCTTCCCTCCTTAAACAGATTCGATTTGCAGGGTGATTTCGCTGCCAGCCTTCTGCAGGATGGCGGACGGCAAAACCAGTTCTTCCATGATGCTCGGTATATATTTGCGCAGCTTTCCCTGTAACAGGACATTGCCTTCGGACGTTACCACCATACGAGCGTTTTCAACAGGACGGCGCACACGGAAAAGCACGGAGGCTTTCTCCCGCGAACAAATCGTTGACGGAACGGTGTAGCCGATCGGATCCTCACAGTTTACGGCAATCGCCGCACCATCTTCCCTTGACCCGCCTTTCGCGAAGACGGCGGCGCACGCACCGGCGTGCTGTGCTTCCGCGGTTACATTATCGGCAAGGTCATGCACATGGAGGACATTCCCGCAGGCAAAGATGCCGGGAACGCTTGTCTGTAAGCTGTCGTTCACAACCGCGCCATGTGTGCGCGGGCTTAATGCAACACCGGCGCCGGAGGACAGTTCGTTCTCCGGTACAAGACCAACGGAAAGAAGCAGCGTGTCGCAAGGTACGATTTCGGAAGTACCTTCGACAGGCTGCAATTTTTCGTCCACTTTTGTTACCTCAACAGCGGCAACACGGCCGTTTTTCCCGATTACGCGGGTTACCGTGGTCGAAAGGTGCAGCGGAATCCCAAAATCTTCAAGGCAGTTCTTAATATTTCTTGTCAGGCCGTTCGGGTAGGGCATCAGCTCATAAACGCCCTGCACGGTCATTCCTTCCAGACTGAGCCGGCGCGCCATGATCAGGCCGATGTCGCCGGAACCGAGAATGACAAATTTATGTCCGGGGCAATAGTTGTCAATATTGATATAGTGCTGGGCAAGGCCCGCGGTCAGAACACCCGCGCAGCGGTCGCCCGGAATCTTGATTTCGCCGCGGGTACGTTCGCGGCACCCCATCGCCAAAACAACCGCTTTCGCATTTAAAACGGAAATTCCTTTTTCATTCATGCAGACTACTTTTTTATCCTTCGTTATTTGCAGTACCATGGTGGAAAGAAACACCTGGATATCCGTTTCATCCAGTTGATTGATAAACCGCTGGGCATACTCCGGCCCGGTCAGCTCCTGTTTAAAGCATTTCAGGCCGAATCCGCTGTGAATGCACTGTAACAGAATGCCGCCCAAACGTGGGTTGCGTTCCACCAGGGCAACGCTCGCACCGTTTTTCCGCGCCTCGATTGCCGCCGCCATGCCGGCGGGGCCGCCACCGATTACGACAACGTCAAAAAGAAATTCGTTCATGTTAGCAGCCCTCCTTCAGCTTTGAATAGACAATCTGCGAACCCTTGGCGCCAAGTTCGATTTCTGTTGGGCTGCATCCCAGCTCTTTCGCCATAATGCTCAGAACCTTCTGCTGGCAGAACCCGCTCTGGCAGCGTCCCATGCCCGCGCGCGTGCGGCGCTTGATTGCATCGACCGTTGTGGGCTGCGGATTCCGGTGCATGGCATCAATAATTTCGCCCTCCGTTACACATTCGCAGCGGCAGACAATCCTGCCGTATGCGGAATTCCTATGGATAAGCTCATCCTGTTCTTCCGTGGAAAGAGAACTGAAATCAACAGGGGCCTTTCTTGTATCGATAAAGTTTTTCTTCTCTTCCATCGGTACGCCGCAGCCTTTCAGCATTTGCACGACATAGGCCGCGACGGCGGGAGCGCAAGCGATACCCGGGGACTGAATCCCGGCGACATGGAACAGACCGGCAACCTTTTGCGAAGGACGGATGTAAAAGTCGTTGTTGTTCCCCACAACCACGGCACGGTTCCCGGCGAAGGTACGGATCACCTTCCGGATATCCAGCCTTTCAATCAGCTTGTTTGCACCGGCGATTAACTCATCAATGCCTTCGCGGTAGCTTGCAATATCGTCTTTCTCCATCATAACGGCGGTCGAACCTACCAGAATATTCCCGGAAACGGTACTCATCAAAACAACGCCCTTTGTGTCCGGCTTCGGAATCGGATACAGCGTCATAACGTCTTTGACGCCGCAGTTCTTGTCCATTACGAGCAGGTCGCCGTGGCGCGCCTGAATTGTAAATTCATCCGCACCGGCCAAGCGGGCCACGTCATCCGCATGCACACCGGCGCAGTTAATGATATATTTTCCGTTTAATTCGCCCTTGGGAATCGTCACGGCAAAGCCGCCGTCCGTTTTACGGATCGCCGTTACAGGGGAAGAAAGATGGAACTGCACGCCGTTTGCAACCGCATTCTCGCAAAAGGCAATGGCAACCTCGAACGGGTCGACAATGCCGGTGTGCGGGGTATAAAGCGCGTATTTCGCCTTCCGGTTTGTTTCCGGCTCCAGTTCAAAAATACGGTCGCCGCTGATCAGCTCCAGATCGGGTGCACCGTTCAGGCGGCCGCGTTCCAGCAATGTTTTCAAAACGGCGAGGTCATCCTCGGTAAATCCGACGACCATGGAACCTCTTTTATGAAAACGGAACCCGAGCTTTTCGGAAAGAATCGGGTACATTAAGCAGCCCTTGCTGTTTAAAAAAGCTTTCAGCGTTCCGGGAATCGGATCGTCCCCCGCGTGAATCAGCCCGCCGTTCGCTTTGGTCGTGCCGGACGCCACGTCGGCGGCGGCTTCACATACGGCGATTTTCAGCTTGTACTTGGAAAGTTCCCTTGCAATGGAGCAGCCCATAATGCCGCCGCCGATGAGAATGATGTCATATTGCTGCAAAGTAAACACCTCTATCTATCGTTGTGTTTTGAAGGAATGCCGGTCCGCCCTTGCCTGCGGCAGCCCGTATATCCTGTTCCAGTGGGATTCGGAGCAGCCTCACTTGCGGCGGCCAAAACGTTCCAGCGCAGCACGAAGCTCTTCCTGTTCCTTCGCCGCATCTTCCAGAGGAATTCCGGACATCACGGCATCGATTGCCTGACGCATTGCACGCGCGCCCGCCGCGGCGCCCATCGGGTGACCCTGAATGGCACCGCCCGCGGCGAAGACAATATCGCTTCCCAAATCCTTCACATAGCGCTCCGTAATACCCGGATGTACGCCGCCCCCGACGATGGGCATGGAAGGCTTGAGTTGGTAGTACGGCAGGGACATTTCGTGTGCCGTTTGGATATATTTCTGGAATTTCAGCGGATATCCCCCGTAAGGCGTATTCATCATAATCATATCCGCGCCCGCCATTCTTGGGAAAAGGCCGGTGGCAAACGGAGACGAAAATCCGCTGACAATCCCTTCGTAGAACATGCCGGAACCTGCATAGTGACCCAAAATCGGTACGTTTACGCTTTCCGCAAGGGTGCGCACCATGCTGTAGCCAACCGCCGCGTAGCTGACCATAATCGCCTTTGCGCCCGCGTCGATGCAGCGTTTCGCATTGTCGACGATGCGGTCCGCGCGGTCGGTAATATTGCAGATATAAACGGTACGGTGCCCGGTTTTCTCGTACGCGGCGTCGGAGGCTTTCTGATACGCCTTTACGCGCTCCACATTCGAGCAGAAATCCGGGTTGCCGAGCAGTTCGTCGTCCTTAATGAAATCCACGCCGCCCAGCGCCGTTTCGTAAAAAATCTTTGCGCCGACGTCCGGCGTAAAACCGGTGCAGGGCTTAATCATATTCAGTAACAGCGGGCGTTCCGGTACACCGGCAAATTGACGAATCCCTTCAATACCGAAATGCGGGCCTTTGAATTCCTTTACAAAGCTCTCCGGAAACTGAAGATCAACCAGCTTGACCTGTGCGGAGGTCGAAGCGTCGTTTCCGAGGAGGGTAACCATCATCTGCGGGAACTGCGCGCCGAAATTGGAAATCGGATACGCGAGCTGAATCAGGTAGGGAACGGTGTCCGTCTGCACCTGTGTGGAAAGATCGCACGGAGGCAGGTCAATGATATTGACCACCTTGCCCATGTGCTCTTCGCGCATTTCATCCGTGATGCCCGGAACCGGAACCCATGTGCCGAGCGTCTGGCCGATAATCATACCGGCGGCTTTCTCAACCACATTGGTCTCCTTCGGCAGCTCTATATAATAGGTAGCAAGAACGTAATCGAGGTTGCGGATGGATTCATTCAGCGCATAAAGCTGGGTTTGTTTCATACAGCAGCCTCCTTCTTCCGTTTTTCTTCAAACAGCGGCAGAACCGTCCGGATAATGGAGTTGAAATTATCCGCGTCCCACGCGCTGCGGCCGATGAACAGGCCGTCTATATAAGGCATCCGGATTAATCCTTCCGCATTCTGCGGGTTTACGCTTCCGCCGTAAAGGACCGGAATATCGCCGCCGATTTCGGCGCCGAACCGTTCCGCCAGCGTATCGCGGATCACCTTATGAATATGGTCGGCATACTCTTTTGAAGCAGGCACGCCGTTCACACCGATCGCCCAAACCGGCTCGTAAGCAACCCAAACGGTCTTGGCCTGCTCCGGCGTAACCCCGTGAAAACCGACCTTCAACTGTGTGCGCAGCACCTCCTCGGCAATTCCGAAATCCTTTTCCTCGGCAGTTTCGCCGACGCAAAGGAGCGGCCGGAAAGCATGCTGCAACGCACACAGGACTTTTTTATTTTCCTCCGCGTCTGTTTCGCGGAATACATGGCGGCGCTCCGAATGGCCGACCATAACGATATCCATACCGGCTTCCCGCAGCATTAACGGCGAAATTTCACCGGTAAACTGACCCTGTTCTTCCCAGCCCATGTTCTGGGCGCCTAACAGGATGCTTTCCCGCGGCACGCTTTCACGTGCCGCAGTCAGCGTTGTATAGGAAGGTATGACGAATAACTCCATTCTGTCGCGGGAAATATCCTGCGTGAGTTCATTGAGTCTTTTCAGAAACGCAACCGTCTGCTCTGTCGTTTTATACATCTTGGTGTTGGTTCCTAAGTAAATCTTTTTTCTGCGTTCCATGGAATCCTCCTTGTTCCGATGCAAATCTTATTTAAAGTTCTCTGTTTCGATTCCTGCAATTTCCTTAATCTTTGCGGTGGAACGGCCGTCCCTGTACTCCAGCGGAAGCCATTCGTCAACGATCTTTTTCGCAAGCTCGGGGCCGATTACGCGTGCGCCCATACAAATCACGTTCGCATTATTGCTCAGCGCGGCGCGCTCTGCGGAATACGCGTCGTGGCATACGGCGGCGCGGATGCCCTTGAACTTGTTCGCGCACATCGCCATGCCGATTCCGGTGCCGCAGATTAAAATTCCGCGCTTGTTGTAGCCGCTGTTGATGATACTCTCGCAGAGGCGTTTTGCAACGCTCGGATAATTGGTAGGGTCGCTCGACTCGTCACATCCCACATTTTCCACGTTATAGCCCTTGTTCCTGAGGTGTTCGGCAATCATGTTTTTCATATCAACCGCTGCATTGTCGCAGCCGATGACAATTGTATTCCGATCCATTCTTTTCTCTCCTTATTATTCAAAATTCGACACACTTACGGTTAACAATATACAAAGCAAAGGGTGTTTCCCCTCACTTTTGTATCAATATTCTTTAAGCGGGGACAGATCAAGCTCTCTACAGGTGTTCAGATAACCGGACAGCTGATTCAGAATCTTCCGGACGCCGCCTTGGGAGTCGCTTTCCACGTTCAGCGGCATAAGGGGATCATGAACGCTCAGGCGGAGAAGGAACCAGCCGTCGCCATCCTCTTTGCCGAACAACACCCGCAGGCCCTCGTAATTCTCGGGCGCGATATGCCACGCAGGATGTTGTTTTGCGTATTCCGTTAAATCCGCAATCACCTTTTGGCCGTATTCTCGGAAGTTTTCTGTCCGAATGGGAAAACGGAGCTCCGCTGCTTCCACCGGCTCCGCCAAAGGCGCGAGTAAATCCTCCAGCTTTTTCCCCTGCGCACGGAGCTGCGCCGACTTGATAATGATCTTCGTCACAAGGTAGGCGCCGTCGTCCAGAAAATAATTCTCCCGCATGGCGGCATGGCCGGAAGTTTCGATTGCAAGCGGGCAGTTCACGCCTTCGCTGTTCAGGCGCACCGCCTCGTTGATCACATTTTTATAGCCTCTTTTGAAACGGTGATGTTTTCCGCCAAGGGTTTTTTCTATGTATTGGTTTAATCCGCTGGAAGTAATCGAGTCGGTTACAATCGTCCCTCCCCCGTTCCCTTCCAGAGCAATCGCCGAGGCAATCGCCACCAGACGGTTGCGGTTTATCTCGTCTCCGCGCTCGTCCACCGCGCCGCCGCGGTCCACGTCGGTGTCAAAGATCACGCCCAGATCCGCCCCGGCTTCGACCGTCGCCGCACAGACGGATTTCATCGCAGTTTCATTTTCCGGATTCGGAATGTGGTTCGGGAAATGCCCGTCCGGCTCTAGAAACTGGCTTCCGGAGATATCCGCGCCGAGCGGTTCCAGCACATCGCGGGCATAAAACCCGCCCGCACCGTTTCCGGCGTCAACGACGATGTGGAATCCTTTCAGCGGGTGAGCGTAGTCCGCCGCGTTTACACCTTTTTGAATCATTGCGCGCAGATGTGCGCTGTACTGCGACATATAATCGACGGTTTTTACACTGCCCTTCCCTTCTGCGGGTTTGTCCCCGTCCTGGGCATGCAGAAGAATCGCTTCAATATCCGGCGAGTCCAGTCCGCCGTTTTTTGTAAAGAATTTCAAGCCGTTCCGGTTGAACGGGTGGTGGCTCGCCGTAATCTGAACGGAACCATCACAGCCAAGGTCGACGGTTGTCATAAACATGGACGGTGTGGAAGCAAGTCCGCAGTCCAGCACCTGTACGCCCGCGGCGGTCAGCGTGCGTGTAACGGCAGCCTGAATCCGGTCGGCGGAAATCCGCGAATCATGCCCGACGGCCACTTTCAAAGCGGAAACGTCTTTTTTAACAGAGTCCGAAAGCCAAAGCGCAAAGCCTGCCGTCATTTTTTCAATATTCTCATCCGTCAGATTGACTTCTTCCCCGGCAACGCCATCACTTGCAACACCGCGGATATCCGTTCCGCTTTTGAATTGGCTCCAGTATTTTGTGAGCATGGCAATCTCCTATCTGTCTGTATTCTGTAAGGCACTTTAATGCCGAAGAAAACCGATTACGCTTTTCCCGCGCAACCGAGAACAGTCGTGATTTTATGCGCAACC
>NZ_JAPOHA010000013.1 GCF_026672255.1 Caproiciproducens galactitolivorans | reverse complement strand
AAAAGACAACGAAATACACGTTAGTGTATCGTATTTAGAGCTGACAAAACTCTGAATGTTTGATATAAACGCCGTGAGGCGATTATATACAATATTTTAGAGAGTTTGATCCTGGCTCAGGACGAACGCTGGCGGCGTGCCTAACACATGCAAGTCGAACGGAACTATTTTTGAGCTTGCTTAGAGATAGTTTAGTGGCGGACGGGTGAGTAACGCGTGAGTAACCTGCCTTTCAGAGGGGGATAACGTCTGGAAACGGACGCTAATACCGCATGACATTTCGGAGTCACATGGCTTTGAAATCAAAGGAGCAATCCGCTGAAAGATGGACTCGCGTCCGATTAGCTAGTTGGTGAGATAAAAGCCCACCAAGGCGACGATCGGTAGCCGGACTGAGAGGTTGAACGGCCACATTGGGACTGAGACACGGCCCAGACTCCTACGGGAGGCAGCAGTGGGGGATATTGCACAATGGAGGAAACTCTGATGCAGCAACGCCGCGTGAGGGAAGAAGGTTTTCGGATTGTAAACCTCTGTCCTTGGTGAAGAAAGAAATGACGGTAGCCAAGGAGGAAGCTCCGGCTAACTACGTGCCAGCAGCCGCGGTAATACGTAGGGAGCAAGCGTTGTCCGGATTTACTGGGTGTAAAGGGTGCGTAGGCGGCTCTGCAAGTCAGGCGTGAAAACCATGGGCTTAACCCATGGACTGCGTTTGAAACTGTGGGGCTTGAGTGAAGTAGAGGTAGGCGGAATTCCCGGTGTAGCGGTGAAATGCGTAGAGATCGGGAGGAACACCAGTGGCGAAGGCGGCTTACTGGGCTTTAACTGACGCTGAGGCACGAAAGCATGGGTAGCAAACAGGATTAGATACCCTGGTAGTCCATGCCGTAAACGATGATTACTAGGTGTGGGGGGTCTGACCCCTTCCGTGCCGGAGTTAACACAATAAGTAATCCACCTGGGGAGTACGGCCGCAAGGTTGAAACTCAAAGGAATTGACGGGGGCCCGCACAAGCAGTGGAGTATGTGGTTTAATTCGAAGCAACGCGAAGAACCTTACCAGGTCTTGACATCCAACTAACGAAGCAGAGATGCATCAGGTGCCCTTCGGGGAAAGTTGAGACAGGTGGTGCATGGTTGTCGTCAGCTCGTGTCGTGAGATGTTGGGTTAAGTCCCGCAACGAGCGCAACCCTTGTGATTAGTTGCTACGCAAGAGCACTCTAATCAGACTGCCGTTGACAAAACGGAGGAAGGTGGGGACGACGTCAAATCATCATGCCCTTTATGACCTGGGCTACACACGTACTACAATGGCTGTTAACAGAGGGAAGCAAGACCGCGAGGTGGAGCAAAACCCTAAAAACAGTCTCAGTTCGGATCGCAGGCTGCAACCCGCCTGCGTGAAGTTGGAATTGCTAGTAATCGCGGATCATNNNAGACCGCGAGGTGGAGCAAAACCCTAAAAACAGTCTCAGTTCGGATCGCAGGCTGCAACCCGCCTGCGTGAAGTTGGAATTGCTAGTAATCGCGGATCATCATGCCGCGGTGAATACGTTCCCGGGCCTTGTACACACCGCCCGTCACACCATGGGAGCCGGTAATACCCGAAGTCAGTAGCCCAACCGCAAGGAAGGCGCTGCCGAAGGTAGGATTGGCGACTGGGGTGAAGTCGTAACAAGGTAGCCGTATCGGAAGGTGCGGCTGGATCACCTCCTTTCTATGGAGACATGATCAGGCGAAACAAACTGGTCTAACATCCAAGGTCANGTATCGGAAGGTGCGGCTGGATCACCTCCTTTCTATGGAGACATGACCAGCTGAATAAGATGGTCTAACATCCAAGGTCAGTTACGGAAGAGATAATTCGAATCGTTGTTTAATTTTGAAGGCCCTAAGCTGAGCTTAGAGGCACGGCCCGCGGACAGCAGTCCGCAGAAAAGTGTCTTAGCGTCGCGGGACGGTAAAAACCGGCTCCCGGGAAGCGAAAGCGAAGCAAAAGAAGTCTTCAGAAAAGTGGAAACAAGGGTAGAACACCTGAGTGACGCTGCCTTTTATATGGGGGTTTAGCTCAGCTGGGAGAGCGCCTGCTTTGCAAGCAGGAGGTCAACGGTTNTAATTCGAATCGTTGTTTAATTTTGAAGGCCCCGGGCAGTGCCCTGAGAGAGGCGGGACGGAAAGTACCGGCTCCCTGTGGTGCTGTAAGGAAGTCTTCAGAAAGTGGAAACAAGGGTAGAACACCTGAGTGACGCTGCCTTTTATATGGGGGTTTAGCTCAGCTGGGAGAGCGCCTGCTTTGCAAGCAGGAGGTCAACGGTTCGATCCCGTTAATCTCCACCAGCGGACCGAGTCCGCAGTCAATTCACGGGTAAGACTGATGGAAACGTTGGTTTAGCGCACGCGGAAAGGACTGCAGAGGAAGTTTGCGAAAAAACGCGGGAGCGTGAATAGGAACGCGTGCTGGAAGTAAGAAATTACGGAAAGCTGCAGCGTGACGAAAACACACTGCGTGTGTGGCTATCTGGGCACAAGAATAACCGGATAGCCTCTAGCCAGATATATGGGCTTATAGCTCAGCCGGTTAGAGCGCACGCCTGATAAGCGTGAGGTCGGTGGTTCGAGTCCACTTAAGCCCACCACGGGTAGCACCCGAGGCAAAGGCCCGCCATTGAGAAATGGTGAGGAAAGAACCTTGGTGTGGCGGGACAGTATGAAAATACTCCCGAAGCCCTCAAAAATACATATAATATTTTGCNGGTTCGAGTCCACTTAAGCCCACCACGGGTAGCACCCGAGGCAAAGGCCCGCCGTGAGAACGGTGAGGAAAGAACCTTGGTGTGGCGGGACAGTATGTAAATACTCCCGAAACCCTCAAAAATACATATGATATTTCGAATTCATTTCGATGGATGAAAAGTGTTGTGTGTTAAGGTTGACAGAATGTAGAATCCGCGACAGAACAGGTTTTTAAATCTGTGAGTTGTCCCGCGACGAAACGGTCTGCGACCGTGTACATTGAAAACTGAATAAAGAAGAAGCAGATAAAGCGAGAAATAACTTGTTATTTTTAGATTAAATCTACAATTTTCAAAGAAGAACCAAGAAAAGAACACATGGTCAAGCTACAAAGAGCGCAAGGGGAATGCCTTGGCACTGGGAGCCGACGAAGGACGCGACTAACTGCGATAAGCTATGGGGAGCCGTAAGTGGGCATTGATCCATAGATTTCCGAATGGAGCAATCCGGCTGGAGTCATGTCCAGTCATCGTACACTGAATTCATAGGTGTGCGAGGGGAACCGCCTGAACTGAAACATCTAAGTAGGGCGAGGAAGAGACATCAATTGAGATTCCGCTAGTAGTGGCGAGCGAACGCGGAAGAGGCCAAACCGAGGGTAGCAATACCTTCGGGGTTCGGACAGCAATATATACGCTGAAATTTAGCAGAATGGCATGGGAAGGCCAACAAAACAGTGTGAAAGTCACGTATGCGAAAAAGGAAAGCGATTAGCTGTATCCAGAGTACCGCCGGACACGTGAAACCCGGTGGGAATATGGGGGGACCACCCTCCAAGCCTAAATACTACCCAGTGACCGATAGTGAAGAGTACTGTGAAGGAAAGGTGAAAAGGACCCCGGAAGGGGAGTGAAAAAGAACCTGAAACCTTGTGCTTACAAGCACCGAGAGCCCGTCAATGGGTGATCGGGTACCTTTTGTAGAATGGTCCGGCGAGTGAATGTAACTGGCAAGGTTAAGTCCTTAAGGGATGGAGCCGCAGGGAAACCAAGTCTGAATAGGGCGCATGAAGTCAGTTGTATTCGACCCGAAACCGGGTGACCTACCCATGTCCAGGTTGAAGTGGGGGTAAAACCCCATGGAGGACCGAACCGACTCCCGTTGAAATGGTAGCGGATGAGGTGTGGGTAGCGGAGAAATTCCAATCGAACCCGGAGATAGCTGGTTCTCTCCGAAATAGCTTTAGGGCTAGCCTCGTATTAGATTACCGGAGGTAAAGCACTGAATGGTCTAGGGGCCGAAAGGCTACTGAAACCTATCAAACTCAGAATGCCGGATAATTGATGTACGGGAGTCAGACAGCGTGAGATAAGTTTCGTTGTCAAAAGGGAAACAGCCCAGACCCACAGCTAAGGTCCCAAAATATGGTTAAGTGGAAAAGGATGTGGGGTTGCACAGACAACCAGGATGTTGGCTTAGAAGCAGCCACTCATTAAAAGAGTGCGTAATAGCTCACTGGTCGAGTGACCCTGCGCCGAAAATTTAACGGGGCTAAATCATATACCGAAGCTTGGGATGGTACTTTTAGTACTATGGTAGGAGAGCGTTGAATAAGGGAAGAAGTCAGAGCGGAAGCGCTGGTGGACTTTATTCAAGTGAGAATGCCGGAATGAGTAGCGCGAAATGTGTGAGAATCATATTGGCCGAAAGTCTAAGGTTTTTGGAGGAAGGTTCGTCCGCTCCAAGTAAGCCGGGAGCTAAGGTGAGGCTGAGAAGCGTAGCCGATGCACATACGGTGGAAATTCCGTAGCCGCCAAAAGATTTAAGTAAGAGGACACCTGAAAAGGGCATAACCCGGGCGATGGTAGACCCGGGCGTAAGGGACCGAAATTAGAGTAGGGAAGTATGCTTAGCTCAGGGCGAGAAAAGTCTTATGTATATCTTCGGCGCCCGTACCGCAAACCGACACAGGTAGACAGGAAGAGGATTCCAAGGCCAACGGGAGAAGGGTAGTTAAGGAACTCGGCAAATTGACCCCGTAACTTAGGGAAAAGGGGTGCCACAGCGATGTGGCCGCAGAGAATAGGCCCAGGCGACTGTTTAGCAAAAACACAGGTCTCTGCCAAATCGTAAGATGAAGTATAGGGGCTGACACCTGCCCGGTGCTGGAAGGTTAAGAGGAGAAGTGCAAGCTTTGAATTGAAGCCCCAGTAAACGGCGGCCGTAACTATAACGGTCCTAAGGTAGCGAAATTCCTTGTCGGGTAAGTTCCGACCCGCACGAATGGTGTAACGATCTGGGCACTGTCTCAATTACCCGCCCGGCGAAATTGTAGTACCGGTGAAGATGCCGGTTACCCGCGACAAGACGGAAAGACCCCATGGAGCTTTACTGCAGTTTAATATTGGGTTTCGGTAATTTATGTACAGGATAGGTGGGAGACTTGGAAACCGTGGCGCCAGCCGCGGCGGAGTCAATGTTGGGATACCACTCTTAAGTTGCTGAAATTCTAACCTGCGGCCGTGAATCCGGCCGGGGGACATTGTTAGACGGGCAGTTTGACTGGGGCGGTCGCCTCCAAAAGAGTAACGGAGGCGCTCAAAGGTCAGCTCAGCACGGACGGAAACCGTGCCTTTGAGTGTAAACGCGTAAGCTGGCCTAACTGCGAGGGTGACGGCCCGAGCAGTAACGAAAGTTGGAGTTAGTGATCCGGCGGTATGAGAGTGGAATTGCCGTCGCTCAACGGATAAAAGCTACCCTGGGGATAACAGGCTGATCTCCCCCAAGAGTCCACATCGACGGGGAGGTTTGGCACCTCGATGTCGGCTCATCACATCCTGGGGCTGTATTCGGTCCCAAGGGTTCGGCTGTTCGCCGATTAAAGTGGTACGCGAGCTGGGTTCAGAACGTCGTGAGACAGTTCGGTCCCTATCTGTCGTGGGCGCAGGATATTTGCGGAGAGCTGTCCTTAGTACGAGAGGACCGGGATGGACGCACCTCTGGCGCACCAGTTGTCATGCCAATGGCACAGCTGGGCAACTATGTGCGGATCGGATAAACGCTGAAAGCATCTAAGCGTGAAGCCGACTCCAAGATTAGATATCCCATAGCGTAAGCTAGTAAGGCCCCTTGAAGACTACAAGGTTGATAGGCTGCGTGTGTAAGCACGGTAACGTGTTCAGCTTGGCAGTACTAATAGGCCGAGGGCTTGACCATATTTTTCTTGGTCTCCCTCATTTCTCATTCCTGCTTCATTTCCTTTATTCAGTTTTCAGTGTACAAAAGAAAAACCTGCCCAATCGGACAGGTTTTTTTGTTTATGGATTTAGCGCAAAAACCATCCGTTCTGGCGATGCGAAGGAAGGCTTATAGCCTGTTTCGTACTTTCGCGGCAAAGCGAAGGAACAGACAATCGATTGCTTCCCGCCCAATATACCAAGTTTATAAAAATTGGTCTGTTCACGGGACTGTAGGGTAGCAATGTGTTTTGAGACGTGCGCCGGTGCCCTTCTAGGGCTTATGCATATCGTGTGTTTAACACGTGGTTTTGATCATAGTGCAAAAACACCCAAGCGGCAGATGGGGATTCAAAAAAGCTTTAGCGGTGAGTGAGAACATGAGAATTCAGCATACCCCGGAACTCTTCCCTTTTTCATTTCAGAGCAAATAGACGGTTTTGATGAAATGGGCGGGGTGGGTGTGAGAAGCGTCGCTGTAAGTGTTAAAATGCTCTAAGTGCCTTACACAGCCGGTAAAACAGAGCTTTGCCCGCAGAGGAAACTTCCGGCTTTACAAGGAGTATAATTTGCAGTTTCAGCGAAAAAATTTTCATGATGGTTAATATAAATGAATATACGGCCATACTAAATGAGTTTTGCAAAGGCAGATACTTATTACTGAATTCAGAAACAATTGACATTTTTCCCCTTTCTCTATATATTGTAATAGTTAATCAATTTTAATGAGGAGAAACCGGTATGACAAGTTTATTATTTCAACATTTTTACACAACAGGCATGGGTTCTATGATTGTTTCCGGGGCCGGCATCGTTTTTTTGCTTTCCATCATCGGGCTGGTTGCGATAGCAGAAAGAGTTTTAATCGGCCTTGCCGCCTATAACGACGCCTGCGCAAAAGGGAACCCCGACGCGGTCATGTGGGGGCTTTTGATTGGGTTTTTTGGCTTGATTCCGGGCATTATCTACCTTTGCATCCGCAATTCGGGAAGGCAATATACGATGTGCAGCAACTGCGGCCTTCGCCATTTCGCAATGGACTCCAACTGCCCGCGGTGCGGCGCGCCGAATGTGCCGCCTTATGCAAACCCGTATGCCCTCCGGCAGGCACATCGCGCGAAGGTGCTCTTGATTGTTGCAGCTTTCCTGATTGCATTTGTTGTTATTGCGGGAATTATCTGTGCTGTTAGCCTTATTGCCAGCATTGCTTCCGTTGCAGGCGGCACCTTTTATTAAATAATAAATAAAAAACTAAAGATTTCAAAAAAACTCTTGCATTTTGTCGGCATTCGTGGTATTATAATCAAGTCGTCACGAGAGAGACAATAGTTGGTGCTGATGATGATGAGGGTCCACCCGTTCCCATCCCGAACACGGAAGTTAAGCTCATCGATGCCGAAGATACTTGGCTGGCAACGGCCCGGAACAATAGGAAAGTGCCAACATCTTAAAGCAGTCACCCAATAGGGTGGCTGTTTTTTTGCTTTTGAGGCTTTTCGGATTCGGTTTTGTGAGGATAAAGCGTTGGAATTTTGCAGATGGTTTTTCTCAAAAAACCTCATTGTTGTCCCTAATCGCTCCGTTCTCCTTTTGCACAATTGTCGGCCGATAGGGACCGGACTTATCAGTGCGAAAAAAACGGGGTGGCGGGCGGGAAAGTATACGGAAGGGCGGGCCGCAGCCTTGTATGGCAGGAATACTCCTGATGCTGACGTAAGATGGCTTCGCACGGCAGGATTTTTGAAAGTATGCTTTATAAGCCGCGCGGATACTTGCAATTTCAAAATGTTCATGTTACTATATTTAGTAATTTAAAGCATAAAGTAAATAAAGTGATTGAAGGAAGGATTCCTGTAACAGGGAAATGGGATAGATGGCATGATTATCGTAATGAAAAAGAACTCCACGCAGCAGGATGTGGAGAAAATCGTTGAGGTTCTGAAGGAGCACGGCTTAGGCGCGAACCTTTCCACCGGATCGCAGGCGACGATCGTCGGGGTTTTGGGCGACAAGACAAAGCTGGGCGATTTTGATTTTGAGTTGATGGAAGGCGTTGAAAAATGCGTTCCGATTATGCATCCCTATAAGCTCGCCAGCCATGAAATGTGCCCGGACGGGCGCGTGGTAGAGGTCGGCGATCTGAAAATCGGGGAGAAAAAACTGATTATGATGGCCGGCCCCTGCGCGGTGGAAAACGAGGAGCAGATCATGAAAGCGGCGCTGGGCGTAAAAGCCGGGGGCGCGCAGTTCCTTCGCGGCGGCGCATACAAGCCGCGGACTTCCCCCTATTCGTTCCAGGGACTGGAAGAGGAAGGCCTTAAAATGATGCGCAGAGCCGCCGATGCCAACGGCTTGAAGGTAATCAGCGAGGTGGTGGCGCACGACCAGATCGACACCGCCGGAAAATACTGCGATATGCTTCAGATCGGCGCGCGCAACATGCAGAACTTCCGCCTCCTGCGGGAAGTTGGGCGCTCAAAAATCCCGGTGCTTCTGAAACGGGGGATTTCCTCCACTATTGAGGAATGGCTCGACGCGGCGGAATACATTATGAGCGAGGGCAACTACAATGTCGTGCTCTGCGAGCGCGGAATCCGCACCTTTGAAACCGCTACGCGCAATACGCTGGATGTTTCCGCGGTTCCGGTCGTGAAAGAGCGGAGCAGCCTGCCGATTATCATCGACCCCTCCCATGCGGCGGGGAAGTCGAAATACATTACCGCCCTTTCGCTTGCGGGGATTGCCGCGGGCGCGGACGGACTGATCATCGAAGTGCATCCGAACCCGAAGGCCGCAATGAGCGACGCGGCGCAGCAGCTTACCCCGGAAGCCTATGCACAGCTAATGAAAAAGGTTGGCGCGCTGGCGCAGGTCGTCGGCCGCGAAATATAAATAGAAAGGCGGCTGTTTTTTTTGCAGCCGCCTTTTATGGTTTCATTCGTGTTTTTCTTTCCTATGTATTTGCAGGATATTCTGTTCGGGGTCCTGTGAAAGAAAAGCTTCCTCCGATTCCGATTGAATCGCTTCCAGTTCCCGGATAACGTCGGTTATCCTATTAAATAATGTAAAATACATTTCCTTATATCCTTTCATACTTTGCACCTCCAATTGTATTTTAACCTGAAACAGGTTAAAATACAATACTCTAAAATAGATTAACTTAAACTTATTTTAGAGGTGATGGGGTATGTATGTTAAAATTCGGGAATTAAGAGAAGATCGGGATTTATCCCAGAAGGAGTTCGCGCAAATCATAGGGATGTCACAAACCGGATATTCAAAATATGAAACAGGGGAAAACGACATTCCCACAGGAATCCTGATTGCAATCGCAAAATATTACGGTACCAGTGTGGACTATCTTTTGGGGCTTACGGATGTAAAAGAACCGTATCCTGCAAAACGGCAAGTGTAATACTGTTTGTATATATTATAGAATCAGTCGGAGCGGAAAGATGATTGATACCAGAATTCGAAGTTTACGGGAAAATAGGGATTGGACACAGCAGCGAGTCGCAGACATGCTTTTTATCAATAAAAGAACGTATTCGGCCTATGAAAACGGAGTCAACGCGATGTCTCCGGAAATCCTTGTTCGCTTAGCGCAAATCTATGGTACCAGCGTGGATTACCTTCTAGGGCTTACAGATAGAAAAGAATCGTATCCTGCAAAGCGGCAAGTATAATACTGTTTGTATTTTCTTGGATCGCCCGAAGGAGAAAGAATTATTTTATAGAATCAGTCGGAGTGAAAAGATAGGGAAAAAGCTGCACCCGGTGAAGAAATAAGAAATACACAGCTATACTAGAGGTATAATAGCGACAAAATATGACAACATGACAAAATCTTCGCGGGGCGGCGACGTAGACGTACCAAAAGGAATAGAAGGAAAAACGATATACAAATGGGATAATATCATATACTTTATCCAAATAGTTGTGTAATCATTCGACAATATCTATACAATTGGGAATAACTTCGACTGAATTAACGCTTTGTTAATTGCCGGAGTGAGTACAGCACAGGCCGCAACCTTGAGGCAATCGAAGAGGACAAACGGGAAAACGGTTGCCGAAAGCGATTTGAACCAGCCGACATTCCCGGTAACCGCGAAAAACAGCGAGCCGAAAAGGTAGCAGATGAGAAGCGCGGCCAGCATTGCGGGAACGCAGGCGGTGGTGTTTTTCTTTTTGATTCGTTCCAGTATTTTCGCTGTTGCGTACGCCATAATAGGATAAGCAACCAGAAAGCCGCCGGTCGGGCCGAAAACGACGCCCGGGCCGCCTTTCCATCCGGCGAACACGGGCAGGCCGACAATCCCCAGAAAAAGGTAGGCGAGCTGGGAGTAGACGGCGAGCCGCTTCGGAAGAATCGCCCCCGCTAGAAAAACCGGGAGCAGAGACAGGGAAAGCGGTACCGGCGTGAACGAGAGGGGCAGAATGAGCTGCGCGAAAACAATGGTCAGTGTGGTGAAAAGCGCGGTGACCGTCAGTTGTTTGGTTTTCATCAGGAAGATTCTCCTTCGGTTTTTTACTTTTAGTATAGCAGGGGAATCTGAATTGTCAACCTAATTATTTATATATGGTTGACAATGAAAATGAAAAAGTGAAATGGCGAGCCAGAGACAGCGCGATACAGGCCAAAAACGCGTGAAATCAAGAGATATCCGCAGGCAAATTAAAATAATCGTGATTTGCTATTGACACAGCCGCCGGAATATGGTACGATCATACATGCAAATCCGTTGCGCCTGTTTGCGGCGCACTTTTTTTTGAAAGGCTGCCCTGCCAAAAGGGCAGGGTTTTGTATAAGATTCCAACAAAATTCAGGAGGTATAGCCATGTCCACCTATATGCCAAAAGCCGGCGAAGTTGAGCGTAAATGGTACGTTCTCGACGCAGCAGGCAAGCCGCTGGGCCGCGTAGCCGAACAGGCCGCCGTGCTGCTCCGCGGAAAACACAAAGTCACCTTTGCTCCGCACGTTGACTGCGGCGATCATGTGATCATCATCAACTGCAAAGATGCGCTTCTCACCGGCAAAAAGCTGGAGAAGAAATTTTATTATCATCACACAGGGTATATCGGCCATTTAAAAGCGGTCCGTTACGACACCCTTATGGCTGAAAAGCCGTGCAAAGCGATGGAGCTTGCCGTGAAAGGCATGATCCCCGACAATACCATCGGCCGCGCGGCCATGGGCAGACTTCGCTTGTTCGAGGGCGCAGAGCATAAGCATGCAGCCCAAAAACCGCAGGTCTGGGATCGATAAGGGAGGAGGACTAGAGAATGTACGAGAAAGCACCTTATTTTTATGGAACCGGAAGAAGAAAAAGCTCCGTTGCCCGCGTAAGAGTTTATCAGGGTACCGGCAAGGTTACCATTAACGACAGAGATATCGACGATTACTTCGGACTGGATACCTTAAAGCTCATCGTCCGTCAGCCGTTGGTTCTGACCGCTACGAACGAGAAATTTGATGTTGTCTGCCGCGTTGCAGGCGGCGGCGTTACCGGCCAGGCCGGTGCAATCCGCCACGG
This sequence comes from Caproiciproducens galactitolivorans, assembly GCF_026672255.1. Lineage (GTDB taxonomy): Bacteria > Bacillota > Clostridia > Oscillospirales > Acutalibacteraceae > Caproiciproducens > Caproiciproducens galactitolivorans_A. Next base: position 64,525 of record NZ_JAPOHA010000013.1, on the reverse strand, counting down.
TATTGCAAGAGCGCTGCTCCAGTATGATTCCGAGAATTTACGTTCTCCTTTGAAGAAGGCCGGGTTCCTGACCCGCGACCCGAGAATGAAGGAGCGCAAAAAGTACGGTCTCAAAGCTGCCCGTCGCGCACCGCAGTTCTCCAAGAGATAATTTATCGAGTAAAAAACCCTGTAACCTCAATGGTTACAGGGTTTTCTTGTTGTATATGCGAAACCACCATATCCCTTTAGGGGTTGCGGGGAACAGGTTGCGCCTTTGGCGCTGCGGAAGTACCACCGACTTGTCGGTGGGTCTCTGTTCAGTCTGCTACTTTTTGAAATCCTGAAGAAGCTTTACGATTTGGGTCCGCCGCTGTATGCCAAGCTTTTGATAGATGTTATGTACGTGAACCTTGACCGTGTTCGGGGAAATATAGCTCTTTTTGCTGATGAGTAAGTTATCGTCGCCATCGAGGAGCATAAGCAATATCTCCGCCTCCCGGCGCGTGAGATTATAGTGACTGACGAAAAGAGCCATCTTTTCCTCGTCGGACAGTGCCCTTTCAGGCGGGCGCCGCATTTCTTTAAACAGATAGTAGATTGCGAGAATGGTGCACAGAGCGCCGAGAAGCTCGGAGCTAAGATTGCGCGAAAGGGTGCTCATCCCGCCGGGCAGTACCGCCGCAAACCATGTGATATAGCAACCAAGATAAAAAACCGACCACGCTGCCAGCAGCCAGAACACGATTTTCGGGTTCATTGATTTCATCTCGCGGGCTTTCTGCCTGTAGAGCGCGAAAGCTTTGATAACGATCAGAACGACCGCGAGGAAAGCCGTCGCCATGTAAGCAAAATCTCCCCACGGCATGTCGGCAAAGCCGGTAAGGACGATGAGTGCAGCGGCCACGACCCAGGTGACAGTGTTTTTGTTTTTTTCCGGCTTCGAACCGAACAGGTAAAGAATAATCATCCTGTATGAAAGCATCAGAGCGATTTTGACGATATGATTGACATAGGGATAGATCAAATCGAACTTGGCAAACAGCGGAATAATCTCCGGAACGAACTCCATAAGCGCGAAGAGGAGATTATCAAAAAAATACAGTAGAAAAAGGACAGCCGTCCATAATTCGCCGCGGTTCTTTGACACAAAAAACAACCGATAAAAACCAAATGCACAGACGCCGTATATAAACATTAGAAATATATTATAAAAAAATAGGAAATACTGCATAATTTACACCCTTTTACCTCAACAATGTAACAATCACTTAGTGATTTACTATAACATTTCCTGTACAAAAGCGCAAGTGTTCGTTACATATGGCATAAAACATCCGGTTTAGATAAAATAATCATCCGTTTATGCGAAAATAAGCCGTTTGATTTATTGAAAAATCAGGGGCGGTTCTTATACTGGAGAGGGAACGGCGGATAATGTGTCTGCCGGAAATATGTTTGAAGAAAGGGAGAAATATGAAGAAAAACAGAATATTCGCAAAACTGTTGATGCTGACGCTTGCTACGACAATGTTTGCAGGCTGCGGAGCACCCAAGACGGCAACTTCGCCTTCAGCCGAAGCAGCAACCGGAGCAGACCTCGTGCTCAAAAACGGCGTAGTTCAGACCATGGTCAACGAAAACGACACAGCACAAGCTGTCGCTGTCAAAGGCGGCAAGATCATCTACGTCGGAGACAACGCGGGCGCTCAGAAGTTTGTCGGCGATAAAACGGAGGTCATTGACCTTGCCGGACAGATGGTAACCCCCGGCTTTATGGACGGTCATCTCCACGGACCCGGCGCATGGCTCACGAAGCTGTATGAAATCAGCCTCTCGGACAGCAAAACCAACGAAGAGTATCTCGATGTTGTTAAAAAATTCGTAAAAGCTCATCCCGAACTCGAAGTCTACACGGGCGGAAGATTCTCGCTCAACATCTATCAGAAGGCAGACGGCTCCAACCCCGGCCCCGGCAAAGCCGACCTCGACGCTATCTGCTCCGACAAACCTGTTTATATATGGGATACATCGCATCACTCCATCTGGTGCAACTCCAAGGCACTTGAGATGGCCGGAATCACGAAGAACACGCCCAATCCTCAGGGCGGCCTGATCACAAGAGATACCAGCGGTGAGGTGACAGGTTACCTGACAGATACCGCAGCGGATCTTGTTAGTGCCAAGATGCCTGCTGTTCAGTATTCCGAGGAGCAGCAGATCGGCGCTATGGAGAAATTTCAGGAACAGTGTGCTTCCTATGGTATTACCGGTTTCACCGATATAGGGGAAAGGGTCAGCTACGACGTCATCAAAAAGATGGATGCCGAAGGCAAGCTGACACTTCGCACAAGACTTGTTCCTATTGCCGATCCGGGCGAGAAGCCCGAGAATATGATCAAGAAGGTTAACAACCTCAAGGCGACAGACACCGGTCTTGTAAAGGCAGGAACCGTTAAGCTGTTCTATGACGGCGTAACCGAAGGCGGTACAGCAGTTTTCCTCGAGCCCTACACGAAAGCTGCCGGAAAAGGCGATCACTGGATGGGCGAACCAATTTGGCAAAATGCAGAATATGAAAACATGATCACCGCTCTTGACGCCGCCGGTATTCAGGTACACGTCCACGCGATCGGCGACGGCGCTGTCAACGAGACCCTTACCGCCTATGAGAAGGCACAGGCTGCTAACGGCGAGCACGATTCCCGCCACACGATCACCCATGTCTGCGAAATCAAAAACGCCGATATCCAAAGGATGGCTAAGCTGAAGGTCGTGGCCGCACTCCAGTTCCTCTGGATGTATGGTGATGATTTCTATAAGCTCGAATCCGCATATGTCGGCAAGGATCGTGCTCTATCCTTCTACCCGACCAAGAACATGCTTGACGCAGGCATTGTACTTGCCGGCGCAAGCGACGGCGCTGTTTCCCCTTTCAAGGTTCTTGACGAAATCGAAGTCGGTGTAACACGCAACAGCCCATATCCCGGAGAGGAAGATACAGATATGCACCGCTGGCCGGAGCAGAGTTTGACCGCTTATCAAATGCTCAAAGCCTACACCACGAATATTGCATATGAAAACTTCGAGGAAAAGGAAATTGGCACAGTTGAAGTCGGCAAGCGTGCTGACCTTGTTGTCCTCGGCCGGAACATTCTCAAATGTAATCCTAAGCAGATCTCTGATACACCGATCGTGTACACTATCTCTGACGGCCGTATCGTATATAAAAACGCAGAATCCAAATAAACAGCTCTCCAAGAGATAATTTTTTACAATTAAAAAAGGCTCGCACCGGTTACGGTGCGGGCCTTTTTTGACAGCTATTATTTACAATCCGTATAATATATGTTTCTGAAATTCGATTTGCTAGGGGAAAATCAAGAAAAATATTATACTTATCGTATATAAAAAGAATATTCAAAATGTATGATCGTTAATGCACCACTTTCATGAAAAGGAATGCAAAAACAAAATAAAGAGCGGCTGCAATTAAGGTCACTCCAAGCGCGGCAAGAATTTTTAAAGGCATACTTAGGCTGCCTCTTACAATTTTAAAGTTGCAGCAGGCGCCGATTCCGCCTATTAACCCCCCGATCGCTCCTCCGATGAAAACGAGAAAAACAGGCAGACAGCCCATGATGTACTCATACCATTTTAAAGGCGCGGTAATCGGTATGGTTGCTCCGTCCAGAGAAACGGTTAACCCGTCGTCGAAGAATGGCGACGGCGTAATGCCAAGAACTTTTTCGGTACCGTCCGGTACGGGTATTATAAATTTGGGGGCTCTGCGGCTGCTGTGCGCCGCCTGCGCACAGGCTTTTCCGTTTGCCCAAACCGATTTTTTGCCCGACCAATAAGATTTTTCCACGTCAATTGCGGTATCGGGCAATTGAGGGAGGGAAAAGTGATACTTCATAAATACACACCCTATCAAATATTTTGTTCCAAGTCAGAACTATAATATTATATCGGAATAACTGCGCAGATTATTATGCTTTTTAGAAAATAAATTTTCCTTTCTTTAAAAATTATAAGGATTTTTGAAGGCGATTTACCTTGTAAATTCAAAACAGGCGTCCGTTTCTCCATGGGAGTACGAACCAATTCTATACTATTATATAATGATTGAGGAAATGATATATATATGGAAAGACTTTTCATGCAATAAAATTTATGTGACCGGCAAAAGGCAGGCCATAAAAAAACATTAGGAAAAGGGGGAGCGTTTTTCGGTATAAAAGAGTGTGTAATTTCTTCACCGTTTGCAGAACAGACGGGAATCAAAAACCCTTTTGGAAACCTCCTGAAAACGGGGTTTCTTTTTCATTATATATGGTATTTTTTTCGGTTTTCTGCGCGCGCTTTTCAGTGCCCCTTTTCTATACTATATATAGTATGTCCGCAGGGCGGTTTCTGCGGGAAAAATCCCGCCTTGTCGGAATAAAAAGCGGAATCCCTCTGAAAAAATATTTTCAAAGGGAAAAAAGGCAGAGTTTTCCTGAATTGCGGATGAAACAAAGTTCGACAGGACTCAGCAAAAAGTAAATTTTGGAAGAAGATGCAGGCCCAGAGCCAAAAATTGAAGATACTCTCTTTTTTGCCGCGTCAAAAAAAGAAAAGTACTGTCCAAAAATAAAGAATAAACAACGCTGTAATATTTGTAACAACTTTGTAACAATCATTTTCTTACATTTTGCACAGAAAAGCCATTTCGAAGAACCGTAGGAAATCTGAAAATAATGTCAATTCAGCAATTACAGAAGAAAATCCAGATTTTATCGTCATATATAGTTGTGCAATGTGCACAAACGAGAGCGCTATAACAATTTGACAACTATGCATTCGGTGGATATAATTACGCCATTGACGCATATCCTGAAAAAAGAGGCCGCGTCAATGTGGTGGGTAAAGCCCATATTTACTGTGCAAAAGCAAAGAAAAGGGTGACTTGATGCGAAGTTTCATACGAAATAGAGCAGGTTTTAAAAGCACAATAAAGAGAGTGGCTGCGCTTGCAATTATGATTACGATTACGGTCGGTTCGGTCGTCACGGTGGCGGCTGCAACCCGAAACGCTGTGATCGATTATAACGGTGAAAAGAAAAGCGTTCAGCTTTTCAGTGATGAAACCGATGAAATCCTTTCCGCGGCAAAAATTCCGGTGAGCGAGAAGGATTTGGTTGTACGCAGTTCTCAAAATGCTCCGGACGGTTCGATTCAACTCCTTGTCCGCAGCGCGTATTCCGTAAATGTTGAAAACGGCGGCAAAATAAAAGCCGTCACGTTGCACTACGGCGACACAGTGGCCGAAGCGCTTGCACAAGCAGGCGTTGCGCCCGGGAAAAACGATGCGGTTTCTCCCGCGGCGGACACACAGATTACCGGCGCAACCGATATCAAGGTGATCAAAAAATACTGTGTCAGCATCGCGGCGGACGGGAAAACCACCCCGGCGGTTGTCAGCGAAGGCACCGTAGCGCAGGCGCTGGACGAAGCCGGTGTGAAAGTCGGCAATGACGACGTCGTCAGCGTGAAGCAGGATACCGCCGTGGGCGAAGGCATGAAAATCGCCGTCGCAAGGGTGGAGTATCAGCAGGTAACCTCCCAGAAGGAAATTCCTTTTCAGAACCGGACGGAAAAAAGCGCCGGCCTTTACAAAGGCCAGAAACAGATCCGTACACCCGGAAAATCCGGCGTAAAATCGGTTGTTCTGAAGCAGAAGCTTGTCGACGGCAAGCTTGCCGGCAGCGAAGAGATTTCGAGCACGGTAATCGCGCAGCCGGTGGAGCAGGTAACCGTTGTCGGTACGAAGAAAAAAGCCGGCGCGGTTGAAAACGGCGACGGCACCTTTACCGACCGGAACGGAAAAACAGTCAGCTACCGCAAATGCGTTTCCGGAAGATGCACCGGATACACGGGCGGCGGCTGGACTTCTACCGGCAAACCCGCGGCGTTCGGACTGGTGGCGGTAAATCCGCATATCATTCCTTACGGAAGCAGGCTGTATATCACTTCGGCCGACGGCAGAACGGTTTACGGCTACGCGATTGCGGCGGATACCGGCGGCGGCGTTATGAAGGGAGTCATTGTTGCCGACCTGTATTTCAATACGGTTGGCCAGTGCCGGAATTTCGGCGTCCGCAACATGAATATCTATGTTCTGTAACAGAAGCGGGGGCAACCCCGCTTTTTTCTCATTGGCCCCGGTTAGGCCGGGGTGCTCCAAAAGCTTTCGCTCCTGTCTTTCTTTCGCACAAGAGATTGCTTACGATTTTTCTTCTGCTTTCTGTGTGGGAGAAAGGAGCGGACACGCTGGGGGATAATGATTTAAAAATGGGAAGCGAGGCGGTCTTATGCGTTATCTGTATGCCGCCATGTGGTTTGCGGCAGGACTGATCTTAATTTTCCGCATGGGGCGGGAAAACCGTATTTTTTATTTTGCGGGGGCGTTTTTTCTTTTCCTCGGCGGATGGTGGCTCGCCTTTGCGGCGGGAGCGGCCAATCTGTTTGCCGGGGTGTGGGGCTGGGTCTTCCGGGTGATCACGGCGGCGGCGCTCGCGCTGTTCTGTTTTGCTTACTATAAGGAAGTGAAGAGAAAAAAAGCGGAAGCGCCGGACGAAGAGGACCCCGGCGAAGACGAATAAGCGGAAAAGCTTCGTGTTTGCGGGGCTTTTTTTACTGCCAAAAAGCGGATTGCAGCATACAATAGTGTGCGGGGCAAATATATTTAAACCGCTTTATTATAGATTGTCTGCCGGGACTGGTTCCCGGCAGGCGCTATAAAGTTTGCGGGAACCGGTTCCGAAAAGTTGAAATCAGCGCGAAATTAAGGTAGAATAAAACAAAGGTTAAATGGAGGGATAAAAATGTTGATTGCACCTTCCGTGCTCTCTTCGGATTTTTCACAGCTTGGCAATGAGGTAAAAAGAATGGATGTCTGCGGCGCAGACTGGATTCATCTCGATATAATGGACGGGCATTTTGTACCGAATCTTACGTTCGGCGCGCCCGTTGTGAAGTCCGTGCGTAAATTTACGGACAAGCCCTTTGACGTTCACTTGATGATTGACGAGCCGCTCCGGTATACGCCGGATTTCCTAAAGGCCGGCGCAGATATTATTTCGTTCCATCTGGAATCAGATTCCGACCCGCGCGAAACGATCGCCGCCATCAAGGCGGGCGGGGCGAAACCCGCGATTGCCGTGAAACCGAAAACGCCGGTGGAAAAGGTCTTCCCGTATCTCGACGATCTTTACATGGTTCTGGTGATGACGGTGGAGCCGGGCTTCGGCGGGCAGAGCTTTATGGCCGATATGATGGACAAGGTCCGCGCGCTGAAAGCGAAGAAGCCGGAGCTGCTGGTGCAGGTGGACGGCGGAATCAACCCGGAAACCGCGAAAACGGCGGCGCAGGCCGGCGTGGATATCTGTGTTGCCGGAACAAGCGTATTTAAGGCGGAAGACGCACGCGAAGCGATCAATACCTTAAAAGCGGCGGACGAACGGAAATAACCGCATTTGTGTATGGTTGATAATGTTCGGAATCAATGAAATGGGGATGACGGTGTGATACTGCGGCACGGCATAAAACTGGATCAGCAAAAGACGGCTTCCCTTCGGCATAAAATCAAGGACCTTCCGGCTCCGGAGGAAACGGAACCCCCGAAGCGGCTTCCGCCGCGCAAGGGGGAGCTGAACGCCGCCGCGATTATCGCAGCGGCACAGGGCGCCGGAATTGTGGATGAGTTCGACGGCGTGCCCCTTTTTCAAAAGCTGAAGAGGCTGCGCCGGCTGAAACCGAATATGATTGTCGCGTGCTGTTTTGACGAAGACCCCTGTACAACCAGCGCGATGGCCACGCTGCGCGAAAATACAAACGCCATTATTTCCGGGCTGGTGCTCGCCGCGCAGGCTTGCGGCGCAAAAGAAAACAAAATCGCCGTCGCCACCCGGCGCGAAGCGAAAATAATCCATAAAATCAATTCGCAGGCGGATCTGATTTTTGCCGGTGAACGGTATCCGGCGCGCCTGCTTCTGAAAAAGAAGCTGTTTTCAAGCGGGAAGAACGCCGCCTATATCGGCGCGCAGGCCTGCGCCGCCCTGCTTGCCGCCGTTGACGACGGTGATCTGCAAACCTCCGCGGTGGTAACGGTGGCGGGCGACGGCGTGGAACACTGGCGCAACGTACGGGCGCGAATCGGAACGCCGCTCAAAGATCTTCTGGAATTCTGCGGGGTCAGTGAAAAAACCACGCTGGTCGTCACCGGCTCCTCCATCACCGGCAAGGCGGTAACGGATTTGAACGAACCGGTGTCCGCGGCAACGCGCTGTGTGATCGCGCTGAAAAAAGCCCCGAAATACAGGGAATACCCCTGCATCGGGTGCCAGCGGTGCGCGCACGCCTGCCCGCGCGGGATTGTGCCCTGGAAAGTGCATCAGGAATTATTAAGCGCGGAGCCAGACCCGCTCCGGCTGACGAATGTGCAGAAATGCATCCGCTGTTCCGCGTGTTCCGTGGCGTGCCCTTCGGGGATTGATTTGACCGGCGCCGTCCAAAAAGCGGCACACTTAAAGAAAAGCGGTGACTTCCTTGACATTACTTAACGCGAAAGCCCCGTATCTGAAAAAAGAAGCCTCCGTTTCCTCCATGATGCGGGACACGCTGATTGCGCTGGCCTTTCTTCTGATTCTGCCGGTCGTCCGCTACGGGGTGCGCCCGCTTGTTATGGCGGGAATGACCCTGCTGGTCTGCGCGCTGTGCGAAATCGCGTGGAGCTTGCTTCAGTCAAGGAGTATCAATGCATCCGACTGTTCCTCCATGGTAACGGGATTGGTTATTGTCCTGCTGATGCCGCTGAACGCGCCGATGTGGCTTCCCTGCGCCGCCGCCGCGTTCGCGATTCTGGTTGCGAAAAAGCCGTTCGGCTCCACCGGGCATACGCCCTTTAACCCCGCGGCGGCGGGCGTGGCTTTTGCAACGCTCCTGTGGCCGCAGCAGATGTTCGCCTATTTCAACCCTTCGGCGCACGAAGCGCTTCCCGCGTTTGCCGACTGCAATGTCGGAACCGTCCCTTCCCCGGCGGCCGTTCTGAAAAACGGGCTGAAGCCGGATATCCTTCCCATGGATATGCTGTGGGGCGTGTTCGCCGGCCCCGTCGGAACGACGGGGATTCTGGTTGTGTGCGCCTGCGGCCTGTATCTTTTTTTAAAACGAACCGCGAATTGGGAAATAACGGCCTGCTGTCTTTTGGGAGCCGCGCTGATGGCGGCGCTCTGGCCGCGGATTGCCTGTATTCCGTTGACTTCCGTAAAATATGAGCTGATGTCGGGTTCCCTTTTGTTCTGCGCCGTTTTTATGCTGACCGATCCGGTTACTTCGCCCCGCACGTGGCTTGGGCGGGTGATTTACGGATTTTTTGCCGGTGTGCTGATCATGCTGTTCCGCCGGTACGGCGCGTATGAGCAGGGAGCTGCTTTCGCGATTCTGATTGCAAACGCGGCCGTACCGCATATTAACAGTCTGGTCTGCGGCGACCGGAGATGGGGGGAAGAGCTGTATGAGGAATAAGGGTGTTCTTCTTCGGGAAACGGGCACGATTTTTTTAAACGGCGTATTTTATAAAAATCCCGTTCTGGTCGGGGCGCTTGGGATGTTTCCGGTGGTGTTCGCCGGGGATGACCTGAAAAACGCCGCCGAGCTTTCCCTTTTGTATTTTTTTCTTTCGGTTCCCCTGTCGTTCTTTTTCTGCCTTGTGGGCGAAATGGTTCCCGCGTGGATACGCCCGGGGCTGGTGCTGGCTTCCTCCGCGATTTTCTACCTTCCCGCCGCATGGCTTACCGACAAGATCGAGCCGGGCTCCATCGCTTCGCTCGGCATGGCGGCCAGCCTGATGATCTGCAACTCCATGATGATTTCCCGCGCGAACGAATACGCGCCCACGCATATCGGATTGGCCGTGGCCGCCGACGCGCTGGGCTGTTCCGCCGGATTCATGCTTGTTATTACGCTGACCGTGTTGATTCGCAGCTTTTGGAAGACCTGCACCGACCCGGCGGGAACCGTCAGCGTTTCCCTGCCGTTTTTCGGGTTCCTGATTTTAGGCTTTCTTGCCGCGCTTGTTCAGGGAATCAATGAGAAGCGCAGCCAAAAGGCCGGAAAGAAGAAGGTGACGCGCGGATGACGACGTTTGCGCAGATGATGATCACGGCCCTGCTTGCCGTTACAACGGAAAATATTCTGTTTGCCGGCGGCGTTGGGTTCAGCCATGTGCTCCGCGCGGCGCGCAGGCCCAAAACACTGGGCGTGTATTCCCTGTTTGTCGCGCTCTTTTCCCTGTTTTCCGCCGTTGGCGGATCGTGGATCAGCGCGAAATTGGCGGGCAGTGTGTTCCGCCCGGTTCTGTTTCCCTCCGCCGCGGCCTTTTGTGCCGCGCTGGCTTACATTCTGGTGGCATTGCTTTTGAAATTCCTGCCTTTCCCGTTTTACAAACAGTACGGGCAGGTGCTGGCGCCGGCGGCAATCAACACAGTGGTGCTTTCCATGCCGTTTGCGGTGAACCGCTTTTCGTTAAGTCCTGCTTCCGCCGTCGGTTATGCGCTCGGGACGGGAATCGCGTTCTATTTGGCCGCGGGGTTTTTTGCCCGCGCGATGCCGGAGCTGAAAAACGACGCGATGCCGAAGGCCTTCCGGGGGCTTCCCGCAACGCTGCTCTATATCGGAATCCTTTCCATGGCCTTTGCGGGGCTGGTCGGCACCAAGCTCTTTTAAGGACACAAAGTGTCCTTTTAGCCGTTTCCCCCGCGCCGCGAGCGGCGCTCCTCCAACGGAAGGGCTTAAGCCGAAACAACATGAAAGTTTTGTTCAAACTTTTTCAAAAGTTTGCGGGGTTTGGGGCGGAGCCCCATCGTTCCCCTGCCTTTTAAAAGCGCAGGAAGGGAGCAGAAATAGTCCGGTGGATTGTTTCTGCGTGGGGAACCCTCGCCGGGGGTTCCCCGAAGGGTTGGAACTACACCTTGTCTGCTTTGAAAAAATCGAACCTATCCCTTTTGCCCTCCATATCGAATTACGGAAATGATTTAGTCTGCCCTCAGGCCGGGCGGGCCCCTACTTTCGGAATCGTCCGAAAGTAGGCAAAGGACGAGCAGGGGGCTTTTAAATCCCGGCGGGAGGGTTCCATAAAAGCCCCCTGCACCCCGAAGGTATCCCCAAAAGGTCTTTGGGGGACACGCATTCTATGTGGTTTTCATTGACGTTCCTCTGAGGTCGCTTAGAGAGAAAAGGTACCTCATTATAAACGTGTGTGCAGGCTTTACCTGCCCTGTCAAGAGGGTTCCATAAAAGCCCCCTGCACCCCGGAGGTATCCCCAAAAGGTCTTTGGGGGACACGCATGCTATGTGGTTTTCATTGACGTTCCTCTGAGGTAGCTTAGAGAGAAAAGGTACCTCATTATAAACGTGTGTGCAGGCTTAACCTGCCCTGTCAAGAGGGTTCCATAAAAGCCCCCTGCACCCCGGAGGTATCCCCAAAGGGTCTTTGGGGGACATGCTTTCTAGTGGTTTTCATTGACGGTCCTCTGAGGTAGCTTAGAGAGAAAAGGTACCTCATTATACACGTGTGTGCCGGCTTAACCTGCCCTGTCATGAGGGTTCCATAAAAGCCCCCTGCACCCCGGAGGTATCCCCAAAGGGTCTTTGGGGGACATGCTTTCTATTGGTTTTCATTGACGGAAAAGGGTGAAACCTTTTGGTTAAACAAGAGTCCCTCTGTCATAAGAGATCTCTGTGAAATTCTAAAAATAAAAATGTCGGACTTACACCCGGCGGGGTAGGACACAATGCCCGCCGCCGGGAAGCCGACTAGATGAATCTTCCCCCTAGGGGGGACACCCTGGTGGGGAAGAAGGACACGCTGATAGAGTTCGGGCATGCCTTCGAAACGATTTCGGACTTACGCCCGGCGTGCGGCTCGCCGGGCTGCCGAAGACTGTGGTTTAAGGAAAAAGGGCTGTGCGTAAAAAGGAAGGCGGCGGGAAAACCGGAGCACCCGGAAACCCGTCTCATTAAAATGGTGACGCCCGCCGCCCGAACGCAAGGCATAAAAAAACGCTGTACATGGATTTTTGAATCAATCCATATACAACGCTACCTGCACAATGCGAATTTCGAAAATACCCCTGTACAAAACCGCAAACAGGAGGTATAATAGAAACCGCAATGTGCTGATTATATCAGTTGCATATGGAGCCCTATTACTCCGTATGCAGGGAGCAGGTGTTTCGACCACCTGTTCCTGCATTGCAATTTTTATATCTTTATGCCTTGCAAGCAAATTATAACCCTTTTATTCCAATAATGCAACAGGTATTTGCAATTTAAAACAAAGAAATGGAAAATGCAGGGGAATCGTGCCGTATTTCGAACTGAATAAAAAAATCCTCCCGGAATCGTCCGGGAGGATCGCTTAATATTTGATTGCTTTCAGAAAATCATCCACTTGATTTTTGTGGGCGGTGGTCGTCTTGCCGTAAACGATGGTCTTGTTCATACGCACCAGCGTGTGGGACAGTTCCCCGTTCACGAAGGTGTATTTGTTATAGGATGAGGAATCCACGTTGGTGGAAGTCCCGGTCGCGCCGTTCGAAATATTTGCCTTGATGGTTTTGTAGGATTCCTGCGCGGAACTCTCCGAGGAGAAGGCAAGGTACGTAATATCCGTGCCGGTTTCGCTTTTTACCGCGTCGAAATATTTTTCAACCGCTGGGCTCGCGCCGCTGGCGTCGGTTACTTTGAAGCCCTGCGCTTCGGCCTGCTTTTTAAACTCGTCCGCCGTTATCGGAGTACGTGCCGAGCAGCCCGCCAGCGCGAACAGGACGGCGGCCGCGAGCACGGCGGCGCATAAATTCCATATTTTTTTCAATGTTAAACCTCCAATTTTCGGGAAAACTTGTTACGCTTTATTATAATACGGTATGCCGCCGTTTACAAGCAAAAACGGCTTTTCCAAAGAAGAAAATCCATGATAACGCCTTCGCCGGCAAGGGCACTCAAGACGCTTTCCGTCTCTGTTTCCTTTTATTTTATGCTAAATAATTGAATAAAATCATGAAGGAAACCGGGGCAAAATTTGCCAAAACCAACCTTGTAAAATCTTGTATAGCTTCGATTTTCCTGCGGATAATAAGCAATGACAACACCGTAACAGGAGGGAAATAAATTTGAAAGCTACAGGAATAGTCAGAAGAATTGATGATCTAGGCCGCGTTGTCATCCCAAAGGAAATCCGCCGCACACTTCGTATCCGCGAAGGGGATGCGCTTGAAATTTTTACCGATACGCAGGGAGGAGTTATCTTTAAGAAATATTCTCCCGTAGGAGAGCTTTCCACCTTCGCGGGGCAGTACGCAGACGTGCTTTCCAAAGTGGTCAGTCTGCCGACCCTTGTCTGCGACCGCGACCATGTCGTTGCGGCGGCCGGGGTGTCGCGCAAAGAGTTTTTAGAACGCCGCGTTACTTCCGAACTGGAGGAATATATGCAAAGCCGGCAGAATTTCGTAAGCAAGGGAAATTCCGCGCTCAAGCCGGTTGAGGGCGTCGACCGCACGGCGGAAGTCATCTGCCCGATTATTGCTTCCAGCGACGTAACGGGGGCCGTTATCCTGCTGTCGAACGACGGCAACGAAGCTCCCAGCGACAGCGAAACAAAGCTGGCGCAGGTCGCGGCGTCGTTTTTGGGAAAACAAATGGAAGAATAGGCGGAAAAAGGTGCAGATTTGCCCCTTGCATTTAAGCGTTTATTGTGATATTATAAACAAGTAATATTATGAAGGATGAAAGAGTGGGGCGACCCGCTCTTTTGTTTGTATTATGAGGTGAACGGATTGTCAAACAGGAAAAAGAGCGGGAATACCGTTGATGTGGTCTGGAAACTTGCCGCTCCGATTGCGGCCGGTCTTGGCCTGACCATTTGGGATGTACGCTTTGTAAAAGAAGGGGCCGGCTGGTTCCTGCGCATTTTCATCGATAAAGAGGGCGGCGTGGGCATTGAAGACTGCGAAGCGATGAGCCGCGCGATTAATGATCCGCTCGATCAGCTTGACCCGATTGAACAGTCTTACTGCCTGGAGGTTTCTTCCCCCGGAATGGAGCGCGAGCTTGTCCGCGAAGAGCATTTCCGGGCGTTTTTGGGAGCAAAAGTGCGGGCAAAGCTGTTTCACCCCCTGGAGGACGGGCGGCGCGAGCTGACCGGAACGCTTCGGGATTTTCAGGAAGATACGATAATTTTAGAAACGGATAATGGGGAAACAATCTCACTTGCCCAAAAGGATGCCTCGTCCGTACGGCTGGTGGAAGATGATATTGTTGGAGGTATTGCGGAATGAACAGCGAAGTTTTCGAGGCTCTTACCCTTCTGGAAAAGGAAAGGGGCATCCCCGTCGATTTTATGATCGACAAAATTAAAAAAGCGATCGTTACGGCCTGCAAGAGCAGCTACGGCAACGAGGACTGCGTGATCAACATGGAACCTGCAAAAGGCACGTTCGATGTTTACCTGCGCAAGACCGTCGTTGAGGACATAACCGAACAGGGGAAAGAAATCCTTCTGGAAGACGCGCGCAGCATCGACCCCGCGGCGGGAATCGGCGACACGGTTAACGTTCAGCTCAACACCAAGGAGTTCGGGCGCATCGCGGCACAGACCGCGCGCAACATTATCCGCCAGGGCATCCGCGACGGCGAGCGCGGCCAGATGATGCAGGAATTCCAGAGCAAGCACCAGGAACTGGTGAGCGCGCTGGTCGAGCGCGTGGACCCGCGCACCGGCGCGGCAACGCTGCTGATCGGAAAAGCCGAGGCGATTCTGCCGAAGAGCGAGCAGGTCGGCGACGAAAAGCTGACCGAGGGCGACCACATCAAGGTTTACGTGGTCGACGTAAAAGCAACCGAAAAGGGACCGCGCGCCATGATCAGCCGCATTCACCCCGATTTGGTAAAACGTCTGTTTGAAACCGAAGTGCCGGAAATCTACGACGGCACGGTGGAAATAAAAGCGGTTTCCCGCGAAGCGGGTTCCCGCACAAAAATCGCGGTGCAGAGCCACAACCCCGACGTAGACGCGGTCGGCGCCTGCATCGGCGCGCGCGGCGCGCGCGTATCCAACATTGTTAACGAACTGGGCGGCGAAAAAATCGACATTGTCGAGTACAATGAAGACCCGGCGAAATTTATCGCTTCCGCGCTTTCGCCCGCCGATGTTCTTAACGTTGTTCCGGCCGAGGACGGTTCGCACGCCTGCCGTGTAACCGTGCCGGAAAGCCAGCTTTCCCTCGCCATTGGCAACAAGGGGCAGAACGCCCGCCTTGCCGCCAAGCTGACGGGCTGGAAAATCGATATTAAACCGGAGAGCGGCTTCTACGGCGAAGAAGAGAAATCCTAATTCAGGTAAGGCGGTGATGACGATGCATCAAAAAAAGGTACCGCTTCGCATGTGCGCGGGATGCGGGGAAATGAAGCCCAAAAAAGAACTTGTGCGGGTTGTAAAATCACCCGAAGGGGAAATCTCCCTTGACCTGACGGGGCGCAAACCGGGACGCGGCGCGTATGTCTGCAAAAGCATCGACTGCCTGAAAGCCGCGCGGAAATCGAGAAGATTTGAAAAAGCCTTCTCCTGTAAAATCCCCGATGAGGTTTACGATCGTATGGAGGAGGAAATCAGCCGGAATGAATGAAAAAATACTGCATCTTCTTGGGATTGCGCGGCGGGCCGGAAGGCTCACGCTCGGCAACGACGCGGTGATCGAATCGCTGCGCAGGGGAAATGCAAAACTGGTGCTGCTCGCCAAGGACCTGTCGCCCCGGACAGCGGGCGGGGTACGGCTTGCGGCCGAGGAGGAAGGAATCGCTTTGCAGGCGCTTTCCTCCACGATGGACGAAATCAGCATGGCTCTCGGAAAGCGAACCGGAGTTGTTGCGGTTAATGATGCCGGGTTCGCTTCCAGACTGATTGCACTGTGCACTGCGCAGGCGGCCGGAACTGAGGAATGAGGAGGAATTTCATATATGATGATAAAATACAGGGTTCACGAGGTGGCCAAAGACCTGAACGTACCGAATAAGGACGTAATCGATACTTTGCAGAAATATACCGGCGAAGTAAAAAAACATATGACCGCCCTTGACGAAGGCGAACTGGATGTTGTTTTTGAAACCTTTACGCAAAAAAACAATATGGAAAATCTGGACGCGTATTTTGCAGAGGGGAACCGGAAGGAAACCGTTATCGAACCGGAAAAGCCGGATGTTTCCATTCAGCCGGAAAAACCCGCCGCACCCGCGCAGCCGGTAAAGGGCCCGCATCCCGCCAAAGCCGCGCACCCGCAGCCGGATCAAAAACCGGTGCGCAAAGCGGTGAAACCGGGCAAAATTACGCCGGTTGGCCCCAAGCCCCAGAAAGCGCCTGTTCCTCCCAGACCGGTTCAGAATACCTTGCAGAGAAAACCGCAGCAGCAGACAAACAATACTACCGACAGCGGCATCCGTCGGCCTGCGGGCAGAATTGTCGATACCCACGCTTCCCATGTGGAACTGGATAAATACAATGAGAAGTACGACCGCCTTGCTTCCGAGAAAATCAACACCAACAACACCGTACAGAAACAGAAGCTGACCCAGCGCAGCAGCCAATACCGCGGCAGGCCGCGCAATTCCCGCAAGGAAACGGAATCCGAGCGCCTGCGCCGTATCGCAATGGAACGCAAGGCGAAGCCGATTACCGTGCAGATTCCGGAAGAAATCACGGTCGGCGAGCTGGCTCTGCGGTTAAAGGCGACCGCCGCCGAAGTCATCAAGAAGCTGATGGCTATGGGCGTGTTCGCCGCGGTGAACGACGTGATCGATTTCGATACGGCTTCGCTGGTGGCAATGGAATTCCATGCGAAGGTGGAAAAAGAAGTCGTCGTTACCATTGAGGAGCAGATTATCGACGACAGCGAGGATGAGGACGACAACCTCGTGCCGCGCGCGCCGGTCGTCGTGGTGATGGGCCACGTTGACCACGGAAAGACCTCCCTGCTCGACGCCATTCGCCACGCGAATGTTACCGCCACCGAAGCGGGCGGAATTACCCAGCATATCGGCGCGTATCAGGTAAAGCTCGGCGACCGCGAGGTTACATTCCTGGATACACCGGGCCACGCCGCGTTTACCACCATGCGTGCAAGAGGCGCGCAGGTAACGGATATCGCCGTGCTGGTTGTCGCCGCGGACGACGGCATCATGCCGCAGACCATTGAGGCAATTCACCATGCAAAGGCCGCCAAGGTTTCGATTATTGTCGCAATCAACAAGATGGATAAACCGGGCGCGAATCCGCAGCATGTTCTGGAGCAGCTGACCGAATACGACCTTGTACCGGAGGAATGGGGCGGCGATACGCCGTGCATTCCGGTTTCCGCTTTGCAGAAAACCGGAATCAAGGACCTTCTTGAGATGATCATCCTGACCGCCGATATGAAGGAACTGAAAGCGAACCCCGACCGCGCGGCAAAGGGTACCGTTATTGAGGCAAGGCTCGACAAGGGCCGCGGCCCGATCGCAACCATGCTGGTACAGAACGGTACGCTCCATACGGGCGACATCCTTGTTGCCGGTACCACCGTCGGCCGCGTACGCGCCATGACGGACGCGGACGGCAATAAGATTGATTCCGCGGGCCCGAGCGTTCCGGTGGAAATTACCGGACTGGACGACGTCCCGACGGGCGGCGATATTTTCAACGCCGTTTCCGACGAACGTCTGGCGAGGGAGCTGGTGGAACAGCGCCGCAACGAGATGAAGGAAGAGCGGTTCAACTCCCGCACGAAGGTCACCCTTGACAATCTGTTCGACCAGATGAAGCAGGGCGACATGAAGGAACTCCAGATCATCGTCAAGGCCGATGTGCAGGGCTCTGTGGAAGCGGTAAGGCAGTCGCTGGAAAAACTGAGCAACGACGAGGTTCGCGTGAATGTTATTCACGGCGGCGTCGGTGCGATCAGCGAATCCGACGTAATGCTCGCCTACGCGTCCAACGCCATTATTGTCGGCTTCAACGTGCGCCCCGACCCCGTTGCCGAGGAAAACGCGAAGCGCGACGGCGTGGATATGCGTTTGTACCGCATTATTTACGACTGCATCGACGAAATCGAGTCCGCCATGAAGGGTATGCTCGCGCCGAAGTACCGCGAAGTTGCCCTTGGCAAGGCCGAGTGCCGCGAAGTTTATAAAATTACCAGTGTGGGCACCATCGCGGGCGCCCACGTTACCACGGGCAAGATTACCCGCGCCGCGCAGATCCGCGTTGTGCGCGACGGCATCGTGATTACCGAGGATAAAATTGATTCCCTGCGCCGCTTCAAGGACGATGTGAAGGAAGTGGCCGAAGGTTACGACTGCGGTATCGGACTTGAAAAGTTCAACGACATTAAGCAGGGCGACATTTTTGAAGCCTTTATGATGGAGGCTTATAAAGAATAAGCCAAGAGAGGGCTATATTACGGAGGTATGAAATGGCCAGCCACAGAATGGGGCGTACTACCGAGGACATTAAACGCGAGCTTACGGCGATTTTCCGCGAGCTGAAAGACCCGCGGATTCAGGGCCTGATCAGCGTAGTCCGGGTAGAAGTTACCAGCGATTTATCTTTCTGCACAGTTTATGTCAGCGCAATGGAGGGAATGGAGCGCGCAAAGCAGGCGGTTACCGGGCTGAAATCCGCGTCCGGCTTTATCCGCCACGAGCTCGGCGCGCGCCTTCAGCTCAGGCATGTTCCGGAGCTGACCTTCAAGCCGACCGATTCCATTGAATACAGCGCGAATATTTCACGAATTCTGAACGACCTGAGGAGTGATAAAAAAGATGATTAGCCGGAACGAAGCGGCAGAATTTCTGCGCGGGGCGGACGACATTCTGATTCTGAGCCATCAATACCCCGACGGCGACACCCTCGGTTCGGCTGCGGCGCTCTGCCGCGGGCTGCAAAAGCTTGGGAAGCGCGCCATGATCAAATGCTCCGACCCGATCGTGCCGAAATACAACTACCTTTTCGGCGGCGTTGAGAAACAGGAGTTCACCCCGAAGGTGATTGTGGCGGTGGATATCGCGGATACACAGCTCATCGGGGAACCGAACCAGAGCCTTTACGGCGGAAAAATCGATCTTTGCATCGACCACCATCCGTCCAACATGGATTACGCGAGGCGTTCCTGTGTGGACGCGAAAGCGGCGGCGACCTGCGAAATCATCTTTGACGTGCTGAATCTTCTGAACGTGGAAATCGACCGTGAAATTGCGGATTGCCTTTATACGGGCATTACGACGGATACGGGCTGTTTCAAATACATCAACGTTACGCCGCGCACCTACCGCATCGCCGCGGATTTAGTGGAAAAAGGCGCGGACGGCAACCGCATCAACCGCGAAATGTTCGATACGAAAAGCCGCGCGCGCATCGGTATGGAGCGCCGCGTGATGGAAACCATCAAGTATTATTTCAATAACCGTGTCGCGGTCATTCGGATAACCTGCGAAATGATCCGCAGCACCGGCGCGACAGAGGGTGATATTGAGGGGCTTGCTTCGATTCCGCGCGCGATCGAGGGCGTGCTGGTCGGCGTGACGCTGCGCGAAAAGCCGGACGGCACCTGCAAAATTTCGCTGCGCGCCCGCCCGCCCATCAACGCTTCCGATATCTGCTCCGCGTTCGGCGGCGGCGGACATTCCGGAGCGGCGGGCTGTACCTTCAATACAACGATGGACCAGGCGGAAGAGCAGATGCTCAAAGAAATCGGAAAACATTTTCTATAA
This sequence comes from Caproiciproducens galactitolivorans, assembly GCF_026672255.1. Classification (GTDB taxonomy): domain Bacteria; phylum Bacillota; class Clostridia; order Oscillospirales; family Acutalibacteraceae; genus Caproiciproducens; species Caproiciproducens galactitolivorans_A. Next base: position 44,704 of record NZ_JAPOHA010000013.1, on the reverse strand, counting down.
TTCGAGGGGGGACGCGGCGTGAACGGCGTAATTGTAGTGGATAAGCCGCGGGATTTCACTTCGTTTGACGTGGTCGCGGTGATGCGGCGGCTGTGCGGCGAGCGAAAAATCGGCCACACCGGTACGCTGGACCCCATGGCGACCGGGGTGCTGCCCCTGCTTTTGGGAAAGGCGACGAGGGCGGCCTCGCTTTTGGAGGACACGGACAAGGAGTACACGGCCGGTTTTGCGCTTGGATACGGCACCGACACGCAGGACAGCACCGGCAAAAAGCTACAGGAAAGCGGCAAAAGGGCTACAAAGGAACAGATTGAGGCGGCATTGCCCTATTTCCGGGGAAATATCCGCCAGCTTCCGCCGATGTATTCGGCGGTGCAGATCAACGGACAGCGGCTTTACGACCTTGCCCGGCAGGGTATCGAGGTCGAGCGCGAAAAGCGTCCGGTTACCGTTTACCGGCTGGAACTTACCGAATTTGACGAAAACACCCAAAGCGGCGCGCTGCTTGTGCGCTGCTCCAAGGGGACTTATATACGGACCCTCTGCGCGGATATCGGCGAAAGGCTGGGAACCTTCGGCGTGATGACCTCTCTGCGGAGGACGGCGGCGGCGGGCTTTACCCTCCCGCAGGCGATTTCGCTGGACGAAGCGCGGGAACTTTCCGCGCGGGGCGCGCTTCAGGAGAAGCTTCTGCCGGTGGAAAGCCTGTTTTTGCATTCCCCCGCGGTTCAGGTAACCGGGGCGCAGGCAAACCGGTTTCGAAACGGCGGCGGGCTCAGTCTCGACCGTACATCCATTTTATTCCCCGACCGGAAAAACGGGGCGGTTTTCCGCGTGCTTTCCCCCGAAGGCGAATTTCTGGGGCTGGGGAACGTGGATACCGAAAAAGCGGAGCTTTGCGTGCTTCGCCTTTTCTGCACGGACAAAACAAATGGAGCGAAGGCAAATGAGGATTAACTATGATTTAACTCCGGCGCTCGGGGATACCGCTGTTGCGCTCGGCAGTTTTGACGGCCTGCACATCGGCCATAAAAAGGTAATCGGCTCGGCGGTCGACGCGAAACAAAAAGGCCTTTTACCCGCGGTACTTACCTTTGCGCATAATCCGCTCGCCGATCTGGGCGGCAGCGCGGGAGGGGAAATTCTTTCGCAGGAGCAGAAAATCCATATTCTGGAAGAATTCGGCGTGGAACAGCTTTACATTCTGCAATTTTCTACAATCAAGGATTATACCCCGGAGGAATTTGTCGACCGGGTGCTGATTCAGATCTGCCGCGCGAAAGAGGTCTGCTGCGGGTTTAACTTTACCTTCGGCTGCGGCGGAAGGGGAAGCTGCTGCACGCTGGAACAGCTTTGCCGCGAGCGGGGACTGGAGACGAAGGTTGCCGGCGCCGTCCTGCTGGACGGGGAGGCGGTCAGCTCTACGCGCATCCGCGGGCTGATTGCAAACGGCGACGTGGACGAGGCGGCGCGCCTTTTGGGCAGGCCCTACGGTTACCGTTCGGCGGTGCTGCACGGGCGCAAACTGGGCCGCAGGCTCGGTACGCCCACGCTGAATCAGGCAATCCCGAAGAATTTTGTGCTTCCCCGGTTCGGGGTTTACGTTTCCCGGGTCGCCTTCGGCGGCAGGGAATACTGCGGCGTGACGAATGTCGGGATCAAGCCCACGGTCGGTTCTCCCTGCGTTCTGGCGGAGACCTGGCTGCCGGATTACTTCGGCGAGGATTTTTACGGCAAAACCGTCTGCGTGGATTTGATCAAATTTCTTCGCCCGGAGAAAAAATTCGACGGACTGGACGAGCTGAAAGCGGAAATCCATAAAAACGGAGAACAGGCAAAGGAATATTTTGAAAAAAATAGGGCAATATTCAAAAAAAGCATATAAAAACAATTTACAAAAGAAGCACGGCATGATATAATGTTGAAGTATTATGCCCCTTTCCCGGATAAAGGAGTAAGCCTCTTTTTGGGGATTTCACCAGCCTTTTTCTGCGATTGAGGGTTTATTTTAGAAAGGGTGGAAAACACTATGTTAAAAGAAGAAAAGACAGCGATTATTAAAGAGTATGCCATGCACGAGGGCGACACCGGTTCTTCCGAAGTACAGATCGCGATTCTTACAAAAAGAATCAACGATCTTACCGAGCATCTGAAGACCCATCAAAAGGATCACCATTCCCGCCGCGGTCTTCTGAAAATGGTCGGCGCAAGAAGAAGCCTGCTCAACTATCTGCAGGATTCAGACATTGAGCGTTACCGTACGATTATCCAAAAACTTGGCATTCGCAAGTAATTTCGGTCTTTTAGGGCAGGCGGGGCACCGCCTGCCTTTAGGATTTTTTTGATCAAATAAATAAACGGGTTGAACGGGACTTAGCAGTGAAACGAGCGCCCGTGAACCGGACGCCGGTTTTATTGCTAAACCTGTTTCTCCCGTTAATAATGGAGGAAAACTATGTTCGAAAACTTTAAAGTTTATGAAACAGAGTTCGCCGGACGGCCGCTGGTGATTGAAACCGGTAAAATGGCGCAGCTTGCAAACGGCGAATGCCTGGTCCGCTATGGGGAAACCGTGGTTCACGTTGCGGTAACAGCGTCCCCGAAACCGCGCGAGGGCGTGGACTTTTTCCCGCTTTCCGTCGACTTTGAAGAAAAGCTCTATTCCGTGGGCCGCATTCCCGGCTCTTTTCTGAAACGCGAAGGCCGCCCGAGCGACAAAGCGATTCTGACCTCCCGCGTTATTGACCGTCCGATCCGTCCGCTTTTCCCGAAGGATATGCGCAACGACGTTTCCGTGGTCTGCACGGTAATGGCGGTCGACCACGACTGTGCGCCGGAAATTGCCGCCATGGTCGGCACCTCCATTGCGCTCAGCATTTCCGATATTCCGTGGAAAGGCCCGATTTCGGGTGTTTCCGTCGGCTATGTGGACGGGCAGTATGTGATTAACCCGACCGCCGAGCAGCGCAAGGTTTCCCAGATGGCCGTGACCGTCGCTTCCACCGAAACCCGCATCGCCATGATTGAGGCGGGCGCGAACATCGTTTCCGACGAAGTCATGTACAACGGCATTATGGCCGGTCACGAGGCAAACCAGAAGATTATTTCGTTCATCAAGGGCATTCAGGCGGAGATCGGCAAAGAGAAATTCTCCTACCCGAGCAACGAGCCGGACGAGGAAATGCTGAACGCCGTGAAAGAATTCGCGACGGAAGACGTGAAGCTTGCTCTCGACACGGACGATAAAACCGTTCGCGACGCAAGGCTCAAGCCCATTTATGAAAAGGTACACGAGAAATTCGACGAGATTTACCCCGATCAGGCGGCAAAGATCGACGAGTGCATGTATAAGACACAGAAAAATATCGTTCGCCGCTGGCTCCTCGACGAGCAGAAGCGCGTAGACGGCAGAAAGATGGACCAGATGCGCCCGCTCGCCGCGGAAGTGGATCTTCTGCCGCGCGTGCACGGTTCCGGTATGTTTACCCGCGGCCAGACGCAGGTTCTGACCGTCGCCACCCTCGGCCCCGTCAGCGACGCCCAGATTCTCGACGGCATTGATCAAGAGGAAAGCAAGCGCTATATCCATCAGTACAACTTCCCGTCCTACTCGGTCGGCGAAACAAAGCCGAGCCGCGGCCCGGGCCGCCGTGAAATCGGCCATGGCGCTCTTGCGGAGCGCGCGCTGGTTCCGGTTATTCCGAGCGTTGAGGAATTCCCGTACGCTTACCGCCTCGTTTCCGAGGTTCTGTCCTCGAACGGTTCCACTTCCCAGGCTTCCATCTGCGGCTCCACGCTTGCGCTGATGGCTGCCGGCGTGCCGATTAAGGCGCCGGTTGCGGGTATTTCCTGCGGCCTGATCACCGAAGGCGAACGCTGGATGACCATGGTGGACATTCAGGGCTTAGAAGACTTCTTCGGCGACATGGACTTTAAGGTTGCCGGTACGCACGAAGGAATCACCGCGATTCAGATGGACCTGAAGATCGACGGCCTGACGCCCGAAATGGTAAAGGAAGCCCTTGAAAAGACGCACAAAGCCAGAGATTATATTATTGACGAAATCATGCTGAAAGCCATCCCGGCGCCGCGCAAGGAGCTTTCCAAGTACGCGCCGAAAATGTACTCCACGCTGATTCCGGTTGACAAAATCCGCGAGGTAATCGGTTCCGGCGGAAAAGTGATTCAGAAAATCTGCGCCGAATGCGGCGTAAAGGTGGATGTGGAAGAGGACGGACACGTGTATGTTTCCGGCATCGACGCCGAAAACTGCCAGCGCGCCATGACCATCATCGACACGATTGTGAACGACCCCGAGCCGGGCGCAATCTACAACGGCAAGGTAACCCGCATTATGGACTTCGGCGCGTTTGTTGAAATCGCACCGGGCAAGGAAGGCCTTGTCCACATTTCCCGTCTGGATGTGAAGCGTACCGAAAAGGTGACCGACGTTGTCAATGTCGGCGACGAGGTCATGGTTAAAGTACTTGAAATTGACGATAAGGGCAGACTGAACCTTTCCCGCCGCGACGCTTTGATCGAGGTGGAGGGTCTGGTTCCGGAAAATGAAATTTCCGACGCACCGCGCCGCCCGTTCCCCCGCAGGGACGACCACCGTCATGACGACCACCGCCGCGACGACCGTAGGGATGACCGTCCGCGCGCAAGCAACGGCTTTATTGCCAACACCAATAAACCGCGCAATCCGCAGGACTAATTGAACAGCATTTTGCTCCCGGGGCTTTGGCTCCGGGAGTTTTTTGTTGACAAGCATATTGCCGTTTATTATAATAATTGAAATAAAAACCAGTCTAAATGAGTTCGATTGGCAATAAGATCAAGAGATCAGGAATTTATCGGGGGGTGTGGATATGTTGATGCAGAAAGTGACGCCGGAAATGCTGGAAGAATGGAAAGCGACGTGGAACGAGTATAAGAACCGGCTGCTCCCAAACCGCAAGTCCGGTGCGGAGATTGCGGCCTATCTTTTGGAAAAATATCCGCTAGCGGAGCTTCATGAGGAGAAAGCCCTGCGGGCGGTTGCTGAAAATGTACGGAACAATGCGCATTTGGCGGAAAAATTACCGGCCGGCGGAGCGCCGTCGCCGGTCGCCTTTTTCGTTCAGAATACCGGCAAAGGGAAAAATTTATATGAAAAGCAGGATGAGGTTTTCAAGGGAAGTAAGATTTTTGCAGGCGTTGACCTTGCATCCGGATTTTTCTGCGTTGAAGGCAGCAGTCTGCTTTGGGATGAACTCTATGCCTTCCGGGGGCTGGATGAAAAGGACATCCAAAACCCTTACTGTGTTGCCGAATATGTTTCCTGCTTGAAACGGTTTGGCTTACTGGATAAAATTTTGGTTACAGCTAAATAAATTTTCATTCGTGAAATTTATCTTTCCGACCCAAGGGAAACGGCTCCGGAAAAGCGGAAAACCGTGCTGCGTTTTCCGGTTCGCGCTAAGGAACCGAAAGTGGGAAGTGGGGGCGCGGCCGGATTTCGACCGCGCCCCTTTTTACGGCCGACCCCATGGGCGATATCAAATTTATGAATACTTCCGATAGGATCCGTTACGAACCTTTAAACCATAATGCCGGAGAGTTTACGGAAATGGGAGGGCCGGCGGTAAGGATTCTTTCCGTTTCGTTTCAAAGTTGGTTCTTCAAAACCGCGTGAAAATATGCTATAATCTTAACGATATAAACCCTGTTGGAAACGGCGTTCCAAACGGTTTTCCAGACGGCGCGGCGGCAGCCGCCCGATCGCAGAAATTCCCGGGACGCGCCCTTAAACAGGATAATAAAATTTAGGAGATACGATATGTCGGCGATAACACAGGCAAAAAGAATCGTTGTCAAGGTAGGCACGTCCACCCTGACGTATGAGAACGGAAAACTGAACCTGCGCAGAATGGAAGCGCTGTGCAAGGTGCTGAGCGATTTGCAGAATTCCGGCAGGGAGATCATCCTTGTCACCTCCGGCGCAATCGGCGTGGGCGTTGGGAAGCTCGGACTGCCGGAGCGGCCGCAGGAAACGGAACGCAAGCAGGCGGTTGCGGCGGTTGGCCAGTGTGAGCTGATGTTTATGTATGACAAGCTGTTCGGCGAATACAACCGGATGGTGGCGCAGGTGCTTCTCACCGCCGACGTCATCGCCAATGAACATAATAAGCGCAATACCCAGAATACATTCAATGAGTTAATCAAAATGGACCTGATTCCCGTGGTCAATGAAAACGACTCCGTCGCCATCGACGAGCTGGTCGGCAACAATTTCGGCGACAACGACACGCTTTCCGCAACGGTGGCAAGGCTGGTGGAAGCCGACCTGCTGGTCATCCTGACGGATATCGACGGGCTGTACGACGCGAATCCGCGCGCGGACGCGAACGCGAAACGCATTCCCTATGTGGCGGAGGTCACCGATGAAATCCGCAGGCTCGCGGGCGGCACCGGTTCGAACCGCGGCACAGGCGGCATGAGCACGAAGGTGAACGCGGCGGCGTTTGCCAACGAAGCGGGAATTCCCTGCTGCGTAATGAGCGGTGCCGACCCGAAATCCCTGTACCGGCTTTTCGACGGCGTACAAATAGGGACAGTTTTCGGCACGGAAAAGAAGTAAGATAGAAAGAGAACAAAGGGGTGACGTCATGACCGTATTGGAGCAAATGGGAAAAAACGCAAAAGAAGCGGCCCGCGCGCTCGCGGCGGCGGGATCGTTAAAGGACAAGGCGCTTCTGGAAATGGCCGGAGCGATTGAAAACGGCGAAAGCGAGATTCTGGCCGCCAACGCGCGGGATGTGGAAGCCGCGCGCGAAAGCGGCATGAGCGAATCCCTCCTTGACCGCCTGAAGCTGAACCATGACCGTATTTACGGCATGGCGCAGGGAATCCGCAGCGTAGCGGCGCAGGAAGACCCGATCGGCAGCATCGTGGGCGGGGGCGTCCGCCCGAACGGGCTGAAAATCGAGCAGGTGCGCGTACCCCTCGGGGTGATCGGCATGATTTACGAAGCAAGGCCGAACGTAACGGCCGATGCGGCGGCGCTCTGCCTGAAAGCGGGCAACGCGGTGATTCTGCGCGGCGGAAAAGAAGCCTTTCTTTCCAACCAGTGCATAGCGGAAGTCATGCGCGGCGCGCTCCAAAAAGCCGGGCTCCCGAAGGACGGCATCCAGCTTGTTCAGGATACGAGCCGCGCGTCCTCCATGGAAATGATGCAGCTCACCGGATACCTCGACGTGCTGATTCCACGCGGCGGCAAGGGCCTGATCCGGTCCGTTGTGGAGAACTCGCGGGTGCCGGTGATTGAAACCGGAGCGGGCAACTGCCATGTTTATGTGGACGACAGCGCCGATATCGATATGGCGGCGAATATTATTTTTAACGCAAAGACTTCCCGTCCGTCCGTCTGCAACGCGATCGAGACCGTGCTTGTCCATAAAGATATTGCAGAAACCGCACTGCCCGCCATCAAGGCGCGGCTCGACGAAAAGCATGTGGAAATCCGCGGCTGCGAGCGGACGCGCGCGATTCTCGGCGGGGAGATCGTTCCCGCGACGGAGGAGGACTGGACGGCGGAATACCTTGATTTTATCCTCGCGGTGAAAGTGGTGGACAGCATCGATGAAGCGATCGACCATATTGCACGGTACTCCAGCGGGCACAGCGAGGCGATTGTTACCCGAAGCTACGAAAGCGCGCAGAAATTTACCGAACGGGTTGATTCGGCGGCGGTGTATGTGAACGCCTCCACCCGTTTCACCGACGGCGGAGAATTCGGGCTGGGAGCCGAAATCGGCATTTCCACACAGAAGCTGCACGCGCGCGGCCCCATGGGCGTGAATCAGCTTACCTCAACGAAGTTTATTATCAGCGGAAGCGGTCAAATAAGATAGAAAGCGGAGTTTATTCAAGATGAGTAAAAAACGAAAGAAATCCATTCCGGGGTTCTCGGCCGACTATCGCGATGCTTACAACAAGCCGAATGGGAAAATAAACCCTGTTGAGCCGGAAGAAATGGAAATCGACGATTTTCTTCCCGAAGACGAAACCGGCGAGGACGAAGAGCTTTTAACCAAATGGGACGACGGTCTGGAACCGGATGAGCCGGAAGATAGCAAAGAACCGGAACAGCCGGTAGCGCCGCAGCGCACCGGTACGCGCAGACGCCGCCGCTACGGCGTGGCGGTCGGCTCGCTGGTACTGCTGCTCGCGCTGGTGGGTGTATGCTTTATTGCCGGGACAATCGGGAAGAACATTTACCGCGCGGCAACCGACGACAGCAAGCTGCGCGCGTACGATTCGTTCCTGACGACCGTGGTCATGCAGGACCCGCAGCCGTTTGCTTCGCCGGACAAGGCCAACGAGGAATTTGTCCTGGACGCTTCGCTTTGGAAAACGATTACTGCGAACGGCGGTTCCAACTACAACAGCTACGATGACAGCGGAAGAATCCTTGTCCCGCTCGGGGACGTGGTGAACGCCTGCCATGAGCTTTTCGGGCCGGACTGCCAGCTCCAGCCGAAAACCCCCGCGAAGGAAAGCTTCTTTGAATATGACTCCGAGAAAAATCAGTTCCATGTCGCGCTGTATTCCTCCGACAGCAGCTTTACGCCCTATACGGAAAGCGCAAAAAAGCAAGGGGATACCACCGTACTGCGTGTCGGATACGTTTCGCCGAGCGATGCCTCGCGCAACCAGACAACCAGTGCCGTTGTTACCCCCAAGCCTACGAAATATATGGAATACATACTGAAAACCAATCCAAGCACGAAACAGGAATATATTTACGCAATACGCACACCACAGGATAAATAATCACAGAATCAGGTACAGCAGCGAAAAGATCAGGCCGGTGTCCGCCTGTTCTTCAATCAGGAGCAGGACGAGAATCAGAATGAGCGTTCGCTCGCTGTCGTTAAAAAGGATATCGAAGATATTCTGGATGGGACCTATTTGCCCCTTCGCGGGTTCATTTGCGGGGCGGTTTTCCCGATTTCCTTCCGGAATGGGGGGCGGAACCGCTGCCCGCTGCGGGGGAGGGGCGCTGTGGCGCGCCGGATGGGTCGGCGGGTTCGGCACGGCGGGATTCGGCATATTCCGGTTCGGCTGCGAAGCGGCAGCCTGAGCGCGGGACTGCATTTCCCGCGCGCGCCGAATGGCGTCCTGCTGAAGGCGCTGCATATCATAATTATAGTTTTCAGCCATGGGCACACCTCAAAGAATCCCGCTGGTCTTTAACAGCGGAAGTATCCGGACCATTTGAAGAATTTTAATGGATTCATCCAGCTTTTTCTGGCGCTCCGGGCTGAGAAGCGGCCGCAGGGCGCGCAGCAGCCGCGTGCAGTCGTCCTCCTGCCGGAAGTTGGACAGCAGCGGCATGATTTTTGTAACCATTTGAAGGGCGTCCGCATCAATTCCCGGTAAGCCGCCCTGTGCCGGTTCCGCCGGCGCAGGGTCCGGCTGTGCCTGTGCCGCGCCGCCCAGGAGCCCGGCAAGGCCTTTCAGTTTTTCCAAATTGCCGGGATTGTTCAGCAGCTCGCCGAGCTTCGCGGCAAGATCATCCATTTATTTTCCTCCCTTAAACTTCTTCATCAATTCCTGTGCCTGCGGCGTGCCCAGTATTTTTTCAACCTGTGTTTTATCCGACAAAATGCTGTCGAGCTTCTTTTTGTCTTCCGGGCTCAGCTGGCCGAGAAGATTTTGCAGAAGCTTCTGGTTTTCCTCCTTGCTTTGCATACAATCACCCCGCTATCATTGTATGATGCGGGACTTTAATATATACCGGCCCCGGGTCGGCAATCATCTGGAGGTCTTATTCATGCGAATTTTAGTGGTCTCGGACACGCACCGGGACGAGGCGAATCTTCGTCGGGCAATTTTAAGCCAGCCAACCGCCGAAGTGGTGATCCACCTGGGGGACGGCGCCGACGAGGCGCTGCAAATGAAGGACAGTTTCCCTGAGAAAATGTTCCTGCTTGTACGCGGTAACTGCGACTGGGGCAGTACGCTGCCGAACGAAGGGGAGATCAACCTTTGCGGCAAGCGTATTTTTTATACTCATGGTTATACATACGATGTAAAATACGGATTATACAATATTACCAGGGCGGCGCGCGAGCGAAAAGCGGATATCGTCCTGTTCGGCCACACGCACAACGAGCTGACCGACTACGAGGACGGACTGTACCTGATGAACCCCGGAAGCCTGCACGGTTCGCAGGGAACCTACGGGATTATTGACCTGACGGATGCCGGCGTGGTAACGAATATCCTGAAAATTTGATTGACATCCACAAAAACAAATGGTAATCTTTAGTTATTGATACAAATCTCATGCAGGAAAGGAATGTTACAATGTCTGAATTTGAAAGATGGCTCCGCACAGAGCTGGACGACCCCGATTTAACGGAAGAACTGAAAAGGATTAAAGACCAGCCCGATGAGATAAACGATAGATTTTACCGCAACTTGGAATTCGGTACAGGCGGGCTGCGCGGCGTAATCGGCGCGGGAACCAACCGTATGAACGTTTATACCGTCCGCAAAGCGACGCAGGGTCTTGCGAATTATCTGAACAAGCACGGAAGGAATCCGTCCGTCGCGATTGCGTACGACAGCCGCATAAAATCCGATGTGTTTGCAAGGCAGAGCGCCGCAGTTCTGGCGGCAAACGGCATTAAGGCGTATATTTATCCGAAGCTTTCGCCGACCCCGACGCTTTCCTATGCCGTCCGTTATTTAAAATGCGACGCAGGCATCTGTATTACCGCAAGCCACAATCCTGCGAAATACAACGGATACAAAGCCTACGGTAGCGACGGCTGCCAGATTGCGCTGGAGATGGCGGACGAAGTTCTGAATGAAATCAACAGTCTGGATATTTTCGACGACGTAAAGCGCATGAACTTTGACGACGGCCTGAAAAACGGCATGATCCAGTATATTAAAGATGAGGTTATCCATTCGTTTTTAAGCGACGTCCTGAAGCAGAGCGTCCTGAAGGGCGACTGCTCCGGCCTGAAGGTGGTTTACACCCCGCTGAACGGGACGGGTCTTGTCTGCGTTACCCGTATGATGAGCCTGATCGGCATTCAGGATGTTACCGTCGTTCCGGAACAGGAATATCCGGACGGCACCTTTAAAACCTGCCCGTTCCCGAATCCGGAGATCCGGGAGGCGCTGCAGAAGGGGCTGGATCTTTGCGAAAAGGTGCAGCCGGATCTGCTGGTTGCAACCGACCCGGACTGCGACCGCTGCGGAATCGCGGTAAACCAGAACGGCAAATTTATACTGATGAGCGGCAACGAAGTCGGCGTGCTTCTGCTTGACTTTATCGCGCGCAGCCGCAAACAGGCCGGTACCCTGCCGAAGGAACCGGTCGCGGTGACGACCATCGTCAGCACCGACATGGCGGACGCGGTGGCGCGGGAATACGGCGTCAATATGGTGCGCGTGTTGACGGGCTTTAAATATATTGGCGACCAGATCGCCCTGCTGGAAGCAAAGGGCGAAGTTGAGCGTTATATCTTCGGATTCGAAGAAAGCTACGGCTATTTGTCCGGCGGCTATGTACGTGATAAGGATGCGGTAAACGCAAGCATGCTGATCTGCCAGATGGCTTACGATTATAAGCAGAAGGGCATGACCCTTTTGGATGCGATGGACGCACTCTATCAAAAATACGGCTATTATGAGAACGGCCTTCTGAATTTTGCCTTTGAAGGCGAGGACGGCATGAAGCAGATGAGCCGGATTATGGAAGACCTGCGCGAAAAGACACCGGCGGAAGTCGCCGGATACAAGGTGACCGGCTGGAGCGATTACGAAACCTCAAAGCGCAGCGACGCGGGAAAGATCAGCGAAATCGGTCTGCCCAAGTCCAATGTGCTGGAATACCGGCTGGAAAACGGCAGCAAGCTGATTGTACGGCCCAGCGGCACCGAGCCGAAAATCAAGATTTATGTTTCCGCCAAGGGCAAGGATAAAGCGGCTTCGGAAGAGCTGATTGAAAAGCTGAAAGCCGCAGCACCCGGTTCTTTCGGAATAAAATAAAAAATATTTAAAAAAGTGTTGACAAACCAAATAGTATATGCTAATATATATACAGTTATACAGAACAGAACAACCGAGGTTCGCGTGATATATTAGAATTAGCGCCATGCATTTTGCATACTGCCCATGGGGGCGGTAAGGTCTGTATAATCTGTATATTCAGAGGTTAAGGAACATTCCTTAACCTCTTTTTTGACGTGAATTATTCGTAATATGAACAATAATCACAGAGAAGGAACGAAAAATTTTATACACTATTTACATATCGCACCGATTTGCCGTTCCTCCGGCAGGCTGAGCCTGCACGCACGTTTTAAAGAAGGTACCTTTTTTCTCTAAGCTGCCTCGGAGGAACGTCAATGAAAACCACAAAGAATGCGTGTACCTAAAAGGCCTTTTGGGGATACCTCAGGAGTGCAGGGGGCTTTTGTGGTACCCTCTCGCCGGGATTCAAAAGCCCCCTGCTCGTCCTTTGCCTACTTTCGGACGATTCCGAAAGTAGGGGCCGGCCCGGCCTGAGGGCAGACTGAATCATTTCTGTAATTCAATATTAAGAACCAAAGGATAGGTGCGACTTGTCCGAAAACAACAGGCAAGGTGCAGTTCCCACCTTTCGGGGAACCCTCGCCTGGGCAGGCTGAGCCTGCATTCGCGTTTATAACGAGGTATTTTTTCTCTCTAAGCTACTTCAGAGGAACGTCAATGAAAACCATATAGAAAGCGTGTACCCCAAAGGCTTTTTGGGGATACCTCCGGGGTGCAGGGGGCTTTTATGGAACCCTCTCGCCGGGATTTAAAAGCCCCCTGCTCGTCCTTTGCCTACTTTCGGACGATTCCGAAAGTAGGGGCCCGCCCGGCCTGAGGGCAGGCTAAATCATCTCTGTAATTCAATATTAAGAACCAAAGGATAGGTTCGACCTGTCCGAAAATATACGAAGTTTCCCCGGCCCGCGGGCAGACTAAATCATCCTGTAATTGAATATGAAGGACAAAGGGATAGGTTCGCCTACCCGAATTACACCGTGTGCTTCCGGCCTGAGGACAACCTGATCATTCATCGTAATTTGGTAGAATAAATTACGGTATCGACTTGGACTGCTTCCACAGAGAGCAACGAAAGGAACACCCCGGAAATACCGACAGGTTTTTCTAATTTCAAACAATATTTTGCGAATTCTATTGCACTGGAAAAAGAAATGCAGTATAATGTTTCCCATCAGGCATAATATGGGATTCTTTCTGTTCATTTTCTATAGAAAGAATTTTCATCGGCAGGCATTTCAGAACGCTGCATATGGGCTGCGAAAAATATACGGCGTTTTTTGTATCCTGCTTTCAGCGGACGGCGGCGGAGTGAAGTCCCCTCTTTGGTTCCGCCGTACGGTCTGCTTTTCAGGAATGCTGTTCCGACGATTGCCGGGGCGGGAATTCATGATACGCAAAAAGTAGAATGAATTTTACGGGGGAGTAGAACTTCGCCCCGGCGATCTTATATTCGCATTGAAAAAGGCAGAATTGGCCGGTGAGCGGCGATACCTTTCAAGATCATAAAAAGTTATTACACATACATCTTTTACCATGCGATTTTCTCTGAAACGCCCTCCCATTTTAACGGGAGGGCGTTTCGAATGGAACCCGGCGATAGACCAACCGATAGAGGGCGGGTCGGATTCCAGATGCCATCGCAGAAAGGAACATAGGGGTTACTTAATACGAAAAAGCCCCGCCTTTCCAAAGAAAAGCGGGGCTTTTGGTATCTGAAATAAAATGGATTAGATTCTTGCAACGCCGGTCTTGTGGGCTGCTTCGGCAACTGCCTTGGCAACGGCGGAAGCTACATTCTTATCAAGGGCGCTCGGAATGATATAATCGGCGGCAAGCTTGTCGTCGGAAACAAATCCGGCGATTGCGTAGGCAGCCGCAATCTTCATTTCGTCGTTGATGTCGCTTGCGCGTACATCAAGCGCACCACGGAAGATGCCCGGGAATGCGAGAACGTTGTTGATCTGGTTCGGGAAGTCGCTGCGGCCTGTGCCGACAACCGCCGCGCCTGCCGCGAGGGCAACATCCGGCATGATTTCCGGAGTCGGGTTTGCCATCGGGAACAGAATCGGGTCTTTGTTCATGCTCTTGACCATTTCTGCGGTTACGCAGTTCGGAGCGGAAACACCGATGAATACGTCGGCGCCCTTGAGCATGTCCGCAAGGCTGCCGCTGCGTTTGTCGTGGTTGGTAATCGCGGCCATTTCCTCTTTTTCCTTGTTCAGACCGTCGCGTCCCTGGTAAATCGCGCCGTGGCGGTCGCACATGATAACGTTTTTCAGGCCGAGTGCAATCAGAAGCTTAATGATAGCGATGCCGGCTGCACCCGCGCCGGAAGTGACAACATGGATCTCGTCCAGCTTCTTGCCGGTCAGCTTCAGAGCGTTGAGCATGGCGGCAAGGGTTACAACGGCGGTGCCGTGCTGGTCGTCGTGGAAAATCGGGATATCGCAGCAGGCTTTTAATTTTCTTTCAATTTCAAAGCAGCGCGGAGCGGAGATATCCTCGAGGTTAACGCCGCCGAAGCTGCCGGCAAGCAGGCGAACGGTGTTAACGATATCGTCAACTTCCTTGGAACGCACGCAAAGGGGAATCGCGTCCACATCGCCAAATGCCTTAAATAAAGCGCATTTGCCTTCCATAACCGGCATACCGGCCTCCGGGCCGATGTCGCCCAAGCCGAGAACGGCGGTACCGTCGGTTACAACAGCCACCAGGTTGGAACGGCGGGTTAATTCATAGCTTTTGTTAACGTCTTTCTGAATCTCCAGGCAGGGCTGTGCAACACCCGGGGTGTAGGCAAGGGCCAAATCGTCGCGGGTATTCAGAGGAGCGTGGCAAACGACCTCAATCTTGCCTTTCCATTCGTAGTGCTTTTTCAGTGATTCCTTTGCGTAATCCATGAAATATACATCCTTTCAAATTAAATTTCGAGGGAAGAAATTGTTTCCTTTAATACAGTAGCGCTGCGGACAAACTTTTCCTTTTCCTCAGCAGTCAGATCGGGCACTTCCATACGGGTCGCACCCTGTGCATTGATGATGGACGGCAAGCTTACGCAGACATCGTCGACGCCGTAAGCGCCGTGTACCATGCCGGAGCAGGTGACAACGGTGTTCGTGTCGCGGAGGATGCAGGTGCAGATGTGGCGCGCCGCAAGAGCAATCGCGTAGAACGTGGCGCCCTTCAGCTTAATAACCTGTCCGCCGGAAGTGTGTACATCCTGTTCGATTTGAGCAAGATCAAGTCCTTCAAAGTTCGGATCCTTTGCTTTCATCGCGTTAAGATACAGGCTCATCGGCATGCCGCCGATGCTGGCGAGAGACCACGGAACCATGGAAGAATCGCCGTGCTCGCCGAAAACGTCCGCGTGAACGTTCTTGGGGCTGATGTCGATTTTGCTCGCGATAATCTCGCGAAGACGGGTCGAATCAAGCAGTGTGCCGGAACCGATCACATGGGATTCCGGAAGGTCCGTAACTTTAAGAATCGTATAGGTAATAATATCAACCGGATTGCTTACAACGACATAAATCGCATCCGGCGCATAACGAACGGCTTCCGGCATGACACTCTTAATAATATTGACATTTCCCTGCGCAAGGTCGATTCTGGTCTGGCCCGGTTTACGGGCGCTGCCCAGTGTGACGATAACGATATCGGAGTCTTTGAGATCGCTGTAGTCACCCGCATAGATATTTACCGGCGGGCAGAGAGCTGTCCCCTGGATAATGTCCATTGCTTCGCCTTTTGCTTTATTTTGATTGATATCTACCAGTACAATTTCGGAAGCAACGCCGCTCACCGTAAGGGTGTAAGCAATGGTTGCGCCTACGTTCCCTGCGCCTAAAATGCTGATTTTCGTGCCTTTTTTCATAACAATCCCTCCAAGTTTCAAAATTAGGATTCCCCAACAGAGCGCTTAAATGCACAGAATAATGAATTTGTAAAAATATGCTAAATTGCGTTAGAAGCGAAATACAGGAGCTAGTGTTAAAAAAATAACGCATCATTTTGCAATAATATTTGAAAAAAAGTTTAATTCACATTTTTCCGCTCATGCTCATGCGGTAGCCGACCCCGGCTACGGTTTGGATGTACTTCGGGTGAGTAGGATCCTGTTCAATTTTTCTGCGGATATTGGCCATGTTCACCCGCAGAATCTGGTGGTCACTCTGCGCAAAGTTCCCCCAGACATGGTGAATGATATGCGCGTAAGTAAGTACGTTGCCCGCGTGGCTTGCAATCAGCGACACGATTTTGAATTCAATCGGCGTCAAATGCACGTCCTTTCCGTCTACGGTGACGAGATGCTTTTCGAAATCGATGAAAAGACCGCCCCTGCGGTAAACCCCGCCGGGAAGATCCTCGCCGGTTTCCATTTTCATGCCGTGGCGGATCGCGGTGCGGATTCGGGCAAGCAATTCGGCTGTGCCGAACGGCTTCGTGATGTAGTCGTCGGCGCCTGAGTCAAGCGCCTGAACCTTTGCTTTTTCATTTCCCCGTGCAGACACAATGATAATTGGAATTCCGGACCATTTCCGAACGGTTTTCAGAACTTCCATTCCGTCCATATCGGGAAGGCCCAAATTCAGGAGGATAACATCCGGACAATGTGACGAAACCATGGATAAGGCAAAAGCACCGGTTTCGGCTTTGAGCGGGCGATAATTTTCGGCAGCCAGAGCCGCAGCAATGGAACTGCTTACACTGGCCTCGTCCTCAACAATTAAAACTGAAGCTTTGTTCGTCATCTTATTCAGCTCCCTCCGACGGCAGCTTTATTTTTCGTTTCCGTGCGATTATTTGCCTGCGGACTGCCTGTTGCTTTCCCCGGCCTTTAGAACCGGAGATTTGTTTTTGCAGGCGGATTTCGGTTTACAATCAGAATAGAAACGGGGGCAGCGGCTTCATGCTTCGTTGTGCGCGTTAAAGCGTCCTTTAAATTGCATACCTGAACATTTGCCGATGCATAAACCGGATTCCTGCAAAAATCTCTGATTACGATCACTTCCCGCCTGGTTCATAATTTATTAAAAAATTACGGTATTCGCATACATTATATCATGGTTTACCCAAAAAATGAAAGAGGAAAACCATAAAGAAACCATAAAGAATTTATGTGAAAATTGCCTATTTGAAACGAAATACACCCTTTTACCGGATAAACCAGAAAGAGGTTTCCCTCCCGGACATGTCATGGTATAATAAAATCATACGAAATGACATAGGAGGAAATCACATTGAACATTAAGCTGATTGCGCTGGACATGGACGGCACTGCTTTAACCACGGAAAAAACCATGCTGCCGGAAACCACCCGGGTGCTGCGCGCTGCGGCACAGCGGGGAATTCATATCGTTCCGGCAACCGGACGCGTGCGCAAGCTTATCCCCCAGCCGATTCTGGACGTCGGTTCCATTCGGTACGCAATCACGGCAAACGGAGCAACGGTTCTGGATCTGGAGAAGGATGCGGTGCTCTACGAGAACCTGCTGACCGAGGAGCAGTCGAACCGCCTGATCGATTACCTGATGGGCTGCAACGTGCTGGTGGAAGCTTATACCGGCGGTGACTCCTATGTGGATAAAAAGCATCTGGAGCTGATTCCAACCTTTAAAGATTATCCTCAGATTTTTATCGATATGTTCCTGAAATACCAGACCCCCGTGGACGACCTGCCGAATTTCCTGAAAAAGGGGAAAAGCCGGCTGGAAAAGATCAATATTCCTTATATGGAACCGGATGTGCGGGAAATGATCTGGAACAAGCTCAGTGAAAAGCAGGAATTTGCCCTGACTTCCTCGTTCAGCAATAATATAGAGATTAACCACGCGTCCGCGAATAAAGGGGACGGGCTTCGGCATCTGTGCGAAAGGCTCGGAATCAAACCGGATGAGGTAATCGCCTTCGGCGACGAAACCAACGACCTGCAGATGCTGAAATTTGCCGGATGCGGCGTCGCCATGCAGAACGGCTGTGAAGAAGCGAAACAGGCCGCCGACTTTATAACGCTCTCGAACAACGAGGACGGAATTCCCTACGCGCTGGAAAAGCTTGCGGGGATCAAGGCATAGAATAGCGGCTTTGCCGAAAAAAGGCCCGAAAAGCGTTAAGAAACGCCTTTCGGGCTGTTTGATTGCTGTACGGCAAAACCGGCGGATTATCCGTTTTTGCGCTTCTGCATGTGATACGCGACTTTCAGAATCTGTTTGTCCGGCAGGAACCTGCCGAATCCGTGGGCAAGCTTCATCGTGGTTCCCGGAACAATAACCAGCTTTCCCTGAAACATTTTCCGGATGGCGTATTCGGCTACGTACCGGCTTTGCAGCCCTTTTACGCTGAATTTTACGTCGGCGACATCGTCGAATTCGGTGCGGACGGGGCCGGGGCAGAGCGCGCAGATATGCACCTTGCTGTGCGCGCGGCGAAGTTCCTCGTAGATGGCTTCCGTCAGCCGGAGGACGTACGCCTTTGTTGCGTAGTAGCCCGACAGAAGCGGCCCGGGCTGGAAGGCGGCGGAGGACGCGACGTTCAGAATATAGCCGGAATCTCTCGTCTTGAAGTCCCGCAGGAAAAGCTTCGTCAGAATATGCAGCGCCCGGATGTTCGTATCGATCATCCGAAGCTCTTTTTGCAGGTCGGTTTCGTCGAACGCGCCGAAAACGCCCAGACCCGCGTTGTTGATTAAAATATCGATCTGTTCCTCTTTTACCTGTTCGTAAAGCCGGATGCACGCGGCACTGTCGGAGAGGTCGGCGCAGATGATTTTTACGTTGGTTTTTAATTCCTTTTTTACCTGTTCCAGCCGTTCCTGCCGGCGCGCGACCAAAATCAGGTCGAAGCCCTGTTCGCTCAGCACAGCGGCCATGTCGCGGCCGATTCCGGAACTGGCGCCTGTAATCAAAGCCTTCATACAATCCCTCATTTCGACTTCTTTTTTCTGTTCAAATATCATTTTTGAAGAAAAAGCTTCATTGTTCACAATTTATTCATTGTCTATTCAAATAATTTGTGATATACTAACGAACGAAAACGATGAAGAAAAAGAATATACACGCAATACAACTATTTCAGAAGACCGTCACGCCGGGAATTACCGGATGACGGCCTTTCCGTTTTTTACAGGACTTTTTAGGGCGTCTGCATGTGCTGAAAAGATGCCAGGCACTGCCCGAACGCCGCGGGAATGGCGTAGGTTTCCGCAAGTTCCCGGTGCCCTGCCCAGAGGAAGGGCGCGGTTTTCGAAACGGCCGCGGCGGTTACAAGATAATTCGTCATATGCCATTCGATATGGGAAAAAATATGTTTGGAAGGGGCGAACGGCTCGAATTTTTCCGCGGAAACGCCCAAAGTTTTCAACCATTTTTCCGATTCCTGTGGAGAAAGTTTGCCCAAGACGTTGGGAAATTCCCAAAGCCCGGCCAAAAGCCCTTTTTTCGGCCGCTTCTGAAGCGCGGCCTTCCCGTCGTGAAGAATCAGAAAAACGGTTCGCTCCTCGATTTTCCGTTCCTTCTTCGCGCTTTTTACGGGCAGTTCCCGCTCCGTCCCCTGCGCATGCGCGGCGCACAGCGGGGAAAGCGGGCATTCCCCGCATTTCGGTTCGGCGTTCGGAAGGCAGACCGTCGCGCCCAGCTCCATCAGGGACTGGGTAAACGCCCCGGCCTGTTCTTTGGGGTAGATTTCTCTTAACCGGCCCGCAAATTCACGCTTTACGGCGGTTTCGCTGATGTTTGAACGGTCGGCGGTTACGCGCGCGATTACGCGCAGAACGTTGCCGTCCACGGCGGGGGCAGGCTGGCCGTAGGCGATGGAAGCGATTGCACCGGCGGTGTATTCGCCGATTCCGGGCAGCCGGAGCAGTTCCTCCGGCGTTTTCGGAAGAACGCCGCCGAAATTCTCCATCACGGCGCGCGCCGCCTTTTGCAGGTTCCGCACGCGGCTGTAATACCCAAGCCCCTCCCACAGCTTTAAAAGCTGTTCCTCCGGCGCGCCCGCAAGCGCGGCGATATCGGGGAGCTCGGCTGTAAAACGTTCGAAATAGGGTTTCACAGCCTCTACCCGCGTCTGCTGAAGCATAATTTCGGAGACCCACACGCGGTACGGCGTGGGTTCGTCCCGCCACGGCAGGGTTCTCGCGTTTTCCGCGTACCAGCGAAGCAGGGGCCGCACAATGTTTGCAAGTTGATTTTCCATGGACACATCCTGTTATTTTTCTTTAATCGTGCCGTTTCGGTAAGCCTGAAGCAGCGCGTTCAGCTCTTCGATCTGCCGGCTGAGGTCGGCGCCGTTGTCCGTGCCCGCAACGGTAACACGCTGTTTGATTGCTTCCACAACCATCACCTTCGGCGAGTTTTCCTCCACGCAGCATCCGGTTTTCAGCGGTTTGTGCTCCGCCAGCGCCAGGTAGCGCGAGTTGGCAATAAAGGTGTAGCCGCCGATTCCCGTCTGTGACTGGTAAGCCTTGGAGATGCCGCCGTCAATCATAAACAGGAGCCCGTCGCCCTTCACCGGGTTTTCGCCCGCCTTGACCGGAACATGGCCGTTGATGATATGGGAGGACACGGGGTCGAGGCCGAATTCCTTCAAAATCATTTCACAGGCGGAACGGTGTTCAATATAGGTGTAATAAGGATTCATTTCCTCATGATGCGTTTCGGGGTCATCAATAAAATAACGCTCGAAAGTGGAAAGCTTCGCCTTCCCGAACAGCGGGGATTTCGCGCCGCACCACAGGTACCACATCATATCCTTGGCGTTTTCCCGTTCGGTGGAGCCGCGGGGCGCAAAAT
This sequence comes from Caproiciproducens galactitolivorans, assembly GCF_026672255.1. Classification (GTDB taxonomy): domain Bacteria; phylum Bacillota; class Clostridia; order Oscillospirales; family Acutalibacteraceae; genus Caproiciproducens; species Caproiciproducens galactitolivorans_A. Next base: position 23,816 of record NZ_JAPOHA010000013.1, on the reverse strand, counting down.
AGGCGTTGCGCGCCACGCCGTCCAGAAATTCCAGATATTCGCGGCCGGAATGGTTCGTGCCGAACGACTGGATGACGTCCAGTTTGCCGTCTTCCGTCAGCGGAATACAGCCGTGGTAAAGCAGGTTGCCGTTGATGCGCAGGTACATGCTGCCGTGGGAATACAGGAAACGGATATGTTTATCGAGCCGCTCGCTGTGGCAGAACGAAGCGGCGATCGTCCGCATTAATTCCGTTTCCGCCTGAGTGAGCTGGAGCGGATTCTTGGGGTCCACGGTGGGGAAAAGCTTGTCGCGCAAAGGATATTCCTTGTCGCCGAGCTTTACGGTTCCCTTTTCAAAATCAATTTTATCGAGAAGAATGCGGTCGTCCATGCCGTATTCCGGATGCTTTTTAATAAGCTGTGCCTCCACCTTGAACTGGATAATCGCCATGGCTTTGTGCATTTTCGCCGCAAGCGGAATATCGACCGGGTCGTACTGGTTTTCGTCCAGAATATGGGGAATAAAGATTTCGCAGGGGTCGTTGCGGTAGGTCTGTTCCGCAAAAATGGACAGCGCGCGCAGATTGATGCCGTAGCCGTCCTCCAGAAGGTCGAAATTGTTGTAGCTGATGCCCAGCCGGATTACGTTGGCGATGCACGCCCAGTTTCCGGAGGCCGCGCCCATCCACGAGATGTCGTGGTTGCCCCACTGGATATCGACGTCGTGGCAGTTGATCAGCGCGTCCATAATGGCATCCGCGCGCGGGCCGCGGTCGAAAATATCGCCGATAATATGTAACTTGTCAATTAATAACTGCTGAATTAAATGGCACAGGGCGGTAATGAATTCCTCGCTCATGTGCGTTGCGACGATGGAACGGATGATTTCGCTGTGGTAATGCGGCTTGTTGCTGCAGTCCGCGTGGAGCAGCTCATCGATGATATACGCGAAATTTTCCGGAAGCTTCTTCCGGACTTTGGAACGCGTATACTTGGAAGCGGCTTCCCGGCAAACCTCCACCAGCCGGTAGATGGTGATGCGGCACCAGTCGTCGAAAGCGGGCTCCTTCTTCTTTTTTTCGGAATATTCGGTTTCGGGGTAATAAATCAGTTTTGCAAGGGCGGCGCGTTCGCCTTCCGACATGGACTGCTCGAACAGCTCGTCAATTTTTTTCCGTACAACGCCCGAAGCGCTTTTCAGTTGATAAAGAAACGCCTGCTGTTCCCCGTGCAGGTCACTGAAAAAATACTCGGTGCCTTTCGGCAGGCTGAGAATGGCTCTGAGGTTGATAATTTCGGACGCGGCGGCCTGTGCGTTCGGGTAATCTTTTGCCAGAAGCTTTAAGTATCGCTCGTCAATCATGAAATTTGCCTCCTCATGTTGTTCAGCATGTGGCGCTGAAAGGTTCGGATGCGTTTATAACAATTATCTGTTGATATTCTTGTTCATTTTGACATTCTTACTATATAGTTTAGACTATTTTGAAAAGAAAATCAATTACATTGATGTAAAAGATTAATGAACAAAAGGAAATATAAAGATTGTATTCTGTAGAATTGTAGGGGATCCATAAAAATACACTTGCAAACCATTGGATTTTCCCTTTTTTTTATCATGCCTGCGAACGGCAGGCAGCTTCTTTCAGCCGTTCCCGCGGGAAGAAAACGGCTAAAAGAGAAAAGCGGGTTTTTGTTTGGCAGGGCGTCTTTTACGAACTTATGAACGCCGGTTTCAAAAAGTTTTGCTGGAAATCTATTCCACCGAGTAAACGATTTAAATTTATCAATTGCTCAGTAAATGAGAAAATGTCCAAATGTAGCAAATGATACAGTGATATCGAAATTGCTCAAAACATAGGGAATGTTGGGGATAAATGCCCGTCTTGTTTGGGCATTGACCACAAAAGTTTGGTAGATTGAGCCAAAGCTGCCCCCTAAATCTTTAGTGAATATAACAACGTTCTTCTATTGCATATAGAGAATAATCTGCTATAATAAACTTACAAATTTTTACAGAACCGAAAGGGGAAGGCGCGCTTGAAAATCCGGAATTATCTGATCTCTTTGCTCGCCGCCTTTTCCATTGTTCCCGTACTTACCGTTATGGTATCAAGTATTACGTTTTTTCAAAGCAATACAACGGAGCTTCTTCAGAAGAATGTGGAAAGCGACGCGACACAGGCCGCGGATATTCTGGACCAGTTTTTCGCCCAGCGGAAATCGGCGCTGGAAGTTGCGGCGGACCTTCCCGGGGTGAAACAGCTTTTGCTTTCCTCCAACAACGGGGAACCGGAAAAGGAACTCCAGCAATACCGGAAACTGGCCGTCAATACGTTTATAACCATAACGTCCCGGCAAACCGCTATCCGCAAGGGGAATTCCCAGGGGAATTATGTAAAACGGTCGTGCCTGGTAAACCAGAAGGATATCGTTATCGCCTCCGACGACAGCGAGGCCATGGGGGTGCACTCCCCGATCGGGGAAATCATGCGCAATGTTCCGATCGATAAAATGTATGTGTCGGATATCATGCAGAACCCGAATTATATAGGAGGACGGAAATATTTCGAAGTCGCCGTACCGATTTTCTTCGGGGGCGTTTACCAGGGCTTTCTTCAGTCCACCATCGACATGACGTATTTTGATCAAATCTGCCGCCATACGTTTATGGAGACCGGACGAACCTTTATCATCGACCCTATGGGGAGTGTTGCGAGCGAATATTTTACGGATGCCGACGGAAACGAGCTCAGCAACATTAAAAGCATGAGCGGGAACAGCGATTTTTATCAGCGGCTTCAGGAAAAGGATTTGGATAAAAATCCGAGCGGAACCATTTTTTATTCCGTCAACGGCGTCAATAAATTCGGATATTACTCCCGGGTGGCGGGGGAAGACTGGATGATCGTCAGCTTGGTCAAACAGGAAGAGCTGCTGCGGCCCATTCAGCATATGATCCGTGTTTACATAATCCTGCTGCTGATTTTTATTGCTTTGCTGATTGCGATCGCCTGTTTGGAGGCAAACCGCTTTTTAAATCCGATCCGCGATCTGTCCGCCGCGTTTGAAGAGGTTGAAAAAGGGGATTACCAAACCCAGCTTTCCGGTACTTACAAGGGAGAATTTGCCGAAATGGCATTATCATTTAACCATTTAATTGAGAAAATTAAGGAGGATACCGACGTGCTGAAACTGAATGAAACACGCTATGCGCTGATTATGGAAGAAACCAATCAGGTTGTATTTGAGTGGGATATTCGTCTCAATCGTATATACCACACCGTTTACTGGACCAGTAAATTCGGGTCCTCCGCCGTGGATGAGCACCCGGATTCGGGAATTCCGAATTTCCGGCAGGTTCATCCGGACGATAAAATCATTATGGACGACCTGTTCCGCTCCATCCTGCTGTCCGGGCAGCCGGGGCCGGTCGACGTGCGCATGAAAGATATTTGCGGCAGCTATATCTGGTGTACGGTGAACGTAAAGGCGCTGTACGACAAAACGAACAAGCCGTACCGTGCAATCGGGTTGATTACGGATACGGACAGCCAGAAAAAGAAAATGCAGCAGCTTGAAAATAAATCCAGAACGGATTTGCTGACGCAGCTTTATAATAAGGTAACGACGGAATCGCTGATTAAGGAGCATTTAAAAAATTCGTCCCAGCTTTTGCAGGGACTGATTATTATTGATATTGATAATTTCAAGAGCATTAACGATACGCTGGGGCATATTTTTGGCGACGCCGTTTTAAAAAAGGTCGCGTCGGATATTAAGCGCCTGTTCCGTATGTCGGATATCATCGGCAGGACGGGCGGCGACGAATTTATTGTTTTTGTAAAGGATATGGAATCGAGGGAACTGTTGAACGTAAAGATGCAGGAGGTCTGCGAGGTGTTCCGCAACGCTTATACGGGCGAGGACGGTACCTACAAGGTATCGGCCAGCGTCGGCGGGGCGGTTTACCCGGACGGCGGCTCCACTTTCGCGGAGCTGTACCGGCACGCGGACGAAGCGCTTTACAGCGCCAAGAACAGCGGAAAGGACAGCTACAGCCTGTATTCCGGCACGTTTCTGGAAAGCGCGCAGTAAACATAGTTGAGAAGCCCTTCGGCTTCGGATATGCTGCCCCCGGATAGAACAGTGAAAAAATCACAGTTCTATCCGGGGACATTCTTATGCCGAAAAATGGGAAATAGAGCGATATCGCATAAGATAAGATGGAACCATTACAGGGAAGCAATCATAAAATATTGTAAAGAGTAACAACAAAAGTTCCTCTGAATTACTCAAAGGAGAATAGATATGGATTGCTTATTAACAAATGATTCTATGAATCAGCAAGCACAGCAGGTGCCGCAGGTTCGGCAGGCGCCGACATGTACCGGAACGAGTACGAGTTGCACAGAGTGCTGCAACATCTTTACAGATCCTACTTTAAGAACGGCATTTGGTTATCAGATTGAAACCGCTGTTTGCCAGTGTCATGATCTTTGTGTAGAGGATGTCCGCGATGTTTGTGTTCATACCAGAACATTAAGATTCTGTGTTCCCTGCAATCCGGATGGTATGGCGGGCTGCAGAGGCGGTTTCCTGCCTAACGGAGTGCCGACAATACAAAACATCAGAGTTTTGTGTGCAGGGGAGCGCTTGAGCCCAGCTACCGGCTGCGACCGTATTATTAATGACATTGAATTCGAAGTGGTATTACAGTTTGGTGCCAACACATTTGCCGTAGTAACGCCGAAAGACACAGTTACCTGCTTCTTTAATGAATTTGCCAGCTTCCCAAGCGGCGTTTTCTTTACCAATGATGCCGCCGGACTTGCTGCATTTCGGAATGAATTAGCCCTTATTGACGGTTCCTGCAAAGTGATCATCTTTGAAAATGTAAGAATTGAAACATCCGGAAATGATTGTGTTTTAGTAATTGATTATAAAGTCATTGACAAACTATGGAAACATGAAGATATCCTGGTATCTGCAATTGCTCCTTATGGGACGAACATTACAGTGAAAGAGGAATTTGAACAAGGACATAAAATCAATCCCTGCACAGGCAGCGGCCCCTGCCCGGGAGCCGTTTAATTCTATAGGCCAACCATCTGCTCTTTCAGGCTCGCATGCTTCCTTTCAGGAGGCAAACGCAGAAAATTATAGTAGGCCCGTAAGCCTGCTCCCCGAAAGAAATGGTCTTATCAGCCTGCAAAGTGTCGTTACTTTTCGAACACTCTGCAGGCTTTCCATAGAACAGCCATTCTAACGGCTTATCATTCTTTGTTTTTTGAGGGAAGGGGTTCGAAACAATGGACGATCCAATTTATAAAATAGAACTTGATGAGTCGGCCAGGGAGCAGGAAACCCATGTTCAAAAAGACAATATCCTGCAGGAGGTACAAAATTTGCAGCAGAATATCAGGGATTCAAACTATCAGGCATTTCAAAAAACCACTTACTGGCATCAGCAAACGACAGCAACGGATGATATAAAACAGGAAAATCTTCAAAAAGAAATGTTGGATTGCCTTTCCAGGATAGAAGATAAGCTAACGCAGATTATAAATTTATTCGAAAAATCATAGCGTGTGCTTCCTTATTTGCCGCCTCGCAGGGAAGGATTTTCGGCGGTCCGCCTGTTTTTCAACACGCCCGCGGTTAGACATTTTCTGTTTAACCGTGTTTTTTTATGCCGTACATACAACTTTAAAAACCGGAGCGTTTGCAGTCAATAACGTTTCAAACCTTCTGACATATAGTATACCAAGGGAATCTTTAAGAAGGATTACAATACGGAATCCTGCGGCGCAAGGATTTCTATTTCTTATTGTCTCAATTAATTTCTAAAGGAGCATTTTATATGATAGACGCACGGGAAACAGCATCGCCTGCTCCGTTTGCAACCGATGCGACAGCGGTTGGATTTACCGCCGTTCATGCGGGCGCGGAACCACGCCCCATTCAAGTTACAAGTAATGTGGTTATTACCGATGTGGTCAAAGCAGTGGTTGATAAGACCGCGGATAAAGAGTTTGCCGAGCCCGGAGACGAGATTCAATATACCGTTACCTTCAGGAACTATTCCTCGGTCGATCTGTATGGCGTTAAGATCGTGGATGATATTTCCCCCAAGACCACCTTGGTCCCGGATACCGTCGTTCCCGTTCCGCAAGCCGGCGAAACGTTAGAGACAGGCGTTTCGGTAACAAGTCCCAATGAATCCGTTGCTGGCAGAGTGCCGAAAGGCCGGTCGGCAAGATTGGCATATAAGGTAACGGTAAACGCAGGAGCGACAGGGGATATGATCAGCAAGGCATCAGCAATCATTCAGTTTCGGGACCGGAAAGGCAATGAATATTCAGGCAGTACGGATCCAAATATTACAAAAACGACGATTTTAGCACCGGATCTTCAGATTGTAGAATCAGCGGATAAGACTTTTGTAACGGAAAATAACGAAGAGGTTGTCTATACCCTTGTCGTTAGGAATACAGGTACCGTCAAAATAACAAATATCACCGTAACAAGTCCGCTTTCGGATGGGATGACCTATCGGCAAAATTCCACACTGAAAAAGGATACAAACCAATTTGTCAATGCGGATCCTGCTCTGGGGATTCCGATCGGGGATCTTAACCCGGAAGAATCCTATCAAATTCAATTTAGCGTAACGGTCTCTTTGTAAGGCGGAATTTATCCCGTATACTTTACTCTCCAAGGGGATGTTATCTTGAAAGAAATGATAAATACGGCGTATGCACAGGGAATGTATAACGGCAAGCTGATCCGCGCCGAGAGCAATCCGTGGAAAATTACGGCAAAGAGAAAAGACTGCTGTGTTTGTGAATATGTACACGAAACGATCTGTGCGAGTGGTTCATGCGTAGAAGGATGTTCTATTTCTTATAACGGCGTACAACGGCTAAAATGGGATGGGAAAACGTTTATTCGGGTTGGATACGGAATTTGCGTAAAGTACAGGGATTGTGACGGCAGAATAAAGTCAATCACCAAGCAGGGCAGCACATTATTTTTTGAACCGCCCGATTGCGGCGGCTATACGGTATATTTTTCCAATCCGCCTTTTTTCAAAGTTTGCCGAAATACAATTCCCGTAGAGTTTGCCGTTTTATTATGCGGATAATGGGGTTGAAAAAATCCGCCGTTCCAAAATCCGGCTGCGGAACAGCCCGAAAGATGGAAACGGCGGAAACCGTCTTTTGATTATAGGGAAGACCCGAGCGGATTAGTCGATCGGATCGTTATTCCACGCATACATTTTGCGCAGCTCTTTGCCGACCTCTTCCAGCTGATGACCGGCGGCAATGCGGCGGCATGCGTTGAAGTGCGCGCGGCCGTTCTTGTTTTCGGCAATCCACTTGGTGGCGAAGGTGCCGTCCTGAATTTCGGAGAGAACCTTCTTCATTTCCTTCTTGGTTTCCTCGGTGATCAGGCGCTTACCGGTTTCGTAGTCGCCGAACTCCGCGGTGTCGCTGATGGAGTAGCGCATGAGGGAGAAGCCGCCCCGGTAGATCAGGTCTACAATCAGCTTCATTTCATGGATGCACTCGAAATAGGCGTTTTCCGGAGCGTAGCCGGCCTCGACCAGCGTTTCGAAGCCTGCCTGCATCAGGGCGGTTACGCCGCCGCAGAGCACGCACTGTTCGCCAAACAGATCGGTTTCGGTTTCAATCTTGAAGGTGGTTTCCATAACAGCCGCTCTTGCGGCGCCGAGTCCGGCGGCGTAGGCAAGGCCGATGTCATGCGCATGGCCGGTGTAGTCCTGTTCCACGGCGATCAGGCACGGAACGCCCTTGCCCGCGGTGTATTCGCTGCGGACGGTGTGGCCCGGGCCCTTCGGGGCGATCATGAATACGTCGACGTCCTTTGGGGGCTTAATCTGGTTGTAATGAATGTTGAAGCCGTGCGCAAACGCGATGGCCTTGCCTTCCGTAAGGTTGGGAGCAATATCTTTTTTATACATATCGGCCTGGCGCTCGTCCGGAATCAGAATCATAATAATATCGGCGGCCTTCGTCGCTTCGGGAACGCTGAGAACCTTTAAACCGGCGGCTTCTGCTTTTTCCTTGCTCTTGCTGCCTTCGTAAAGACCGACAATAACATTAACGCCGCTGTCGTGCAGGTTCAGCGCATGGGCGTGGCCCTGGCTGCCATAGCCGATAATCGCAACGGTTTTACCTTTGAGCAAATTGATATCGCAATCTGCCTGATAATAGATTTTTGGCATTTCAAATTCCTCCTAGCCTTACGGCAAAATATTAACGAAATACTTAAACGGATGCTTAAGCATTGGTTGGCGGTTTATGAAGGCTGCTTCTTTGCGGTTATTGCGCCTTTTTCAATCGCGAGCGTACCCGCACGGACAATTTCCTTAATTCCGTACGGCTTTACAAGGCTGATGAGCGTTTGCGTGCGCTCGTCGTTGTCGCACAGGCGAAGCGTCAGGGAGGTGGTGGCAACGTCGACGATCTGCGCCTGCATCAGCTCCGCGATCTTCATGATCTCCGCGCGCTGCTTGGTGTTGCAGTTCACTTTAATCAGCGAAAGCTCGCAGCTGATAAAGCGGCCGGGTTCCAGAACCTTTACTTTTATAACGGGAATCAGCTTGTTCAGCTGTTTTTCAACCTGCTCTACAATATATTCGTCGCCGTTCACCACAATCGTGATGCGGGAAATGGCGGGGTCCTCCGTAATCCCCACGGCAAGGCTGTCGATGTTGAAGCCCCGGCGGGAAAACAGGCCGGAAACTTTGGAAAGGACGCCCGGCTGATTTTCTACTAAAACAGAAAGCGTGTATTTCATTTCAGCCGCCTCCTATATCGTCGGCGCGTCGGGGTCGACCCGGCACACCAGTATATACGCTTGATCGGATTGAAGCATTTCGCGGGCAAGCTTTTCGGCCTCCGCGTTGGAGGAAGCGAGCGCACAGCGGATTCCGTAGGCTTCGGCAAGCTTTACAAAGTCGGGATTTCCCTCCAGAAGCGTCAGCATGTGGCGGCCGCCGAACTTGTTGTCCTGAATTTCGCGGACCATGCCTAAGCGGTCGTTCTGCATCAGGATGATTTTTATCGGAACGCCGTACTGGCAGACCGTACCAAGCTCGCACATCGCCATCTGGAAGGAACCGTCGCCGCAGATGCACAGCACCTGCCGGTGCGGTTTCGCCAGCTTCGCACCGATAGCGGCGGGAAGCGCGTAGCCCATGGTGCCGAGCCCGCCCGAAGTCAGGAATCGGCCTTCCTTCACATTGAAGTTGCGGGCGGCCCAGATCTGGTTCTGCCCGACGTCCGCGGTAAGGATGGCGTTTTCCTCCATCATGGCGGAAAGCGAGCGCATAAAGGAGCGCGGCTCCACAAAGCCGCTTTCGTTGTCCGGTTCGCCGCCCGGTTTGTATTCCGCTTTATAGCGGAGAACGGTATCAATCCATTCCTGCGGAACGGAAACGTCGGCCTGCCCGGCGAAATCGCGGAGCACCAGCCGGATATCGCCCACAATCGGGATATGGGCGGTCATATTCTTGCCGATTTCGGCAGGATCAATATCGATATGGATAATTTTCGCTTTTGCCGCCATTTGTTCCGGCGCGGAAACCGCCCGGTCGCCCACCCGCGCGCCGCAGAGGATGATGAGGTCGGCCTCGCCCACGGCACGGTTTGCGTTTTGGTGCCCGTGCATGCCGATCATGCCGAGATACAGCCGGCTGTCCATCGGGACAACGCCGATGCCCATCATGGTGGATACAACGGGGATGCCGCTTTTTTCCGCGAACGCAACCAGTTCATCCCGCGCGCCCGCAAGCACGACGCCGCCCCCGCAGACCAGAATCGGGCGCTTTGCTTCCCGAATGGCGGCAAGCGCCTTTTTAATCTGCATAGCGTGTCCCTGCGTACGCGGCTTGTAGCCGATAATTTCCGCGCGCTGGGGATAGATGAATTCCGGTATTTCGGAAGCCTGAATATCGACCGGAACGTCGATCAGCACCGGGCCGGGGCGGCCGGTGGAGGCGATATGAAACGCTTCTTTAAAAACCCGCGGCAGCTCCGCGGCATCTTTCACCAAATAGGAATGTTTGGTGAACGGCTCGCAGGCGCCGGTAATGTCCGCTTCCTGAAACACGTCGCGGCCAAGCAGCTCGGAACTGACCTGCCCGGTAATCGCGATCAGGGGGACGGAATCCATGTACGCTGTGGCGATTCCGGTAATCATGTTGGTGGCGCCGGGGCCGCTTGTCGCAATGCAGACGCCCGGTTTTCCGCTCGCCCTTGCGTAGCCGCTGGCTTCGTGGGCGGCGTTTTGTTCTTCCCGCACCAAAACATGCCGAATCGGTGAGCGGTACAGGCAGTCGAGGAAAGGGCAGATGGCCGCGCCGGGGTACCCGAACGCAATCTGTACGTTCTCGTTTTTCAGGCATTCCACCATGATTTCCGCTCCGCTTATCAATGCATTCACCTCAATTAATGCCTAAGGAACCACAGGCCTTTCGAGACCTTCGTTTCGGCCGTCCGGCAGCGCGCTGTATCCCGTGATTCCTTAAAATGTTATTCTTCATATTATAGGGTTTTTGCCAGTTCCAGTCAAGGCATTTTAGCGAACTAAATTGCTAAATTATTTCCGGTTCTTTCTGGGATTTTCGGTATTCGTGATGGTATTGTTGTTTCCGCAGGAAACTCCCGCCTTAATGGGAGCTATCAGAAAACCCAGAACGATTCCGATAAAGGTGCAGGCGACGGCAAGCAGTCGGATTTCCCGTTTTGTCATAGTGATTCCTCCTTTCTTTTTCCGGTGAATTTGTATTTGATTAAGAATAACAATTCCTCAATAATGAATCCGCTTTTTGGGAATTATAGAAGCAGATTAATTGAAAAATGGGGATTGTCTTTCATGAATAAGAAATTCAGCAAAAGCCATCTGATTTTTATGTCGCTCGGGAACATTATCGGTTCAGGGCTGTTTCTCGGAAGCTCCACCGTTTTGTCCCTCGCGGGGCCTGCCGCGATTCTCGCCTACCTTCTGGGCGGATTCATCATGGCGCTGGAGGTTGATCTCCGGCGTTATCCTTTTCGCTGCGCTTGTCCTGTGCTACTTTATTCTTAAAAAACTGAATGTTTTGGATTGATTTTTATTTCAATAAGCCTCTTTTTTATTCCCTCCATTATAGCACGATTATGGGAAACAAGTACAAAATTTCGGCTAAAAATCGGCTTGTCTGTGCATTGACAAAAAAATAACAATATGTTATGTTTTTAACATACAGAATTATGGCGGCATAGCCCGTCAGCTCCAGTATGGAATAGAATAAAATTGAGAGGAGAATTCCAATTGGAAACGGTGTGTGACGCAGTCCAATTAGACAGGATACTTGAAAAGTATCAGTACGACCCCGGAAGCATTATTGCCATCCTTCAGGATACACAGGAAGTGTATCATTATCTTCCCCGGTGCGTTTTCCCCTATTTTTCGGGCAAACTGGGAATCAGCGAAGCGCGGATTTTCAGCATAGCCACTTTTTATGAGAATTTCTCACTGGAACCGAAGGGAAAGTATGTGATCAAAGTCTGCGACGGAACGGCCTGCCATGTCCGTAAATCGACGGCAATCCTTGACCGGCTCCGCAGCGAGCTGGGGCTTTCCTCATCCAAAAAGACGACGGACGATCTCCTGTTTACGGTGGAAACGGTTTCCTGCCTCGGCGCCTGCGGGCTTGCCCCGACATTGACGGTGAACGACAAGGTGATGGGAATGATGTCCCCCGAAAAGGCAGCGGAACTTCTGAAAGAGCTGAAGGAGGAGAACGCAGATGCTTAAATCCCGTGAAGATTTGCAGAAAATCCGCGAATTCTACAAGGAGCGTCTGGACCGCCAGAAAGTGAAAATCCTGATCTGCGCCGGAACCGCCTGCGTTGCGAACGGCTCGCTGGCGCTGTACGACACGTTTATGAAGCTGATTCGGGAAAAAGGAATCGACTGCGCGGTCGACCTTGAGCATGAACCGGAAGGAAACCCCGTCGGCGTGAAAAAAAGCGGATGCCACGGCTTCTGCGAAATGGGCCCGCTGGTGCGCGTTGAGCCGAAAGGCTATCTGTACGTAAAGGTAAAGCCCGAAGACTGCGAGGAAATTCTGGAAGCCAGCGTAGTCAACGATACCTGTGTGGAGCGGCTGACGTACCATAAGGGAGACGAATCCCACAAACATCAGGAATCCATTCCGTTCTACAAATTGCAGAAGCGCGTGGTGCTGGAGCATTGTGGACATATCGACGCGACTTCGATCGGCGAATACATAGCGAACGGCGGCTACGCCGCGCTCGAGAAAGCACTTTTTGAACTGACCCCGGAAGAAGTGCTGCACGAAGTTGAAATTTCCAACCTTCGCGGACGCGGCGGCGGCGGATTCCCGACCGCCCGCAAATGGTCGCAGGTGAAGCGGCAGAAGGCGAAGGACAAATACATTGTCTGTAACGGCGACGAGGGCGACCCCGGCGCGTTTATGGACCGAAGCGTGATGGAAAGCGACCCCCACAAGATGCTGGAGGGCATGATTCTTGCGGCGTATGTCTGCGGCGCAAAGCAGGGCTATATCTATGTCCGCGCGGAGTATCCGCTCGCGGTAAAGCGCCTTGGCATCGCCATTGAGCAGGCAAAGGAATTCGGCATTCTCGGCGACCGCATTCTGGGGACCGGCCTCTGCTTTGACATTAAAATCAGCCGCGGCGCGGGCGCGTTTGTCTGCGGCGAGGGCAGCGCGCTGACCGCTTCCATCGAGGGCAAGCGCGGCATGCCGCGTGTAAAGCCGCCCCGCACGGTGGAGCACGGCCTTTACGACAGCCCGACGGTCTTAAACAACGTGGAAACCTACGCGAACGTTCCGGCAATTGTGATAAACGGCGGCGAGTGGTTCCGTTCCATCGGCCCGGAAAACAGCCCGGGAACCAAAGCATTTGCCCTGACCGGCAACATTATGAACACCGGCCTGATTGAAGTGGCGATGGGAACCACTCTGCGCGAAGTAATTTACGATATCGGCGGCGGCATGCGCGACGGCGCGGAATTTAAAGCCGTTCAGATCGGCGGCCCCTCCGGCGGATGCCTTACAAAGGAACATCTCGACCTGCCGCTGGACTTCGACAACCTGAAAAAAGTCGGCGCCATGATCGGTTCCGGCGGACTGGTTGTCATGGACAATCACACCTGCATGGTGGAAGTTGCCCGCTTCTTTATGAGCTTTACCCAGAATGAATCCTGCGGAAAATGCGTGCCCTGCCGCGAAGGCACCAAGCGCATGCTGGAAATTCTGGAGCGGATTGTTGCCGGAAACGGCGAGCCGGGCGATGTTGAACTGCTGGAAGAGCTCGCGGAGACCATCTCGGCAACCGCGCTGTGCGGGCTTGGGAAATCCGCCGCCCAGCCGGTGCTGAGCACCATCAAGTATTTTCGCGACGAATACGAAGCGCATATCAACGATAAGGTCTGCCCGACGAAAAACTGCCAAAAACTGCGGAAAATTTATATCGACCCGGCTCTGTGCAAGGGCTGTTCGAAGTGCGCGCGGAACTGTCCTGTTGGGGCGATTACCGGGCAGATTAAATCGCCATTCGTCATCGACAGCGCGAAATGCGTGAAGTGCGGCGCATGCGTAAGCGCCTGTGCGTTCCATGCGGTAAAGGAGGATTAACGAAATGAGCAGAGATTTTGTAATGGTCGACAATATTCCCGTGGCAATCGAGGGCGAGAAAAACCTGCTCAGCCTGATCCGCAAGGCGGGCATTGAGCTGCCAACCTTTTGCTATCATTCCGAATTATCCGTGTACGGTGCCTGCCGTATGTGTATGGTTGAAAATAAATGGGGCGGGATGGAAGCCGCCTGTTCCACGCCGCCGAAAGCCGGAATGGTGATCTACACCAATACGCCGAAGCTGCGCCGGTACCGCAAAATGATTCTCGAGCTGCTGCTGTCCAACCACTGCCGCGACTGTACTACCTGCGAGAAAAACGGCGAGTGCAAGTTACAGGAGCTGGCGGAGCGCTTCGGAATTAAGCGCGTCCGCTTCCAGAACACAGCGGAACAGCCGAAGCTGGATGATTCGTCTCCGTGCATTGTGCGCGACACCAATAAATGCATCCTCTGCGGCGACTGCGTGCGCATGTGCAACGAGGTGCAGAACGTCGGCGCGATCGACTTTATGTCGCGCGGGGCGAAGATGACGGTGAGCACCGCGTTCCATATTCCGATCGCCGAATCGAACTGCGTTGGCTGCGGCCAGTGCGCCGCCGTCTGCCCGACGGGCGCGATCGTGGTGAAGAAGGAAACGGAAAATATCTGGGCGGCATTTAATGATAAAAAGACCAAGGTCGTTGTGCAGATTGCCCCCGCCGTGCGCGTGGGCCTCGGCGGAAAGCTGGGACAGAAGGCCGGCGAGGATTTAATGGGCAAGATTGTTGCCGCGCTCAAGCGCATGGGCGCGGACGAGGTGTACGACACCGCGACCGGCGCGGATTTAACGGTAATGGAGGAAGCGAACGAGTTCCTCGAGCGCCTCGAGAGCGGGGAAGACCTGCCGCTCTTTACCTCCTGCTGCCCGGCGTGGATTCAGTACGCGGAAAAGAAGCATCCGGAACTGCTCCCCAATATTTCCACCTGCCGTTCGCCGATGGAAATGTTCGGTTCTGTTCTGAAAGAGGAAAACAAGCATTCCCGCCGCAGGACGGTGGTTGTGGCGGTTATGCCCTGCACCGCGAAGAAGTTCGAAGCGGCGCGGGATGAATTCAAGGAAGACGGCGTGCCGTACGTCGATTATGTCATTACAACGCAGGAATTAATCCAGATGATTAAGGAATCCGGCATTTATTTCTCCGAGCTGGAGTCTGAAGCCATTGATATGCCGTTCAGCGGCAAGAGCGGCGCAGGTGTGATCTTCGGCGTGACCGGCGGTGTTACGGAAGCGGTTATCCGCCGCCTTGCGGAAGATAAGTCGAACGCGGAGCTTCGCTCCATCGCGTTTAACGGCGTGCGCGGAATGCAGGGCGTGAAGGAAACAACGGTGCCCTACGGCGAGCGCGAGCTGAAAATTGCCATGGTCAGCGGTCTGAAAAACGCGGAAGACCTGATTCAGCGCATGAAGAGCGGCGAAGCGCAGTATGATTTCGTGGAAGTCATGGCGTGCCCCGGCGGCTGCGTCTGCGGCGCGGGCCAGCCGATTACCGACGCGGAAGGCAAGAAAAAACGCGGCGCGGGCCTGTATGCGGCGGATAAGATGTGCAGCATCAAGCGTTCGGAGGAAAATCCGGTGGTGATGTCTCTGTATTCCGACCTGCTCAAAGGCAAGGTACATAAGCTTCTCCACGTAGATTATCAAAAAGGAAACAGGTGATCGTTATGACCATACGCGTTTGCATCGGGACCTCCTGCCATTTGAAAGGCAGTTATAACATCATCGCTGTTTTTCAGCAATTGATTGAAAAATACAAACTGTATGACAAGGTAAAAGTGAAGGCCGCTTTCTGTATGGGAAAATGCGGGGGTCAGGGCGTATGCGTAAGCATCGGCGAGGGCCAGCCGCAGAGCGTTACCGGCAGCACCGCCAAGGCTTTTTTTGAGGATAATGTCCTCCCGGAATTTCATAAGAAGAAAACGAAAGGCTGATAAAGAATAAAAAAGGCGCGGGGTAAAAACCCTGCGCCTTTTTTGACTTTCCCCGGGCAGTAGGCCGGCTGAACAACTTGAAAGTTTTAATCAAACTTTTTCAAAAGTTTGCGAGGTTTGGGGCGGAGCCCCAAGCGTTCCCTTGCCTTTAAAAAGCGCAGGAAGGGAGCAGAAATAGTCCGGCGGACTGTTTCTGCGTGGGGAACCCTCGCCGGGGGTTCCCCGAAAGGGCAGGCTGAGCCTGTACGCAAGTTTTCTTCCTTTTAGAATTGTACTGATATTCGTTCCTTTGTGAATCGTTTCTGACTTTGTTCTGACGGGTCGAATCTGATTCTTTGTTCATAAAATTGAATTACAGAAATGGTTTAGTCTGCCCCTCAGGCCGGGTGGGCTGAGCTTGCACGTACTCTTATAATGAGGTACTTTTTTCTCTAAGCTACCGCAGAGGAACGTCAATGAAAATCACATAGAATGCGTGTGCCTGAAAGGCCTTTTGGGGATACCTCCGGGGTGCAGGGGGCTTTTATGGAACCCTCTCGCCGGGATTTAAAAGCCCCCAGCTCGTCCTTTGCCTACTTTCGGACGATTCCGAAAGTCGGGGCCGGCCCGGCCTGAGGGCAGACTAAATCATTTCCTGTAATTCGATGTTATAAACAAAGAAGCAGGTTCGGTCTGCCCAAAAATATGGCGCTGTGCGCATCACGGACAAAGAACAATTCTTGTTTCCATCCACCCCTGATATGTTTCGCGGGAACAAAAAGGAAAAGACCCAATTGGCGTTTATCACGCGCAATCGGGTCTTTTCTATGGAGAATGATGGTTATCATTAAGCTTTTGACGGGGTGCGGTGCTCTACGCGGTCGAGCGCTTTAATCAGGATGACGGCGACCACAGCGGTGAGAATCCCTTCGGGGAGCATGTAGCTTCCGTTATAAGTAAGGGAGTAAATCCAGACCGGCGTGCCCTTCGGCGCGTAGCTGCCCCAGATCAGGATGCCGGAAGCAAAGCTGCACAGGAAACGCAGGAAGGTAACGACGATCGCGCCGAAAGCGACGCTGGCGGAGCGGTTTTTAAACAGCTTGCCGAAGAACGCCGCGGTTCCCAGCACGGTGAACGCGAGGACGTAGTCCAGAAGCACCACTCCGGCGAACGCGGCAAAGCTGTTTGCCGGCGGCGGATTGAATTTTATCAGCATTTGCAGCAGGCTGTGTACGAACGCGGTGCCGACGCCCCATTTCAGGCCGTGGCGGTACGAAACCAGAACCAGCGGCACAAGGCTCGCACAGGTCACCGCGCCGCCCTGCGGCAGCTCGAAAATCTTGAACATGCTCAGTACGGTCGACATGGCGATCATCAGAGCGCATTCGACCAGAATCACGGTATTGCTCTTTTTCATAATTACCTCCGGAAATTGTAAATTTTGAACCGAAAAACAATACCCGGGAAACAGAAAAAACGCTCCGCGGATTCCGCTGGAGCGTTAAAAAACAAATTTCCTACGCTGGCATTATCCAGATCAGGTTTAAGGGTCAAAAACGTCCGTTCATTTTCTCTCAGCCGAGGTTACTCAGCGCCCCTGTGATTCAGTTCAATAATATATATTACATTGGATCGATTGCTTTGTCAAGCTTATTGTGAAGCATATCCAAAATTTCGCTTTCACTCGTCAAATTTCGTGTTTCAGTCCGGAATCAGGAGCAGGTTTTTCAGCTCCGCCCGGTCACGCGCGAAAACTTTGCCGCCTTTTTCCTCCATTTCCTCCCGGGAACCGAAGCCGTACAGCACGCCGATAAAATGGGTGCCGGCCCGCTGCGCGCCCTCAATGTCGAAGTGCGTGTCGCCGATCATGACGGCGTTTTCGGCTTTTACCCCGCAGTGCAGGAGGCACGACTCGAGCAGGACGTATTTTTCGCCGCTGTGCTCGGACTCATTGGGGCAGGCGATATGGGAAAAATAGGGCGTGAGCTTAAAATAATCCAGAACGCGGTATGTGATATTGTCCGGCTTGGAAGTCGCGATGGCCAGCGTTGCGCCCGCGCTTTTTAAGTCCTCTAAAAGCTCAATGATGCCGGGATAGGGGGCATTCCGGAACGCGCCCGTTACATTGTAGATTTCGCGGTAATAGTCGGTCGCTTTTTCCGCCTGTTCCGGGGTCATGCCGCAGAAGTTCACGAAGCTGTAAAAGAGCGGCGGCCCGATAAATTTGCGCAGCTTTTCCTGGCTGGGAACCGGGAAGCCCATTTTCTCAAGGGAATGCCTTACGCAGGAGGTGATGCCCGGTTCGGAATCGGTAAGGGTGCCGTCTAAATCAAATAAAATTAAATCGTATGCTGGTTTCATTGTATTCAACCCTGCCTTGCCGTATTTTTTCTGGCTTCCGCCTTTTCCTCAAAGCGGTCTTTTTTAACGCTTACACGCTCGTGCGTGCCGGTGGCGATCAGCCCGGCGTTGTCGTACGCCTCCAGCTTGAAGCGGTATGTGCGGCCGTCGATTTCGGTCAGTTCGGCGGTAACGCTTACCTTACAGCCGAGGGCGGTGGGGGCAAGATGTTCAACGGTAATAACGGAACCGACGGTGGTAAAAGGCTCCTCAAGGGATTTCTGCGCCAGTTCGGCGGCTGTACCTTCAAAAAAAGCGGCAACCTTCGGTGTCGCAAGAACACGCACGCTTCCGCTGCCGAAATTGACGGCCAGCATGTCTTCCGTGACGGTGTATTCGCGGGTCAATTTTGTCTCTTTCATTGAAATTGCCTCCTGTATCATGATATAATAAAAAATAAGCGGATGGATTTCCGGCGGAAAACCGGACATTGTTTATATTATAACATAATCCGCCGGATTAATAAATAAAAATAAGCGGCGCTCCTCCACGAATACTTGCCGCTTTGTCTGGCACGATGCCTGATCAGTTTTTGCTATTCTCTAAGGGGGGGAACGGATGCCTCAAATTTCGGGCGCGGGGCGCGGGCGGATTCATTTATTGGACGAGCTGCGCGGGTTCGCGGTTTTCTGCATGGTTTTTTACCATGGCTTTTACACGCTGGCCTTTCTTTACAATCTCCGGGCGGGCATGATTCTGCTCAACTTTTTTATGCCTGCCGAACCATATTACGCCGGGCTGTTTATGCTGATTTCCGGCATTTCCTCAAACCTTTCGCATTCGAACCTGGTACGCGGCGTGAAGCTTTTGGGCGTGGCGCTCGCCATTACGCTGATTACCTACCTTGCGGTGCCGGAAGAAGTAATTGTGTTCGGCATCCTGCATTTTTTATCGGTCTGCATGATTCTTTACGGCCTGTTAAAGCCTGTCGCCGACCGGTTCCGCTTTTCGTGGGCGGCGGTCGCGGTCTGCGCGGTTCTGTATCTCTGCACCATGGGGATTTCGAGCGGATACCTCGGCCTTTCCCCGCAGCTCGGCGTAACGCTTCCGCAGTCGCTTTACCAGACGAACCGGCTTGCGCCGCTGGGGATTTACAGCGGTACGTTCCGGAGCGCGGACTATTTCGCGCTGTTCCCGTGGATTTTTGTCTTCGCGGCGGGCACGTTCCTCGGCAAGCTGGCCGCGCAGGGGCGTTTCCCCGCGTGTTTCTATCCGTCGCGCATCCCGTTTTTTTCCTGGATCGGGCGGCATGCCCTGATCATTTATATTGTTCATCAACCGGTGATTTACGGTGTGTGCTACGCCGTTTCCGCCGTCGTTAAACTCATAACTCATACATAAATAGAATACGATCTTTCGGAGGGATTTCATGGATTTTGTTTCAATATTGGCGCAGCAGTTTCAGTTACAGCAGTGGCAGGTGCAGAAGGTGATCGAACTGATCGACGAGGGGAACACAATTCCCTTTATCGCGCGTTACCGCAAGGAGGCGCACGGTTCGCTCGACGACCAGATGCTCCGGAACATTGCGGAACGGCTGGAATATCTGCGCTCGCTTGAAAAGCGGAGGGAGGAAGTCACCGGCCTGATTACCGCCGCCGACTGCATGACGGACGAAATCGCCGCCGCCCTTGCCGCCGCTGAAACGCTTTCGGAAATCGACGATATTTACCGCCCGTTCCGCCCGAAGCGCAAAACCCGCGCGTCCGTGGCAAAGGCAAGGGGGCTGGAACCCCTTGCAAACGCGATTTTCGAGCAGAAACCGAATTCGCCCTACCCGATCGATCTGGCGGAAGCCTATGTGAACGCGGAGCTGGGCGTGGAAACGCCGGGGGACGCGCTTGCGGGCGCGCTCGATATTATCGCCGAGCGCATTTCCGACGACGCGGGCATCCGCAAACGCCTGCGCGTGGTCACTATGGCGCAGGGGGACGTGGTTTCCAAAGCCGCGAAGCCGGATGAGGATTCCGTTTACGCCCAGTATTACGATTTCCGCCAGCCATGCAATAAAATTGTCGGCCACCGCATCCTCGCCATTGACCGCGGCGAGCGCGAAAGCTTCTTAAAGGTGAATATTGACCTTGACCGCCCGCGCGGACTGCATATTCTTGAATCCACCTTCGTGAAGAATGAAAATCCCTGTTCCGAAGCCGTTCGGCAGGCGGGGGAGGACGCTTATGACCGCCTGATTTTCCCGTCCATCGAGCGGGAAATCCGCAATTCACTGACCGAAACCGCCGACGAAGCGGCAATCAAGGTCTTTTCCGTGAACCTGCGCCAGCTTCTGATGCAGCCGCCGGTGAAAAACCGCGTCGCCATGGGGCTTGATCCCGGCTACCGCACGGGCTGCAAGGTCGCGGTGGTCGATCCGACGGGCCGCGTGCTGGACACGGGCGTGATTTACCCGACCCATTCCGAAAAAAAGGTGCAGGAAGCAAAGCAGGTCATTATGGAAATGATTTCAAAGCATAAGGTGGAAGTGATCGCGATCGGCAACGGAACGGCTTCGCGGGAAACCGAAATGTTTGCCGCCGACGTGATTAAGGAGCTGCACAGCGGTGTCTCCTATATGATCGTCAGCGAGGCGGGCGCTTCCGTTTATTCCGCGAGCAAGCTTGCGGCGCAGGAATTCCCGGAATACGACGTTACCCTGCGCAGTGCGGTTTCCATCGCGCGCCGCATGCAGGACCCGCTGGCGGAGCTGGTAAAAATCGACCCGCAGGCAATCGGCGTGGGGCAGTACCAGCACGATATGCCGAAAAAGCAGCTCGACGAGGCGCTCGGCGGCGTGGTCGAGGACTGCGTAAACACCGTCGGCGTGGATTTAAACACAGCCTCGCCGTCCCTTCTGGAAAAAGTGGCGGGCATTTCCGCCGCCGTATCAAAGAATATCGTCGCCTACCGCGAGGAAAACGGCGCGTTCCATTCGCGTACCGAACTGAAAAAGGTGCCGAAGTTGGGGCCGAAGGCGTTCGAGCAGTGCGCGGGCTTCCTGCGGGTAAGCGAAAGCAAAAATATACTGGACAATACCGCCGTCCATCCGGAATCGTACGACGCGGCGAAGGCTCTGCTTTCCCTTTGCGACTACGATCTGGACAGCGTGAAACAGAGCGGAATCGGCGAACTGAAAGACCGCGTCGGGAAAATCGGCGAGGAAACCGCCGCCCAAAAGCTGGGGATCGGCCTGCCGACGCTCCGGGACATTGTAACGGAGCTTCTGCGCCCCGGCCGCGACCCGCGTGACGAACTGCCTGCCCCGATGCTCCGTACCGACGTACTGAGTATGGAGGATTTAAAGCCCGGCATGGAGCTGACCGGAACAGTGCGCAACGTGATCGATTTCGGCGCGTTCGTCGATATCGGCGTGCATCAGGACGGCCTTGTGCATATCTCGCAGATCTGCGACAAATTCATCAAGCACCCGGGCGAGGTGCTGAAGGTCGGCGACGTGGTGAAGGTGCGCGTGCTTTCCGTCGATACGGCGAAAAAGCGCATTGCGCTGACGATGAAACAGGACGCCCTTTAAAAGCTTTGTGCGGGCGTTGGGGAACCCCCTGCGAGGGTTCCCCACGAGAAAACAGTCCCCCGGACTGTTTTCTCTCCCTTCCTGCGCTTTCTAAAGGCTAGGATACGCTTGGGGCTCTGCCCCAAACCTCGTAAACTTTTGAAAAAGTTTAATCAAAACTTTCAATTTAAAGTGTAAGCACAGCATCCCGTGGAGGAGCGCAGCCGTGCGGTGCGGGGGAAACGGCTAATCGGCGCTGTCGCGCCCCCAAAAATTCTGTAAACTTTCAATATTCGCTCCGGAAGCGGAGAGGAAAATAAAAAGAAATTGAATCATATATAAAAGAGGGAAACAGAAATGAAGCTTGGTATCGTGGGCTTGCCGAATGTTGGCAAGAGTACCCTTTTCAACGCAATTACCAACGCGGGCGCGCAGTCCGCAAACTATCCGTTCTGCACGATTGAGCCGAACGTCGGCGTGGTGGCGGTTCCGGATAAACGGCTGGATAAGCTGGCGGAGATGTACAACCCGGAAAAATATACGCCCGCGACGATTGAATTTATGGATATCGCCGGTCTGGTGCGCGGCGCGAGCAAGGGCGAAGGGCTGGGCAACAAGTTCCTTGCGAATATCCGCGAGTCCGACGCGATCGTCCATGTGGTGCGCTGTTTTGTCAACGACGATATCATCCATGTGGAGGGAAGCATTGACCCGAAGCGGGACATTGAAACGATCAATCTGGAACTGATTCTGTCCGATCTGGAAGTGCTGGACCGCCGCATTGAAAAGACCCAGAAGATGATTAAGGCGGACAAGAAATATCAGATAGAATACGATTTCTTCCTCCGCGTGAAGGAAGCGCTCGATGCCGGAAAATCCGCGCGCAGTGTGGAATGCACCGAAGACGAGGCCGAGCTTCTCAGCTCCGTTTCCCTTTTAACCAACAAGCCCGTGATTTACGCCGCCAATGTGAGCGAGGACGATTTCAAGGGCGGCATTGAAAATAACGAATATTTCAAGGTGGTAAAGGAAATTGCCGACAGCGAACATGCCGGCGTTCTGCCGATCTGCGCCGAAATCGAGGCGGAAATCAGCAATATGGACAAGGACGAGAAGGAGCTGTTCCTTGCGGACATGGGCCTGAAGGAATCCGGGCTCGACCGCCTGATCAACGCTTGCTACAGCCTGCTCGGCCTGATTTCCTACCTGACCGCCGGCCAGCCGGAGGTTCGCGCATGGACGATCAAAAAGGGCACGAAAGCGCCGCAGGCGGCCGGAAAAATCCATACGGATTTCGAGCGCGGATTTATCCGCGCGGAAGTGGTTTCCTTCGACGACCTGATGGCCTGCGGAACCATGGCCGCCGCCAAGGAAAAGGGCCTTGTGCGCTCCGAAGGCAAGGAATATGTTATGAAGGACGGCGACATTGTCCTATTCCGGTTTAACGTATAAGCCAAATAAATCGAAAGTTTGCAGGGTTTGGGACGGCGCCCCATGTCCCCTTGCCCTTTAAAAGCGCAGGAAGGGAGCAGAAACAGTCCAGTAGACTGTTTCTGTGTGGGGAACCCTCGCCGGGCAGGCTGAGCCTGCACGCATGTTTTAAATGAGGTACCTTTTTCTCTAAGCTACCTCAGAGGAACGTCAATGAAAACCACATAGAATGCGTGTACCCCAAAGACCCTTTGGGGATACCTCAGGAGTGCAGGGGGCTGTTGTGGAACCCTCTCGCCGGGATTCAAAAGCCCCCTGCTCGTCCTTTGCCTACTTTCGGACGATTCCGAAAGTAGGGGCCTGCCCGGCCTGAGGGCAGACTAAATCATTCCTGTAATTCGATGTTATAAACAAAGAAACGGGTTCGGACTGTCCCAAAATATAACGCTGTGCGTTTAGCCAAGGGTAAATATAATAAAAAATGTCGGACTTACACCCGGCGGTGGACACACAGTGCCCGTCGCCGGGAAGCCGACAAATCTACTCTCCTAGGGGGGAGAGTTCGGGGAACCGTTCGCCCGGTTTCTTCCGGCCTTACTCCCGGCAATGCGGCTGCCGGGAGGCCGGAGTTTGTGGTCTATATTCACACGAGGTGAAAAAGAGGCGAACGCTTGTTAAGATCGGGCGGCGGGAATATGGAAAAGCGGTGCACCCAAAATACCCGTCTCATGAAATGGTGAACGCCCGCCGCCCGATACAGGGCATAAAAAAACGCCGTATACGGATTTCTTTCCATATACAACGTCATCAGGCTCATTGCGAAATTCGAAAAATACCCCTGTACAAAAAGCGAAACAG
>NZ_JAPOHA010000012.1 GCF_026672255.1 Caproiciproducens galactitolivorans | reverse complement strand
GCTCTGTTCATCTTCATACTGCTTGTTCATTTTTGAAAACCGTTCGTCGGAAATTTTACCTGCCACGTTATCCTCATACATTCGATCAAACAGCCGGTCGATCTCTTTATCGCGGGCCAACAGAGAATTGTATTCTTTTTGCTTTTTCTGCCGCTCAAGCTCCACTGTTTGCTGAGAATGTCCCATAACCGCTTTAACGAATTCATCTTCATATTTGCTCGCAAATTTTGTGAGCCTGCGGATTTCTCCCAACACGACCTGTTCCAGAAAGTCCACACGGATGTAATGGGTAGAAGTGCAAGTGCCCCGGTTGCCTTTGTAATTGGAACAATTGAAATACTTGATATCCGGGTTGCCCTGATTGAAGTGGTAATGCAGATTATGTCCGCAGTCGGCACAGACAAGCAGACCGGAAAACATATTGGTTTCTCCCTCATTTGTTTTCCGTTTGCGGATTTTGCCCCGCTTCTGCTGTACCTTTTCCCATGTTGCGCGGTCAACGACCGGTTCGTGCACATCCTTAAAGATAACCCAATTGTCACGGTCGTTCTCAATTCGCTTCTTATTTTTATAGGATTTGCTGTACGTCTTGAAATTGAGAACGTCCCCGCAATACTCCTGCAAAGAAAGAATCTTGGTGATGGTAGAACTGTTCCACTTCGTGGGTGGTGCGTCTTTATGCTGGCCGGGGCGGTTGACGCCTCGTGTCTGCCAATAAGATATTGGAGTCAGGATACTGTCCCGTTCCAGCGAGGCGGCGATTTGTTCCGGCCCAAAGCCGTCCAGCGTCATCTGATAAATCCGGCGAACTACGACAGCGGCTTCCTCATCCACGATCCAGCGTTTTGGATTATCTNAGGCGGCGATTTGTTCCGGCCCAAAGCCGTCCAGCGTCATCTGATAAATCCGGCGAACTACGACAGCGGCTTCCTCATCCACGATCCAGCGTTTTGGATTATCTGGGTCCTTGATGTAACCGTAAGGCGGTTGTCCCATCGGTTCTCCGGCATTTCCCTTGATTTTATTGCTGATGCGCCGCTTTTTGCTGATATCGCGGGCATACCATTCGTTGAACAGATTGCGAATCGGTGTCAGTTCATTTTCTCCCTCGGCAGTATCCACGTTGTCGGAGACCGCGACAAGCCTTATGTCGTGATCGGGGAGGAATTCCTCTGTGAGTTTCCCAACCTCAATGTAGTTTCTGCCCAAGCGCGACATATCTTTTACGAAAACAGCCGCCGCATGGCCTTCCTCAAGTTCTTGAATCATCGCCACAAAACCGGGTCGCTCCATTGTAACACCGGAAATGCCATCGTCCGAGAAGTGGACAAGGTTGGTATATCCCTTTTCTTTGGCAACCTTGATTAAAAGTTTTTTCTGATTGCTTATGCTGTAACTTTCACCCTCAAGATTGTCATCGCGTGACAGCCGCTCATAAAGGAAGGCTGTATCTTCCCGGTTTTTTCTCTTATTTGACCGTTTCATAAATCTCCTTTCCGGCAGTCAAATAAGCAGTATTTACAGGGTTAGGTATACCATATCGACCGCCGATTGTCACGCTTGCCAAGTTGTCACTTATCATTAAAGCCGTTCTGCGTCGGCCCTCATCAGTCTCATTAAAATGCTCCCCAGCGTATCATGTCCGTCTTTCTGAAAAACAGGTTCAACAATGAAAGTTTTGCCGTCTACCTTATAGGTAGATGTTTTATCTAAGCGATTGCGCCCGGAAGTTCCGGGCGGTATATTGCTGTTGTAAGCAGTAGCTTTCGTTTTTTTCACCGTTATGCCTCCGTCTAAATAAAGACAGCCGAGCCATATATTTCGTATTTGCATTGCCATCGTGGGCAATGCGGAGCCATTACGGCGCGGCTGTACCTTTGTTTCGATTGCTTTTTTGTGTTTACAGACATTCCGGACGAACAGGCGGTGTACCTGATACCATAGGAATCGCACCTCCCCCCATGCTGATGGCGGGCCGTTCTCATTGCCTGCGACGGTTTTATCACGCTCGGACTGTGACTGAACGGAAGTTTCATTACATACAGATGATTGCCACAGAGCTGCCCTGCGTCTGAAAGACGCTGCTCTGCCTGCGGTGATGGTGTTCTTCGCTCCCTTCCCGTTACGCTGATATCCAATCACCCTCTCTCGCGTAAGGAAAGATCGTGGCGCACCCGCCGCCCGGCTTCCTATATGCCGCTGCTTGCGGTATGTATCCGGCTTGTCCCTTATTCGATTTTCAAGGTTCAGAGAAGAATAAAAACATATTCCTCATAAACCTTTTCATTTTTGAGGCAAAAGTAAGTGAGCTTAGAGAAATTTTTTTAGAAATGTTTCCATATTTTTGAGTCCTCGGTCAATGGCGTCACCGACTACAGTCTTACTGACACCCTCAGCTTTGGCAATGGCGCTCTTGCTCATTCCTAAAAAGTAGTGAGCATAGATGCGTTTGGCCTGCTTGTCCGGCAGAGCGGCGATAGCGGCGTGAAGTTGCTCGACCGTCACCTTGCGCTCATAGATCTCGCAGGGGGACAGTGACACGAACAGAATGTCGCGCTCGATGCCATCGCCGCGATCCAGAGAGTAATACGCCTTATGGCGGTATCTCCGCAGATAGTAGGCGTCTTCGGCGTGTTCGTAGGAATCCATAAGCGACGCAACCTCGTCCGGCACCTCAATAATGCAGTCGGCGGTATAAAAATCAGGATAGTATTTCCTCAGATTGATCTTGACCATTTTGTATTCCTCCGTTTCGATTTTGGGGTTTTGGCAAATCGAAACAGAGGCGGCGGGGACCGGCAGCGGTAAAAAATATGACGCATAGGCTTGGCACGGACTCCGGAACAAGTTGGCCCGGAGTGATGGGGCTTGTGCTTTGATACTGAAACAAGAAATAAAAAAGCACCTATGCAGGAAAAGTCCTGCAAGGTGTAAAATGTAAAATGGGTATAGTATTCACCCGTGAATTTAATGGAATTTTTGAAATTAAGAAATATTAGGCTGTCAGCTAAACCAAACCGTTATGGTGGTGTAACGGTTCCTCCCATACGAAAAGCATCGATTTCGGGTACATAAAAGATCTCCTGTCCCAATACCGCCGCTGTATCAATGGTAAAAAAAGAGCGCAATTATCACGCCCTCTGAACACCGTCTTTTAAAAAGGAGCAGCGGCCTTGAATTTCATTTCAAAACCGCTGCTTGGTTTCTAAATATGCAATTTTAGCATACTTAATGATCTGCCGAAACTGCGGTTTTTTTTATTGCCGCAAATGGCAGATTGTTTATCTAAACTTATGTTAACATCCTCTAATCACCGATAATTTCTATTATTTTCCGGGCCACCTGAACAGGTGAAATATTGCTTACATCAATGTGAATAGTATTCATCTCTTGATATAATGGAAGTCTATCCAAACTTCTTTGTAAAACATCGGACGTTCTTTCACCATTTTCAACAGCTCTATTGAGCCTTTGCGTAAGTGCTTCTTTTGAAACAGACAGCGTAATTTTGTATACATCAACATTTGTCAAATTCAATCTGCCCAACAAACTATTTATGATCGATTCCTGATGCATAACCCAGCAGAAGATTACGTTTTCATACTCTGAGCAAGATAGAAAACTATTCAGTAATAAGCAAATATTGCTTTCTACCATATGCTTTGTTTCATCTGTAACTCGGAAGGGATTCATGCACCAACACCAATCTCCATCCAAAAACGCACTTGGTTGTAGTATACCGAGAAGTTCTTTGCAAGTCGATGTTTTTCCGACTCCCATAGTCCCATTGACAAAAATCAGTCTCTTCATTTTTTCTCCTGTTTCGTTGCCAAAAGCATAATCGTGTTCTCAACACCCCATACCTTCTTGACTGACTGAAACCCGGATTCGGTTAATAACGACACTTCGTGTTCTATCGTAAAAGGAATGTCATAGTGATAGAGATCTTCCGTGAGATTATGATCCGTCAGGAGTTTTTCTCTCTCCGATAAAAAATGTGCCTCTATGCCACTGTCATTGGACCCAACCATATAATCACATTCAATAAAAACTCCATTGCTTTTTAGCGAGTGGCAAATATTGGTGTAGAGCTTCAGTTTCTGCGAATGAGTAAAATGATGAAAGGACATAACTGATATCGCCGCATCATATTTTCCTGCACCCATATCCACAGACAAGTAGTTGCCATTGATTAAATTGATCGAATATCTTGAATATTTTGCAGCCAGTTTCTCCAGCATTTTATCTGCGAGGTCAATGCCCGTTACATCTATTTCAGGAAATCTCTTAAAAATAGACTCCAATTCTAATCCTGTCCCGCATCCCAGATCCAATAGTGTTTTTGCATGATCGGGGATATATTGAGCTATTTCGTGATAGCATTTTTTACCTCCGTCGATATTTTTAATCTGCTGAGCGTCATATATCTCGGCTCGTGTGTTAAAGAAAGTTATCATTTCTTCTGGCATTTCATTCATGTTCATTCTCCTTCATTACAATAGAAAATCGCTTAAAAGCATTTCTTATCAGTTGAACAACTTCTTCTGATGGTAAATTGATATCATCTGACACAATTTGAGTTGCGATTCCGTGCGAATAAAGCCATACATCCCGGAATAGGTTTCGAGCGTTTTCCAAGCTAAGTCCCGTTATTTTTTGGGCATTCATAATGGAACGTTGGTTCCAATCAGCATCAAGGATCTCTTCAATGCTTTTTCCCGCACAGTTTTTATCCATAAAAAGAGTATTAAATATATTTTTTTCTTGTCTTGCAAATTCAATGTAAGCAATTCCTTGCGTTAGCAGACGATTGTCGTCACTCATTCGGGTTTCCATGAACGTGTTATAGTATAGGTCGAGTTGAGCAATGACATCTTGTTTTAGAGCGTCCATATTTTCATAGATACGAAATAAAGGTTTCGTCGAGCAGTTCAACTTTGAAGCAATGCTCCGAGCATTAACACTCTCCATGCCATGTTCTCGTACCAAGGAAATAGCGGCGCTCAAGATCTCCTCTTTGCTGGTCGTTGGCTTTGGCGGCATCTCAAAATCTCCTTTTTCGTTGAATAACGATGTACCATAATCCAGACTGGCTCTCAAAGAAAACCAGCTATGCGTAAATCGGTAACTTATGTTGCGCAACGTATGTTATCATTATATCAAATATTTATATGCTGTCAATAGGCCGCAAACTGCTTGGGCTTTTGAAATAAAGAAAAATCCCCGATTTCAGAAGAAATTATGTTTGATAAAGAAATTGAAAACTTCCTTTTGCTGCTGATAAACCGTTTTCCAGTAAGGTGGCCAATGCGGATGCTTTCTCTTTTAACTGTTCCGGTGTCCATTTGAAGATCCCGGGGTCATATAAAAAGCAGTAAACCGATAAAATGATTTCTGCTGTTTCCTGAGGCTTCTCACAACGGAAGGATTTTTCTTCCACTCCTTGCCGGATAATATCCGCTACGATTGGCGAAAGGGAAGACAATATCTTTGCAAGCGATTTTTGATGAATGGCGGCGTTTTGTTGCTGATGCAAGTAATGATCCATCGCAAGCAGACTGGTTGAACTGCGGTAGCTTCGAAACAGCAGCGCGAATTTTTGAGCCGGATCGGCATGACTGCGGTTCATCAGAACTCTGCAATTTTCAATGATTTGATGATATTCCCGTTCCACCAGTGCATCAAATATTTCATCCTTGGATTTGAAGTAATAATAAATGCTGCCTTTGCCGATGCCTGCTTTTTTTGCAATATCGCTTACGGAACAAGATGCACCATCATCCTGTTCCAGAAGCGTCTTCATCGCGTCTAATATGATGTTTGCTTTATCCATCTTTTTCACCTCCCCCAACATAGTATAACGCAAAAAAGCATACTTGACCAGCGGTCGAAAAAATAGTATAATTTCATTGCTCGACCGTTGGTCGAAAAACAGATACGTGTGGAATGAGGAATGAAAAAGAAATGGTTATGGCTATCATTGCAGCGATTCTGCTTACAGCAGTCGCTATAAGCTTGATTGTCTCGCTGGTCTGTGTTGTTCAAATTGCAATCTGCAGGCGAAAAAGGGGTTCGCCGAAAGCGGTGGGGGGTCGTTTGAAAAAAACCGCCATCCTCTTAGCCAGCTTGACTGTATTAATGACAATTCTCATTACGCTCAGCCAATTTGCTGCCCACACGCCGCAGATACTGGATCAAGATGGAAAGGTACAGGCAAACAGTATAGCGGAACTCTGTCAAGTCGAGCTGAACGGTCATCAGGAATGGATTAGCATTCGGGGAAAAAATCGAAGCAATCCGGTGCTTTTATTTTTGGCTGGCGGTCCAGGGGGAACGCAGATGGCTGCAACACGCTATGCGCTTGCAGGATTGGAGGAACGCTTTGTCGTCGTGAACTGGGATCAGCCGGGCAGCGGCAAGTCATACAATGCTGTTTCAAACGAAACAATTACGGTTGATACATATGTCAAAGACGGCCTTGCTCTTACCGACCTTTTGCGAAAACGCTTTGGAACTGAGAAAATCTATCTTATGGGAGAATCGTGGGGCAGTGCACTGGGAATTTTTCTGTCAGACGCGGCTCCCGAAAAATATCACGCCTTTATTGGTACCGGCCAGATGGTAGACTTTAAAGAGACAGAAATAACGGATTATAAAAAGGTGATGGAGCTGGCAAAGACAAGAAACGATGAAAAAACCGTGCAAAAGCTGGTTACCAATGGTATGCCGCCTTATTACGGTCAGGACGTTACATGGAAGTCAGCTGTCTATCTGAATTATCTGTCAGACTATATGGAAAAGGACCCTCAGATAACCAACGGCGGTTATCATACATTGAGGGATATGCTGTCACCGGAATATGGGCTTGTTGACTCCGTTAATTATCTTAGGGGTGTGATTCATACCTTCAATCAGGTGTACCCGCAGCTTTATGATATTGATCTGAGAAAGAAGTATGCAAAGCTGAAAATTCCGGTTTATTTTTTCCTTGGAAAGCACGACGCGAACGCTCCGGTTTCCTTGACACAGCAATATTACGATTCGCTTGTTGCCCCCCAAAAAGGTCTTGTATGGTTCGAGCATTCAGGACACAGCCCGTGGATGAATGAGAGTGAGCTTTTTGTAAGTCAAACGGTTCGTGTGCTTTTGGGGAAATAATTAAGCTATATTCCCGATTTAGAAATTTGTGATAAGATTAACCTGTATTTAAATTGAACAAATGGACATGGAAATAAACAGCATCGATTCCTTGATAAGGAATCGTGCTGTTTTTATGTATACTTCTCTTTGGCAATCCACCGGACGCTGCCGCTATTGAGTTTAGTAGAAGATAAATTAATATCCAAGTAGAAGTTTCAGTTCGTGGAGGAAGATTATGAAAGCCCTTTATTTGCTGTTAATTGTTTTGTTATTATTGCCTGCCCCATATCACATGAGATCATTCATAATTTCATCCGCGTATTACTTTGTATTTACAGAACCATCGACAAATGAAACAAGTTTCATCAAGAACCGCATATTAGGCATATCGACATCGAGTGAGGAGCCCGTTGCAAAAATATCTTTGAAATTCTGCACCATTTCATCAATGCTGTCCACTGCATGGGCAGTATATCTTTGCATAGCAGGATTTTTGGTGAAATTCAGTCGGAACATCGGGCAGAGGACAAAAAGCGGTATGGACATCATTTTTACCTCGTCATACTTCTTTAAATCCACACCTCGCTTTTCACAGATCTTATAGCACTCCCGCATAGCTTTGAATGATATTTTGATAAGGCGTTTATCATTCAGCAGACGGCTCATATCGTGGTATTTTGCAAGAGCTGCTCCCAATGGAGCCGATCCGACGTTATGAACCCACAGCCAATGCAATGGGTTTGCTTCGATGTTAGGAATGATACCGCAGCTCTTAAACATTTCGTTCACGCTGTTCAGAAGCGGTTGCTGCTCCTGATAGACCGCCCCAAGCATCACGTCATTTCCCAAATTGGCCCAAAGCTGATTTCCGCGGAAAGTGCCGCCTCCGCCTGCATATCCAAGAACATAATGGCTTTTGCCAAGTATTTTGTCAAATTCGCCGCTCATGTTCCAATCAAGCGTCATAAGAAGGTAATTTGCGTTTGGGGCTTGCGCGGTCAGCGTTCGCAGCGCTTCCGCAAGCTGAAAGGTTTTGACGGGGACGATAATCAAATCATAATTATCGCTTGCATTGGCTACACAATGATAAGTATAACTGCCGTTTGTGTTTTGATGCTTTTTATCCTGCCGCTCATCAATAAAATCGAAGGTAATTTCCTTTTGGTCCAAAAGCGTGAGCTTTTCCTGACGGACATAGTGAACAACATGATGCTTTTGGGATAAGGCACAGCCATACAGCGATCCAATCACACCGGTGCCGACAATCAATACGTTCATAGTAATACTTCCTTATTCAAAATTGTGAAGAAATGAGAACAAACCGGGCTTCGCTTTCAATGCGTTTGTGAGGAAACCTTCAAAAGCCTTTAATTTTACGGGCATTTCCTCTGGTTTCCAACCAAACATATCTGCGTCAAAATAGAAGTTTGTCAACGTCAGAATCATTTGTGCCGTCTCAAGCGGAAATTCTGCGTCAAATATTTTTTCATGGATACCTTGCGTAATGACTTTCGCATAGAGAGGCGCCAAGGATTTAACCAAAGCAGCCATCAGTTTTTGATGGAAAATGGCATTTGAAGGAGTGTTGATGTTTTCTATGCTTTTTTCATTGTCCCGAAATAATGTGGAACAGGAAAGGATAAGGCTCTTAAAATTGCTCTCTGCCGACATATTATCATCTATTTGACAGACGACCTTTTCATAGCAGTCTTTTGAACACAAAGCTACGGCCGCGTCTGCGCAAGCCTCTTTGGTCGTAAAATAATGATAGAGAGCCCCTTTTGAGATTTTCAGCTCCTTAACAATCAACGAAAGTGTTGTGTTCTCATATCCATTTTTTATAAAGATATCAAAAACCCTTCTTGCCAACTCGTCGCGTTTTTCTATATAGTGAATATTTGATCTGGACATGGTATACTCCTTTCATATAATTAAACCGTCTGCCGGTTTAATTATATGAAAGGGCTTGTTATTTGTCAATAGGCTATTTAGATGAACTAACACGAAAACGCTAAAACACTATGTGATAAAGGTATCTAAAGTATGTAAGGACGCCGCCTATATGGTCAAAGCGCATATTATGCTTATACTATTTTGAAGACTTTTTTCTGAAAAAGCAATGATGCATCAGAAGTGCAATAATCACAGTAACAAGACAACCAATGCCCCGGGAAAGCCAAACGTTTATATCTATCTTTTCCAATATATTTACATCAATAAACGAGCCAACCCCTACTGATACAATTAATAAAATAATCCATTTCAATGTCTTCATGACAATACCCTCTCTTGTTCACGTTCAAATAATTCGTTCCTATTTCCGTTTGTGGTAAGCAGCTACTGAGATCCGGTATGATATAAATAGCATAACACAGCTTACATAATCTTACCCTTTTGTGCAGCTTTTATTTTTCAAACAAGGCCTAGTCTGCTTTTGTGATTTCCCTGTATTGAGTATCCATACCGGATTTTGCATGAACCAGTTCTTTGTGCAACCGCATTGCCATAAAAACGGTAATTATGGCAGAAAACACATCTGCAATTGGCTGTGCGTAAAGAATACCGTTGATTCCCCAAACCGTCGGGAGCAACAAAATGACTGGTACAAAACAGATTCCCTGCCTGCATGAGCCGAGGAAGAATCCTTCTTTTCCTTTTCCCAACGCAAGGAATAGTGATGAGTAAACGGTGGAAAAGCCAAATAGCATAAAAGAAATTCCACTTGCCAACAAAGCATTCTGTCCAATTCGAATCATTTCCGTATCGCCTTTCGTGAATTGCGACACGACTGCCGTAGAAAACAGTGCCATGACCAATCCGAAAACAACGCAAAACACAGTTGACCAAATTGCGGAAACCTTTGTTGCTTCATGCAAACGATCGAATTTTTTAGCTCCGTAGCTGTAACCCGCGATAGGCTGAAAACCTTTGATAAATCCGAATACTATTAAACTCCCCATAGCAATGATCCTGGTCACAGATCCCATTCCCGCAATTGCAGAATCACCATAGCTTTTTGCCTGCGCATTGACCAGTACAATAGACAGGCTTGTAAGTAGTTGGAAAATCAGCGTAGGAACACCGATTTTGAAGATTTCAGATAGAATACTTTTGGAAAAGCAGCATTTACTTATCCCAAAGCTGAAAACGCTCTTTTTTCTAAATATGTAGGCTAAATAGACCAGCGTAGAAACGAACTGAGAAATAACGGTTGCGATGGCGGAACCGGCCACACCCAGATGCAGCGTATAGATAAAGATGGGTTCCAAGGCCATATTTAATACCGCACCTGTTAACAAGGCACACATCGTAGTTTTGGCAGCGCCTTCGCTTGTCACGATGTTATTCATTGTTACATTGAACACATTGAAAATGGAACCTATGATAAAAATGCTGGAATAAGTCATCGCATAAGGCAAAATGCTCTCTGTGGCACCTAAAACTCTTAGAATCGGTTTCAGAAAGATTATAGCGAATAAGATCATAACAATTCCCGCGAAAACACTGCTGTATAAAGCTGTGCTGGCGACCCTGTTAGCAGTTTCTTTTTCGCCGCGTCCCAGCAATCTGGAGAGATAGGATGCTGCGCCGTTTCCGAACAACAAGCCTAATCCCACGACGACCTGTCCAAGTGGAAATGCTACGGAAATCGCCCCCATCTGGCTGGTCCCCAGTCCACCCACAAAATAAGCATCCACCAGATTGTATAAGGCGTTAATCATCATGCCAATCATGGTGGGAAGCCCCATTGCCAACAGCGCCTTCGGTATCGGCGCGCTCCCCAATAATTCCATCTTCTTGTTTTGACTGTCCATAAATATCCCCTTTCTCTTGACAGATAGTGAAAAATTAAGTACTATAATTACTAGTACTAAGTTGAGCAAAGCATATAATACTATAAATTATAGTACTTGTCAAGATAGTAAGGGGGCTTTTTATGGCAACGATTGATTTGATCGTATTGGGGATGCTAAAACAGGAATCCCGGAGTGCCTATGAACTTCAAAAATTAGTGGAGTACCGCAATATTTCCAAATGGGTAAGAATTAGCACCCAATCTATTTATAAAAAGGTTATACAATTGGAGGAAAAGGGATATATCAAAAGCAGCATTGTAAAAGAAGGTAAAATGCCCGAAAAAGCTATTTACTCTCTAACAACTACCGGAGAGAAAGCGTTTGAGGAGCTGATGAAAGAAATCTCCGAGAGTTCTATTCACTTTTTCTTGGATTTCAACGCGGTCATCGTGAATCTAGAAAGTCTTTCTCTAGAAGCGCAGAAGACCTGTCTGTCAAATATCGAAGTTCAGATCAAAGCGCTTAGATACGAACTGGAAGAAAGCCTAAGTAGAAAAAAAGACGTCCCAAAAATTCCAAAGACCGGCATGGCGGTTTTACAGCAACAGTTAATGTTAGCTCAGACAATTGAGACATGGGTTGCCTCGTTAAAAGGAAATTGAAAAAGTATTGTTCAATTGATTAGACTTTGCCAATAATAATGGCCTTAACGGATAGAGTACAATAATGTTTGCAATTTATAAGATGGGTATAGAAAACCATCGGGAACTCCGATAAAATGAATGTTGAGAGCAAATCATTTAAAGGAGAGAACCCCCGATGGTCAAGAAAAAGTCTACCACAAATCTTACAGAATTGCTACTGGAATGTGTTTCGCAACCGATCCAATGCTGTCCTCACAGGATGAACGGACAGTCTACTTTAAGAGTTATTCCGTTATGGAAACCCAGCAAGTAATTCTGCCACTATCTGTCCCGCTTTTTTCACAATGCTAATACGACTTCATCACGGATACAACCCCATCCGTCTCTTGTGGCGAGTTTGCGTTGCTCGCTTGTTTCACTGTACCAGCAAGCAATGCATCGTGGTACCCACGATGCCCATTTCCCGATTTTTCGCTTCCGCGAAAACCGTGGAATTGCTTGTTGGTGGCAGGCCCCCAATCCCCTTTGATCGCACAATAAATTGTGCGGCTGCGCGTCGTGCGGACGCTTCCGGAACATGGACAGCTCAACGCTGCCCATGCTCTTTTTCGTTCGGGTTGGCAAGAATAAGTACACGACAATCTGCATGATAGAATAGATCATGGTAAGGGCGTACTACTAGCCGACCCTGTCAAGTGCACTGAATTATTTTCCGCTTGCATAAATTGCCCCACCGCCCTTAAAAGGGCAATTATTGTTTTATTTCTCCCGTTTACGTATCTGAGGTATTCGTTAATGTTTCCTCCACATCGCTTCGGGAAACGGAATGTATAACTTTTTTTCACCGAGCCGGTGGGTGTCACGGGGGAGCAACACAAAACTGCCGTTCAAAAGTGTGCTGCCAATCCCATGGTATTACCATTTGTCGCGTTAGCCGAAACAAAGGTATAACACTCTAGACTTTGCCGGAGGCAAAATCGTGTGCCAATAGGGATGCTCTAGCCCTATTGGAAACCCAGAACCAAGGAGATTCTCACCTTTGGATACCCCCATTTTCTCTCCAATTGGTACACACATCGCGAAATGCGCTGTGGATGCCCATGCTCCAAAATGCAAAAACAATAGGCTCGTTTTAGTACAGAGCGCTTCGTTTTATCGAGCGTTGTTTTGTAAATAATTTATTTCGTCCATCATTCTGCTGTAAACTCGCAAAAATGACAAGAGTGGGATCAGTAAAAACTTCGTCGAAACGCATTGAATTTTCGCAGAAACGATGATAAAATACATATGATAATAGGTTGATTGTTTGTGTCTTTAAATGGAGGGGTAAGCTGTGGAGTACTTTACGACAAAAGAAGCAGCAGAAAAATGGAAAATCTCCATTCGTCAGGTACAGAATCATTGCAAAAATGGTCGCATACCCGGCGTGCAGAAATTCGGTAACAGCTACATGATTCCAAAAGACACACCGAAGCCGAAGTATATGTTTGTATGTTCCCCAGAGCAACCAAAGTAATGGTTATGGCAAATCGTCAGCCGGTTTGGGATATCTACGAGGCAGCTGTGTTGCTGAACGCTTATTTAAATTGGGTAAGCAGTGACACTCCGCGACTTCATATTGTCAAAGATATATCGCGGAAGCTTCGGCGAATGGCGGAGAACAACGGCATGGAAATCGAGGATACTTACCGTAATGTGAACGGCATCTCCTTTCAGATGCAGAGTATGGAGTCTGCGTATCTGGGGACTACAACAGTGAAGCCTGCCACAAGGCTCTTTGAAGAAATTGTGGGGATTTATCATACGGACAAGACTCGTTACGAAGCAATATTGAAGGAGGCAAAAGCGATGATAGATAAAAATGAATCCATTGTGGATTCCTTTTCTGATTATCTTTCATCGAGGGTATCTCCATCAAAGCTGTCAGAATATTTCTTGTACTGTCGTGATATGGAAAAATTCTGTCTTGAGCATCATATTATTCTCAAGCCACTGCTTGAGATTACGGATATTCCAACAATAAAAAAGGCATTGCAGGCAATTGAACAAAACAGAGTTTTCCGCTTGGAACACAAGAAAACTCATACAAAGATTATAGCCGCAGGCAAATCGTACTTGAATTTTCTTAAGGAAAGAACAGCAGAAACAACCGCAGCAGCCGAAAATGCTCTGCTTGTGTCCAATGAACCAGGCATTACAGAAAAAGCCATCTCTGCAACAGCATTGCCTAAACAAAAGCAGGAAGAATCGGATAGATACGCTTCTATTCTGCTGGATGAGTTTCCCGATGGACTGCGGCAGAATGTTATTCACATAAAGAAATTTATTACCCGTTATACCGAACGTTACGGTTCTGAGCCTGAGACAGACAGAGACACGCTGCTTGTGCAACTCAAAGCGGTGGGAATTGTTTTGGATGACCGCATTTACGCTCGGAAGTCAGATGATGCAAGGAACGGACTGATCGAAAAGATTTGGGGCGATGTTCAGCTGGCTTTTGAGAACGGAGCTTCCTGTGTGTTCACGGAAATGCTATTTTCCCGCTTCAGCTATGAGTTGGCGCAGGAGCTTAACATTTTCCACAAGGATGCGATGGTGGCTGCTCTGCCGGAAAACGGGAACAGTTCATTTTATTCCGCCGATGGTATGATATTAAAAAAGGGGCTGAATGCAGATTACAAGACTGATGTTCTGCGTGTTTTACGGGCAAGCCACACTCCGCTGACCTATGCAGATTTGCAGAATTTCCTTTGGTATATTCCGTTCGACAAGATAAAGCAATCATTGGTTGGTAATCCGAAATTAGTAAATGTTGACATGGAAACATATTTCTTTGCGCCCAATCTGCCCATTTCTACGGAAGAGATGGAGAGACTCATTCGTGCAATGAACATTGAAATTGAGCAACGGGGATTTCTCGTGGCGCAGGATTTACGCAAACTGCTGAACAGTTACTGCCCCTCAGCAGCGATTGACACGGCGGATATGAAAGACTACGGTCTTCGGAACACACTAAGCTATCTGCTCCGCGATCGCTTCACATTTAGTGGCGCATTGATTACATCCCATGGCATGTGCATGAGCATAAGCGATGCCTATCACAGCTTTTGCAGAGAGCGGGAATCCTTGTCTCTCTCCGAACTAAAGGATTTTGCCAACAGCCTTGGGGTTGTAATTTACTGGAGCGACATCCTGCAGGAGATGGTGCGAATCTCGCCGACATCACTGATTCGGAAAGACTGTGTGCATTTTCAGGTGGAAGCAACAGACGAGCTTCTGGAACTGTATTGTCCCGGCGATTATATACCCATCGGCGATGTGGAATTGTTCCTGCAGTTCCCATCGACGGGGGTACCTTGGAACACTTTTGTCCTGGAAAGCTATGTAATGCAGGCTTCACGGAAATTTCGTATGGCGCAGGCAAGCATTTCACAGTCGGGTGTATATGGGGCAATCGTGCGGAAAAACTCCCCCTTGCAGGATTACCACGATGTTATCGTGGATATGCTTGCTCGGACAAACGGTTGGAATGATGAAGCATCCGCTCTATCCCTTGTTGTGGAAAAGGGATACCAGGAAAGAAAACGATGGAGTGGCTTCGACAAAGTTATCAAGGAAACATTACTTCTGAGAGAGCAGATAAACGGCAAGGAAAGAGGATAAGCCCATGTATCAATATGTTTGGGACGCCGAAACTGGCGGATTGCTACTGACAACCGAGCAATTGCGCTTTAGTAAGGAACCGCGTCCCGTCTATTCAAAAGAACTGGATATTTTAGGGTTTGACGCTTACTGGACATATCCGAAAGATGATAGTGCTCCTCTCTTGTGGGCTGAAGCCAATAATTACGTTTATAAAGGCAAAACCGTAGCTAAAACCAAAGGCGGTAGTTTGTACACCAAGCCGGAGATTATCCTTGTGGAAGACCCTGAGCCGAATGGTGTACCTCTTTCTTTCGTGGATATTGAGGGAATGTGCCAAAAGAACCGCGCTATCATGGAAACGCTGGTACAGGAGACGATACAGAAAATTTACAATACCTACCGAGAATACCGGGATAAAATTGATGTGTTCTATGTCGCTTTCAGCGGAGGCAAGGACAGCGTTGTTGCCCTCGACCTTGTTCAGCGGGCATTGCCCCACGATGAATTCAAGGTTATGTTCGGCGATACGCGGATGGAATTCCCGGACACATATGATGTAATAAAAAAGGTTCGAAAATGGTGCGCAGGAGAAGGAATTGATTTCTTAGTTGCTCAATCAAAACTTAATCCGTCTCAGACATGGCTTGTTTTTGGCCCACCCGCCACATCGAATAGATGGTGTTGCAGTGTACATAAAACATCTCCGCAGATAACACTTCTGCGCAAAAATACAGGCAAATATGACTTTACTGGAATGGCCTTCACAGGTATTAGAGCAGCCGAAAGCCTGAATCGTAGTGAATATGATACCATTAGCAAAGGGGAAAAACATACTGGGCAATATAGTTGTCACGGAATATTAGAATGGAATTCAGCGGAGCTTTTCTTATATATATATTCAAACTCTTTGTTGATGAACGCAGCATATATTAAAGGAAATGCCCGCGTAGGATGCCTTGTTTGTCCCAATTCATCTGGCAAACATGATTATATCAAACACCATTGCTACTCGAAAGAAGTAGATGATTTTCTTGCTATAATTGCATCAACAAGTTCAAAAGCCGATCATTACAGCAAGTCAGAAATGCAAAGATTCATTGATGCTGGCTACTGGCGCACAAGAAGGTCAGGTAAATCCCTAAATTTTGGGCCGAATTTGTTTGAAGTTCGTATTGAAGGTGCTACAAAAAGCATTGAAGTCAACAGAGCAGTTGTATTATGGGAACAATGGGGAAAAACCATAGGTGAACTTGTTGACCTTGGCAACTCACTGTATGGTATCAGTTATCACGAAAAAATATACCGTATTGTTATCACACAGAAAGCAAATAAAACAGTCTTCTCTTTTCCAAATTGTGAGAACAGCAAAGACGATATAAAGTTCTTCTCATTGTTTAGAAGCGTGATTGTAAAGGCACTATATTGTGTTTCGTGTGGAGTATGTGAGGCTGAGTGCAAGCATAACTGCATTCACATGGAGAGAGAAACTCAAATCCTCGACAGTTGTAAGCACTGCTATAGTTGCCATAATGTACATGAGCATTGCGTAAGATATAATTCAATTCGCAACATTAGCTCGGAGGGAAAAAGTATGATTGGTTCTAAAAAAATAAGCGGATATGATGGTCACGGTCCCCGCGCAGAATGGCTCGCTTCATTTGTCAAACACCAAGGCGGTTCCGATTTTTGGAATACCGATGGGGATGGAACCTGCCAAAATAAGAAGAAAGACAAGTTCCGCGACTTCCTAAAGGATGCAGGTGTCATTGCCTATGATAAAACTGCAGAAGGAGACAAATATACGAAGTATATTCCCACTCATTTCGGCAAGGTGATTATTGCACAAGGGGCAGAGAATGATGTTTCATGGGCACTTATGCTCTGCAACTTGGTTTATGAAGCCGATTTTTACTGGTATGTGACTAACTTGAATTTTGGAATCACATATACTCCAGACAGCATAAAACT
Source organism: Caproiciproducens galactitolivorans (assembly GCF_026672255.1). GTDB lineage: Bacteria > Bacillota > Clostridia > Oscillospirales > Acutalibacteraceae > Caproiciproducens > Caproiciproducens galactitolivorans_A. Next base: position 67,927 of record NZ_JAPOHA010000012.1, on the reverse strand, counting down.
AATGCTTCAGGATGTTATGCCAAACGATGATAGTGGGCATGGCAAAAGCAATGTTGTCGATGCGATAAAAATTGCTTTGGCAAAAACGCCTCTCGGCACAAGTCGTATATTTGCATATGGGGATATAGATATTAAGGTAACTTCATCTGGAAGAGAAAATTTGACGCTTAAATCACTTACTCGTTCTCCGTGGTCAGACCCCGTCCCGGAAGTCGTCCTTTATGCGCTTTACAAATTTGCCGAGGCCTGTGAGGGCTATTATCAGTTCTCCCTTGAGACGCTACTGGATGACAGCATTGAGCGGGAAGGTGTCAGTCCGACACGGATATTCGGCCTTGACAAGAATACGATGGTGCGTATTCTCAACGGCTTAACTATCAACTACCCGGACTTTATTTCCGCATCTTTCACATTAGATCTGGACAACATCACCCTGCGGGAAGATAAAACAGCCGAGGATGTACTCAGCCTGTTTTAATTCGGTTGCTTTTATGGAGGTAAAAGGACATGGCAAAAACCTATCAGGATTATTTTAGTATTGACCCGAAATACTATGCTTCGGTCACAGCTGATCTTATCGCCCAGAAAAAGGTTGACTGGAAAGGCTTTTATCCCCATGAGACATTTGTAAAGCTTCTGGAGACTACATATCGGGTCCTTTCCGGTGCTGCGTCTCGCTCCATTTGGGTGGAAGGCGCATACGGTACCGGAAAATCTCACGCAGCTTTGACAGTAAAATCTCTCATTGATGCGAGTGAGCAGGAAATCGAGGATTATTTTGATGACTACGGTCTGGATACAGGCTTGCGGAATAAATATGTCGCCCTGAGAAGCGGAAGCAAAATCATTACCGTTCATCGTATCGGCAGCGCATCCATTCAGACGGATTTGGATTTGGTTCTTGCTGTGCAACAGAGCATCATGGCCGCGCTTCGCGCCAAAGGTATTGAAAATCAGGGCGATGCATCTATGAGGGACGCTTTCCTGAAATGGGTTGAGAAACCTGCAAACCGCGCTTATTTCAGCGCGTTGATTCAGGAAGAGAAATATGTTTGGAACTTCGGCGGCATGTCCGCTGGCGATGTCATAGAGAAGCTAAAAAATGGTAACAGTAGCCAGGTCGAATCCACCATGCGGAATGTTATGAATGTTCTTAAGGATAACGGTCAGTACGGTCTTTTCAGTGATGTTAACGATATGGCGAAGTGGATAAAGAGCATCATCGAGGAGAATCAGCTTTCCGCGATTCTTTTTGTGTGGGATGAATTCTCCGAATACTTTCTGAACCATCCTGTGGGATTGACCGGATTCCAGACGTTGATCGAAATCAGTCTGTCTCATCCGTTCTATTTTATGATTGTTGCTCATGAAAGCCGGAATCTGTTCGCTGATGCGGATTCCGCGAAGAAAACACTGGACAGATTTGAAGCCCCCATTAAGATAGAGCTCCCGGAAAACATGGCGTTTCGTCTGATGGCGCAGGCGATGAAGACAACCGATGACCCTGTCCTGAAAAAGGAGTGGGAAGAGGAAGACAAGCCTACTCTTAACAGTGAGCTTGCCGGTGTTCGCAATATCATAGAGCAAACATCGAAAAAGCAGTCGCACCTTGGGCGAAAGACAGACATTTCCGATAAGGAATTGCAGGGTATCGTTCCGATTCATCCCTATGCTGCTCTGGTTTTAAAGCACATTGCCACAGTCTTCAAATCCAACCAGAGAAGTATGTTTGACTTCATCATTAGCAACGATATGACAGACGCCAAGGGATTCAAGTGGTATATTGCCAACTATGGCGCACAGAGCGATAATAATAATCTTCTGACCGTCGATATGCTTTGGGATTTCTTTTACGGAAAAGAGAGAAACGGCTTGAACGACGATGTCCGTGGCGTTTTGGACAACTTTGATACGCTCCAAGCGGACAAACTTCTACCGGAAGAGCAGCGTGTTCTGAAGACGATTCTTCTCTTGCAGGCAATTTCTCTGCGTGTTACGGGAAACGAGCTTCTTGTTCCGAACGATCAGAATGTTGATTTGGCATTTAGCGGTACAGATTGGAACAAAGGAAAGGCTATTGCTATCGCAAATGGGTTGATAAGCAAGAATATCCTTTTCAAAAAGCCCATTGCTGGAGGCAAATTTGAATATTGTGCCGTCAGCGTCAGCGGCGGTGACAGTATCGGCCCCTATCGCGAAAAAGTCATAGAAGAAACCACCACGCAAGGCTTGATTGAGAGGGCTGCCTTGATGGACAGTGACATAAACAAAGCTGCTGTTGTATTCCCCGCAGCTATCAACCAACGTTTCTGCGTGCGTGAAGGTACTGGCTTCAAGGCCTTCTCTTCCACCGTTTCCAAGGTGGCACAAACTAACGCCCCAGAACGTTTCAAAGTAGTTATTACCTTTGCTATGGATGATACGGAGTTACAGCAAATCCGGCAGCAGATACTTAAAACCATAAATATGCCGAGCTGTGAAATCACCTTTATTGAAACACTCACGCCTATGGGGAAAGATCTCTATGACCAGTACATAGAAAGTATGTCTTTCAGCCGGTACCAGTTGAAGAAGAATGATGATCAGGCGATGTACTATGAAAAGCAAGCCGGAACCGTTCTAAAAGACTGGCGAGATAAAATCGCCAGTGGTGCCTTTATGCTTTATGACGCTGAACATAAGGGTGGACAGCGTATGGCAAATTATGCCGATTTGCAGGATGCTCTGCAGGCATTCAATGTCAAATGGTATCCTTATGGACTTGAGCAGTACACGCTGAATGCGACCATGTACAGCGTATTTCAACCCGCTGTCGGTGCCGGGTGCGGTATCGAGCAGAAACTCTCCGGCTCCTATTCAAATACCAACAGAAAGATGAGCTTTGAAAACGCGCTTGCCGGTGCATGGAAGGTAGACAAATACTGGGAGGAATCCGCAAAGCAGAGCCTTGCCATTGTGCATATTAAGAAAAAGGTAGACGAAATCGTTCAGAATGGCTTTAACGGAACTTCCGCGCAAGTCAGCATCTTGGATATTTATGAGGCGCTTGAAAAAGAACCCTTTGGCTTTATGCCTTCTGCAGTTGCCGCATTGGTTCTCGGTTTTGTGCTGAAAGAGTATGTGAGCGCGGATTATTTCTGGAGTAACGGCTCCAAGAGCGAAGCAATGTCTTTAGCAAAAATGAAAACCATGATCGCCAATGTTATCGACCATCGTGTTCATCCAGAGAAGAGATATATTCCCGAGTATATTCGGTCTATGAGCCCCGGCCTGCGCCAGTTCTTAACTTGTACATCTACTGTGTTCCGTATTCAGGTTTCACAGTGCAGTAGCATTGAAGATGCCAGAGATAATCTCCGCCTCAAGATGAAAGCTCTGTCTTTCCCGATTTGGTGCATTAAGCATACTTTGAAAGATGAAATCTTGGAAACAGACGCAGTTGTAGTTGCGAATATTATTGACGATTACACAAGCATTGCAAACACCGCCAATAACAGCCGTGCGACTGAGTCAGAGAGTGAACTGGCAGAGCGCATCGGAAAAACGGTAATCGAACACCCGGATGTTGTTCGTGATTTGGAGCGACTTTTGACAAGTGAGCAGTGCCGCAAAGGTATGCTTGAATACATCGGTCAATTTCAAGGCGGCGAACTTCCAAAACTTGCTACACAAATCGGTGACGGCGGCAGCTATATTGACTGCGTAAAGAATCGATTCACAGCCGATGATGGTAACTGGGTGTGGAATATCTCTACCGCTGACAGCGAAATTACCAAGACCATCCTTGAGTATAAAATTGTTCTTGAAAGCAATAAGACGCTTGGCAAATACATCTCGTTGAAGGAAGTTGTAGCGGCATGGAATTCCAAGACGAACAATATCAAAATTCCTTGCGAATCTGCTGTCAAGCTTGTGGGTGATTTGGGTCCCTTCCTCCAGCAGCTGTTCTATCTGAAACAAAACAATGCTCTGCTCGATCAATACAAGCAGAAGTTTTATGACTTGCTTTTGACTCAACGGGAGAGCTTTGAGCAGTTCTATAAAAACCAGGTTCCATATTTTGCTCAGGATGCAGCTGCGTTTTTGGGTGACTTAGAGACCGAGGATATTGCAAAACTTTATGCGGATTTACCCAGCGGGCAGTTTATGAAAACCAAGTCCGATTACTATAAGTATATTCAAAGCGCAATTGACACATTTTTGAAAAATCAATGGAAAAGCAGGCTGTCTGAGCTTTGGTCATCGAAAACTGGTGGAAAAACAAAAGACCCGTGGGATTGGTCTGAAACATACGAAACTCCGATTTTATGCATGTTTGATGATGCGGAACGCAGCACAGCGAGGAAGATGTTCAGCATATTGAAAAGCACGAATCCTTCAGAAGCTGATGCCAAGTCTGCTATGGATTATTTGGAAAACGCAACATTCTTTGACTCCTTGGCCGATTCCACTTTGCGCGACCGGAATTTCATCAATCGTATAATAGGTGGTTATGCAGTTTTGCTGTCGGACGTGGCCGCCGTGCGAAAGAAGCTACTTTCCACTGTTTATGACCATGTGTATGAGTGGATGGATAACAGTTCTGTTCGCAATGAAATCCAAAAGATGGCAGATAAGGAGTACAAACTTACTGGATGCGACAAGGCATCCGGAATCATCGATAAAATGGATGCCAATCAGCTTCGCATTTATCTGCGGGATAAAATATCAGACGATATGGATTTCGGTGTACAAATACTGAAAGAAGAATAAGAGGTGGAGCCGTATGGAGTGCAAGGACATTCTTTCATGCTTCGAAGAAATTAACGCTTACTGCAGCGGTGAGCCTACCGGTTATGTCCTTATAGTTAACACGGAAAACTATACATCCTTTCACGATATCTTAATTCGTTTGCAGACGGATGCCACCAAAGACTGTGTCCTAGTTTCCGAACATTGTTTGGAAAATTGCTTGCCAAATAACATAGATGACATAATAGAAATAATTAAGCAAGACGGTCAGTACGTTCTTGCCGGTTTAAGTCAGGCTGTCATGCTCGAAGGAGCAAATGCTCTTTCTGCTCTTGTTAAGAAGCTACTTGAGCTTCCGATTCGTGGCCACGCAGTCGTTCTGTTGGAACACGCACAAAGCTATTTAAGGCAGGCCGTGGCTGCCGATTTGCGTGAAAACAGGAAGATGGTACTTGTCTCCGCAGATACTTCTCCTCTACCGCGTATCCTGTTAGTAAAAAAAGCATCGGATTGCATAGGCTATAAACCCAAGGGAAGTATTAAAAAATTACTTTCCTATTTGGAAACCTTGACAGACGATACTCTCGCAAGGCATCCTGAAATATCAGTTGTTACCTCCTTTGGGAAAACCATATTCGGGAATGCTGTTTATTCTGTCAATGAATACGGTGGGGTCTATCTTTCCTTAGTAAAAGCTTACCCTGAAATTGCCTCAGGCACAATGGAAGCTTATGGAACAGAGGAGCAGTGGCGCAATCTTGCAGCATCTATGGAAAGGGATCGTAGTTTCTCTTCAGTCCTGGACGCGGCTTTCGGAAAATCAGACCAATTGACGAATAAACTTCCCTATGAGTATCAGATGGGCGATTCATATCGCCTGTGGTTGTTGTGGCTCGGTCTGAAGATTTTTAGTGTGAAAGATAATAGATACCTTGCACTTGCCGTCAGCCACAGTGAATCTTCCGGCGAATTGGAAAGCCATATTTATATGGATTTACTAGATGTTGACCTCAGCAATCCGGATTTCAGCCTCTATTTTGCAGAGCGCAAACTTCTCATTGATGCTATGCCGGAAAATCTTATATGCACTGACCGTTATTGTAGTCTAGTGGGCAAGTATGAAAAGAACGCCGTTTACTATTTAGCCGATTTGACCGAGAAGGAAGAGCAGGAATTTCTACGTTGCTTCAGTACATATTCCTATACAGAAGACGAGATACGGAAAGCTGTCGCAGCATTTCCGTCCCTATCCTTGTATTTGAAGCCATTTGCTTTCTCTGAAGCAAACCTCAAATTGCCTGAAAAGGACAGTGCGCTCCGTGCGGTTTTTACGGATTATTTTGCAAACTACAAGCTGCAGAAAATACTGAACCGAGTATTCCCGGAACATTTATCGAAAGTCATCGAATTTTCAGAGGAGCAGCCCTACACAAAGTTGCTTCCACGCAGCAGCTTTATCAGCAAGATGCCTAGAAAAAATACCCAGTTGTATTTCTTAGATGCTCTTGGTGTAGAGTTTTTGGCGTTTATTCAGGCAAAGTGTGAAGAGTATGGGATGGTAGCTGAGATTGCTGTAGGAAGATGTGAAATTCCCTCGATCACCGTAAACAACAAGGAGTTTTATCAGACTTTTCCTAATGACATCTATAAAGTTGACGATTTGGACGAGCTGAAACATCACAGCCAGGTGATAGATTATCAAAAATGCAAGGAACCGGTACATCTTTTCAGGGAACTTGAAATAATCGATTCAACCCTTCGGCATATTCAGTCCGGGCTTGTCCAAAACCACTATGAAAGAGCTGTGATTGTATCCGACCACGGAGCGAGTCGCCTCGCCGTCATCTATGAGCATGAAGACAATTCTCCTATCAAGTTAGATGAAAAAGCTGAACATAGCGGTCGTTGTTGCCCATGCGAGGAGAATCCTCAGATTCCCTATGCAGCCTATGAGAATGGATTCGCTGTACTCGCGAATTATGAAAGGTTTAAGGGTGGGCGCAAGGCCAATGTTGAAGTTCACGGCGGTGCCACACTCGAAGAAGTTATGGTTCCTGTTATCACACTAACAAAGAAGCCTGATAGTATTGAGTTTTGCTTTGTACCCCCTGTTATCGAACTGAAGGGAAAGGAAGTAGCTACACTTACACTCTTCTCAAACATCCCGCTACGACATCCTCGCTTGTTTGTAAACAGCATCCCGCATGACGGGGTGTTCGTTGAAGATAAAAAACATATTAGTTTTTCTCTGCCAGAGTTGAAGCGAAGCAAAAGGGACTGCTTTGCGGATGTATATGACGGAGATAAAAAAATGGTGACTGACCTCCCGTTTAGTGTTCAGCGAAATGTCGGCAAGGATAATATCAACTTATAAGTTTGAAGCTTTGGAGGGCCTTCGATGAACGATACAGGAATGAAACAAACAGAAGAATATATTGAGCGTCTGAAGGATGCTTTTGATGAGATGGTTGTTTACAAGGATTTGAAGAATAGTAACTTTATTTCTGCATTCAATCTTCCGTCATTTATGCGGGACTGGGTACTGAAACGTTTTCAAGATGAAGACGGAGTAATCGATGTGGAGGGGGCTTCCGATTTTGTCAAGGACTTTATTCCAAAGAAAGATGATTGGAAAGACATTCTGAACAGAATCGTGAGTTATGGCGAAACCGTAAAGTTTCTGGCAAAGATTTCAATCAATATAGATATAAAAACACGAGAAATTTCTTTCGAGCTTCCTGATTTCGGTCTCGGCTTTAAGGATACAATTATTCCGCATGATGTTTGGGATTCATACAGTACCGATCTGCTGAAATCTGAAGAAAACTGGGGAATCATTGAACTAAGCTATCAATATCCGGCATCCCCTAAAGAACATGGGAAAATACGCCTTGTTAGCTTTCAGGATTTTTGCCCATATACGATTGATCTAGATGAGTATAAATACGCCAGAGAAAATTTCTCGCTTACAGAATGGATAGATATTGTTCTCGGTGCAATTGATAATAACCCTGATGGGTATGAAAGTCTTGAACAGAAGCTGGCTGTTCTGCAGAGGCTTCTACCCTTTGTGGAAAAGAGGGTAAATTTACTGGAACTTGCCCCGCCAAGCACAGGAAAGTCATACTTGTTCGGCCAAATCAGCCGTCATGGTTGGCTTGTGTCTGGGAAAGTGACCCGTGCCAAATTGATTTATGACATTGGAAAGAAAAAAGACGGCGTAGTTGCAGTAAGAGATTACGTAGCACTCGATGAAATCCGTGAAGCGGAATATATGCAGGATGCAGAAATACAATCGTCTTTGCAAGCTATCATGGAAAACGGTAAATACCGTGCGCCAGACAATCATGAGGTAAATGTTGATGCCGGCATCGTGTTTTTAGGCAATGTTTCTTCCGATGCCATGAATGAATATCAGAACATGTTTGTCGAGCTGCCCAAACCTTTCCATCAGCCACAGTTTTTAGACCGCATTCACGGATTTATCAAAGGGTGGGATTTGCCAAGAATATCGGAAAATATCAAGGTTTGTGGCTGGGCGCTTAACTCAGAGTATTTTGCCACGGTCATGCACGAACTCCGCAGCGACCCCACATACAGAGCCATTATCGATAAATTGATTATTTTGCCCAAGGGTGCAGATACAAGAGATACCGAGGCGGTCAAAAGAATCTGTACGGCATATCTTAAACTGCTCTTCCCTAATGTACGAAAAGTTAACGATATCTCATCGAAAGATTTTAAACGTTTCTGCTTAAAACCGGCAATGAACATGAGGTCTATAATCCGTATGCAAATGGGCTATGCAGATGATAAACACGCCGGTGAGATGATACCCGATTTCGATGTTGAGGAATGCGCCGAATGACAAAAAAGAAATGTATAAATTTCGTGTGCGTGTCATGCAACAAGAGTGCATTAACCAAAGATGAAATTGGAATCAATAAAAAACTGTTGGGCGAAGACATCACAAATTTCTATTGCCTCGATTGTTTGGCAGATTATTTGGGTGCAAGCGTCCAGGATATTGAAGATAAAATAGAAGAATTCAAAGCGGAAGGCTGCAAGCTGTTCTTGTGAGGTTTTCATTATGAAGAAGCACATCTATGCCGATAATGCGGCAACAACACAACTGGATAGAGATGCATTTGAGGCTATGTTGCCATGGCTCCTTGATGAGTATGGTAACGCCTCTCAACCCTATGCATTTGCCAGAAAGCCGAAAAAAGCTCTCGCAAAAGCAAGAGCAATAATAGCAGAATGTATCGGAGCATTCCCGGAGGAGATTTTCTTTACCTCCGGCGGCACTGAAAGTGATAACTGGGCAATAAAGATGCCCGCTTACTCAGATCCAAATAAACGAGCAACGATTACGTCTGCCTTTGAACATCATGCGGTATTACATTCCTGCGCCGCAATTGAGCGACTTGGTTTCCCTGTGGCATATATGCGGCCAACTAAAGATGGTTATATCACACCGGAAATATTGGAGGACTACATTACTGACAACACAAGATTGGTGTCCGTAATGTTTGCAAACAATGAACTTGGAAGCATTCAACCGATTAAAGAACTGGGCAATGTGGCTCATAGGCACGGAGCTTTTTTTCACACGGACGCAGTACAAGCCGTTGGTCACATAAATCTTGATGTTCACAATCTTGGTATAGATATGCTATCTGCGTCTGCCCATAAGTTTAATGGTCCAAAAGGTATCGGTTTTCTCTATGTGCGTAAAGGGATAGAACTACCTCCGTATGCGGACGGCGGTGCGCAAGAAGGCGGACACCGTGCTGGCACTGAGAATATTGCTTGTATTATCGGTATGGCTACAGCCCTGAAAAAGAACTGTGATACTTTGGAAGAGAACCAGATGTATATCCGAGCATTGGAAGAAAGGCTACTACGGCAGCTTGGTGATGCGGGCATCAAATATACCCGCAACGGTGGTAGCAATACACTTCCGGGTCTTATCAGTTTGTCATTTGCCGATGTAGATGGAGAAGCAATCCTTCACAGGATGGACTTGATGGGTATCAGTATCTCAACCGGGTCAGCCTGTGATAGCAAAAATACTGAAATCTCTCATGTGTTGAAAGCAATTGGCTTGAATGAAAACCTTGCAAAAGGGACAATACGACTTTCTCTTGGTAAGGCTAATACTGAAGAAGAAGTCACCGATATTGTAAGGGCCATGAGTAGAATATTTAGTTAAGGAAAGCTACGCTTATGCTTCCTTCATGATGTACAGTGTTTATAATTTCACTGTCTCTCATAAAGGCAATGTCATTAAGTTAAGGCCTAAAAAACACAACGATCCAGATTAAGATGGTTGTGTTTTTCTTATACATACTGGTGGACATATAAAACTTATCAATTGCAAAAAACACTATCCCGAGCAGGTACGAATTGCGCTGCACAACCACTATCTACGCGTTTGCTTTTATTGGCTTTTCACGCTGTCGCTATTTCTTGAACTTGTGTCTCGTTGATTTGAAATTCCTTCGGCATCTTCATCACATTGTTTTTCATGTACGGGTGAGGGAGCTTTCTCGCCTTTTTCCCCATGTGTCAACGCCAAGTAAACGGTCCACATTGGCCTTGACAGTTAGCAGCTCTTTCATCTCATCGCGGGCCTTGCGATAATCAGCGTAAGCCGCTTTTTTCTCTGCCAGAAGCGCCGCATATTCGGCCTGTAAGCTCTTGACAGTGGGAAGTTTTTTCACGCCCAGCTCGTCGAATGATTTTTTCGCTGCCTTGTGCAACAGGATATCGCTCTCATGCTCTGAAAGAAATTTTTTAGAGTAGCCTGCCTTGCGATAGGCAACATAGGTGTCGCGGGTCTTGGCGTAATTGATGATCTGTGTTTTCAGAACGGCGATCTCGGCCATCCGTTTTTCAGCCGCTTTGATTTGTGTGGAAAGCTCATTGTACCGGGCGGTTGCCAAAGCCGTTTTAGCGGCCAGCGCATCGTATTCCAGCAGATTGTGCTCGGTCAGATAATTCACCGTCTGCGCCATTTGCTTGAGATTGAACACCTTGGCCCAGCGTTCGTAACCGATGCCTTTTCCTGCGCGAAGCTTGGCCTGAATATCCACCAGCAGATTGACTTGTTTTTCCGGCATGGGCCGGATGATTTTCTTGCGCGGTTTGTGCGTTTTTTCGCCGGAGAGGACGGCCCGCAACTCCGCTTCACTGTAGCCGCTGCCCAGCGTATCCAATCGGATAAACCGCTTCTGATTTTTCCCGCGCAGGGCAAGGACTTTTCCCGTTTTGACTTCATATCCGGCGTCCCGCAAGAGCTTCAGGAGCGCGTCAAAATCGGCGGGTTTTTGGGCAAGAGCTGCGTCTATTGCCACACGCAAAAGTTCCCGGTTGGAGGGTTTTGCCTGATCGCCCATCCATTTGTTGTAGCTCTTTCCGTGCCGCTGCGGATTCTCCACGATAGAAAACCCATTCTCGATGCACAGCGTATCGTTTAGCCGCCGCACGGCTCTGGTACTTCCCCAAAAGTTTCGGAATTTCCGGGTACAGTCGAGGGACGTGGAATTCCAGATGATATGATTATGAATGTGGTGTTTGTCGATGTGGGTGCAGACGATGAAAGCATGGTTCCTGTTTGTAAAGCGTTTGGCAAGCTCACAGCCGATCCGGTTTGCTTCCTCCGGTGTGACCTCGCCGGGGACAAAGGACTGCCTGAGATGGTAGGCAATCACATCGTCCGCACCGCGCGTCCTGCCGGTGAGCGCGGCATACTGCCGTTTGGAAAAAAGGAACTCGGCATCGGCTGTCCGGCTGTCGCATTCATAGCCGGTGATGAGCCTGCCGTAATCCGTTTTCTCCGGGTTTTCTGCGTAATCAATAATATCGCTGATTGCCGTGCCGACATCCCGGCCTTTGCCGGTATGCAGCGGCATCAGCCGCGTCGTTGCCATAGATCAAACCCCTCCTTTGCTTATCGTAATGTGCTCCAGCAATCAGTTTATTTTTTAGTTAGCATAAGACTTACTTATTGACAAACTAATCTAATTAGTTTATAACAATATTATTATAGTTATCGTGAGGTGATAAGTGTGGGGGCAAAAAGAGGACTGGATGCACAAACTATTATGAATGCCGCAGCGGAATTGGCAGAGCAAAAAGGGCTGGAAAACATTTCTTTGCTGCAAGTAGCAGACAAGCTGGGTGTTAAATCTCCGTCTCTGTATAACCACCTAAATGGAGTGCAAGAGCTTTCCATAGGAATTGCGAAACTTGCTGTCAGCAGACTGGAAAATGCGATTCGCTGCGCTGCGGTTGGCCGGTCAAAAGGTGAGGCTCTGATGGGAATTGCCACAGCATATCGTAAATATGCAAAAGAAAATCCTGAACTCTATAAGGCGATTTTGCGATTCCCGGATTATAAGGATGACAATGTGCAGGAAGCCGGACATGCGGTCGTTCGCATTTTGTATCAGGTGATGGAACCATATCACTACAGCGAAAAAGAAACGATCCATTTTGTACGGGGTTTCCGTGCCGCTTTACATGGCTTTGTCTCACTGGAAGAAGCAGGATTTTTTCGTGGAACAAGTGCAGACGTAAATGAAAGCTATGACCAGCTTGTGGATCGATTGATTTCGTCTTTGACAGACAGAAGGGAGAGCTGATATGGGTACTTATATTGCATTGCCTATTGTCGGATTTATCGTCGGTTTATTGATCGTTTCTTTAGGCGGCGGTGGTGGGGCCGTCTATGTAGGAATTTTAACTGTGTTTTTTCATATACCGCCCGCTGTCGCAGCGTCCACCTCTCTGGCGACTACTATTCCGACAACCGCAGTAGGCGCTTTCAGCCACTGGAAAGCCGGAAATGTAAATATGCGGTTTGGTATAACCATGCTGATTGGCGGTGCGGTAGGAGCGGTTATCGGTTCGCTGTGCTCCGGGTATTTGCCGCAGAATTTATACAATAAACTGACCGGGATTATTTTGCTGTTGCTTGCCCTGCAAATGCTGATTTCCTTTTTAAGAAAAAGGCACAGCAAAGAAAATACAAACGAGGATTCTCAAAGCGGAAAAATAAATACTGTAAAAGCGATATGTTTTGGACTGCTCGGTGGAATTATGTCAGGATTAGTGGGACTAAGCGGCGGCGGTCCAATCGTGGCAGGACTGATGATTCTGGGATGTCCCGCTTTGGAGACAGTCGGGACATCCGTGTTGGTACTGTTCGGTATAGCGGTCACAGGCTTTTTGGCACATTTAAGTGTCGGTAATATTGATTGGAAACTCGTTGGATTTTTGGCTGTAGGCACAATGTGTGGTGCGATTGTGGGGCCGTTCCTACTTAAAAAAGCTGACAAGAGAAAATTGGAAAGACTGCTTCAGCCGGTATTGTTTGTTATGATTGTGGCTATGGGTGGAACATTAATTTTCAGATAAGCTGGATATCAAACTGTGCGGGTATATATGTGACAAACTCATAGGTGAAAAAACGAGGCACCACTCGAATGGGTGCCTCGTTTCATATCCTTTTTGCATAACAGAGTTGCATGGGCAAGTAAGCCCGCAATAACTTCACGTCTTTTTTCCCTCTTTACTGATCTTTACCCAAACACCCGGTCCTGAATCGCGTACCGCAAATCCTGTATCTTGCCGATCAGCCATGCCGCCGCCATCGGAATTCCGAATGGGCTGACGAGGAACGCCATCACCAGCAAGATGATCCCGTTTGTAACCTGATGGGTAATCAGTGCCAGCACACCGAAGATGCCGAGGACCGTTCCGGCAAGGCCGAACACCCACGCCGAGCAGTACAGCAGACCGGAGCATATCCAGACGAAAACGGTCAGAGACATAATGACCGGAGCAACGAGTATTTTCAGTATCAGCCTCATAAAATCGGCCCCCTTTACAATTTCTAATACAACTATAACGCCTATGCTGTTTTTTGCAAGGATGCGGCAAAAAAATAGCGGGGCATACGCCCCTATTTCAATTTTGCAAGCATGGCGAGAATATCAGTAGCCGCCTGCCACAGCCGTTCCTGATTTTGGACAATATCCTCCAAATCCGCGTCGTAAACGCGCCCTGTTTCATGCACCCGCTTGGTAAGCTGGTTCAGATTGTTGCTGGACCGGCGCAGGAGGGAAACCATCTCCTTCAGCTCCGGCAGCTCCAGCCTGATGATATAGCCGTCGATGGAGATTTTACGAAGATACGCCGCCATATTTTTCGTGCCGAGCTGCTCCATCTTCTGTTCGATCATTTCGCGCTCCTGCGGGGTAACGCGAAACTTGAGCTGGATTTGCCGGTTGCGATTCGCCATGTCACAGCTCCATTTCCTTGCCCTTGGACGAGGCGGGCGACTTTGTCTCGGCCTGTGTTGTTTGCAGTTTTTTGCGCACAGACGGCCTGCGCTGACGAAGTGGCTGGTCGCGGTTTTCATCCTTTTGGATGAACGCGAAAATCCCTTTCCGATCCTTGAGTGCGGAAAAGGACAGAGATTTGAACGGCAGCATAGCGAACAGCCGGTCCTGATCTTTGGTGGAAGCGCGGATCAGAAAATCCGGCGAAATCTGCGCCATGAAATGCGTCCCGCTGGGACTGTTCGGCTCACGTTCGGATTGCAGACGCCGGAGCAGCCGCACGGCCTCCGACTGAATGTCCTCTTTGGTCAGAGGCTGGGTCAACAAATATTCGCGCCGCGCCTGATTGATGAAAAGGTCTACCAGACCGGGATGCGCTCTATCTACGATAAATTCCCGGTTTCGATTATCCCCAAAGCCATTTTCATCGTCAAAGACAGGAATCGTCCGCGCCCAATCCTTATTTCTGCGGTCAATGCGCCCATCCCAATCTTTCTCGCGGACAGTGTTCGCAAGCACATAGAGAGTGCGGTCAAATCCAAACTCGGCAATGACCTGTTTTGCGCTGTCGCTGCCGAGACAATTATTGCGGTAATTGTCTCGGATAGCATCGTCGATGGCATCCCGGCAGGCAATGTTCGCCTTGTGGGACGCACGGTAAATCTCCAGTTCATCATGCTCACGGGCATAGGTAGCCGGATATTTGTAGACAGGTATAGTATTCATTTTTAACCTCCTGATTCTTTGTCCTGATTTATGATATAATTTACGAGGAAATGGGGGTGTGCGAATGGCATACAGTAAACAGATGTGGCAGGACGCGAAAAAGAAATGCCGCCTGAATAACGAGGACATTGAACTGACGAAAAGGCTCGGCCTGAATCCGCGCAGCCTTGTCAAAAACATCCCCAATAAAAGCGAACCGTGGAAAGCGCCGGTCAGCGTTTGGCTGCATGAGATAGATGAAAAACGCCGGAAGAAAACCGAGCAAAAACAAAAACGCAGGGCAAAGGCCGCAGCCACGCAGAATGACGGCTCCGACACAAAATAATTCTGTGCCGGAGCCGTTCCTTCATCGGGTCAACTCATGTTTTGGTTTTCTGCCTGTTCCGCAGACGCAGGGCGTTTTCAGGCCCTCCAGCACGGAGGGCCTTTCGCTTTTTTCCAGAACTTCCGACGCCTGCCGCTGGGCGGGGGCGCGGCTGTCGATGTCCAGCAGGGCGTTCAGCTCCGCGAGGCGGGCGCTCTTTTGCGCAAGCTCCGCTTCCTGCGGGAACGACTTGCCAATTTCGGCCTTTGCCGCATCCATTTGCGAATGAAGATTATCAAGCTGGGCGTGAACATTTTGCAACCGTTTGGGCATATCGGAAAGGGCGTTGTCGATACGGATCAGATTGCCGCGCGCGTCCTTGCCCAGCGTGACGCGATGTGTCATTTGCCCTTTGAGGGTGAGAATAAAATCCTGTCCGAACCCCTCCACGGACAGCGACATGGTAAAGCCCCGGTAGCTGCCGATCTCCATCGGCTCCAGCCCCTTGACCTCTTTGCAGGCTTCCAGAATGGCGGCTCCGGCGTTGTCCTTGTCGGTGAGAGAATCGCCCCGCACCACCATCCCGGAAAATCCGTCCTTCGGATGCGGGTGTGCTTCCAGCGTCGCCATATCCGTTTCCAGCCCTTTGATGAACCCTTTGTTCCGCTCAATTTCCTCCGGGAAATATTTGAGAAGATTATCCTCCAGCCGGAACTGCTGGCTTTGATGATTCGCTTTCATGAGTTTCAGCTTGGCCACATCCATATCGAGGTCCATCTTCTCCTTGATCCTCTCGTCCCCGGCGCACAGGGCCTTGATTTCGGCGTAGGAAAGCGCCGTTTCGTCGATGTCCTCGCAGGAGCGGACGGGGCTTTTGCTGGTCATGATCTGCGAAATAAATTTTTGCTTATTTTCCACAGTTTGCCACAAATAGCTGTCAAATGTCCCTTCGGTGACGTAACGGAAAATGTGCCCTTCGGGGTTGGTGTTGTACTGCCGGATGATACGCCCGGACCGCTGTTCCAGATCACCGGGACGCCAAGGGCAGTCGAGATCGTGAGAGGCGATCAAGAGGTCTTGCACATTCATCCCGGCTCCCATTTTGGCTGTGCTGCCTATGAGGACGCGCACCTGCCCGGCGCGCACCTTTGCGAACAACTCCTTTTTCTTCACTTCGGTATCGGCGTCGTGGATGAACGCGATCTCACCGGCCGGGACGCCCCGCGCGATGAGCTTGTCGCGGATGTCCGAGTAGACGCTGAACGCTTCTGGTGCGTTGGCCTCCGGCGTGGCGTCCTGTAAAGCATGAAGCTCCGTGCCGCCCGCGAGCTTTCCACCGGCCCGCACCGCCCGCTCTTCTTTGGCGGCGGCGTGACCTTTAGGAGTGGAAATATCGCAGAAAACAAGTTGGGTCAGCTTTTTGTCCTGCCCGTCGTGCCAAAATCGGAAAACGTTGTTGACACACATGTTAACCTTGCTGCCGGGATTGTCGGGGAGCATGGGATTGATGACACGCTGATCGAGGCCGAGCTTGCGCCCATCCGACGTGATTTTGAGCATGTTGTCCAAATGCGGATCAATGTTGCCGGAATGGACGGCGGCGGCGCGCTCCGAGAGTTTTTTCACCATTTCTTTCTGGATTTCAGAGGGCTGCGCGACTTCGTTGTGGTACACGGCTTTCGGCGTGGGAAGATTGAGCTGGTCGGCGGTCTTGATGTCTGCCGCCTCCTTGAACAGCAGCATCAACTCCGGCAGATTGTAGAACCGTGCAAAGCGCGTCCGCGCCCGGTAGCCGGTCCCCTCTGGGGCCAGTTCGATGGCCGTCACGGTTTCCCCGAACGTCGAAGCCCAGCAGTCAAAATGGACGAGGTTCCGCTCTTTCAGGGTTTCATATTGGAGGTAGCGCATCATCGTATACAATTCCGTCATTGAATTACTGACCGGCGTCCCGGTGGCGAACACGACGCCCCGGCTGTGCGTGATCTCGTCGAGATACCGGCATTTCAGAAACATGTCGCTGGATTTCTGCGCGTCGGTAGTGGAAAGGCCCGCCACGTTGCGCATTTTTGTGTAAAGGAACAGATTTTTATAGTTGTGCGCTTCATCCACGAACAAACGGTCCACGCCGAGCTGTTCAAAGGTGACGACATCATCCTTACGGGAATTGTCGTTGAGCCGCTTCAACCGGGCCTCAAGTCCCTTTTTGGTACGCTCCAACTGTTTAATGGTAAACTGCTCCGCGCCGCTGTCTTTGAGTTCTTCCAGCCCGTTTTCAATCTCCCAGATCTGTTCCTGAATCAGCCGTTTCTGGCGTTCCAGCGAGACGGGGATTTTTTCGAACTGGCTGTGTCCCATGATGATCGCGTCGTAATCGCCGGTGGCGATCCGGGCGCAGAATTTTTTGCGGTTGCGTTTCTCAAAATCCTTTTTGGTGGTGACGAGAATATTGGCCGAGGGATACAGCCGCAGAAACTCTGATGCCCACTGCTCCGTCAGGTGATTCGGAACGGCGAACAGGGATTTCTGGCACAGTCCCAGCCGCTTACCCTCCATTGCGGCGGCGATCATTTCATAGGTTTTGCCTGCGCCCACGACGTGCGCCAGCAGGGTGTTCCCTCCGTAAAGCTGGTGCGCCACGGCGTTTAATTGATGCTCACGCAGCTTGATTTCAGGATTCATGCCGGGGAATACAAGATGCCGACCGTCGTATTCACGCGGGCGGCTGGAATTGAACAGCTCGTTATATTTCTTCGTCAGCGTCTGGCGTCGTTCCGGATCACGCCAAATCCAGTCGTGGAAAGCGTCCTTGATGGCCTGTTGTTTCTGCTGGGCGAGAGTGGTTTCCTTGGAATTGAGGACGCGGCGCTCCTTGCCGTCCGGGTCGGTCACGGTATCGTAGATCCGTGTGTCCCGGAGATTTAAGCTGTCCTCCAGAATCCGGTAGGCGTTGGCGCGGTCGGTGCCGTAGGTGACGTAAGCCGCCACGTTGTTGTATCCGACGCTGCTTTTATTGGAAACAGACCATTCTGCTGTAAACGAGGAATAGTTTACCCGGATGCCGTCGCGCACACCGGACGGCGGGTTCAGCAGTTCCTCCATGAACTGCTGGATGTACCCTTTGTCGATCCACGTCGCGCCGAGGCGCACCTCGATTTCCGAGGCGTCGAGGTCTTTCGGCTGTGCGGCTTCCAGCGCCTCAATGTTTGGTGCGATTTTCTCGGCAAGGTCTGGTCGCATTTTCGCGATGGCTTTCGCCAGCTGCAGCTTGCGGCGCACGTTGCCGGACAGGTATTCGTCTGCTGTGACGAACGGAATTTTCTCCAGATTATAAAAGGCTTTCGGAACGCTTGCCGGGTCCTGTTCACCAAGGTCGCGGAAAATGACGCCCCGCAGCTCGTCGGCCAGCGCCTCCGGCGACTTGCCAGTGAGGGATGCCATGTAGTCCATGTCCACCCGCGCCTTTTCCGCGATGGAGAGCGAGAGAGCTTCCGACGCCGTGTCCACGGAAGTGACGATTTTCCGCTGCCGGATGGTGCGCTTGGTAAACATGTCGGCCTTGCGCTCCAGCCTGCCGTCCTCGTCGATCACTTCCAGTGAGCAGAGCAGATAATACGAGGAATCCTCCGCGAACGCAAGACTGTTGCCGCGCGAGTTGATGAGGCCGTATTTTGAGGAAAAAGCGTCGTAGAGCCGGTTCAGCTCCGCTTGTGTTCTTTTGATTTCTGTGTCGGAGGCGTATTCGTCGAGTTGCTGGTCGATGAGTTTTTGCACACAGTCCCGCAGCTCCGCCATGCCCATGACGCGGGCCTTGGCTGTTTCGTTCAGCTCCGGCCGCACCATGCGGGAATTCTCCCGGTAGTACACTTTACCGTCCACAACCGTGTAGGAATAATTCTTTACGTCGGGATCTGCCGGGATGGAATCGTCGATTTCCTCGTTCTCACCGAGATCCGGCAGTTCCGCTTCGGCCATCTGTCCCTGAAGGTGGGAAACCGCCTCGTGGAGCTGTTCGGAAAGATCGGTATCGGGAAACGGCTTACAGGTTGTTTCCTTTTTATCGCCGTGCATCTTATCGTCCCATTGAATGGTTCCCAGCACCATTTCGGGATGATCGGCAAAATAACTGTTGACGGGGATTCCGTCCTCGGTCTGGCCCAGATTCACCCAATCCGGCTCGATGACAATGGGCCGGTCGCGCTTCTGGAGAAAGAGGATGTCAGTGGTGACTTCCGTCCCGGCGTTGGCCTTGAAAGCGTTACTTGGCAGCCGAATGGCCCCCAGCAATTCCGCGCGCTGCGCGATGTACCGCCGCACCTCCGGCGACTGTTTATCCATCGTGTAGCGGCTGGTGACAAACGCAATCACGCCGCCCGGTCTCACCTGATCGAGCGTTTTGGCGAAAAAGTAATCATGAATCGGAAAACCGAGTTTTTCGTAGGCCCGGTCGGAAACCTTGTAGCTGCCGAACGGTACGTTGCCCACGGCAAGGTCGAAAAAGTCTTTCCGGTCGGTGGTTTCAAAGCCTGCCACTGTGATGTTGGCGTTGGGATAAAGCTGTTTGGCGATTCGGCCCGTGATGCTGTCCAGCTCCACGCCGTAGAGCCGGGACGCCGCCATACTTTTCGGCATCAGGCCGAAAAAGTTTCCGACGCCGCAGGCCGGTTCCAGAATGTTGCCGGTCTGAAAGCCGAGATTTTTCACAGCTTCATAGATGGCCTTGATAACCGTGGGGCTGGTGTAATGGGCGTTCAGGGTGGAGGCCCGCGCCATTTCGTATTCCTCGGCGGTCAGCGCGCCGACCAGTTCCGCGTATTCTTTCGACCATGCGGCGTTGTCCGGGTCGAACGCCTGCGGGATGCCGCCCCAGCCGACATAGCGAGAGAGGGTTTGCTGTTCGTCCGGCGTCGCCGTGCGGCCCTCGGCCTCAATGGCTTTCAGGGTGCGGATAGCCGCAATATTATAGCCGTACTTGGCTTTTGCGCCGCCCTCGCCCAAATGATCGTCGGTGATGCGGAAATTTTCGGCGGCGGACTGTTCCGGTGTAAACAGGGCGGCGTTTCGTTCGTCATGCCGGATGCCGCTTTCAAAGGCGTCGCGGCTGACCACCTCATGGCTCCACGAATAGGGGCCGGTGTCAATGCGCACGTCCTTTTCCCCGACGTACCCCACGGTGCTGGACAGTTCATGCCCGCCGTAATCCTGCACCGCGTGATCGCCTTTTTCATAGGACGGCTTGCCATCCAGATTCGCAGGCTCCCGCAGGACCGGCTCATGGGAAAAACCAACCTGCTCCCGCTGATACAAAGCGCGGAGAATGGGAGAGATTTCATCCCAACGGGCGCTCCGGCGGCTGTTGTACTTGTCGTGAATATCAATCTCGAAACCCGTTGTAGTGGCAAAAAAATCTGCCGTCTCGCCGGTGGTCAGTTCCATCGTATCGGAAGTACCGGCGTAGGTTTCGGAAAGGCGCTGGGCCACGCGGGTATTGCCCTCGTTTTCGCGGAAATATTCCGCGATATTTTCCTTGTCCCGCTGTTCCAGCAGGCCGGAGGTTAGGGCCTCCCGCAGATCGGCGTCCGTGTGTCCCAAATCCGCAGGAAAAAACTCCGTAATGGGACCGTTCCGGGAATCCTGCCGCAGCAGGCGTTCAAAGTTCTCCCGGCTCTCGGCACGGAAAATGGGATAGGCAAGCGCCGGATCGCGGAGCTGAACGTCGGAAGTGCCGATGTCGGTAATCTCAAAAGGCTTGTTGTCCAGATATACCGTGTCGCCCACCTTGTAGGGAAGTGAAATGGCGGTGCTGTCGGGAACCGCGCGCTGTAACGCCGCCCACTGCTCGTCGGAAAGCGTTATATCCACTTCATGGGAAGCGTCGCCGTTTCCGATGGTGATGGTGTCACCAATGCGTGTGATCGGCTGTCCGCTCAGATCGGGCGGCACGGGCCGTTCTTCCTGTGTGTAAAACCGATTCTCCCGGATGAGCTGGGCGATTCGCCGCTGCACCTTCGTCCAAGGTAAATCCGTCGATGTGCGGCCCACGGTTACGGGAAAGGCTGGGAGATCGTCGCCGTACACGGAGCGCAGAAACGCCGCCGTATCCTTGTCGCGGGCATGTTCCCGCATATACTCGGCAACGGCGTGCTTGCTTTCGATGCTGCCGTTCCACTCCTGAAGGGCGGCGTCAATGTCGGCTTGGGCCGTACCGCGCTTTTCCGGCTTCTGCGGTACGGGTACAGAAAAAGCGGAGGGCTTCTCGCTCTCCGCTTCATCAATCCGCTGTATTTGCTCCTTTTCCGACGGGAAGAAACTTAGCTGTAGATAAGTTCCGTTAGAACCGTTTCCTCGGCCTGCGTTTTCAGGTCGTTCATGAGGCCCACCCAGCGCATCGGGTCCGATGCTTTCAGGCTCTCCGTCACGCCCGCCGATTTCATCAGTTCCGGCATCATGCGCTCCAGCCGCGCCGTCGCCGTCCGCTCGATCTCCAACAGGTGCGGGTACAGTTTCTCCGACAACAGCAGGCTGTTGTACAGGACCGGACGGTGCTCTTTCAGGTAGTCCTTGCGCATCCTCCCGTATTTGCCGATGCTCTCCGTCTGCTCCGTGATTGTCAGGTCGGGAATCAGGTAATCCCCGTTCCGGCTGTAAGTTAAATTGTTCTCCATGTGTGGCGCTCCTTTCCGCGAGGTGTTCGCGTTCATAATTCTTGACGGTGACTTCAATCTGCCGCAGCACCCGTCCCGACTGTTCGCTGACCGCCGTGCCAAGAGCGGAAACGGTATCGGGTGTGTTGAAATCGAAGATGCTCAGAAAATCCTCGTGCTCAAAGTATTCGTCGGGTTCTAGGCCGCAGCGGGACAAAACTGCGTAGGTGATGCTGACGGCAGCGGCGCTTCGGAACTGCGCTCCGATGTTGAACTCATCATATTCCTCTAAAAAGCTGCCGTCAACGATGTGAAGAATGTCGTACTGATGCTCCTGCCAATATTCGTTCGCCAACTGTCCGGCGATCTGCTCCAACTGGTCGGCAAGACCTTTTTCGCCGGAAACCTCATACTCCTGTTCCAGTGCCGCCGTAACCACGTTTTCATTTTCCGAATGGTACTCCCAAAGGAGCGGGCGGCGGGAATCGTCCCGGCTTCCCGTGTCGGATATATCGAAGACGTACCGGATTCTCGGCTTGTCGCCGGAGGCGTCGATGAGCGCAATACCTCTACTGCCGCGCCGGATATACCGGCGCATTTTTTCGTTCCAAAGCTCATAACCGGCACAGGCCGTCGCATCGGGGCGCTGGGCATAGATCATGAGTTGCTCATGGTAAGGATATTTGTAGAGCCGGGCGGCAGTTTTCAGAAAGTCCGTCCAGCTTTCATGACTGGCGGTGATCTGCATCGCCGTTTTCTCTGCGATCTGCTCGCAGGCTTGCAGTTTTGTCGGCATATATTTACAACTCCTTCCTGTTACTCAAATGAGTTTTATAATAAAACGCAACATAAACTAGATTTTCAATATGCTAAAATGGCCGTTACAAAACGGAAGTTTTGTAACGGCCATCATCTTTGGTATCGCACTGTTTCTCTGAATTAAAACTTTTTGGGAAACGCTTAATTGTTGATTTTTTGCCCATCAACGAAGATATTGATTGACTTATATTTAATTTTTTGATAACTTAGTGTTTTT
Organism: Caproiciproducens galactitolivorans; assembly: GCF_026672255.1. GTDB lineage: Bacteria > Bacillota > Clostridia > Oscillospirales > Acutalibacteraceae > Caproiciproducens > Caproiciproducens galactitolivorans_A. The sequence continues at coordinate 45,139 of NZ_JAPOHA010000012.1, read as the reverse complement.
TCAAGAGATTTTAATAAAGCCGTGCGATTGCTCTTGGTAAGACAATCCGTAAATTCGTTCGACAATGTCACATTTAAGGTAAAAACATCCCCAACAACATACGTGGCGGTACTGCTATTCCCTGATTGTTCATACCCATTCGAATCAATTTTATAATCAACCATACTCACACTATCAGGAATGTTATTCAACTTTTTCCATTCTTGAAAGATATTCTGTGGAGTGTAATCTAACTTCACCGATTCTTTTTTTATTTCAGTTGTGCCATTTTCAAGATAGTATATATCAACATAGTCATTGAGAATGGCGTTTGTGGTCTTTTCCTGATGTGCCTCTTTGCTTGATATTAAAGTAGGAAGAAATTTGGGTATGATTACAGAAGCACATAAAACAAGCGCTATGCATGCGGCAATTCCAGTGAAACGTTTCCAATTGAAGCTGACCACATTTTTTTTGAGGGTGACAGCTTCATCGGCCTCTTGTATGAAGTTATCATCGATACTATTGATGGCATTATACAGATTTTTCCCTGTCATGCCATAAAACCTCCTTTCTGTAAATAGACTTTCAATTTGTTTCTTGTCCTAAAGAGAGAGGATTTAACTTTACTTTCACTGATTTCAAAACGAACTGCAATTTCTTTAATGGAATCTGTGAACCAATATCGCCTAACAAATATAATTCGTGATTCGCGATCAATAGTATGGAGAAAACAGTTCACTGACCTTCCAAGATCATCGGCATCATATTGCCCTTCCACACCCTTTAATCCGACAATACATTCTTCCAGTTCAGAAAAGACGATTTCTAATTCAGTGTTCCTTTTTTGAGCTGAATAATATTCGTATCGTTGCAAGGCAAGATTGCGAACGATCTTCCCAAGATAGGATTTTAACATACTAGGTTTTTGGGGAGGAATAGCATTCCATACCCTCAAATATGCGTCGCTTTCACATTCCTCGGCATCCTCCTTGCTTTTTAGGATGTTGTTAGCAATACAAAAGCAGAAATTTCCATATTTTATCTTAGTATTGTCAATTGCTTCTTCGGAACGCTCAAAATACAACTGAATAATTTGGGAATCATCCATGCTTTTCCCCCTCTCTTATTTAATGAAAGCTTTCACTTATTATAGATCGGAAAAGAATAAATTGGTTGCAATGTTTTGAGAAAAATCATGTAAAAAATTGATAATCGTGTTTTTCATTCAGTCTCCACGTCAAAATCCGGGAGCAGGTCAAGTTTGGCGTATTCGGTGTCGCTCATATTCCGAAGTTTTCCCAGTGCGGAATCCGTCAGCGTCAGAAGCTCCGTTTCCTCCGAACCGAGATAGCCGCGCATCTGCGTCAGCTCCGCGATCAGGCCCTCCCGCGTTCCAGTATTGTAAATGCACATCAGGTTAATTTCGTCGTTGGTAAACATATCACCGCTCCATTTCCGCGTCTCTGTCGGGCGCTGTTTTTTTGTGTTCCCGGCTGACCGGCTGGCTTCTGAGCTGTTCCACGACGGATTTTTTCTTTTCGTCATACTCCCGACGCGACGCCTCGGCAAGCTCCAGAAGGGAGATCGGCTGACCGGTTTTGGCTTGATGCTCCAGCTCCGCAACGGTGGGATTTTTTCCGTTGTCGATGACGCCGTCGATCATGTCGTAATCGTCCTCCATCGACATTTCCGCGCTTTTCAGGTAGTTTTCCGGTTTTAGAAAGGTCGGGATCTCCTGAAAACCGAAGCTGTCCACATAATGACAGGATACAGCGCCGTTCTGTTTGAGCGCAACGATGTCGCTGACGGACAGGCTTGGCCTGTGATAATCGGCGGGATGATCGTTGTTGAACCGATCCCACAATTCTCCCAGCCTATCATCCGTACTGCCGGTATCGGTGAGCGGGGCAGTGTAGGCAAGATCATAGTTTTCGTGGTCTATGGAAACACCCTTGGATTCCAGCCAGCTTAAAGGCTCAAACCGGATATCGCGCAGCTCGTCGCCGCCCTTGACCTGATAAATGGCGAAAGCGTCCTGAGAGGTTTTCAGAAAGGCGGCTTCCCGCTGATCCTGATGCTTCATCCGGTCCTCTATGGCTGCGGAAAACTCCCGGTTTTCCTCCCATTCTTCACGGCTCACGGCGAATAGGCCGCTGTGCGCCTGAATCTCATCTGGGTCGAATGCAATGCTTGCGCCGCCGTCCTCAATCATGTAAACGGTAAGGTCCTGATCAAAAAGCTCCAGCGCCCGGTCTTTGGAGAGTGGCAGCAGGTCGCCGTCCAGATACCCGCAGGCTTCCAGATCGGCCACGGTCAGTTCCGAATCCGGCATAGGATATTCGTCGAGCGCCAAATCCGGCGCATCCGGCAGCATGTCCGCCGCTTTGGGCGGGTCGGGCGCTGTCCGCGTCTCCGGTTCAGCTTGCTCATGGTCGCCCAAATTGTTTTTACGGATATATTCCTGTACGTCCTGCTCACGCACGGCGACAATATCCCGAAGAATGTCAAGCGACACCTTTCCCGAGGTTTCAGGAACCAGGTGTTCGAGAAGAAGCGCCTGTTCGTAAGCGGTCGGAATGGAACTGACGCCCTCATCGGCAAACCCGCTTGCCGTTTCCCGCAGGCTCTCCTTATCGTAAATGGTATAGCCGTATCCGTCCTCGTTTTCCTTCAAATAAAGATAGGCGTCGTTATCCAGCAGATACATCGCCTCGGTTTCTCTCGGCGGGTAGATTTTTTCGATTTCGTACAGTCGCCGCAGCAACTCATCCGGTGACGCCGCGCCCTCGACCTTGGCAGCATTGAGGATTGCCGCACGGGTGTCTTTTCCGTAACCGCTTTTCAAATCTTCCACGGTGGCCGGGACTTCTTCTTCAATGGAGTTAAGAGGGAACGGCGGCTCCATGACGGAAGCCGTGTACCGATATGCGTCCCCGGCGAACTGTTCCAGAACGCTGTCGTACTCTTTCAGGACTTCGCGGAAATTTTGGTCGATGTCGGAGATCAAGCCGGAAGCGGTCTTGTTGATGGTTTCCAGAGAGGCCCGCAGCTCCGGCAATTCCTTGTCCTTGCTCCATGAAGCGATATAACCGAAGCTGTTTTCGCCGGTCTGGATGCCGTAATACTGGCAGACGGCGTAGGAAACGCTCTCGGCCTCCACTTCCTCGGTGTGCCGGTCCTTCGGTTTGGGCGGTTCTGCTATTTCGTCGCTCTGCGCGGCGGCAAGCCGGGCCTGTTCGTAGTTATGCAGCGTGGCGTGGGTGATCTCGTGGACGGCTGCGGAGACGGTCTGTACCTCGCTCATGCCGGATCGGATGGTGATACGCTGGTCTTTTTCGCTGAAATAGCCGTCCGTACTCGGTTCCATCCCCTCAAAAGCAAGCGGAACGGGGGACGAGCGCCGCAGCGCCTCCATGAAAATTTCATACTGCTTCACATTTCCCGTGAGATCGTTCGCCAGCGTCGGCAGCGGTTTCCCCTCAGTCTGCGACACGTCAAAAACGGAAACCACTTTGTACATGGGGATTTTGATTTCCTTTTCCTCCATGATGATGTTGCCGTCTGCGTCCCGCACGGGAATTTTGGTATCAGGGTCGAGCTTTTCTTCCTCAATTTTCTTTTTAAACGGCGTGGGCGCGATGATTTTGATACCTTTTTCGCCCCGCATGACGTTCCGGCTGAACTGATCGCGCCACTTGTTGAACCCGGCTACAAGGGTAGCGTCGGGCTTCTGCATGTAAATCAGCATGGTGTTGTTGACGGAATAGCGGTGGAACCGGGACATGGTGCGCAGATACTGCGCGTATCGGTCGCTCTGAAACAGGTCTTGGATGCCCTGCTCAATGCTGTCGGTGATCTCTTTCAGCCGTTCCTTATTTTTTTCGGCCATAGTATGCTCCTTTCACAGATCGTAGAATCGAAAAAAGTGCGCCCCCGCACAGGCCGGGATAAACCTATGTGAGAGCGCGCTCATTATTCATTTTCGGAGCGTATGCTCCTGTCGGGAGGGCGTATTTTCGCTGTTTTGGCCCGTAAACTGTCTGTTTCGCGCCGCCGGTCGCTGTACGGTTCCCGAACGGAAACACAGCGTTTGGGGACAAGATAGCTGACGGTCCCGCGATGCTCCGGGCGCTCCGGTTTTACCTTGTCGGGGTATTTTTCCGAAAGCCGTTTGAGCTTTTGAATAAGCTTTTTATTGTGCGTATAGACGCTGGCCGTCGTTTCTTCCTCGTTATAGCAAATGATCGTCTCCCGCTCATATTTCGTAAGTTTCATGATCCGCCACGCTTTTTCGTCCCCGAATCAAATTCCAGCCTGAAATTGACGTGTTCCCCGGTGTCCTCCAAAATCACCGTGGCGTCATAGGTCTTGCCGGTTTTCTCGGAATAACAGCCGGTGAGCCTTATGCGCCCGTCCTTCAGGAGCGCGGCGGCGACGGGCTTTGTCAGCGTCTTTTTCTTGGCGGAGAAAAACCGGTTGTCCTTCCAAAGCCCAAATCGGCAACCGTCGTTTTCGCAGAAAAAGCCTTTCTTACTCTCGCTCACGCTGCCACCGCAGCGGGGGCATTTGCCGATTATCTCGCGCCCGGAAGGAAACAGCACCTCCGCACCCTTGACCGGCGTATATGTTTTTATAAGCTCCCAGAGCATGGATGAAATCCCGTTCATAAAAGCGTCCGGTTCCAGTTCTCCGCGCTCCACCTGTTTGAGCCGGTTTTCCCATTCGGCGGTCAGCAGCGGGGATTGAAGCTGTTCCGGCAGGACAGTGACGAGCGACACACCAACCTGCGTCGGAATGAGGTTGACCGTTTTCTTGGCCCTTTTTCGTTCCACAAAGCCTGTAGTGACGAGCTTTTCCAAAATAGCCGCGCGGGTGGCGGGGGTGCCGAGGCCCTTGCGCTCCGCATCTTCTGGCATATCTTTCGCGCCCGCCGTCTCCATCGCGGAAAGCAGAGTGTCCTCTGTATAGTGCTTGGGCGGCGAGGTTTTGCCTTCTTTGAAGGAAACAGAGGGAGCAGTGATGTCCTGTCCCTCTGCCAGTTCCGGAAGGGGTCTGTCGGCCTGTTCCTGCAAATAGGCTTTCCAGCCCGGAACGAGGATTGTCTTGCCCTTGGCGGTAAATCCATGCCCGGCACAGTCCAGCGTGACGGCGGTTTCAGTGTATCGGTGCGGACTGCCGACTGCGCAGAGAAGCTGCCGGGAAACGAGCCGCAGGATTTCCCTCTCCCCGGTAGGCAGTGCGGAAACCTCCGCTTTACCCGCACCCGATGTGGGAACGACAGCGTGATGGTCGCTGACCTTCGCACTGTTACAGACCTGACCGGCGTTGAGGTTTTCGGAAACATCCGCGCCGCAGATCGCGGCGGCGACGGAAGCAAGCGCCGGGACGGTCCCTTCCATATCGTTTGTCAGGAACCGGCTGTCAGTGCGCGGATAAGTACAGAGCTTCTTTTCATAGAGCGATTGCAAATAATCGAGCGTCTGCTGGGCCGTGTAGCCGAGCAGACGGTTGGCGTCGCGCTGGAGGGTAGTCAGGTCGTAAAGTGCGGGCGGCTTGTCGGATTTTTCTTTCCGTTCCACGGCGCTGACAGTGGCCGTTTTCCCTTTACAGGCGGCGGCAACGGCCTCTGCCTCCGGCTTCGCTTTCAGCTTGTCGCCGGTGGCGGTGAAACCGCCGCAGTCGAGATTGACCGTGTAAAACGGCTCCGGCTGAAACGCGGAAATCTCCGCTTCCCGCTGCACGATGAGGGCCAGCGTCGGGGACATGACGCGCCCGACGTTTAGTGTGCGGTGATATAAAACCGAAAACAGACGCGTCGCGTTGATGCCCACCAGCCAGTCGGCTTTGGAGCGGCAGAGAGCAGACTGATGCAGGCCGGTGTAATCCCGGCCCGGCTTCAGATTGGTAAATCCCTGTCGGATAGCCTCGTCTTCCATCGACGAAATCCAGATCCGTTTCATTGGTTTGGAGCAGCCTGCCATGTGGTACACGGTGCGGAAGATCAGTTCGCCCTCGCGTCCGGCGTCGCAGGCGTTGATGATTTCATCCACACCGTCGCGGTGCATCAGGTCGCGGAGAATATCAAACTGCTTTTGTTTATCCCCGCTTACGGTGAACCGCCAGTTCTCCGGCAGAATGGGTAAATCCTCACGCCGCCATTTGGCGTATTTTTTATCATAGGCGTCGGCGCTTGCCAGCTCCGCGAGGTGGCCGAGGCACCATGAAACGAGGTAGCCGTTACCCTCCAGAAACCCGTTGCCGCGCTGCTTAGCGCCGATCACGGCGGCGATACTTTGGGCAACCGAGGGCTTTTCACTGATTACAAGCTTCAAATTTTTTCTCCTTTCATGCATTGGCACACAAAAAAAGAGCAACCGATTTCTCGATTGCTCTTGAGTATATAGCTACATAACAGGAATTACGCCGTTTGTCGGGTTACTTCTTTTTGACGGGAATCCATATCTCGCTGTAATATTTCTCATCCTGAATTCCCTTGGAATACTCGGCAGGATCACTGTACATTTCGATATTGTAGCCCGCCGCAATTTCATAGTCTTTACTGTTCGGCAGCCATTCCGAGAAGATTTTTTTGTTTACATCCTGTAAAGACTGGGGCATTCCGCCTCTGCAAGCAAAAACAGCCCAAGTGTATGCGGGGATGACTTTTGCAACAAAGCCTTCCGGAATTTCTGCGGCCGGATTGTAATTGTCTGCGACCAGATACTCGAATTCATCCGATCCCATACTCTCGTCAATACTGATTCCATACATTCCGCATACGACCCGCTCTTTTCCGGGCTGATGGAGTTCCATCCAAAACTTAGGAATTTCTGTTTTCGCACCGTCATACTTGAATGTTCTGGCTGCTCCCATAACCGTGAATGAATCTTTTTCGACAATCTTGTAATCCATAACATAGCCGCCTTCCAAAGTAAATTTGATTTTCAGCGGAGCAAAAGACTTAATCATTGCTCCGTCTTTTCGAACGGCAGTCGGTGTGACGCCATGAAAACGGGTAAATGCTTTGGTAAAACTGTCCGGCGAGTCGTAACCGTACTTGAGCGCAATGTCAATGATTTTTTCGTCTGTGGAAACAAGCTCGCTGCCGGCAAGAGTAAGCCTGCGTTCCCGGATATACTCTCCGACCGTAAAACCGCAAAGCATGGCAAATCCTTTTTGGAAATAGAAAGGTGATAATATTACCTGCTTTGCAATCTTTTCAACTGTCAGTTCGTCAGTGATATTGCCTTCAATATAGCTGATGGCTTCACCTATGCACTCAACCCAACCCATGTACACATCTCCTTGCCTGTGATTCTATCTTATTACTTTCAAAGCGGCTGTTCCCGACTTTTTCTGTTGTCTTTTGTCCGCAAATTAAATCTGCCGTAAACATCTTATCATTCAGGCTTAGACAAAACAAGCCGGAACATTATCGCTCCGGCTTGCCAGCTTTCGGCGTGATGATAAGGTCACGGTAACAGTCACGGGGACGGTCAGGATGGCCTTTCGGCGGGGCGGGAGGCCGTTCCTCCCGCCTATACTGCGGCTTTTGCACCATCATTCGCTCGAAAGGACTGTCGGTGAAAAAGGTCATTCGTCCTCACGCTCCGCTTCATCATCGGAAGTTTCCGACTCATCTTTCTGCTCTGTTTCTTTATCGGGGGAATCCGGTTCATTCTCCGGTTCGGATTCTTCATCCCCGTCATCGGCGTAATCGTAATCGTCCGGGTCAGGCTTGTTCTTATCCTTTTTACCCGGCTTGCGGAATTTGAAAAACCACACCGCCGCGCCGACGAGAACGGCCGCAAGCACGGCGACCGCCGCGATTCCGGCGCTGCTGTTCTGTTTTTCCGGCTGAGGGTTGGACGAAGCGGTGGGCGTCGATACAGTCGGCGCGGAGGATGTCTCCGGGGTGGAAGCAGTCTTGGCCGAGGAAGAACCGGATACGTCCTCGTTGTCGTTCTTTGCCAGCGCAAGCAGGTCCTTGTCCGTAACGGCGTCAAGGAAATAGACGTTTTCGGCATTCTTCTGACGGTCGATAATCAGGTAAAAGACGTGCTTGCTCGGCGTGGTAATGGTGAAAAACTCCTTGCCGTCCTCGTTGGTCACGTTGTCGATCATTGTCCCTGTGCCGTCCGGCGTCAGCGGCTTGAGAGATGTTCCGGACGACGTTGCGGATGATGCTGCCGACGATGCGGTGCTGCTCTGCGCGGCGTTGGAACTGCTCAAGGTCGGAGAGGTCGTCCCTGTGCTGTAAGCGAGGGCGTTGGCGGAAAAAGCCGCCGTGCAGGACACGGCGGCCATCAGGCAGACCAATACGCGGATTTTAGATTTTTTCATGAACATTTTCCTCCTGTTTGTTCTGACCGGATATTTCGCGGGATGCTTTCATGAGCGCGGCCAGTTCCTCCGCAGTCATGCCCATGCCCCGCACAAGGCCGATAATATCGAGATTTTCCAGCTCCCGGCGCTGCTTTTCCAGTTCCTTCTGCCGGTTTTGCAGCGCGGAGATTTTCGCCGCGTTCTTTTCATACTCGGCGTCGATTTTTTTGAATTTCGGATTCACGGTTGATTCCTCCAATCTGTTTATGGATTCGGTAAACGCCCGAACGTGTAAAAATGGCTTTGCCAGTAACTTGTGTTGAGATTCGAGTAGCCGATGGGGTCCCCCGCCGCGAGCATCATGCCGTTTCCCACATAGATGCCCACATGGGACACGCCGTCAGTGTCATAGGTGTGTTCAAAGAAAACAAGGTCGCCGGGTTTGGCGTCGGCAGGAGAAACCGGAGTGCATATGTCGCAGAGACCCTGTGCCCCCAGCCGTCCCACGTTCCATCCGCTGTGATTGATCACCCACGACACGTAGCCGGAACAGTCGAACGAGGTTTTCGGGCTGCTGCCGCCCCAAACGTAGGGATAGCCGATGTATTTTTTCGCTTCCGCCATCATGGCGGCGAACCGCGCGTCTGCCATCGCCTCCGGGGGAATATCGTATTCCGTGGGCTTTTTGGCGGTGGATGCGTTCGGATAGGCCGACGAAGGGAACAGGTCGGGCCTGTTACCGAGAGTAGACATGTACATTGAGTACACACCGACCTGATCCTCATTCATGATGGAAATGGGAAGATGGGATAAAGCCTCGTTGTGCAGTTTCACATTGCAGATGGTGTAGGTATAGGGAACCTGCCGGGTTTCGGTGTGAGTTGTACCGTCTGGGTCCGTCACTGTATGTGTTTCCGTGCGATATCGGGTTTCCGTCTCCACGGTCTGTGTCAGTTGGTATTCTTGTGAGAACAGCATGGAAAGCGTGCCCCGGACTTCATCCAGCGTCCATTCGCCGCCGTGCCACGCGGTCAGGATGGAAATCAGCACATAGGGATCGTGGCCGATTTTATCGAGGTTGTAATGATACTCATCGCACCCGCCGTGCCGCTGCTCGTAATGGTCGATTTCATCCTGAAGGTCCGCTTCCTTTTGGGCGTAAGCGGCTTCCGCACCGAGCATGGCGTCGTCCGTGGAAGGATAGGTGGACGCGGTAACGCCGGACAGCGCGCCTTCCAGCAGAACCGAGCTGGAGGACAGGACGTTCAGAAGCAGAACCAGTACCAGAAAAACGCCTGCGGCGATCAAAAAGCCGTTCGGATGCCGCGCGACAAAAGCCGCCGCCCGTTTACTTTCCCGTGCCGCCGCTTTTGCCGCCTTTGCGGTGTTCCCGGCGGCTTTCCCGGCAGAACCAGCGAACTGTCCGGTCCGCTTCGCGGCGGCGTACTGTTTTTTGACGGCCCGCTTTTGCCGCCAGTGGGCCAAAGGATTGCCGGAGGGCTGCGGATTGTCCCGCGCGGCCTTTTTCTGCAAATAACCGAGATTGGCGCGGTCCAGTCGCTTTTCCGCTTTGGCCGATTTCCGATAGGGCTTCAATTTGTGGGAACGGTGGTCGCTGCGAACCAGACGCCCGCCCGTTTCGGCGGCTTCCTCGCTCTTATGTGCCGCTTTCACGCCGACGTTTTCATCCTCCGACTGCCGAATTTCCCGGTGGAACTGCATCAAAACGGCGTTTCCGGGCGCGTCCCGGACGGCATGAGTGAGCTTGGACGGTTTTTTCTTATCCACATCCTCAAATTTCAGGTGCGTTGTGATCTTGCCGGTGGCCGGGTCAACGACGCGCTGCCGCTTAAAAACGGTCTTTTTCGGGATTATCGCCTGTGCGCGGTTGGCCTTTGCCGCCGCTTTCTGTACTCTGCGGACAGAATTTTTTAATACGGGGTCGGTTCGTTCCTCCTTCGTAAATTGCAGGCGGGGCGCTCGCTTTTCCATTACCATCACCTCCGGTCCCGCTGAGCGAGGACGCTCATGTTGCCGCCACTTCCTGCGGCTTGGTGGTCATGATGCGGTACAGCTCCGTGTCCTTCGGGAAATGGTCGATAAACGGCAGAATGACGTTGCCGTAGAACAGCAGCCCTTCGCCCTCACCGGAATGGGTGACGTAGGAAAGCTGGTGCGGAGAAATGCCAAGCTGCTTGGCAAGAATCTGGCGGTCGCCGGACGCCTGATTGAGCATATAGATGTAATCCGAGTTTTCAAAGATGTTCTCGATTTCCCGTGAGGAAAGAAGGTCCTTTATGTTCTGCGTAATTCCGGTCGGAATACCGCCCCATTTGCGAAACCGCTTCCAGATTTCCACGGAATAGGCGGCGGTCTGTTCTTCTTTTAAGAGCAGATGGAATTCGTCGATATAGTAGCGCGTGGATTTTCCCACGGCCCGGTTGACGGTGACGCGGTTCCAGACCTGATCCTGCACGATGAGCATCCCGATTTTTTTGAGCTGCTTGCCCAGCTCCCGGATATCGTAGCTGACAACACGGTTTTTTACGTTGACTGTGGTGCGGTGATTGAACACATTGAGGGAACCGGTGACGTAGATTTCCAGCGCCGTGGCGATGTACTGCGCTTCCTTTTCATCCTGCCGCCGCAGTTCATTGTACAAATCCTCCAGAATCGGCATGTTTTCCGGGCGCGGGTCGTTGAGGTAATTCCGATACACCAGTCTCACGCAGCGGTCGATGACCGTCTTTTCCACAGGCTGCAATCCCTCCTTGCCGCCGACGATCAGCTCGCAGAGGGAGAGGATAAAATCCGACTTCAAAGATAACGGGTTTTCTTCCTCGGAATAGTTGAGGTTGATGTCCATGGGATTGATGTAATCGGTGGATGCGGGCGATATTTTGATGATCTGCCCGTGCAGGCGCTCAATCAGCGGGCCGTATTCGGCCTCCGGGTCGCAGACGATGATGTCGTCGTTTGTGACGAGGAACACGTTGACGATTTCCCGCTTCGCGGCGAAAGATTTGCCCGCGCCCGGTGTGCCGAGAATCAGACCGTTCGGGTTTTTCAAGAGCTTCCGATCCACCATGATGAGGTTGTTGGACAAAGCATTCAGCCCGCAGTACAGCGCCTCGCGCCCGGTCTGGAACAGCTCCTGCGTGGTAAAGGGAATAAAAATGGCGGTGCTTGACGTGGTCAGGCCCCGCTGAATCTCTATTTGGTTGTATCCAAGCGGAAGTGAGGACATCAGCCCTTCTTCCTGCCGGAAATCGAGGCGGGTCAGCGCGCAGTTATATTTCTGCGCGAGGGAGCTTGCCTGAAATACGTTGTTGTCCAGCCGCTGCCTGTTCTCGGCCACGTTGAGGACGAGAAAGGTCACAAGGAACATGCGCTCGTTGCGGGACTGTAAATCCTGCAACAGTTTTTTCGCTTCCTCGCCGTAGGTGGCAAGGTCGGAGGGGAGGATATCCATGTCGTAACCGGAACGGATGGCCTTTTTCTGCTCCTGAATCTTCATGGAATCCAAGTCCGTGATTTTCCGCTTCACCGTCTTGATGGCGTTCACCTGATCGATGGACTGGATGTGCATGGTGACGATGAGGCTGGATTCCATGTCGAGAAAATCGGCCAGCATCCGGTCGTTCAGCTCCGGCGCGAGGATTTGGAGAAAACTGACCGCGCCTACCTGACGCCCCATGCCGAACATGCTGCCGCTTTTGAACTCGAAAGAGCTGGGCGCGATGAAGTCTTTGACGGACAGGCCGGAGGGAGCCAGCCAGTCCCACGAAAAGCGGAACGGCTCCGGCGCGTCCATGTGGAAAATATCGTGCAGCAGCCGCAGGCGGTCCGCGCCGTTCAGGGAAGCGGCTGTTACGCCGAGATGTTTGAAGTTGTTGAGAATGTCGATCTCGATACGTTCCAGCCGGGGTTTGGCCGCTTTCAGGCTATCCGCTTCAATACCGAAGGTCAGGTATTTGGTTTTAATGAGGCCGTTGTTGCCTTTGGCAAGCTGATTCCGAAGCATTTCCGTATATTCCGAGCGCAGGTTGTCAAAATCGTCGCCCTGCGGCGCGATGGTGACGATTTTTGCAAAGCTGTCCCGCGTCGCGGAGAGGTTCAGAAACGAGAGCTGAAATTTGATGGAGCTGTCGAAATAGTTAAGAAAATCGCACCAGCCCTCAAAGATGGCGGTCTTGTCCTCGTTCTGGTTGAGCTGATAGTTGATGTCCTGAAACCGAACGGTTTTCGTGTAATAACTGTCGGTCACGCGGCAGATGCCGTCCGGGAACATCCGCTGAAACGGGATGCTGTCCTGCGCCGACTGCTTTTTCTTATCGGTCTGCCGTGCCCTTGCGACGGCAGCTTCGATCTGACGCCTCTCGGCGCGGGACAATGACCGATTCATGGTCGGTTTTTGCTTTTTTACCGACAATCCGATGCACCTCCTTGTCGAGTTTACTTTGCCGCGCGAGCACGGCGTAAAAATTGTTGGTCTGATAGGGCCGCTGCTTTGGCCGGAGAAAGAGCACCCGAACGATGTTGCGGACGATCTTTTCCATCGGGAGGCCGTTTTTCTCATAGACGGCCATCAGGAAAAACGGCAGCATGGCAAGAACCATGCAGAGGGAAGCGGCTCCGGCGCTGAATCCCACAGGCCCTTTGAGCAAAAAGAAAAGCGGTACGCCAACAAGCGCGCCGCCGCTGAAACAGACAAGCTGCCGTTTTGTTAAGTTGAACAAGACCTTCGTTTTCACGGCGGTCAGGTCCTTGGGGACGGGAACATAAGCCATTTATCGCGCCTCCTGTTCTTTCGTCGGGCGCGCGGCTTTCCCGGCAGTCTCGGTGGTATGATGAAGTTGTTCCAGAACGGACGGCTTTTCCTTCTGTTCGTAATCCCGGAGCGCGTCCTGCTTGTCGAACACCTCGTCGAGTGCGAAGCTGAAATCGCTCAGGTCCTCCGTGCGCTCCAGCCACTTGTCGGCCACAACCTGCAAGGGATTTTCAAACAGAAGAAGATAGTCGATTTCCTCCGGTTCAAAGCCGTGGCTTTCGGTCAGGTAATAATGGGCGTCCTTAATCGCGGTGATCTCGCGGGATGCGCCGATCAGTTCCGTTTTGCTTTTTGCTTCCCATGCCGTTTGAAACGCTGAAAAGTTGGCGTCCAGCCGGTCAAGAAGTTCCTGTAATTTGTCCTGCATTGAAATATCACCTCCGTCAATGCGCGTTGAAAATGGATTTTGCAAGGCTTCCGGTCTTAAAGAGCGTAAAGCACAGTAGCACCGTGTAGCCCATGCACGTCCAGATCGCCTTGCTGATGTCCGTGCTCACGCTGATGCTTTTTACAAGAACGGCGTAAATCGCCACGCAGACGATGATGAGAAAGCCCTGAAAGCCGAGCGCGAACAGGGAGCGAAGATAGTTCTGCCCCATGCCGCCCCATTCCCGGTTCAACATCGTCGCCATCGGAATCGGCGCGATGGAAGTGGCTAAGTAGATTTCGATCATCCTCCCGTACACGATGATGAAAATGCAGATCGTGAGCACCCACATGGTAAAGCCCACGAAAATGCTCTGGAACCACAGCCCGAACAGGGGGCCAAGGTCCATAGCCATGAGCCGCGTCTGAAGGTTTGCCGTAACGGAGCTGATGTCGATGGACGTATCGGAAACGATGATTCCCGCCGCGCTGTTGACCACGCTCTGCGCTACGTCGAATATGCCCATGACAATATTCCATGTGTTGGTCACGATGAGGATGGCGCAGGCCGTTTTGAAAATCCACTTAAAGAAAACGGCGCTTTCGATGTCGTGAAAATTGTTTTTGTCGGTAATGATCTGGATCAGCTCCAGCGTCATGACGAACGCGAGAATCAGGCCCGCGATGGGCATCATGACGTTTTCGGACAGAGTCCGGATCATGTTGTAAATGCCGGTGTTCCATGCCTGCGGCGTCGTTCCCACCTGAGAGGCGATCTGCCCGACCTGGCTGTTCACGTTGTCGAACATGCCCGACAGGTTGTTCATGATGCCGCCGACGAGTATTTCTTTCAGCCATTCGGTAATCTGCTGTTTGATGAAATCCAAACGGCATCACCTCCTTTCCCGCGCCCCCGTAAATGGGGGCGCGGAGTGTTTTGGCGTCGGCATCAGCCGAACAGGTTGGAGAGAAGCGGAACCAGCGTAATGCCGATCAGAGCTACTCCGCCGCCTGCCATAAGCTGTTTAATGCCTTGACTTTTCGCTCCCGGATTGTCGTTGCCGTAACCTTCCAGAAGATTGATCGCGCCCCAAATGGCAAGGCCCGCGCCGAGGGCGATCACGAGGGTCTGGAGAACACCGATTGCGGAATGAAAGAAACTCATAATACTACCTCCATTTTTTAAGTTGCATATATAAAAAAGCCGCTATTCTGCGGCTTTTGGGTCCCCGGAGAGATCAACGGAATACGTGTTGAACACATCGTCCGGTTTCGGTTTTAATTTGGTGGACAGGAATTTTTCGATAGGGAAAGCGTTGCGGGGATCATAGTCGGACAGGTATTTGTAATTCGGGTGCTTTGTGATGTCGTACTTGTCCGAAAGAAAAGGCCGGACGCCGCGAAGTTGGAGGATGCACTTGCCTCCGTCAAGGACGGACAGCTCATCGACCGAAGCTAGATCTTTCCCCAATTTTTGATAATTGAGGCTGTGAGAAACCTCGCGGCCCCGGCTTTCTCCGGTGTTGTAGGTGTCGATTGTCTCCTTCCCAAGTGATTCGGTCAGTTCTTTCAGGGTCGTGCGTTCCTTGCCGCCGAGGAAGATGGCGCTGTCGCAGTTGCCGATGATCGTGTCGGAGTTGTCTTTGTACAGGGCCTTGAGCTGACTCTGCGCCTGTAAAACAAGGCAGGCCGAGATTTCGCGGCTGCGGATAGTGGCGATCAGCTTCTCGAACTTGGGGATCTGCCCGATGTTTGCAAATTCGTCAAGCAGGCACCGCACGTGGACGGGCAAGCGCCCGCCGTACACATCGTCGGCCTTTTCACACAGCAGGTTGAAAAGTTGCGTGTAGGCCATCGAAACTAAAAAATTAAACGTGTCGTCGTTATCAGAAATGATGATGAACAGGGCGGTTTTGCGGTCGCCCAGCGTATCCAGCTCCAGCTCGTCGTAGGCCGTCAGGTCACGAAGCTCCTGAATGTCGAAGGGGGCCATTCGCGCGCCGCAGGAAATAAGGATCGACTTTGCTGTCTTGCCCGCCGCCAACTTGTATTTCTTATACTGCCGGACAGCGAAATGATTTGGTTTTTCCTTTTCCAACGCCTCGAACATGAGATCCACGGGGTTTTTGAATTCCTCATCATCCTCTCGAACTTCCGAAGCGTTAATGAATTCAATCAGTGTGGCAAAATTTTGTTCTTCGGCCGGGGCCTCATAGTGGATGTATCCGATAAGCGCCGTATAAAGGAGCGTTTCGGCCTTCACCCAGAAATCATCTCCTTCCTTGCCCTCGCCCTTGGTGTTGGTGATGAGCGTGGTAACCAGCTTCAAGATGTCCTTTTCGGAATGAATGTACGCGAAGGGATTGTAGTGCATCGACTTTTTGAAGTTGATGGTGTTGAGGATTTTGATTCGGTAGCCCCTGCGCCGCAGGAGATTTCCGCACTCCACGACAATACTGCCCTTCGGGTCCGTGACCACGAAGCTCGTCGGATAATCCTTGGAATCGCACTGCATCAGGTTCGGCTTGATGAAAAATCGCGTCTTGCCGGAACCGGAGCCGCCGACGACCAGCACATTTTTGTTACGGGACGTCTTGGGGTCCTTGGGTCGGCTGTTCATGGTGAGCCGTTCCGTCTGCGTGAGAATGACGTTGTTTTCAAAAACAGGATCGATGTACGGTTTGATGTCCTCGGCCTTGCCCCAGCGGGCCGAGCCGTATTCCACGTTTTTGCGGAATTTTTTGGCGTTCCGGCCTTTGACGTAAACCGCCAGCCGGAGCGCGGCGGCGAGAAGAACGCCCACGCCGAGGTCGGTCGGATAAAAGCTCGGCAGCGGAGAGGCAAACGCGGCGGTGAGGCCGTCCATCAGGTGCAGGAGCTTCCCGGAAGCGTCCGCGCCTGCGGACAGCCGCCACGCCTGTCCGAACTTGGTGGCAAACAGAGCGACGAACAGGTACGGCAGATTCATTAGAAGCAGCTTTTTTGTTTTCTCACTCATCGCGCCCGCTCCTGTTCCTTATGCCTCACCCGGTCAACGGTATTTGCCTTGACCAGATCCTTGAACTGACGGAGCCGCGAGAGGACGGAGGGCCTTTTCTCCCGGTTCACTGTTTTCGCCGTGAACTCAGTAAAAGCGGCGGTGAGCGCGTCCGCGTCCCGCGCTTTGAAAAAGACGAGATATTTGGGTGGCGAAACGCTGCGGTCCTTTTTGACGGCGTAGTCCACGCCGTATTTCCGCGCCACACGATCAAAGGAACGGATGTTGCTGTCGGTGATTTCCATGTTGGACACGCCCGCGTTCTGACCAACGAGCTGTTTCACCGTCTGCCTGCCGTGAAGGACCACGGGACCGGCGCGGGCCTTCGCGTTTTTCTTTTCCTTCCGGTGGGCCAGATACTTGGCAATCGCCGCCTTGAGCACCCGGCCCGTGAGCTTCGTGCCGCTGATGATGAGCGTCACGGAGCGGGTTTCGATTTCTTCCTGCAAACAAAGCACCTCCTGTCATGGCAAAGCCGCCCCGTCACCGTTCATCGTGAGAGGGCGGCTTTTTCTTTGCCGGGGCCGGGTTCCGGTCATTTTTCTGTTCCTCACTCTTTTTCAAAAACGGGGTGAGGACGGTTTCTTTGCTGTCCATGTACATTTCCTCGGTTTTCTGCTACGCCTGCTGGAGCTTTGCGATAGCGTCGGTCACGTCATTGAACAGCGAGTGGTACATTTTCTGATAGTCCGGCACGTTACCTCCGCTCCTTTTCCTCGTCCTTTTCCCGGCCCTGTCCCTTGACGGTGAGAATGCCGTCCAGCGTGGTGGCGGTGATGTGCAGCCGTTCCGCCGTGGCGATGTCGTTTTTCACGGTTTCATCCACGTTTCTGCCGCAGACCACCAGCACATGAGCACGGCGCAGAAAGTTGCAGGCGATGTCGATGCCGTCCTTATGTTCCTGCGGGATGGCGTCGTTGAGGAAAAGCGGCAGGAACAGGATCGGGCAGATTGGCGAAAAGCCCGCGTCGTAAATTTTGCGGCAGTACTGCGCCGCGTCCTCGGTGTTTTCTATTTCGTCCGCGCCCCACGGGGCGGTGATGTATGCGAGGGGTCGTTTCATGATAAAATTACTCCTTTCCGATTTTGTCGGGCATGAAAACAGCCCGCGCGGGACGTTTACCGTCCGGGCGGGCCGCTTCCGTACATGTCGTGATTGACCAGCGCCGAGTAGTAGCTGCTGATGGTGGTCGGAGCCTGATACAGCGCGGTCAGAATGTAGCTTCGGATATTGCGGATATCGGTGGTGTTCTTGTCTAAACAGTCCAGCACGTATTCAATGTGGCTGTCGTCGAGCTTCAAAAGCCTGCTTTTTACCGTTTCGGCGGGCATATTCTCACCGGCGATCCGGATTTCCTTTTTTCGGCTGCACACGGTGTCGAGCATGATGCCCACGATTTCGTCCAGCCTTTCCGGGTCGCATCTCTGCCGCAGGACGTCGTAGGAAATATTCTCTTTGATGATTTCGCGGTAGGCGTCCGTCGCATCCATCGAATCAGCCGGGGCACCGTCCTCTTGTTTTCGGTCTGCCGGATTGGATTGATAAGGATTTAATCCATACGTATTTGATTTTTTAGGGATATTAGTTCCCTTAGTATTTAATTGCGCGGGATTTTCCGTATCCGGGTTATCCAGATACGGCTTTTCCGTATCTGGTGAATCCGTATCCGGAAAAGGCGTACCCGGCGGCTTGCGCGGCAGCTCATAGATGGTGTACTCGGTATCCGAGATGCGCCCGTCTTTGCCGCGAAGCTGGCGGCGCTCCATATAGCCCGCGTTTTCCAGTTCCTTGAGCGCCTTTCCGATAGCGTCCACACCTTCCCGGCAGATGGATGCAAGGCCCCGCGTGGTGTAATCCCAATCGTCCGGAAGGGAGAGCATCATGGAAAGCAGACCTTTCGCTTTCAGGGACAAGGCTCTGTCCTTCAGGTGATGGTTGCTCATGACCGTGTAATCCCGCGTCCGTTCCACACGAAAAACTGCCATTTGTATCACTCCCTTCTGAACGGGCGATTCAGTCCGCGATCGTAAAATTCAGCGTCAGCTCATGGGACACGTTCGTTGTCTTTACCCACGCCAAACCGAATTTAGCGGTAAGCGCCAGATTCCCGGAAGCTCCGTTCGCGCCGAGTGTCCCCAATGGAACTTCCGACGCAACATCACTTGCATAAACCGGTGCTTGTCTGTCAACCGCAGTCCAACCTGAATCAGCTGTTTGGCTGATTCCCACGCCGAGCGCCATTCCGTTTCCGGTTTGCGAGGCCGTCAGGCTGTTCCAGTCGGAATAGGACGTGGGGGCGGCGTCGCCGATGCCGGATGTCGCTTTCAGCCCCGCGACAGAAACTTGGACGGGAAAAGTGGAATGGTTGGTAATCGGAATGCCTGGTGCGGTGAACGGCGTATTGCTGTTCGGGTCAATCGCGTAACTGATACTGACCGGATGGGTCACGGAGACAAGCTCATCCGCATGGTAGTGCGCGACAGCCGAAATGTTTCCGGCGTTGTCCACGGCGGCGATATGGATGTAAAAACTGCTGCCGGACGGGCGGGAAAAAGTATAGCTGTCCGATGCGGTCGTAATGCTCCCGTCCGGGACGGTATCGGGGTTGTTGTCCTCCACGATGGAATAGCCCTTCATCCCGGTTTTCAAAGACGTGGAAATAACCGAGGAATCATATTTCGCACCGTCGTTCTGGCCTGTGGCTTCGACATAATACTGATAGCCGGTCGCGTTGTCCTGCGAGGAATAATTGACGGTGTACTGCGTCCGATTGGAATTGTGTGTGACGCTTGAAATGGCCGGTTCATTCGGCGCGTCCAAATCCTGCCCCTTGTGGTCGTTCCAGCTTGTATCGGTCGTGATCTGCGCAAGGTAAAACAGAGTGTTGGCCGTGACGCGCTGCTCGTCCGGCGTGGCTTCCCCGTTTGAATGGCCGGTTTGAATCATGGCGCAGTTTGACCAACTGGTGAGATAAAACGTGTTGGTGCCTTGCCCGTCCGAGCCGGTTGCCGCCGCGCTGTTGGGGTAAGTGTAGGGCTGCTGATAGGTCATCCAGACATCCCCAAAAGCAAGCTGATTGGAATGGGACATCGGAACATTCAGAACCGTGCCCACGTCCCCGATTTTCCACGGGTAGTTGGTGAGCAGGCCCTTCTTGGAAACCTTAATCTGCGAACTGCCGAGCACCGTATAGTGCGGGATAGTCTGAATATCGCAGTAATGCGCGAGTTTGAAGAAATTCGGCATGGAGATCGTATCATTGTCTACCATCGTGTCATGCCCGAACAGGACGCCGCGCCCCGTTTTGATAAAGGCGTCGGTCTTGGTTTCCGCCGCCGCGGACAAATCCTGACTTGCGAAAGCGTCCCACGCGCCGAAATACAACACATCGTATTTGTAACTGCCGTCCGCGTTTTTCAGGTAAGCGTCCGGGTTGGCGTTAAAATCGGAGATTGACACGGTATCGACGGAAATGAGACCCTTGCCGTAGCCTTTGGGATCATACGTATTCGGCGTCTCCATCCACATTTTAAGGGACGCCGACTTCGGTAGAGTGTAGCTCTTGCCCTGCCATGTCGTAAAGGAAACGGTCGGTGCGACAACGGGATAAATGTTCAGAACCTTCGCGTGATCTTTGGCGGGAATGCTCTGGAAGGTCGATTCATGCGTGGATTTGGAATAGAGCATATAGCTGTACGGCTGGCTTTTGTCGCTGTTGGTCCAGTTCAGTGCTACATAGTTCCCGGACGGATTCGGCGTCGCGGTCAGTGACAGAACCGACGCGGCGGAGGCCGCAAATACGGGCGAAGCACCGGACAGCAGAATACCGGCGGCAAGCAATGGTACGAGAAAAAGCCGCCTGAATGATTGCCTCAAATAGAAGCCCTCCTTTCGGAATAGGCCGGGAAGTCCCGGCCTATTCCCGCGCTTATGTCTTTATGCGAGTTGGAACTGGAAAACAAGCTGATGGTTGGCCGTGTACGCCCCGTCGAACGCGAGACCGTAGTCCGCCGTGAGGGACAGCGTGCCGGAAGTGCTCGGATTCAGCGTCCCGATCTGCAACGGCGAATCGCTCACCGCCCAATGGGTGGAAGTGCTGTACCCGCTGTTCCAGCCGGAATTGCCTTTTGCTGTAATACCAAGCGCAATGTACTTCTTGGAATCCGCGAGGTTGAGCGAACGCCACGCTTTCGCGGACGGGTCAACGTCGGTGAAGGTCAGCGTTCCGCCCGAAGCGGCTTTCAGGGATTCCACCGTGGCGATCACCGCGACTTTGGTGTTGTTGGTCACGGTGATGTCGGGCGCGGTAAATGTTTCGGCGTCCGGGCTAATGGCGTAGGCTACGTTGACTGGGTGTGTGACGGAGATGGTCAGCGGCGAAATGGAGCCGTTGATCGTCACGTTCCCCGTAATGCTGCCCGTGCCGGTGTCGGTTTTGTCGGCGGCGAGCGCCGGGACTGCCGCCGTCACGCCGAGCACGGCAAAGGTGATGATGCCCGCGAGGATCTTTCTGAGCCTGTTTTTCATTAGAAAACCTCCTGCATGTTTTTATTTCAACCGCGAATGCGGTTGATTACGAAACGGAAAGACGAATCTTGTAGTCGGCCATGCCGAGATACGCTTTGGTTGTTTTGCTATAATACTTGATTGCTGCGGTCACGCTGTAGCTTCCAGATGAAACCGGCTGGGAAAGAGTGAGGCCGTCGATATGCTGCCCCGGATAGATCGGCGCGGATTTCGCCACGGTTTCTCCGTCCAGCACAATTTCACACTGCATAATGACGCTGTTAGAGGACGGGTTTTCCACTTCCCATGTGCCGGTGCTGCCCTTCGATCCGCTGGAAAAAGAAGCCTGCGCACTCACCTTGTCGGTGACGGTGACTTCCTGCTTTTGAAGCCGAGACAGGATTTCCTGCCGCGACGGAGAACTGCTGCTTCCCGGTTCCGCACTCCCGGTATCGTCCAGCGACGGAGCAGACGACGAGGGGACGGAACTGGACGGCGGCGGGTTCGGGCAGGGATGCTGATTTCCGCAGCTCCGCAGCAAAAGCAGCAGGAGAAGCAGTAACAGCAGAAGAATCGCAAGGATATACGGCCATTTGCGCTTTCTCTTTTCATCCTCCTTTTTACCTTCGCTTTTGTTGATTTTTTCAGTTGTCATGCGGTTTCCTCCTTTATCAAGACATGAAAGAAGGCGCTCCTTTCGGAACGCCTGAAACGACGGTTATTACCTTTCCTGATCCCGTTGCCGCTTTTTTTGCCATCCATCAAGCAACCGGATAATGACCTGCTCCATCTGCTGCGGGGTATACGATTTTGGGAAATATTTTTGGAGCTTATCAGCCTTGATAGTCAGGTCGTTTTTCTCCGGTTTCTTTTCCTCCGACATGATCGCCAGCATACTGTCCTCGTTCAGATGGCCCTCCTGACTGAAATTTTTCAGCCGCTGGGCCTGTGAGAGCGAGGGGGTGGCCTGTTCGCTTTCGATGGTGTCCAGCAAAAGCGTCTGTTCCTCCGGTTTGAGGTACGACAGCTCCACGGCGGGGGTCATGGCGATTTTCTTATCATCTACCATCTGCTGAAGCTGCGGTGTCAGCTCGTTCAACCGGATATACCGCTGCACCTGTGTCTTGCTTTCTCCGGCTTGATCGGCAACAACCTGAACACTTCTTTTGCCGTCAAAATTGTGCCCAACTTGGGCACAATTTTCTTTGGACGGTCGGCCAGCCTGACGCCGTATGGCGTCCAGCTTCATTTTGTATGCCTTGGCCCGTTCGCTCGGCAGAATGTTTTCACGCTGGATGTTGCTGTCAACCATGATGATGGTCGCGGCGTCATCATCCAGATCGCGGACGATCACCGGCATGGTGGGAAGCCCAGCTAGCTCGCAGGCGTGTTTGCGCCGGTGGCCTGAAATCAGCTCATAGCCGCCGTCCGCGCGAGGACGGACGATGGCGGGAACCAACACGCCGTATTCTTTGATGCTCTCCACGGTTTCTTTCATGGAATCATCGTCCCATACCTGAAACGGATGGTCGGGAAAGGGATGCAGCTCCGAAAGCGGCATATCCGTGACCTTCTCCCGTTTTTCATCCTCGCGGGTTTCCTCCGTGGAGAAAATATCATCGTAACTGTTCAGACTTATGTTTTTGGCGCTGCTTTTCAATTTTAAGCACCTCCTTCGTCAGCTTCCGATACGCCTCGGCAACTTTGCCTTTCGGGTCATGAGCGAAAATACTCCTGCCCTCCGCGCTGATTTCGGCGGCGCGAACGGAATGAGGAATCTCTATATCAAAAACCTTCAGCTTTGAACCGTAGGTATCCCGCAACAGAGCGCTGATTTCTTTGGCGTAGTTGGTACGGCTGTCCACCATCGTCAGCAGAATGCCGTCGATTTTGAGCTTCGGATTGATCTGCCGCCGTACCTTGTTGATTGTCTGCAAAAGCTGTTCGAGGCCCTTTGCCGGAAGGTACTGCGCCTGAACGGGAATGAGTACGCTGTCGGCTGCGGCCAGCGCGTTGACGGTCAGCATTCCCAGCGAAGGCATACAGTCCAGAAGTACATAGTCGTATTGGCGCTTCACGCCGTCCAGATACTGTTTCAGGATTTTTTCACGGCTCATGGCGTTGACGAGCGATACCTCCATGCCGGAAAGCTCGATGTTAGCGGGCATCAGATCGACGCCCTCATCGTGATGCAAAAGTCCCTCACCGGGGCCGATGGGTTCTTCGTCCAGCACCTTGCCCATGATCGTCGCCAGCGTCACGGGCAGTTGATCGGGCTGGGAACTGCCCAAACTGATGGTCAGGGAACCCTGCGGGTCGCTGTCCACCAGAAGAACCTTCTTTCCTTCCTGCGCCAGCCCGATGCCGAGATTGGCGCAAGTCGTAGTCTTGCCGACGCCGCCCTTTTGATTGGCAACGGCAATTACATTGGTCATGTGATTTTTTCACCTCCCGCTGAAATAGAAAAAGGACGCTCCTTTTCACGGAACGCCCTTAAAATATAATGAATTTATTCAATTATTAGGGGTAAATACTGCTTCTTAACTGCCCGTAAGCCCTTGATATTACTGACTTTCTTGAATAAATGCCGTAAGAACACTCGCACCAAATCATGATAATCCGAACCTTGTCCCCGTTGGGGATGGGTTCGGATTATTGCTTTATTTCTAACAATGTGACAGCAAAAAGGACGAGGGCTCAGCTACCTTCGTCCTTTTTGTTATGATGGCAAATATATTGCTGCAAGAATGAGAAATTTACTTTGATTCAATTCCTTGCTGATTTTCCCAATCAGCAATAACGGTCAGAGCATTGGCAAGACTTCTTGCATCAATCGTCAGATCCCCCAAAATATGTCTTAGAGAACTTCCAAACGACAGATGTGCAAATATTTCGCGCACCATTACGCCGCCTTTCAGCTTACTCGGAGGGATAAGTTGAATTGGTTGCTCCGCGAGAAATGTTTCTGTCGGTAATCGAAGATGAAGCCCGCTTTTTGCGCCAGCACTCTCCTCACCCCGGACAATGTTAATGAATTCTATTGGGAAATTAGCGGCGGTGACAAAATCATGTATGCGGTTATACCAATCAAACCCAACCGAAGAGATACGGAAGAACATCTCTTTGGATGACGCACCCGTATGCTCCATACCGCAATAACGCGCCCGTAAAAACTCTTGGTTCAGTTCAGCAACAACCTCGCTGCACAAGGCGTTCAAATCCAGATTTTCTGTGCGAATCGCCATGACTTCCTCTGTGTGTGCCTTTACAAACTCCTGCGACAAGGGGCAACCGGGCTTTTGTAAAAGGGAGCCGGGCGCATCAGAAACAGCATCGCCGTCAACAGACGCAGAAGCCATCCATGCCGCGACCATTTCCAGTGCAAGCTGCCGGGATTCCTTATGACACGTGTTGGCATACAGCCATTCCGCCGCAAGCAAAGTCTCCTCCATATTTAAAGCATTCGCGTAAAGATACTGTGAGCAAGGAAAAGCCTTGCCGTCATTACGAATCATCCATATGGTATTCATTCGTTCACCTATTCTTTCGATCAAGAGTTACGGCTCCGACAAAATGAACCGGAAATAATCCTTTCCGGCAAGTCATCAACCAAATCCAGGCCGTTCTCAAAGACGATTAAATCATTGCCAAGCTTCGTGTGGATTGCCTCAAGTGATTTACGGCTATTGTTTGTATTAGATTCCCCATAGACCAGCAACTTGGTACGGTTATACAGCGAAAGCTTTCCCGAATAAATCTCACAGCCGAAAATCTCACGCGTAATACTAAAATAGTTTTGATAGGCAGCAAGAATTTGATCCTCTCTTGCCGCCAAATTTGCGTCGTACTCGTCGAGCTGTTCCATGACCGGCATGCTGTCAAATATCTTCTCCACAGACCGACCTGCGGATTCCACTTTGACTCTGCCGTCCCCGGCTTCCTTTACTTCGATAAAGTAGAGTTTGCCGGTGCTTTTGTCAAGAAAAAGCAAATCTACCTGTGTATTTCGATGATTTTCTTCATCACTTAAGAAAAGTTTAGGAAACCCAACCTCAATATCCAGCAGGATCATACTGGGGGCCGGCTTGATGTATGGTGAAAACTTGCTGTAAAGCACGGACAGCGTAGCGCGTTCGTTGGCTTCACCACTTGCTTTCTTGCCCCACTCCTCACAGCTTTCTTTAATCTTTTTGTAGTCGTCTCGATTTTCGGGATTGAAAGGCCCTTTATTTCTGCTTGTCGTTGGTTCTCCTTTTAGATTCCCTTTATATTTACAAAGTAGCGCGCCCCGATAGTAAAAATCAATTTCTCCGCTATAGCGCAGAGCTGGGAAAACCTCTCCCCGTTCAACATCTTCTTTCAGCAGTTTGAACCATGGCATTTCCTGCATTTTCTGTAGCTGCTCAATTCCAAGTTGCCTGTCATGCTTCCTTTTATACAAATCGCGTTTAAATTCCCCCACACTAACGCCCCCTAATTCGTAAAATCTTATTATAAACTTTATCACATTCTGCCAAAAAAGCAAGCTACACGTCATTACGTGTGTCTGAATCCAGAAATCAGCCTGTGATATACTCCCTTCAAAAGCTTGTGATTTTTTACTATCGGGGGGTATTAAATGATGGACAATCCTTTTGCGGCGTACAGCACAAAAATATACACCGTGTTTCTTTGGGCATACAACGATTGTATGTGGGAGCGGTGTGACCCCTCATCCTTTTTCTGCGAAGTGTATGATCGGATGGAGCTTGCCGTTCAGGCGGGAAAGGAGGAGCTCACCCGTCAAATCGAACGGCTGAAAGAAGAATTCACCGCGGATCAAAACAAATCATTCGACGTTTTTGTCAAGGACAAGGTTAATTATTTGTTTATGGTCAAAGAGCAATATCCCAAACACATACTGTGGGCGAATTCCCGTGATGACAAAGAGTCCCAAGACTGGATCAAGGAGTGCCAAAATTGGGCAAGACAGCTCATCTGTTCCAACAACCCTGTTCCAATTACCCCAGAAACGAATCTGTATCAGCTTTGCAGCCAGCAAAGCGAATACATAGAGTACCGGCTCGATTATACCGGCGCTTTAATCAGCCGTTTAGAGTTGAGAGGTGGGGGCGGATATTATCGCATGCCCTCGGATTACGAGGAAGACGCCGGGGTGAAATTCGCGGCTGGACAGGTCGTCTGCCTGAGAAGCGAGCCGAAAAAGCTTTATCTGGTTGGCGCCAACGCCGGGCGCCTTCGCGATGCCAGAAATGTATTTACATGGGAAAATGAATATCTATTATATCCCTTTGAACAAATCGAATGCGATTGCATACCGGACTATGATCATATTCACGAGAGCGAGCTTGAAGCCTATGATGGTCAGGAATACAATTATTTACAGAAAATGCAGCTTCAGTTTCTTCAGCAATATTTGTAAGGGTATTGCGATGAGGATACATTTTGCGACAATACGTATGTCTTTTAATAGCAAACGTGGTATGATAAACTCATAACAGCAAGGGAGGAAAACCCCATGGAACTCACCAAGACATCCCGCATTCTTTCTGTCTTTCATTTATTCCGGTATTGCAGTGAGGTTTCTTTTAGGGAAATCACCGATCTGCTGCCGGTCAGCGAAAAGACCGTTTCTCGGGATATCCTGCTACTCAGGCAGGCGGGGGTTCTGCACATCCGCTACTCCCAAAAGAGAAAGGCGTTCGTTTTAATCGATGCGCAGTTCCATGAACCGGAATTTCCTGAAAACAAAACACGCAAGCTGTACCTTGAAAAAATTATACGGTTATGCACATTAATGGTAGAGATGGACGGAGCAAATCCCGTAGGCTGGTATCGGGAGCATTATCCGGCTTTATCAGATCGCACAAGGCAGCGGGACTTTGCCGAGCTTTTGAAAATCGGCTATCGCATCCGCTACATGCCGACAGACCCATGGGGCGAGCCTGGACATTACAGCTACGAAATTCCGGACACCTATGGACTGGAAACCTTTGAAAGGAGATCGTATGGATCATAAAAAAGAATGCCGTATTTACACGCTAACCGAAAAAGCTTTCGGCGGGTTCATTTCTGGTAGCCACGTTTACCCGGAATCCGAGCTTGACTTATATTATGATTTTCATGGTTTCTATTTGCTGCCGATCGAATCCGACGGTAAATGGGGCTTGATGAACGGAGCGACGGATGAGATTGTGGTTCCTCTGCAATTTGACTATACTGAAACGCTGTTCGATGATTATATAGCAGGTCATGCTGTAAAAAATGGTTTGCACGGATATATCAATGCGCAGGGACAGACGGTCGTTCCGTTTGCGTATGAGGATGCCAAGGATCAGCCTTCTTCAAATGGATATTTTGCGGTCAAGCGTGGAAAATGGGGGGTGATAAACGGGAAAAATGAGCCGATACTCCACTTTGTTTACGACAGAATTGATCTGGATGGCTGCTTTGACCTCACCGCAGGCTGGTTTACGTTTTATGGAGGAATCAGTGCCATACAGGATGGACAGGTGACTCTGTTTGATCGGTATGGTGAGATATTGGAGGATCATCTGACCGCCCACCCGCGGGGATATAGCACGAACCCGTCAAGATATGGGGAATATATGATACTGCAGCGCAAGCGGAAATTCGGAGTGATCTGCCGGGATGGACGGCTCATTACCAACGTTACCATGCTCAAACGGGAAGCGGTGCGTTTGATTCAGAAATTGGAGGGAGCTTGCTGATGAAAGACTTATCCTACTTTGCCGCAAGGCTGCCACGCAGTCATAAGGAAAAAATCGAATGTCTGCAAACCATGGCTCGGATCAGCTATTATCTGCTAGTGACACGGGCGGAGGGATTTCTGGCACTGGCCCTTTTCCTTGAGCAGGAATCAGACCCGCTAATCAAAGCGTGCATGCTCGATATCCTCCACGCTCCGGAGCAGGTGGAATTAGAGCGGCGCTTTGAAGAATATCTGACGGCAGGCGATTATCGCGGCAAGGATTTTCTGCATGCGGTGATCGTGTTAAAAGGCTTTTTATTGATTGCTGACCTTCAGAAACTAGAAATACTGTGGAATGAACTGCAAGGCTGCTTTGGCACGGATTTTACACAGGAATACCGAGAAGCATTCCAATGGGAGAAAGATAACACAAACCGGGTGCATGAGACATTCCGTTGGGCAAATCCACCTACGCTTACAAGATAAGGAGTAACGAATGTACATAAAAATTCATCGCGGAACGACACAGATTGGCGGGAACCTAATTGAAATCGGAACAGCGCAAACCAGGATTTTGTTTGATGCGGGGGCCAACCTGCCGCCTCTTGACGAAAAAGGATCAAAAGATTCTATCGAAATAGAAGGGCTTACTTGCGGCAAGCCTGCGTTTGACTGGGTTTTCCTCAGTCATCATCATAACGACCATTGCGGGCTGGTGGATCGGATTTTGCCAGGTATTCCGATTCTTTCGGGAGAAGAAACGCACCGTATTCTGGATGTGATCTCGGATTTTACCGATTCTCCCCGCCCGGAAATCTATCTGCATTTTAAAAGCGGTCAACCCATTCAACTAGACGATATACGGGTCACGCCAATTGGGGTGGACCATTCCGCTGTGGATGCCCATATGTTTTTAATTCAGGCAGAAGGCAAAAGTGTGCTTTATACCGGGGACTACCGAGTAACGGCGCAGATTCCCGCACAAATCCGGCAGCTGCTTGGAGGGCAAAAACTGGACGTACTCATCAGCGAGGGAACCAATATCCGCGTGGAAAAGCAAAGTAGTAACACCCCGCAGAATGAAAAGCAGGTAGAACAGCGGGCTTTCGAGTTGATGAAGCAACACGGCGGCACGGTGTTTGTCCTGTGTTCCTCTACGAATGAAGAACGAATACGCGCCATGCATCGCGCTGCAAAGGCTGCCGGGCGAGCCGTGTGCGAGGATTTGTTTTTGACTGCGGTGCGTACACAACGGGAGGAAAATACCCTGCGCTTTGTAGCGCATTACACAAGCGAGAAAGAAACGCCTCGTACATACGCCTATTTTCAGCGCTGTTTTGAGCGGCGCGAGCTTCTGAGCGCGGGAAGTCTTGCAAAACTCCCGGGGGAAAAGGTAATTTTTGTGCGAACTTCCATGCTTCCCTGTTTAAAAAACTATTTGGCGTGCCGCCCTGATGAAAAGAATTTGCTCATCTATTCCATATGGCAGGGGTACCGGGAAACTCGCCCGGTCAACGATCTGCTAGACTTCTGTGATTCTTATGGGATAGATGTAGCAGATCTGCATTGCAGCGGACACGCTTACCGAAACGCCATACAAGAGTTGATTGGGGTGCTCAATCCTCAAGCGCTGATTCCCATTCATTGTGAAGCACAAGACCGGGAGCAATTCAAGGCACTTCATCCGAACTGCCTGATGGTGCGCGATGGCGAGAGATGGGAGGTATAAAAATGCTGGAAGGCTGGCTTGCAATTTTATCAGTGATTGGCGTTGTTTCGTTCGGCGTGTACTACAATTCATGGCTAAAGCGTACCCATGGTTGCTCCGCGCTTACTTTCTGGCGGGTGATCGGCGGCATTGCAGATTTGTTTTTGTGGCTGGCTGCGCTTGATGCCGACAGCACCATGCATGGGATTATTCTGTTCCTGATTGCAGGAGGCATTTTTCTTTTGCTGTTTTTGGTCAACTATCAGGATTCCAAAAGTGTACTGCACGGTTTTCTCATGACACTATGGCTGATTTTAATTGGCGGAGCGATCACATGGCTTTTGAGCGCGTTGAGCAATCGGAGCAAAAAACACTGAGCTGGAACGAGAAAGCCTGTCCCTCGGAAAGGAATATTAAAGAAGACGAAGCGGAAAAGCTGGCGGAGTGTTTGCGCCGAAACGCGGTGAAATCCGTCGCGGTCTGTGTCCATTGCTGTGAAAACGAAACACTGGACGAAGTGGCGACGATGCTTTCTCCTTTTTCTTCTCTGCCAGACTTTTCATGGGATGCTGTGCGGCACGATTTTGAACCCGAAACGGACAGCTATATGGTAGTTCACTATGTTTTATGAAAGGAAAATCAGATCATGAGCCTTGATATTTATTCCTGGATTCCATCTTCCGAGGTGTCTGAATATCTCCGTCAAAAACGGACGTTTACCCTGCTGGAAAAATATCAGCTGATTCACGACGCGCCGCGCCCTTTGGAAGAAAAGCTGGAAGCGCTTCTGGAATTGGAAACAGAAGCGTCCGAAGAATGGGAAAAGGAATTCATGAGTCGGGCGATACAGGTTTATCGGTTGGCACTACGGTTGATGGAGGAGCAGCCATCCAGCAGCTTTTTCCTCGTAAAAGCTTTTTCTAATACGGACAAACTGGTTGGCGCGATTCCCTATGTCACCTTTACACAGGTATTGGAGCAAGCCGCGAACGATAAAATAGCGTCGTGTTATCTGGCGGAATTGTGGCAGATAACGCCAAATGGAGGCCTTATCAATCCGATTGAATATCATTTGCTCCCATTGAACGGACAACTTAAGGCAACCAATTTTTGGATTGACAACGATATGCTGCCATTTAATCCGCTGTCAGAAACAGGGGATGTATACGCTCCGAATACGCACGATTTGTTTGACTCCCGACTGTATCTGCGCCGACTGCTTCCGTTTGAAAACGGCGATTTGGTCTGTCTGGAAGTGGACGGTGTTTCCAGGCATGGTTTCTTTTATCAGGAACTCGACGGCAACGGAACGTTATATGCTTATCTGGGTTATCTTCATGACGGGTACTTAGATTCGTTGGAATTGGGGGAAAACTCCGTCCTGACACTGAACTGGACCCGTCTGAATTCCTTTCATGGCGAACTGCCGCTAGGGGAGGGCATCTTGCGTGAAATCGGAGATTTGATGAAGCGGTTAGGACAGCAAGACCCCATGTCGGTCGAAAAACTGTTTTTTGACACGCTTTTTAACCCCATATCCAGACTGAAAGGCGAATTCAGGCTTTTTCCTTACCGTGTAACGCCTTTGAAATTAGCCGAACTGCTGGAAGAAGCACACTGTGTGGAATATCAAAAGCATCTGGAGACTCATTTATTGAAAAGTGAGTGGGGCGGTAGCGCTACCTGCACAAATCGAATGTTGTGAATAAGAGAATGGCTTACTGATTTTATAACGGACGCAAAGTCCTTGGAGATGTGCGTTAGACTTATTGTCCTCTTACAAAAACAGTTACACTCAAGGACATTGAGGGTTCGGATTTATCATTAAACACTGCACCATGCCGAGTGTTCTTATAGCATTTGAAAATGCCGTAAGAACACTCGCTTTTTTATATGCTTATCCTGCCATCTGTGATTGGGAGTAGCTTACGGCTACTCCTTTTCTTGTCTCTATCATAACGTCCGGCTCCGGCAGAGTTGAAATATCCGGTATTTCAATGGAACCGATACAATTATAATGAATAGTCAGTTTCTGGACATATACGCCGTTCACCTTTTCGGCCTGATGAACTTCAATGTGATCGATTAGTTCATTCAGCATACGCGGCGTGAGCTTTCTGGCTCTTGTATATTTGCGGACAGTAACAATGAACATATCGGTGCCCGCTGTTCGATGGTTTTCCTTATCAAGCTCGGTTCTGAGGATTTTTATCCGACCTGTCAGATCGCTCTGTTCATCTTCATACTGCTTGTTCATTTTTGAAAACCGTTCATCGGAAATTTTTCCGGCCACATTGTCCTCATACATTCGGTCAAACAGCCGGTCAATCTCTTTGTCACGGCTCAATAGAGAATTATATTCTTTTTGCCTCTTTTGTCGCTCAAGTTCTACCGCTTGCTGGGAATGTCCCATAACCGCTTTAACGAATTCATCCTCATATTTGCTCGCAAATTTTGTGAGTCTGCGGATTTCTCCCAACACGACCTGTTCCAGAAAGTCAACACGGATGTAATGAGTAGAGGTGCAAGTGCCCCGATTGCCTTTGTAGTTGGAACAATTAAAATACTTGATATCCGGATTGCCCTGATTGAAGTGGAAATGCAGATTATGTCCGCAGTCAGCACAGACAAGCAGACCGGAAAACATATTGGTTTCTCCCTCATTCGTTTTTCGCTTGCGGATTTTGCCACGTTTCTGCTGCACTTTTTCCCATGTTGCGCGGTCAACGACCGGATCGTGTACATCTTTAAAGATAACCCAATTATCACGGTCGTTCTCAATCCGCTTCTTATTCTTGTAGGATTTGCTGTACGTCTTGAAATTGAGAACGTCCCCGCAATACTCCTGCAAAGAAAGAATCTTGGTGATAGTAGAACTGTTCCACTTCGTGGGTGGTGCGTCTTTATGCTTGCCGGGGCGGTTGACGCCTCGTGTCTGCCAATAAGATGTTGGAGTCAGGATACTGTCCCTTTCCAGCGAGGCGGCAATTTGTTCCGGCCCAAAGCCGTCCAGCGTCATTTGATAAATCCGGTGAACAACAGTGGCGGCTTCCTCATCCACGATCCAACGTTTGGGATTGTCCGGGTCCTTGATGTAACCGTAAGGCGGTTGTCCCATCGGTTCTCCGGCATTTCCTTTGATCTTATTGCTGATGCGCCGTTTTTTGCTGATATCACGGGCATACCACTCGTTGAACAAATTGCGAATCGGTGTCAGCTCATTTTCTCCCTCGGCAGTATCCACGTTATCGGAGACCGCGACAAGCCTTATGTCGTGATCGGGGAGGAATTCCTCTGTGAGTTTCCCAACCTCAATGTAGTTTCTGCCCAAGCGCGACATATCTTTTACGAAAACAGCCGCCGCATGGCCTTCCTCAAGTTCTTGAATCATCGCCACAAAACCAGGTCGCTCCATTGTAACACCGGAAATGCCATCGTCTGAGAAGTGGACAAGGTTGGAATATCCTTTTTCTTTGGCAACCTTGATTAAAAGTTTTTTCTGATTGCTTATGCTGTAGCTTTCACCCTCAAGATTGTCATCGCGTGATAGTCGCTCATAAAGGAAAGCTGTGTCTTCCCGGTTTTTTCTCCTATTTGACCGTTTCATAAATCCCCCTTTCTGGCAGTCAAATAAGCAGTATTTACAGGGAAAGGTATACCATATCGACCGCCGATTGTCACGCCTGCCGCTTTGTCACTTATTATCAAAGCCGATCCACGTCGGCCCTCATCAGTTTTATTAAAATGGTTCCCAGCGTGTCATGCCCATTTGTCTGAAAAACAGGTTCAACAATAAATGTTTTGCCGTCTACCTTATAGGTGGATGTTTTATCTAAACGACTGCGCCCGCAAGTGCCGGGCGGTATATTGCTGCTGCAGACAGCAGCTTTCGTGTTTTTCACGGTTATACCTCCGTCTAAATAAAAACAGCCGCGCCGTCTATTTTCATACTCTCATTGCCCGACAGGGCAATTTACGGAATGACGGCGCGGCGCTTTTTCTGTAATTTAAACAGATAACCCGGACGGGCGGCGGCTTGTCCGCCCCATAGGAATCTCACCTTTCCCCATTCTGATGGCAAAGCGTTCTCATTGCCTGCGACGGCTCACGGCCTAATATGGCCGCTTCACGCTCGGACTGTGACTGAACGCAAGTATCCGGGTTTGTGTGCTTTATCAGGCGGGGCTAGCCTCGGCTCGCCTGCGGCATGGGCCTTGTCGCTCTCTTTCCATTCTTTGATAATGGAGGTCATGGCGGGCCTGTCACTCGGCACACGTACCCTTCGTATCCGGGTATCTTTTTATTCAGCTTTCAAAGTACAAACGAGGAAAAAGTATCCTCTACATTATTAGGACGGAAAAAGGCCGTTTTTCAGGGAATCTTTTTTGAAAATTTTCAGTTTTTCAATGTGTTTTATGGCGCAAAGAAACCCGGCAGGTATAATCACCTTCCGGGTTTCTTCACATTACATTTTCTCATTACATTTTTTTCAGAAGTTCCAATAACGCGGCCTTTTGTTCTTTGTTGAGAGTGCTCCATATATCAAGCATTTCCCGCTGTTCCTGATTAAGGACAACGGCCTCGTTTCCTTCAGCGAAGAATCGGGAAAGGCTTATGCCGAGGCCCGCGCATATCGCTTCCAAAGTGGGAATTGTCGGCTGATTATTCAATCGAAACAAATTGTTGAGCGACCCCTCCGATATATGGGCCTCTTTCGCCAACTTGTAATTGCTCCAGCCGCGTTCATCCCGTAACTGTTTAATTCTATCCAGTATATCCACTTTACCGCCTCCGTCCATTTATAGCATACACATATATGAAAGCGTAAAATACGATTAATACAGCTTGCAAATACGCACATGTAAATGTATAATTGAACATGTGGATAACTATAGAATGACAAAGGACAACCCCGCCCGGAGGCGGGGCGTCCTGCTTGGAATGGGACTATTTCCGGCAGAGCTTTTGGAGCCGTCTAAGCGCCTGTTCGATTGTGCCGACAACGGTTTGGCAGGATACACCTTCCAGTCTGGCGATTCGGCTGTAGCTGAACCCTTTAAAGTAATATAGGCGCAGTCTCCGTCTCTGTACCTCTGTCAACTTACCGATGGCCTCATGGAGCTTGGCATCGCGCTCCATTCTTATCAACAGATCGGCGGTATCTTCATATGCGGGCAACAGGAAATCGGAGAAACTTTCGTCTGTGCGTACCGCAAAGTCAAGGTGTCGCCTGTCTTGCCGCCTTTGGGAACGGATTTGCCGGTCGGACTGCTCCAACAGTTCTTTGACCGGGGTTGAAACCTCAACACAAATCTTGTTTCCATTGGCGGTTTTATATGTTATCGTTACAAGGGACTTTTCCATTATGTTACCTCCGTTCAATTTGGTCATGGGCTATGGCTGATGAACGGAGAATGGCGGGGAACGACAGCCGGGGGAAATTTTATGCACAGGCCCAGCGCGGACTTCGGACCAAGTTGGGCCGAAGTGACGGGGCTTGTCCTGCGATACCGTGACGAGAAATAAAAAAGCACCTGTGCAGGGAGGCCCCCACAAGGTGTTGGATGGAAAATGAGCGCAGTATTCGCCCACGATTATTTTTGAAACTTTTTTGAAGTTGTAAAAGATTAGGCTGTCAGCTAAGCCAAACCGTTACGGTGGTGTAACGGTTCCTCCCATACGAAAAACAGCGACTTCGGGTGCATAAAAGCCTCCTGTCCCAAAGCCGCCGATAAAAAAGAGCGCAGTTATTACGCCCTCCGCAATCTCGTTTTTTGAAAAAGAAAGCGGCGGCTTTGTTTTTAATTTCAAAACCGCCGCTTGGCTACATTCCTATATTTAGTGCACAGTTATTCAGCCGCCGCAACAACGGTTTTTTTTATTTCCGTTGGGGTGGTGGATATATCACCATGTTGCTTCATTTTCTAAAGCCGATTTTTTATAAGAGCTTAATTTATATCTTTTTTCCAATATAAAATACATATCCATAATACTGTTTGTATTTTGAATATAAATCTGCCTCACGCCTCATAAATGCAATCAAATTCTCGACAGTTTTATTTCCTGCATGCTTTTTTAAGAATTCCTTTTGCCTTGCTTTTTGAGGAATAAAATAATTGTCTATCCAACAACTTTCAGGCAACGTAAATACGGCAACAGGAATATAGCCTATTTTTTGCATGATGGAAATGTTATGCGCTATTGTGCTAATTTCAGGAACCGCATTCTTCCACCACTTTTCAATTTCTATGGGGCGCTCATTAGTAAACCATGACTCATAGGTTATAGCAACATAACCATCTTTTTTAAGAAACTTCTTCCAGTAATTTAAGCCGTTTTCAAACCCGATATTGGCAATAGCCCCTTCAGACCATATAAGGTCAAATTCATCATTCTGGAACGGCAAATCATCCATTGAGCCGATAATACCTTTTACCTTGTTCAGCAAACCAAGTTTTTCAGCGGTTGCATTAAGTTTATCAATCGAGCCAGCATAAAGGTCGAGGGCGGTAATGGTTGCTTCTGTATTTTGTGCCAGAACCATTGTCTGCGCACCTGTACCACAGCCTAAATCGGCAATTTGCGCTTTACTTGAAAGGTTGCCAATAAAGCTTAATGCTCTAATAGTTTCTTTGGGGCTGCCCGGTCCCTGCCGTTCAAGCTCCGAAAAATATTCATTAATGAGGGAAAAGTCAAATTCGTGGATTGTTATTTCTTCCATTGCTTATACTCCTTATTTCCAATCTATTTTTCGCCTTATATCTCATAATCATAATTATACCCTGCTTCTTTTATAAAGGCTCCCTACTAAACAGTTCAGAAGCAAAAAGGCGACAGGGCATTAACCCATGCCGCCTATTAAGCCACCTATCATTTTTTCATAGCAGACAATATCTTATATATTGTCTTGGGTGATAAATAATATCGCTCCGCTAACTCCTCGACAGCCGTTCCACACAGATACTCTTCAAAAATTGCTCGGTTGCGTTTGTCAAGTTGATGCCGGCTGTTTTTGAGTTCGCCCCATTGCTTTTTATTATCAGCCTTTCGGGGAATATAAATATATTCCCCGTCAATGTGCTGTTGTATTGCTATGAGTAAATCGCTCGGTAATACACAAATCGCATTTTTGTAGCCCATTGTGCGCCTCCTAAATTTAAAATTAGGATACGCAAGGACTATCTTCAATTTTGAATTATGCGATAGCCCTTGCTACGCACATTACCGATTCCAATACACTTGAAATAAGACAATGCCCCTTCCATTTTTATCTGCTGTTTCTATCTTTGAATCGTTTGAGTGTCTGCTTCATTTCCGCCTTACTTCCGAACATTCTGTTGATTTTTTCATTTTCCAATTGGCGAGAGTTCAATCCATCGTAAGATATTTCCCTTTGCAGTTTTTGATAGCTCTTAAACCGCTCTTCTGAAAGCAGCCCATCTTCGATTGCCTTTCT
Source organism: Caproiciproducens galactitolivorans (assembly GCF_026672255.1). Lineage (GTDB taxonomy): Bacteria > Bacillota > Clostridia > Oscillospirales > Acutalibacteraceae > Caproiciproducens > Caproiciproducens galactitolivorans_A. Next base: position 8,215 of record NZ_JAPOHA010000012.1, on the reverse strand, counting down.
GACCATGCACCCAGGTTCGGTTCCATGAGAACAATCGCTGTATTTGCACTTTGCGGCTATCTCTTCAATATCTTCAAACGACTTTGAAAGATTGCCTGTATAAATCTGCAATTCCCGCATACCGGGCGTATCAATTACGATACCGCCGTTTGGCAGAAGCAATAATTGGCGATACGTGGTGGTATGCCTGCCTTTATCATCATCCTCGCGGATTTTTTTAGTTGCTAGAACATCCCGGCCCATAAGGTGGTTGATAATCGTTGACTTACCGACACCGGAAGAACCAACAAATGCAATCGTTTTTTCCTGCCCGATTTGCGCGTTAATTGCTTGATACCCATATTCATTTTCAGAGGAACAGGCAACAACTTCTACTCCCATGCTGACGGAGGAAAGCTCATTCATTTTTTGTTGTAAATCATCACATAAGTCGGCCTTGGTTAATATGATTACAGGGGTCGCCATACTATCCCATGCGATCGTCAGATATCTTTCGATTCTTCTTAAATTGAAATCCGCATTGAGCGACATACAAATGAAAATGGTGTCGATGTTTGCCGCAATCGCTTGCTCAACCTTAGCTGTTCCGGCCGCTTGCCGCGCCAACATACTTTTACGCCGTAAGACATGGTGAATGATCGCATTGCCGGTAGCTCCGTCAATTCTGTCAATCATAACCCAATCACCGACAGCCGGGTAATTCAGTTGATTCTCTGTACTGTACGCAAGCTTTCCGGATATACTTGCGTTCAATTCTCCCTGTTCGCCGATCACTTTATACAAATCGCGGTGTTGCTCAGTAATCCTTGCAAGAAACAGGCCGTTATATAAGGTTGCTTCTTGTTCAAAAAACTCAGTAAGCCCATATTTTTTTAAATAGCTATTCAATGGTTTTCAAATCCTTTCAAAGAGCATTGCCCAAATTACCTTTGGGCAATAAAAAAAGCGCAGTTACCCACTGCGCTACAAGACAAATAAAAGAGGCGTTTGGTGAAACACTTCTTCAGTCATCCCATAAGGCGTTTTGGGTACACAAAATCAAGCAGGCAAGACCTGCTTTTTGTTACACAAACCAATTACCTTATCGGCTGACAGACATCAACACACCTCTAATTTTTCATTTTCTATAAATTAGCACAGAATTGCTAGATTGTCAAGTAAGTCAAATCTTGCGTGTCGTTTTGGCGCTTCACTAAATGGCAAGCAATGCTTTGTGGTACCCACAAAGCTAAAAGGTCGATTTCCGCTTCTACGGAAACCGACCTTTTGCTTGTTGGTGGCAGCGCCCCCAACCCCCTTTGATCGCACAATAAATTCTGCGGCTGCACGTCCTGCGGACGCTTCCGGGAGCATGCACAGTTCAACGCTGCCCATGCTCTTTTTTATTCTCCGCTTCGCGCCTATCGGGGCCAAGCAAATGATCGACGTTTGCTTTCACGGTCAACAGCTCTTTCATCTCATCGCGGGCATTGCGATAGTCGGCGTAAGCCGCCTTTTTCTCTGCCAGAAGCACCGCATATTCGGCCTGCAAACTTTTGATGGAGGGAAGTTTTTTCATGCCCAGCTCGTCGAATGATTTCTTCGCTGCCTTGTGCAGAAGAATATCGCTCTCATGCTCCGAAAGAAACTTTTTTGAATACCCCGCCTTCCGGTAGGCAACATAGGTGTCACGGGTCTTGGCGTAATTGATAATCTGTGTTTTCAAAACGGCGATCTCGGTCATCCATTTTTCAGCCGATTTGATTTGTATGGAAAGCTCATTGTACCGGGCGGTTGCCAAAGCCGTTTTAGCGGCCAGCGCATCGTACTCCAGCAGATTGTGCTCGGTCAGATAGTTCACTGTCTGCGCCATCTGCTTGAGGTTGAACACCTTGGCCCAGCGTTCGTAACCGATGCCTTTTCCTGCGCGGAGCTTGGCCTGAATATCCACCAGCAGATTGATCTTTTTATCCGGCACGGGCCGGACGTTTTTTTTGCACGGTTTGTGCGCTTTTTCGCCGGAAAGAACGACCCGAAGCTCTGCTTCACTGTAACCGTTGCCCAGCGTATCCAGCCGGATAAACCGCTTCTGATTTTTGCCGCGCAGGGTGGGGACTTTTCCAAACTTCACTTCATACCCGGCTTCCCGTAAGAGCTTCAGGAGTGCATCGAAATCGGCGGGCTTTTGAACCAAGGCCGCGTCTATTGCCACACGCAAAAGCTCCCGGTTTGAGGGCTTTGCCTGATCGCCCAGCCACTTATTATAGCTCTTGCCGTGATGCTTCGGATTTTCCACGATGGACAGTCCGTTTTCAATACACAGCGTATCGTTGAGCCGACGCACGGCTCTTGTGCTACCCCAAAAGTTTCGGAATTTCCGGGTACAGTCGAGGGTCGTGGAATTCCAGATGATATGATTGTGAATGTGGTGTTTGTCGATGTGAGTGCAGACGATGAAAGCATGGTTCCCGTTCGTAAACCGTCTGGCAAACTCACAGCCGATCCGGTTTGCTTCCTCCGGCGTGACCTCGCCGGGGACAAATGACTGTCGGAGATGGTAGGCAATCACATCGTCCGCGCCGCGCGTTTTGCCGGTGAGCGCGGCATACTGCCGCTTGGAAAAAAAAAACTCGGCATCTGCTGTCCGGCTGTCGCATTCATAACCGGTGATAAGCCTGCCGTAATCCGTTTTCTCCGGGTTTTCCGCGTAATCAATAATATCGCTGATTGCCGTGCCGACATCCCGGCCCTTGCCGGTATGTAGTGGCATCAACCGGGTAGTTGCCATAATCATTCCTCCCTTATAAGCAATCAAAGCGCTTTAGGCCATGAGTGGATAGCCCTAGCGAACAAACGCGTGAATTAAACATTTATGAATCAGTCCTAAGCTTCTTTGTTCTGCGCATTTAAATGTTTTATAGGGAAACTAATTGAAAATTAGTGATTATGATTATATAATGTGCTTAAAGATTAAACTATGTAGGGAATTTTGCTAATAGCGAAAGGAAGCTGGTTACTGTGTTTAATTATTCGCGCGGATCAGAATGGAGACAATGGGATCTTCACCTGCATACTGCTTCTTCATATGACTATAAATATAAAGGTGACGATTCTGATCAATTACTTGTAGATTCTTTAAGAGCAAATGATATTTCCGCAGTGGCAGTCACGGATCATTTTATAATCGATGAAGTAAGAATAAATAACTTGCGTCATCTTGCTCCAGACATAGTCTTTTTCCCTGGCGTTGAGCTTCGAACCGACAAGGGAGCCTCTAATGGTAACTTACATATGATTCTCATATTTCCAGATGATACAGATATTCATACTTTATCCGCGGACTTTAACTCGATTATGTTACGTAATAAAGCTAAATCAGGCGATAGTCCCCAAACTATTTACTGGATTTTTGAACATATCGTAGATTTTGCAAAATCTAATCATGGCCTAATATCTATTCATGCGGGCAAAAAGACAAGTGGAATAGATGATGTGATCACTAATGCTTTGGAAGTTAATCAAGCTATTAAAGCAGATATTGCTCAAGATGTTGACTTTTTCGAAATAGGAAAAATAAGTGACATAGCGGATTATCACAAATTTGTATTTAAAGAAATTGAAGAAAAGCCTCTAATTTTATGTTCAGATTGCCATGACCCTAAAAATTATACTAGAAAAGAAAAATTATGGATAAAAGCCGATTTAACTTTTGAGGGACTACAGCAGGCTGTGCTGCAGCCAAATGAACGCGTTTTTGTCGGGGATATGCCACCAAGTCTCGATAGAGTGGGAAAAAACAAGCAATGCTATATAGATACAATTTGTGTATCAAGAAAATCTGAACCTGTAAATTCTTTAGAAACTTGGTTCGATTTTAGATTGCCAATAAATATCGGCTTAACAACTGTTATTGGAAATAAAGGAAGCGGAAAAAGCGCTTTATCAGACATAATCGGCTTGTTTGCTAATTGTAAATCTATGAATAAAGCATCCTTCCTTAATTCGGATCGGTTTAGAAAACTTCCCAAAAACTATGCCGCCGATTATGAAGGAAATCTAATATGGGAAGATGGACAAGTTGATCCGGTTACTAATTTAAGTTCATCTCGTACAGATATAACTGCAGAGTACGCCCAATATTTACCACAAAAGTACATCGAGGATGTCTGCAACGATTTGGGATCTGGTTTTAAAGATGAAATTAATAGAGTCATTTTTTCTTATGTTGATACGACAGAAAAAGGTACGGCCGGAGATTTGGTGGAACTTATTAGTCAAAAATCCGGCAGTATAATAAGCCAGATATCAAGACTGAATTTAGACTTACAATCTGTAAATAAGAGAATAATTCAATTAGAGGATAAGAAAACAAAAAAATATCAGTTAACCCAGCAAAATAGTTTGGAAAAATGTCAAGAAAGATTATCCCGACATGATAAAAACAAGCCGAAGAGCGTCGATAAGCCAACTGACAATATTGATCCAGAATATGAAACTAAGATCCAAGAATTTGACGATCAAATAAAAAATATTGAAAAGCAAATTGAGCGAAAGACATCTGACTTAACAGCAATAAACTCTTCTGTTGATGAGATGGCGACATTGATTTCAAAAATTGACAGTGCCCAAAAGGGAATTGTGTCGTTAAACAGTGAATTAAGCGATGCTGCAACCAAATTTGGACTTGACAGCCTAATTATTTCTGCTGATTTTGAAACCCCTCGCAAAATGCTAGACAAAAGAAAAGAGGCCTTAGAATCACAGAAAAACGAGTTAAAAGAGAAGCTTGATTCTTCTGATAATGCCAAGTCGACTTCCCTTTACTTTCAATATGCAAAATTAAATGCTGATAAAAAAGCTTTAGTTTCTACAGCTGACTCAAAAGAAAAAGCATACCAGAAATACCAAGAGGATTTAAAAGAATGGGAACGTCTCCGTCAGCAAATTATCGGTGATATCAACACTCCTGATACGCTAGAATATTATACTAATGAAGTTAAGTATATAAAATCACAATTAGATACCGATTACGAAAAACGATTGCAGGAACGTGTGGACATAACCAGGCAAATATTCGTATTAAAACATCAAATTTCTGATATCTATTCTTCAATATATAAGCCAGTCGAGAGTGAGCTCAAAAAATTAATTGGCGATATGGAGGACGACAATATTGAATTTGTGTCAGAATTATCGCTCAAAAACAATGAAATCGGCTCTGAATTATTATCACTGATTGGAAAAAATTATACTGGTATATTTTATGGAGTAACCGAATCTGCGGCAAAAATGGCTTCATTTATAAAACAAACTGACTTTAATTCCTGGGATAGTGTTATGGCATTTATAAATAATGTAATGCAAGTTATCACTGAAGACATAGACGTATCTTCAAGCAAAGTGAAAAACAAAGAAGATTTTTATGAAAAACTCTGGGGATTAGAATACATCGACGCTCAGTATAGTCTTAGAATGGGCGGCAGAACGCTTGACGAGTTATCTCCAGGTGAACGTGGAATAGTGTTACTTATCTTCTACTTAGCACTAAGCAAAGATGATATTCCACTGATTATAGATCAGCCAGAAGACAATTTGGATAATCAGTCCGTATACAACAAACTCGTTAAATGTATTTTAGAAGCTAAAAAAAAGCGTCAAGTTATAATAGTTACCCATAATCCCAATATTGCTGTTGCCTGTGATTCTGAAGAAATTGTTTATTGTTCAATCAATAAAAAAACGAATTCTATTACTTACGAATCAGGAAGTATTGAAGATCCTAGAATGCGCAATCATGTTATTGATGTTTTGGAAGGTACTATGCCAGCATTCGATTTGAGACGTCGCAAATATAATACCGGAATTATCAATAGAGGTTGACGTTCTTAGATCTAGGATTGATATCAGAATTGATAGCTCTAATTTCACTTAGTGGCAGAAAATATCAAAAAAGCAATGAATGGGGAAATGTATAATAGATGTTAAAAATAAAATTGTTGTAAGTGAAAAAACATCGGAGTACTTATGTGTACCGAGTATTTTTGACGTTGGGTAGTACTATTTTCGCTGAATTAAATAAGTCCCTAATTTTTCAAATAAAATCTAAAAAATTTTTTTCACCCGTAAACCTTGTCCTGAATTGCATACTGCAAATCCTGTATTTTACCGATCAGCCACGCCGCCGCCATCGGGATTCCGAACGGACTGACGAGGAACGCCATCACCAGCAGGATGATCCCGTTTGTAACCTGATGGGTAATCAGCGCCAGCACACCGAAGATGCCGAGGACCGTTCCCGCGAGGCCAAACACCCACGCCGAGAAGTACAGCAGAGCGGAGCAGATCCAGACGAAAACGGTCAGGACCACGATGACCGGAGCGACGAGTATTTTCAGCATCAGCCTCATAAAATCGGCCCCCTTTACAATTTCTAATACAACTATAACGTCTATGCTGTTTTTTGCAAGGATGCGGCAAAAAATAGCGGGGCGGCTTACACGTCGTAAATCGCCCCACTTTTCGGGGCATACGCCCCTATTTTATTTTTGCAAGTGCGGCGAGAATATCAGTAGCCGCCTGCCACAGCCGTTCCTGATTTTGGACACTATCCTCCAAATCCGCGTCGTAAACGCGCCCCGTTTCATGCACCCGCTTGGTAAGCTGGTTTAAGTTGTTGCTCGACCGGCGCAGGAGGGAAACCATCTCCTTCAGCTCCGACAGTTCGAGCTTCACCACATACCCGTCGATGGAGATTTTACGGAGATACGCCGCCATATTTTTCGTACCGAGTTGCGCCATCTTCTGTTCGATCATTTCACGTTCCGTCGGGGTAACGCGAAACTTAAGCTGGATTTGTCGGTTGCGATTCGCCATGTTACAGCTCCATTTCTTTGCCCCTGGATGTGGCAGACGATTTTGGCTCAGTCTGTGTTTTTTGCAGTTCTTTTCGTACGGACGGCTTGCGCTGGCGAAGCGGCTGGTCGCGGTTTTCATCCTTCTGGATGAACGCGAAAATACCTTTCCGGTGCTTGAGTGTGGAAAATGTCAGTGACTTGAACGGCAGCAGCGCGAACAGCCGGTCGTGGTCCTTGGTGGAAGCACGGATCAGAAAATCCGGCGAAATCTGTGCCATGAAATGTGTGCCGCTTGGACTGTTAGGCTCACACTCGGATTGCAGACCCCGGAGCAGCCGTGCGGCCTCCGTCCGAATGTCCTCTTTGGTCAGGGGCTGGGCCAGCAGATATTCGCGCCGCGCCTGATTGATGAAAATATTCGTGAGTCCGGGGTTACACGAATCCACTTCAAACGATGAACGCCGATCATCCCCGAAATAATCCTTATCTTCAAAGATGGGAATGGTTTTTGCCCAATCCTTGTTGTCATGGGAAATACGCCCGTTGAAGTCCTTTCGCTGCACCGTATTCGCCAGCACATAAAACATCCGTTCATAACCGAACTGATTGGAAACCTGCTTTACGCCCTCTTTTCCGAGACGGTTATCGCGATAATTGTCCCGGATGGCCGTTTCAATTGCGTCCTTGCAGGCCACGTTTGCCTTGTGGGACGCGCGGTATTGCTCCAGTTCATCCTTTTCCCGCGCATAGTCGCCGGGATATTTGTATAACGGTGTTTTGTCCATCATCATCTTAATAAAATATTAAAATCAATTGAGCGCATTGCGGATGAAATTAGAATCTTGGGGATCAATGCTGCGATTGAGGCGGCGAGGGCGGGTACTTCTGAAAAGGGCTTTGGGGTTGTAGCGGAAGAAATACGGAGACTTGCGCAAAGATCAAAAGATACAGCTCACAATATTGAAGGGATGACATCAAACATTCAGAACTCCGTGAATAGGACAATCGATTATTCAAACTCAACGTTGGAACATGCAATGGACCAGACGAAATTCATAGGAAAGATTAATGGTAGCTTACGGAAGTTAACGGATGTATATTTGGAAAGGACCAGCTCCGCTAACATGGGCATAAATATCTAATGAACTTTCGGCACCAATGATACAAGAGATTTAGATACCATCCTTTTACACAACAAGCTGCCAGAATATGAGCAGCTTTATCTCCCTTTAAGTTGTTCATACTGTCAGCCCTGCTGATAGTGAGTCGCTCTTTCCGGGTGCAAACGGAAGGAGCGGCTTTTTCGTGGTATAAAATCCACCAGCTCTGCTGGTGGGTAAAAATCTTTAGATATGGACAAAAATAAAGCTCCTGTATATATT
>NZ_JAPOHA010000011.1 GCF_026672255.1 Caproiciproducens galactitolivorans | reverse complement strand
CATAGCTGCTGGAGAAGTAATATTTGCAGGGATAGCAAAGTATGCGGAGAAAGGGTTGGCTAAAAGTGTAATCAATGAAGTAAGAACCATAGAGAATCCTGAAATAGTTGGAAAAGAAGCGAAAGAGGTTGCTGAGGGGGCGGGTAATGGTGGAAGTAAGATGAGTCTTTTAGACGACCCTAAAATTGCAAAGGATGTTGTTTCAGACCCAGATGCGGTTTATGGATATAGACCAAAGCAAGGTTCTTCTTTAGACCAGTTTGATATAGACTGGAGTAATGCAGATGAAGTAGCCAAGGCAAAGGCAGCCAGGCTTGAATATTTAGAAGCAATGGAAGCAAAGAAGGCAAAATTGAGTGTAGAAGTTGATAATTATTTGACAGAAGGAAAAAACATGCGAGAAATTGCTGAAATGAAAGTGAACCAAAGAAACATGGATAGAATAAACTCCTATATTGAGAGAGGGGATTATGATAATCTTGAGAAATTATATGAGAGAAACCTTCTTGAATATGGGCAAAAAAAAGGTCCAACTGTGCAGCAATTATACGAAAAATATGGTTCGTATGAAGATGTGATTTATTCAAGTGTCAAGGTGAATAAAGGTATGAATGTGATTTTAGGAATAGAAAATTAAAGGGGGACATTATGGATTTAGAAAGAGAAAAAGAAGAAACTAAATGGTTTAGAAAAGATGGTTTAAGAATTAAACAAACAAGCGAAGGAAAACAAACACTAGTTTCAGTTATTCTTGACGGATATAATATTTGCTTTAAATTAATGCTATTTGACTTTCTTGATCACATAAAAGAAGATTTAGCATTAGATGTCAAAATAAAAAAAATATGGAACGAGCAGCGTGTTTTTGTGGTTGATTCGAAGTATGTGTCAGATTTAATTAATTATATCGAATTATTTATTGGTGAATGGAATATAAAAATAAGTGAAAGTACAGTTTCCGCTTCGGATGTTATTTCTGATGAGTTGTGGTATAGCTAAAATATTTAAAAAGGCGAGCATTCATGTTGATGAGAATAAAATAGTAAAATTATATGCGGTGTACCTACACAAACACCAAAGAAACCTTGAATTTGGCTGATTTCACGGATGTTACAGCCACCTGTGGGGTGACTTTTAGACCAGGTAGATGAATAGAAATTCTCAATTTCCATATTACAAAGGTGATAAGTAATAAGTGATAATAATTTAATAGAAAAAAACGCTCTGTTTTATTTTGTCGTTTCCGCTTCCACTAAACGCTTGCCGCAATAAATTTCGCGCAGGCGGGGCTTTTCGATTTTCCCGGTAGGATTTCTCGGCACGTTTGCAAAAATAATCTTTCGCGGCCTTTTATAGCGCGGAAGGTCCATACAAAATGTCCGAATATCCTCCTCGCTGCAGGAAGCGTCCTGTTTCAGTTCTATGATAGCCGCGGCAATTTCGCCAAGGCGGTCGTCCGGAAGGCCGATAACGGCAACGTCTTTCACCGCAGGATGGGCGCGTAAAAAGTCTTCGATCTGCACGGGATAGAGGTTCTCTCCCCCGCTGATAATGACGTCCTTCTTGCGGTCAACCAGATAAATAAAGCCGTCCTCATCCATCCGGGCCATATCGCCGGTAAAAAGCCATCCGTTTTTCAGCGTTTCCGCAGTTGCTTCCGGATTGTTGAAGTAACATTTCATTACGCCGGGGCCTTTTACAATCAGTTCGCCCACTTCTCCCTGCCGAACCTGTTCACCCTTATCATCCACAATCGCGGTTTCCCAAAGATAGCCTGCCTTGCCGATTGCGCCTACTTTATGTATGTTTTCAACGCCAAGATGCACACATCCCGGCCCAATGGATTCGCTGAGTCCGTAATTGGTGTCATAGAGATGTTTCGGAAAGACACTTTTCCAGCGCCGGATCAAGCTGGGCGGAACGGGCTGTGCGCCGATGTGCATCAGCCGCCACTGATCCAGCCGGTAATCCTGAAGGCGAATGTCCCCGTGCTCTATCGCATCCAGAATATCCTGCGCCCAGGGGACCAGCAGCCAGACGATCGTGGCCTTCTCTTCAGAAACCGCCTGTAAAATCCATTCGGGTTTCACGCCGCGAAGGATAACCGCTTTCCCCCCGGTCAAAAGGCTGCCGAACCAGTGCATTTTCGCGCCGGTATGATAAAGCGGAGGGATACACAAAAATACATCCTCATGCGTTTGCGAATGATGATTCTGCTCCGTAAGGCAGGAGGAAATCAACGCCCTGTGCGAATGAAGAATCGCTTTTGGAAATCCGGTCGTGCCGGAAGAAAAATAAATCGCCGCGTCATCCTCGTCTTTCAGGTCAACCGCCGGCGCGGTAGACGAGCAGTACGGCACAAGCTTGTCGTAGCTGTCGGCAAAAGTCGGCTTATTCTCTCCGACATAGAAAAAGGTTTTCACCCCGTGCAGATGATCAAACACCTGCTCGACACGTCCAATAAATTCCGGGCCGAACACCAGGGTATTTACTTCCGCCAGTTCCAGACAATACTTGATTTCTTCGGATGTATACCGGTAATTCATCGGCACCGCAAGCGCCCCGGTCTTTAAGATGCCGAAATAAATCGGCAGCCATTCCAGACAGTTCATCAGAAGAATTGCCACCTTATCCCCTTTCTGAATTCCGCGGGTAAGAAGGAGGTTCGCGAACCGGTTCGCTTTTATATCGAATTCCTTCCAAGTCATTTCACGGCGATATTTCTCGGAGGAACCTGATTCAATTAAATTATATTCCCGCCATGTAACCGCACGGTCCGGCTGGTTTGCCGGATTGATTTCCACCAAACTGATTTCCGAGGGATAAAGCTTTGCGTTTTTTTCAAGAAAATCTGTAATTGCCATTTTACATCAACTTTCTTCTTTCAATTTGAGACGAAGGGAATCTCAGAAATAGGAAACGGATTTATCTTTACCTTCTGTCCGATTATACCATAATTTATCCAGTAAAACCATTAAAGTAATAAAGTTAATAAAAATAAATTTATTTTGAAATGCAAATGCCGGTTATCTGTCCGCTTCCAATACCGCATTCCTTATAAAAAAAGCGCCCGTCGTTGGAATTGACCCCAAAACAAACAGGGGTGTGGTTCATACGACGGACGCTATGTCTTCAATTTTAAGTTATTATAAGAAAGAAATCATATTTCCGGGAACCTCATATTGCCTTGATATCACGGTTTTAATTTTCTTTTCATCCAGCAAAGGGAGCTTGTTGATACTGTCTATAAAGTGTTTTGAAGGCTGCAAACATCTTCGGCCGCTCTCATTATAAACCTCAATGTTAATCACACTGATTCCCTCAAATGTTTTATTTGCGATCACTACAACTTTTTCTATTTTCATATCGCCATCCCTTTCTTTAATAAAAAGGATAATGGAATACCCGAAAAAAGTCAACCATATTTTCGTATGAATAATGAACAATAATAAACACCGTTTTTCTGTTTATACTAATTACGAGGTGTTGAAAATGGGCAATAATACCAATAAATCTTTGAAACCGGATCCAGATTCCGTCTCCCCCTCTGCTTTTCCAACCGTTCCGGCCCCCGTACCCGTTCGGATGCCTTCTCCCGAAGAAACAAAGCCGGGTACGAACGCAAATACCGGCACACAGCCGGAAAGCCTGAAAAGGAAATAAAAAAGTACCGTTTGGTATTGTCAAACGGTATGCATAGGTAATTCATATGTCGCAGGTAAAAGTGTAGTCATTCCGTAAGACTGGTACGGGTGACTTAATGGAGAATCAAAATTCTATAAAAAGGAAAACCCCGATGTTCAGTGATAAACATGAATTCCGTAAAAGCAGCCGGTACCTTGACGATGGTGCCGGTTGCTTTTTGTGTTGTTAAAAAAGAAAAAGAGAGCGGATACAATACAGGCACTAAATTTTAAACACTTTCAATCTAAAATATTGGACCCGCACCTCCAGCCCCTTACCGAAATATACTGGATACTGGAGGGATTTTATTATGTCCATGCCTGAATTTCCGAAGCCTGATCCTGATTTAACACAGGAACAGGTGCTGAAAATGATATTATCGTCCATCGCGTTGGAAGAAGCGGCGCTCAGCCATATCATAAACGCCGAAGGCGAAAAGATACAACATGTTTTAAAGCAAGCTACCTGTGGTAAATATCCCGTTGATACAAACGATATTTTGGCGGTTAATCAGAGCGTTGCCAATTTATTGGAAATCGTACTGCAAAATCAAATAATCTTAAAAAACAAGATGGATAAGGTTCTGGTATACTTACCTGTACCGCCCTGTCCGCCTGTACCGCCCTGTCCGCCTGTACCACCTTGCCCGCCTGTACCGCCTTGCCCGCCTAAGGGATGCTGTTTATTTAGTCACGCTTGTTTTGACGTAATACCCAAGGCCTACTGCCGTAACGAGCCATTGCAGTGGAAAGAAAAGAACACACGGGGCCGTTTCATGCTTGCACCGGATGACTGTTCTAAAATTCAACTGCCGCGTACAGGCTCGTTTATGGTTGGTTTATGGTTGGATACCGGTAAATCAGCATTATCCCAAGGTGAATTGGAATTTACAATTTCCTGCCAGGACAAATCCCCGATTGTGAAAAGAATACACTTGAATTCCTGTCACGATTCGACCGTTTTATCCAAAGAATTTATTGTTCAGATGCCATGCTCGTGTTCACCTTGTTATGTGTCTGTCGTTGTTTGCGCGCCTTGTGAAATGCATGTACGGCAGGGCAGAATCGTGTTCTCGAAGGCATAGATGTTCCCATCTCATCTGCTTAAGCATACAATAGACAAGGCACTTTATGCCTATCATTTTAAAGGAGAAGTGGTATCCTTGTCACAGCCTTCCTTCCCGAATAATCCTGATATTACAAGAGATGACGCAGTTAATCAAATATTATCCTCTGTTGCAATGGAGGAACTCGGTTTAAGCCATATTATAAACGCTGAAGGGGAAAAACTTCAGTATATCCTGGGCACACTGCCGGGGATAACCGGGCCTGCCGCAACCATCGAGGATCTTCTTAACGCCAATGAGAGTATCCAAAATCTTTTGCAAAACGCGTCCTATAATCAATTGCTTTTGAAATCCAAAATGCAGCAGGCATTAGCCTCATCCGAAATGACCGGCCCAGCCGGCCCAGCCGGACCTGCGGGACCCGCGGGAAATCCTGGTGGCCCGGCCGGACCTACGGGGCCTCAGGGACCTACCGGACCCCTTGGCCCTGCGGGACCGCAAGGCCCTAAAGGCGATACGGGACCCCAGGGTCCTGCGGGAGCTACCGGCCCCACCGGGCCTGCCGGTCCCCAGGGACCCGTCGGACCTGCCGGAACCAACACAACAGGAACCTCCTCGTTTGCCTATGCCACGGGTACTGTGCTTACCGCCTCACTAACCGGCACTCCGGTTCCCTTGCCGGACGGTCAAATCCTTCCAACCGGCATAACAGTAGACGGAACAAATACCACGTTTACCGTTGCTGCGGCTGGACGTTACCGAATCGCATATGCCGTCAATACCACTGCCGCGCTTCTGCTGTCTACGCGAATCATGATTAATGGAGCGGCAAATACAGCTTCTACGGTTGCTCCTATCTTAAGTCTCTCGAACTATTCAAATGAGATTTTAGTAGATTTGACAGCTGGAAGCACGGTACAGTTACAAATAGTAGGGGCATCAGTCAGCCTGACGCTGGTAACAGGTGCGGGCGCCACGTTGATGATCACCCGGTTGAGCTAAGGAGGAAATACCATGTCTCTACCTCAATTTACCTCAACTCCTGATCTGGACAGGCAAAGTGCGATTAACCAGGTAATTTCTTCCACTGCATCCGAAGAACTGGCACTCAGCCATATCATAAACACCGAGGGAGAAAAAATTCAATACGCCATAGGTTCGCTCCCGGGCTTGGTAGGGGGCTCAACAATCGCAGACGTATTGGATATAAACAAGAGTGCAGGCGATATGCTTGGCTCCGTGTTGGAAAACCAAATGATATTGACCGGGAAACTTTCTGAAGCTTTGCGGGCCCCTGTCTTCCTGGGAGCCGCCGGTCCTGCTGGTCCCACCGGGCCAAAAGGCCCGGATACCGGTCCGGCCGGTCCGGTCGGTCCTATGGGGGCGGCAGGCCCGGTCGGACCGGAGGGGTTACCCGGACCTGTCGGAGATATGGGCAGCGCCGGCCCCACGGGTCCTGCCGGCGCGGAGGGCGCAGCCGGTATAGCAGGGCCTGCCGGTCCGGCCGCGCCGACTCCACCGCCCTCCGCTACCGCCGGCTTCGCGGCCAACACCGCCGGTGGTTTGATTACGGTACTCGTAGCCGGAACAAATCTTGCATTCCCGAGCACGAAGCTGTTATCTCCGGATATCACGCTGACAAGCGGCGATACCTTGTTTACAGTGAATACGACCGGATTATATCGGATATCCTACCATGTCAATATTACTGCCGCTGTTGCATTGGGGACACGTCTGGTAATCAACGGCGCTAACATTCCTCAGTCCACTATTCCGCCTGCCATCGCTTTATCACAATTCTACAATGAAATTGAAGTAAGCCTGACAGCAGGCGCAACCATACAACTGCAGATGTATGCTCCGCTGTTAGCCGGAGCGGCGACACTGTTGGGCGGCGGTATTGGCACGTCCATGATGATTATTCGATTAGGCTAATTACCAACAGGCTGGGGCGCCAATAAACGTCAGTAAGCACACTGGAATTTTCAGGCTTTAGACTGATTAAACCAGTGTGCTTTGCCTGTTTTTGTGAAAAACCAGGACAAATTCAACCGGCTAATTTGTCAGAATTAGAGATGCACATCCTTTTCCCCCTCGGATTGCTGAGAAAAGCTAATGCCGCTAAAGGCTTTTAGGAACTCCATAGGCAGCGGAAAAACAATGGTAGAGTTCCGTTCTACTGCTATTTCCGTTAAAGTTTGCAAATAGCGTAACTGCAAAGCAGATGGTGATTTTTTGATAACCTCCGATGCCTCATAAAGTTTCATCGCAGCCTGTGATTCACCCTCGGCAGCCGTTATTTTTGCCCTGCGCTCCCGCTCGGCCTCTGCCTGTTTTGCCATTGCGCGCTTCATAGAATCCGGAATTTCGATACTGCGTAATTCGACCGCAGTAATCACAATACCCCAAGATGACATGGTATCTGTCAACATATTTTTCAGGATTGTATTGATATTGTCTTTTCCGGTGAGGATTTCATCCAGTTCATGCTGACCCAGAACAGAACGTAACGTTGTCTGTCCAAGCAATGTTGTACTGCTGTTAAAATTAACCACTTTCGTAATAACAAGAATCGGATCTTCAATGTGGTAATATACAACCGCATCCACTTTAATCGATATATTGTCCTTGGTGATAATTTCCTGCTGAGGTACATCAATGGTTCGCGTACGCATGTCAACCTTCCGCACAATGTCTATCCCAAAGGGAATACGCGATTTCAGACCGGGCCCCAGAACGCCGATAACGTGTCCGAAACGGAAAATCACTCCCCGCTCATACTCTTTAACAACTACAAGGGAAAGGGACGCAAGAAATAATAAGACAACTAAAATAATTATGATTACCAAAAATCCCATTTTACTTCCTCCCATTGAAATAGCTTTGATCTAACGAAAAAATAGTACCGTTATTCCATTTGTATTTTTAGACGTTCTATAATTATGTAGTTTATCCCATGTGTATTTTATTATAAGCTAACATAATGATTCCTATAACCGTTGAGTTAATGAAGCCCGTTGATCACTTGGCGGAGGCTTAGCTTGGGTAAGAAGAAATATGATTATTTATATAATTTACTGGAATATTACCTCTATTTCATTGCATATTTTGGAAATTATATATATAATAGAAACAAATTTAACATTTAAATTGGTATTCAAACTGAATTTACTAAAATTACATAGTGTCTCATAACGGCAAAAAGCCCACACGCTACCGCAAATAGCGTGTGGGTTAAAAATGAAAAATTCCGTGCAGGAATTCCTCAAATATATTGTAACATATTAGGATTATATGTCAATTATTGGAGGAGTTAATGTGGACTTTTTAGCTATTGATTTTGAAACCGCGAATCTAAATCAAAGCCCTTGTTCTCTTGGTTTAACTATAGTTGAAAAAGATAATGTTATTGACTGTAAATCGTTTTTGATAAATCCGAAAGAACCTTTTGCAACATCTTGTACTAAAATCAATGGCATTACACCGAAAGATGTCGTTGATAGCCCGGAGTTTCCGGCTGTATGGGAAAATATTAAACCATTATTTATGAAATATCCTATTGTGGCACACAATATCAGCTTTGATTATGATGTTTTAAAGAAAGCATTGTTGAAATATAACCTGCAAATCCCCAAAATGAAGTTATATTGTACATTTCAGTTAGCAAGAAAAAATTATCCCGAAATCCAACATTTTAATTTACCGGCATTATGTGAATACTTTGACATTTCTTTAGAAAATCATCATGCCTGTGAATGCGACAGTCTTGCTTGTGCGCTTTTACTAATCAAAATGTCACAATCCCCTACATTTGAGCTTACACAATACATTCCAAATTCTTCAAAAAATACATCTCAACAACGGAGAAATGCCTTTAAATCACTTTTTAAAGAACCGGAATACGATGAGGCTCAAGTAGAATACGACGACATGTGGACCTTAACTTTTGATCAAAGAAGCTTTGTAATTACGGGGGATATAGAAGGCTATAGCCGTGACGATTTAATAAAGCTGATTGAAGATCGCGGGGGCACTTGCAAGACATCTGTCAGTAAAAAAGTAGATTACTTAATTGTAGGAATGCAAAACACAAAAGTCGTTAAAGACAAAGCAGACGCAAAAAGTGAAAAGATTATGAAAGCAGAAAAGTTACGTGATGAAGGATTTCCTATAAAAATAATATCAGATGAAGATTTCATGCAAATATTACATCAAAGCGGGAAATCGAATTCGTTTGAAAAAGATTGGTTTGAATTTTACGATGAATCAGAAAAAATAAAAAAGCTTAAAGCCTGGGGATTATTATCCCGCACAGCAACTGAGTGCAAACAACTATATTACTGTGGAATAAATTCAAATGGAGTACTGTCAAAATGTGAAGTAATTGGCTATGTAAACAGCAATGTTGCTGTGATAAGTATAACAAATAAACCTTATAAAATTCACGCGGATTATTTAAAAGAAATGCAGCCTACTAAAAAGGAGGTTGAACAGTTAAATGCAAAATACCGATGAAATTTTCAATATAATTAAAAATATGATAAAGCCCGAATATTTGGAAAACTGCGTATTTTGGTTGAAAAAGAATGCATCGAACTGCATATCGCCAATTTCAAAGTGCAATCCGCATTTGGGGCAAATTCCTTCGTCGGCTTTATCGCTTCTTAATAATGATAGGTTGCTATTTCCTTCCATAAGCCGCTTATGCGCGTTTGGTCGGAACTC
This sequence comes from Caproiciproducens galactitolivorans, assembly GCF_026672255.1. Classification (GTDB taxonomy): domain Bacteria; phylum Bacillota; class Clostridia; order Oscillospirales; family Acutalibacteraceae; genus Caproiciproducens; species Caproiciproducens galactitolivorans_A. Next base: position 97,016 of record NZ_JAPOHA010000011.1, on the reverse strand, counting down.
AAGGCATTTTTTTAGAAATTAGGTTGGTAAAAATATCACGCCGAACAGAATTGGACTGATTTGTGAAATTGACTTCATCGTACCACTTAATCAAAAAATCTTTGTCATCATCTGATATTTCATTTCCGTTAAATATAAAAAACCCAAGAAGATAATTAATATAGTCAATTCGTGTAGGAACTTTCAATTCGTTGTCATTGATAAAGTCAAGCACTACATCCAAAGCTTCTAATGTCATCGAAAAGCACTTGGTCAGAGTGTTCGGATCCAAGTTGCAAAGTTGGTTTTCCTTAGTATCGGAAGACATAGGTGCACAGTTCACAGAATGTATACGTGAAGTCAACATTTCAAAAGCAGGATTTAATGCAGCAATGGGATAAGAGACACTGGTTTTTTGAGGAGTAAAAAAATCTCCGTATCCAGCTTCAATCAATCTCTCTTTAAATAGGTTTGTATATTGTTTATATATATCAATACCATGTGCTTTAAGCTTAGAAAATCTCATTTGCACAATACTTACGCGGCTTCCAGCATTATTCAAAACCTCAAACCATTCAATTTGTTCATCCTCAGTTAGGTCTTCAGCAGAATTTATTGTATAATTATAGTTTTTGATTTTACTTCGAACTTGCAGCAAAACATTTGTAACTTCAGGATTCTTTAGTGGACCTATTTTTGAAGTATATTCAAATAGTACTCTATCTTCCTTATTTAACAAAATGCCTACGGGTATTTGTGTGTTGCGAATTGCCCCACTGACTTCAATAAAACACCCTTTTCCTAAATCTAAAGCAACATTTCTAAGATCATCATGATTGATATACGCTTTATAATTGGTTGTTAATCTCTGTTGCCCATCTACAACAGACATCTGGCTATGTACAACTTCTGGCATTACTTCTCTATCAACAAATGACACTTGGGGCACACATTCTTCAGTGTTCAAAATTGTATTCATAGATATGGGTGATACAGGTGCCTTCCCAATAAGTTGATAGTTGAGAAGGTCAATACACTTTTTTAATGTCCAACTTAAATCTCTTTGATATAGCGGCAAAGATATACTTTTATTCTCTATCTTTTGGCACATATCAAAGATAGACATTTGTGTGCTCTTTTTGGTTGGGTTAAATGAGGCTGCTTTTATTAATTCCTTATTTATGCGCATTGTAATTCCTTCCCGCTGCTATTAATAAGCAGCTACCATCATTAATTAATAATTATAGCCTGATTTATATTTTTGTCAATAGCAGCTACTGAAATTTTTGCATTTTTTATTTTAACTATTAGTTAATGGGTGAAGCTGCTTGTCTATGTTGATAAAAAAGTAAGGGGTAACCCCATAAAAAAGGCTACCCCTCATTTTATTTTAGCTCAATGAAAACACAAACCCGAACGCTTCACCGATAAAGTGAATGTTCGGGTTATGTGCGTTTGGTGCTGGTGATCGGACTTGAACCGATACGGTGTTGCCACCGAGGGATTTTAAGTCCCTTGCGTCTGCCGATTCCGCCACACCAGCATGAGAACCGTCGGATTGACGGTTCAACGTTTGCTATTATAGCATAGTGAGGCAAAAAAATCAATTAGAATTTTACTATGGATATTGAATTTCTATCGGAGTTTGCCTGCTGTATTCCTTGGTCTCCGGATTGCGGATAACCGTCGATTGGTTTTGGCGCAGCAGCATCGTCAGCTGATAAACATCCACCCAAATTTCATTATTGCATTCCTTCTGGCTTTCATCAAAGATCAGCTGAAGTCCAAAATGCAAATGGCTGAGATTAATATTATTGACATTCTCCTTCGTGCTGTAGCCTGTATGCCCTACATACCCGATGACATCACCGGCGGTAACCGTCTGCCCCACAGCCAGATTTGCCACATACGGGCGGTTCTGCCTTAAATGCGCGTAATAGTAATACCGCTGTTTGTCAAAACTGCGGATTCCAATACGCCAGCCGCCGTATTGGTTCCAGCCAAGCGCTTCCACCACACCGGATTCCACCGCTATAACAGGCGTCCCGGTAGCCGCAATCATATCGTGGCCTAAATGCTGCCGCCTATAGCCATAGGACCGCGCGGCGCCGAAATCGTCGTAGTCGTTGTAGGGAAACGTCTTGGCAATCGGGGAAAACCCGATCAGGCCATATTTCTCCTCGCCGTTGACCTTATAACTTCCCAGCAGGCCCCCCAGAACAGCCGTATACGCTTTATGGTAATAACCATAAAGTTTCATATTTTTTGTTAAATCATCCATACTTTGCGTTTTCAGTTTCTCAACCAAAACATCCATATCATTGCTCTTATAATGTGAGAAATTTCCGCCGTATTTTGCTCCAAGATAAGAAAGCAATTCAATCCAGTTGTATTTCTTTTCCTGATTATGAGAAGAAATATCCAGATTCATCGCTTTTTTCAGAGCGATATACGGAACATTAAACTCAACATATTTTATGTAGCCGCCTGCCGCAGCCTGTGTTTCCGTAGCCGCAGGCGCGCTTCGCTCAAAGTATCCGGCGGAGACAAAAACTGCCAGCACAGTGAGCAAAAGAAAAAGAGCCATTATTTTTTTCATTTTCATAGAATTGTAAAACAAGCGATCACCTACTGTCTTACAATTATTATGATGATGATAATAAAAATATGGCTCAAAAATTAAAGATCATCGGCATCCTGATCCGGCTTCTCTCCGTCCCGCGGGGTTCCCGTATAACTTCCCAGAATATCGGACGGGATATCGCTTTTGCTCATATTTGGGAGCGTAGCGGCCATTTTGCCGACCTTTTCTTCCTTACTGTCTGAATGGAATTGTTCTCGCTCTTTATCCATATGATTTCACCTCGCGTTTATTATAAGCAGACAAGGGTGAAATATGAATGGATTCTTAGGCGGAAGCTTTTATTTTAATACTGCTCCAACCGTCTGGAACATAATTTTTATATCATTCAAAAGGGTGATGTTTTTCATATATTCCAGATTGTATGCCATTTTCGGCGGCAGAATCTGCTCTACGTAAACCTGTTCCGGATTCTCCGCCGCATTTAAAAGACGGTCTTCGTCCTTAAAAGCAATACTCGAGGTGGCGGTTATGCCGGGACGGATCAAAAGCGTCGCCATATACTCCGGCGTGTAAGCCTCCACGTATTTTCGCACTTCGGGGCGGGGACCGACCAAGCTCATGCTGCCGTCCAATACATTTAACAGCTGGGAAAATTCATCCAGCCTTAACTTACGGATAAAACGGCCCATTCTTGTAACGCGCGGGTCATCCCCTACCGTGAGCGGCGGGCCGATCTTATCGGCATCCTGAACCATTGTCCGGAATTTAAAAATCTTAAAATCCCGGTTATAGCGGCCGACGCGGACCTGCCGGTAAAAAACAGGGCCTTTTGAGTCAAGCTTGATGGCAATCGCCAGCAACAGCAGAAAAGGGGATAACAACAGCAAAATGATGAAGGAAATAACGATATCAAACACACGCTTGCAACAAAGCGAAAATTTTCGTTTGTTAAGCATATCCAAATATTCTTTTGTATATTCGTTTTTCATAGGTTCGGGCAGCGCTTCAAAAATCACAACATGTACTCCATTCTAATCTATTTCTAGTATTATAGCACAGAATTGAGCATCGTAACAAATTTTTACATTCCTTTTGCAATATGTTTACTTTTCACATGGATGAATGCTATACTATAAATATTATTGCGAAACAGCGAAAATAAAGGGGATATTGTAATGTATTATCTTGGAATCGATCTGGGCGGGACAAACATCAAAGTTGGTGTCGTTGATGAGAACAACCAGATCGTCGCAACTGCGAAAAAGAAGACCCGCGTACCTTGTCCGCCCGACGAGATGTGTGAACAGCTCGCTTCCACTGCTTACGAAGCACTTGAGAACGCAAAAATTTCAATTGACGATGTTCCCTGGGTCGGTATTGGAACCCCCGGTACGATAAACCGTGACACCGGTGTGGTGGTATTTTCAAACAATCTTCATTTCGATAATTTCGAGCTCAAAAAACTGCTGGAAGCCAAAATGAATAAGAAGGTTATCGTCGAAAACGACGCGAACGCTGCCGCATACGGCGAATATCAGGCAGGCGCCCTAAAAGGCACCCGGAATGCTCTCGCGATTACGCTTGGGACAGGCATTGGCAGCGGCATTATTATCGACGGAAAAATCTATGCCGGTTCAAACTTCGGCGCCGGTGAAATGGGACATACCGTTATCGCTTATAACGGACGCCATTGCTCCTGCGGACGTGACGGATGCTGGGAAACCTATGCTTCCGCTACCGGTCTGATCCGCTCCACGAAGGAAGCAATGGAAAAAGCAAACGATCACAACACGCCGATCTGGAATCTGGTAAACAACGATCTGAACAACGTAGACGGCCGGACCGCTTTTGACGCGATGCGCGCGGGCGACCCCACCGGGAAAGCGGTTGTTGACGAATATATATCCTATCTCGGATGCGGTCTGGTAAACTGTATCAATACATTCCAGCCGGATATTCTCTGCATCGGCGGCGGAATCTGCAACGAAGGAGAAACCCTCCTGAAGCCCCTGCGCAAATATGTTTCCAGCATGGCCTACACCACCAGCGAGGATAAACGGACAAAGCTCTGCAAAGCAATGCTCGGCAACGACGCCGGAATCATCGGCGCCGCATTGCTTGGGAAATAATTTTACGATATTACATAGAAGAAGGTAATGAAAATGAGTCTCGATAAATCTATTTTCGGGGTTATGCCGGACGGCACGAAGGTAGAAAGTTATACTCTTAAAAATGCCAACGGAATGACCGCACAAATCATCACATACGGCTGCCGGATTGTAAAATTGCTGACGCCGGATAAAAACGGGAAATTCGGCGATGTGGTATTGGGGCACGACAATCTGGAAGGGTATCTTGAAAAAGGAGACGTTTTCGGCGCCGTTGTAGGCCGCTTTGCAAATCGTATCGGCGGAGCGGAATTTACAATCGACGGCAAAAGCTACCCCCTTGCGGCCAATAACGGCAAGAACTCCCTTCACAGCGCTCCCGGCGGAATTCAGGATCGGATTTGGAAGCTAAAATGCAGCAGCAATGACGACGACTCCCCTTCCGCTGCTTTTTCCTATTGCAGTAAAGACGGCGAAAGCGGATTTCCCGGCAACCTCGACATCACCGTTACCTATTCGCTTTCCACCGACAACGCCTTAATCATCGAATATGCCGCGCGCACCGACCACGAAACGCCGGTCAACCTGACGAATCATTCGTATTTCAATATCAGCGGAAATGCAAAAAAAGATGTCCTGTCGCAGGAACTGCAAATCAACGCCGATTCTATTACCGCTGTCGGCCCGGATTTGATTCCGACCGGCGAACTGTTGCCGGTTGCGGGTACAGCCTATGATTTTAACAAATCCAAGACAATCGGGCAGGATATCCGGGCAAACGACAGCCTTTTAAAAAGCTGCGGCGGCTACGACCACAACTTCGTCCTGAAAGGCGCGGACGGAATGAAAAAAGCCGGCGAACTCTACGACCAGGCAAGCGGACGGGTAATGTCCGTTTTCACCGATATGCCGGGCATGCAGGTTTATACCGGAAACAGTTTTCGGGACGGGGTCGGCAAAGACGGCATAACCTATCTGCCGCATCACGCGGTCTGCCTTGAAACGCAGTTTTTCCCCGATTCCGTGCATCACGCGAATTTCCCGTATCAAAACTTGAAACCGGGCGAAAAATACAAGCGTACCACCATCTATAAATTTACAGTCCGCTAGAAAGCAAGGGCAGCCGATTCCGTATCGGCTGCCCCTTATGATACTGCGTAAAAGAGCTTACCTTGAAAAACAGGTAAGCTCTTTTCTTTATTTCCGTATAAAAGCGGATTTCGGAGCACCGCAGATCGGGCAGACCCAATCCTCCGGAAGATCCTCAAAGGGTACATCGGGATCATTGTAGACATAACCGCAGACGGTGCAAACCCAGCTGTCGCCGTCAAGATCGTCATTCGTTGGCTCCGGCTGATAGGTCGGGGCGTTTTTCGGCGCCTTTCCCTTGATGACTTTATGATAGTAGTCATATGTCATCGGCTTGCCCTTGGCTTCATCACTGCCTGCACAGATTTCTGCGATAAATATGGTGTGCGTGGGGGTTTCCACGCTGTTTACCACGCGGCAGAGGAACCAGCAGCAAATGTTTTCCTTCAGGACGGGTACTCCCTCGGCTAAAATCTTATGGCGGACGTTGCTGAGTTTATCGATATCACGTCCGGAATTAAAACCTAATGCGCCGATTACCGCGCCGGAGGTGTCTTCCGACAACACGGAAACGGTGAAGAGCCCGTTTTTAACAATACATTCATGGCTGTAGTTATTGTGATTCAGGCTTACCGCCACCATATTGGGGTCATTGCAAACCTGCGCAACCGTATTTACAATGCAGGCGGAAGCCTTTTTCTCATCCTTCACACCGATCGCATACATGCCGTATGTTAAATTAAATAGAATTTCATTTTTCATCTCGTTCGCCTCCCATCTGCATCCATCATAACACGCCCGTCTGTTACATACAAGACAATATCCTAAAAATTTTGAATGTGCTAAAGAAAATTTACTTATTTTGTCCTTTTATCCTGTTCCAATAGGATCGATAAGCCTGTTCCGTCTTATTCTGCCCGTATTCATAATACCGGGCATTTTTCAGTTCATCCGGCAAATACTGCTGTTCCACCCACTTATCCGGGTAATCGTGCGGATATTTATAAAACTGCCCTTTATTGGGGTTGTCTTCCCCATCATAGTGCTTGTTTTGAAGCTGCCGGGGAATATTGCCGATCTTTCCCTTCTGAACATCCGCGACCGCGGCGTCGATTGCACAGTATGCCGAATTGGATTTCGGGGAATTGCACACCAGTATTACCGCGTCTGCCAGCGGAATGCGCGCTTCCGGAAAACCGACCTGCATCGCGGCGTCCACCGCCGCCTTCACAATCGGGATGATCTGCGGATAAGCAAGCCCCACGTCCTCGCAGGCGCAGACCATCAGCCGCCGGCAGATGGACGGCAGATCCCCGGCGACGACTAAACGCGCCAGATAGTGGATTGCGGCGTCCGGGTCCGAACCGCGCATCGACTTTTGAAACGCGGAAAGGATATCGTAATGCTCGTCCCCCGCGCGGTCGTACCGCAAGGCGCTGCGCTGGGTTAACTCTTTTGCCTTTTCCAGCGTAACAAAGCAGGCGTCGCTCCGCTCATCACCCGAAAGTACGCAAAGCTCCACGGCGTTCATGGCCTTGCGCACATCTCCGCTGCAAGAAGAAGCGATCGCTTCGGCCGCGCCTTCCTCCACCTGAATCGCCCGGTTCTGCTCCTGCTCCATAAAACGGAAAGCGCGCCGCACCGCCAGCAGGACATCCTCTTTTTCCACCGGCTTAAACTCAAAAACCGTCGCCCGGCTGAGAATGGCGTTATAAATATAAAAATACGGATTTTCGGTCGTCGAGGCAATCAGCGTAATCTGGCCGTTTTCAATAAACTCCAGAAGCGTCTGCTGCTGCTTCTTATTAAAATACTGAATTTCATCCAGATAAAGCAGAATTCCGTTCGGCGCGGCAAAGGTGTCAAGCTGTTCCACCACGGAACGGATGTCCGCGGTAGACGCGGTGGTTCCGTTGAGCTTGTACAGGCTGCGTTCCGTCTGCTTTGCAATAATCGAGGCAAGCGTGGTTTTCCCAATCCCGGACGGTCCGTAAAAGATCATATTGGGAATATCGCCGGAATCTATAATCCGCCGCAGAGCCTTGTCGGGATCGAGAAGATGATGCTGGCCGACAATGTCATCCAAACTCTGCGGGCGCAGCCGATCTGCTAAAGGTGCCGCCATGGTCACCACACCACCCTGTTTTTAATTATTCGTATAAAGGATAGCGATTGCAGATCTCCGTAACCATTGCGCGGATTTCTTCCCCTTTCGCATCAAAGTCATTGATCGCAAGGGTGATGCACTCGGCAATCTTATCCATATCCTGCGTATTCAGGCCGCGGGTTGTAATCGCGGGCGTGCCCAGACGAACACCGCTGGTAATGAACGGGCTGCGCTGTTCATTCGGCACCGTGTTTTTATTGGCGGTAATATAAACCGCGTCGAGACGGCGTTCGAGCTCTTTTCCGGTCAGCTCCATGCCGCTCAGATCAATCAGCATCAGATGATTGTCCGTACCGCCGCTCACAAGCTTCACGCCCCGTTTCAGCAGGCCGTTGGCAAGAGCCGCGGCATTTTCGACAATCCGGTGGCCGTAATCCTTAAATTCCGGCTTCAGTGCTTCGCCGAAGCATACCGCCTTGCCTGCAATAATATGTATCAGCGGGCCGCCCTGCGTGCCGGGGAAGATGGCTTTGTCAATGGCTTTCGCGTATTCTTCCCGGCAAAGAATCAAACCGCCGCGGGGGCCGCGGAGCGTTTTGTGCGTGGTGGAGGTAACCACATCCGACCATTCCACCGGGTTGGGATGCTCACCGGCAGCGACAAGACCGGCAATATGCGCCATGTCGACCATCAGATACGCGCCGCACGCGTCGCAGATTTCGCGGAACCGTTTGAAATCAATGGTTCTCGGGTAGGCGCTTGCGCCCGCAACAATCATCTTCGGTTTTTCCTTCATTGCGGTTTCATAAACTTTGTCGTAATCAATACGTCCGGTTTCGGGGTCAACGCCGTAGGGAATGAAATGAAAATATTTACCGGAAAGGTTTACCGGGGAGCCGTGTGTAAGATGTCCGCCTTCCGCAAGGTTCATCCCCATTACGGTATCACCGGGATTCAAGAGGGCAAAATAAACCGCAATATTGGCCTGGGCGCCGGAATGCGGCTGTACGTTGGCATGCTCCGCGTGGAAAAGTTCGCAGACCCGGTCGCGGGCAAGATTTTCGACTACGTCGACATACTGGCATCCGCCGTAATACCTTTTTGCCGGGTAACCTTCCGCATATTTATTCGTCAGTACGCTGCCCATGGCGGCCATTACTGCGGGGGAAACAAGATTCTCAGAGGCAATCATCTCCAGATTGCGCTGCTGGCGCTTTAATTCTTCTTTCATCGCCGCCCCGACCGCGGGGTCGGACTGAGATAAAAAGCCTATTGTGTCCATCATATCGCTGTACAATTTAATCATTCCCTTTCCCTAGATTATTTATTGATAATTATACACGATCAGGTACTAAAAGGCAATATTACGTACAAAATACAGCAGTAACAAATGGACGGGATAAAATGCGTAAAAGAAGTATTTCCAGTCGGGCTTTCCTCTCTTCCCATTATAAAGCAGGATCGGAACACCGGCCGCCGCCGCATAAAGTTTTATCGTTCCCGTCAGGAAGCTATAGCCTGTATTCAAAAGGGCAAACAGGAGAACCCCTTTCGTTTTTGCATCCCGCAGGCAGTAAAACAGAATGATGAGCGTTACGCCGAACCACCCGTAATCCGTGCGGAACGCCTCCGCCACTAAGACGGGAATACCGGCAAGCACAAACGCAAAAAACGGTTTGGTTTCCAGATAAGTCTGAAGAAGGGAAATCGCGATCAGCCCCAGGAAAAGGGTAAAAAACACATTTTGCTTTTCCGGGTGGTAGACGGTTCCGTAAAATGCAAGATCATACGGTATTTCGGACAGCAGCGCAAACAGAAACAAACGCCCGAGATACGCCCGCACATTGGAAGTATAAATCAGCCCCTGCGCGATAAAAAAGCAGAAGAGCGGAAAAGCCAGCCGCCCGATGATACGGAAAAGCATAATATGCGGAAAAAACAGGGCGCCGATATGATCAATCAGCATACTAACCATCGCAAGAATTTTCAGCTGTGCCCTGCTCATATTTTCCCCACGCTTCCTTTTTTTGATTCCTTTACCAACATGATATTTGATTATCTTCTCCTTGTCAACTTGTACTTTTCTGTAATTTAGGATAGAATAGTTTACAGTAAATTATACAGGAGGCAATGGATATGACCCGAAAACAACGCGCCGCTTTGGCTGTAGAGGCTTTAAAAAAAGAATATCCGGACGCCATGTGTTCCCTTGACTATACGGACGCCTTCCAATTGCTGATCGCGACCCGGCTGTCCGCACAATGCACCGACGCGCGGGTAAACCTTGTTACGCCCGCCCTTTTTAAAAGATTCCCGAATGTGGAAGCTTTTACAGAAGGTACGGTTGAAGAAATTGAAGAATTAATCCGTACGTGCGGACTTTACAAGACGAAGGCACGCGATATTTACGCCGCGTGCAAGATGTTGAAAGAGGAATTTGGGGGCGTGGTACCCGACAGCATCGAGGAATTGCTTCGTCTGCCGGGCGTGGGCAGAAAAACCGCAAACCTGGTGGTCGGCGATATTTATCATAAACCGGCGGTTGTCACCGATACACACTGCATTCGCATATGCGGCAGAATCGGGCTGAGCGAGGGAAAAGACCCCTTCAAGGTGGAAAAGCAGCTCCGGGAAGTACTGCCTATGGATGAGTCGAACGCTTTCTGCCACAGACTTGTCCTGCATGGCCGCAAGGTATGCACTGCCCGCAGCCCCAAATGTGAAATATGCAGTTTAAATGGGTTTTGCAAATTTGCGAAAGAAAAGATGTCGGAAAAATAAAAATAATAGTTGAAATCGGCGCGTTAACATGATATAATATCCTTCGTTGCACAAGAGATATGGGCTCGTAGCTCAGCTGGGAGAGCGCCGCGTTCGCAACGCGGAGGTCGACGGTTCGATCCCGTTCGGGTCCACCACAGCAAAGCGCATGATGAAAAATCATGCGCTTTTTTGTAGTACAAAAAGGCCTGAGAAAGCCGGAATCTCTTTCTCAGGTCCAACTATTCGTAACGCATAAAGCGATGGAGGCAAAGGAATCAGTGATTGGATTCAATCTCTTTTTCCACTTCTTCGGGCGTCATACCAGTTGCATTAATAATAGCCGCACCGGTCATCGTATCCTGCATGCCAAGAAAATCATTCTTTAAGCCTGTTACAACAATTGCATCATAGTCCTTCAATTTTGTGAAAGACTGATCATTAAAGTTAATGCATTCCACTTGATATCCTTTTCCGGTAAGATAATCCTTTACCGGAGTAAGATTTTGCTCTACTGCAATTTTACATTTCATAGAATCACCTCATTTTATTATTTGCCCGCGATACCGTTCTATACAAATGAGCGTGAATTTATCGAAAACAGCGCAGCAGCTCAACAATTTTCACTAAAATTATTTATTGAATTTACTTTTTCCCAAATCATTATATACTTCCAGGGCGTCATCGATATTGTATTGCTCCGTCTGGTGATCGCCTCTGGCGCCGGCCGTAACGAGCACATACTCTTTCTGATCCTTTTCAGCGAGGCTGGCAAGGCAAAGGCCTGCTTCATCGGTAAATCCGGTTTTTCCGCCTACTATTTTCCCGCCATTAATCACGGGGTTTTCCATATTTTTAAACATGGTGCTCTGAAAAGTTATCCCCTCCGGATGCTTGTTTGTGGAGGAAGTGGAATAACGCGAAGAGGTAAAAACATCCTGAAACGTTTTATTTTGCAGCGCATAGCATAGAAGAATGGACAGGTCCTTTACGGTTGTATAATGCTTTTCATCATGAAGACCGGTGCAATTGGTAAAATGGGTATTTTTCATACCGAGTTGCTCCGCTTTTTGATTCATTTTCTCAACAAATCCCTGTTCTGAACCGGCAATATGATCGGCAAGACCGATGCAGCATTCCGCCCCGCTTGGCAGCATAACGCCGTAAAGCAAATCGACTGCTTTCACCTTTTCATTCGGCACAAATCCCGCCATGGATGCATTTTCTTTGTATAATTTCTGAAACATGGACGCGGGAAGAACAATTTTCTTTTGCAGATCCGGCAGATTTTCAATCGCAACAATCGTCGTCATCATTTTTGTTAATGAAGCGGGATAAATTTTCTGCTCGCTTTTTTTCTGCATCAGAATTGTATGATCATCCACACAAACCAAAATTGCATTCGGGCTATGCAGTTTATCTGTAACGGTCGGATTGAACGCATTCGCGACTTCTTTTAATGAACCGATCGGATCCGATACTTTATTACCGATATTTCTCAATATGTTCCCGCCGTTTCCTATTTTAAACGGATTCCGCAACACGAAAGCGGCAACGATCGCTACCAAAACAAAAAACCGGAATTTCCTTCTAAAATGCACGATATAAAACAGCTCCTTATGTATTCTGAAATCTATTCTACCACAGAATAAAGAGCAAAAACAGAATTCTTTCTTATGAACTCCTTAAGATTTACGGAAAAAGGCAGCATCCGGAAGGATGCCGCCTTAACGGTCAGAAGCAATAGGGTATTTTTTCTTCCCACCATCCGAAGGCAATTCTGCCCTCGGCCGCAGCGGAAAGGTCCCCTGTAACAGTAAGGAAAACCAGGAAATTGCCGCCGGGAGGGAAAATCAATTTCCCATTTTCGGTCTCTACCAGAGTTGTTCCCGGTTCTCCGTCGCGGACAAACGCAGCCACCCCTCCGGTCGGATCACCGGAAACACCGGAAGCAAACTGCAGTTCAACACGCGGAACAGGAGCGGGTTGAATCGCAGTATTGGATGAAGTTACCGAAGCAGTTTTGAACGGTCCTTCGGGAGGGTATGAATTAAACCAAAACTGGGCGCGGAAGGGAGATTCCGATATTTCGGTAACCGTCCAAACATTTACAAACAGATTAACACCGGAATGCGGCGGGTTATATAATCTGGCCCACGCATTGGTCCCTTTCCCGAGGTTTAAATGATCCGCATAACCGATAAAGTAATTGCCATTCAGAGATTCAAATAATTCGATCGGGATATTTACGGTTTTATCATAACTGCATCGAATTGGTTTCGGGCTCATAAAATTGAGCATAAACTCACCTTTTTCTATTTTTAGTATTCCATCTTATGTTCTTATAAGAAATACTGTGAACAAAAAAAGATTTACTTTTTAAAACCTGTTTACGAAAAATTCTTCAGCAGATTTGCCATTTCAATGGCAGTCAGCGCCGCGTCGGCACCCTTGTTTCCGGATTTGGTACCGGCCCGCTCAATGGCCTGTTCAATATTATCCGTCGTTAAAACACCGAAGGCAACCGGCGTTTCTGTTTCCAGTGAGACGGCGGCGATTCCTTTGGAAACCTCATTGCTTACATAATCAAAATGCGGAGTGGAACCCCGAATAACGGCGCCCAAACAGATGACCGCGTCGTATTTTCCGGACTTTGCCATCTTCTTCGCGGCAAGCGGAATTTCAAAGGCGCCCGGAACCCAGGCGATTTCTACTTCCCCTTCCGAAGCGCCGTGGCGTTTCAGGGTATCCAGCGCGCCGCTTAAAAGACGGCTGGAAATAAACTCGTTAAACCGGGAAACGACAATGCCGAATTGCAGTCCCTCTGCAACCAGCTTTCCTTCCATTACTCTCATGTAAGTTTCCTCCTTTAGATTCTTGATGATGGCATACGGGAAAACAGATGCCCCATCTTTTCTTCTTTTGTTTTCAGGTAGAACGCGTCTTCTTTACAGGGATCGATCTCGATCGGAACTCTCTCGGAAATCTCTACGCCAAACCCGTCAAGGCCGTAAACTTTGCTTGGGTTATTCGTTAACAGACGAATTTTCCTTGCGCCTAAGTCCTGCAAAATCTGAGCGCCAATCCAATATTCCCGCAGATCCGCCGCAAAGCCCAATTCCAGATTTGCTTCCACCGTATCGCGGCCTTTTTCCTGCAACTCATACGCTTTGAGCTTATTGATAAGCCCGATACCCCGTCCCTCCTGGCTCATATAAAGAAGAATCCCGCGCCCTTCCTTCTCGATCTGCCGCATCGCCGCGGCAAGCTGCTGCCCGCAGTCACAGCGCAGGGAACCGAACACATCCCCCGTCAGGCACTCCGAATGAACCCGGCACAGAAGATTTTCACCGTCTCCGATGTTTCCTTTTACCAAAGCAACATGGTGTTCGCCGGTCAAATCATTGACATATCCATGAATCTGAAAATCGCCGTAAGCAGTAGGCAATTTGGCGGAAGCCATATGGACGACATGCTTATCATGACGGCGGCAATAATCCTGCAAATCATGAATCGTGATAAAAACGAGCTGGTGCTTTCGGGCAAATTCCCAGAGCTGAGGGGTACGCATCATATACCCGTCCTCTCCCATCATTTCACAGCAGAGGCCGCATTCCCGGAGTCCCGCCAGCCGCATCAGATCAACGGTTGCCTCCGTATGGCCGCTCCGCATGAGCACGCCGCCGCGCCTTGCGATAAGCGGAAACATGTGGCCCGGCCTCCTGAAATCCTCCGGCTTTACGTCAAGCTCCACACATTTCCGCGCCGTAACCGACCGCTCCGCTGCGGAAATTCCGGTTGTCGTTTCCACATGGTCGATCGATACAGTAAAGGCGGTGGAATGGTTATCCGTATTTTCCGAAACCATCTGGGAAAGCCCCAGTTTGCAGCCCAGCTTTTCATCCATGGGCATACAGATCAGCCCTTTTGCGTACGTTGCCATAAAGTTCACGTTTTTGCAAGTCGCGTATTGGGCCGCGCAGATCAGATCTCCTTCGTTCTCCCTGTTTTTATCGTCCGTAACGAGGATCATTTTCCCCGACCGTAAAGCATGCAACGCTTCCGGAATCGTATGATAGATCATTGATGAAACCTCCTTCAAAATCCATTCTGCTGTAAAAAATCCACTGTGATTCCCGCGGACTGCGAATTCCCTTTCAGCAGCTTTCCCGTATATTTTCCGATCAGATCGCATTCGAGGTTTACCGCGTCGCCTGCCTTCTTTTGGGTAAGCGTTGTTTCCTGCCGTGTATGCGGGATGACGCAGACCCGAAACAGCTGATCGTCCACGCCGGAAACCGTAAGGCTTACTCCGTCCACCGCGATCGAACCTTTCTGTACAACATACTTTAAAATACTCGCGGGCGCCGCTATGCCGATGGATACCGCGTTGTCTTCCCGCGCCGCAAACCGAATGACGCCGGTTCCGTCGATATGGCCGCTTACGATATGCCCTCCCAGCCGGTCACCCAGCCGCAGGGCGCGTTCCAAATTGACCCGCGCACCCGGCAGAAAGCCCTTTCCGTTCGTCCGGCGCAGCGTTTCCGCCGTCGCGTCTACGGTAAAGCGAAGCCTGTTAAAAGAAACTACCGTGAGGCATACGCCGTTCACCGCGATACTGTCCCCTATGCGCAGCCCCGGAAGCACTTTTTGAGCCTGAATGGTGATTTGCGCGGACTGCGCCGATTTCTTTAAGGATTCAACCGTTCCCGTTTCCTCAATCAGTCCTGTGAACATGGCGTTCCCTCCCCGGTTCCAACATACCCTTCGATCATCATGTCGCCGCCAATCCGTTTCGTTCGCAGATTTCGCAGGGGAAACGCGTCCTTCAGGAAATCCACCCCCCTGCCGCCAACCGCCGTCTTCGCAGTGCCTCCTCCGAGAATGATCGGCGCGATAAAGAAATTCACTTTATCGACAATTCCCTGACGGAGAGCGGAATCGTTCAGCTTGCTTCCACCCTCCAGCAAAACGCTGTCCAGCCCTTCTTCTCCCAGCTTTTTCATCAGGAAAGCAAGATCCACCCCGCTTTCGGTAAGGGGTGTGACGATAATCTTTACGCCTTTTTGTTCCAGTTCTTCTATTTTTTTGTTTTTCGCTTTTTCCGTTACAGCAAGGATGGTAGGCGCGTCCGAATCCGGATTCAATACCTTCGCATCCAGCGGAATTCGGGCGCTGCTGTCCACAATCACCCGTACCGCATCTTTTCCTTTTTTACCGGGAAGACGCGTGGTAAGCAGCGGATCGTCGGATAAGACGGTGCCGACCCCCGTCATGACGCAGGCTGCCCGGTGCCGGAGCAAATGCACCTGCTTGCGGGCGCTTTCCCCCGTAATCCATTGGGAATCGCCGGTTCGGGTCGCGATCTTTCCGTCCAGCGACATTGCGGTTTTCAGGATACAGAAGGGAATTCCCGTCGTTATGTATTTGAAAAAGATTTCATTCAGCCTTCTGCTCTCGTCTTCCAGCACCCCCGTAATCACCTCCACTCCGTTCTCCCAGAGTAAGGCAATCCCACTTCCGGAGACCAGCGGGTTTGGGTCCGCCGCCGCGACGATCACCCTTTTAATGCCTTTGTTCAGAATTGCCTGCGCGCAGGGAGGTGTTTTCCCGTAATGGGAGCAGGGTTCCAAGGTAACATACAAATCCGCTCCTCTTACGTCTTCCGTCGCGTGCAGCATTGCGTTGATTTCCGCGTGGTTTGCGCCGTAAGCTTCATGGTATCCCTCGCCGATAATCCGATCGTTCCGGACAAGAACCGCGCCGACAAGCGGATTCGGGTTGGTGTATCCCTCCCCTTTTTTTGCAAGGTGCAGCGCCCTGCGCATATATTGGATATTCACGGTTTCCTCCTTTCCCGGGGCATAAAGAAAGCCCTGAGAATAAATTCTCAGGGCAAATACTACGAAAAAACAGACCGGCACTGCGCCAATGTCTTTTACACTTATCTTCTTCCATCCAGACTGTACTGTCGGCCTCGGAATTTCACCGAATCTGCCTTACGGCTCGCGGGCTTTACCGCCGGTAGGGAATTTCACCCTGCCCTGAAGATTTATTCTGTTTGTTAATAAAATAACACGATTAGGGGGAAATGTCAATACGCAATTTGAAATTTGGGATACGAAAAAGGAGCCCCTGAAAAAGGACTCCTTTCTGTTTATATGGAAATTCGATGAGCGATATCGTAAAGCTTTTTGTCAAACGTACGGGTCATATTCAGCGCTTCCGTAATATCAAGGTCTGTAATTTTACCCCCGCGCATAACGACAACACGGTTGCCCTTTCCATGATAGAGCAGATCAGCCGCGTAATATCCCATAACACTGCCGACAACACGGTCTCTCAGCGTTGGCGAACCGCCGCGCTGTACATGGCCAAGCACGGTTGCTCTGGTTTCGATTCCTGTTTTCGCTTCAATATCCTTTGCAAGCTTGTCCACACCGCCTACGCCTTCGGCAACAACAATAATAAAATGTTTTTTGCCGGTCTTCTGCGTAAACATCATACGGTCAACAATATCCCTCTGAAAATCATAGGGAATTTCCGGTACCAGAATGGTTGTAGCGCCCACCGCGATTCCCGTCTGCAAAGCCAGGTCGCCGCAGCGTCTGCCCATAACCTCAACAACACTGCAGCGGTCGTGGGATTCGGTTGTGTCGCGAAGACGGTCAACCATCTCGACAGCCGTATTCATGGCTGTGTCGAATCCGATTGTATATTCACTGGACGCAATATCGTTATCGATGGTTCCCGGCACGCCGACACAGGGAATCCCTGCTTTCGTTAAATCCCTCGCGCCGCGGAAAGAACCGTCGCCGCCAATGACGACAACCCCTTCGATACCCATGTCGCGGCAATTGTCCGCCGCTTCCTGAATGCCCTCCGGCGTATTGAATTCCGGGCTGCGTGCGGTAAACAGCGCGGTGCCTCCATCGTTGATAATGTCGGAAACACTGCGAAGATTCATTTCAAAAACATCACGATTCAAAAGGCCGTTATATCCTCTGCGGACTCCCATTACCCGCATTCCGGATGAAATTCCTGTTCTTGTAACGGCACGTACGGCAGCATTCATTCCGGGAGCGTCGCCGCCGCTTGTTAAAACAGCAATCGTTTTCGTATTCATAATTATACCCCCTAATTTTGCGTTACTCTTTTATAAATTATAGTCTATTCCGTCATTGGGAATCAACCGCAAAATATGGATAAAAGTATCAGCTATATGGATTATTGTTTCATTTATTCAACATACGCCACATTCTTGTCCCCCAAAAGCTTTTTTAATTCGCGAATCAATATATCATTGATGCTCACGAACATCGAAAAGGGTGCGCGCATGAGCTTTTTGGAATCGACAAAATAAACATAAAGCGGCGTACGGCCGTCAAAGACGGCAAGATATTTTTTGGCACGGTCATACTGTTCGGAGCCTTCGCCGGGCACTTTAATATACAGCCCCGGGCGCACGGATTTTCCGGACTGGGCGGTTTTGCCGTCTGCAGAGGGCGACGGGGCGGGGCCAACCGATTCACAAATCAATTTCGCTTCCTCATCTTCCCGGATACTGATCCGGCCGAACATCTTCACGATTTTCCCTTCTCCAATCCATTCCGCAAACTGCGAGAGGATTTTCGGGAAAACCAGAACTTCCATGGAACCGAACATATCCTCAATGGTAACAAAGGCCATAGTGCTGTTGCTTTTGGTCACTTTCATTTTCACACCGACGATAATGCCTAAAAGCGTAACGGTATCGCCGTCGTGAAAACGGCCGCCCTGTTCCCTTGCGTCATCCAGAATGTCTCCGGTTCGGCTTGCATGAATTGTATCATAGACATGGATATATTCTGCCATTGGGTGGCCGGAAAGATACATTCCGGCCGATTCTTTTTCCATGAAAAGCTTGTCCGAAAGGCTGAAATCCGGCATCGGCGCGATGGTGTATTCCGCCTCATCGCTTTTCACGCTGTCGAAAAAGCCCATCTGTCCGTCCACATTACGCTTTTTGTCGTCATCCAGAAAATCCATAATATTGGCAACGCTCGTAAGCATTTGCCTGCGGTTCACGCCAAGGCCGTCCAGCGCGCCGCACTTGATCAGGCTTTCCAGTGCGCGGCGGTTCAGGTCACCGTACATGCGTTTACAGAAACCGTAAAATGTGGTGAACAGGCCGGTTGCTTCGCGTTCATGCAGAAGGTTCACGATGAACCCGCGGCCAAGATTCCGGATTGCCAGCAGGCCGAACCGTATGTCCTTCCCGGAAACCGTAAAGCCGATGCCGCTCTGGTTCACATGGGGCGGCAGCACGCGGATTCCCAGGCGCATGCATTCGGCAATATAGGCCGACAGCTTATTGTTGTTGTCCAGTACGCTCGTCAGCAGGGCGGCCATATATTCGCGCGGATAATAGCACTTGAGCCATGCCGTCTGGTAGCTTAACAAGGCATAGGCAGCGGCATGCGATTTATTGAAGGCATAGGAAGCGAAACTTGCCATCTCGGCGTAAATGGCCTTTGCCGTCGGCTCGTCCACGCCGCGGCGGATACAGCCTTCCACTTCGACTTCGCCCTTTTCATTGGTCAGGCCATAAATAAAAATCTGCTTTTCGCGCTCCATTACAGCGGCCTTTTTCTTGCTCATGGCACGACGCACAATATCCGCGCGGCCAAGCGAATACCCGGCAAGTGTTCGGAAAATCTGCATAACCTGTTCCTGATACACAATGCAGCCGTAAGTAACGTCAAGAATATTTTTTAAAAGCGGATGACGGTATGTGACCTTATCCGGATGATGGCGGTTCTCGATATACCGCGGGATGGACTCCATCGGGCCGGGGCGGTACAGTGAAATAACAGCGATCAGGTCTTCAATATCTTCCGGTTTCAGCTGCATGATCACGCTGCGCATTCCCGCGGATTCGAACTGGAACACGCCGTCCGTCGCACCGGTCGTCAGCATGGTATATACTTTTTTATCATCCAGCGGAATATCCTCAATCTGGAACCCGGGCTGTTTCTCGCTGATCATATCCTGCGCGTCACGGATTACGGAGAGATTCCGAAGGCCGAGAAAATCCATTTTCAGAAGGCCGAGTTCTTCCAGCGTCGTCATGGTGTACTGGGTAACGACGGAATCGTTGTTTTTCGCTAACGGAACATACTCGGCAACCGGCTTGTCCGTAATAACAACCCCGGCGGCATGGGTGGAAGCGTTGCGCGGCATTCCCTCCAGCTTGCGCGCCATATCGATCAGCTCATGAATCTGCGGGTCGGTATCATAGCGCTGTTTCAGCTCTGCGGAAGAATTCAGCGCTTTCTCCAGCGTAATATTCAGCTCCATCGGAACCAGCTTGGCAACGCCGTCCACCGTAGCGTATGGGATCGCCATCGCCCTGCCGGCGTCACGAATTGAGCCGCGCGCCGCCATGGTACCGAAGGTGACGATCTGGGCCACGTGATCGGCGCCGTATTTTTCAACAACATAGTCGATCATTTCCGGACGGCGCTCATCGGAAAAGTCGATGTCAAAATCGGGCATGCTGACGCGTTCCGGATTCAAGAAACGCTCAAACAGCAGGTTGTATTTCAGGGGATCGATTCCTGTGATTCCAATGCAGTAGGCCGCAAGGCTTCCCGCGCCGGAACCTCTTCCCGGCCCGACCGGAATTCCGACTTCTTTCGCGTGGCGCACAAAATCATGCACAATCAGATAATAGTTCACATACCCCATGTGTTCGATGGTTTTCAGTTCATATTCCAGTCGGTCAATAATCGCTTTATCCGGATTTTTCCCATAGTGTCTGTATAATCCTTCATAACATTTGTCGCGGAAATACGAGGTATTTTCCTGCCCGTTCGGCGTTTCGAAATGCGGCAGCTTGGTTTTTCCGAATTCAAACTCCACGTTGCAGCGTTCCGCTATTTTTACCGTATTGTCCGCCGCCTCCGGATGGGCGGGAAACAATGCGCGCATTTCCTCTTCCGTTTTAAAATAGAACTGGTCGCTTCCGAAATCCATGGCGTCGCTGTCTTCAATCGTATGGTTCGTCTGGATACACAACAGAATGCGGTGCATGTTATTGTCTTCCGGCTTAATATAATGGCAGTCGTTGGTAACCACCAAAGGAATCCCCGTTTCTTCGGACAGGCGGATGATCGAGGGATTGATTCGCTTTTGTTCACGAAGTCCATGATCCTGCAATTCCAGATAAAAATGGTCTTCCCCGAAAATATCGCGATAACGCAGGGCGGCTTCCTTTGCGCCGTTGTAATCCCCGGCGGTAAGCGCGCGCGGGATTTCACCGGCCAGACAGGCGGACAACGCAATCAGCCCTTCGTGATGTTCTTCCAGAAGGTCGAAATCGACGCGCGGCTTGCTGTAAAAGCCTTCCGTCCAGGCCTTCGAAACCATTGCGATCAGATTCTGGTAACCGGTGTTATTTTCACAGAGCAACACCAAGTGACGGTGCTCCGAATCCAGTTCATGCACCTTGTCAAAGCGCGACCGCTGCGCCACGTAGACCTCACATCCGATAATCGGTTTAATGCCTCTTTTTTTCGCGGCCTTATAAAAATCCACGGCGCCGTACATTACGCCGTGGTCCGTTATCGCAACGGCAGTATCTCCCCTGTCCGCGGCGGTATTGATTAATTCATTGATGCGGCAGGCGCCGTCCAGCAGGCTGTACTCCGTATGCAAATGTAAATGTACAAACATGGTGTCTCCCTCCCGGTTCTTTATAAACTCCCTGCAATGTCGACGATACGCTGAAGCCGATGGTTTACGCCGGAACGGCTGAGCGGTTCGGACAAGGCTCCGCCAAGCTCACGCAGGGACATATCCGGATTGCGGTAACGCAGGTCGGCGATTTCCCGCAGTTCCTCCGGCAAAGCGTCCAATCCGGCGGTGTTTCTGATTTTCTCGATCGCGATGATCTGCGCCGCCGCCGCAGACGCCGTCTTGTCAATATTCGCCGTTTCAAAATTGGTTTTCCGGTTTACATTGTTCCGGACTTCCTTGAGCATTTTTGCCTGCATCAATTCCATCGCCGCATTTCCGGCTCCCATATAAGTCAGGAAATCCGCAACGCGTTCGCCGCCTTTTATGTAAACCACAAACGCGCCCTTGCGGTTTAAAAGGCCCGGCTGCAAATCCAGCTCGTAAATCCCGCTGATAAAAGCGGAAAGGTCCCTTGCCAAATTCATAAAGGGAACGGTAAATTCCAGGCGGTAATCCTTCGCTGGATCGGTTACGGTGCCGCAGGAAAGAAAGGCCCCGCGCAAAAAAGCGCTGGCGCAGCATTCGTCTTCCATATTGGAATGATTAATCCGCAGATTCATTTCCTTTTGATCGTGTCCAAAAAAATCAAGAACGGCGCTGCGCTGTTCACTGCCGTTTATCGTAACCGTAAAAGCGTTTTTACGCTCTTTTCTGCGCAATACCGACGCGGACAGATCAACAATAACCCCGATGGTTTCGGCGGTAAGCTGGGCCGCAAGGTGTGCCGCGGCTCCGCTCTCCGTCGTCAGGGTGATGGCATGGCCCGAAAACGCCCGCCCAAATAAAAGCAAACCGTAGCACTCCGCCTTTTGGCAGCAAGAGTTCCGCGGTGTCTCTTTACATAATTCAATTTTTGTATCGGATGAAAATGACATTGCAACCTTCTCCCCGGTCATTACTGTTTATGGATATCGCGGTGATTCACACTGGTACGCATGTCCGCTTCCAGCAGATGGTTGTACAAAAGCTGCGCCAGAGCAACCGAACGGTGATGCCCGCCGGTACAGCCGATAGCAATCACCAGTTGGGACTTTCCCTCATTGCAGTAAAGCGGAATCATATAATCAATCAAGCTTAAAAAGCGGTCGATAAATCCCTGTGTCTGTTCCCACTTCATCACATAGCTGCGAACAGGCTCGTCCAAACCCGTCAGATTCCGCAATTCCTCCACATAAAAGGGATTCGGAAGACAGCGCACGTCAAACACCAGATCCGACTCGGCGGGTATCCCGTATTTAAAGCCGAAGGAAACGCAGTGAATCATCAGCGCATCGGACGAGTCGCCCAAAAACAGGCTCGAAATACGCTCTTTTAGCTGGGCGGGCGAAAGATACGAAGTATCGATGATATAATCCGCCCGTTCGCGCACCGGCTTTAGCACATCCCTTTCCAGCTTAACCGCCTGTTCCAGCGAACCAAGGCAGTTTTCCGAAAGCGGATGCTTTCGCCGTGTTTCCTTAAATCGGTTCATCAGCACATAATCGTTGGCATCCAAAAATAAAATCCGGTAATTTTTATTTTCGCTTTGCAGTTCATCCAATGTTTCAAACAAGCTGGAAAACATATCGCCGCCGCGGATATCCGTAACCACCGCTACGCGGGACAGCGACCCCTTCGCCTGATTTGCAAGCTCATAAAACGCCGTAATCAGCTTCGGCGGGATATTATCCACGCAATAAAAACCGATATCCTCCAACGCGTCAATCGCGCGGGACTTCCCTGCGCCGGAAAGACCCGTAACAATCAAAAATTCCATAGTTCCTCCATATCAGCCGATCGTTTTTATTTCACATTCCAGTTCCACATTCGTCTGCCGATACACGGTTTCCTTTATGATATCAATCAGTTCCAGCACGTCGCGGCAGGTCGCATTGCCCGTATTCACAATAAATCCGGCATGCTTCGGGCTTACCATCGCGCCGCCCACGCTTCTGCCTTTTAAACCGCAGTTTTCAATCAGCGCCCCCGCAAAATGCCCCTGCGGACGTTTAAAGACGCTGCCCGCACTCGGCATTTCAAGGGGCTGCTTCGCCTTTCTGCGTCCGAGCAGCTCATCCATACGGGCGGCAATCTGTTCCCGGTCTCCCCGATTCAGCCGGACCGTAAGGGAAAGGATCGTGCAGCCGTTTTCGGTATAAGCGCTGTGACGGTAACCCAGTTCGAGCTTTGCACCGCTAAGCGAACCGATTTCCCCTGTTTTCGTAACATGCGTACAGGAGGCCAGCACACTTTCCATTGCGTTCTCATATGCGCCCGCGTTCATAAACGCGGCGCCGCCGGCAGCGCCGGGAATCCCCCACGCAAATTCAAGCCCGGTAAGCGAATGTTCCCTTGCAAAAACGCAAAGCCCGGCCAGTGTTGCGCCTGCGCCGCAGTGAACCGTGCAGCCGTCGCCGCTTAACCGGATTTGGCTCAGTTCCCCGCCGAGCGCAATGACCCCGCCGCGAATGCCGCTGTCGCTGACAAGCATATTGGAGCCGTTGCCGATGGGCAGCAGGGGTACGTCAAGTTCATGTGCCGCCCGATACAGTTTTTGAACGGCATCCCGGTTATACACGGTGATAAACAGGTCTGCGGGCCCTCCGATTTTAAAGGTAGTATGGCGGCTCATCGGCTCGTCGCAGCAAACCTTGCAGCCCAAGTCCTTCGCCGTAATCGCTAACTGTTCCAGTTGATTCATTGTACCCTCCGATTATTTTGATTGAAAGATCGGATCGTTCTTTATCGCGGAATGCTCTTTCAAATAAGCATGAAAACGGTCAGTGCTTGCGTTTACAACCAGTTCCTCCGGGAAATCCAATTCCTTCAGAAGCGCCAGAGAATGTTCAAAGCATCCGACCGTGGCGGATATATGAGAATCCGTGTTTAAAATGATCGGTACGCTGTGCTTTTTGCAAAGCTCCATAATTTTTTTGCAGTTCGGTATGGATTTCTTCCGCCCCGTAAAACTGCCTTCATTTAATTCAACCAGTTTTCCCGTGCGGCCGAATTCCGGGATAACCGTTTCAAAATCATATGCATATTCTTTTGTGCCGCTGTGGCCGATAACATGAATGTGCGGATTTTTCGCAATGTTCATCCAAACATTCGTAATCGCCTCTACCGTAGGTTTTTCGCATGGAAAGGCGACATCGTGAATGGATGCAACAATCCAATCCAGTGTATCCGCGCAGTCCGGCTCAAGATCAACGCCGCCGTCCATATCAATAATATTCGTTTCCTGCCCGTGAAGAACAAGAACGCCCTCCATGTAATGCGGAATCACTCTCATGTTTTCAAAATACCACCGTCCCGGCGCGCCCGGCATACGGTAACCATGGTCGGTAATGGCGATCGCGTACAGCTTTTTCCGTGCCGCGGCGTGAACCATTTCCTCTAACGTACTGTAAGCGTGTGTAGATGCAATCGTGTGCGTGTGTGTGTCTGCTATTATATTCATTCTTACTCCCTGTTTCCATTCTTATTCCATTTAGAATTCCAATTCCCGTTTTTTCTCCTGTTCCTGCATGACGGACATATCCATCCCAAGGTTCTGCATCAGTTCCTGCGCCGCGTTATACCCCATTTTCTTCTGGCGGTTGTTCATGGCGGCTACTTCAATGATGATGGCAAGGTTTCTGCCCGGCTTCACCGGAATGGTAAGCACAGGAACCTTAATCCCCAGAATTTCGGTGTATTCGCTGTCGATGCCCATACGGTCGTAAACCTTTTGATTGTCCCAAATCTCCAGGTTGATGACCATATCAATTTTTTCCGTCATCTTTACGGCGCCCATACCGAAAATGCGGCGCGCGTTAATAATGCCTATGCCGCGCAGTTCGATAAAATGACGGATATTTTCGGGGGCTTGGCCTACCAGCGATTTTGCGGATACCCTGCGGATTTCCACCGCGTCATCCGCAATCAGCCGGTGTCCGCGTTTAATCAGTTCAATCGCCGTTTCGCTTTTGCCGACGCCGCTGTCGCCAACCAAAAGGATTCCTTCGCCGTATACTTCCACCAGCACCCCATGCCGTGTAATGCGGGGAGCCAGCTCCACGTTCATAAAAGAAACCAGCGCGGCCACGAGGCTGGACGTCGTATCCGGTGTGCCTAAAAGCGGTATTTCATTGGCTTTCACCGCGTTCATCAGTTCCGGCATCGGCTCAATATTCCGGGCTACGATTGCCGCGGGCGGCTTTTTTGAGAAAATTTCGTTTAAAACTTTCGAACGTTCCTCCGAGGTAATGGATTTTAAAAAGGACGTTTCCGCGTTGCCGAAAACAATAATCCGTCTTGTGTCGTAATAATCGTAAAAACGGTTCAGCTCAAGTCCCGGCCTGTTTACATCCATAGAGGATATCAAAATTTTTTCAGCGTCACCGGGCATGTAAATCATTTCCAGTGAAAGTTCTTTAATTACTTTGGACAGAGGCACGGTAAATTCTGTAGTCAAAAAAACACCTGCTTCCATTTTTATTATATATTCATTATATCTCAACCGGCATAAACTTTAAAGTAATTTATCCATATAAACAGGAAATTCATACATTTTACGCAAAGAAAGCATATCCGCAAACCGGATATGCTTCCGTAAATACAAGGATTTCAACCTAACCGCGGATCGGACTTACACTGATGTTTGCCATATAGCTTCCGTAAACCCAGGAACTGGTTGCATTGCCCACGCTGATGCTGACCGGCATTTCGGTATGTCCGGTAAAATTCTCCTTTCCGGCCATATCAATTTGAGCGGAAAGGCTGTTTTCCGTTAATTTTGAAATTTCACTTTCCGGGCCGACAACGGTAACCGTCAGGCTCTTGGTATAAACGCTCGCGGTCTTATCCGCCGCAAGATTTTTGATTGCAAAATTACTGACCACCATTTTTCTGGTAGCCATGGAACCCAGATCCAGGGTAACCTTGGCAACCGGAACATTGCTGAGGTTTTTACAGCTTGCCGGCAGGCTCACGTTTACGTCGAAGGAACTGGTCGTCGGACTGATTCCCGAAAAGTCGATCGGGGCCAAGCTGATTTCCGTCAGATTGGAAAGCACATCCTTCGGGCCGGCAACCTCAATGGACTGCGGGCTGATGGTAATCTGACCTGGGGAAAGCGCCAATCCGGTCGGTTTGTTGGTAAAGTCGACGCTGAGCGGCAGAACGATTCTGGAAAGGACGGGAATGGTAACATCCACTTTTTCCTGGCTCATCTTAATTTTGTCGCTTGCGACTTTATTCCCATTGGCATCCGTCAGGATTAAATCGGTGGTAAAACTCTTGGATTCCCGAAGAGTATCGTTAATTTCATACTGCACCGAAACCTTGTTCACACGGGAAACTTCCTTTTCCGGGCCGGAAACGGTAACCGTATCGACGCTGAAGGTTGGAGCGCTTACAAAATAGGAGGGATCGGATTTATAATCCGATTTATATTTCATATCATTCTCAATCGGGAACGTTTTTTCCGCGTAGCGGTCTACGCTGATATTCGCCTGGTTCGGCGATATGGAAACGACATCAAAATTCGATAACGTTCCTTTTTTATTGACGGATAAATTAAAAGTATAGTTCCCCGGGCTTGTAATCGTTGACGCAAGCTGCGCAACAACCTCCAGATCGGAGGGCTGTATCTGCTTTACGATCAGGCTGTTGCCCTTGATGGAGACCGTCGCCGTTTGATTCACCGGGCTGAAAACCTTCAGGCCGTCTGCCTGCGCAGCATCCGAAAGCCGGATCGTAATCGGCACACCCTGAATCTGCCTCGGGAATTCCTCCGTATTGGTTAGCGCCATGAAAATCCATAATCCGATGGCCGCAAGCACGGAAAAGAACATGACGAATTTATTATTGTAAAATAAACTTCCTATACTAAACTTTTTGATTTTCATTTCTTTTTCACCCTCCTTAACGGGGGGAAGAAACTCTGCCGTTTTTCGCTCGGCTCGGTTTCCCTGGTAAGAAGCAGGCTTTCCAGCTGGCTTTTCAAAGTTTCCCTGGTATAATTGCGCGTAAGCACACCGTTCACCGCAGCCGAAATCTGCCCGGTTTCCTCGGAAACCACCACCACGACGGCGTCGGAATTTTCGCTCATACCGATTGCCGCGCGGTGCCGTGTACCGAGGTCTATACTGACATTATCGCTTTTTGTAAGCGGCAGAATGCACCCGGCGGCGTAAAGCATTCCGCCGCGCATAATCATGGCGCCGTCGTGAAGCGGAGCCTTGTTGAAAAAGACATTGCAGATAATCGGGACCGACGGGATGGCGTTGACCACCGTTCCCGTGTCAATAATATCGCCCAGCTTTGTCTGCCTTTCAAAAACAATCAGCGCGCCGGTTTTTTGCTTCTGTAAAACGGCGGCGGCATCCACCACCGCATTTACGCCTCTTCGGTTCTGCTGGGCTAAAACTTCATAATCATCCGACGGCAGGCCGAATGTCCAGTGTTTATTTCCAATGCCGCTCCGGCCGATCTGTTCCAGAGCGCGCCGGATTTCCGGCTGAAAAACGACAAGCAGCGCCATCACGCTGAACTGGAAAAAGTAAGTGAGCAGGCTTTTCATCATATAAAGCCTGAGCATATAGGACAAACCCCATACAGCCAAAAGAACGAGGATTCCCTTGACAAGCTGCTCCGCCCTCGTTTCCCGAACGAGTTTTATTCCACTGTATATAATAAAGGAAACCAGAATTACGTCTAAAGCATCAGAAACCCGAAACTGTTTCGCGAGGCTGAAAAACGAATTCCAAATGTTCACGACTACGTCCATAACTTACTTCCTTCCGCCAGAATAAAACACATCCTTTTTTATTTTAGCATATATCCTTTTATATGCAATCCTTTTATTCTGTATTTTTAGATTATTTTTTGCACAGCTGAAACAAGCGCGTTCATTTCATTCATGGTACTGAATACGGAAGGACAGACGCGGACGGTGCCCTGTTTCAGTGTTCCCAAACACTCGTGAGCGGCGGGCGCGCAATGCAGCCCCGCACGTACCGCGATGCCGGCCGCGTTCAGCTTTTGCGAAACGGTCTCGCTTGGCAGGTCATTCACATTAAAGGATAAAACCGGCACAAAATACGGCCATTTCGGTTCCTGTGTGTAGAGTTTTACGTTTTTATTTTCAGACAGTTTTTTATACAGATAATTGATGAGACCCATCTCATGGTGATAAATGGTTTGGATACCCTTTTGGTTAACAAATTCCATTCCGGCCCGCAGCCCCGCGATTCCCGGCATATTCTGCGTACCGCTTTCCATGCGGTCCGGCATCGTCTGGGGCTGTTCCATGGAAAAAGAACTTGTGCCGGTGCCGCCTTCGATAATCGTATCCAGATTGGAGCCGTTCGGCGTAACCAGCATACCGGTGCCCATCGGGCCGTAAAGCCCTTTATGCCCGGCTACGCAAAGATAATCAAAACCGCTTTCCGCCATATCAATCGTCAGAACACCGGCCGACTGCGCGCAGTCAACCGCAATCGGGATATTATAGAGATGTCCAAGCGCGGCAATCCGATCCACCGGCAGCCGGATTCCCCACACATTGGAAGCGTGCATACAAACAATCAATTTCGTATTTTCCTGAATCGCATTGCGAAATGCATCCAGCGTAGCATCATTATCGCCTGGAAATACTTGTGCTGCGGTAAAGGTAACGCCGCTCTCCGACAGCTTCTGCAATGGACGCATAACAGCATTGTGTTCAAGGCAGGATGTAACAACATGGTCTCCCGGCTTTAAAAGACCTTTTAAAACATAGTTCATTGCATGGGTGCAGTTCAAGGTGAAGGCAACGCATTCCGGACCGGGCGCCTTAAAAAAATTGGCCGCCGCCGTGCGGCAGCGGTAGATTTCCTCTGCTGCCGCAAGCGACATGGCATGACCGGCTCTTCCCGGGTTGGCTCCATACTTATTTAACGCAACCTGAACGGCATTCTGCACCGAAACTGGTTTTGGATAAGTAGTTGCGGCATTATCAAGATAAATCATGACGTACCGTCTCTTTCCGCTCGTCCAAGAATTTTTATACCCGCATCGGTCAGGATTTTTACCGCTTCATCGGTTCTTTCCGGAACATATATACTATAACCGCAGCCGCCGGTTACATTGCTGCGCGGTGTTCTTTCTACATATGCCTTTATCCCGTGGCTCAATAAAATATCACGGCCCTTCATCGCATACGTGATTGAGTTGACCATAATCATAGGCTCGCCCATGGTTATCACCTCTCTGTTTTTATTACAGAGTATGCGATAGCCAAGCCTTTTGTCCGTCCTTACCCGACTCAATTATGCAAACCGCATGGGCGGCAATACCTTCTCCGGTCCCGGTAAAGCCAAGCCCTTCCTCGGTGGTCGCCTTTACGCTGATCTGGTCGAGGGCGATTTTGCAGGCCGCCGCTAAATTTTTCCGCATTTCCCCGATATACGGTTTTATCCTGGGCGCCTGCGCAAGAATGGTAGCGTCTATATTTCCAATTTTATAATTTTTTTCTTCCAGCATTGCGCAAACTTTGGAAAGCAGCAGCAGGCTGTCCGCGTTTTCATAAGCGGGGTCGGTGTCGGGAAAATGGCCGCCGATATCGCCAAGCGCCGCGGCGCCGAGAAGCGCGTCGGAAATCGCATGGGCGAGCACATCGGCATCCGAATGGCCAAGCAGCCCTTTTTCATAGGCAATGTCCACGCCGCCTAAAATAAGCTTCCGCCCCGCTTCCAGACGGTGAACATCGTAACCGTGGCCGATTCTCATTTTCCCATCCCCCTGCTTTTGACAATCGCTTCGGCGGTATAAACGTCATTTTGGGTTGTCAATTTTAAATTGGTATAGGTCCCCCTGCATAAATGGACCTTAACGCCGATATGTTCCACCAACTGGCAGTCGTCCGTGTAATCCGCCCGGTCCTTCTGCGCCTGCTCCATTGCATTTAAATAAAGTTTCCGCTCAAAGACCTGCGGGGTTTGAACCGCCCAAAGCGTGGAACGTTCCGGCGTTGAAATGACGTAATTATCTTTCCCTGTGATTTTAATCGTATCTTTCGCGGGTACCGCCAGCGCGGACGCGCCGCACCGGATTCCGTCTTTTACGGAAGCGTCGATTTCTTCGGCGGTGATCAAGGATCTTGCGCCGTCATGGATTGCAAAAAAAGCGGCGTCCTCGGGGGTCGCCTTTACACCGGCCGCAACCGACTGCTGACGCGTCGCCCCGCCTTCAACAATGAAAATCACTTTTTTTATTTTATATTTTTCAATAAAATCTTTCATCTCCGGCATATCTTCCTGCCGACAGACAACAATTACGCTTTGAATCATTTCGGCCGCATCAAATGCAAAAAGTGTATGAACAATCGCGGGCACACCGCAAAGGGGAACAAACTGCTTGGAAAAACCAAGTGCCATCCGCGTGGATTCACCGGCGGCAACAATGATTGCGCAGCAGTTGAACTCATTTCCCATATCTGCCGTCCTTTTCTTTTATTTAAACTGAATCTTTCTTATTATAATATTTTATACTCCCCGGCGCAATTACAATGCTGTTACTAATCGAAAATTTAAACTGTGTTAACAATTTTAAATACGAAAAAAAAGATTGTATTATGATGTACGATGGTATATATTGATAATACTAACTTTAAAGGAAATGGTGATGAAATGAACGAACTACCCGCAAAACATGTAAAAGATTCCGAAGTGGAACAAGTGCAGTCTATTTTTTATAACCATCTGAATGGGCAGGGACGCGTATTCGGCGGGCAGCTTGCATCCTGGATTGATATTGTTGCCGGAGCAGTTGCACGCAGGCATTGCAATCATAATGTTACTACGGCGGAAATTGATTCGCTCCAGTTTAAAAGCCCTGTATTTGCCGACAATCTGGTCATCCTCCACGGAAAGATCACTTATGTTGGGACAACCTCTATGGAAGTGCGCGTAGACAGCTTTTCAGAGGATTTGTCCGGCATACGCAAGCTTGTGAATACCGCCTATCTTGTACTTGTAGCTTTGGACGATAATCAAAAGCCTATTCCGGTTCCAAAATTGATTTTAGAAAACTTTCAGGAAAAAGCGGAATGGGAAGCCGGCGAAAAGCGCCGCAAACTGAGGCAGCAGCGCCGTTTGGAAGCATACTAATCCCGGTGCGCATCGTAAAGCAAAGCGTCCCCGAGAGCCTTTTAAATGCAAGGTTTTCGGGGTTTGTTTATTTGTAAAAAATACTCCTTTACTCTATTAAGTATACACCCAATAAAGCAAAGGAGTTTTTAAAATTTTATTGTAATCGCTTCGAAATCATTTCATGGGGTTTTTGTTTTAGCTTGCGCTCTTCATGTGAAGTCTGAGTCTGTCTGAAATCATTGCAATAAATTCGGAATTTGTTGGTTTTCCGCGTGTATTGTGGATGGTATAGCCAAAATAAGAGTTTAAAATATCAACATCGCCGCGGTCCCAGGCAACTTCGATCGCGTGGCGAATCGCACGCTCAACGCGTGAAGCCGTTGTATCATACTGTTTTGCGACGCTGGGATAAAGCTGCTTGGTAACGGCATTAATAATATCCGGTGTTTCAATCGCCATAATAATGGAATCGCGTAAATAATGATACCCTTTGATATGGGCCGGAACGCCGATCTGGTGAAGAATTTCCGTTACCTGAATCTCCAAAGAAGGCTCGGATGCCGCCGGGGCTTGGGGCCGGGTTTGCACTTTCGGAGTTAGACCCGACATGGAGCACAGCTGAATAATCCGATCGCACAAATCGGCTGCATTAAACGGATAGATTGCAAAATAGGAAGCACCCGACATCATTACTTCTCTTTCCAACGCAGGACTGGTAAAATTGGAAACAATAATAAACATCGGCACAGATTCCGGAATCTTCGTTTGAACCGCTTTCATTACACCGATTCCATCCAACCGCGGCATGAATAAATCCGATAATACTACGTCCGGATGGATGGATTCAATTTTTTCCAGAAGTTTCATGCCATCCTTCTGCGTATAGATTATCTCCATACCCGATTGCTCAAAAATTCGACCGTAATCACGGTTAAATTCAACACTGTCATTTGCAATAAGAAGTTTAATATGCTTTTCCATTTTTATGTCCCCCCTAGATAGATTTATTATAACGCTATATTACCATATATTGGAAAAAATGGCAATAGGTTGTAAAAATATTTTTGCTTTATGGGGGAATTATAACGATAGAGCTATCATTTAAGATACTTTTAGTTGGTCGGAAGCCGAAACCTTCTGGGAAACTTCCAGCATATTTTCTACGAATATGCCGTAACCCCGGGTCGGATCATTCACAAAAACATGCGTAACGGCTCCAACAATCTTGTTGTTCTGGATAATCGGGCTGCCGCTCATCCCCTGAACAATGCCGCCTGTTGTGTTCAAAAGTTTTTCATCGGTAATGTGAAGGACCATATTTTTACTGTATAAATTTTCCCGATAATCAATTTTTTCAATTTCCGCGTTATAATACTGCGGTCTGCCGCCGTCCACTGTGGATAGAATTTTAACAGGGCCTGTTTTCACTTCCTGCTTCATGGCAACTTCCATTGCTTCCCCTTTGGGTGCGATGCGAAGTTTGCCGTAAACGCCGGCGTTTACATTGGCTTCCAGGGTACCGATCGCATTATCCGTCGTAAAATAACCGCGGAGTTCGCCGGGATTTCCCTTTTCCCCTTTTGTAATACCGCTGATGGTAACCGGAACGATATCGCCATGCAAAAGAGGCATCAGTTCATTTGTATCCGTGTCACACACGCCGTGCCCCAAACCGGCAAAGCATTTTGTTACCGGATTGTAAAACGTCAGGGTTCCGATGCCCGCGGTACCGTCGCGTACCCAGATTCCGGCTTTGTATCCGGCATCTATTTCGGATTTCACCGGCTGAACATTTACAGCGAAGGAATCGTTGTCTCTGCGGATTGTAAACGTAAGGCTTTTTCCCCCGCTTTTTGCAACGGTCTCAATTAATTCAGCGTTTGTGTTGACCTTTTTTCCATTTATGGCAGTGACTACATCGCCGACTTTGAGCCCTGCAATCGACGCGGGATTCACCGTACCTTCCGCTGTTTTGATGTCCGCCACTCCTACAATTACGACGCCGTTTGTAAACAATTTAATTCCAAAGGGCGTTCCGCAGGGAACCAGCAAGGTTTCTTTTACAACATCTACATTTACGGTTTTAATAGGAATCACATGGTAAAGCATTAATTTCGCCTTATAGCTTTTATTGGGTGTGGAACAAAATCCGGCCGTCATATTCGCCCCGTTTTCCGCCACCGCCGTAATCGCATCCGAACCCCATTGCAGGGAACTTCCCGCGGTTACTTTGTAAGAATCCGGAGTGAAATAGCCGGCCATACCAATGCTTACGGAATATAAAATCATCAGCACGAAAGAGCATGCGGTTAAACCTTTTAGAAAATTTTTCAAATTTCCACCTCCTTGCGCCGCACTATTAATCTGCCACCGGACGGTGAAAATATTATGACAATTATCTATTTAATTGGATTTTTTTGGAAAAACCTTCTCCAATCCCGCATTCTTAGACCCGAAATGGCTGTAATTTCATGATCAGGCAGGCATAAAATACAAAAACCGCAGCGTTTTCCGCTGCGGTTTTTTATTTAAAAAAATTTCAAAATTCAGCCATTTTATTGCAGTTCCCGTTTTGCTTTCACTTTTTTATAAACGACGATTCCGATATAGAGCAGCAGAAAACCGCAGAGTACCGCTACCAAAGTTGCGGTTTGGCCCGGCCCGCCCATCTTTACTTCCGCCCAAAGGGTATCCAGCATTAAATTGGTATCCTCCGGAAGATTGACAAAGGTTTCGGATTTCTTCATGATTTTCTCATTCGGATAAAAGATCGGATTTTCCACCGTCTCTTTCGGGAGAAGCTTTTTCGCGGCCGTTTCCGGCGTGGAGTAGCCGATATATTCCATATTCGCGGCGGCAATTTCCGGGTCGCACAGGAAGTTGATATATTCTTCCGCTTCCTTTTTGTGCTGTGTGCCGGTCGGGATGCAGACGGCGTCTACAAAAAAGTTTGTCCCTTCCTTTGTAGGAATGGAAAAGCCGATGTCCGGATTGTCTTTGACAAGGGTTGCGGCGTCGCCCGCGTAATAAGGCGCCAGCCACGCGTCCCCGCTGGACATTTTATCAAAAATCTGATCCATAACGTATGCCTGAACAATCGGTTTTTGCTCTTTCAGCAGCTTTGCCGCGTTTTCCCATTCTTCCGGATTGGTGCTGTTGTAGGAATAGCCGAGAATTTTCTGCGCAATGCCAAAAGTATCCCGCGGATTATCAAACATCAGGATTTTTCCCGCATACTTCTTATTCCAAAGAATTTTCCAGCTGTCAACCGGTTCCTTTACATATTTTTTATTGTAAAAAATACCGACAACGCCCCATGTATACGGGACGGAATATTCGTTGGTTTTGTCGTACTGCGGGCTGCGGAACTGTTGATCAATATACTGATAATTCGGGATATTCCTGAAATCCAGCTTCTCAACCATTTTTTCCTGAATCAGTTTGGAAACCATATAGTCCGACGGAATCACAATATCGTAATTCGCCCCGCCGTTTGCAAGTTTGGAATAGAGGGATTCATTGGAATCATACGTCGTATAATTGACGTCAATACCGGTTTTTTTGGTAAACTCCTTATTGACGTCGATGGTATCGTCGACCCCGTTTGATATATACTCGCCCCAGTTATAGACGTTAATCGTCACCCCGGTTTTCGGCGCGGCTTTTTCGGATGTTTCCGCCATCGCCGAAGGACTGATGACCCCGGCAGCGAAAATGACAGCGGCTGCAACGGCCGCAATTGCTTTTTTCAATATTATGCCTCCTCCGCCTTTTCTTCCGCCTTCTGATCTTTGGCCTGACGGAAGTTAATAATCAGAAGAAGCACGATAATCGTACCGAACAGCAAAGTGGAAAGCGCGTTGATTTCCGGGCTGATTCTTTTTCTCGTCATGGAATAGATAAAAATCGGAAGGGTCTGCGTTGTTCCGCTTGTAAAATAGCTGATGACGAAATCGTCGATCGAAAGCGTAAACGCCATAATCATGCCCGTTACCACGCCCGGCATAATTTCCGGCAGAACGACTTTAAAAAAAGCGAAAATCGGACTGCAGCCGAGGTCCTGCGCCGCCTCATACAGATGGGGGTCCATTTGGCGGAGCTTCGGCAGAACCGACAGAATGACATACGGAAGGCAAAACGTGATATGCGCCAGAATCAGGGAGAACATACCGAGCGTCAGGTTGCCCATGCTTTTTGCCACGAATACGAACAGAAGCATCAGCGAAACGCCGGTAACGATCTCCGGGTTCACCATGGGCAGATTGGTTACGTCCATCACCATGCGCTTCATCAGCTTATTCATCCCGCCGATGCCGATCGCCGCCGCCGTACCAAGCACGGTGGAAACCAGCGCCGCGACAGCGGCGATCACAAGGGTGTTCCGCAAGGCGCTTAGGAGCATGCCGTCCTGAAAAAGCTTAAGATACCATTTTATTGAAAAGCCCGACCAGACGGACCGGCTCATCGTTGTGGAATCATTAAAGGAAAAAACAATCAGGACGACAATCGGCGCGTAAAGAAACAGGAAGATAAGCACCGCGTAAATTTTTGAGATTGCTTTCATACCATAATTCCTCCTCCGCTGTTCTCACCGTCGTCAAACTGATGCATAATTCCCATACAGATCAGAATCAGAACCATCAGCACGAGCGAGATGGCCGAACCGAGATTCGGATTATAGGCGCTTCCCAAAAACTGCATATCGATCAAATCGCCGATCATCAGGTTCGCCCCGCCGCCCAGCATTTTGGAAATGATAAAGGTACTGACGGCAGGCACAAAGACCATGGTAATCCCGGAAATAACGCCGGGCATACTCATGGGAAAAATAACCTTTGAAAATACCTGTACCCGGTTTGCGCCCAGATCCTGCGCGGCCTCAACCACGCTGCTGTCAATTTTCGTCAGCACCGAATAAATCGGCAGAATCATATAGGGGATATAGTTATAGACCATGCCCAGAACCACGGCGCCCTGCGTATTGATCAGATGGAGCCGTCCCAGCCCGAACGAAGCCAGCAGGTTGTTAATGATGCCGTTATCTTCGAGCAAGGTCATCCATGCGTAGGTCCGGAGCAGAAAGTTCATCCACATCGGAAGCATGACAAGCATAATCATCACGCTTTGGCGCCGGGGGCTGATATGGGAAATGATCTGGGCAAGCGGATAGCCCAGCAGCAGGGAAATCGCGGTGGCAACTGCGCCCAACCAGATCGAACGCAGGAATACATTGGAGTACTGTCCCACTTCCGCGATGTTTTTCAGGGTAAACGATCCGCTTTTGTCTGTAAAGGCAAAGATAACGACCAAGACCATAGGAACGACAATAAAAATCGTCATCCATACGGCATAAGGAGCGGCTGCGGATTTTGCTTTCATTCGTATATCTCCGCCTCCTTGCCGCCATTCTGGCTGTCTTCATCCATTTCGTCACTGAATGTGCTGTAATCGCCAAACATGCCGGAATATTCGGATTTGTGCATAATGTGGATATCATCCGGCTGGAGGGAAAGCCCGATCCGGTTCCCGACCTCCTGGTAATCGGTAGACTGAATCATCCATTTAAAGCCGTTGACGTCAACAATGATTTCATAATGAACGCCCTTAAAGTTTACGCTGGTAACCGTGCCGGAAAGATGGCTGGTGTCCGGTTCCACAACGTCGATGTCCTCCGGGCGGATGACCACGTCCACCGGTTCATTCGCCTGAAATCCCTTGTCCACACATTTGAACGGGTGGCGCGCAAATTCAACCAGATAGTCCTCGTGCATGACGCCGTCGAGGATATTGCTTTCCCCGATGAAATCGGCGACAAATGCATTCCTGGGTTCATTATAAATATCCTGCGGCGTGCCGATCTGCTGGATTTCTCCCTTGTCCATAACAACAACCGTGTCGGACATGGACAGCGCTTCTTCCTGGTCGTGTGTAACAAATACAAAGGTAATTCCGGTCTGCTGCTGTATTTTCTTAAGCTCAACCTGCATATCCTTGCGCAGCTTTAAATCCAACGCGCCGAGCGGTTCGTCAAGGAGCAATACCTTCGGCTCATTCGCAAGCGCCCTTGCGATGGCAACGCGCTGCTGCTGCCCGCCGGAAAGTAGATTGACGTTCCTGTGCGCAAAACCGTTCAGATTCACCATGCTGAGCATTTCATTTACAGTCGTTTTAATTTGACTTTCACTTTTGCCGTGAACCCTCATTCCGAACGCCACATTGTCGTATACGTTTAAATGCGGGAACAGGGCGTATTTCTGAAAGATGGTGTTAACCTCCCGTTTATGCGGCGGAAGGTCGTTGATTTTTTTGCCGTTAAAAAAAACATCACCGGTATCCTGTTTGACAAAGCCGCCGATAATCCTCAGGGTTGTGGTTTTTCCACAGCCGGAAGCACCAAGCAGGGTGACAAATTCACCATTTCGAATACTGAGGTTAAAATCCTTCAGCACGACTTCCCCGTCAAACGATACCGCGATGTTTTCCAATGATATGATCGGTGTATTTTCCAAATATGTGCATCCCCTTTGCGGTAAATTAGTTACGTTAAGCCAAGCGGTTAAACGCAATCCCAGCAACGCCGTTGCCACTGCCCTCCGCAAAGGATTTTTCGCGGTCATTGCTGACTGCGGCAGTGAAGCGCCGCCGATATGAAATTAGATGCAAACGCAACATATCAAATATAATGGCCTGCGCGTGATTTGTCAAGATTTTTTTGACTTTTTCAGCAAATTTCTATTGTTTTTTTAATTTATCATTGAATTTGTTTTATTTTCCTCTTATTTTCTCTGTTTTCCTCTGTTTTTTATAGGTAATTTATACACTCTTATTCTTTCAATTCGGAGCAAAGAATTCATTATGAATAAATTCATTTTAAATTACGTTCACCCCCGTCGTTGACGGGGGTGAACGTGCGGATATTTACTTTATAAAAGGAATGCGTTTCCCTCGTATTAATTCTTTGTTTGGGCTGCCGGATTTTTTACGGCATTTGCAGCATAAATGCTTTTTAAAGTGTTTGCATCGGCAATTCCGGTCGTCTTTAAACCGGCGGCGTTCTGATAACTCAATACCGCGTTATAAACGCAGTCGTCATAAACGGCGCTCACACTGCTTTCATAATACCCAAGGTCTTTCAGCCTTTGCTCCAGCTTTTTCACTTCACTGCCCTGGGACTGTAACTTAAGCGGAAAATATTCAATCGGCTTAACCTTGTCCACCGGACGGATTTCCTCGTTTGAAGTAGCGGTAATCGTGCCCGATTCGCCGAAGGTATAGGTTACGCCTTTGATCGTCCGGGTTGTATCTACTACATACTGCCCGTTCTCGTAATAATATTTTTCTCCGTTATATGTAACAAAACCGTTTGTCGGGTAAGAAATCTGCGGAAGCTTAAACCACATCGTCCATTTCGGCTTGCTGCGGCCGAAAACCTTTTCGTACTTTATATCAATTCCATAATCACGGTTGTCCACCGCCATATTATCGCCTACATACACGCCGACATGGCCCGGCTGGTATAAAATCAGCCCATGGATTCTCGGCAGAGAGGACGGATTGGAATAATTAATCGTTCCCTTCGCACTCGCGGATTCCAGCATGCTTCCCGAGCTTCCTGCCACAGCCATAAGATTCGGCTTGGGATTGCTTGCCGCATCCGTCCACCAAAGGTAGGACTTAATCAATCCGGAGCAGTCGGTTCCGCGGGACGACCCGAAAAACTGGCCGAAACCGCCGGCATGATATTTCCATCCTTCGTCGTATGCTTTTAATACATGCTCCGAAAGACCGACACCCGTTTTTGCTTCCGCCGCCGCAGCGGTCGGCGATGCCGTAAGGAAAGAGGCCACAGCGACTGTGGCGGCAAGAAACGCTGAAAGAATCAAGCGACTTTTTTTCATACAGTACCTCCTGCTTTTTAACATCCTCTATTGAAACGTTTCCATATAAAACATAATCGTTACAACTGTTACAAATTGGTAACAGTTTAGCATAAATTTGGGGACAAGACAATAGAAATAAGGCATTGTTATTAAAAAGTTCACAATTCTTTTTTATTATTTGCGGGATTATTTGTTAAATAATTATCACTTCTGTATTTCCCACTTTCACAGCATCAAAAAGCGGCGGACTAAATTTGTCCGCCGCCGCATATAGTAGTCAGTAAAGCCTATTTAAAGAAGCGCTTTTACAATCTGGTCGGTTTTCATTGCGCGGGAACCTTTTACCAGTACCGCGTCCCCCCCGGTCAGCAGGGATTTCAGTTTAGCTATCGCTTCGCTGTTGTCATTGCAGGAGAAACAGGGAAGCTCCGGGCGAACCGACTGCGCGCCCCGGACGATATCCTTCGCCCTTTCCCCCACGGTCACCAAAGCGTCGATTCCGGTCGTTGCCGCGTACGCGCCGACATCGAAATGCGCCTTCTGCGAATAATCGCCCAGCTCCAGCATATCGGCCAGTACGGCGATCCGCTTCCCCGTATGGAAGCCGCAGAGCACGTCTACGCTGCTGCGGATCGCATCGGGACTTGCATTATAGGAATCGTCAATCACCGTTACTTCGTTTACCCGGTGAATCTGCTGCCGCATGGCAAGCGGACGATACTCCGCCAGCTTGGCAATCGCTTTTTCAAGCGGCACGCCAAGCGTTTTCGCAACAGCCAAACCTGCCAGCGCATTTGTAACATTGTGCATGCCCAGGGCGGGAAGCTGCACCTCATACGAACCTTCCGGAGCAGCCAGGGTAAACCGGGTGGACGCCTCCGCCGTCCGTATGTTTTCAGCCCAAAAATCGCACCATGGCTGGGTGCCAAACCATACCGTTTTCCATTTCGGCGTATTGCGAAGCTGGGAAAGAAGCTTGTCGTCCCCGTTTAAAAACAGGACGGAATCCTTGTGAAAGCAGTCCGTTATATGAAGTTTTTCATTCATGATATTCTGCTGCGTTTTTAACTGCTCAATATGGGAAATGCCAATGTTCGTTACTACCGCGTAGTCGGGCGCGGCAATTTGGGCAAGCCGGCTCATTTCTCCGAAATTGCTCATTCCCATCTCAATAACCGCCGCCTGATGGCTCTTCTGTAATGTAAACATGGTCAGCGGCAGTCCGATCTGGCTGTTGAAATTCCCCTCGGTTTTCATAACGTTCCGGCCTGCCGACAACGCGAGAGCCACCATTTCCTTCGTCGTTGTTTTGCCTACGCTGCCCGTAATGCCGATAAAGGGAATGGAAAATTTTCTTCGGTACACGGCGGCAATCTGCTGAAGGGCCTGTTCCGTGCTTTGAACGCGAATCCACGCGTGTTTGTCATCCATTTGATCATGTTCCTGCGTCAGCGTGGCGGAAGCGCCCGCCGCAAACGTAGCGTCGATAAAGGTATGCGCGTCCGTTCTTTCCCCTTTGATGGGGACAAACAGCGTACCGCTGTCGATTTTCCGGCTGTCGGTGCTGACCGAAGTTACAACGGTATCCGGGTCGCCGCAAAGCAGCCTGCCCCCGCAGGCCCTGGTAATCTCCTTTGCTGTCATTTTCATTCTATCACCTTATATCTTCTTATTAATAATATCCGCGATCACTTCGCGTTCATCGAGATGATATTTCACACCCTGAATTTCCTGGTAATCCTCGTGGCCCTTGCCCGCAAGGACGACGATATCGCCGTCCTGCGCATTTTCCATACAATACTTTATCGCTTCTTTCCGGTCGGGGATTACCACGTATTTTCCCTTTGTTTTCGATAAGCCAACCTTAATATCTTCTATAATATCCATGACATCCTCAAAACGGGAGTTATCCGCCGTAATGACGGAAAGATCCGCCATGTTGCCGCTGGTCTCCCCCATTTCGTACCGGCGCGAGCGCGCGCGGTTGCCACCGGCCCCGAACATGCAGACCAGACGGTTCGGTTTGTATTCGCGCAGTGTTTCCAGAATATTCGCCATACTGAGTGCGTTGTGCGCGTAGTCGATCAGCAAAGTATAGTTTCCGGGAACCGGAACCGGCTCTACCCTGCCCTTCACCTTAACGGTATTCAGGCCGTCGATGATATTCTGCTGCGTAACATCAAAATGGCGGCAGACGGCGACGGCGGCCAGCGCGTTGTACACACTGAAACGGCCCGGAATGTCAACATCCACGCCAAAGCTGAGCTGCCCGCACAGATCAAAATGCACCCCGAGATAACCGGGGCGGGAAATCAGCCGTTCCCCGGACGCGCGCAGACCGGCTTCCTTCCGGAAACCGTAAGTCTCAATTTCGCAGGTGTGGCCTTCTATAATGCCGCTGTAATTTTCATCGTCAATATTAATCACACCGGTTCTGCACTGCTTGAACAGCCTGTTTTTGCAGTGCATATATTCTTCCAGCGTTTTATGTTCGCTGCCGCCGATATGGTCTGGAGAAAAATTGGTAAACAAACCGATATCGAACGTAAAACCGGACACCCGCTCGTCCTTCAGCCCGATGGACGAAGCTTCAATCACAGCGGCCTTACAGCCGCTGTCGGCCATCATGCGCAGATAACGCTGCACGTCGTAGGACTCGGGCGTTGTGTTGTTGGTTTGAATGACCTCGTCCCCGATAACCGTTCCGATGGTCCCGATCAGGCCGGTTTTGACGCCGCCGCATTCAAGGATGGAGCGAATCATATAAGAAGTGGTCGTCTTCCCCTTTGTGCCCGTAATGCCCACCACCCGGATTTGATCTGCCGGATGGCCGAAATACGCCGCGGACATAACCGCCATGGCATAGCGTGTATTTTCCACATAAACAACCGGCACATTCTTTACTTCCACCGGGTGCTGCGCAAGAATCGCGGCGGCACCGGCATCGGCCGCCTGCTGCGCAAAATCGTGGCTGTCGACGGAAGAACCGCACAGGCAGACAAAGGCGCAGTCCTTTCTCACCTTGCGCGAGTCAAAGATAATATCCGTTATTTCAACATCCGTATTGCCGGAACAGGTATATTTCAGTCCTTCAAGCAAACTGCTTAACTTCATGATTCAGCCTCCAAAACTGTATTTACAGCAATTCTACAATGAAATGGGAGTAATTATGATTCATCCGCCGCGATATCCGAAAAGCCGATAAAAAGTATCCAATTTTATGAAACTGCCGTTTTTCTTTTTGATGATACAATAAAGCAAAGTCAAAGTCAAATGATTCCCCGGCCTCTTAAGAATCTGACAGTTTCCAATAAGTGTATGATATTTTGACTGAGCTTGGGTTTTGTATAGATACATCTTCCGCTGAAGATGCTAGCATTATAGAAAATAGCGTAAATATGAAGGGAGAATGCACGATGGGAACCGTTAATGAAATGCTGGAATCCTACGGCTTAAAAAAAGTGTTAGGCTATTTAGACAATAATCCGGAAGAAAATGTTCCGAAGGTAATGAACTGGATACGCAAATTTGATAAGGAAGACTATTACCACAATGCGTATAACATCATTGACGAGGCTCTGAAAGATCCGAACAACAACTGGTACAGATTGATTATGAGCCTTTATACGGATATCGATACCGGAGTCCGAAAAAAATTGTTTGAAAATTTCCTGATTAATTCCTCAATTCTTGGATGCCAGCGTAAAAATAAAAATGAAGAAAAATACGACTGCAACATTCCGTGGGCAATCCTGATGGACCCGACTTCGGCATGC
This sequence comes from Caproiciproducens galactitolivorans, assembly GCF_026672255.1. Taxonomy (GTDB): domain Bacteria; phylum Bacillota; class Clostridia; order Oscillospirales; family Acutalibacteraceae; genus Caproiciproducens; species Caproiciproducens galactitolivorans_A. The sequence goes on along the minus strand of NZ_JAPOHA010000011.1, from coordinate 53,860 downwards.
AACCTGCACTGCACCGGCTGCTGGGCTGCGGAATACGGCAACAAGCTCAACATGAGCCTGGAAACGCTCGACAGCATTATCGAGCAGGGTAAAAAACTCGGTACATACATGTATATCTATTCCGGCGGCGAGCCGCTTGTCCGTAAAAACGATATTATCAAGCTCTGTGAAAAGCACAGCGACTGCGCTTTCCTTGCGTTTACCAACGCCACCCTGATTGACGAAGCCTTTGCGGACGAAATGCTTCGGGTGAAAAACTTCGTCCCGGCTATCAGCGTGGAGGGATTTGAAGAAGCGACCGATTCCCGCCGCGGCGAGGGCACGTATGCGGCGGTTGTAAAGGCGATGGAAATTTTAAGGGCGAAAAAGCTTCCGTTCGGTATTTCCTGCTGCTATACGAGTAAAAATGTGGACGTAATCGGAAGCGAAGAATATTTTGACGACATGATCGCAAAGGGCGCAAAATTCGCGTGGTTCTTTACATATATGCCGGTCGGCAAAGACGCCGTACCGGAGCTGATGGCAACCGCGGAGCAGCGTAAATTTATGTACTACCAGATACGGAAGTTCCGGGGAACCAAGCCGTTGTTCACCATGGATTTCTGGAATGACGGAGAGTATGTGAAGGGCTGCATCGCCGGCGGACGCTGCTATATGCATATCAACGCGAACGGGGATATTGAACCGTGCGCATTCATCCACTACGCGAATGCCAATATTAAAGAAAAAACGCTTCTGGAAGCGTACCAGTCCCCCCTGTTTATGCAGTACCGCAAAAACCAGCCGTTTAATGAAAACCATTTGCGTCCGTGTCCCCTGCTCGACAACCCGGGCCGCCTGGCCGATATGGTGAAAAAATCGGGCGCGGCATCAACCGATATGACGAACCCGGAGGACGTGGATGTTCTGAGCGCCAAATGCAAGGATGCGGCGGAACATTGGGCTCCGGTTGCGGATGAGCTTTGGGAAGCCTCCCATCCAACCATACAGGATAAAATCGGTTAAAACCCATACGGCAAAAGCGCCTGCTTCGAAACCCGAAGCAGGCGCTTTTTTCTGTTTTTTCGTACACTGAAGAACAAAGCGCCCTTTACAGGGAACCGCCTCCGATTAAAGCGTACAGCTTATTGATCTCATATTCATTCGTATAATCGCATTTCTCCAGAGCCGCAGTGAACTGGGCGCGGCGTTCCTCGTTGAGCAGCAGGTCTTCAAGCCCTTCGGCAACCCCTTCGCTCGTCATAGGCACAATAAGACCGTTTTTGCCGGAATCAATCTGATCTTTCGCGGTTGAAAAATCCGTCAGCAGAATCGGGCGCGCCATAACCATAGCTTCGTCGACGGCAATGGATTTGCCTTCAAAACGGGAAGGCTGCATATAAATATCGCATACTTTCAGGTAGGGATACGGATTCGACTGTTCCCCCAAAAACCGGACATAATCTTCGATATCCAGCTCATGAATCTGACTGCGGAGGTTTTCCTCCTCCGGCCCGACCCCGATAATATACCACTTGAACCGAAGCCCTTTTTTCTTTAAAGCGGCAATTGCGGGCAGAGCGATATCCAGCCCTTTCTGATGGGAAAGGCGCGCGATGGAAAGTACGCGCAGCCCTTTAAAATCGTCCCCAAAATCGGCCGGTTCGTCCGCCATATTCCGCATAAAGGTTGCGGAAATGATATTATAAATCACATGGAATTTATTTTTAAATTCCGGGAAAGTTTTGTCCAGCGCCGCCTTGCAGGATTCGGAAACCGTACAGAGCGCGTTCAGCTGCTGAATGAAGCTGTAATCAAAATCTTTATTTAAGCCCATCGCGACATAATCGCCGTGGATAAAACCGATTTTGTTTTTGCTCTTTACCTTTGTAATGGCATAATAAATCGGCTGGCCTTCCATAAAGGCAACGACCGTATCGTATTCTTTTTTTGCCGGGCGGATAAACCGCCTTTCCACGTTCCACATGCGGGTCAGGCGTTCGCCCATCGTGCCTCTCAGCCCGGCAAATGTAACCATTAATCGGCAAAGCGCAGTCAGCGGATGCCCCTTCCGAATCAATTGAAAGAAGGCCTGTCGGATATTCAGTTTATATTCCGCCGGAAAAAGCGGCGGCAAAAGATTGACTTTTGGGGACACGCGGCTCAGAAAAAGGCCCTCGTTTGCAAAAAGCTGCAAATCCACATCGTAATGTTCGTAATCGAAAAGCGACAGCACGGTAACCAGACTTTTTTCGATCCCGCCGCTGTGCAGGCTGTAATTGATAAATAGAACGCTTTTTTTCGTCATTATTTCTTCCCCGTATCTTTAAAAAGCATATTGGAATAAAACCGATAAAAGAGATAAACGAAAAGAGTGTTTTTCGACCGGATCACACGCAGGATGACGCGGTCGGCACGGCTGCCGTTTGCAAGGTAATCGGACTGCGCCGCCTGCCGGAGCAGCGGATTTTTCAGGATGCCCCGTACCTCTCTGTATCGTTTTTGAAAGCTTACCTTATTCATCGGACTAAAGCAGTTCACCAGCGAAGAATGCGCCGCGCTGCGCAGCAGCCAGGCCAGATGTCTTTCGCTATACTGTTCATACAATTTCTGTTTCTGCAAAAATTCGCGTACGATCTGAAAACAGGCCGCCATCATCTCCATTTTGCGCGGACGGTATTTCGTACTCAGGGACTGCGGGTTATAGCGGTAATGGTAATACGCCCCGCCCAAGACAAGCACACGGTCCGTCAGGCAGTGTGCCATAATGGAAACCGGCAGGTCTTCGAGCATAATCTCCTGCTCGTTAAAATACGCGAGATGATTGCGGACAAACCATTCCCGCCGGAACATTCTGCGCCACGCGCAGCCTAGCATCTCTACCTGCCGCCACGGGCTGTCGCCGGCGTCCGGGCCGATCAGTTCGGCAATCAGTGTTTCCTGCGTTTCCTGATCGAACGCGGGAAAACTGACGGGCAGCTTGCAAATCCGCTGTTCGCCGTCCGTGGGATTTTCCCGGACAAAGTTAAAAACGACCATATCGGCCGAACACTGCTCGGCCGAATCGTACAAACTTTGCAGCATTTCCGGATCGATCCAGTCGTCCGAATCAACAAAAACCAGATAATCGCCGCAAGCGCGGGCCGCGCCGTAATTGCGCGTATCCCCCAGCCCTCCGTGGGGTTTATCAAGCACCTTTACACGGGAATCCTTTTCAAAGCCACGGGCTATGGAAAGGGAATCATCGGTTGATGCATCATTTACCAAAAAGATTTCTATATCCGTCAGCGTCTGTGTCAAAATACTATTTACACACTGCGCCAAATACTTTTCAACATTATAGACAGGTACAATCACACTTACCTTCGGCAAAACCGCCCCTCCTTTAATGCTTATTCTGTATTTCCAAATCATTTCAATCGAATGCTATTGAAACAATTCTGTTTTTTACAGCAAAACGCTCAAAAACGAGTTATACTGTTACAAAGCATATAAAAGCATATATATGATCATACCATTTCCCAATATCTAATACAAGAATATTTTGTAATACTGTGTTGAATTGCCGTATTTATTATGCTATCCTTTAATTATTATACAATCGGGAGGCTGTTTTTAAATGAAGGACTGCCTATTGATGCTAACGAAGATATTTCCCTTTGACAAAGGGGAAGAATTTATAGAAGACGAAATTGCAATATTGGCGAAAGAATTCGAAAAAGTGATTCTGATTGCAACCAGCACCGCCGACCATCCGGAACAAACACGAAGCGTTCCGGAAAATGTAAGCGTACATTTCATTCCCGCTTCAAAAGTAAAACGCAGCCTTGCCGGCGCGATGGCAAGGCAGTTCCCTTTTAAAGACTATAAAGGGTATTCCGGGAAGGACGAGCGCAGCGCTGTAAAAGGTTCTTTAAAAAAGAGGCTCTATTTAAGCTATTTTATCGCGAAATCGGAAATCGTTTATGATGAGTCCGTAAAAATCCTCGCGAAATACCCCATGGAAAAATTCGACGGGGTTACCTTCTACAGCTACTGGTTTTACGATACCGCCATGGTTGCCACAAAGCTGAATAAATACTACGGCGCCATCAACGGCCGCGTTGTCTGCCGCGCGCACGGCTACGATCTGTACGCCTACCGGAATTCCATGAATTATCTTCCGCTCCGGTATTATATTTTAAAGAACATTGATATGGTCTATGCGTGTTCGGACAACGGCAGTGCATATTTGAAAGAACGGTATCCTGATTTTCAGGATAAAATCCAAACCGCTTATCTCGGTACGCGCGATTTCGGAACCGGAACGGCAAACGGCGACCCATTTCAGATCGTAAGCTGCTGTCATATCGTTCCGTTAAAGCGAGTAGAACTGCTCGCGCAGGCTCTCAGCAAATTAAACAACAGCGGTCTGCACCTGAAATGGACGCATTTCGGCGGCGGCGACGCGCTGGAAGATCTGAAAAAATACGCCGGTGAGAATTTACAGTTCATGGAATGCGAATTCCCGGGCGAAGTAAAAAACAAAGACCTGATGGAATTTTACAAAAAGAACCCTGTGGACTTTTTTGTGAATACCAGCAGTACGGAAGGACTTCCAGTCAGCGTTATGGAAGCCTGCTCTTTTGGAATACCGACGATCGCGACCAACGTGGGCGGTACGGGCGAAATTGTAAAAGATGGGGAAACAGGATTCTTAGTTCCTGCCGATGTCACGCCGGACAAGCTGGCGGAAACCATCCAGTCCGCCGCTTCCCTTCCCTTGGAGGATGTGAAAAAGCTGAGGAAAAACTGCAGGGCGCTGTATTTACAGAGCTTTTGTGCCGAAAACAATTTTGAAAATTTTGCACAGCAAATCAAACCGATCGCATAAATAGAAAAACAAAGCTCCGGTATGAAAAGCCGGAGCTTTCCTTTTGCCCGAAGCCGGAGCAAAAATGAATAAGCGGATGATGGCGGTTCATACTATCTGTGGTGATAAAAATGACAATTTCTTTTATTCGGACCTTGCTGCTCTACATAGTCATTATTGCAGCAGTAAGGCTGATGGGCAAACGACAGATCAGCGAACTGCAAACGAGCGAACTTGTTGTAACGCTTTTGATTTCCGATATCGCGGCAATACCGATGCAGGATACGGGCCAGCCGCTCGCAAGCGGCTTTATTCCGATTGCGGTACTGGTCATGTGCGAAATATTGATCTCCGCGCTGATGCTGAAAAGTACGAAATTCAGAAGAGCCATCTGCGGCCGCCCGCTCATTGTGATTAACGACGGAAAGGTTGACCAGAAAGAAATGCGCCGTCTTCGCATGAGCACGGAAGACCTTTCGGAACAGCTTCGGCAGAAAAATGTGTTCAGCATAGAAGATGTGGCGTATGCGATTGTGGAGACAAACGGAAAAATGAGCGTGATTAAAAAGCCGGATAAGGAACAGCCGACTGCCGGCATGCTGGGGGTGGCGCTGCCGGATACCGGAATCGAAACCGTTGTGATCAGCGACGGCGTCATCTCGGATTTTTCCCTGAAGCTCTGCAACAAAAGCCGCGACTGGCTTGACGGCGTACTGCGCGGCAAAAATACAAAAGCGGATGACATTTTCATTATGACGGCAAACCGAAAGGGAGATTTTAATATTATAACAAAGGATGAAAAGAAATGAAGCGGGTATGGGCTTCGGCAATCATATTTGTTTTTCTCGTTGTGATCTGCGTAATCGGTACGAACACAACGAAAAAGGTGAGCGCGCAAATGGCGCAAACCGTTACCACTGCAAAAGAAGCCGCGGCAAAAGGCGATATGGACACCGCTTTGAAGTTCAGCCGCAAGGCATCTTCGGACTGGCGCGACAGCCATGAATATCTTTGTACGTTCATGCCGCATAACCAGCTGGAATCCATCGACCAGACGCTGTCCGTCCTCCCTATGCTCTGCTACTATGGAGCCACGGATCAATTTGAGGCCGAATGCGAGCGGGGCATTACGCAGATTATGTATTTGAATGAATCCCAGCTGCCGAGTATCGCAAATATTTTATAGCTTATGAAGGATTCCCGCAGAAACGGCGGAATTGCCGGGTTTTGCGGGAATTCATTTTCTTTTCGCCAAACTGCGTACAATTTATCAAAAAATAAAGATTTTTTATAGAATTCATTGACATCACCCTATAAAATATGATATTATTAATCTCGCACTTGTGATGGAGAGGTGTCCGAGTGGTTTAAGGAGCTAGTCTTGAAAACTAGTGATCCCGCAAGGGACCAAGAGTTCGAATCTCTTCCTCTCCGCCATCTCTTTCAATTGAATTGCTTCCTTTTATTCACCAACATGGAGAAGTACCCAAGTGGTGAAGGGGCTCCCCTGCTAAGGGAGTAGGTCGGGTAACCGGCGCAAGGGTTCAAATCCCTTCTTCTCCGCCAAAGCCGCATGAACGCTGAGTTTGTGCGGCTTTTCTTTTTGTCTTTTCTAAAGTCTAAAAGTAGGTAAAAATATATAAAAGTTGATGTTATTACACCGTTTATTACACATTATTATTCAGGCTTGCTCCTTGATTATGCTGTAGAAAGAAAGTTCTCTGATTTCTCAACAGGCTGCCTTTTCATTTTAGAAATCCATTTATAAAAGCAGAAAACAATCCAAAAGTCAGCGCCCCAATCGGAGAAGCATAACCTATATATTGCAGCATAAAAAACGGACAGCAGTTTGTACTACTGTCCGGGAAATCTTTATATTTTTTCATTGTCCTCTTGACGGGATGCGGTTCACTTTGCCGAGGGGTAACTATTTTTGTCCCGCTAAAACGAAAAGGTCGATAAAAAGGCTCTACACAAAAAGCCTTTCAACCCAAATTTGCCCCCAACCGCAGTTTTACGATACTGCGATTGGGGGTTCTTTTGCAATTGCATTTTTACCGGTTCAGTTCACCGGCAGGGTGTAGGGCTATGCAGGGGAAAACAGTTGTTTACCAAATTTGGTTTATTTCGGCTTGGCGGCGCAGTTCCTCGCGGAAGTCCGGATGCGCAATGTTGATGAGCGCTTCGACACGGCGGCTCACATTTAGTCCGCGCAGCCAGGCAATGCCGTATTCCGTTACCACATAGTCCGTGTCGTTGCGGGACGTGGTGACAACCGAGCCTTCCTGCAAAAACGGCACAATCTTCGAATGAAGAACCTCTTTGCCGCTTTCGTCCTTGGTGGTATAGGTGGAGTGCATGGCGATAATCGACTTGCCGCCGGGGGACATCTGCGCGCCCTGCACGGTTTCCGACTGTCCGCCCGTGCCGGACCATTGGGTGTGGCCAACCGTTTCCGAAGCGCATTGGCCGGTAAGGTCAATCTCCAGTGTAGCGTTCACCGAAACAAATTTATTGTTTTTTCCAATGGTGTACGGGTCATTGGTAAAGGTGCAGGATTTAAATAAAACAGAGGGGTTGTGGTCGATGTAGTCGTACAGCCTCTGGCTGCCCATTGTGAAGGAGCAAACCGAATAGCCGTTAAGCAGACCCTTCTGGGAATTGTCCACTGCACCGCATTCAATCAAATCCACCATTGTTTCCGTAAACATTTCCGTATGGATTCCCAAATGGTGCTTGCTCTTCAGCTCCGTAGCCACCGCATTCGGAATATTGCCGATTCCCAGTTGAATCGTGGAACCGTCCTCAATCAGTGAGGCAACATATCTGCCGATTGCCGCGTCCGTTTCGGTGTAAGGAGCCAGCTTGCTTTTGAAGATGGGGCGGTCGGATTCGACAACTGCCGCAACCTCGGAAATATGGACTTGTGTATCACCGAAGGTGCAGGGGAAATTGGGGTTCACTTCCACGATGGCAAGCGCCCCCTTGTTGATCAGGTCACGCTCATAAATCGCGCTGACGGACAGGGACATATAGCCGTGCCGATCCATGGGGGATACGGTGGCCAGCACCACGGGGCGGCGGTTTTCATAAGCGCAGCGGTCAAGGGTTTTGCGCAGAATGGAGGTAGAGCTTTGGGGCACGTCGCTCACCAGCTTTTTGGTCTGTGCATCACGCAGACCAGCATTGAAAAACCAGGCGTTATGCGCCATAATCCCCTTCATTTCAGGGTCCTTGAACGCCTCGTAATACTTTAGGGGCAGGCAGGTGTTCAAAACCGTATTTTTTACGCCGGTTTTCTTTAGGTGCTGCAATTTCTCAAGAATCGCTTCCGGCTCCCCGGCCGCCTGGGCGGAAAACATATAGTCGTTGTCCTGAATTAATTCCAGAGCCTGTTCGGCGGTCATTTTTTTCTCATTGTACATTTCTTCAAACGATTTCATTCAAAAAACTCCCTTTCCATACTTACTGGTTCTTTTCCTTTGCTGAGCGCCCTGTTTCCGGAAGGATGAACGACCCTATGAAGAAGGTTGCGCTCATCACCAGCGCGATGGTCAAGCCGGCTGAATACCCGGATTTGTCGATCACAATGCCGATCAGATAGAACACAATCGATTCGATCACATAGGACAGCGCCCAGAACAGACCCATAATGGTCGTCAGCTTTGCAGGGGACATGTTCGGCATTTCCTGCGGAATCATTACGAGGGAGGTAATCGGCAGGAACATCAGCACACCGATTGCAAAGGCGGCAATCATCGAAAGCGTGCCGTTTTTCGTGTTAAACATCAGCGCGCCAAATAAGATCATGGCCAGGCCGCTCCAGCGGATTACGGGCAGGCGCTTGAAGTATACCTTGGACAGCATAATTGCCAGTATGGAACCGACAACGCCGCCTACCGCCACCAAAGTGCTGAGTGTTTTGGAGTTGATTACGGTAATGCCGGAAATTGGGAAAATATTGAGCAGCACAATGTAGAAGGTTAGTAATCCGGAATAGGTAAGCGGCAGGAACCAGTTGTTTTTTTCCTTAAGCGCATCCCCTATGGTGTATTTCTCCGTATCCGCACCGGATGAACGGTTCAGCTCAAAATCCTGTCCCAAAACCGGCCACACGATAAACAATACGGCGCTGATTGCCGCGAAAAATGCCATGCTGTACTGCCAGGTCTGCATCCACTGGATGACCGGGCCGACAATCAGCATTGCAATGATTCCTCCGACATTATAGGCCACGTTATTGATCGCGTTGACCGCCGGGCGCTTTTCAGGGGCAAAAAAGTGAATGACAACGGGACTGAAATAAACCACATACAGCGCACCGCCAAACCCCATAATAAAGCGGCCCAAAATAAAAATCCAATACTGCGGCGCCAGCAAAGCCAGCACGCTGCCCGCGACAATCAGCCCGGAACCCAGGCCAATCGCCTTTTTGGGCAGCAACTTGACAAGAATTCCGGCGGCCGCGAAATTACCGATAATTTTTGCGATGGTGATGGCGTTGGAAATAAAGGTTGCCGACGCAAACGACTTCAGGTTAAAAGACTTCATAATCTGCGGTGTCAGCGTGCTGCCGGCGACCCAGTTCACGGCGAAAAACGCGTATGTAAAGAACATCACCGTTTCAATTAGTATGGCTCTGGCGGAAGATACTTTTTTCTCTTGTTCTTGCACAAATACCTCTCCTCTCGCTTGCATGCGGCCGCATGCAAGCTGTTCATTGAATTTCGTATGCTTTGGCCAAAACATTTCCCTGCTATGATCATAACACGATATTTTTTAGATGAAAAATACAAAAAATTCATACCTGTATGAATAAGATTCATACAGAATTACCCTGATTGGCAATTACAGGATTGCAATCAAAAGATTCCTAAGTATAATTGAAATAGGATAAAAAAATGAATGGAGGAAATTCCCAATGACAATGACTTGGCTGACTTACTATGTGGAAGTGGTAAAACAACGCAATTTTACAAGAGCGGCTGAGAAGCTTTTCGTCAGCCAATCGACCCTGAGCAAGGCCATTCGTGCACTGGAGAATGAATTTCAGGCGGAATTCATCAGACGCCGGACGAAGGATCTTCTGATTACCCAGGACGGTTTGGTATTTTATGAATACGCCACAAAGCTGCTGGACTATTATCACACGCAGACGCAAAAGCTGGAGCAGAAGCTGCGCTGCGCGGGCGGTACCCTGGCGCTCGGTCTCCCCCCTTCCGCCGGAACCATCTATTTTTCTTCCCTGATTTATCAATTCCGGAAGGCTTACCCGGAAACCAATTTGCAGATTACGGAGATCACCTCCAAATCAATCCGGGATTTGGTGGACGACGGAACGCTTGATTTGGGCGTGGTGATTGAACCGTTTTCGGACAGTAGGTTTTACAGCAAAACCGTTTTTCACTCGGAGGCCGTGCTGGTCGTCCCCAAGCAGCATCCGCTTGCCTCCGAAAGCAGCGTTGACTTCGAGGCGCTGAAAACGGAGCGTTTGTTAATGGTTTCTCCGGATTATATGTATTACGATGTAATGATGGAACGCTGCAAAGCTGCGGGTTTTACGCCGAACATCGTTTTTGAAAGCTCCCAATGGGATTTGCTGCTGGAGATGATTGCAAACAATCAGGGTGTCAGCATTTTGCCCAAGCCCCTGGTCGACAAGCTGTACGCCGGCCGTGTGTGTCAGCTCCACCTGAAAAACCCGGAATTTCCCTGGGCGCTCTCCGTCATTTACCGCACGGATAAGTTTCTGACCGTACCCATGCAGCACTTTTTGAAAATATGCGGCACACCGAAGCAGTCCCCGTAGCGAAAAAATATTACTCTTTCTCCGCCAAAGCCGCAAGAACGCTGTGTTTTTGCGGCTTTTCTTTGTTTGTTCGGTTATATTATAGAAAAAAGTCGACTCTGAAACAGGGTCGACTTCTTTCATTTTAAGGAATAAAAATGCCGGCCGTTTCCAATGGATAACAGTCGGCAGCCAATCTATGGCAGACAATAGTATGTTGCAATCAGATAGCCAGGTGCTCGGCCCACCTGGCAGCTTTCAAAGAATTTTCCTCTGGATTTTTCTTAGGCTCAACAAAATCTATTTCTGAGACGAACTCATTCCCAGGAAGTGCTTTCTTCAGCTTTGAAAAGCACTTTTCGGCTCCGCCCCCTCCATGGCTGGCGAACAGTGCGATCCGTTTGCCATAGATTTTATATTCGCTGATAAAACTTTTGATTGGTGGAGAAAAGGATCCGGCCCAGACGGGCGTTCCGATTATAATCGTCTCATACCGGTTCCAATCAATGCGTTCGTTTATCAGCTTTGGCTTCTCACCGAAAATAACACTCTTCCCTCCCCAAAAGTACTTCTTAAATCCTTCCGTCGGGTATTTCTTGCTTGTTTTTAGCTCGATCATATCGGCGCTTATCGTTTCAGCAACCTTTTCTGCAATAAATTTCGTGTTGCCGTCAAGCGAAAAATATACAACCAGAGTGCTCATTGTCATTCTCCTTTTTAATATGTTATTTCTACATATACTCATCGCTGTTTCTGCCCTATTCCGAAACGGATAGCCTTTTTGGGGCAGCTGTCGGCGCATTCAAGGCAATTTATACATTCGGATGAATCTATGCCGGATTTCACCATCTCAGCGATGTTCAGGCCCATAGGGCAAACGCTGCTGCACTTTCCGCAGGAAACACAGGCGTCGGGGACAGACTTAAGTCTGAATCTGGGAATGTGAAGAAGATCCGCAAACTTCTCGCCTGTTACCATGAACGGAGCCATCCAGCAAAGGCTGTGGCACATACCGCGCTTGCCGGTTAGAAGTGTGAACAGGTATATTACGGACATAACGATCGCATAGATGATGATATACTGCTGATCGATATTCACAAGATACAGGAAATTTCCCTTGAGCGGACGGTTGCGCATCCAGAGAAACACGATGAACGAAAGCCACACCGTCCAGATGATGTATTTGGAGAGGTTTTTCCCTTTACTGTTCCATTTACGGTTGTTTGCAGCGGAGACATAGTCCTGCAATGCGCCGCCGGGGCAGAGCCAGCCGCAGAAAATACGGCTACTGAAAATCGAAAACAGCAGGAGCAGCCCGAAAACCATTGCACTTCCGTTCAGTATGCCTTTTGCAGCGGACAGAACAATAACAAACGGCGACAAAAAGAAAAATGTCAGCGGAAACATTAGCATGGAAAAAACAAGTATGCCTTTACGAACCCTTTGTCTCATGATCATCAACTCCTTTCTCCGAAATAATTTTCTTTGCCTCGATGGCCCAATCCCGCATTGCAGAATAAACATATACGCCGCAGAGCGCGGTCAGCTGACTGTAGGAGCAGTCAATATCCTGCTCTTTTAACTTCTTAAAAAGCTCGATATAGCCGTTCATGTCTTTGACCAGTTTCTCATTTCTTCTGATAAAACTGTCCAAATGCCCGAGCAGCACCTCCGGTTCAATGTTCTCGCCGAAGGAAATTTTGAGTAAGATTTCGTACCTGAGTTTCTCGATTTTCGGTTCCTTTCGCAGCCAATCGGAAAGTTCTTTTCTGCCCGTATCGGTGATGCTATATACGATCTGCCCGCGTCCGTTTCCGGACTGCGTATTATCGGAGCTGACGGCAAGCCCTTCCGCAACCAATTTCTTGAGAGTCGGATAGATCTGACCAAAGCTCTCCTGCCAGAAATGGCTATATTCATTCTCTATCCATTTTTTAATCGTATAACCCGTCTGCGGCATGCGCGCAAGCATTCCCAGCATTACATATTTCGATATTCCCGTATTCTCTTTCATGATGTACACCTTCTTTTATAACATATCTTTATGATATATCATAAAGATATGAATTGTCAAGAGAGAATCACACAGCGTTCCTTTGTCTTTTTCAGTTATCCCTCAAAAATTACGGCATAAAAAAGCGGCTAAAGCCATAAAGCAAAAGCCGCAAAATTAAGAATTTGAAACAGAATTACCACCAGTTGCGGCGTCCCCACCACCAACTACGGCAATCCCACCAACGACAGTCACGCCATCCGCGACGTCCGTTGCGAGTCCAAAACATACATTTATCGCCTCCTTCGGGATATATGACAATACATTGTATGAAATGCCGATATAGCTTGGCAATAGGGGGTTTCTGCACAATGTCTGTACCGAAGGGAATATGCAATTCAGACCGGGCTTCAAAACGCCGATAACATGTCCGAAACAGAAAACCATCCCCACTTATACCTCTTTGATGGCAACAAGGAAGAACTGATCTGTAAAATCCAATTTTAAAGCCCGCCGATTACTCGGCGGGCTTCTATCTTATGTATCCATTATTATAACAACGCAATCATTTTTTCGATGCATTTCCGGCAGATTTTATGCCCTTCGAAATCCAAAACATCCTCTGTGCGGGCACAAAATTCACACGCTGACTTTCTTTTTCTGATAATAAATTGTTCATCATCGAGGAAAAATTCCAATTCATCATTTGTTTTTATATCCAGGCTGCTTCTAAGCTCCTTCGGCATGACTATTCGGCCTAATTTATCCACTCTTCTGACTATTCTGGCTTCCAATTTACGTCATTCCTTCAAGGTCGTTTTATTAAATTTTACCATGAAGCAAAATTGGTTTAGTTCTTAATTTACACTGGGAATTTTTAACAAAACTTGCACCGGTTTTACCCGATGCGGTCTATTTTTTATGATCTTCGGTCGGTACAAATTGGAATCGAATATCTTCCTGCTATCTTGGAAAACTATCTTTAATATATTTTGGAGGTAGTTCAATGTCTGATCAAATCGATTTATCAAAATTACCCATGATGGCAATGGAGGATGTCCCGGAACCAAAGGCAGACGCCGAAAAGATTACCGCTTTAGTCAAAGAAAACGGCCGTGTTACCGGTTACCAATTATCGGACGGACGTATTCTGGATAAAGCGGAAGGCGTTCAGCTTGCAAAAGAAGGCGGCATACGCGGAGTTGGCGTTGCCACGCGAAAAGGAAATGAATACCTGAAATCTTTGCCGGATGATACGGAAGACAACAATCTGAGCATGCTGCCATCTGTAAAACAATGATTTTTTGTGCCTTATAAGGATGCCTGAACCATTTTAACAAACTCAATCGGATGCTGTATGATTTTCGCTGTTTCTTCGGCTGTTAATCCCTCTTTAAGATAACGCCGCGCGATTACCGCCATGGATTCACCGATCTCAATCATATGGTGATCGGGGTCGTAAATACGGACTACCCTTTGCTGCCACTCATGTTTCCTGGGAGGATGGACGTATTCCACCTCCGGATGAGATGTTAATTTCCCTAAAAATTTATCAAAGTCGTCGACTTCAAAATACAGCTCCATATTGTTGGACTTTTCAATAACATCCTCTTCTGAAAGGTCCGTCAGCCATGCAAAATTCTGCTGGATTGCAAACCCACCGCTGAACGTGACATTCCAGCCAAGATCGAGTACTACTTTCTGCTCAAACAAATCAGAATAAAATTTTTTCGATACCTCAACGTCTTTTACAGCTAACAAAGCCAGTTTAAACTCCATAATATCCTCCCCCATAACATATTTCTTCTATTATATCATAAATTGTTTTTTTCTGAATCCTAAATTTTTTTAGAAGCAAAGTCCGCATGAACATTATACCGTTCGTGCGGGCTTTGCTTTTTTCAATTATATCCAAAAATTTCCGAATGCTGCCGATTTCTTTAAACCAATTCAAAGAATTACAAATTCAAAAACCGCATTATAATGAGATCAGCTATCGATTTAGGAGGGGAACCAGTGAAAATCGGAATCATTATGATTGCCGCTGTTCTAATCTTTGCGGTATTCCGGGCATTGAAAACACACTTTGCCTGTCCGAATTGCGGTTGCCAATTCAAAACGCCCGTTTTAGAGTATATCTTCACGCTGCATTTTCTAAATAAACGCATGGTCACCTGCCCTAAATGCGGACATACCGACCTGATGGCGCCGCAGTGGGATGAAAAACGATAAAACATAAAAATAATTCACCGCCGTCCGATAAAACGCTTTATTTGAAATTCGAGGCTCCTGTGTTATGATAAGAGAAAGGCCTGTGCCGAAGCAAACACAAGTTTCAAAGGGTTCATAGCCCGACCAGCCCAAACGGGTTTACCGTCGCCCAATTGTGCACAGCAGGGCGACGTAATTTACAGGATATTTCAAGTTAGGAAACGAAAGTATGACAGGAAATCCATTCCTTTTCTCAAACGACAATAAACGGTATCATACGCTGAACTATCATATGAAATCCGTTTTCCAGAAACGGGTGTTCAAGGCAGTGATCGACGCCGGTTTTACCTGCCCAAACCTCGACGGTACCAAAGGAACGGGCGGCTGTACGTATTGCAGAAACGGGAGCGGCGCGTTCACACACGGCCCGGATAAAAGTGTGGAAGAGCAAATCCGGGCGGAGCTTGCCCGCGTACGCTCCAAATGGAAAAACGCCGATGTAATCGCCTATTTTCAATCCCATACCAACACGTACGCTCCGCTTGCCGTCCTTCGGAATCTGTATGAGAAAGCGCTGGCGCAAGACGGTGTGTGCGGCCTCAGCATTGCGACGCGCGCCGACGCCCTCGAAGAAGACGCCATGGATTATCTGGAAGAGCTGTCCCACCGAACCTATCTTACGGTGGAGCTTGGCTTACAGAGTATCCACGATTGTACGGCGGAGCGTATCAACCGGGGGCACACATGGGCGGAATTTCTGGCGGGCTATCGCGCGCTGAAAGCCCGGGGGATTCGCGTCTGCGTTCATATGATCAACGGGCTGCCCGGTGAAACGGCGCCGATGATGATCGAAACCGCTGAGACGCTCGGAAGCTTAAATGTTGACGCGGTAAAAATCCATTTGCTTCAGATTATGGAAGATACCGTGCTCGCCCGCCAATATGAAAACGGCGAGGTCCTTCCGATGACCAAAGAGGAATATCTGGATATCGTCTGCCGGCAGCTTGAGGTACTTCCTCCGCAGACCGTCATTGAACGGATTACCGGCGACGGAGTACACGACAAGCTAATCGCACCGCGCTGGGGAGTGGACAAAATAGCGGTTCTCGGCGCAATCGATCAAACTCTTGCAGCGAGAGACACCTGGCAGGGAAAATATTATAAACCGGACGAAAAAAAAGTTCTGTGATGCGAAATCACAGAACTTTTTTTATTTTGATGCGGTTTTATTCGCCGATGAGCAACCGCAAAAGCTAAGGGTAAAGGCCTTTCATAAAAAGCCGCTCTCCCCTATTTCTATCTCATACGTCCGACCGGTTAAAAATCAGCACTCGGCCTTAAATTCACGGATTTTTGCCATCAGGGCCGACTTATCGTCATGCAATTTCAGGATGGTGCTTCCTACAAACGCACCGTCGCCGCCCGCCGCCTTTACCATTGCCGCGTCCTTCGGATTATGTACTCCGACGCCGCAGTAAATCGGGTTTTTCAGGCCGCGTTCACGCAGATACTGTATGCAGGATTCCAGGGTCGGGTGTTCTTTGGTTGCCTGCCCCGGAGCCGCCACCGCCTGCATATAGGTGAAGCCGTTGGACTTCAGCGCATATTCCACTTCCTGCTCCGGCAAATGGAACTGTACGTAACAGCTGACGCGAAGCCCCGCTTCAATAATCTTATTTTTAATCACTTCATCCTTCAGGCCGACAAGGATGATATCACGGTAATCATTCTCAAGGCAGAACGTAATAAATTTCTCCACGCCGATTTCCTCGACGGTGTTTTCATACACCATGAGGATAAAGTTCGTATCGGGGAGCAATTTCTTAACCTTGATCATGCCCTCCATATACTGATCAAAATCGTCGCAGTTTTTCAATGCTTCTGCCATACGGTTGGAAATATACTCGCTTTCCAGAAATGGGTTGTGAGACGGGAAATCAATTTCGATCATATCACAGCCAGCCTCCACATAGGACTTGGCCATCTCGATGCTGTCCTCAATGGTTGGGTATCCATTTGACAGATAGCAGATTAAATTCATAACGTTTTCATTCCTTCTAATATAGTTTGTTTTTTATCCCTGATATACTTTTTTGAACAGCTCTACAAACTGCGGAATCGTTGGGATGATGGGGTTGGTCTTCGTGCAGCCGTCCGCTTTTGCGGATTCCGCCATTTCCTCTAATTTGGAGGTGTATGCGGCTTCGTCTTTCACAACCTCTTTCACGCAGGAAGGAATGCCGATCTTTTTATTCAGATTGCGGACAATTTCCGCAAGATCTTTGCCGCCCAAATCCTTTGCCAGACGGTCGTATACCGCTTTTGCTTCCGGATTTCCGCTGTTAAAATCAATGATATAAGGCAGAACGACCGCGTCGCCAAGGCCGTGGGAAACATGGAAGAAACCACCGAGCGTATGCGCCATGGAGTGAACGATGCCAAGGGATACGTTGGTAAACGCAAGACCCGCCGTCATGGATGCATTCAGCATGGTTTCGCGTGCCGCCATATCCTTGCCGTTTTCACATGCTTTGGGCAGGGTGTTGACAATGTCGATCGCCGCCGCACGCGCAAGGATGTCGGACAGGTAATTCGCGCGGTTGGAAACCAGAGCTTCGACCGCATGGGTTAGCGCGTCCATGCCGGTTTCCGCGGTAATATGCGGAGGCATGGTAGCGGTAACCTCCGGATCGCAGATTGCGATATCCGGCATCATTTCCATATTGCCCAAACCGTGCTTCATCCCCGTTGCATCGTCGGAAATAACGACGGAGCGGGAAACCTCGCTTGCGGTGCCGCTGGTGGATGGGATGCACATAAAGCGGGCTTTTTCGCGAAGCTTCGGGAACGGCTGCGCTGTTAAAACTTCCTCTAACGTCGTCAGCTCCGGATGTTCATAATAAACCCACATGGTTTTTGCGGCGTCCATTGCGGAGCCGCCGCCCAGAGCAACGATCATATCCGGCTGGAATTCCTTCATTTTATCCGCGCCTTTTTTCACAGTGGAAAAGCACGGGTCCGGCTCTACGCCCTGGAATACGGTCGTCTGCGCGCCGATCTCATGGAAATAGCCCTCCACTTTTGCAAGAATCCCGCTGCGCTCCATGCTCTTGCCGCCGACAACGATAAATGCCTTTTTGCAGGGAACGGATTTTATATATTCCAGGCAGCCTTCGCCGAACATCAGCTCGCTGCCCGCTAATTTCATTGGTCTCATCATGTTTGTAATTTACTCCTTATTATTTGTTAAGTCCATCAAGTACTTCGCGCACCAGATCGTAAGAAATCGGGTTGGTCAGCACGCCGTCTTTCTTCAGGCTGCTGCCGATAATCGCTCCGTCCGCGATATTCAGCTGTTCGTCAATATTGTTTGCGTTCACGCCGCTGCCCGCAATAACCGGAAGCTTAACGACTTTTTTGACGCGCTGAATCATTTCCAGCGGAGTTTCCACGCCGATTGCCGAACCGGTGACGATAATAGCGTCTGCGCCGCATCCCGCGGCCGCTTTTGCAGAAGCTTCAATGGTTACCTGCGGAAGCACCATATTCGTATGCTTTACCTGAACATCGGCAAGAACCATAATATTTTTGGCATCCAGATTCTTTCTGGTCTGCATGCAGAGCCTTGCGCAGGGCTTGATGATTCCGTCGTAAAATTCAACGGTATCCACAAACACCGGGATACGCACAAAGTCGCAGCCGTTTATTTTCGCGATGGAAAGGGAGGCAACGCAGTCGTTAAACGCCGCATCCACGCCAACCGGAATCTTCACCGCTTTTTTTACCAAAGCAGTCGCAGCCGAAAGGGCTGCCAGCTGCGGGGTATCCAGTAGGGCGGCAAACGGGTCGTCCCCCATATTTTCAACAATAACCGCATCGACGCCTGCTTTTTCAAGCGTGACGGCATCCTGAACAGCCTGGTTCAGAATTTTGTCGCAGTCGCCTGCAAATCCGGCGGTTCCGGGCAAGGCAAGGCAGTGAACCATGCCGATGACAAATTTTTTCTTACATGCGATAATTTCTCTGATGTCCATAATACTCTTCCTTTCTTAATAAAACGAAGCTTTCAGATATTCATTACGCTTTTTGCGTGTGATAACGATACAATCCCTCAAGAACCACGCGGCACAGCAGGTCTTCTGCATCAACACGGTCCTGACCCGCCAGCGCCTCCTTCAGATTCTCGAGCACGGTGGCCATTGTAACAATACAGGTTTTTACGCCCATCAGCCGGCCTAAAGTCAGCATGCAGGCGGATTCCATATCGATTCCGGTAACATGCAGTTTCTTTAACTCTTCAAAGGTTTCAGACATATCGATTCCGCATTCCTTCGAGAATTTGGAATCGTGCATCTTGCTGTAAAAGCCGTCCATCGTACAGTTGATGCCGTTGAGGTAACGCTTGCCAAAATCGGTTACCGTTTGGTTCATGAGATTGACCAGTTCAATATCGGCAACCGCGGGATAGCTTTCTTCCACATAGGTCTTGCTGGTGCTCTCGCGGCGCATGGCGGCAATCGGAATAATAAAATGTCCAAGCATATCATCCTGCAAAGCCATTACCGTACCCATACGGACAGCCACTTTCATACCGGCTTCATACATCTCCTCCATGGCAATCGCCGCGGAGGGAGCGCCGATTCCCGTGGAAGTTACCGTAATCGGCACCCCTTTATACGAACCGGTATACGTATTAAACTCCCGCTTGAAAGCGATATGCTGCGGGTTGTCGAGATATTTTTGCAAAACTTCCACACGAAACGGATCGCCGGAAAACAGAACATAAGGGGCAACCGTTGAAGTATCCGCTCCTAAATATAATGTTGACATCTTTCGTCTCCTTACATTTTGCAGTTTTTAAAGTTCTCAAAACGTCTTGTTATGTCCTTTACGGACGGTGCATTCGTACAGCATCCTTCTTTTTCAATAATAAAGGAGGAAAGTGTGCTGCCCATGCGGCAGCAATCGGCCATCGGCATCCCTTTCAGGTAGCCGTACAGGAAACCGGCCATATACCCGTCCCCGGAGCCGGTGGTATCCACCACCTTGGTGCAGTCGCAAATCGGAATGCACTGGCTGTCGATCGTGCCGTCCGCACGGCGCTGATAGTAGGTGCTTCCCTGCTTCCCGTAGGTTGTAACGATGATTTCCATTTTGCCAAGATCGAACAGCTCGGTGATGGAGTCAAGATGGAAAAGGGTTTCTATAGTTTCCCGTTCCGACTCATTCGTGAAAATAATCTTGCTGTGCAGCAGCAGCTCCTTGAGAAACGGCTCCGGGAAGGCGTCAAAGTCCGCTTTCATGCCAAAGACGATCGGCACATGATGCGCGCGGCATTTTTTGTAGAACTCCGCGTTGTCCTCATGAGCCGCCACCGTGATAACACCCAACTGCGTATTTTCGAAGATCTCGTCGCTGAGTGCACAGGAATATTTTTCATCCATTGCCCCCGTATAATACAGGGTGATATGCTGGCCTTTATTATCCTGAACCAGATAGCAGACAGACGTCGTTTCGTCCGGAATAACGGAAGTGCCTTCCAGGGAAACGCCTCCGTCTTCCATAAATTTCTTAAAACCAATTTTCTCATAATCGCCGCCCACGCGCAGGATCGGCATAGCTTTCACGCCGAGTTTGCACAGCGCGTATGCGATATTCACGGAGCAGCCCCCGTAATAAATTTTGGAATTTGTCTTATTCTCGATGAGAGAGGTAAAGCCGACAGCCGCCGGAGTTTTGATTTTCAGCATATGATCCATACTCACATAGCCGCTTACAACTACATCATATTTTTTCATTACCATTCTCCGTTATCCAATTTCTCAAAAAATGTTTTCATGTCCACAACCGTACCCAGATATTTCTGGATATCGTTGAGGTGTACTTCATTCACTGTTTCTGAATTCGTCGCCACGCATTCGCGGATGACAATCGGGTTGTAATTCAGATAAAACGCATCCGTTACGGTGGCGCGAATGCAGCAGTTGGTTTTCGTTCCGATGATGACGGTATTTTTAATCTGGTTCTCGCGGAGCACAAGGTCGAGATCCGTGCCAAAGAATCCGCTGTAGCGGCGCTTGCGGATCACGTAGTCCTCCGGGTTCACTTTTAGCATGGGATCAATCTCGATGCCGCTGGTTCCTTCCAGGCAGTTCGGGCGCATGGAGGCCGCTTTTTCATCCGGCTTCCCCGCGCGGTTGCAGTGCTGAAGAAAAATAACCAGCTTTCCCTTTTCCCGGCATTTTTCCAGAACCTGCGCAATCTTCGGCAGAATTTCACGGTTCTGCGGATAAAAAACCAATCCTTCCGGATCCGTAAAATCCTTTACCATATCGACAATAATAAGAGCCGTCTTATTCATTCTTAAAACCTCTTATCTTGTTGTTCTTGTGTTTCACAATGGATACCGCTGTAAGGACGCACACCATGATGACATACGGGATAACGTCAAACAGCCCCGCCGCCGGACCGGCATAAATGCTCAGGTTGACGGACAGTGCACGTGCCAGACCGAATACGACGGCGTACATGGCGGACAGGGTCGGGGAGCCCTGGCCGCAGTAGATTGCGGCAATCGCGATAAAGCCGCGGCCGGCGGTCATATCATTGGTAAAGAGGCCCAGACGCTCGGTAGAAAGGTTTGCGCCGGCAAGTCCGCAGCACAGGGCGCCAATCAAAATGGCAACATATTTATAGAAGTCGGTTTTTAAACCGATACTCTTTGCGGCATCCTCATTCTCGCCAACCACGCGGACATAAACGCCGAACTTGGTTTTGTACATCAGAACCCACATTACAAAAATGCCGATGAAGCTGATATACGTAATCAGCGGATGGCCGCTTAAAATGTTTCCGAGAAGCGGGATGTTCTCAATCACCGGGATATGAATTTTCAGATCGGCCACGTTCATAAAGCTTAGTGTAATATTCGAGGTATTCATCCGCACCAAGACAAATTTTGCAATGGCCGAAGCCAGCAGGTTCAGCGCCAAGCCGATGATAATGACATTTCCCTTGAAGGTAACGCCCAGCACGGAGAATACCAGCCCGAAGGCCAGCGCCGCCAGCATGGCAAACAGTACGCCAAGGGCAATATTATGCGTAAGAAATGCGGTAAGGGTTGAAACAAACGCGCCGATCAGCATCATGCCTTCGAGCGCAATATTGAGCACATTTGCCTTATAGGCGAAGATACCGCCGATTACGCACAAAATAATAGGGGCACTGTGATAAACGGTATCATATAAAATATTTCCTATGATATCCATTCTTACGCCTCCTCACTTATGGTAGTTTCGGGTTTGCTGGTTTTTTTCCGCAAAAGTCTTTCCCGGATATTCGTATGCTCATCCACAAACTTCACAGCGAGGAACAGGATGATCAGGCCCTGAATAACGGAAACAATCTCTTTCGGAACCGTAGAGTAAAGGTTGATATGGTCCGCGCCCGTCTTCAGCGCGGAATAGAAAATCGCCGCAATCAGAACGCCGATGGGAGAATGGCCGCCCAGCAGGGCGATCAGCATGCCGTCCCAGCCGAGCCCCGGATTCCCGGAGAAGCTCAGGGTGTACTTAAACTGCTCGCTCATCATATAGCCTGCGCCGGCCAGTCCGGAAAGCGCGCCGCTGATAATCATCAGGATCATAATCTTTTTGTGTACTTTCATTCCGGTTGCTTCCGCAAATTCCGGGTTTTTACCGATCGCCGTGATTTCGTAGCCCAGTTTTGACTTGTTCATCACAATATACATGATGATGAATACGAAAATCGCGACAAAAAAGAACATGGTTAATTTCGAATCGCCGATACGGGGGAACATGGCGTTCTCTTTGATGATCGGCGTGCAGACGTATCCGGAGCTGTAATCGCGGAATACACCGGTTGCGAGGAATTCCAGCACTTTGATCATCGCATAGTTGAGCATCAGCGTAACAACCATTTCATTTACATGGCAGTAAGCCTTGAGGATTGCCGGAACCAGAGCGAACAGGATGCCGCAGAGGATGCCGACGGCAAGACAGATCAGCCGGGCGGCGACCGGATTCAGCGAAGCCGGCAGAGAGGTACCCACGATACCGGCAAAAAACGCGCCCAGCAGCAGCTGACCTTCCACGCCCATGTTGAAGATATTTGCTTTAAATGTAACAGCAATTGCAAGGCCGGTCAGAATCAGCGGCGAAGCATAGTGCAGCGTGTTCAGGAAGCCTTTTGCGGTAAACAGCGATTTACCGAGCAGAATCCCGTATGTGTCCAAGGGATTTTCGCCAATCATCAAAATTACGATTCCACCGATTACAAACGCCAACAGAACAGGCAGAACCGAGTTGACAAGGCGTTTCCCGAAATCCTTTATTTTCATATAAATGCCCCTTTTGCCTTGTTATTTTTGAATACCAGCCATCAGCAAGCCAATCTCTGATCTGCTGACATCTTTTGGAGAAAGCTCTCCTATAATCTTACCTTTATACATAACAATGATCCGGTCAGACAGGCTCATAACCTCTGAAAGTTCACTGGAAATCAGCAGGACCGCATTGCCTTTGTTTCGGAAATTCAAAATCTGCTTATGAATAAATTCGATGGAACCAATATCCACGCCGCGCGTCGGCTGGCAGGCCAACAGCATCTTTGGATTGCTTTCAAACTCTCTTGCAATAATAATTTTCTGCGCATTGCCGCCGGAAAGCTGCCCCACGTTGCCGTTGATATCGCCCACACGGATATCAAAATCCTTCATGAAACGGTCTCGCTTGGCGTTAATATTTTTCTTGTCCAGCAGGCCGAATTTACAGACGTCCGCGTCCCCGTGATAACCGGCAATACAGTTATCCGCAACACTCATCGTACCGCAAAGCCCCTGCGCATACCGGTCTTCCGGGATAATTCCCAGACCGTCCTGCCGCAATTCATCCGGCCACTTGTTTGTAATGTCCTTACCATCTATAGAAACCTTACCTTTGGTCGCTTTCATAATGCCTGTCAGTACTTTAACGAGTTCCGACTGACCATTTCCTTCAACACCGGCCACCCCGAGGATTTCAGCCTTATGCACACAGAACGAAATATCCTGAAGCACTTCTTTTCCGTAATCGTTAATGGTGCAAACGCCCTCGACCTGATAGGCAACTTCATTCATTACTTTGTTGGCCGCTGTATTCTGTACAGTCAGAACCACTTCTCTGCCCACCATCATCTGTGCCAGTTCTTCTTCCGAAGTATCCTTGGTCAACACATTCCCTACGACCTTGCCTTGCTTGATAACCGTAACACTGTCGCTCAATTCCATTACTTCACGAAGCTTGTGCGTAATGACAATGATCGTCTTCCCCTGTGCGCGCAGCTCTTTCAGGTTTACAAAAAGCTCGTCCACCTCCTGCGGGGTCAGTACTGCGGTTGGTTCATCAAGAATCAAGATATCCACATTGCGGTACAGCATTTTGAGGATTTCCACGCGCTGCCTTCCGCCGACGGAGATATCTTCGATTTTATCGGTAGGATTCAGTTCAAATTTATATTTTTCAATTAGCTTTGTAACTTCGTCAATTTCCTTTTTCCGATCAATAATCGGTGATTTTGAAGATTTTTTTATTTCGGTGCCAAGTAGAATATTCTCATAAACGGTGAGACTGGGCACCAGCTTAAAATGCTGGTGCACCATTCCCAATCCGAGATCAATGGCATCCATAGGGCCATTGATCTCAGTCTCTTTGTCATGGAGCAAAATTTTACCGCTTGTGGGACGTAGCAATCCATATAGCATATTCATCAAAGTGGATTTCCCAGCGCCGTTTTCGCCTACTATGCACTTAATCTCCTGTTTTTCTACTGAAATGTTAATTTTATCATTTGCAGTAAAATCACCGAATTTTTTCGTTAAATCAATCGTTTTAATGATGCTCATTTCAAATTACGCCCCTTGCATCGTTATTCGTTATTTTATGGTTACGTTCGGGCAGGTGGAAGGATCAAACTTCTCGCCGGCCTGCGCGTTGACAACTTTGATCTCTGTGCCGATTTTGCCTCTGATCTCCGTGATTTTCGCCTGGATTTCCTTCCACTTCGCTTTTGCCGCGTCGGTGGAGGCAATATGCTTGCTGATCTCAGACAAATCCGTGATACCGGTAGCGCCGGAAGACAGGGAGTAAGACTGTACATTTTGCATTGTGGAGAGTTTATTGTTAACCATTGCAGCGCAGATGGTTACTACCGGAACGTTGGTATTCTTCAGAACGCTTGTAAGAACATAGCCGGGCTGCTGATTATCTTTGTTTGCGTCAACCTGGATCGCCAGTCTGCCGACTTCCTTTGCCTTGGAGGTGATTCCTTCGCCGACGCCGCCTGCTACGCCGTAAACGATGTTGGCGCCCTTGTCGTAGTAAGTGCCTGCCACGGTGCTGCCCAGTGCGGAATCCGTGAAGCCCGCATCATATTTTGCATAGAAGTCATACTTTACGCCAAGCTCTTTGGCCATATAGTTGATTCCCTGAATATAGCCGTCGGAGAACACGGTGATGCCGTTGGAGTTTGTGCCGCCGATAAAGCCGATTGCACGGCCGCCGCTGGCCGGGTCCTTAAACTTGTAGCCGTCTGCAAAAAGCGTTTTTTCATTTTCATTCACCAGAACGCTCAGGCTGCCGGCGAGGAAAGAAGCTTCATGCACATCGAACAGAACGGAAATAACATTTTTGTATTTTACGGCGCCGCTCGAAGTTACATTCGGATTGTCGTTGAATACAACAAACGTGGTATTGGGATAGCTTTCCGCGATCGGTTTCGCGCCGCCGACACCCTTGATCAGCGCGTCAAAATCGTATTCAAGGCTGAAGATGACGTTGTAGCCGTCGTCTGCCAAAGCTTCCAAAGCAGCCGGAACACCGTTGGTCGGTTCCACTACTTTGTACTGGACGCCGTACTTTTGGGCAACCTCTTTTGCGCCGTTTACAGCGGCCTGATTGTAACCGTTATCGTTCTGGCCCGCGGTGTCGCAAACGATTGCGATTTTCTTGTCGCTTTTTGCGGGTGCGGAAGCATTGCTGCCGGCCGGCGCGCCGCTTGAAGTTGCCGCTTTGTTGCCGCAGCCGGTCAGGGCGGACAGGCCCATCATTGCCGCCATTGCAAGACATAAGACTTTTTTCAATGTTCTTTTCATAACAATTCTCCTTTTATTTTAATTCATTAAGGGGGAACAAATTCATAGGGTTACTTAACCTGATTGATATAAAACTTGAACTTATCGCTGCGGTAGCAGCATTTAAAATTTTCAATCGGGATTTCTTTGCCGTTTGCAACTCCATAGGTTATACAACCAAACAGAAGAATGGGTTGGCCGGGTTCCACATCAAGGTAATCGGCAATTTCGTCTTTTGCCAGAATCGCCTCGACGGAGCGTTTTGCTTTCGTGATTTTAGTATCATACTTTTCTTCCAGGATTTTATACAGCGATTCCTTTGAAAAATCGAATTTTTCAATTCCGGGAAACAGTTTGTAGGGAAGATACGTTACCGTGTGGTTAATCGGTTCGTTGTCCGCATAATATATTCTTTCCAAACGAAATACTTTTTCGTTCTTTCCCAGTTCCAAATTATGGGATCTTTTGTTATCGGCTTCCAGCACCGAAGCCGAAATGACGGTTCTGCTGGGCGTCATGCCCAGATTGATTACATCTTCCGTACAGCTCGTAATCGATATTAAATCCTGACTGTATGCATCCGATTTTACATAGGTGCCTTTGCCCTGCACCTTGTACAGATATCCCTCGTTCACCAGTTCATCAATTGCTTTGCGGACGGTAATGCGGCTTACATCATACATCTGGATTAATTCCCGCTCGCTTGGGATCAGCTCATTCGCTTTGAACTCTTCCTGATCAATCTTTTCAATCAACTTTTGCTTCAAAATATAGTATTTAGGAAGCATAATTTGTTCCATAAAATCTCTCCGATCATTATGTCGTCATGTCGTCATAACCAGTTGGGATATGTTTATTATACACGGATTTTATTTGCAGTCAACATGCATAAAGTATAAATAGACCCCGATAAATTTGTGGAACTATACAAAAATCGTCTGAAATCCCGTTAAAATACGCATATTTTTATTTTCTTGCCTTGCTATAATTCCAAATTGAGAAATTTTTAACAAATTTACCACAGCCACATTCAGAAAAAAATCGCCCTAAGCATAACCACTCAGGACGATGCAATTCATGAAGCAGTCCAATCCGCTTTCGTTATAATAAGGTCATGAACTGTTTCATAGAATCCGTAAGATATTTGTTTTTGTGATAAATGATTTTGAACTGCCTTTTAAATTCCATGTCTTTTACGTATTTGGAGCAGAGCAAGCCGGATGCTATTTCACTGACAACCGCACGTTTTGAAATTACGGAAACACCCAATCCTGCCGCAACAGCCATTTTAATCGTATCCGCATTATTGCATGTCCAGGAAACTTTCCACGTTAAATTGTTTTCCGTCATCTTTTCCTCAAAAGTTTTTCGGGTTCCGCTTCCTTTTTCACGGATAATGAAATCTTCCTTTTCCAATTCTTTCGGTTCAATAACAGGATAAGCGGCAAAGCGATGGTTTGCAGAACAGATCAGCACCAGTTCGTCATCCATAAAAGCACGATTCCGTACATCCGGGGAGGTTGTTTCGCCTTCCACCAGACCGATGTCGATTTTATCCTGAAGAATCAGATTTTCAATCCTCGCCGTATTATCTTCAATCACTTCAATATCCGTCAGCGGTTTTGTTTTCTTAAAATCCGAAACAAGTCCCGGCAAAACATGGGCACCAACCGTAACGCTTGCACCAATGCGGATTGTTCCGTTTTGGTGCAGCGTCTTCATGTCGTTCTCCACCTCTGCATTCATATGAATCATGTGGCGCGCATAGCCCAGCAGCTTTTGACCCGCCTGCGTAAGAAACAGTTTTCTGGACAGCCGTTCAAAAAGCCGGACGCCATAGTGATTTTCCAGCTCTGCAATCGCCTGGCTGACCGCCGACTGCGACATAAAAAGGGTTTCAGCCGCCGACGTCATATTCATCGTGTCGCATACGGCAACGAAAATTTTATAATGTCTTAGAGTCATTTTTTCTCCTATCCATAAGCATTTTATAATTATACTAATAAGATAATAATATTTTACTAATCAATTGTCAAGGCGTATGATAGACAACAAAAGGAGAAGATGATATGAAAACATTGATCAATAAGCTGCCCGGGATTGCGCTTACAGCAATGATCGCTGTTCCCGCATGGTTCATCGGAAAAATGATTCCTGTTGTCGGCAGCCCCGTTTTAGGAATTCTATTCGGGATGCTGCTGGCATTTTGGAAGAGACCGCAGTTGTTAGACGACGGCATCAGTTACACTTCAAAAAAGCTGCTGCAATATTCCATCATTCTGTTAGGCTTTGATATGAATTTATTTAATGTTTTCAAAGTAGGAAAACAAACGCTCGTATTAATGGCTTTCACGCTGACCGCAGCATTTTTAACCGCCTATATTGCAGGAAAACTTCTAAAGCTGGATGGAAATGTCAAGACCCTGATCGGAGTCGGTTCCGCTATCTGCGGCGGATCTGCGATTGCGGCAACGGCTCCCGTAATTCATGCAGATGATGAAGAAGTTGCCCACTCTATTTCAACGATCTTTCTGTTTAATGTAATTGCCGCTTTTTTATTTCCTGTTCTCGGACATTTACTCGGGATGAGTGATCAAGGCTTTGGCTTATGGGCCGGAACAGCGATAAACGACACTTCCTCGGTGGTCGCGGCAGGTTATACATACAGCAATGCAGCGGGCGATCTTGCCGTTATTGTCAAACTCACAAGAACGCTTATGATTGTTCCCGTCACTCTTGTTTTGGCAATTTACACCTCAAAAAAAGAAGCCGGGAATAAAAAAGGGAGTTACAGCATCGTAAAAATTTTCCCATGGTTTGTACTCGGCTTTGTTATTGCGTCCGTCATCAATACGTTTGTTGCCATGCCTTCCGGGATGAGCGGTTTTTTATCGCAAGCCGGTAAATTCGTTATTGTAATGGCAATGGCCGCTATCGGGTTAAATACGAATCTCGTCAAGCTTGTAAAAAGCGGCGGAAAACCAATCCTGCTGGGTTTTATCTGCTGGGTCGTACTAGCCGTTACTTCGCTTGGCGTTCAGCATTTTGTGCTTCTGTCATAGTCATCCGGCCATTATCAAATTCTTTATTAAATACGTTCTCCAATTTGCCTCCTCCGGTTTTCCCAAATGCAATACGATGCCAACGAGGTGGCACAAGGTATTACCGAGGTGATCTGTTATGGTACCGCTGTGACGATAGAAAAAGAATAGGTTAGAATGACAAAAGAGCAGCCAAGACATTAAAATCTTGACTGCTCTTTTCTGTTTGACCTTACAGCCACACCGCTACGGCAAAGCCGCCTTTAAAATAATAGGTGTTCGTGTAATGTCCATTTGGTGGAGATGACGAGAGTCGAACTCGTGTCCGAAAATCACTTACCAAAGCTTTCTACGAGTGTAGCCGTTGATTTTACATTCCCTCCGCGCAGCGCCCAAAGGCAGGCTCTGCGGTTTAGTAGCCTTTATGTCATGACCGAAGTAAAGGCGTTCTTCGGTTCACGTTCACCGCTAATCGACGCCTTTATCCGGGCCGCGGTGTTCCCGGTAAAGACGGCAGCCTAATTAGGCTGCGTACGCAACTGTATTGTTGTCGTTTAATTTTAAAATTGCGGATTTTATAGCGGTTCCGCACCGCTACTCGCTTACTAAGGCTCACAATCCCCGTCGAAACCTTTACATCCCCATTTATAAAATAGAACCGATTCCGATTCTATGATACGCAAATACAACGGAAAATAAGTCTTATTCTTTGTTTTTCTCCTTCATCGCGCGGTCAATGTCACGCTTGGCTGCTTTTGCCGCCATATCGGCACGCTTGTCGTATAGCTTTTTGCCCTTGCACAGACCTACCTGCACCTTCACCATGGAGCCTTTTAAATAAACCGACAGCGGAATCAGCGAATACCCGTCCTGCTTCACCAAACCGAACAGGCGCATGATCTCCCGCTTATGCATCAGTAGCCGGCGAACACGCATCGGATCCTGATTAAAAATATTGCCGTGTTCATACGGACTGATATGCATGCCGTTTACAAGAAGCTCGCCTTTTACAATGGAGCACCATGCATCTTTCAGGTTAACCTGCGCTTTACGGAGCGATTTTACTTCCGTTCCGCAAAGTTCAATCCCGGCCTCCATACTTTCTTCCACAAAATAATCATGAAAGGCTTTTTTATTTTGCGCCAATGTTTTTAAATTTTCTTTCGGCATAAAAAAAGCCTCCATTCTTACCGGAATATGAGCATAGCACAGCCGCTGTAAAAAGTCAAGTATTATGTAAACTACAGCTCGCTTCGCCCTTCAATGGCACGGGAAAGCGTGACTTCGTCGGCATATTCCAGATCTCCGCCCACGGGAATCCCATAGGCTAACCGTGTAACCTTTACGCCAAGCGGTTTTAAAAGACGGGAAATATACATCGCGGTTGCCTCACCCTCGACCGTCGGGTTTGTGGCCATAATCACTTCTTTCACGCCGCCGCTGTTGACGCGTGCCAGAAGCTCCTTAATGCACAGATGATCAGGGCCAATCCCGTTGAGTGGGGAAATCGTTCCGTGCAAAACGTGATAGGTTGCCTTAAACTCATTAGTACGCTCCAGCGCAATAACGTCCCGCGGGTCTTCAACCACACAGATGATGGACTGGTCCCGCGCCTCGTTGCGGCAAATGGGACAAAGCTCCTGATCGGTGAGGTTGCAGCATTTTTTACAGTAATGAATTTTTTCATGCGCGTCCATAATCGCATCGGAGAAACTCTGCGCTTCCTCCTTGGACAGCCCCAGAACATAATACGCCAAACGCTGCGCGCTCTTATGCCCGATGCCGGGCAGGCGCTCGAACTGTTCGATTAAGCGTGAAAGCGGCGCTACATTATATGTCGACATAAAACTTAGAACATTCCCGGCATGTTAATGCCGCCTGAAATTTTCTCCATGCTCTGTGCCTTGTCCGCCGCAGCCGCGCGAAGCGCCTCGTTTACAGAAGCAATCACCAGATCGGAAAGCATTTCCACATCTTCCGGGTCGACGACCTCCGGTTTGATTTCAATTGCTTTTACTTCCATCTTACCGGTTACGGTTGCTTTAACGGCGTCGCCGCCCGCTGTGGCGGAATATTCCTTCTCTTCCAGTTCAGCCGTTACCCGATCCATATCCTCCTGAATCTTTTGAGCCTGACGCGCCAGCTGCTGTAAATTGGCGGCGCCGCCTCCGCCGTATCCCTGCGGTAATCTTGCTTTCATATCGTAACTCCTCCTGCTTATCTTCTCTATTTCTTAATAACCGGAATTCCTTCGCTTTCAGCCAATCCGGCCAGCTCGGCGAGCGGGTCGACTGTTTTTTCGGCTGTCCGGCCTTTATATGGTCCTAAATTATAAACTTTTCCCGTCACCTGCTCAATTGCGCGGCGCATGTTGTCGCGCTGAGCCGGTTCGCGAAGAAGCCGGAACGCGATTTCATTCGGCGCGTCAATCAGTACATATGCCCCGCTGATATAGGCGGTTGAGCCGTTAAAAGCAGTTGCGGTAACATGCGAGTAATTTTTTAATATCTGCAATACTTCCGGCCATTCCGCCAGACGCTGCGCATTTTCCTGAAGTTTCTGCACGGCCTTTTGCGTCGACGGCTCGGAAGCGGGCTTTGTATTGTTCTCTGTCCCCTGTTCCGGGTTTGGTTCCTGCGGCAAATCCGCCGACGGAGCATTTGGAACCGGTTCTTTTTCCCTCGGTTTTTGGGGCGGAACGGCCTTCGCGGGTTTTATCACACCGCTTTCCAACGCCTCTATGCGCCGTATCAGCGCCTCCGGCGAGGAGTCCAGTTCCGGCGTGCAAAGCCGTATCATGGCCATTTCAAACTCGATACGGCGGTCGCCGCCGCGGTACATTTTTTCCAGCGCGGACTGCAAGGTATCCAGCCCGTGCAGGATACCCGAAAGCGGCGTGGAAAGTGCCTGCTTTGTCAGGTTTTCATATTCCGCATCGGACACAACGATCATGCTGCGGGCATCCTTTGTGGTTTTTATGAGCATCAAATTCCGGAAATGGGAAGACAGTTCTTCGCAGAGTCTTGCCATATCCTTGGAAGCGTTGTGAAGCTGATCAATCATTTCCAGCGCGCGGCCGGAATCCTGCGTTTTTATCGCGTCGGTCAGTTCAAAAAGATGCTCCCTGCCGACCAGCCCCGCCGTTTCATTTACCACTTCAACGGTAATCTTTTTGCTTCGGCCAAGGCACTGATCCAAAAGAGAGAGCGCGTCACGCATTGCGCCGTCCGCAAGGCGGGCGATCAAAAGCGCGGCCTGACGATCCAGTTCGGCGCCCTCCTGCTGAGTGACGTAAGTCAGCCGGTCCGCGCTGTCCTCCGGCGGAATACGATGGAAATCAAAGCGCTGGCAGCGTGAAAGGATCGTTGCCGGCAGCTTGTGCACTTCCGTTGTCGCGAGGATAAAAATAACGTGGGCGGGCGGCTCCTCCAGCGTTTTCAGCAATGCGTTGAACGCACCGGCGGAAAGCATGTGCACCTCATCGATAATATATACCCTGTACTTTGCGGCGGCAGGGGTAAAATTGGCTTCTTCCCGAAGCGAGCGGATATTGTCCACGCCGTTGTTGCTGGCGGCGTCGATTTCCACGATATCCATTACGGAACCGTTTTCCACCCCGTGGCAGATTTCGCACTCCCCGCAGGGACCTCCGTCCACGGGATGCAGACAGTTTACCGCTTTCGCCAGAATCTTGGCGCAGGTGGTTTTCCCCGTCCCCCTGGAGCCGGTAAACAAATAGGCATGCGCAATGCGTCCGGCCATCAGTTCATTTTTCAGCGTAACGGTAACCTGAGGCTGGCCGACAACGTCGGCAAACACTTTGGGCCTCCATTTTCTGTATAGAACCTGATACAAGCGAACACCGCCTTTAGACAAATTGAAAGCAAGACAGACCGTTTCAAAACGGTATATCATGCACCAGGATATGCAGACGAACAGATCGCCTGTATCGCACAGGGAAATCCGCTTAATGCTGCTCGGTTCCCCGCCTGACATGGTTCACGGTTCCCCGCCGTACAGAGCCCGCCCGCCTGCATATCCTATTGCACGCATTCTGCCTTGCTTCTCATACCAACCCATATATTATAAACGATCCTGTAAAAAAAGACAACCCCTTTTCCTTTCAGACTTTTCCGTAATCCATAAAAAATTCATCTTGACATTCAGAAAAAAAGTGCTAAGATAAATTCCGATTTATAAAGAATCAAGCCGGAGCAAAGCCCCGGCTTGGTTGAGAAGTCAGTTACGCAAACAATTAAAGGATCACTTCGCCGTCAACCGTGCCGGGAAGGCCCGCCGCGTTTGCTTCGTCGGTATCAATATGAACCGCGAGGCCTGCGGTTTTGCTTACTCTGGCAATAACATCGCCAAAGATCAGCGCGCGCTCGTTGTAATCCAGCTTAATCTGAATATTCTGGCCGTCTTTTACGCCGTATTCAACAGCCTGTTCCGGGGTAAAGTGCGCATGACGCTTCGCAACAATCACACCGTGATCAATCGTAATTTCACCCTTCGGGCCGATTACCTTGCAGCCGGGCGTACCTTTCAGGTCACCGGACATACGGGTCGGCGCGTCGATGCCGATGGAACGGGCTTCGGTTTTCGCTAACTCAACCTGTGTCTCCGGACGGACAGGTCCGAGTATGGACATTTTAATGGAACTCTTGGGGCCAATGACTTCAACCTTTTCCACGCAGGCAAACTGGCCGACCTGCGACAAATCCTTTTTAGGGGTCAGCTTGTAATCCTTGCCGAACAAGGTATCCAAATCTTCCTGTGTTAGGTGGATATGTCGGGCTGACGTTTCTACCATGATTTTCAAAACGAACATCTCCTGTAATTTAGTTTTCGACACACCTTTAGTGTAACTCAAATAAGAGGAAAATTCAACATCAAATGCATTTATGCTGTTGCAATGTCCGTTTTAATGGTATAATAAAAAGGATAAGAAGGAAAGGTGGCAAGAAATTGTACGATAACTGGGAAGAATTGAAATCCGCATGCTTACAATGCCACGAATGCGGACTGTGCGAAGGAAGAACAAACCTGGTATTCGGTGTTGGCAATGAACAGGCGAAGGTACTTTTTATTGGAGAGGGACCCGGCGAAAACGAAGATTTACAGGGCGAACCGTTCGTCGGCAGAAGCGGCCAATTGCTCGATAAAATGCTTGCGGCTGTTGATCTTGACCGGCACTCCAATATTTATATAGCAAATATCGTGAAATGCAGGCCGCCGCATAACAGGGACCCGCTTCCGGAAGAGCAGGACACCTGCATCAAGTGGCTGCGCAATCAGGTGGCGCTGATCCGGCCGAAGATCATCGTCTGCCTTGGGCGGATCGCCGCATTAAAGCTGATCAAGCCGGATATGAAAATCACAAAGGAACACGGTGTGTTCTTTGAAAAGAACGGCGTCTGGATGATGGCAACCCTTCACCCGGCCGCACTTTTACGAAACCCCAACAATAAACCCGCCGCGTTTGACGATTTCATCAAACTGCGCGAGAAAATGACAGAACTGGGAATATAGAGAGAAGGGCAACCATCCGGCTGCCCTTTAAAATTGCAAATTTATATCGCTGCGGCAAAAACTTTGCTTGATTTCCGCCCTGTCAGTGCGGCATGGAAAAAACATCGAGGAACTTTTGAGAAAGCACATCATACTCATTATTCTGAAGGATGTATTCCTTGCCCCTCTCGCCCATCGCGTTAAGCTCCTCCTTGGATAAGGACGCCAGCTTCCGGGCGGCTTCGGCAATCGCTTTGCTGTCCTCCGGCGGAATGGAAATCCCGCAGTCTGCGTCCGCAACCATGTCGTTGCCCGCATCGATGGCAAAGATGACCGGCTTCGCCGCC
Organism: Caproiciproducens galactitolivorans; assembly: GCF_026672255.1. Lineage (GTDB taxonomy): Bacteria > Bacillota > Clostridia > Oscillospirales > Acutalibacteraceae > Caproiciproducens > Caproiciproducens galactitolivorans_A. The sequence goes on along the minus strand of NZ_JAPOHA010000011.1, from coordinate 19,010 downwards.
ATCATGTAATCCATCAGCTTGTTCGGGCTTACGCCGAAACGGAACAAAGGCTGCCTTTGCAGGCCGACATAGAGCGCGTCCATCTGGTGCAGCAGTTCCGGAATCTGGCCGCGTTTTACCGGCTCCAGCAATTCCACCGTCTCGCCCAGATTTCGGTCTTTTACCTTCTGAATCAGGCGCTCACGCTCCGGCCCGGGGCCGACCAAAAGGAGCTTGATTTTCTGATCGCGGAGCATATCCCCTGCTTCGACAAAACTGTCCAGCGCATTGGCAATTCCGTGCGCACCGGTATAGCCGATGAGGAAATATCCCTCGTCATGATACTGTTTCAGTTTATCGCAATACACCGGTTGGTCTGCCATCGGCTTTTCCCAATCGGCTTTAATAATGCCGTTCGGAATGCAGATGAATTTGCCCGGCTTCAGGCCGTGCTCTTCCATGTGCTCCTGTGCGTTCGGCAGCAGCGAAACCACATAATTGCTGTGCTTATAGCAGTAATTTTCCGCCGCCTGCATGGCCATGATGTACGGGTGGTGCGGACTCATGCCGCCAAGCTCAATCGGGCTGAGCGGCCAAAGGTCGTGCACCTCGTAAATCAGCATGGCGCCGTATTTTTTTGCAAGCTTATGCGCGGGATAAATGTCCAGCGGATAGGTGGAGGACGCAATCACCGCGTCCGGTTTGCCCTGCGCCGCGATTTCATCCCCGTATTTGTAAAGCCCGTGCAGAAACGAAAGCATATTTTTGATTCGCCCCATGCCGTTTCCATGGTACTCCGGGCCGGCAATCCAGAAATAGCGCACGCCGTCCAGCATCTGTTCCATGGTTGCCTGCCCCTGCATATCCGGGTTCTTTGTGCGCAGATGGGAGTACGAACTGGCGGCAATGGTAACGTTGTGCCCTGCCGCGGCCCACCGCTTCGCCATAAAATACGGGCGGAACTCCATGCCGTGCTGGTTGGAACCGGCATAATGATTGATATAAATAATATTCATACATAACCCCTTGTATTCAGCAAAAAGGATTCAAAGCCTTAGCCGTTCAGCAAAGCCGAGGCGATTTTTTCCGAGGCGTTTCCGTCGCCGAACGGCTTTGCCTCACGGGCAGCCGGGTCGGGAACCGTATGCATCGCCTTCTCGTAAATATCCTCGGTCGTAAGCTTCGCCAGCACATTCCAGTTTCCGTTGAGCGTTTCCACCCATTCGGTTTCCTGCCGGAGCGTGATGCACGGCACTTTCATAAACCATGCTTCCTTTTGAAGCCCGCCGGAATCGGTCATTACCTGACAGGCGTTCGACGTAAGAAGCAGCATTTCCAGATAGCCGACCGGGTCGATCAGCTGAATGTTCCGGAATCCGCATTTTGCAATCGCTTCTTCCGCAAGCGGTCTTGTCCTTGGATGAATCGGCAGAACGACAAGCTGGGGAAGCTTTTCAAACGCGTTAAAGATACGGATAATCGCGTCCAGCCCGCCGTCGGTCGTTTCCGCACGGTGCAGCGTGGCAAGCCGGTAGTTTTTCGGCTGTATTTGAAGCTGACCGAAAATAGCGGTTTTGTTCGGGTTATTCTGCGCAACCTTTAAAAAGTGAAGCACGGAATCGAGCATAACGTCTCCGCTGATGCTTACGCCCTTGGTAATTCCCTCTTTTTTCAGGTTGTCCGCCGCAGTCTGCGTCGGGCAGAAAAGCCAGGTGGAGATATGATCGGTTAAAACGCGGTTCTGCTCCTCCGGCATGCGCATGTTGTAGGAGCGCAGTCCGGCTTCCACATGGGCAACCGGAATATGCAGCTTGGAAGCCGCGAGAGCACCCGCGAGCGTGGAGTTGGTATCGCCGTAAACCAGCATAATATCCGGCTTTTCCTTAAGCAGGACGTCCTCGATTTTTATCAGCATTTCGCCGGTCTGGTGGCCGTGCGAACCGGAACCCACGCCAAGATTATACGCGGGCTTCGGAATAGAAAGTTCCTCGAAAAATACGTCGGACATATTGCGGTCATAATGCTGACCGGTATGAACCAAGACCTCGGTACAATTTTTCCGCAGTGCCGCGGAAACAACCGAAGCCTTTACGAACTGCGGCCTTGCACCGACAACGGTAACGATTTTCATCCTACTTCACCCCGCATGAAGGATAACGGACGTCGGAATCATCCATATCCAGCGTGGAAAAGCGGAGTCCGTCGAACGCAACCGGCTGTCCGGTTTTCTGCGACTTGTAAGCCGCGAGGATGATCTTCATCGCCTTGATCGCCTCGGTTCCGCTGACAAGAGGATCGGTATGCGTGTTGACCGCGTGAATATAATTGGCGTAAAGCATATTGTGGCCGCTTCCGTAAACGTCCTTCGGGTCCTTGCCGGAAAGAGCCGCGATATGCGAATCCTGCTCGGCAGGCTTTTCAAAATTCCAGGTTTCCATGCGGTTCACGGCAATACCGCCGATAACCACCGCGCCGGTTCCGCCGAAAATGGAGAGCGTTTCTTCCAGATTCTTCGGATATACGCAGGCGGTGCCTTCCACAATGCCGATTGCGCCGTTCTTAAAGCGGATCAGGATGCTTCCGAAATCCTCCGCCTGAATGTCGCGAAGGTAGTTGCCCGTCATGGCCATAACCGTTTCCGGTTCGCCGCCAAGGCACCACTGGAGAAGGTCAATATCGTGAATACACTGGTTCATCAGTGTGCCGCCGTCCTGCGCCCATGTTCCGCGCCACGGAGCCTGTTCGTAATACGGCATGCCCCGGTTCCAGAGAATACGCGCAGTTCCGTTTACCAGCTTGCCGAAACGGCCGTCTTCAATTGCTTTGTGCAGTTCCTGAACCGGCTCGTTAAAGCGGTTCTGGTGGCAGACGCCGAGGGTAACGCCGTGCTCCTTCGCTTCGCGGATCATCTGCTCGGCATCGGCAGTGCTCAAAGCCATTGGCTTTTCAATCAGCACGTTCTTGCCGTGGCGGATACAGTAAAGCGCAATCTCCGCATGGTATCCGCTTTCCGTCGCAATGGCGCAGCAGTCAATTTTCTGCTCCTCCAGCGCTTTTTTATAATCGGCATAGACTGCCGGTTTGCTGCCGGCGGCATCCTGATAATCCTTTGCTTTTTTCTCCGCGTTCTCAAGCACCGGGTCGCAGACAACCGCCAGTTCCATTGTATCCGCATTCGCAATCGCCGCGGCAATGTGGTTTTTTGAAATTCTTCCGCATCCTATCAAAGCAAAACGAAGTTTTTCCATATCGGTTCTCCTTTTCTTTATCATGCATTTTCCTTATACCGCCAGGCTGTAAGCATACCGGACGGCACAACACAAAATTCCCCCGTCACTTACAAGAAACGGGGGTAAATTGTTTATAAAAGCTCGATGTTGGAGCGATCCTTTACATCCTTCATGGCGTTTCTGGTATCGAATACTTCTTTGGAAAGCTTCTGAATCCGGTTGTAATCGAAGCAGGCATGCGCCGTGCAGATGATGACGATATCCGCATTTTTCAGCATATCATCCGTCAGTTCCTTTTCACCGGTATGCACAACGCCTTTATGCTTGTACTCCGGAATATACGGATCAAAATACGTGGTATCGGCGCCTTCCTTAATTAAATGGTCAATGACATTTAACGCCGGGCTTTCGCGGTAGTCGTCGATATCCGCCTTGTAGGCAACGCCGAGAACCAGCACTTTCGCACCGTTCATCGCTGTTTTGTTCTGGTTAAGCACTTTCATGGCACGGTCGACAACATATTCCGGCATGCCGGTGTTGATTTCGCCGGAGGTTTCAATCAAACGGGTATGATAATCAAACTCACGGGCCTTCCAGGTAAGGTAGAACGGGTCGAGCGGAATGCAGTGGCCGCCGAGGCCCGGTCCTGGATAAAACGCCTGGAAGCCGTACGGCTTTGTCTTTGCCGCGTCGATTACTTCCCAGACATTGATGCCCATGCGGTTGCAGATAATCGCCATTTCGTTGGCCAAACCGATATTAATATTGCGGTACGTGTTTTCCAGAAGCTTCTCCATTTCGGCAACCGCCGGGGAAGAAACTTCGAAAACGCCGCCTTCAAGAACATTGCGGTAGAGAGCGGCCGCAATTTCGGTGCCGTCTTTTCCTATGCCGCCGACAACCTTCGGCGTATTCTTCGTTTTATACTGTTTGTTGCCCGGGTCCACGCGCTCAGGGGAGAAAGCAAGGTAGAAATCCTCGCCGCATTTCAGCCCGCTTGCTTCGAGAATCGGCTTTAAAAGCTCCTCGGTTGTTCCGGGATAGGTCGTGGATTCCAAAACAACGACCATGCCCTTATGCAGATATTTTGCAACCGATTCGGTGGAACCCTTTACATAGCTGATATCCGGCTGCTGGTATTTGTCCAGCGGAGTGGGTACGGCAATCGCCACCGCGTCAACATCCTTAATAAAGGAAAAATCGCTGGTGGCGGAAAGGGTCTTGCTGTCCACAACTTTTTTCAGCGTATCGCCCACGATATCGCCGATATAGTTGTGCCCGGCGTTAACGGCGTCCACTTTCTTGGACTGCACGTCGAAACCGATGGTTTTGTAGCCGGCTTTTGCGAACTCGACCGCCAGCGGAAGACCGACGTAACCGAGGCCGACAATTCCGACAACGGCGGTTTTGTCCTGAATCTTATTCATTAATTCTGCTTTCATATTCGACATTTGTATTTCTCCTTGTCATTCAGATAATCAGGTCTCATTTTAAAAAATCAACAAATCCTACGTTTTTGATTTATGAAACAAGACCCAGCAAGGTTTTGCAGATATAATCGATAACGTCTTCCGTTATATAACCATGCATGGGAAGGCTGAAAACCGTTTTGCAGAGCTTTTCACTGATGGGCATGTCCCCTTCTTGATAACCGAGAGGCGCATATACCTTCTGCAAATGCAGCGGCATCGGATAATAAATCATCGTCGGAACGCCCGCCGTTTTCAGCCCTTCGAGGATTTTGGAGCGCTGCTCCTCACTTTCCGCCTTAAGAGTATAATATCCAAAGCTGGAAAAATATCCGTCATGAACAACCGGAACCTGAAATTTATCCTGTAACCGGTCGGCGTAGCGCTTTGCCGCCCAATTGCGATGCTCTGTTTCTTTATCAAACGCATGGAGCTTCGGAAGCAGAATCGCCGCCTGAAGGGTATCCAGCCTTGCGTTTAAACCGACGCGCACATTTTCATATTTAAAAGAGCCCTTGCCGTGAACACGGATGGATTTCAGCAAAGCCGCCTGTTCCTCGTCATCCGTAAAAACGGCTCCGCCGTCGCCGTAGCATCCGAGCGCCTTCGCCGGGAAAAAGCTCGTAGCGGAAAAATCGCCGAAACTGCATGCTTTTTTCCCGTTAATCTGTCCGCCGAAACCCTGCGCGGCGTCTTCAATCAACGTCATGCCGTATTTCTTGCAGATCGGTTCAATCTCCGGAAAAGCCGCCGGCTGACCGAATAAGTCGACCGCAATAACCGCCTTCGGTTTTAGTTTGCCCTCTTTTACAACTTTTTCCACCTGTTTTTCAAGGGATTTCGGGTCCATATTAAAAGTATCTTCTTCAACGTCACAGAATACGGGCGTCGCGCCTAAAAGGCTGGCAACCTCCGCTGTGGCGAAGAACGTAAGAGCCGGTACAAAAACCGCGTCTCCCCGGCCGATTCCCTTTGCCATCAGCGGCATAAGCAGCGCGTCCGTCCCGTTGCTGGTGCTGACGCAGAATTTCCGGCCGGTATAGTCGCAAAGCTCTTTTTCAAGCTCTTCCGTCTGCGGCCCGGAAATAAAATGGCATCCGCTGATCACATCGGCAATCCCCTTGTCGATCTCTTCCTTTAAATGGCGGTATTGAGCGCCAAGGTCGTTAAACGCTATTTTCTCCATTTATTTTGTTTCCTCCTGAAGACCGTGTTCCGTCTTCCGATATTTTCTTCCGCATTTCGGGCAGGCCAAATCATCGTTAAGTTTCTCCCCGCATTCGCAGGCCCAGCCGTGCTGGCGGGCAGGCGTGCCCATCATAATCGCATGATCCGGCACATCCTTTGTCACCACGCTGCCGGCCGCGATAAACGCGTTTTTGCCGATGCGGTGGCCGCACACGATGGTTGCATTCGCCCCGATGCTCGCGCCTTCTCCAACCGGTGTATGGGCATAAAAAGCCGCGCCGCGCTGTGGATATTTGCACCGCGGGCGCTGAACGTTGGTAAACACCATCGAGGGGCCGCAAAAGACATAATCGCCTAATTCGACACCTTCATAGATGGATACGTTATTTTGTATTTTACAGTAATTTCCGATTGCTGTGCCCGGGGCAACAAATACATTTTGCCCGAACGTACAGTTTTCACCGATTTTGCAGCCGCCGCTGATATGGCAGAAATGCCAGATCTTCGTACCGGCTCCAACTTCTGCGCCGTCGTCCACGCACGCACTCGGATGCGCGAAAAAGTTCTTCATTTCGCTCATTTGAACACCATTCTTTACCTAAATTAATCGAAAAAAGTTCCTGCTATAACTTGTTCATTATATAACCAACGCGGCTTTTAGTCAATATTTTGCGGACCAATATAGTTGACATTAAATATCAATCGTATTATGATTTAGTTTGATTTATTGTCTAATCTGATTAAGCCGGGTCTTGCCTGTAAAATAAAAATCATGCCTTGCCGTATTCCGGGTATTCAGGTCGAAATCAGGACTTTCGCCGCGCGGGCAGGATTCCTGATTACAGACGGGGCCTGCGGAATTGAAAATCGAAAAAGAGGTTAAATCATGGGAAATTTTAAAAAAAGAGAAAAATTTATTCCATACAATCTGCCTGATATTACCGATCTTGAAATCAACGAGGTCGTGGATACGCTGAAATCCGGATGGATTGCAAAGGGGCCGCGTACGAACGAATTTGAAAAACAGTTTGCGGGATTTCTTGGCGCCAAGTATGCAATCGCCATGAATTCCTGCACCGCGGCGCTGCATGTGGCGCTGCTTACAAAAGGCATCGGCCCGGGCGACGAGGTCATCACCACCCCGATGACTTTCGCTTCCACCGCGAGCACCATTATCCACACGGGAGCAACGCCGATATTTGCCGATGTAGACTATAAAACCGCCTGTATTGACCCGGATGAAATCGAAAAGAAAATCACGCCCAAAACAAAAGCGATTGTGCCGGTGCATTACAGCGGACAGGTCTGCGACTTGGACCGGATTTATAAAATTGCCGACAAACACGGCCTGTTCGTTTCCGAGGACGCGGCCCACGCGCTGTGCAGCCGTTACAAGGGCAGGCTGATCGGCAACAAGCTGCAGGGCACGGCTTCTTACAGCTTCTACGCTACGAAAAACCTCGCAACCGGCGACGGCGGCATGCTCGTTACCGATGATGAGGAGATTGCACGCAAGGCAAGGATTTTCTCCGGTCAGGGCATGAGCAAAAACGCCTGGAACCGCTACGCGAAGGGCGGAACCTGGAGATACGATATCTGCGAGCCGGGATTTAAATATAATATGTTTGATATTCAGGCCGCTCTGGGCTTAAAACAACTCGCCCGTATGGGCGAAATGCAGGCCGCACGCTTAAAGATTGCGGAGAAATATCAGAAAGAATTCGGTAAAATCGACGCGATTGACCCGCCGTTTGTCCCCGACTACACCACGCACTGCTGGCATCTTTATGTTATCCGCGTCGTTCCCGAGCTGCTGACCATTGACCGCGACCAGTTTATTGTCGAGCTGAATGAGCGCAATATCGGAACCAGCGTGCATTTCATTCCGGTAACCTACATGAGCGCCTACACCAGCCGCTACGGATTTAAAGAGGGCGATTTCCCGAATGCGGAAAAGCATTTCGAACGCCTGATTTCCTTACCGCTCTATCCGACCATGAGCGACGAAGAGGTTCAGTATGTCATTGACGCGGTAAAGGATATCGTAGAGAAATATCACAAGTAATACCATAAATCAAAACAGCGCTGTGTAAATGCACGGCGCTGTTTTTTATCCCTTGTTTGTATAAAGACGGACGGACTTTCGCGATAGAAACCGCCTGCCGTCTTCCGGGTATTTCCGACATGGCCGGACGCAATGATTAAGCGAAACAGGTCTCATTCTTTATTCTTTTCATAAATAATCCGAAGACCTTCTAAGAGAAGCGTGTCGCAGAAATGGATGCTTCGTCTGCAAAGCGGGATAATTTCCGGGGATAAACCGCCCGTTGCGACAACCTCACATTTTTCGCCGAGTTCTTCTTCCATCCGTTCAATCATGCCGTCGATCATGCAGGCGGTGCCAAGAAGAATGCCGGATCGCATACAGTCGACTGTGTTCTTTCCGATGACATTCTCCGGCGCTTCCAGGCTGATGCTCGGAAGCTGCGCGGTACGCCGCGTTAAAGCGTCCATAGAGATTCCCACGCCCGGAATAATCGCGCCGCCCAGCATGGTTTTGTCCCTGCTTAAAACGACGAAGGTCGTGGCGGTACCCATGTCGAGAACGATGCACGGAGCGTCAAACATCTCCGCCGCGGCAACACAGCCGGCGACGAGATCCGCGCCGGTCGTTTCCGGATTTTTAATGCTGGTTTTCAGATTCGTTTTCGTATCCGGCCCAACGCAGATGGGGTTCACTTTCGTCAGGCGCCGGACAGCCCGCAGAATATAATTTGTCAGCGGCGGCACGACGGAACTGATCACCGCTCCTTCAATATCTCCCAGCGATATTCCGTACATATCCAAAATATCACGAAGCTCAATGGCATACTGGTCTTCCATGCGGGAACAATCGGTTGCCATCCGGGACACAAAAAGAAGTTTTGTCTGATCGTAAACGCCGATCGTAATATTTGTATTGCCGATATCCAGAGCTAAAATCATTTTTATCCCCGCTTTTTTCTTTATCTTCTGCAAATTATAGCAATTTGTAAAGCAATATGCAATGGTTATTTGACAAAAAGTTAACAATAATTGAAATTGGAAACATTTTACGATATAATAATCAGCATGTCCACATTATATACGCAAAAAAAGCCCCGGTTTTCGCCGGGGTTCTTATATGCAGTTTTGTATAAAAACAGCGCACTGGTAGAACATGGCGGAAAGATACCATGCCGCGGCAAGCTGATATCCGGCGGAAAGCGCCATCCATTTTAAGCTGCCGGTTTCCCGGCGGACAGCCGCCAGAGCGGTAACGCACGGGGTGTAGAAAAGGACAAAAATCAGGAAAGAGCACGCACTCAGAGACGTGAAACTCGACTGTAACGCAATTTCCAGTTTTCCCGGATAAAGCACGCTCATCGTGCTGATAACGGATTCTTTGGAAACAAGCCCCGCGAAGAGAGACACAGCCGACTTCCAGTCGCCGAACCCGCAAAGCGTAAACACCGGAGCAATCTTCCGCCCGACCGCGGCAAGAATACTTTGCGAGCTGTCGGCGGTCATCTGCAGATTTACGGTAAACCTTTGCAGCAGCCAGACGACGACCGTCGCGATGAACACGGTCGTGCCCGCTTTTTGCAGAAAGTCATTAACACGCCGCTTTACATGCAGTCCGATCGTTTTTGCGGTCGGAAGCCGGTAATCCGGCAATTCCATAACAAACGGCGCGGGCTCGCCTTTCAGGATACTGTTTTTAAACAGCAGCGCGGACAGCAGCCCCATTGCCATACCCGAAATGTAAATCAAAAACATGGCGATCGGCCGGTAGCCGATGAAAAAGGAAGAAATGAACAGGGAATAAACCGGCGTTTTTGCACTGCAGGACATAAACGGCAGAATCAGGATCGTTAAACGCCTGTCTTTCTCATTTTCCAGAATCCGCGTGCCCATCACCGCCGGCACGGTACAGCCGAAGCCCATCAGGAGCGGCACAAACGCTCTGCCGGAAAGCCCGATCTTCCGCATGGGCGCGTCCATAATAAAAGCCGCCCGGGCCATATAGCCGCTGTCCTCCAAAAGAGAGAGAAGCAGAAACAGAAGGAGAATCTGCGGCAGGAATTTCAGCACGGCCCCAACGCCGGCGATAATGCCTTCCAAAACCAGGCTTCGCACCCATGCGGACGCCCCTATCCCCACCAAAGCGGAATTGACGATCGGCGAAAACCAGCCGGTAAGGAAGAGATTCACGCAGTGCACGAAAAAAGACCCGATCGGTCCGAACGTAATATAAAAGATTCCCAGAATAAGTAAGAAAAAAAGCGGAATCGCGAGGAAGCGGTTCGTTGCCACAGAATCAATTTTTTCCGTTCTGCTTTTTTCCGACGCGCTGTGTTTTCTTACCGCTTTTCGCGTAATGTCTTCTATGTATTTGTAACGCGCGTCGGCAAGTGCTGTTTCCGCGTCGCGGGTTCCGGCCGGTTTTTTTACAACCGGATAGACCGCCGGTTTTTTTACCGCGCCGTCCGCTGCACGGAGCAGCGCAGACAGCCCCTCCCCTTTTGAGGCGGAAACCGGAACGGCCGGAATTCCCAAAAGTTTGGAAAGAAGCGTACAGTCAATTCGGTCTCCCCGCTTCTTTACCACGTCCATCATATTGAGCGCAATCACAATGGGAATATGCAGTTCCATTAACTGTGTCGTAAGGTACAGATTCCGTTCAATATTCGAGGCGTCTACAATATTGATGATTAAATCCGGCCGCTCCTTCAAAAACTTGCCGGCAATCGCTTCCTCCGGCGAATAGGGTACCAGCGAATAAATCCCGGGCAGATCCACAATTTCCAGCGTATCATTCAAATAATGCGCCGTACCGCTTTTTTTCTCAACGGTCACGCCGGGCCAGTTTCCGACGTAAGCTGTTGAACCGGTCAGCGCATTGAACAGCGTTGTTTTCCCGCAGTTCGGGTTCCCTGCAAGCGCGGTGACATAATGAAATGACTGATGATTCATAGTTCATCCTTATGATTGAAAAAATAGGCGCACAGCCAAAGCCGATACGACAAAGGCGGTAAAATCCGCCGTCAGTGCGGCGGGAATGGTGTGCCGGGTTTTTTTAATCCCGACGGAGCCGAAATAAACCGCAATGGCGTAGAAAGTCGTTTCCGTGGAACCGGACATGACCGAAGCAACGCGGCCCGCGAAGCTTTCCGTTCCGCAATTCTGGAAAATCTGTGCCAGAACCGCCGTAGAACCGCTTCCCGAAATGGGTTTAATCAGCACAAGCGGCATCACCTGCGGCGGAAGCCCCAGAAACGCTGCAACCGGCGAAAGCAGAGAGGACAGAATATCCAATGCACCGGAGGCACTCAGCATGGCGACCGCCATCATCAGCCCAATTAGGGACGGCAGAATGGAAATGGTCGAGGAAAAACCCTCTTTTGCTCCTGCAACAAAGGTATCGAACAGCGGTACGCCGCGCATCAGTCCAAAAATCACAATCAAAAAAACCGCGGAAGGGATGGCGTAAACACCTAATTTATCCACTTGACCTTCCCTCCAAAAGCTTTGCCATCGTAATTCCCACGACCAGCGCACAGATCGAAGTGAGCCATACCGCCGGTAAAATGTCAAACGGAGCGGGAGAACCATATTTCGCCCGCAGGGTTCCCATAAATGTTGGAATCAATTGAATGGATGCGGCATTAATGACCACAAACATCGCCATGGAATTATCCGCGGTTTGGGTCGGGTTCAGCTTTGCCATTTCTTTCATGGCGGCAATCCCCATCGGGGTAGCCGCGTTGCCCAGTCCGAGAAGGTTCGCCGTTATATTCATGCAGATGGCTTTCGTCGCGGGACTATCCTCTTTGCAGGCCGGGAAAAGCCGCCGCATAACCGGACGGAGAAGCTTGGACAAGATTCGGGTAATCCCGCCCTCATCCGCTATTTTCATTAATCCCGTCCATGCGCACATCATGCCCATCATGGCGATTACCAGCTCCACCGCACCGGCCGCGCCGCTCATAACAGCAGCCGAAAGCTGGGGCATTCTTCCGGTTACGGCGGCACAGATCACGCTGATGATAATGAGGCCCGCCCAAATATAGTTCAGCAGCGCACTCACCCTCCCCTATTTAGTCTCTTTTTATATTTATTCAAAATTTTTTATGGTTATCACAAAAAAATTAATTTTTCTTTATGCAAATAATTGACATAATTGGAAAAATATACTATAATTTTGTCATAGCATAGTACGAAATATCGCACGAAAGGTGATGATTTATAATGAAATCTACTGGTATTGTTCGTAAAGTTGACGAATTAGGACGAATAGTGCTGCCGAAAGAACTCAGAATGACTCTTAATATAAAAGAAAAAGATCCTCTTCAGATTTTTGTTGATGACGACGGCAGAATTATTCTCCAAAAGTACGAACCGGCCTGCGTTTTCTGTAACAGTATGAACGATGTTATTTCGTTCAAGGGCCGTAATATCTGCCGCGATTGCATGAAGAAGCTGTCAAACAGATTGGCGGAATAAGGAATTGCGGTCGTCCTCATAGCCGGGGACGGCATCTTTTTTTGGAGACGGATTGAATTCCCCTTGCTTTGTACGCAAAAAAGATTTATGATGGTGACAGTACATACGCAAAATCGGAGATGAGCAATCTGAAATTAACAGAAGAAGAACGGCAATATTTTAAAAACTGTGCGAAGGATTTATTGAAATCCGAAGACGTACAGTTGATGGATACTTTTATACAGCATGCGGACGTTTCCTGTTTAAAGCACAGTATTTCCGTTGCTTATTGCAGCTTTTGGATTTGCCGAAAGCTAAATCTTCAGGTCGATTACAGAAGCATCATCCGGGGCGCCCTTCTGCATGATTTTTTCCTGTATGACTGGCATATTACAAAAAATCCGATGGGACTGCACGGCTTTAAACACCCGCTCACCGCGCTCGCTAATGCGGAAGGACATTTTCGGCTGAATGATTTGGAAAAAGATATTATTGTGAAACATATGTGGCCGCTGACATTCAAACCACCGAAATACAAGGAAGCTTACATTGTAAGCTTTTCGGATAAATTTTGTTCGATTTCCGAAATTCTGGGAATCCATTCTGCAACCGAATCTCATGAATGAGAGCAGCTAAGTTCAAAACTTGGCTGCTCTTTTTAATCTGCTTTAGCAGGTTGCATAAACGTCTTACTGTTTAAACAACAAAAATCCACCCATCACGGGTGGTCATGACTTGGTCAATGTTTATTAGGAGGAAGGAGTAAAAGGCAGCCGCGCAGCGAAGGAAACGCCGTACCGGCTCTGTACCGAATTTTTTCAGCCGGTACTGCAAATAAAAAAGAATTGCTTTCCGCAATCCCCGGCTAAAATTTACTGATATACTTCAACAACCTGAAACCCTTTTTCTTTTATTTCCCTCTCCGTTATATGCTGATCAAGGTGCATACAATAGACCTTGCTTCTATATTCAGGCGGTACAATACCGCAAAGTTTTGCTAAAGACAAGTGGCAATTGCCTTCATAATCCAACCCGCATGTATCCTGATAGATCCTGTTGATATCTCCATTCATAAGCCTGTTCATAACCATGCTGCTGATGTTATTTGCATCACCGCTATAGTAAAATGATTCCTCATTCAAGTTCATTCGTAACCCATATGACGGTATTGTATCGACATGGGAAACGGGCAAAAATTCGATACGGAACTTTCCCAGCTGTGCATCGTTCCAATCTATTATCTCAGAACTATGAAGCCGAACCATTTCTGAACTTACCCCAATGTTCTTCAGAAAGCCTTCCATTCGCTCCTTTTCAGGAAAGAATAGATTTGGGATACATTGCAAAATATAATACGAATAAAATATGACATCCCCAAGACTGCCAACGTGGTCGGGATGTGTATGAGTGATTATAATATATAAATTTTGAATTCCTTCAAGCAATTTTAATTCTTGTAATCTATGAAATACAGTGCCTCCGCAATCAATAAGGAGCAAACTATTCTCCTTTTTTATAAAAGCGCTTGTGTTCCCTTTTTCTGTATTAAAAGCGCTTCCCATACCAATAAAATGAAGCATTTTTTCCTCCTTCAAGATCGAAATTCCGCCTCCTACGGCAGTACATACTGCGATGACCATCAGTTTGGGTCCAGCAATTACAACAGCCGCTATTGCAATCCCGATGACCACGGTTCCCACCGCTAATTTAAACCAATTGTCTCATACCATTCTGTTTTCTCACCTTGCACTCTTGCTACAAGAAGAATGCTCTCTAACAAAAGCGATTCTACTTTTACCAATTGAAGAAAGCATTCTAATTATTCGTAATAAATTTCATCTATTAATCATTGATTCCATTGAATTACTCAAAAGTAATTATCATATGTGAGTCTTTTGTCTTTTGAATAATTTTTTCGATTAGTTCATTTTTCACAGTTGAATCTATTGGTTCATTTTTAGGTACTTGCCATTGTTTAATAGAATCTTTAAATGCTACAAAACCGCCAACAGTCATCTCTCCAGATATTTTTACTACCTTTCCATCTACTTCAACTTCAATATAAGAACGAGTACCTGTTATTTTCATTTTCTATTTTCCTCCATAAATAATAGTTTCAATCCCAGTTTTCGGGTCAATTATTGTGATTTTACAAACATTCTCATTTCCAATCAGCTTTGGCAACTCAACATTTTCCCAAATATTGTTTGGTCTTAGATTTTCGCCAACTACTGCTCTTATCTCCCCTGATACTTGGTCAGCATATGCAGCCGATGCATCTTCCCATGCTTTAATAGACATAGGATTATCAAAGTCCCATTTGGGAATATCAATATTTTTATTTGCAATTGTTGATTCCAATGTCACCCCATTTTTATTCTTTGCAATATTTGCTGCAATTTCTGCTCCTCCAACACCTTCCGTATTTCCCGACCAAAAAAATGCCGTATTGGGTTCGGTTTTCAATGCGGTACGTATCTCTGGAGTAATTTCAAATGAAGTACTTCCACCCTCAATAACCTCTTCCGCTTCTTTTGAAATTATTTCAGGATTCCCTGCGGTTGTTACTTCATCGATTACACTTTTAGCCAGCTTTTCCTCTGCTCTTTTTGCTACTTTACCACGTATCAGGGTTCCTCCGGCCCAAACGGCTGCACCTGTTACGAAATTACCTACGACACCTTCTGCAGTTACTGTTCTGCCGTCCTGAATACATCTTCCTGCATAAACAGCGCTGTCAATTGCCCCACCGGCATAAGAGCTTGCCACCAATCCTGCCCCGGAAACAATTACTGCTCCTGAAGCGAATCCTCCAATTGAACCCCACATAAATCCGTCGCTGAATCCATCTATAAATGTCCCGCCGTTTTGTACACTTTCGATTCCTTCCGTTATACCGCCGATGCCGCCTCCTACGACAGTACATACTGAGATTACCATCAGTTCCGGCCCGGCAACTACAACAGCCGCTATTGCTATCCCGGTAACCACGGTTCCCACTGCTATTTTGAACCAATTTTCTTGGTACCATTCTTTTTTTAGTCCGGCTATGTCCNACTGAGATTACCATCAGTTCCGGCCCGGCAACTACAACAGCCGCTATTGCTATCCCGGTAACCACGGTTCCCACTGCTATTTTGAACCAATTTTCTTGGTACCATTCTTTTTTTAGTCCGGCTATGTCCTCCATTCGATCGATAAAACTGTTTGATTCTTTTTCAAGGCGCGTTTCCATCTTATCATAGATATCTTTTGAAGATGATACAAACAGACTGATATTTTCTATTTCAGTATACAACGCTTTCATACTTTTTTGAATATCCGCAATGGACCCGTCGATATTTCTTCTCCGCTTTATTTTGGAATCCACATTGCCAAATACATGATCCATAGAGGATTTTAAATCCTCTAATGTGATGGCTATCGTATGAAACTGCATTGCACAGCCTGCCAGCTCGTCCAAATTTACTTTTATAGCACCCAACTCTAAATCCCCCTTTCGTTTTGAAATGTAAAAGACTCTTAGGCCAATTTTAATGGCAGTGTTCTAAGTTTTTGCAATTGCACTGCTACTTAAACATTAATAAAAATATTTTTCAATTTCTTCACAATGTTGCAGTGTAACAGAATTCATATATTTTTTACATTCATTTAATGTATCATGTCCTTCATCTGCTAATTGTTCTAATATTGTAAAATCTAACACTTCTCTTACTTTAACATCTTCACATACAGCCATTCTTTCCATAAAATGAAAAACATTTTTGATACTTGAATTTTTTTGCTCTTCCACCATTTTAAGAACAAATGGTACAAATACCATTCCAAAAGCAATGTGTATTCCAACAGTTTCATCAATTGAATTTTCTTTTTCTTTTTTATTACAAAAATCAACACTCTCAGGTATATTTTCTTTGAATTCTCTATATAAATTCTCATATTTCATAGATCATTACCTACCTAACGCTTTATTTAAATCATCCAGTAATTTCTCTGCTAATGCTCTATCTGAGGTACTCAAAGTTTGCTTTAAAATTTTATTTTCAATATAACTGGCCATATCTATTCCTTTTTGAATATGGGAACCTCCTTTTTTTCCAAGCATAATACCAGTTTTTTCTTCAAACCTTATAACATCCGCAGTTCCGCCATTGCCAATAAATGATTTACCTCTATATAACTGCTTAATTGCATCCTGCAACTGAGGATTTTCGGCTTGATTCAACAATTCTTTCTGTATGTTGATGCCAATCCAATTTTTATATTGACTTAGTAAAGCCTTACCATTTGGTCCAATATAATAATCTACCGAAGAACTGATATTATTAATTCCTTTACCAACCCCCTCCGCAACCTTTTCAGCCTCGCGAACTGACCGGTTTGCTTTGGTTAAGCCTTCAACTACTTTCGCTTCTTTTTCAACTTTAGATATACCTTCTACTGCCTTTACTTCTTTTTCCGCTAAAGATATTTTTGAAACCGTCTCTGCGCCCTTCTCGAATTTCGATAAGCCTTCGACCACCTCGGCTGATTTTCCGATTTTCGAGATTTTTGATGCAGGTACAAAAATCAACAGAAGATTTACTACTGTATCTGTTGCCATTGCACTTTTTGTTTTTAGGTCTGCTTTTGTAAATTTATCTTTTGACTCGATAAATTTATTTTGTGATAAATCCCATAATTTTGGCAGCAACTCGCCGCCCCATTTTAATCTTATGAAATTTTTAAGTTCCGTCGATCCGTTTTGCTTTATCCATGCTTCTGATTTGCCAAACGGGTCATCCATCATGAATTCACTTAGGCCAAACCCTAAATTATATACGAATTTTCCAATGTCTGCTACTCCATATACAAGTTCTTTCGCAGCATCAACAGCACCGCAGCCGATTCCCTCTACCACCTGACGAACATTTCCAAAGAATACTTTTGTACCTTTCTCTAAATCTTGATACCATGCCATTAGTGCCGGAACCGGGTTTGGCATTTCCCCTCTGCCTTGTACTGCTTCTCCTACATCTTTATTCGTTATTGGGATACCGTTCCACCAAACGCCGTAATAACTATTAGGAATTGAATTATAAAATGGGTTAAACTGAGATTCCCGGGAAAGCCGCGTTTCCGTCTTATCATAGATATCTTTTGAAGATGACACAAAGAGACTGATATTTTCTATTTCAGTATACAACGCTTTCATACTTTTTTGAATATCCGCAATGGACCCGTCGATATTTCTTCTCCGCTTTATCTTGGAATCCACACTGCTGCCAAATACATTATCCATAGAGGATTTTAAATCTTCTAATGTTATGGCTACCGTATGAAACTGCATTGCACAGCCTGCCAGCCCATCTAAAGTTACTTTTATAGCACCCCAAATATAAATTCCCCTTTCGAGCTTATAAGACTCATAGTCCATTTCTTTATCTTCATACAAAAGGTAACGAAAAAATCTTCACCCAATTCATATCAGATTTTGGTGCGGGAATACGGCAGATGGTCGCCCCCTTCCATGCGACAAACGCCCGCACCGCGGGCGTTTTGTGCGAGTCGCTATTGGTAATCATAATTTTTTCCTTTTAAATGAATACTTATCGCATATTTTTCCCCAATTAAATGAATACTTATCGCATATTTTTCCCCAACAGACTTGATGCTTGATTGCTCGTTTAGAGCAGGATTATCCAAACTTTTTCTTTCCATACCTAGCCTTTCTAATCAGAGCATTATAGGCTTCTTCGTCATTATCAAATTCAATCGTAGAACCATCTACTATATTTGCCCTTTCATCTGTTACATAAACAACCCATTTGCTATTTTCTTTTTTGATTCCAACTTGATTTTCTTTCAATTTGTCTCCTTGATACCAATTTACCCTCGTCAATTTTTCATTATTAATGATTGCTTTAACAGCTAATTCTTTCATAGTTTATACTTCCTATTTTAATTCTTTTAATAAGCCAAGTCTTTCTAAATATTCAACCTTAACAGGAAATTCATATTGAGTTCCACCGCCAATGCCCCAACCGTCAACTTTAGCAATTTCTCCAACATTTGTCACTACTTTACTAAAATCACCGTTATAGTAACTTTGTACTGATGATAGTTTGATATATCCTCAACATAAGGTAAAGAACGTTGGGAATATGAGTATGGATTACTATTAACTGGAGATACATAACGACCACTTGAATTCCCATATCGATCAATAATTTTTCCTTCTGGTAAATATTCCTTTATACATTTAGCATCTGTTAATGTTTTTTTTATTGCGTTCCCATTTGAATCCAATGTATATCCGCCATTTTTAGCTAAATCCCAACTAATCGTCCCATCCGCATTTAGTACTGAAGAATTCTTGGGTATTTGAACACCTTCGGGCCATGCACTCTCTTTTTGGAAGTTCTTTGCTGCATTAGAATCTACATTTTTTTGTAAATAGTTATAAAGTTCATTGCTAGTACAGGTTGACTCTTTCACTAACTCTTTTGTAGGTTTCAAACCACCCTCAATAATCTCTTTCGTTTCTTTTCCAACTATTTCAGGATTCTCTGCGGTTTTTACTTCATTGATTACACTTTTAGCCAACCCTTTCTCTGCATACTTTGCTATCCCTGCAAATATTACTTCTCCAGCAGCTATG
>NZ_JAPOHA010000010.1 GCF_026672255.1 Caproiciproducens galactitolivorans | reverse complement strand
CAAATACCCAGCCCGAAGTCAACCCTTTTTTTGATTTTTTTTGAAAAAATCAGATTTTATAGCGAAAACAGGCGTTTTTTGCGCTTTTGATGCAAAATCAGAAGATTAAATATTCCTGCTCTTGGGATAAAACATCACGGTGAGGGAAAAATCTTTGCAGAGGTGTTTTAAAAATGACTAAAAAGCTGAAATACATTTGGGCGGTTGCTATTGTTTTACTGGTGAATGTCCTTGTTATATCGATTGTAACAAATATGGGCGGTTCTGTCGATGCTCTGTCCAAAATGGGATCACAGGGGTCCGAAGTGCGCAGCATTCAGACAAAGCTGCAGAATCAGGGATATTATACAGGAAAAGTTGACGGCATTTTCGGATCACTCACAAGAACCGCGGTAATCAAGTTCCAAAATGCCAAGGGGCTTACTCCGGATGGGATCGCCGGCCCTAAAACATTAAGCGCGCTGGGCCTCGGCGGCGGTTCCGGCGGGCTGGGCGGTTTCAGCAGCAGCGACGTCACGCTGCTGGCGCGGGTAACCTCGGCGGAAGCGCGCGGGGAACCCTATGAAGGACAGGTTGCGGTTGCGGCGGTTATTCTGAACCGTATTCAGCACCCTTCGTTCCCAAACTCTCTGGCAGGTGTGATTTATCAGCCGGGCGCGTTCAGCTGCCTGAACGACGGCGGAATCAACGCACCGATCTCCGATACCGCGTACAAGGCCGCGCGCGACGCCATTAACGGCTGGGACCCGTCCGGCGGAGCCATCTATTATTATAACCCGGCAAAAGCCACAAGCGGCTGGATTTTCTCCCGCCCCGTAATTACGGTGATTGGAGACCACCGTTTCTGTAAGTAAGTTAACAAAAAAAGGCACCGAACCATTTCGTTCAGCGCCTTTTCTTATATTATATAGAATCAATCCCTTATGTTATGCGACGGTGACCACGCAGCGGCGTACCGCATTCTGTTTCGGCAGAGCGGAATACACCGAAGTGCAGCCGCGCCCGACGCATTGGATTTTATAATAGTAGCTTGCGCCGATCTTCTTCTGGAAAACCGTTTTAATCACGCGGCTGTTGCCGGTGGAGAACGTCGGTTTATCCGATGCGTTTTTCGGCGTAAATTTAAACTGATAGGTCTTTCCGGCCTTCAGTGTAATCGCCGCGCCGGTGTCGCTCGCCATGGAGGAATCCGTGGCCGCTGTGCCGGCAGGCTGGCTGATCGTCTGTGGCCCGAGGGGGTAATCCTGATAGGAGTAATCCAGATCGACCGCGCCGCTCACGCCGGAGACACTGCCCGCGGAGGTATACTGCCACATGGCGTAGGAGCCGCCGTAATTCGGAAGGAGCACATCCGGATGGGCAACCCATGTATCATAGGCGCTGAAAGAAGATATGGTTTTAAACTGATTTAATAAGGTTGTATTGCCGTACACGCCGGTGCGGTAGCCCGCCTTAATCATCGCGTTGCAGAAGGTTGAAATAACGGAATCGATCTGGCTTGCCTGCATCGTCGAATGGAAGGGCTGCTCCACATCCAGATAAACCGGATAGTCCAGCTTGCGCCCGTTCAGAATGCCGAGGCAGAACTGCGCTTCCTGCTGGGCTTCCGCCACGGTGGTGGCATAGCTGACATGATACGCGCCGACTTTCAGCCCGTTCGCGGTCGCGCTGTCGTAATTTGCGGCGAAGGTGGTATCGGTCTGGGTTTCGGGATGCTCGTTGCCGTACCCGTCGCGCAGGATGGCGAAATCCACGCCGTCGGCCTTTACAGCCGCCCAGTCCACGCTTCCCTGATAGGAGGAAACGTCAATCCCCTTCAGGGCAACATTGATCACGCAGGTCGCGCATCTGCCGTCCGAAGCCGTCGCGGTAACCGTTGCTCTGCCAAGGGACACGCCGGTAACCGTTCCGTCGCTTACGGTGGCGATATTCGGATTACTGGACGTCCATGTAACGGATGAACCGTCGTTCACCGTAAGGGCCGCGTTATCTCCCTTTTTCAGCGCGAGGCTTTGCGCGCTTAACGTCAGCGCATCGGTGCTTGTCACGTCCTGCGCATAAGCCATGGTACAGAAAGAAAGGGCAAACGCCAGCACCAGAAAAAGAGCGATGTATTTTTTTCTCATTCGGGTTCCTCCTATGTAGTTTACAAAAAATGGAATTGTTGCTGTCATTATAGGCTGATCTTCCGGTGCTGTCAAGCTGATTTTTGCAGGCTCAGGGCGCACAGCGCCGTTTCGCCGTTTTCCCCACACCGCAGGCGGTGTTCCTCCAACGGAAGGGCTTAGCTTTAACAACTTGAAAGTTTTGATCAAACTTTCTCAAAAGTTTGCGAGGTTTGGGGCAGCGCCCCATCGTTCCTTGCCTTCAAAAAGCGCAGGAAGGGGGCAGAAATAGTCCAGTGGACCGTTTCTGCGCGGGGAACCCTCGCCGGAGGCTCCCCGAAAAGATTGGAACTGCACGTAGGTTTTCTCCCCTTTAGAATTGTGCTGATACTCGTTCCTTTGTGAATCAGACTTTGTTCTGACAGGTCGAAGCTGATTCTTTGTTTATATCATTGAATTACAGAAATGATTTAGCTTGTCCTCAGGCCGGGCGGGCCCCTACTTTCGGAATCGTCCGAAAGTAGGCAAAGGACGAGCAGGGGGCGTTTGTATTCCCGGCGAGAGGGTTCCACAAAAGCCCCCTGCACCCCGGAGGTATCCCCAAAGAGCCTTTGGGGTACACGCATTCTGTGTGGTTTTCATTGACGAAGTCCTACGTCAGCATTCCGTGGAGGAGCGCCGCCTGCGGCGCGGAGGAAACGGCTAATCGACGCTATGCGTGCGTGCAGGCTCAGCCTGCCCCGGGGGAAACGATGAATGGCGTGCGCCCGCTGTACGTAAAAAAGACCTGACAAGCGTTAAAACGTTCATCAGGTCTTTCTTAATAATTATGCTTCAAACCGCGCTTGGCGGCAATCTTTTAAAATTACTTTTTAAATTCCTTGAACAGCTTCGTCACATCGTCCTGATGCTTCTTGTTCTGGTCGGAAGCGACGGTATCCTTGTAAACCATCAGATACTTCCCGCTGTCGGAAACAACCGCCGGAACTTCCTGGCCCATGATCTTGAATTGACCCTCCGCCTTAATTTCATCAAAAACAGACTGCGCCTTGCTGTTCAGTTTGGGATCGAACTCGTAAAGCTCGACGGTCACATTGTCTTTTCCGTTGTAGCTGAAATGATACTTTACGCCGCTCTTCGCGCCGATAAAGTCCGCCTTCATTTCCTCCGGATTTCCGGAAAGAGCGGAATTGGCGGCAAGGTATTTTACAAGGCCGGAAAGGTTATCGTCCATACTGTCCGCACCAACCGCGGACGATTCCGCTTGGGAAGCAACGGAGGAAACCGGCGCGGAGGACGCTCCGCCTACATCGCCCATGCCGCAGGCCGCCATGGTTCCCGCCATAACAACTGCGAGCGCAAGGATTAAAATCTTTTTCATCTGTAAGCCCTCTCTACATATTACAATAACATTCAAATGATAGTGTACCCTTTTTTCCGGCCTTTGCCGGGAGGAAAAGGAGCCTTTTGTAATTATCCGATTTTTCCACTGTTTTGTCAACCTTCAAAGACATAGAAAGGGCAGATTTCCGCCCGACGTACGGTACACACCGTGGTAGTCCGAGCCTACAAGTTCGCCGCTGTTTTCCCGAAGCCGGGAATTACAGAAAATGATTTCGTTTGCCCCTAGGCCGGGGTGCGGCGTTTTATTTTCGGACAAGTCGAACCTTTCCCTTTGTCCTTTTCACTGAATTACAGGAATGATTTAGTCTGCCCTCAGGCCGGGCGGGCCCCTACATTCGGAATCGTCCGAAAGTAGGCAAAGGACGAGCAGGGGGCGTTTGTATTACCGGCGAGAGGGGTCCACAAAAGCCCCCTGCACCCCGAGGTATCCCCAACAGGCCTTTGGGGTACACGCTTTCTATGTGGTTTTCATTGACGTTCCTCTGAGGCAGCCTGGAGAAAAAAGCACCTTCTTATTATAAACCTGTGTGCAGGCTTAGCCTGCCGGGGTGCCGATAAAAAATCTACCCTCCAAGGTGAGAGAGGAATAGGCGAACGCGTATTAATAAAAAAGCGACGGGCAAACAAATTTGCCTGAATTGGTCGGACTTACGCCCGGCGTGTGCGGAGCGCCGGGCTGCCGACGACTGTGGGGTTCTATTCACACCAAGGTGAAAATGTGGAAAAAGCTTTAAAATCAGGCGGCGGGGAGGAAATGGGGGCATATTTCGCAAGTGGAATAGCGTGAGGAAAACCCGCCGCCTGTTGCAAGGCATAAAAAAACGCTGTACACGGATTCTTATCCATATACAACGTCACCCGCACAATGCGAAATTCGAAAAATACCCCCTATACAAAAAGAAAAAATGGAGGTATAATAAGAACCGCAATGTGCTGATTATATCAGTTGCTTATGGAGCTGTGACTCCGTAGGCAGGGGACAGGCGGGCCAACGCTTGTTCCTGCATTGCACTTTATATATTTTTATGCCTTACAAGCAGATTATAATCCTTTTATTCGAATAATGCAACAGGATTTTTAAATTTAAATGGATTATTGGAAATATTTTAATAAGTAAAGTCGAAAGCTGTTCAGCAAAAAATTGCCGGACAGCCTTTTTTATGGTTTTTCCTCTAAGCTGCCTCAGAGGAACGTCAATGAAAACCACATAGAATGCGTAACCCCAAAGGCANAATAAGTAAAGTCGAAAGCTGTTCAGCAAAAAATTGCCGGACAGCCTTTTTTATGGTTTTTCCTCTAAGCTGCCTCAGAGGAACGTCAATGAAAACCACATAGAATGCGTAACCCCAAAGGCATTTTGGGGATACCTCAGGAGTGCAGGGGGCTTTTGTGGAACCCTCTCGCCGGGATTCAAAAGCCCCCTGCTCGTCCTTTGCCTACTTTCGCACGATTCCGAAAGCAGGGGCCTGCCCGGCCTGAGGGCAGACTAAATCATTCCTGTAATTTGATAGGAAGTACAAAAGGAATCGATTCGGCCTGTCCGAAAATAGTAGACAAGATGCAGTTCCAACCTTTCGGGGAACCCCCGGCGAGGGTTCCCCGCGCAGAAACAATCCACTGAATTGTTTTCACTCCCTTCCTGCGCTTTTTGAAAGCCAGGGAACGATGGGGCGCCGCCCCAAACCTCGCAAACTTTTGAGAAAGTTTGATCAAAACTTTCAAGTTGTTAAAGCTTAACCTTTTCGTTGGAGGAGCACCGCCTGCGGTGCGAGGGAAACGGCGAAACGGTACTATGCACCCGCCAAAAATAGAAAGCCGATGCATGAAAGCACCGGCTTTTTTACTGCTGTTATGTAAAATAAAACGGATTACAGTCTTTTCTTCATCCAATCAACAATCTCCGTGATGATTTCGTCGCGGCAGGGCTCGTTCAGAATTTCATGGAACAGGCGCGCGTAGATTTTCAGCGTCTTGTCGCTTGAGGCGATGTCGCCGAAAAATTCGCGGGAATCCTTTTCGCTTACAAGGCCGTCGCAGCAGCCGTGCAGAACCAGAGCCGGATCGGTGAAATTTTTCGCGTTCTTTTTCATCCATTCCACACCGTAATACAGCGTATTATACAGGCCGACGGAGATTTTCTTCTCCACCAGCGGGTCGTTCGCATACGCTTCCACAACGGCGGGGTCGCTGCAAACGCCGTTGCCCAGCTCGTTCGGGAAATAGGTGTCCGCGGGCTGCTGAATCGGCAGGAATCCGGGCGGGACGGCATTCAGGCGGGTCAAAGCGCCCGAGGTCACAATCCCGTTCACCTTGCCCGGATATTTTGTTCCGAACATGGCGACGGCGTAGCCGCCCATGCTGTGCCCCAGCAGGAACACGGGAAGCCCCTCGTTTTCCTTTTTAGCCAGCTCTACAAAATGATTGACGTCGTCCACGATTTCGTTGTAATCGCTGTAAAACACGCGCTTGCCCTCCGACCGGCCGTGTCCGCGGTGGTCAAACCGGTAAACGCCGAACCCGCTTTGGTTCAGCTTTTCCGTCACATAGTCGTAACGGCCGAGGTGTTCGCATAAACCGTGCACCACAACGACAATCGCTTTCGGATTTTCCGGAATATCCTTTCGGAAAAACAGTTTGGTTCCGTCAAAGGTAGGAACCATCATTTCCTTCGTCATAACAACATCCCCTTTTTTTCATAATCGACAGAATCGATTTTCTTAACTATATCACCTAATTTTTTATTCGTCAACCACATTATTTTTATTTAGATTGCCTGCTTTTAAAGGCCTTATAGCGTTCGGCAATATCGGGATTTTTCCGCATGAATTCCACGAAGTCGGCAAAGCACAAAATCGTTTCCTTGCTGAACATATGCTCCGTCTTTTCCGTTTCCTCCAGCAAACGGGAATCCCCCACGCCGATAATGCGCGAGAAATCCTCCAGAATCGTGTGGCGCTTTAAAAGCCACGCGCCCATTTCCTTGCCTTTTTCCTCCAGCATAATGAACCCGTACCGCTCATATTTCACCATCCCCGTCTGGGCAAGGTTCTGAACCATTTTTGTTGCGGAGGAGGGCTGTACGTTCAGCGCCTGGGAAAGGATATGGATCCTGGTAAACCCGGTCTCAAACGACAGCCGGTAAATCATTTCCAGATAATCCTCCATGGACGCCGTCAGGGAATCGTCGTCTTTTTTCATATATTCATTGAAAGTATAAAAGTTGCTTTGCACAGCCGCGTCCACCTTTCTATAAAAAACCCAATCATTAAATATATTCCGAAGCGCTTTCATTCATTCCTAACAGGAACACTTTTCATTCCCCCGACATAGTTTGTAAAACAAAAGAAAGTTGGAGCAGGCTAAGAATAAAATTGTTTTAGAAAGGTGATTACCGATGCAAATGGAAGAAGGCGCGGTACAGGCCGGGCTGGGGAGCCTGAATACCGCCGGAACGATAAAGAAACCGTCCCTGCGGGTTCCCAATAAATTTTTACAGCTATTAAAGTATCTGGGGCCGGCGTTCGTTGTGAGCGTGGCCTATATTGACCCCGGAAACTTTGCAACCAATATCAGCGGCGGTTCCAAATTCAATTACACGCTGATCTGGGTAATCCTTGCCAGCAACCTCATGGCGATTTTTTTACAGACCATGTCCGCGAAGGTCGGAATCGCAACCGGCCACAGCCTTCCCGAAATGTGTGCGAAGGTGTTTTCCCGGCGGGTCAACGTCCTCTTCTGGATTGTGGCGGAACTGGGCGCTATGGCGACCGATCTGGCGGAATTCCTCGGCGGAACGCTGGGGCTGAACCTGCTGTTCGGCATTCCCATGCCTGTTGCGGGCCTTCTGACGGGTCTTTTAACCTATTTGATCTGTGCGATGGAGCGATACGGCCAAAAAGCGGTTGAAATCATTATTACCGTTTTGGTTGCCGTTATCAGCGTCGCTTATCTGACGGAAATCTTTCTTGCGAAGCCGGACTGGGCGCAGGTGGGAATCCACACCTTCGTTCCCTCGCTTCCCAACGGGGAGGCCGTCACCATCGCCGTCGGCATGCTCGGCGCAACGGTCATGCCCCATGTGATCTATCTTCACTCTCAGCTCGTTCAATGCCGGTGCGGGGGCGGCGACTGCGGCCGGGAAAAACGGCATCACCTGAAGATGGAGAAAATCGATATTGCCATCGCCATGAACATCGCGTTTTTCGTCAACGCCGGCATGGTGGTCGTTTCTGCGGCGGTGTTTTTCCGCAGCGGCATGGTGGTGGAAACCATGCAGGAAGCGCACAAATCGCTGGAGCCGCTTCTGGGGCCTCTTTCCAGCGGCGCGTTCGGCGTTGCCCTGCTCGCTTCCGGCCTTTCCTCCTCGGCGGTGGGAACCATGGCCGGGCAGACGATTATGAAAGGCTTTATCAATCTAAGTATCCCTGTGAACCTCCGGCGGCTGATCACCATGCTGCCCGCGCTGATCATTATCATCCTCGGCGTAAATCCGATGAACGTGCTCGTCCTGAGCCAGGTCGCCCTCAGCTTCATCCTGCCCGTTCCGATCATCCAGATGCTTTCGATTGCGAAGCGGAGGGATTTAATGGGCGAATTCGCCAACACGACCCGGGTAAGGATTCTGGGCATGGGTATCGCCGCGGTCATTATCGCGCTGAACGCCGTGCTGCTTTACCTTACGTTTGCCGGACTTTCGTAACCGTTTTCCATCCGAAATCCTCCTTTACAAACCGGAATCTTCCGCAAGGGAAATCCGAACCCCGGGCAGGGGAAACGTCTCCTTGTTTTGATAGAACGGGATGGGTATTTTTTTCCTTTCCCGTTCTATTTTTCGCCCGTTTTTCGGGCATTTTCAGCAGAATTTTTGTGATTTCCGTTATTTTTTCCCGCCCCCGGTTTTGTACCTAAACTCGGTAAAAACCCTGTCGATATATGTAGAAAGTGAAGGAGATGATAGTATGCTGGGAAAGAAAAGCTTAAGAACAAAACTGCTGCTTTTTATCGGAATTCCGGTTGCACTGGTCTTTGTGATTACGGCATTTATTTCACTGTCCCATGTTAAGCAATCCGTTTATCAGTTCTCGAACAATGAACTGACGGACAAGTCTCAGGCCGCATCGTATCAGATCAGCGAGTATTTTTCAAAATACAAGCAGGTTGCCGTGCAGATGGCGGCAAACTCTCAATTCGAAGACCTTTTCAAGAAGGCCACCCCGGGAACGAAGCTCACGTCCCCTGCGGAATTCGCAAATGTAAAAAGGAGCATGCTCAACGTTAAGCAAAGCGATCCGGATAATATCGTTATTTCCTGGATTGCGGATGTCGATTCCAGCCAATATACACAGTCCGACGGATACCTTTCGGGTGCCGACTATAAAATTGCGACAAGGTCCTGGTATCAGCAGCTCGTAAAGGAGCAGAAAACCATCATTACCGAACCGTATCTGGACGCAGGCACAAAGAAATTAACGGTGAGCGTGGTTTCCCCGGTTTATGATTCCGGTACGAAAACGCTTCTTGGCGTAACCGGCATTGATTTCAGCCTCGACCAGATCAACAAAATGATAGAGAGCTACCGACTGGGCAACAGCGGATTCTACATTCTCAGCACCGCGCAGGGTGTGCTGATTCACCACCCCGATTCGTCTTTGATTAACAAAAATGTCTCCGAATCCAAAATGTCCGAAAATATTATCAGCTCGATCATGACCAAAACCATCGGCCCCGTCACTTACAGCGCGCTGAACCATACCAACTACGGCTATGTCGCGACGGTGGGTGATACCGGATGGACGATTACCACCGGAATGCCGGAGGCGGAGTATAATGCAGCCTATAATGAAACACAAACAATGTTCCTTTTCACCTTCCTGATCGCGCTGATTCTCCTTCTTGCCATTATCGTTATGATTTCCATGAGCATTATTAAGCCGCTGAAAAAACTGACCGCCGCCGCACAGCAGATTGCGGACGGAGATCTGAACGTGAAAGTGGATATGAAGACCATGGACGAAACCGGGCAGGTTGCCAACGCCATCGAAAAGATTGTGGACAGGCTCAGCCACTACATCGATTATATCGATGAAATTTCCGCCGTGCTGGACCAGATCGCCCTTGGGAATCTGGTGTTCGAACTGCAATGCGAATACACCGGTGAATTTGCCAAGATCAAGGATTCCCTCAACAATATAAAGTCGAAGCTGGTAAAGACCTTCCGAACGATTACCGATTCTGCCGACCAGGTGGCGAGCGGCTCCGACCAGGTATCGAACGCCGCGCAGTCCCTGGCGCAGGGCGCCGCCGAACAGGCCAGTACAATTCAGGAGCTTTCCGCTTCCATTACCGAAATCGCAAATCATGTCAACGAGAACGCGGGCAATGCCAATGCGGTCGATCAGCTTGCCAAAGATTCCTTCAGCGACGCGCAGCGCAGCAACGATCAAATGGCGCGTCTGGTTACCGCGATGTCCGACATCAACAATTCCTCCAATGAAATCGGAAAAATCATTAAAACCATTGAAGACATCGCGTTCCAGACCAATATCCTCGCCCTGAACGCGGCGGTGGAAGCGGCCCGCGCAGGCGCCGCCGGAAAAGGGTTTGCCGTTGTCGCGGATGAGGTCCGCAACCTTGCGAGCAAGAGCGCGGAAGCGGCGAAAAACACCACCGTGCTGATCGACAACTCCATCCGCTCCGTGCAGAAGGGCGCCGCGGTCGCCAACGAGACGGCCCAATCCCTTCAGGAAATGATCGATAAAGTCAGCCAGACGTCCGACCTGATCGAAAAGATTACCACAGCGACCAACGAACAGGCCGCGTCCATCAAGCAGGTGACCATCGCCGTCGACCAGATCTCCGCGGTTGTGCAGACAAACTCCGCAACCTCGGAAGAAAGCGCCGCCTCCAGCGAAGAGCTGAACGGTCAGGCAAAATCGATGAAGGGTCTCATCGATCAATTCCGCTTATAAACGCACTCTACGCCCTAATCGAAAACAGCCCCGCGGAGCAATCCGCGGGGCTGTTTTCGATTGAAAAGCTTATCGCCGGTTTATCGGTTCCACCCCGTACGGTCACAGGCCGCAAGGAACCGGTACAGAACGTCGCAGCCGTGCCACATTAAAAACAGCGTGGCAACCATTCGTATTCCATAATAAATCCGGATGTTTTCGATTAAGGTACTGCTTTGAAAAAATTGCAACATCGTCAGCAATAATAAAACAACAAGCCAGAAAAATACCCGTAAGGCTAAACTCTTCGGAGAGAATCTTCCAAACATAACTTCCAACCCCTTCTCACACAGATTATATTTCTTTTAACTATATTATAGCATCTATTCCGCGCTGTCAATTTTTCCTTAAATGGAAAAATCTTTATATTTTCTTTATTCGATATTGATTGACAGCATGACACGGATGTCATATAATAGAATTATAAAATTATGACACGAGTGTCATAATTGTAAAGATCGGAGGGACCGGCCCGCATGTCGAAGGCTTCTGAAAAAAGAGAGCTTATTTTAAAAAATGCAAAAAAGGTTTTTATCCGCAAAGGGTTCGACCGCGTGACCATGAAAGATATTATTGAGGAATGTGGAATCAGCCGGGGCGGCATTTATCTTTATTTCTCCACGGTCGACGAAATTTTTATCGAGGTGGTAAAAAAGCACAATCAGGAAAAGATAGAAGGGATACGCACCAGCATTGAGCGGAACCAAAATTTTGACCGGCTGATCGACGAATTTTTCGCGGATCAGAAGGAACGCCTGCTCAATATGGACAAAAGCCTGTTCGTCGCTATGATGGAGTTCTGCTTCGCACACAAGAATGTTTCCGACCGGGACTTTTACACGGATCAGTTCTACAACACGAAGGTGATTATTCTGGAGATTTTGAAGTTCGGGCAGAAAGCGGAAGCGATTACGGCGAAAAATATCGACCGCCTTGCGGATTCCATTCTGTTCCTGATCGAAGGCCTGCGGTCTCTGGCGGTATCCAGCGCCATTTCGGACGAGCTTGTGGACCAGCAGATGCAGGTCGGCAAAGGATTGATTTATTCCGATTTATTCTAGGCCTTGTTGAAAAAATTCCGGTTCGGTTAAAATTGCACCGTACCAAAACCACCCGGAATACGAAAAATACGATTTATTTTCGAAATTCGTTATTTTTATTAATGAAACAAGGCTAACGGAAAGAAGGGGCAAACTTGAACGTTCTGATCACGGCAGGAGGGACGTCGGAGAAAATCGACGATGTCCGTAAAATCAGCAATACGGCAACCGGGCGGCTGGGAAGCCTGCTGGCGGACTGTTTTCTAGAAGACGAGGGGGTCGAAGTAACCTGTCTCTGTTCCGAAAACGCCGTCCTGCCCAAAAACCCGCGCGCGACCATTGTTCCCGTCAGCGACGTGCAAAGCTTACAGGCGGCGGTGGAGGAGCAGATGCGGGAACGCGCTTACGACGCGGTTATCCATTCCATGGCGGTCAGCGACTACACGGTGAAGTACAGCGTACCCTCCGAATGGCTGGCGGCACATCTCGCAAAATCCGTTCTGAACCGGAGCTGGGACGGGAATCCGGAATTTCTTACGGCGCAGATTCACTCAGCGCTTCTGGCTTACGGCGGCGGATGCCGCTCGAAGAAGCTGTCTTCGGACATCGAAAATTTATTTCTGTGCCTTGAAAAGACGCCGAAAATCATCGGGCTGTTTAAAAAGCTCCAGCCCCAAACCATTTTAGTGGGCTTTAAGCTTCTCGTCGACGTGGAGGAAAACGAACTTCTCCGCGCGGCAGAAACGCTGATGAAACGCAACGGGTGCGATTTTGTTCTGGCAAACGACCAGAAAAACATCGATGAAACCCGCCACGAAGCGATTTTGCTGGGAAAAGACCATTCCCTTACCCGCCTGCACACCAAAACTGAAATTGCCGGGGCAATCAAAGACCATGTAATGCGGAAAGCCGAGGAGGACAGGCAGAAATGAAAAATATCGTATTGGGCGTTACGGGGAGCATCGCCGCCTATAAAGCGGCCGACATCACCAACACGCTTACGAAATCCGGCTACAACGTCGACGTCATTCTGACAAAGGGCGGCATGGCGTTCATTACGCCGCTGACGCTGCAAACCTTATCGAAGAACCGGGTCTATACCGATATGTTTGAACTGAACTATCCGCGGGAGGTCACGCATATTTCCCTCTGCAAAAAGGCGGATGCCTTTGTGATTGCGCCCGCGAGCGCGGATATCATCGGGAAGCTCGCTAACGGCATCGCGGACGATATGCTGTCCACCGTTGCCCTTGCAATGAGAGACATCCCCCTGCTGATTGCCCCGGCAATGAACACCCGGATGTATGAAAATCCGATTGTAAAGGATAATATAGAGAAGCTGAAGAAGTACGGGTATCAGATTATCGAGCCGAAGGAAGCCCTTCTTGCGTGCGGCGACCTGGGCAAGGGCGCCCTTGCCGACGTGGGCGAGATCGTCCGTGCGATAACCGACAATTTGCGGGAGAAACCGGTATGATCTTAATCGCCAATATCGGGAATACCAATTTAAACTACGGCTTGTACGGGCGGCGGATTCTTGCTTCCGGCTATTCCCCCATTCATCCGCTTACGAGCGAAAAGCAGGCGCTTGCGCTTTTCCGCTCCCTGTTGAAGAAACGCGGGCTGGATGATATCGAGGGCGCCGTAATTTCCTCCGTCGTCCCCGAAAAAACGCCTGTGATTCTGAGTGCGGCGGAAAAAATTGCACAGACGGAGCCGGTTCTGATCACCGGCCACACGGACTGGGAATTCGATACTTCCGCCTATTCCGGCCTTTTAGGAACGGACAGGTTGCTGTGCTGTTCCGCGGCTTTGCAGAAATACAGGCCCCCGTTCGTCGTTGTGGATTTCGGCACCGCCACAACCCTGAATGTAATCGACCCCTCTGGCGCGTTCGCGGGCGGCGTGATTCTGCCCGGGGTGCGAACCGGACTCCACGCGCTTACCGCCTCCACCGCCCAGCTGCACGATATTCCCTTCTCCGAACCGGAATCGGTGATCGGAAAAAACCGGACCGAATGCATGCTTTCGGGGGCGACCTTCGGAACGGCGGCCATGCTGGAAGGACTTGTGCGGCGGATTGAAAACGAGCTTGGCGCCGCTGTATCCGTCATCGTTACCGGCGGGAACGCGAAAGCCGTTATCCCCTATTGCGATTTCAAGGTGCATTATGAACCGGAACTGCTTTTGGAAGGACTGGCAATTCAATCGGACCGGCTCAAGACGGTATCCCGGAAAGCGCGGATGGAATAACCATGTACAAATGCCGGGATGATTCCGTTCAGCAAGGACAAAAGCGCACGGATACCTGCCGTATTCGGGCGTTTTGGACGCTGTCCGGGCAAAAATCAGCCGGTCAAATGCAAATCTGCAATAAATCCGTGGTTTCCTAATAAGAAGGAGAGAACATTATGAATCGAAAAACCGGCACGAATCGACTGGTACTCACCGCCCTGTTCTGCGCGATCATCCTCCTTTTAAACTTTACCCCGATCGGGTACATACAGCTTCCGCTGATTAAAGCGACGATCATCCATGTACCTGTGATTATCGGCTCCATCCTGCTTGGGCCGAAAATCGGCGCGGGGCTGGGTTTTGTTTTCGGGCTTACGAGTTTATACAACAACACCTTTGCCCCAACCCTTCTGTCCTTTGCCTTTTCCCCGCTGATTCCGGTTCCGGGAACCGCCGGCGGAAGCTGGGCTGCGCTTTTCATTGCCTTTCTCCCCCGCATTCTGGTCGGCGTCGTCCCGTATTACTTCTATGTGTTTCTGAACAAAGCGCTTAAAGGCAGATACAACGTGCTGTCGCTCGCCCTCAGCGGCCTGATCGGATCCCTTACGAATACGATTCTGGTCATGAACCTGATTTATTTCGTGTTCCGCGACGCTTACGGGGAAGTGAAGCATATCGCGGTGGACATGGTGTATAAAGCGGTTCTGGCCGTTATCTTTTCCAACGGCGTGCCGGAAGCCATCGTTGCCGCCGTCCTTACGGCCGTGGTCTGCCGCGCGCTGATGAAGCTGAAACCCATGAAAGCGTAAACCCTGTAACCTCCCCATTTTTATAAACCGCATATAATATAGCAGAGCCTGTCATCCAATGGATGACAGGCTCTGCCGCTTTCGGTTAAATTTTACTTGATTTTATGTTCTTTCCCGCCGCCCAACGCCTCAACAAGCCTTTGTACAGCCGTTTCTATATTTTTTCCGGAAGTCGCGAGATTGATGCGGATGTGCGTATCCGTCCGGTTTTCAAAAAACCATTCGCCGTAGTCCACCGCCAGCCCGCATTGTTCCTGAACAATTTCCCGCAATTCCGCAGGCCGGACATAAGCGCCCAGGTCAATCCACACCAGATAGGTTCCTTCCAAAGGCGTTACGGTAACCCCCGGCAGTTTGGAAGCCAGTTCGTCGCGCAGATATGCATCATTGCCCGCAATGACTTCCAAAACCTTTTCCAGCCACGGTTCCCCTCCCCGGTAAGCGGCCTCTGCGGCCGCATAGCCGAATACGGAGCCTCTTGCAATGCGGTTCGCCTTTACAAAGCGGTCAAACCGGCTCCGCACGGCTTCGTCCGGAATGACGGCGAAGGAATTTTTCATCCCCGCAAGATTAAATGTTTTAGACGCCGAAGTCAGTATTGCCAGCATATTGTCATAATCCCCGACCGCCGCGGCCGGGATATTCTTATGCCCCCCAAATGTGATATCCTGATGGATTTCATCACTCAGGACAAATACCCCGTATTTTTTGCAGATTTCCAACAGGTTTCGCAATTCTTCTTTCGTCCATACCCTGCCCACCGGATTATGGGGCGAGCAAAGGAGAAACATCTTCACCGCGTTTGCACGAATCGCTTCCTCGAACTTTTCAAAATCAATCGTATAATATCCGTCGGTATTGACCAGGTCGCAGCAGACCAGCTTCCGGCCCGTATCCCGGACGGCATCCATAAAAGGATAGTAGCACGGCGTAAGAATCAGGCACGCATCGTCCTTCTGCGTCATGGCATTGATAAACCAGTAAAGCCCGGATACAACGCCGGCGGTGAAGCGTATCCACTCTTTTTTCACTTCATAGCCGTGCCTGCGCTTTTCCCAGTCGATAAACGCCCGATAATACCCGTCCGGCACCATATGATACCCGTAAACGCCATGCCCATTCAGCCGGGCAATCGCTTCCCGAACACATTCCGGCGCTTTAAAATCCATATCCGCAACCCAGAGCGGAAGCAGCCCGTCCCTGCCGAACCGGGATTTCAGGCCGTCCCATTTGGTAGAGTTCGTTCCGGCACGTTCCACCGTATAATCCTTTTCAATATCTATTTCCACGACACACGCCTCTGTTTCATTCAAATTCAAGGAACCGCTCCTTCCGCTCTGCGGAACCCTGTTCTGCTTTCAGCCGGCCTGTCCGGCCTTTAAAGAAACGGCTTCTTTTGCGCATTCGGCGATTTTCTCCGGCGTAAGGCCGTAACGAACCATTAAATCCTCATATTTCCCCGATTTTCCAAACCGGTCGTCAACGCCGTGGCGGATAACGGGCACCGGGCAATACCGCGACACGGCTTCACAAACCGCCCCGCCTAATCCGCAGAGCACATTATGCTCCTCGGTCGTAACGATCGCCCCGGTTTCCTTTGCCGCTTTCACGATCAGCTCCGTATCCAGCGGCTTGATCGTATGGATATCAAGGATTCTGGCGGAGATTCCTTCTTTTTTCAAAATCTCCGCGGCTTTGACGGCATTCTGCACCATCAGGCCGGTGGCGGCAATGGTAACGTCCTTTCCGTCGGCAAGCGTTGTTCCCTTCCCCAGCTCGAAATGATAACCGGGCAGATTGGCCGTTATATTTTCCACCTCCGCCCTTCCAAGGCGCAGATAGCAGGGGCCGTTCTGCTCGATCGCGGCTTTTACCGCGGCTTCGGTTTCATTCGCGTCGCACGGGCAGAGCACCGTCATACCGGGGATGACCCGCATCAGGCCGATATCCTCGATGCACTGGTGGGTCGCGCCGTCCTCACCCACCGACAGACCCGCGTGCGACCCGACGATCTTGACGTTCAGGTGCGGATAGCAGACGGAATTGCGAACCTGATCGTAGGCGCGGCCCGCACTGAACATCGCGAAAGAATGCACGAAGGCGATTTTTCCGGCGGCGGCCATTCCGGCAGCCATCCCGACCATATTGGCTTCCGCAATCCCGACGTTAAAGAAGCGTTCCGGGAAAGCCTGCCCGAAGCCCTCCGATTTTGTGCAGCAGGCAAGGTCCGCATCAAAAACGACGATATCCGGATTCTGCCCGCCGAATTTTTTGAGCGCCCGGCCGTAGGCCACTCTGGTTGAAATAAACTCCGCCATTTTTCAGCCCTCCAATTCCAAGAGTCTTGCGGTAAGCTCCGCTTTCGCTTTTTGGTATTCTTCTTCGTCCGGTGTATTTCCGTGCCACATAACTTTGTTTTCCATAAAGGAAATGCCTTTTCCTTTTACCGTTTTCGCGAGGATCATGGTCGGTTTTCCGCTGCATTCCCCGGCGGCGTCCACCGCGTCGGAAATTGCCCGCAGGTCATGCCCGTCTATTTTAAGAACATTCCACCCGAAAGCCTCCCACTTTTCGTCCAGCGGTTCCGAAGGCATAATCTCTTCCGTGGTGCCGTCAATCTGCAGCCCGTTGACGTCTACAAACCCGACCAGATTATCCAGCTTATATTTCGCGGCCGCCATAGCGGCTTCCCAGATCTGCCCTTCCTCAATCTCCCCGTCGCCCATAACGGCGAACACGCGGTACGGTTTTTTATCCAGTTTCGCGGCAAGCGCCATGCCCGCCGCCGCCGAAAGCCCCTGCCCCAGCGAGCCCGTGGACATATCCACGCCGGGAACATGCTTCATTTCCGCATGACCGGAAAGGTAGGAATCAATATGCCGGAAGGTCTTCAGGTCTTTTACGGGGAAATACCCTTTCAGTGCAAGCACCGGATACAAGGCTCCCGTACAATGCCCTTTGGAAAGCACCAGCCGGTCGCGGTCCGGATTTTTTGGATTTTCAGGGTCAAGATTTTTCATCTTTTCAAAGTACAGAACCGTCAGGATATCCGCTGCCGACAGCGCCCCGCCGATATGCCCGGAATGGCAGGCGTTAATTGCTTCCAAACATTCCAGACGAACCTTCGCGGCGGTAACCGCCAGCTCCTTTACGCGTTTTTGTTCCATTCTAGCCACCCCATCCTTTATTTGCAGGAAAAACAGCCTGTTTCCGGCGGCACGGCCCTGCAAACCCTGCCGCCGGAAAAAACCGGTTAATCCATATTCAGCTCCGCGAGTTTTTTCAAATGCTCGTAAGATTTTCTGGAAGTTTCCTCCGCCTGCGCAAAGAGCTTTTCGGCGCGCTCCGGGAAGGAGCGGGTAAGCGAGTTGTACCGGACTTCGCCCATGATGAAATCACGGTAGCTGGCTTCCGGAGCCTTGCTGTCGAGCTGGAACGGATTTTTGCCTTCCTCCTCAAGACGCGGGTCATAGCGGAAAAGGTTCCAGTAACCGGCCTCGACCGCCTTTTTCTCCTCCGTCTGGGAAAGGCTCATGCCGCCCTTGATGCCGTGGTTGATGCAGGGCGCGTAGGCAATAATGATGGACGGGCCCGGGTAGGCTTCCGCTTCGTTAATCGCCTTGATGCACTGGTTCATATCCGCGCCCATCGCGATATGCGCTACATATACGTAGCCGTAGCTCATCGCAATCCCCGGCAGATCCTTCTTCTTATTCGTCTTTCCGGCGGCGGCAAACTGTGCCACGGCGCCGGTCGGCGTGGCTTTCGAAGCCTGCCCGCCGGTGTTGGAATACACTTCGGTATCAAACACAAGAAGGTTGACGTCTTCGCCGGAAGCCAGCACATGGTCTACGCCGCCGAAGCCGATATCGTAGCACCAGCCGTCGCCGCCCAGAATCCACATGGATTTCCTGGCGAGGTAGTCCTTATCGGCAAGCGCCTTTTGGGAAAGCTCGCAGCCGGACGCGGCCGCCTTCTCCAGTTCCGGAATCAATCTGTCGGTCGCGGCGCGGTTTGTACGGCTGTCGTCCTTGGTGGCAAGATACTCGGCGCAGGCCTTTTTCAGCTCTGCAGGGGAAGTTTCAGAAGCTTCGATTTGGCTGATGTACCCGGCGAGACGGGTGCGGATTGCCTTCTGGGCAAACGCCATGCCAAGGCCGAATTCCGCGTTGTCTTCAAACAGGGAGTTCGCCCACGCGGGCCCGTAGCCTTTTTTGTTCGTCGTATACGGCGTGGACGGCGCGGAAGCCCCCCAAATCGAAGAACAGCCCGTTGCGTTGGCAATATACATGCGGTCGCCGAAGAGCTGGGTCACCAGCTTTGCGTACGGGGTTTCGCCGCAGCCCGCGCATGCGCCGGAGAATTCCAGGAGCGGCTGTTTGAACTGACTGCCCTTTACGCTGTACGGCTTGAATTTTTCCATAACCTCCGGTTTCTCATTCAGCGCAATGCCGTAATCAAACCCTTTCTGGGAATCCATCTGGGCGGCGATCGGTTTCATAACGAGCGCCTTCTGGCCCTTCATGCCCGGGCATACCGTCACGCAGGAACCGCAGCCGGAGCAGTCCAACGCGGAAACCGTTATGGCGAATTTCATGCCGGGCAGCCCGGTCATATCCTTGTATTTCTGGCTCTTCGGTGCCGCGTCGGCCTCCGCCTGCGTCATTGCCGCCGGGCGGATTACCGCGTGGGGGCAGACATAGGAGCAGAAGTTGCACTGGATGCAGTTCTCCGGGTTCCACTCCGGCACGTCGATCGCAATGCCGCGCTTTTCATACGCGGAGGAACCGTTCGGCACCGTGCCGTCTTCCATGCCGAGTTTTGTAAACGCGGAAACCGGCAGCTCGTTTCCTTTATAGGAATTGGAAGGATTGAGGAAGCCGTTGACATAATCGACCAGCTTCTTATTCTCCCCTGCCACCTGCGTGTCCGCTGTGTCGTCGGCTAAATTCTTCCACGAATCCGGCACGTTGACCTTATGGAATTCCTGTGCGCCGCGCTCAATCGCCGCATAGTTCATATCAACGACTTTCTGGCCCAATTTTGCATAGCTGTGGAGGGCGGCGTCCTTCATATACTGAATGGCTTTGTCTTTTGGTATGATGTTAGTAATCGCGAAGAACGCGGACTGAAGGACGGTATTGATGCGGGTGCCCAGCCCGATTTCCTTGCCGAGCTTTACCCCGTCGATCGTATAGAAATTGACCTGATGGTCGGCGATGTATTTTTTCATTGTCGCGGGAAGGTTTTTCTCCAGCTCCCCGTCGCTCCATTGGCAGTTCAAAAGGAAGCTTCCGCCCGGCTTGACATCCTTCACCATATCGTATTTATCAACGTAGGAGGCCTTATGGCACGCGACGAAATCCGCTTTATTTATGTAATAGGTGGATTTGATCGGCTTGTCGCCGAAGCGCAGGTGGGAAACGGTCAGACCGCCGGATTTCTTGGAATCGTAGGCGAAGTAGCCCTGCGCGTACATGTCGGTATGGTCTCCGATGATCTTGATGGAGTTTTTATTCGCGCCCACGGTGCCGTCCGCGCCGAGGCCCCAGAACTTGCAGGAATGGATTCCCTTCGGGGTCGTATCCGGGTTTTCCGTAACCGCAAGCGACAGGTTGGTCACGTCGTCCGTAATGCCCACCGTGAAACGCTTCCGGGGGGCATTGCTCTGCATATTGCGGTAAACGGCGATCATCTGGCCCGGGGTGGTGTCGTTTCCGCCCAGACCGTAACGGCACGCGTATACCGGGACGGATTCAAACTTCGTTCCGCTGAAAGCCGCCAGAATATCCAGGTAGAGCGGCTCGCCGATGGAGCCCTGCTCACTGGTGCGGTCGAGCACGGTAATCTTTTTAACGGACTGCGGAAGCACGTTAAAAAGATATTTTGTGGAAAACGGGCGGTACAGATGGCACTTGATCAGGCCGACCTTTTCTCCGGCGGCGTTGAGGTAATCGATCACTTCCTCGATGGTTTCGCAGG
Organism: Caproiciproducens galactitolivorans; assembly: GCF_026672255.1. Classification (GTDB taxonomy): domain Bacteria; phylum Bacillota; class Clostridia; order Oscillospirales; family Acutalibacteraceae; genus Caproiciproducens; species Caproiciproducens galactitolivorans_A. The sequence goes on along the minus strand of NZ_JAPOHA010000010.1, from coordinate 92,975 downwards.
AGGAACCCATGGCAACGATGACTTCTTCTGCATCCGCGGCGCCGTAATAATTGAACGGCTTATAATCGGTTCCGAGCTTTGCGTTGACTTTTTCCATATACCCGTTCACGATGTCCGGGAAAGCGTCGTAATACCGGTTCCCGGCTTCGATCTGCTGGAAATAGGTATCGTCGTTGGAGCAGGTGCCGCGCATAACCGGATGCTCCGGGTTCAGGCTGCGGCGGCGGAAAGCATTCACCGCGTCCCAGTCCAGCATATCGCCTAAATCCTTGTAATCCCATATGTGGATTTTCTGCACTTCGTGGGAGGTGCGGAAGCCGTCGAAGTAATGCAGGGTGGGAACGCGGCCTTTAATCGTGGCAAGATGCGCCACCGCGCCCAAATCCATTACCTCCTGCGGACTGTTGGAGCAGAGCATGGCAAACCCGGTCTGGCGGCAGGCCAGAACGTCGGAATGGTCGCCGAAAATACACAGCGTGCTCTTGCCGAGAGTACGCGCCGCGCAGTGGATTACGCCGGGCAGAAGCTCGCCCGCGATTTTATACATATTCGGAATCATGAGCAGCAGGCCCTGCGAAGCGGTATAGGTTGTGGTAAGCGCGCCGACCGCAAGGGAACCGTGCACCGCGCCGGCCGCTCCTCCTTCGGACTGCATTTCGATAACCTGTACCTCCTGCCCGAACAGGTTTTTGCGGTTGGCGGCGGCGTACTTGTCCGTTTCATCCGCCATTGGCGAGGACGGCGTGATCGGGTAAATCGCCGCCACATCGGTAAATGCATAGGATACATGCGCGGCGGCTGTGTTGCCGTCCATTGTTTTCATGTTTCTGGAATCCATAATTACTCTCCTTCTCCGGAAATAAATGATGATATATGTTTACCCGCGATTGTGAAACCGCGGGTAAACATTCACGAGGTTTTTCATTCTGAAAATGGTTATTTACCCTTTCCCCACTGAGGCGCTATCGCTTCCTTTGCCGCGCAGAACCTTTCGTACAGCTTCCGGTATTCCTGATGCTTTTCCATATCCGGGATGAAGAGATCCTTCTCTTCTTCACGGCCATGCTTTTCGCATCCGGTCGCTGTTTGCAGCAAGCTTACAACGCCTAAGATACCAAGCTCCTTTTCCCTGTAACGTACGGTTTTTTCGCCCATGCAGTCACACATCATCCGGCAGACCAGGTCGCTCTTCGCAGCCCCGCCCGCTACAACAAATCCGTTTTGCCCCGCAGGCAGGCTCTGATAACAGTCGTAAAGGGAAAGCGCAACGCCTTCAAAAACAGCCCTCGCCATATGATATTTCGTATGACATGCGCGGAGGCCGAAAAATCCGCCGCTGGCGTCCGCATTCCGGAAGGGCGCCCGTTCGCCGTACAAATACGGGTGGAACAGCACGCCTTCGCTGCCGATGGGGATTTTTGAAATCTGTTCTTCAAGCCGGGGATACGGTTCGCCGCAAAAAATTTCGCGCCGTGCCCAGTCCATTGCGGAGGCACCGGATAAAGCCGCCATCAGCCGGATGTACCGGCCCGGCTCCGTATGGCACAGCACGCTCCCGATCTGCCCGGCCTGCGCCTTTGCCTGCGCTTCGTCGAGCACCACGTAGTTGCAGAGCGTTGTCCCTACAATACTTCCCTTTTGCAGCGGTTCGGTAATCCCGCAGCCGGCTGCCGCGGCAAGCACATCGATGGAACCGGCAATCACCGGGGTTCCCGCCGGTATTCCCGTCTGTTTTGCCGCTTCTTCCTTTACACACCCTATGATTTCAGCCGAGCTTTCAACCGGCGGGAAACAGCCGCGGCATTCCCCGATTCCCAGCTTATCCAGCAGGGAAAATTCGTACTGCTTTGTATAAACATTCAATAACGACGTGGAAGCGTCCGTCTGCTCCGTAACGATTCGGCCGGTCAGCCGGTAATTCAGCCAGTCCTTGCAGTGAAGCACGGCGGCAATCCGGGCGTAGTTCTCCGGTTCCTGTTTTTTAAGCCAGCAAAGGATGACGGGAGCGGCGCCCGGAAAGAGCGGGGAAGTTCCCAAATCAACGCATTCTTTGCTCAGGCTGTCGTAATCGACAAAGCCGCCCGCCCGGATGTCGTTCCACAGAACGGCGTTGCGAACGGGCCTGCCGTCGCGCCCTACCGGCCACATCCCGTCGCCCTGCGCGCAGATTCCCGCCGCGCAGATATTCTTCCAGATTCCGCCGTTGTTGTTTTTCAGGCGCGCGATGACTTCACAGACGGAATCCCATACGGCGTTCATGTCCATTTCGCACCAGCCGGGATGCGGCATCAATATCTGCACATTCTTTCCCGCCGAGTCAATAAAGCTGCCGTCGGCGCGGGTAAGCACAGCCTTGATCATCGTAGTACCCGCGTCCACAGCGAGGAAAAGCCTGTCGTCAGGCATTGAGTGCCTGTTCAACGTCCGCGATAATGTCCCTTACGTCTTCAACGCCGATGGACAGGCGGATCATCCCGTCGTCAATGCCCATGAGCATCCTTTCTTCCCGGGACATTTTGCCGTGAGTTTGGGTGGCCGGCTGTTCAGCCATTGTATCCAAATCTCCGAGGCTAACAGCGTATTTTGCAAGTTTTATATGATTCATGAATTTCTGGCCGCCCTCAAGGCCGCCTTTTACGACAAAGGAAATCATTGCGCCGTAGCCTCTTTTGCCGTAAAGCTCCGTCGCCAGCGCATGCTGCGGATGCGAGGCAAGTCCGGGGTAGATTACCTTTTCAACAAGCGGGCTTTTCTCCAGCCATTTGGCGACTTCCATCGCGTTTTCGCACTGGGCCTTCATACGCAGATGGAGGGTCTTGAGGCCGCGGAGCATCAGCCAGCAGCTGAACGGGCTGGGCACGGAGCCGATTTCCTGATAGATCGAGCTGCGTATCCGTTCAATAAAGTCGGCCTGTCCGCAGATATGGCCGGCAATCACGTCGCCGTGGCCGTTGATGTACTTGGTTGCGCTTTCCACAACCACGTCAATGCCGTGCTCGAACGGGTTGAAGAGGTACGGGCTAAGGAAGGTGTTATCGATCATCGATACGATGCCCTTGGACTTTGCCCACTGCGCAATACGGTCAACCTCGCAGATTTCCAAAGTCGGGTTGTAAACGCTTTCGGAATAGATCAGCTTCGTATTCGGACGCAGCGCATTGTTCAGGCTTTCTTCGGACAGATCCTGAAGGAAGGTAACGTCGATCTTCATCTCCTCGAAAATATGGGAAAAAAGGCCGAACGTACCGCCGTAAATGGTCTTGCCGCTGATAATATGATCGCCCGGATGCACAAAGCTGAGGATGGCGAGCGAAATTGCCGCCATGCCGGAGGAAGTTACCAGGCAGGCCGGCGCGCCGTACAGCGTTTTGATCTTATCCTGAATGTCGTTCTGGGTAGGATTGCGCGAGCGTCCGTAGGTAAAGATACCCGCTTTATCTCCATTCTGATAGCGCTCCATTTTTTCAGGAGTCCATACAAACGTACTTGTCAAAAACATTGGAGAAACCATCGCCCCGGTGACCGGGTCGCCGTGCTGTCCCGCATGCACTGCCTTCGTAGCAAATCCCATATTCATTTCTTCCATTTCACTGCCTCCATTATTTTTTTACATTCCTATCCTGATCGCTATCTTAATGTGTTTGGACGGATTTCTCAGAAGCTCTTCAAAGCCGTCCTCCACCAGCGTATCCAACGTTACTTCGCGCGTAATCAGCTCTTCGGCGTTAATTTTTCCCTGGGAAATATAATCGAGTGCCGCGCCGATTTCATCCGTATGCGCCTGTGAGGTCAGGAGCATGCGCTCGCCTTCCTGAAGCAGGTTCATATCGAGCACCGGCGGTTTTTCAAAAACGCCCATGATCATAATTTTTCCGGCCGGGCAAACGATATGCAGCGCATTGTTCAGCGTGGGCTGAATGCCGACGCATTCATACACCACATCGGCCATCCGGCCGCTTTCACTGATATACTCTTCCAGCGGCTTTTTGCCGGTATCAAGATATTCCCCGCCGCAGCGCCGGACCAGTTCCTCGCGTTCATTCCCGATTCCGGCGACCAGAACCTTTTCCGCGCCCGCAAGTTTGGCGGCGAAGAAACAGGCCAGCCCGATGATCCCGGGGCCGATGACCACAACATACTTTCCGGCAACGTCGCCAACCAAACGGGTGGCGTGGATTCCGCAGGCCAGCGGCTCCGCCAGAAGGGCCTGCCGCTGCGTAACATTTTCCGGGATATGGAACAGGCGCTCGGCCTGGAAGGTAACATACTCCGCAAAAGTACCGTCGTCGCCCACGCCCACAAAGCCGAGCTTTTCGCAGATATTGTAGTGCCCGGACTTGCACGCGGGGCATTTCCCGCAGCAAAGCGTGCCGTTCGCGGTAACGCGGTCCCCGACTTTATAGCCGGTTACGCCCTCGCCCAATTCCGCAATCACACCGGAAAACTCGTGGCCGATGGTCAGCGGGGCCATCCGGCCGGTAAGGCGGTGCGGCTTTTGGGTCGGAATAAAGTTCGGGCCGACATATTCGTGCCTGTCCGTGCCGCAAATCCCCGCGTAGTCCACTTTAATCTTAACGCAGCCGGGTTTCACTTCTGGCTGTTCGACTTCTTCGATTCGAACATCTTTATAACCATGCCATACAGCTGCCTTCATTGAAAAATCCTCCTATTCGAATATCTTCTGAAATAAATTGCTTAAAATGTCGGACGGGGCTTTCTTCTGCATTTCTTCAAACGAATAGCCGGCCAGTTTCTTCTCCACAAACTGCTCGGCCCCCCGGATGAACTCGACGGAAGCCTTTACCGCCGCGTCCGGATCGTCCCGGTAGGGGTACATATCGAGCGAATACCAGCCCTCGTAGCCCATCTTCCTGAGCCAGTAGAAGAATTCGATAAAATGCAGGAAATGCACGCTGCCAATCGGCATGTCGTCGTCGGCAATGCGGTAGTTGTCATTGACATGCAGATGGAAAAGACGGTTCTGCGCCAGCAGGATGGTTGCGGTTTCCGCAAGGTTTTCGCCCGCGAAAAGGGCGTGCCCGATATCCATGGTAACCCCCACGTTGTCCATCCCGGTGCACTGGGCGATCGCAAGCGACAGCCCGCCGGTGCTGACCATGCATTTCAGCCGGGGTTCGGTCGTTTTATATTCCAGACCCAGCTTGATTTTCGGATTGTGCTTTGCGCATTCGCGCAGGCCGTCGATCAGATACTTCCACTGCTGCCGGTAGTCCGACTGCATAAAATAGTCGTAGCCGTCCTGTCCCAGCCAAAGGCTCACCACCTCCGTGCCGATCTGTTCGGCAAAATCCATCGCTTTTTTCACCAGCGCGACGGTATTCTCCCGAACCTCCTGAATCGGCGAAGTAAAGGAGCCGGTTTTCCACTGCTTGTCGCACACAAGCTCCACGCCCATGGAGGAAATTTCAAGGCCGTATTTTTTAAGCAGGGGCGCATACTGCGAATAATTTTCCTCATTGATGTCGCAGGGATAGGTAATCTCAATGCCTTTTACACCATCGATTTTGCCAAGGTGCTCCAGCCTTTCGGTCAGCGGCAGCCTGTTTTTATATCCATCGCTTACGTAACGGTCGCTGCACGCGCCGTAAGTCCAAACGCCAACGCTAATTTTATTCATTTTTATTCTCCTTTTATTTAGCCCAAATACGCTTCGGTAAGGGATTTATCCGCCAGCAATTCCTCCGCGCTGCCCTGTTTGACAATGCTTCCTACGGACATAACATACGCGCTGTCGCTGATCGAAAGCGCTTTATACGCATTCTGCTCTACCAGAAGAATCGATGTTCCGTTCTTTTTCAGTTCCTTGATGATATCAAAGATCTGGCTGACAATAATCGGCGCCAGACCCAGCGAAGGTTCGTCCAGCATAACGAGGCTGGGCTTCGCCATCAGCGCGCGGCAGATTGCCAGCATTTGCTGCTCGCCGCCGCTCAGGTGCCCGCCGTACTGCTTCTGCCGCTCTTTCAGGCGGGGAAACAGGGTGAACGCATATTCCAGATCCTTTTTCACTTCCGCTTTGTCGTTCCGCAGGTAAGCGCCTACCATAAGGTTATCCATAACCGTCATATTCGCCAGGATCTGCCTGCCTTCCGGCGCATGGGTAAGGCCGGCCTTTACCACCTCGTGCGGCTTGTTCGGCAGGGGCTTTCCCCGGAAGGAAATGGTACCGCCCGTCGGCTTCATCGCTGCGCAGATGCATTTGAGCAGCGTCGTTTTGCCCGCGCCGTTTGAACCCAGCACCGAAACGATTTTGCCTTCTTCAATTTCAATGGACACATTGTTTAACGCTTTGATTCCGCCATATGCGGCGGACAAATTGTCCACCTTCAGCAAACTCTGCCCCATACTATTTCTCCTCCCCGAGGTACGCTTCAACAACCATCTTGTTGTTTTTCACTTCGTCCAGCCTGCCGGAGGCAATCGTTTTCCCGAAGTTGAGCACGGTAACGTGGTCGCACAGTCCGGCTACAACGTCCATATGGTGTTCAATCATCAATACGGTTAAATCAAAGCGCTCCTTAATCTCTTTTATGAATTCCACCAGCTCAACCGACTCTTCCTTGTTCATGCCGGCGGCCGGCTCATCCAGCAGCAGCAGCGACGGATTCAGCGCAACCGCCCTTGCGATCTCCAGCTTGCGCTGATGGCCGTAGGGCAGCGAATTCGCCTGCGCGTCCACCAAGTCCTGCAAGCCGACGATCTTTAATAATTCCATTGCCTTTTCACGCAGGGCTTTTTCTTCTTTTTTATACTTGGGAAGCCTTAGAAAAGAATCCAGCATATTATAGGTAATATCCAAATTGCTTGCGATCAAAACATTCTCCATTACGTTAAGGGTTGCGAACAGGCGAATGTTCTGGAATGTTCTTCCCACTCCAAGCTGGGCAACCTGGAACGGTTTCAGGCCGGTGACGTCTTTGCCCTTAAACCGGATTTCTCCGGCGTCCGGCTTATAAATCCCCGTAATGGTATTGAAAATGGTCGTTTTGCCCGCGCCGTTCGGTCCGATCAGTCCATGAATCTTGCCTTTTTCCAGTTGAAGGTTAAACGAATCGATTGCCTTAACGCCGCCGAAATTCTTATTCAGGCCGTTGATCTGCAAAATAGTATCCACTCTGTTACGCCCCTTTCTCCACCGTTCCGCTTGTCCTTTTGCTCAGGTTCTTAAACCAGCGGATAATTTTTGTAATGGAGAACTCCTTGTAGCCGTAAAGCCCGCTCGGCTTCACCGTTATGATGACAACAACGGCAATACCGTAAAGCAGCATTCTGTAGGTGGACAGGTCGCGGAAAACCTCCGGAAGCAGGGTAACCACGCAGGTTCCGAGGAACGAGCCGGTCAGGCTGCCAAGACCGCCGATAACCGTTGTAATGGTCAACTCGGCCGACTTTGCAAGGTTAAAGATTTTCGGTTCAAGATACGTCAGATGGTGCGCGTATAAACCGCCGGCCCATCCTGCATACACAGCGCTGACGACGAAAGCCAGAAGCTTATTTTTAAAGGTGTTGATGCCAACGGCATCCGCGGCAACTTCCTGTTCCCGGATTGCCGTTAAATTTCGCCCATACTTGGAATGGATGAGCGTCCATGCGAAAATAAAGGCCACAACCACGCTGATTGCCACGATCGTGAAGTCCGTATAATGCGTAATCCCGCTCAGTCCCCCTGCGCCGCCCGTTACCGGCTGAATATACTCGAACAGCACCCGGACGCATTCGCCGAAACCCAGGGTGGTAATCAGGAAATAGTCGCCCTTTAAGCCTAAAGTCAGCGAACCGAGGCCGTACCCCACCAAACCGGCAAGGATCGCGCCGGCCAGAACGGCCAAGAGGAACGGGACGTTGAACCTTGTTGTTAAAATCGCCGAGGTATACGCGCCGATCGACATGAACCCCGCGTTGCCGAAAGAAAAAAGCTTCGTAAAGCCTGTTAAAATAGAAACGCCCAGAACAACGATAAAGTTGATTCCGACTAAAACAAAAATTTCCTGCCAATAACCAGACATCCGCTTTCTTCCTCCTTACGCCTTATCTTCAACGTCCACTCCCATGAGGCCGGACGGTTTAATAAGCAAGATCAAAATTAAAAGACCAAATGTGAACAGGTCGCGTAAACCTGAATTCAAATACCCGGATACAAAGGTTTCCAAAACGCCGATAATAATGGCGCCGATAATTGCACCGCGCACGCTCCCCAAACCGCCGAGCACGGAAGCGATGAACGCTTTGAGGCCAACGTTGCCCATCGTGGGATAAACGCTGTACTTCAGCCCGAGCAAAACGCCGGCGCTGCCTGCGAGTAAACCCGCAATCAGGAATACAAGGGAAAAATACCGGTTGATGTTGATTCCCATCAGGCTTGCCGTATAGGAGTTCGACGCAACCGTCCGGATTCCGAGGCCCACCTTTGACTTATTGACAAGCAGTTCCAGAAGGATCAGCGCAATTGCCGAGGTAATCAGGGAAATAACATCCAGAATACCGATGCTGACGCTGCCCAGCTGAATGGTGGTAACATCGAACATCGAAGGGAACATCTGAAATTTCGGGCCGAAAACAACCATGGCGCCATTCTGATAGGTAGTGGAAATTCCCATGGCCGCGATCATGAGGAACATTGTCGGGGACCCTTTGTCCCGAATATGTTTATAAGCAATTTTTTCATTTAAAACGCTGGCCACACCGGCCGCGAGGATGCCGAAAGCCAGTGCGCCGAGGAAAGGAGAGCTTAACCGCGTCACCAAAGTCAGCGCGATATACGCGCCGAACATGGCAACTTCACCATGAGCCCAGTTTGAAAACCCAAGCAGGCTGTAAATCAACGCGTAGCCTGTTGCAATCAGCGCGTAAATTCCGCCTACGGAAATCCCATTAATCAATTGCTGTAAAAACATCTGCAACCACCTTCCAAAAGTGCAGGGGAACCATGAAATGCCCGCAGCATCCGGCGATTTCATGGTTTCCTGCAGCCGGATTATATTTTATTTGACGGAGTACATTTCAACAAAATTGACCGTATTGTTCTTAACCTGGAAAATAGCCGCATCACGGGTTGGGTTGTGGGTTGCAGGGTCAACGGACATGGAACCGAGGAAGCCTTTAAAATCGGTTGTTTTCTCAAGTCCGTCGCGGATCTTATCGGATTCGGCGGAATTTTGCTCTTTAATAACCTGGGCGAGCCACATTACGCCGTCATAACCGAACAGGCACTCTGCTTCCGGGGTAATGTTGTAAGCCTTCTTATAGCGTTCCGCAAACGCTTTTGCTTCCGGGCTGTTGAATCCGGGGCGTGAGCAGAAATAACCGCCGTCGATCGCGGCGCCCGCCAGCTTCGGAAGGTCCTGTGAATCCCAGCCGTCGGTACCGATAAACTGGCACGTAATGCCGAGGTCCTTCGCCTGTTTTGTAATTAAAGCAACATCCTTATAAACCCAGGGAATAAACAGAACATCCGGGTTTGCGCTCTTGATCTTGGAAAGCTGCGCGCGGAAATCGTTGTCGCCGGATCTTGCTTCTTCTTTCGCAACGATGGTGCCGCCTTCATCGGTAAATTCCTTTGTGATATAGCCGGTAACGCCTGTGGAATAGTTATCGCCGATATCGGTAATAACGGCAGCCTTCTTAAACTTCAGCTTGTTGATAACATAGGAAGCCACCACTTTGCCCTGGAACGGATCGGTAAAGCCGATACGGAAGGAATACAGATGGAGCTTGCCGCTCTGGTCCACCGTAACCTGCGGGCTGGAAGCCGCAGTTGCGATCAGCGGAATCTTTTTGGTGTCTGCAACCGGCGCCATGGCAATGTTGCAGCTGGAGAAGTTTGTTCCTACGACGGCAACAACTTTTTCCTGATCGATCAGCTTGTTCAGTGCGTTAACGGAGTCCAAAGGCTGCCCCTGTCCGTCAAAGCCTACGACCTGTACCGGTCTTCCCAGAAGTCCGCCCTTTGCGTTAAGGTCTTCCACCGCAAGCTTCATTCCGTTTAACCCGGCCTGGCCCCAGAGGGCGGTATCGCCGGACAGCGCGCTGACATAACCGATTTTAATCGGGTCTCCGGAAGGTGCCGCGCCGTTGCTTCCGGCGGATGCTGCGGATGCCGAGGCCGGGGCTGCCGTAGATGCCGTTGAATTCGCGGCTCCACCGGAACAGCCTGTTACGCCTGCCATTAGGGATAGTGCCAATACTGCGCTGAGAACTTTCTTGAACATACAACTTCCTCCTGTTTTTTTGATTAAGTACTATTTACTTAACGTATTTCTAAAAGCGCTTCTCCCTTGAAAAAACGCCAATAGCTAATATTCATATTCAAGGGGCTCCCCATCCAAGAAATGCTTAACATCCTTCACCAAGGCGATGGTGTGATTGACGATTGCGTCGTACGTTGCGCCGGCCAGGTGCGGAGTGATCACGACATTGTCGCACTTGGTAAGGAACGGATGGTCCTTTGCAATCGGTTCGCTTTCGAACACATCCACCGCCGCTCCCGCAATCTTATGGTTAAGCAGAACATCGATCAGCGCTTTTTCGTCCACAAGCGCTCCCCTTGAAGTATTGATAAAGTACGCGGTCTTTTTCATTTTGCCGAATGCTTCCGCATTGATGATTTTTCTGGTTTCCGGCGTATCCTTGCAGTGCACCGTAATCACATCGGATTCTTTGAGCAGCGTGTCAAAGCTGACGGAAGCCGTATTTTCTTCCAGCGTATCCGGGTTTACGAACGGATCGTAAACGAGGACGTTCATCCCAAAGCCTCTGCAAAGTTTTGCCACGGAGCGGCCTATGCTGCCGTAGCCCACAACCCCCAGCGTGCGCCCGCACAATTGACGGCCTTTATACAGCACATAGGGTGAATCACTGTTTAAGGCCCAGGTAACGTCGGAACGCAGCCCGTCTTTTATAACGTTTTCATGCCTGTTTTCCGAAACGTGCTTTCCGCTGTGCAGGGCACAATATGCAATCGGTATTTTCCGCATAATGGAAAGCATCAGCGCTACCGTAAACTCCGCCGTACAGGTTGAGTTTCTTCCGGGAGAATAACTCACTTTGATTCCCTTTTGCCTTGCATATTCCGTATCGACGTTTACGGGATTCGCCCTGGTACATACAATCAGCTTCAGCTCCGGAGAGGCGTCCATTACCTTCTTTGTTACCGGGTCATAGCTGGTAATTAATATTTCCTTTCCCTTTATCAGCTCGGCCATCTCGTCTTCAGTAAGAATTCTTTTGCTCTTGTACCAGCCCTCATACTGAATATCAAGAAGTTTCTTCAGCTCCGCAATATGGTCTTCACTCACCTCGGCAGTTAATAACGTTTTCATTGCCCACATATTCTTCCTCTCGATTGCATTTTCCACGGCTCAGATTGTCTCGTGCTCTTCGATTCTTTTTCCGTAATTTTTGAAGCGCTCCAGCATGCGTTCCATTTCGTCATTCGGAAGGATAACCGGTTCCCCAATGCATTTTGTCCGGTAGTAAAGTTCGCAGCAGAACTCAATCTCTTCCGTAACGGCAAACGCTTCCGCCAGATTCGCGCCGCCCGCCACCAAACCGTGGTTGGCCAAAAGAACCGCTTTTCTGTCTTTCATGGCTTCGAAAGCATTCTTCGCAAGGGCGACGGTTCCGTACGTAGCATATTTTGCACAGCGAACGTCAACCCCCGCAAAGGCAACCAGATAATGGAGCGCCGGCAGCGGCCAGTTCAAACAGGAAATCGTAGCTGCAAAAGTCGTATGCGTATGGATGATGGCGTCGATATCCGTACGGTATTTATAAAAAATACGGTGCATATCGCATTCGCTGGAAGGGACCTCGTTGCCGTCCACGATCTTTCCGGTCTGCACATCGATCAGCACGATCATTTCCGGGGTCATTTTAAAATAATCAATCCCGCTCGGCGTAATGGCCATCAGTCCGGACTCCCTGTCACAGATGCTCAGATTCCCCCCCGTTCCTTTTGTGAGCCTTGCTTCAATTGCCTTTTGCCCATATTGGACAATTTCTTCCCGGATTTCCTGTAAAAGCATCATTTTTCCGCCTTTCTTGAAGTAAAATTAGATAATTGATTTTAATAAATCGTCGGAACATCTAGTTGCTTTTTTTGTTTAATTCGTCGATATCCAACGACAATTCCTGTGAAATGGATTGGGCAATTGCTTTATCGATGATCAGTACGTCCAGGCACCCCGTGTTGATCGCGCCTAAAACCGCTTTTGCCTTGTTTACGCCGCAGGCTACCGCCGCCACGCGGGGAATATGCCGGAGTGTTTCAAGGCTTACGCCGATAACATGGTTCTCTGTTTCCCATGTGCCGTCTTTTTTAAAGGGCTGCATGGCCATATCGCCGACATAGCCTTGTGCAACCAGCTTTTCCAGCCGTTCCTTCGAAAGGAAGCCCTGCTGGTAAATGGTTGACGACTTGCTCAGTTCGCCGACACCGAGGATTGCCAGATCGCAGCGATTGATCAGGTCAAACGTTTCCGCAAACACTTTGTCCTGCATAAGGACTTCCCTCGCCTGCGGGTCGTCGACCACAGCGGGGCCGTAGAGCAGGTGATAATCGCAGGAAAGCTTTTTTGCCAGCGTACGGGCGATTTCATCCGGCTTTGCCAATTCCGTGTCGGAATTCAGCCCGCCTACCATCTGAACGATCTTGCAGTTGCTGAGATTTCTCTGCTGCATCTTCATGACGGCGGCGCCCAAAGTGATTCCCCAGGACACGCCGATGATACTGTTGTCACTCAGAAGCTGCGTAAAAGCGTTGGCGGCTTTCTGGCCGAAAAGATCCAACTGGTTTTCCGCATCGTCCACGTCAAAAATAAATACTCTGCCGAGCTTAAAATACTTTTCAAACGCACTTTCCATTTCGACATTATTTTCACGTAATCCGTTAATTTTAATTTCCACAATCCCGTCGTCAATCAGATTACCGATAATCTGGTTCACTCTTTGTCTGGTAAAATTGAGCCGCTTGGCAATTTCCGCCTGCGTCATATTGAGCTTATAATACCAATATGCAATTTCCAGTTTGTGGTCATCCGCATCATATTGAGAATTCATGTTCCGGTCCTCCTTACAAATGTAATTTTAATTTACATATGTCCTCTGTGTTGAGTGTATTATATATTACCTCTTTGAAGAAGTCAAGATCAAAAATAGCAATTTATACAAAAAATTTTTTAATATCCTGTAAAATGACATATGTCACACAAAATGGTTCTCAGAAAAAACCATTTTATTGTGTATTATTACTTAATAGATAATTGAAGCCCCACGGCAAAGCCGTGGGGCTTCTTGCAAACAAAGAGCCGTTTGGGATTACCCCAAACGGCTCTCAAAAAAATAATGGTGTTTCCACTGTTCATGTTTTGGAAACTGTTTCCAATTCTGCGGTTTACCGCTGCTGCGCGGATAAAACGAATGTTTTACTGCACAGGTTCAAACATGTCCTTACCGGCGCCGCATTCCGGGCAGGTAAAATCATCGGGCACGTCTTCCCATTTGGTTCCGGGTGCAATCCCCTGATCGGGGCAGCCTTTTTCTTCCTCGTAGATATAGCCGCATACGGTACATTCATATTTCTTCATGTTTGTCGACACCTTTCTTTTTGAAATGATAACTTATTTACAGTTTACTCATTTTATGGTACATGTCAACAATTTTTGGAGCAGAATATCCCGTATTGCAATTTCAGCAGCAGAAATTCCACTGAAATGGGCAAGACAATCGCTTTATACTACCTTTCATACCGAGCTTTGCATACGGGCGGTTTTTGCCGGGCAGGGGATGAAAAGCATCCGCGCGATCTGTTTCCGCTTCCTACCGCACTTCAAGCCGCCTTTCAAAATTGCCGAGGATCATGGTCGGCAAAACGACGAAGGCGAAAGCCTTCGGGTCCTCCTGAAGAAGGAATCTTTTTAGAAACTGCCATTCATATTTGTTGATGACGGTCATATGAACAAGCTGTTCATTCTGAGTAAATTCGCCCCAGCCGTTCCAGCTGGTCACTCCCCTGCCCGTAAAATCCGTCAGCTTTTTGCCGAGCTCCGGATTTCTGGAGATAATGAACACCGTAAGCTTGATGTTTTGAGCATGCACCTTATCCAGGACGACAGTGGCGACAAAGGAAAACACAAGCGAATAAGCGGCGGTCTCGAGGTCGAACTTCACTGCCGCGAAGAGATAGACACCGGTGTTGATAAAGAGACCGATCCTGCCGACGCTGAAGCCCGGATACTTTTTCGAGCAGATCATTCCGACGATATCCGTTCCGCCGCCGGAACCTCCTTCCCGGAGCGATAAACCCACCCCATAGCCGGCAATGGCTCCGCCGATCAGGCAGTTCAGCAAAGCGTCTGAAAACAGAGGCTTCGGCGGGGACGGAAGCACCGTCATCAGGAAGGACTGAACGCACACGGCGATAATCGTGCGAATAATGAATTTGCGTCCCACGATTTTCAAGCCCATGAAGATCAGCGGGATGTTCATCAGCCAGGCGATGATACCCACGATATCAATATTGGTGGGGACGGAAATGCCGCATGCGTCGGCGATCACCCATTTGATAATCTGCGCGACCCCGGTAAATCCCCCGCAGTAAAGCCCCGCGGGAATCAGAAAACACCGGTAAGCGACGGAAAACAGGGCCACGCCGATCAGGACATACAGCATATGCAGCCATTCGTTTCTGCCCTCTGCTTCTTTCATATCATTTTTATCAGCCTTTTCGAAGCCTTGTCTGTAAAAGAAAATACGGCGAATTTTTGGAATGAGTTTCAGCCGAAACAAAGGATTTTACAAACAAGGCCAATATTTGCGGTATCCGGTTTCTACCTTGCGGCAAATTTTCACTCTTTCATTAATATTCCAATTTCCACATATATCTTCTCATGGTCAGCGGATGGCTGCGGGCAATCGCGATCTGTTCCGCATAGACTCTCATCACGGCGCTCAGGATCATCGGATTGAAATACTCCGCCACAGCCGACGGAAGAGAATCGATCCCGTAATCTTTTCCGTCCACGATGGTTGCCTTCGCCTGAAAACGATGCAGGAAATCCATTGCGCGCGCGTCCAGGGCGCGTGTGCGGCCTTCGTTCATCAGCAGGATGAACGGAACATCTTTATCCACAATTTCGAACGGGCCATGGAAAAATTCTCCGTCATGGAAGCTGCCGGAGTTGATCCACTGCATCTCCATCATCAGGCACAACGAGAACGTATAGGCCACGCATTGTGTCGCGCCCGAACTCATCACATAGACGAACGGGGCGTCCTTGTAATCCTGGGCAAACTTCTTTGCAGCGGGAACAACAAAGGAAACCGCGTTTTCAATCATGTCATAGATCCTGCCGAAAGCCGTCTGCATATCCTCGTAATGCTCGTATCCCTCATACTGATTTAAAATCTCCACGGAGAGGTCGAGAACATTGACCATCTTTTCCAGCTTCGCCGCATAGTTTTTCTCAAAACCGTGCACGATGACATAGTCCGCATTCCCTGCAAGGGGGGAATCCGCCTTGTGCGTAACCGCTATGACCTTCGCGCCTTTTTCCATCGCCAGTTTGGACGCGGCCACGGTTTCCGGCGTGTTCCCGCCGAGGGAACAGGTAATGACAATCGCGGTACTGTCCACGGCGACCGGTGTTGCGTGTACAAATTCATTGGCCGTAAAATGGCCGACACGAAGAGACTTTGCGTTTTCCTCAAGAAAGTACTTTCCGGGGTAAAGCTCCGCCTTCGATGCGCCGCAGCCCACGTAATACACGGACTTAATGCCCGGAACTTCTTTTTTAATTTCTGAAACAATTTTTTTTACTTCCATTTTTATCCCTCTCCGTATTTTTTGATCTGCCCTTCCGGCGGATAACATAATGTATTATTATGTTATAACCATTATAGTACAATATAGAATACATGTCAAATAGAACTGCGCATTTTTTCCTTTTTCCGTTCCTGATCGATAAGCAAAATTGCATCCGCAACCGAGGCAAGCTCAACGTCCGCCCTGCCGCGGTCAAACGGAAACCGGTTATCGATCAGCGCCGCTACAATGGTGCCCGCCCGGTGCGCCGCCTCGATTCCAACCGTGGAATCTTCAATGACCAGACATTCTTTTGGGGATACGCCCAGCCTTTTTGCCGTTTCAAGGTACACGTCCGGATACGGCTTCGGTCTGCCGCAGTCTTCTCCGCTGATCACGGCGTCCATGCTGTCAAAAACGCCCACTTCCGTAAGAATGGCTTTCACCTTTTCATATTCCGTTGAAGACGCCACGGCCGTGCGGATGCCGTTCGCACGGGCATAGGAAAGCACCTCCTGAACCGCCGGCCGGAAGAGCGCCGTATAGTCAATTTTGCCGCAGTGGCGCGGAATCCAGTGAAAGCGGAATTCTTCCTTCAGTTCTTCGGCGTCCTTTCCGGAGCCGGAAACCCTCGCAAGAATATCCCAAATCTCTTTCGAGCCTCTTCCCACAATATCATTCAAATCTTCCTCTTTTACCGAGGAATTGTACTGCCTGATATACTGAAAAATACGCTGTTGATTCACCGGCTCCGTATCCACGATCACGCCGTCCATATCAAAAATTACCGCTTTAATCATCATCAGCCTTTCACCGCCCCGGCGGTAAGCCCGCGCACAAACTGCTTCGACATGCAGAAGAACAGGATAATTAACGGCAGCGACGCAATAATCAGGCCGGCCAGCGTTGTTGTATAGTCGGTTCTCAGGTCTCCTTTAAAGGTCATAAGGCCGATCGGAATCGTCTGTATCGCCTTATTGTTCAGGAATACGTTCGCAAAAAGGAACTCATTCCAAACGAAGTTCAGGTTCACAATTGCACAGGACGCGAAGATCGGTTTGCTGATCGGAACGATGATCTTCCGGAATATCTGGAAGCTGTTATACCCGTCCACAATTGCCGCCTCTTCCAGTTCCACCGGAATCGACAGGAAATAAGAGCGCATCAGAAACACGGTGAACGGAATCCGGAATGCAATATAAGGCAGAATCACCGCGAGATAGGTATCGTAAATTCCCAATGATTTCAGCATTTTATACAGGGGCACCAGCGCCACCTGTTCGGAAAGCGCCATTCCCCCGAGTACGATCACGAAGATGATTCCGGCCCCTTTGGCTTTGAACCTTGTAAGCCCGTAAGCAAGAAACGAAGACAGAATAAGGATTGCGCAGAGCGAGACCGTACTGACCAGAACCGAGTTTCCGAAATATCGGTACAGGCCAAGCTTCCATGCTTTGGCATAGTTGTCGAACCTCCATGCCTTCGGCAGGGAAAGGGAATTTTTGAAAAGCTCCGGATTGGTCTTTAAAGAATTCAGAATAATCCAAACAAGAGGCGCTAAAATTACGATGCACAGGAGGATGCACAGCAGATTGAGGAGAACTTTCGATGTTTTATGCCCGTTCATTGTTTTCATACTTCTTTTGCCTCCTTCAATCCTTTCCTGAATTTGTTACTTTCAACTGCAACACGGAAAGCGCAACGGTAATCACAAAGATGAATACGCCGGTAACGGCAGCCATTCCGAGGTCGTCGTGCAGGAAAGCCTGCTGATACAGGAACAAGCCGAGAACCTGGGTGCTGTTCCCGGGTCCGCCGCCCGTTGTGGAGTAAACTTCCGTGTATAGCTTAAACGCACCGATCACCGTAATAATGGAACATACCAGAAGCTGTTCCTTGGCCTGGGGAATCAGGATGCTGACCGCCCTTTTTACCGGGCCCGCCCCGTCGATCGCGGCCGCTTCGGAATATTCCTCCGGAACATTCTGAAAAGCCACGCACATCAGCAGCGCAATATACCCCGTAAACTGCCACTGGCTCATGGCAATGATACAGTAGATCGCAATGTTGGAATCGCCCAGCCATGCTTTGCCGGGCAGGTGCATTGCTTTCAGCAGCGCATTCAAAAACCCGACATTCGGATCATAAATGAACGTAAACATTAATCCTACCGCCACCAGCGAGATCAGCGACGGCATAAAATAGATATTGCGGTACATCCCTTTTATTTTTTTCGCAATCGAGGTGCTTTCGATAATCAGCGCCAGAATCGTTCCGAACCCTACCTGTACGATCAGGGAAATAATACAGTACAGCCCGTTATTCTTGAGCATGACGGGAAAGGCTTCGTCTGTAAAAAATCTCCGGTAATTATCCAGACCGACAAAGGCCGCCCCCGCGGAATAGGAGGAAAGCCGGAAAAAGCTGTATCCTATGTTCATGAAAACCGGGATATAGACAAAAGACAGAACCATAAGGAGCCCGGGAAGCATGTAGAGATACGGAACGTATTTTCTTGTTTTCAAATCCTTCACCTGCTTTTTGAAATACGGGCAGGTCTCCTCTTGAAAGCCTGCCCGCAGTTGCTTTATATTTCAGGGGATTCGCTGTGGAAAGTTCTATTTTAACGACACATACTTCACGCCGGGAGCACGGGAGCGTTCCCGAGACGGTACATCAGAAGCCTGTGCTTACTGGCTTGATTTTCCTGTTTTCACCAGCGTCTGCGCTTCTTTCGCCTTCCCCTGGATCTTCTTCATCGCCTCCTGCGGCGAAACGGAACCGTTCGTGAGGTTGGACACTTCCTCCAGATACTCCTTGCATACGGTGGAATACAGCGCGTTGTCGAGCCACGCACTCATTTGCGTTGCTTCGCTTACAACCTTATAACCGTCGATCAGAGACTGGTCCGTAAGCCCCTTCGTTGTATCCTTCGCCGCGTTGAACCAGCCGATCTTCTGGCACTGTTCGGTACCCACGTCTTTTCCGAGGAACCACTTCAGGAAATCCACGCACTCCTGCGGATACTTGGTCTTCGAAGAGATAACGAATCCTTCGGGGGCGCCGGTCAGAATCTCCTGATTGCCTTTCGCGCCGGCAACCTGCGGGAATTTGAACATGCCGAATTTCAGATCGGGGCCGTCGGCCTTGATATACGGAATCTCAATCAGCTCGCCGTAGTAGATCGCCGCCTGTCCTCCGGCAAACATGGATCTTGCCATATCCGGCTTTACACCGTCCGGATTCTCCGTCATGTACGGAAGGAGCTTCTGATAATACTGCATGGCCTGGGCATATCCGGGGTCCGTGAATTCACCGGTGGTGGGTTCATAGTCTTTCGCCCTGACATCGTCCGGAACGAAAATCTGGTTCAAGGTTCCTATGTAGTGGAGGCCCGCCCAAGGCTCCGAATTGCCGTATGCGATCGGCGTTACTCCGGCCGCTTTTAACTTCGCGCAGGCGGCGAGCAGATCGTCGAACGTCTTCGGAACTTCGATCCCGTTCTTCTGAAAGAGCTCTGTATTGTAGTAGAATTGCTTGCAGTCAAGACGGAACGGAATGCCGTATATCATGCCGTCCTTATTCGTATAGAGGCTCATCTGGTTTGCAAGCAGGGAATTCTTCCACTCCGGATCTTTATCCATATAAGGCGTCAGATCCAGAATCAGGTTCTCACGAATAAACCTCTCCGTGAAATCGCCCGCCCAGCTGAAGAAGATATCCGGCGTATCATCGCCGCCCACGACGACCTTGATCTTTTCCTTGTAGTCCTGATTCTGCGCGCTCATGATATCGAACTTGATATCCGGATGGGACTTTTCATACTCGTGCAGCTTGCCCTCAATGAAACTGTTGTAGGGCTCGTCCGGGAAACGGTGGAAGAACTTAATCACCTTTTGCCCTCCCGCAGCCGTGCTTGCCGCCGAACCTCCGCCGGCCGATGCGGTTCCGGATTCTGCATTTCCGCCGCACCCCACAAAGGAAATTGCCATAACACAGGCCATGGTAAATCCGACTGCTCTTTTCAGTATTCCTTTTTTCATACTTGCTTCTCCTTTCAGATTCTTCCTTGAAGATTCCTGTATTCTTACACGCTTTCCTTTCTCATGACCTTTTCATCTTCTTCCGTTCGTTCGACTTGTTTTCCGTACCCGAAAGAACCGTCCCGCTGACACTGAGCGGAAGAAAAAACCGCGGCCCTGTAAAGGCTTAAGCGTATCAGACAATCCTTATATTCCGCAGCGGCCGTGATTCCTTTGTTTCCGGAATCCGGGCCGAAATCAGCGGAATCCCTGATTCCGTCAATGTAATTTGTCAGGAAGCACGCGATAAAGGCGTCCCCGGCGCCCATGGTGTCCCTGGCCTTTACCAGGAAGGGGGACTGTTCATAGAAATGACCGTCAACCAAAACGAACGCGCCTTTTGAACCCCGTGTCGCAAGGACGATATGCCTGCATCCGTAATCCATGATTTTTTCCATTGCCGCCCGGATTTCGGTTTCACCCTGATCGCCGCAGGAAATTTCCGCGCAGTCGATATAGGGGCAGCATTCACGGAAATAGCCTTCATCCGTTCGATTGGAAAAATCCATGGATACAAACCCTGCCGCCCTGCGTATGACCGGCAGCTGGGGCTCCAGAAAACTGTATACGCTCGTATGAACCAGATCAAAGCCGCTGATATAGTCCTCGTCCATCCCTGTCAGCACCGGAGGCTTCTCTCTGGAGACACCGCCCCTGTTGCCGGTGAGAAACACGCGGTCCCCGTTTACCAATTGAACGCGGGCGCAGCCGTTGTCTCCGTGCTCAAAGCGGCAGTGGGAAAGGTCCAGGCCGATTTTCGCCGCGGCTTCATACACATGCTTTCCGACCGGATCATCCCCAAAGGTTCCGAGGTACGCGGCCCGCGCGCCGAGCATTCCGCTGAATACCGCCACGTTCAGGGCATTGCCGCCCGGATAAATCGTGGAAATATGCAGATATTTATCGCAGACGTTATCTCCGATTCCTAACGTTTTGATCATTTTTAAACTTCCTTATAACATATTATAACATTATCATAATTTGTCTTGATATTGTTATATCATATATATGATAATCTGTCAATAATTTTTCAACTTTCCCGAAGAAATTTGTTGACTTATTGGCTTTTGGGTGAAAAATCCTGCAAAACAGGAAAAGTATTGTATGCATGCACTTGTATCATTGTTCAACACAAAAAGGAGCAGCCGAAGCTGCTCCTTGAATGTTTTTATTGCCGGGTTGTGATTTTTTTCCTGCACTTTTTACAACATGGTGATATCCTCCGGGTGAAAACGCAGAACGGCGTCAGCCCGGAAAACGTGCTGGTGGATAATCCATACCGGATTCATAACGAAATTGGCTCTGTTTTTAATTATTTTCCATCCTCATCCACATTCAGCTGCAGGATATAGGTGTAGCGGTCGGCGTTAATAATATTTTTGCCGTAATAGACAGGGGCCCCGTCGGCATCGGCACAGGTGTCCCACATATAAAGAAGGGCTTCGTTTTCCTTTACGCCCAGTTCCTGCGCCTCTTCCTTTGTCGCATAGCAGATGCCTATTTTTTTCGTTCCCGTTTTCAGGATAACATCGTGGGCTGCAAGCGTACTGAACAGCGGCTGATTCAAGTCCTCCGAAAGGAGAAAGGCAAACCTTCGCGGAAAATGGTTTTCCTCCAGCATGACCGGGACGTCGTTGCAGTAACGCAGCCGGCGGATACGTATGATTTTTTCGCCTTTCTGGATGTGCAGAAATTTCACATCGCTGGGCATCGCGTTAACGATATCCGCGGACAGAAATTTTGTCCCCGGTTTCTCACCGTTCTGAATGCAGTTTTGGGAGAAACTCATAAGCATATTCAGGTTTCTGACCAGCTTCTTGCCGGTCACGAACGTACCCACTCCCTGCTTTCTGGTAAGCAGATCTTCATCTGTAAGAATTTCCAGCGCCTTCCGTACGGTAATCCGGCTGACGTTATACGTCTCGCTCAGTTCCTTTTCCGTAAGAATCTTCTCATTCTCCTTCAGTTTTCCTTCTTCAATCTGCTTTCTCAATTCGTCTGCCAACTGCAGATAAAGCGGTGTCCCTTTCTCTCTTATAAGCTCCTCCATACTCTCTCCTGCTTCTTTTCGGAAATCAGTAGTCCAGTCTCCGGTAGTATCTTCTGATTTCGAGCGGATGCCTTCTGCAATATTCCAGATGCACGTTTACCCTCTGGAATGCGGAGCGCATCACGATCGGCGCCAGAATCCACCGGAACTCATCCCTGATTCCGTTTAATTTGAATTTCTTTGTGTCAAATACAATCACCTTCGCGCTGATCCTGTTCACGAAATTCTCAACGCGGTCCATTTCGGGGCGGGTCTTATCTTCGCCCTTGATCAGAATAACCGGAGTATCCCTTTCGATTACTTCCAGCGTTCCGTGGAAGAAATTCGCCGCCGATACCGGCCTTGTGCGCATCCACTGCATTTCCTCCATAATACACATACCGTGGCAGGTTGCCCAGTCTTCAAGATTTCCGGAACCGACAAGGTATGTAAGCGGTTCGTCGCAGTATTTTTCGGCATAGGCCTTTGCATCTTCATCCGCATCCTTGTAAATCCGAACGACATTTTCCGGCAGATTGACAATCTCGGAGAAAAATTTGTCATATGCGTCGAACTGCCCGGCGTTTTTGAGGAAACGAAGTGTTACCGTGTACCAAAAGTAATACGCGGCTCCGGTTGTATTAATAATATTATCACATATATCATACAATGGACTACCCTTTTTTTCAATATATCCAATAATTTCCGCCCCGATTTGATGAACTTTTTTCATCGCCTCTACAACTTCTTTTGTATCTCCGGAAACGGACTCGATCACCACTACGGAATCTTTGTTCAGGAAAGGATTCCCTTCCAGGCAGAAATCGGCGGCGTTCTCAAGGTAAAACGGCACCGTGGCCCCAAGCTGTTTTACGATATGCATCATCTGCCCGGCGTACAGCACGGTTCCGCCGATTCCGATGTAGAAGATGTTGGAATATCCTCTTTGGCAGATCCGGTCAACGATGGCCTCAGCCTGCGGAATCAGCCCGATTCCGTTTTTTTGGTCCTGTAGCACTTTCGCTTCATCAAAATTTAACATATTGCCCTCCTATAATGTTATATTGTTGTAATATAGTATAGCATAACATTCTATCGCTTTCAATAGGAATTTCAGAGCAAAAAAGCTGAATTTTGTAGGAATACAATAAAGTATTGTGAGGAGCGTGAATTGCTCCCCGGTTCCCGTGCTACGGATACCGCCAAATGAAAACAGCACCCGGTCGGGTGCTGTTTTCATTTGGCAATAGTGGATAAATGATCTATTTTTCCTGTTCGGTATTGGCCGGGTAAAAAATTGAAATTCAGCGATCCATGATAGCAATTTTATCGGTTCTGCCCATCAGTTTATAATAAATACGCCACTCGTCAAGGGATTGCAAAGGGATTACTGCTCCGTTGATTTCTGTATAATCGTTGATTTGCTCTTTTTCAAGCGGAAAATAGAAATCCATCCCATCGTGTACGATGGTAAAACCCGCCATCATATCGATATCAACGCCATCCACATCAAACTCCCAAAAGTATTTTGTCTTATACTGTCCCTTCGGGCCCGCGGGCAGCAGCTTTCCAAAGGACAAAAGAACCTTTTTTGCTTTTTCCGCATCTGCCTCCGCAACCATAATATCAATATCATGGAATTCCTGTACCATGCCTTTGAGGTAGAGAAGCAGAGACGCCCCGATTGCCCATGTAATTTGTCGGCGGTTCAGCTCCTTTGCAATTTGCGACAGAACCGTTAATTTCTTACTTATTTCCGCCAAAGCTCTCGCCTCCGTCAAATTTCTGATTATCCGAATGCGTTCCATCGGTTTTCTTCTAATGATACCATGTTTTTCTGCATAAAGAAAGCGCACTCCACAAAAGTGAAGTGCGCGTCTTGCCGGCGGCGGCCCGCCCGTGGACACAGGGGGACTGGGGTGTTGGGTTCGCTCAGCCCGCGTTCCGCGATTCTCTCCGGTTTCCCGTTCTTTCGTTTTCCGTTCCGGTTCTTCCAGCCTGCACGGGGGTTCTCATCATACTGATATTACCAAATAAAAACAATTCAATTATATTTCTATGCAATATAAAATATATCCTCCCCGAGCCATCCTGACTTCTGCACGATACAGATCACCTGCCAAAGAAAAAGTGACCGGACGTTCCTTGTTTACAAACTTAAATTCCTGCTGGGTTTGGGTACAAAATTCTGCAATAACACTGCAAATCTTTTGAGTGGTTGGATACGTTAGAGTCTCGTCCAGTTCAATATCGAATCTTTTTTTCATCAAATCTTCCATCCCTTTCCCCAAATAATTTTTTGCTTTTATTATAAAGTCAAATGCAATATTAAAGAATTTTGCCCCGTTCTGTTCTTCCGTTTCCAGACAATCCAGATATTCTTCCACAGCAAAGTCCGCATCGGATGCCTCCTGCGCGATCTTTTCAAAAAGCTTTTTCTGTACTTTTAATTCATCAATTTTCATGCTGGCTATCTTCGAATATTTTTGCATACAATCCTGTACGGATCGTTCCTTACGCTGCATTTGCGAAATATCACTGATGGATATTCCCAGTTTTCGAAACAGCTTAATATCCTCAAATAGAAAAGAGCACCCAACGGGTGCTTTTTCTCATTGGTGGACACAAGGGGACTCGAACCCATGACCTCTCGCGTGTGAGGCGAGCGCTCTAACCGGCTGAGCTATGCGTCCATATGAAATATACCCCCGAACTTCGAGGGTACATTGCTTTTGGTGACCCGGACGAGATTCGAACTCGTGAAACCGCCGTGAAAGGGCGGTGTCTTAACCGCTTGACCACCGGGCCTTATATGGTAGCGGCAATTGGATTTGAACCAATGACACTCCGGGTATGAACCGAATGCTCTAGCCAACTGAGCTATGCCGCCATATATACCGCTTTGAAATTTCAAAAGCGGAGCGTTTTATATTATAACCTATGCAATGGTGTTTTGTCAACATATTTTTGCAAAATATCTTAAATTCAAAATATTTCCTCGCGCATTTGGAATTTCCCGGGCAAAACAGGCGCGAACCTTCGGCGGGCCGCCGCGTCCGGCGCAATTATTCCGCATGAGGTGAACTGCTCGTCCGCTTCTTTTGCGCAAGCGTAACACAGATTTCTGAACCGTATCATTTCCAATTCCAATTACGGGCAGACGCACCGTGCGCCGGTTTCCCGGAATATTCTCCGGCCTTGCGTAAGGACACCCGCGGCTCTGCCTGATGCGATTCCGCCCATAAGGAAGGAACTGGGAAGGGGTATTCCGGAAAGCCCGTCAGGACAACGCGTTTCCTAAATTCTTTCCGGAATGAATCCCCTCTGTATAATTTATATTGAATTCTACTTACTGGATTGAGTAGTTCGGTGCTTCCTTGGTAATCTGAATGTCGTGCGGATGGCTTTCTTTCAGGCCGGGGCCCGTAATGCGGACAAACTGTGCCTTCTCATGCAGCTCCTCAATGCTGTTGCAGCCGGTGTAACCCATGCCGGAACGAATCCCGCCGACCATCTGGTAGATGGTATCGGAGAGCGGCCCCTTATATGGCAGACGGCCTTCCACGCCTTCCGGAACCAGCTTCTTCTGATCCTGCTGGAAGTAACGGTCCCTGCTGCCCTGCCCCATCGCGGCAAGGCTGCCCATACCGCGGTAAACCTTGAACTGGCGTCCCTGATACAGTTCGGTCTCTCCGGGGGATTCCTCACAGCCCGCGACCAGCGAACCGACCATAACGACATTCGCGCCGGCGGCAAGCGCCTTCACGATATCGCCGGAGTATTTGATGCCGCCGTCCGCGATAATCGGGATATCGTATTTCGCGGCGACACAGGCAGCGTCGTAAACGGCGGTGACCTGCGGAACGCCGATACCCGCGACGATACGGGTGGTACAGATGGAGCCCGGCCCCATGCCGACCTTTACGCAGTCCGCGCCCGCTTCAATAAGCGCTCTTGTGGCTTCGCCTGTGGCGACATTTCCCGCAATGAGCTGTAAGTCCGGGAACGCTTTTTTCACGCGTTTAACGGCTTCTATGACGTCCTGATTGTGGCCGTGGGCGGAATCCAGCGCAACCACGTCCACCTGCGCCTTTACCAGCTCGGCAACGCGTTCCAGAACATCGCCCGTGGCGCCGATCGCCGCGCCGCAGAGCAGGCGGCCGCCCGCGTCTCTTGCGGAATTCGGATAGCGGACCGCTTTTTCAATATCCTTAATGGTGATTAAGCCCTTGAGGTTGCCCTTGTCGTCGACAATCGGGAGCTTTTCAATGCGGTGCTTGCGCAGAATTTCCTGCGCCTGTGCAAGGGTTGTCCCAACCGGAGCCGTAACAAGGTTTTCCTTGGTCATAACGGCGGAAATCGGCTGGTCGTAATCCTCTTCGGTCATAAAGCGCAGATCGCGGTTTGTAATAATGCCCACCAGCTTGCCGTTTTCGCAGATCGGTACACCGGAGATACGGTATCTTGCCATAATTTCATTGGCATCATGAACGTAATGCTGAGGAGAAAGGAAAAACGGATCAACGATCACGCCGTTTTCCGAACGCTTTACCCGGTCGACCATATCGGCCTGCATTTCAATGGACATATTCTTGTGAATAATTCCAATGCCGCCTTCACGGGCAATGGCGATCGCCATGTTGCTTTCCGTAACGGTATCCATGGCAGCCGTCATCAGCGGGGTGTTCAGCTTGATGGTTTTCGTAAGCCGGGTGGTTAAATCCACCTCCTTGGGCAATACGTGGGATTCCGCCGGAATCAGCAGAACATCGTCAAACGTCAGGCCTTCCTTTGCAAATTTTTCCGAGTAATTCGTGTTTAACATGTTTTCCTCCTGTCACATTCTGTTACAATTTTGCGCCGCCGCAAACCGCTTTCCGCGCCGCTTTCTCTTCTTATCTTATTTTAATATATTTTGTTATTATATCATTCCGTGCATTCAATTTCAACCGAATTTTTTCGAATAATCCGGCATTCCATCCATTGGCAGAACCGTTGCCGTTGCGGTGAATCCGCAGCCGCGCGCATTCATGCCTTTCATCCGCACCTTCCCGTCCTGTTTCGCGGCGTAAATCTTCAGAACGTCGCCCAGCGCGCTTTCATTGATGTAATTGATCCGCACCTCGCTGTAGCGGCAGTTCTCGGCTCCGCCCGGAAGGAAATCCGTTACAATATCGCCGTAAACGGTGTTGTTCAGATGATAGTTGAAATCGATATCGGAATAGCGGATCGGCCTTTCCCCCACAAAGGGCAGGTTTTCCGGTATTTCCGCTTTCCCGATCCGTTCCTCCGGGGAAACTTTTGTACCGGGAAAGCCCACGTAATCCAGAAATACTCTCGGCCGGAGGATTTTGTGCGTCTGCGGGTCCGCCGCGACGGTAGTCTGCATGACGTCAATGATCTCTTCGTCCCCGCTGTAAGCCTTAAAATCACGGTAAAACTGCGCGCCGCACACCCCGCGCGGATGCGTTTTCACCGTTACTTCTTCATTGTGCAGCGGCATCCGCCGGATTTTCATCCGGCTCGTAATCAGCAGGAACACGATGTTGTCCTCATACATTTTTTCATAGCTAAAACCAAACAGGTCAAGATGCTGCTGGCTTACTTCCTGACACATGCGCAGCAGCATGCTGAGCTTTAACTGCCGCTGCGCCCCGACCTGGTAGCTCGCGACGCGCACCTTTCTGGAATATTCTCCGATCAAATCCGCTTTATCCATGATTACACCTCATTTTTATGTAAAGTGACGCCCCCTGCGGCATTTCCTCCGGCGGGGGGCATTGCATTCTCTTATTTTATGATGTCGCAGCCCATGAACGGACGCAGAACCTCCGGCACGGTTACGCTGCCGTCGGCATTCTGATACTGCTCCACAAGGGCGGGAATCACGCGGCTGGTTGCAAGGCCGGAAGCATTCAGCGTGTGGACGAACTGTAATTTCTTGTCCTCCCCGCGGAACTTCACATTGCCTCTTCTCGCCTGATAATCCCTTGCGTTGGAAGCGGAGCTGACCTCCTTGTAAATCTCCATGCTCGGAATCCAGACTTCAATGTCGTACGTACGCGCCATGGAGAATGAGCAGTCGCCCGCGGCAAGCTTGCTCAGGCGGTAATGCAGGCCCAGCTTCTGCACAAGCTTCTCCGCTTTTCCGACAAGCTCCGCAAAAGCCTCGTCCGACTTGTCCGGCGCGGTGTACTGCACCATTTCCACCTTATTGAACTGGTGGCCGCGGATCATGCCGCGCTCCTCGGAACGGTAGCTGCCGGCCTCTCTTCGGTAGCAGGGGGTGTACGCAATATATTTGCGCGGAAGCTCGTCCATGGTAAGCACCTCGTCGCGGTGCAGGTTGACCAGAGCGGTTTCCGCGGTGGGAAGCATGAATTTCTTATCGTTGCTGGTCGGATTCTGAATCCAGTAGACTTCATCGGTGAATTTCGGGAACTGGCCGGCGACATAACCGCACTCATAGTTCAGCATGTGCGGCGGAAGAATCAGTTCGTAGCCGTCTTTCAGATGTTCGCTGATAAAGAAGTTCAATAAAGCCCACTCCATGCGCGCGCCCATGCCGCGGTATACCCAGGAACCGGCTCCGGCCAGCTTTGCGCCGCGCTGGTAGTCGATCATGCCGAGGCTTTCGCAGAGTTCCACATGGTTTTTCGGCTCAAAATCGAACTTCGGCTGTTCCTTATAGAAACGAAGGGGCTTGTTGTTTTCCTTGCCGCCCTCCAAAAGGTCTTCGTCCGGCATATTCGGAAGGGACAGCAGCAGCGTCTTCTGCTTTTCCTCCAGTTCGCCGAGTTCGCCGTCGGCCGCCTTGATTTTTTCGGAAAGGGCTTTCAGGTCCGCCATCAGCTGAGTGGTATCCTCACCTGCTTTTTTCATCTGTGGAATTTTCTTTGTCGCCGCATTCTGTTCGGCCTTCATGTTCTCCACTTTTCCGGTAACGTCACGGCGTTCCTCGTCGATTTTCAGAATATCGTCCACCAGCGCGTCTACATCAATGCAGCGCTTTTTTGCGCCGGCTTTTATTTTTTCCGGATTGCTGCGAATCAGTTTAATATCAAGCATGTTTTGAACTCCTTTTTCGATTCTGTTTTATTTTCCACCGTCGTGTTAATCTCTGTTGAAAAGTTTTACGAGTTCTCCCAAATCCTCTTCCCCGTAAAACTCAATTTGCAGTACGCCGCGCTTTCGCGTGCCGCTGACCTGTACCTTGCGGCCCAAATGCTCGTTCAGTGCAAGCTCGACTTCGCTGAAATAGCGAATCTTTTTCTTTGCCTTCGGCAGCGGTTCGGCATGGTTCAGGCGTTCGTTTGCCTTTTTTCCCAGTTTTTCCAGTTCGCGCACCGAAATACCCTGCTCCAGAACCAATTTCGCCGCTTTTAACATTTCCGTAGGATTCGGAAAACTCAGAAGCGTGCGGGCATGCCCCGCGGAAAGGCTTCCGGAATGCACCATATCGAGGATTGCCTTCGGCAAATTCAAAAGCCGGAGCGCGTTTGCCACCGTCGGGCGTGATTTTCCAACGGTTTTGGAGACTTCCTCCTGCGTCAGTCCGTAGGTGTCCATCAAAGACTGGTAACCCTGCGCTTCTTCGAGCGGATTCAGGTCTTCACGCTGTAAATTTTCAATCAGCGCAAGTTCCATTACCTCGCCGTCGGACATCTCCCGAATCACTGCGGGAACTTCGGCAACACCCGCCATGCGCGCGGCGCGCCAGCGGCGTTCCCCCGCTACAATCTGATATCCTCCGCCGACAATCGGCCGAACCAGAAGCGGCTGCAAAACGCCGTGCTGTGAAATGGAATCGGCTAGCTCGGCAAGCGCTTCTTCATTAAAATCTTTTCTGGGTTGCGCGCGGTTGGGTTCAATCTCGCTGATTTTCAGCGAAACCGCCGCATTGCGGTCTTCGGTATCGTTTTCCGCGAAAATCGCGTCTAAGCCTTTTCCAAGGCCGCGTTTCTTTACTGCCATTGTTCTCTCCCCCCGCTATCTCTTATTCGCTGTCAGAATTTCCTCCGCCAGCGCCTCGTAAGCCAAAGCGCCCCGGGAGCTTTTGTCGAAGTACTGGATGGGCTTCCCAAAGCTGGGCGCCTCGGAAAGGCGCACGGTGCGCGGCACCACGCTCGCAAACACCTTGCGCGGGAAGTATTTTTTCACTTCTTCCACAACCTGCTGCGTCAGATTCAGCCTGCCGTCGTACATCGTGAGCAGAACGCCCTCAATATCAAGCTGGGAATTGTACTGCCGCTTTATGCGGCGAACCGTATTCATAAGCTGGGAGAGGCCTTCCAGCGCGTAATATTCGCATTGAATCGGTACCAGAAGCGTATCCGCCACGCAGAGCGCGTTGGTCGTAATCAGGCCAAGCGAGGGCGGACAGTCGATAAAGATATAATCGTACTGGTCCCGGAACGGCACCAGCGCGTTTTTCAGAATGGATTCACGGTGCTCCAGCGAAACAAGCTCGATTTCAGCCGCCGCCAAATCCATGCTGGACGGAATCAGATCCAGATTGGTAAATTCCGTATGGATGATCACATCTTTTGCATTTGTTTCGCCGATCAGAACCTCGTAAACGGTATTTTTCAGCGTGCGGCGGTCTACCCCGACCCCGCTCGAGGCGTTGCCCTGGGGGTCGATATCCACAAGCAGGGTTTTCTTCCCTTTCAACCCCATCGCGGAGGAAAGGTTGACCGATGTTGTGGTTTTGCCGACGCCTCCCTTCTGGTTGGCGATTGCGATAATTTTTCCCATTCTTTTCCCTCCCGAAGCGGGTTCCCGCCCGCCGGATCATCGCTGAAACAAACGGAACCGCCCTATTCGGGCATCAGCGTATAATGTTATTATTATAGCACGCTTTTTCCGTAAGTTAAAGGAGTTTATTCACATATGTTGGAAGAATCTCTCCCCCGCACCCGCCGTAAATTTGGTTTCTTCCTATTTTATGCGGAACACGGCGCGAAAAGAAGGATACTTTCGATTTTCCTCCCAAAAAATACGAGCGGGGCTGCCCTCCTTATCAGATGTTTCATGTGAAACAAAACAGGCCGGACACGTGTCCGGCCTGCCTTGTGGGAAATGATATAGGGAAATAGGAGTAAAACTTATAAGCTTTTTAAGCAGGCTTTTTTCCGCCGGAGGTAGCCTGTCCCTTCGGAATACGAACCAGACATTCAATATACTCGTCGGTTTCGCTTTTCAGCGTCTGCGCATTGATCCCGCTCTGTTTCATGGTTTCAATCGCATGGTTGATCGTATTCAGGAAAATGCGGACGTCTTTCACAACAACGGTTCGCTTGGTCTTCTTCGGCTTTTCGCTTCCGGCAAGGAGCTTGTCTATCAAATCTTCCGCCTGTTTTACATTGCAGTCGCGGGCAATAATCTGATTCAGCGCCGTTTCGCGCAGGGTTTCGTCCTTAATCCGCAAAAGCGCACGGGCGTGGCGTTCTGTCAGCCCGCAGGCAGTGATTTTTTCGCGTTCCTCTTTGGTAAGCTTTAAAAGCCGCAGCTTATTTGCCAGCGTGGACTGACTTTTGCCAAGCCGCAGCGCGGCTTCTTCCTGCGTAACGTTCCACTGCTCAATCAGTTGGCGGATTCCCTCCGCTTCCTCAAAAATCTGAAGATCCTGTCTTTGCAGATTCTCGGTCATGGCAAGGACCGCGCTGGTTTCAGGGGAACAGTCGCTGATAATACAGGAAACCGTATCGAGCCCGGCAATTTTGCAGGCACGGAGCCTGCGCTCGCCCGCAATCAGTTCATAGCCGTCTTTTACGCGGCGAACGGAAATCGGCTGGAGCAGCCCGTTCGTACGGATACTCCGCGACAGCTCCAAAAGCTCCTGTTCGTTGAAGACCCGCCGCGGCTGTGCCGGATTTGGATGAATAGAGTTGATCGAAATTTGCACTACCTTACACGATTCATTGAATAAATGCAAAATTGCCGCCCCCTGCTCGTCCCTTTTTGATAAGGATAGCACGATGAACGGCAATAATTTGTAAAATTATGGCAAGTAAGAAAAATATTTTTTGTAGCTTTGTGGCGGTTCCTGTGGATTCCCCCGCATTTATCCGAGAATATGTATTCTGAAAACCGCTATTCATAGGGGATTTTTTGCGATTTTCGCCCCATGCCGGGGATACAAATCCGGCAGCGGCTTCGTGCGCCGGATAAAGATCAGGCTTCGGCGGTCGCCGCCCGGCAGCTCGAATTCCTCGACTTTCGTAAGTTCACAGCCCAGAAGAGCAATCGCGTTTTTCGCGTCGTCCGTTTCTTCCCGCGGATCCGGGCCTTTCATCGCGACAAAGGTTCCGCCCATTTTCAGAAACGGAAGGCAGTATTCGCAGAGAAGATTCAGCGGCGCAACCGCGCGGGCCGTCGCAAAATCAAACTTTCCGCGGTACGTTTTCTGCCGCCCGGCCTCTTCCGCGCGCGCATGCACCAGTTCCGCCGGCAATTGCAGACGGTCGAGCACATCCTTTAAAAAGATCAGGCGTTTGTTCAGCCCGTCCAGCAGGGTCAGTTCCAGCTTTGGCCGCATAATTTTCAGCGGTACGCCGGGGAAACCCGCGCCGGTGCCGACGTCGATCAGCTTTGCACCGCCCGGAAGGTCGATATATTTTAAAATCAGGATGCTGTCCAGAAAATGCTTTTCCGCTATCTCGCGCGGTTCCTTAATGGCTGTCAGGTTCATTTTCTCGCTCCAATTCAACAATAACTCCATATATTGTTGAAAACTTTGCGCCTCGCTCCCACTGACCTCCATCCCCATGCTCTTTGCGGACGAAATCAGTTGATTTTGAATATCCTCCATGTTACGCCTCCCTTTTGCGGGCAAGCCAGATCAGCAGGACGGAAATATCCGCGGGGCTTACCCCCGATATGCGCGAGGCCTGTCCCACGCTGGAAGGCTTTACCTTCGTCAGTTTTTCCTGCGCTTCGGTGCGCAGGCCGGTCATCTGCCTGTAATCCGTGTCTTCCGGAAGCTTCTGCGCTTCCAGCCGCCGCATCTCCGCGATATCCGCTTTCTGACGTTTAATATACCCCTCGTACTCGATTTCGATTTCCACGCTTTCAAATACAGCGTCCGGCAGGTCGGGGCGGTTCGGGTCGACCGCTTTCAGAATTTCATAGCTGAGCTGCGGTCTGCGGAGCAGTTCCGACAGGCGCACACCCGTCGTTACGGGCGATGTTTCATGTGAAACAAGGATGGAATTCAGCGCCTCAGACGGCGGCAGAACGGTATTCTGCACCCGTTTCAGCTCCTCCTCCTTCTGTTTTTGCTTCAACTGGAAACGCTCCCAGCGCTCGTCGGAAATCAGCCCGATTTTCCGCCCGGTCGGGGTCATCCGCTCGTCGGCGTTGTCCTGCCGGAGCACAAGGCGGTATTCGCTGCGGGAAGTCATCATGCGGTAAGGGTCGGTAACCCCCTTCGTAATCAGGTCGTCCACCAGCGTTCCGATATAGGAACCCGCGCGGTCGAGAACCATCGGCTCCCTGCCCAGCACTTTCAGCGCGGCATTGATCCCGGCGACCAGTCCCTGCGCGGCGGCTTCCTCATAACCGGAGCTGCCGTTAAACTGCCCCGCTCCGTAAAGACCGGGAAAATCCATGAATTCCAGCGTCGCATTCATTTGCAGAGGATCGACGCAGTCGTATTCAATCGCGTAAGCGCTGCGCATAATCTGAACATGTTCCAGCCCCTTGATCGTACGGTAAAAAGCAACCTGCACGTCCTCCGGCAGGGAGGAACTCATTCCCTGTAAATACATTTCCTCGGTATCCAGCCC
This sequence comes from Caproiciproducens galactitolivorans, assembly GCF_026672255.1. Lineage (GTDB taxonomy): Bacteria > Bacillota > Clostridia > Oscillospirales > Acutalibacteraceae > Caproiciproducens > Caproiciproducens galactitolivorans_A. The sequence continues at coordinate 59,255 of NZ_JAPOHA010000010.1, read as the reverse complement.
GCAGGGCTCAATAAACAGCTGATGGCGCGGCTTGTCCTTGAACCGCATGATTTTATCTTCAATGCTCGGGCAGTAACGCGGCCCGATGCCTTCGATTTTTCCGCTGTACATCGGAGAACGCCCGATATTCTCGAGAATAATCTGCTTTGTTTTCTCATTCGTCCAGGAAATATGGCAGACGGCGCGATTTTCCGGCGGCGTCAGCGTATCGTAGGAAAACGGAATAACCGGCTCGTCTCCGCGCTGTTCTTCCAAATCCGTAAAGTCAATGCTGGATTTCAGCACACGCGCGGGTGTTCCGGTTTTGAAACGGCGCAGGCGCAGACCCAGCTTTTTCAGCGACGCCCCCAGAAACGCGGCGGGAAACATGCCGTCCGGCCCGCTTTCATAGGAAACGTCTCCAACGTAAATCTTGCCGCCCAAAAAGGTTCCCGTTGCAATTACCACCGCTTTTGCGCGGTAAACCGCGTCCATGCGTGTGACCAACTGCCACATGCCGTCCTCCGTACGGGTAAGCTCCACGATTTCTGCCTGATTCATATGCAGATTCGGCTGAAGCTCGAGTTTATGTTTCATAATCTTGCCGTACTCGCGGCGGTCGATCTGCGCGCGCAGAGAATGGACAGCCGGGCCTTTTCCAAGGTTCAGCATCCGGCTTTGCAGCATTGCCGCGTCCGCGGTTTTGCCCATTTCCCCGCCAAGCGCGTCAATTTCACGCACAAGATGTCCCTTTGCCGTTCCGCCGATCGACGGATTGCAGGGGCAGTTTCCGACGGCATCCATATTAATTGTAAAAACGCAGGTGCGGCAGCCAAGGCGCGCCGAAGAAAGCGCGGCCTCAATTCCCGCGTGTCCCGCGCCGATCACCGCCACATCATATTCACCAGCATTGTATCTCATGAGAATCCCTCCCTGACGCACAGGGGCATTCGCCGTTTCCCCATACCGCATAAGCGATGTTCCTCCACGGAAAAATGAAACAGAGAAGCCTGCTCGTCCGTCTTTGATTCATAAAACATTATTGAAAGCCTTGATTTATCATTACCGGATAGCTTGCGTTGCCGCAAAACAGGCAATCGGCATTCTAAGTATCCAAACCATCCTGCCTGCCGCAAGCAACTTAATAGTATACTTCAAAAATACATTCTTTATTTTCCTACGCAGAAATGGTGGAAAACGGAATCGACGACCGCTTCGGTTGCGCGTTCGCCGGTCAATTCCAGCAGCGCGGAAATTGCGCCCTCAATGGAAACGGTCACCGCGTCGAGCGTTATTCCGCTCTCCACCGCCGCAAGCGCTTCGTCAACGCCCTCTCCGGCGCGCCGCGCCGCGTCGCGCTGGCGTTCTGTAAACAGGATTCCTTCCGCCGGATTCAGCCCCGCCGTGTGCAGAAGTTCGGCCACCGCGTTTTTCAATTGTTCCAATCCCTCTCCGGAAAGCGCAGATATATATACTATTCGTTTAAAATTATATTTAATATACTCTAAGTCAATTTTTGCAGGCAGATCGCTCTTATTCACAACCGCGATCGACGGCGCGTCACGAATCACCGAAACCAGCTCCCGGTCTTCATCGTTCAGCCCCTGCGAGGAATCAAAGACCGCCAGAATGAGCTGGGCTTCCCGGATTCTTTCGCGCGCGCGCTCCACGCCGATGAGTTCCACCGGGTCTTCCGTCAGATGAATGCCCGCGGTGTCCGAAAGGCGAAGCGGGACATCCCCGAGAATCACGGTGTCCTCCACAATATCGCGCGTTGTACCGGCGTATTCGGTAACGATGGAACGCTCGCAGCCGGAAAGCAGGTTCATTAAAGTGGATTTTCCCACATTAGGCCGCCCGGCGATCACCGTAACGACTCCTTCGCGGATGGCCCGTCCGGCGTCGAACTGACTGAGAAGCCGGTCAAGCTCCTCCTTTGCAAAACGGAGCGTTTCATGCAGGGATTCCTCGTTTACTTCCGGAATGTCGTCCTCCGGGTAATCTGCCCATGCGGAAAGGTGCGCGGCCGTCTGAATCAGGCTTTCGCGGATTTTCCGGATTTTCTTTTCCAGCGCGCCGTCATGCCCGGCCAGAGCGGCCTTTGCAGCCTGGCCTCCCTGCGCGCCGATGAGCTGCATAACGGATTCGGCTTCCGTCAGCCCGATTTTTCCGTTCAGAAACGCCCGGCGCGTAAATTCCCCCGGCCCCGCCGGAACCGCTCCGGCGGAAAAAACCGCCTTCAGCACCCGGCGCAGAAGATACAGCCCTCCGTGGCAGGAAAGTTCCACAACGTCTTCGCCGGTAAAGCTTGCGGGCGCGGTATAATTCAGGGCGATTGCCTCGTCGATTGCCTCGTCCCCGTCGTGAACCCGCCCGTAAAGAGCGGTGTAGCCTTTGATTTCATCCAGTGTTTTCCCCCGTTTCGAGGTAAAAACCTTTCCCGCGATTTCCCGTGCGCGCGGGCCGGAAATACGCACAATCCCGATTCCGCCCGGAGCCTGCGGCGTGGAAATCGCCGCGATCGTTTTGGACGACGGGCTGTAAGTTTCTCTGTTTTCCATAGTGTACCTCATCCGTATTATCCACGCTCTGCGCGGGTAAATTTTAAAAAAAAATTGGCCTTTTTAAATAAATCGCCGATTTCAGACATTCGTATATACTATTTCCATCGTTCCTCTGATTTGCCCGGGATTTTCAGAAAAGCCTGTCTTGTTTTCTCCGAATTTCATTTCTTCCGACCTTTTTTAAGAAGAATGGAACAAGGCATTTGAAAAAGAACTTTCCGATCCGAACGAAAAGAAACGGGCGATTCTGCGAACCGCCCGTCAAGTCATTATTTTTTAAAATCGATGCGGCCGTAAAGCGGAGCATTCTTATCGCTCTTCGGCTCCTGCTTCACCGGGGGATGCACCGGCTGCGCGGTACTTTGCGCCGGTTTCGGCGACCGGTTGCCATAGCCTGTCCGCGGCTTGTCCCCGTAAGGACGGTGCTGCTGGCTTCTGTTGTTAAAGTTTCTGCGGGGAAGCGGCCGTTCGCCTGCTTCCGGGCCGATCACAACATGGCGGCCGAGATCCTCGCCTTCCGACCAGGACTTTGCTCCTTCCACGGTTTGAACCGCCGTATGGATAATCCGCCGCTCGTAAGGATTCATCGGTTCCAAAGAGGAGTTCCGGCCGGTCTTAACCGCCTTGACGGCGATTTTTTTGCCCAGAATTTCGAGCGTTTCCTTGCGTTTTTCACGGTAATTTCCAATGTCAAGCGTAATCCGATAATAGGTATTGTCGATATGGTTGGCCACAAGTCCGGTTAAGTACTGAAGCGCGTCGAGCGTCTCTCCGCGGTGACCGATAATGAAACCGATATCTTCACCGGAAAGGGAAAGCTGCGCACCGTTTTCTTCCTCGGTGATTCTGATATCGACCGAAGAAAGACCCATGTGCCCCAGAATTTTCTTCAAGTATTCCGCGGCGGCCTCGGCGGGATTGCTTTTAATAAAGACCCTTACCTTCGCCGGGTTCCCGCCGAAAAGACCGAATGTCTTTTTTGTGGGCATTTCCAGAATTTCAAATTCCGCATCATAGGATTCAACACCGAGTTCCCTGCATGCGGCTTCTCTCGCCAGTTCTACAGTATCACCGGTTGCAATCGCTTCTTTTATCACGGTATTACCTCCCCGGGTTGTTTTCTCTTTTTCTTTTCTTACGAATGTGAGAATGCTCGCTTACGCTTTTGGTTTTCTGTTTTTTCCCGCTTTGCCTTTTCCTGTCTCAGCCGGCTGGAAAACGACCGGTATCCTCTTGATTTTTGCTTCTTCCTGCTCCAGCAGGGCAATTCTTTGCGCCTCGGCTTTTGCGTTCAAATCTGCCGGGCTGTACCAGATATTCAGAATGATGGTCTGCAAAAATCCGGTAAGGGTCGAAATAATCCAGTAAAAACCGACAGCCGCCGGCAGGGTGCAGGCAAGCCATGCACTGAACAAAGGCATGAAATAAAACATGTATTTCATGCAGCCTTCCTGCTGCTGCATTCCGGGCTGCATTTTCATCATAAAATACTGTGTTACCAAAGAAGAAACAAGGCACAGCACCGGAATAACCCAAAGGTTTGAACGGAACAGCGTTCCGAATATATTGGCACCGTCGCAGGGAGTATCGAGAAGGTTCATTCCCAGAAACTGAAAACCATGGCTGAACGATTCGATTTTTTTAAGCTCGTCCCCGTTAAACATGGTAAGCTGGGGTCTTAAGTCCGCAAAATGCTTAACAATTTCGATCTGCGCGTACTGCGCGTTGAAATTCGCGCCGACGCCCGGAATCATTTTCAGCATGGCAACCGCTTTGGCAATTCCATCCGCGGAAAGATGCAGCGCGTTTGCGAGCGGATTCTGAACGGTGTAAAACAGGCCGATCATAATCGGGAACGGAATAAAAGTGGTAAGGCATCCGCTTGTGGGATTCACGCCTTCCTTTTCGTAAAGCTTCTGCGTTTCCTGCTGAAGCTTCGCTTTATCGTTGCCGTACTTTTTTTGAAGTTCTTTTTGCTTGACGGCCATCTTGCTGTTGGCCGCCATGGACTTCTGCTGTTTGATGGAAAAAGGGAACATCAGGATTTTCAGAACAACGGTAAAGAGAATAATCGCGATTCCGTAGTTGTGAATCAGGGTGTAAAAAAACCAAAGCAGATAACCCAGGATGTTGCCGAAAAAATTAAAAAAATCGTACATATAGGCAGTACTCCTCTATAATGCTTATTGCTTGTCCCGTTTTTCCGGAACAGGGTCGTACCCTCCCCGGCTGAACGGGTTGCAGCGCAGTATACGAAACAAGGCGAGCCAAAAGCCCTTGAACGCGCCGAAGCGCTCAATCGCCTCTATTGCGTAATTCGAACAGGTGGGATAATATTTGCAGCACGGCTTTTTATACGGTGAAATCCCTTTTTGATAAAACCGTATCAGCCAGATGAACGGGCGTTTCATTTCAGTACCCCCGCTTTTTTAAGCTGCGCGGAAAGCACACGGACGATTTCCGTGCTTTTCACATAAGGCGTTTTGCCCCTTGCGACAAGGATAAAGTCGTAACCCGGCTTTACATCGGGCGCCAAAATCCGGAAAGCTTCGCGGATTACGCGGCGGGCCCGGTTTCTTTTTACGGCGTTGCCGATCTTTTTGCTGGTCGTAATGCCGATCCGGACATTTTTACTGCGGTTTTTCAAAACATAGGTAACGACCACAGGAGCGACAAACGATTTTCCCTTTGCGTAAATCCTGCGAAAGTCCTTGTTTTCTTTAATTGGCAAAAAATCCATCACTTTAAAACCGCACCGCAATTCCTTAAAAATAGGGAGCTAAAAAGAAAGGCCACATTGAGTGGCCCTCTGCTTAGTAGCTCAACCGTGCTCTGCCCTTCGCTCTGCGGCGGGCCAAAACCTTGCGGCCGTTTCTTGTGGACATTCTTTTCCGGAAGCCGTGCTCCTTTTGTCTGTGGAGCTTCTTTGGCTGATATGTTCTCAGCATGAAAAACCCTCCTTTCGGGGTACAAACCTTGCAATATAGCATTATATATTAAAAATGCACATACTGTCAACCTATAATTGTCGCCCGGCACTGGAAAAATCCTGAAAAAGAGAATTTTGCAATTTGCCAGACTATATGATTCAATATACCACATTTCAGGATAAAATAAAAGAAAAATAAAAAATATTTATCATCTATGTATTTTCGTACGCGCGCGATACAATATAGAGTGTTTGATACCGAAATTGAAATTTGAAAAGACAAACGTTTTGTGGTAATATAAATTATGTTATGCCTATGAGTATAAATATTTGTTAAAACGAGGTTTAAATGATGGAATCCTTTACCGAGGTATGGAATCTGGTCTGTGATTACTGCAAAAGCAAAATCACGGAAATTGCGTATTCGACCTGGATCAAGCGTATCGAACCGGTTAATCTTGATTTTGCACAGGGTGTCGCCGTGCTGAAAGTTCCGAACGAGCTTCACAGGCAGACAATCAAACATTATTATATCGATATGCTGGAAGAGGCATTCGCACAGATCTTCGGTCAGAAAATCCAGATTCGCATCTGCACGCCGGACGAAGCCGGAAATGAAAAGCAGAATGACGAAACCCCGGCCATCAACGACGATTACGAGTTTACCTTCGACACCTACATTGTCGGCCCGTCCAACAAATTTGCGCACGCGGCCTCCATGGCGGTGGCCAGCAAGCCGGCAACCTTATATAACCCTCTTTTTATTTACGGAAATTCCGGGCTGGGCAAAACCCACCTTCTTTACGCGATCTGCAACGAGATCAGCCGCACCCATCCGGAAATGGATATTGTTTACATTAAAGGCGATGATTTCACAAACGAGCTGATTGAAGCCATCCGGCGCGGAACCACCGCCGAATTCCACAACCGTTACCGGAAAGCGGACGTGTTCCTCGTCGACGATATTCAGTTTATTGCCGGAAAAGATTCCACGCAGGAGGAATTTTTCCATACTTTTAACACGTTATATGAAGCGAAAAAACAGATTGTACTGACTTCCGACCGGCCGCCGAAAGATATCGCGACGCTGGAGGAACGCCTGTTAACCCGTTTCGAGTGGGGTCTGACCGCCGATATCCAGCCGCCGGACTTCGAAACGCGCATCGCCATTATTAAAAGAAAAGCCGAACTTCTGGAAATCGACATTTCGGACAACGTTGCCGAATACATAGCGAACCGCCTGAAAAACAACATCCGTCAGCTCGAAGGGGCCGTCAAGAAAATGAAAGCCTACAATCTGCTGGCGGGCGAAAGCCCGAGTATCACGACGGCGCAGGCGGCGATCAGCGATATCATCAATAACGACCAGCCCACGCCGCTTACCGTCGAAAAAATTATCGACGAAGTCGCGCGCACGTTCGGAACCTCCAGCGAGGATATCCGCTCGGCGAAACGCTCGGCGAACATTTCCAGCGCCCGGCAGGTCTCCATGTATGTTGTAAGGGAAATTACCCAGCTCCCCATGACCTCCATCGGCGAGGAATTCGGCGGGCGCGACCATTCCACCGTTGTTTACGCAATCCAGCAGGTCGAAAAGGGCATTTCCAAGGATCCGAAAACCAAGGCGACCGTGGAGGATATCATCAAAAATATTCGCGACCGTTAAATTGTGGAAAGTTTCTTCACATTTAAACAATCCGGGGGAAAACTCAAATTTTGCGTTTTTCGTTTTCCCCGATTTTTTAAACAAGTTTTCAACATTCCCCACAGAGTTTTCAACATACGGTTAAAAACTCAAATGTTAATACGCAATGTTAACGAAGAGTTAACTTTAGAATCACAGTTTCAACTCCGGGAAATCCCCGATGGGCGCTTGGAAAACCAACCTGTTTCAACTTTTCCGCGCCCCCTACTACTCTTACTAAATTAAATCATTTATTTCTATTATAAACGGAAGCAAAGGGTGAGTTTATGAAAATAATCTGCAAACGGCAGCAACTGAACGAGGCTGTGTTGAATATACAGCGCGCCGTGTCTGCAAAATCCTCCGTCCCCGCTTTGGAGGGAATCCTCCTGAGCGCGGACGATAATGAAATCACACTGTGCGGATACGATCTGGAACTTGGAATGAAAACCAAGATCGAAGCGCAGGTGGAAGAAAAGGGAAGCATCGTGCTGAGCGCACGCCTGTTCGGCGACATTGTCCGCCGTCTCCCGGCCGACAATGTTTTCCTTTCCGCCGACGAGAAAAACATCACAACCATTCAGAGCGGCCCGGCAGATTTCTCGATCGCCGGCATTCCGGCGCAGGAATACCCCGAGCTGCCGAGCATCACGGGCGAAACTTCCATCAAGATCGCCAACTGTACGCTGAAAAGCATGATCCGGCAGACGATTTTCGCCGTCGCGGAAAACGACGCGAAACCGATTCATACCGGAACCCTGTTTGAGCTGGATAAAAATACAATCCGGCTGGTCTCCGTCGACGGCTACCGTCTCGCAATACGGGAAGAAACCGCGAAATGCGACGAGGAGCTGAATTTTGTCGTTCCGGGAAAAACATTGCAGGAAGTAATGAAGCTTCTGAGCGATGACGACGAGGAGCTGGAAATCCTGATCGGACGGCGGCACATTTTATTCCAGATCGGCAGCTACTGTGTGATTTCCCGCCTGCTGGAAGGGGAATTTCTGGATTACCGCGCCGCGATTCCGAATGTGAGCGCGACCGAAATCCTTGTTTCCACCCGCGCGTTTATCGACAGCGTGGAGCGTGTTTCGCTGATTATTGCCGACCGGCTGAAAAGCCCGGTACGCTGTCTGTTTGAAGACAACGAAATCAAAGTTTCCTGTTCCACTTCCATCGGCCGCGCCAGCGACCAGCTTTCCGCAAAAATGGACGGCGGCGCGGTGGAAATGGGTTTCAATAACCGTTACCTGCTCGACGCGCTCCGCAACACCGAGGGCGACGAGGTGAAAATACAGCTCAACGGCGCTTTAAGCCCGATGAAAATTTTACCGCGGGAGGGCAATTCGTACCTGTTCCTGGTACTGCCCGTCCGCCTGAAGAGCGAGGCTTGATATGAATACGGAAAAAATTGCGATCGACACGGAATTTATCCGGCTTGACGCGCTTTTAAAGCTTGGCGGCGCGGTGGATACCGGCGGCCGGGCAAAATTCGCCATTCAGAACGGCGAAGTAAAGGTCAACGGCGAAGTTTGCACCATGCGCGGCAAAAAAATGCATGACGGCGACAAAGCCGAATTCCAATCTGTGACATATGAGGTGTGCAGAGGGTGAATATCCAGCACCTGGCGTTTCAAAATTACCGGAACCTGAAATCCGGGCAGATGGAACCGCACCCCGGAATCAATCTGATCAGCGGGCCGAACGCGCAGGGAAAAACCAATCTTCTCGAAGCAATCTGGCTTTTTACGGGCGGGCGCTCCTTCCGGAGCGCGAAAGACGCCGACCTGATTCTGCGCGGGGAGCAAAAAGCGGAAATTAACCTTGGCTTTTACTGCGGCGAACGGGAGCAGGCGGCGCAGATTTCCATTTTAAACGGACGCAGGAGCGCCGTTTTGAACGGCGTGCCGCTGAAACGCGCTTCCGGCCTGATCGGGCGTTTTTTCGCCGTCCTCTTTTCCCCGGAGCATCTTGCACTGGTGCGGGAGGGGCCTTCCTTCCGGCGCGATTTTATCGACGCCGCGCTTTGCCAGGTAAAACCCGGGTATGCCGCGCTTTTGTCCCGTTATAACCGGACGCTCACCCAGCGCAACGCGCTTTTGAAAGAAATTCCCCGCCATTCCGCGCTTCTGGATACGCTCGACGTCTGGGATGAACGGCTCGCGGCCCTCGGCGAAAGCGTGGTAAAGGGCAGAGCAGGCTATCTTGAGAAAATACGGGAACCGGCGCAGAAAATTTACGCCGGGATCAGTCAAAATAAAGAGTCGATCCAGCTGGAATACCGAAAAAGCGCCGAAAATCTGAAACAGGCGCTTTCCGATTCCCGCCGCGACGACATCGCGGTGGGCCACACCAATTTCGGCCCGCACCGCGACGATATGGAAATCACCATCGATTTCCTGTCCGCACGGACCTTCGGCTCGCAGGGGCAGAAACGCTCCGTTGTCCTTGCTCTGAAGCTGGCGGAAGCGGAGCTGCTTTTCCGGGAAACCGGCGAACGGCCGGTGATTCTCCTTGACGACGTGATGAGCGAACTGGATTCCGGAAGGCAGGATTACCTGCTGAATCACCTGACCGATTGTCAGGTTTTTATAACCTGCTGCGAACCCGACGCAATAAAACAGCTTCGGGAGGGCGCCCTGTTTTTCATGGACGGCGGCGTTCTCAGTAAAAAATGAAAGGTTTTTTTGTATGTATCTTCATCTTGGGCAGGACACAGTGATTAAAGTCAGTGATATTGTGGGCATATTCGATATGGAAACGTCTACCATTTCGCATACGACCCGCGATTATCTTTCCGCCGCGCAGAAAGCGGGAAGGGTTGTGAACGTTTCCATGGAAATGCCGAAATCCTTCGTTCTTTGCTGCGACAAAAAAAACAGGGTGAATGTATATATTACGCAGATTTCCTCCGTCACCCTTTTGAAACGGACGGGTTTTATGGACGAAATTGCAAACGTATGAAAGATCAGGTGGTTGAGAAATGAAAAAATTCCGAAAGGCGCGATGTCCGCACTGCGGGCGAAAACTGGGCTTTCTTCAAACCTGGTCCATTAAAACGCAGGGAGAATTCGAATGCCCGAAATGCGGCGGCTTCTCCAATATCGAGCTGGACCCCGCGGTGTATCTGTTCTCCATCCTCGCCATTATTCTGGGCGGGCTTGTTTATCTTATCCGGATGATTGCCGTAAAATCGCTCAGTATTCCCACGATTCTCTTTGCCGTGCTGCCCTATTTCGTATTTTATCTGATTTCGGTTTACCTTGTCCGGCTTCGGAAACCGGAGTCCGGCAGAAGAGCGCCGGCGCAGCACCGTTCGGCGTACGAAGCATCCCGCAGCCGGTACGCGCAGAGGCCACGGGACCCGAATATCGACAAGACCATCGTCGTCGGTAATTTTTCCAAATACAGCAGATAAGCGAATTGCTTTTTTTGAACCGCCGTCCAACGGCGTACGATTGAATCAAAGCATTTTATATATACAACTTGTATAATTACTGGAGGGTTAAACTTGGAGTTTAGCGAGATTACGCAGTCAAGACAGAAATACGATGAAAATCAAATACAGGTACTCGAAGGTCTGGCCGCGGTCAGAAAGCGCCCGGGCATGTATATCGGCTCCACCGGCCCGCGCGGACTGCACCACCTTGTTTATGAAATCGTAGATAACGCGATCGATGAAGCGCTTGCCGGATTCTGCGATAAAATCGAGGTTACAATTCTGCCCGGAAACGTAATCAGCGTTACAGACAACGGGCGCGGCATTCCGGTCGGCATTCAGCATCAGCTGGGAATCTCCGCGGTAACCGTGGTTTTCACCGAGCTGCACGCGGGCGGAAAATTCGGCGGCGGCGGCTATAAAGTTTCCGGCGGCCTGCACGGCGTGGGCGCTTCGGTTGTAAACGCGCTTTCCGAATGGCTGGAGGTCGAAGTTTACAACGAAGGAAAAATTTATTTTCAGCGCTTCGAGCGCGGCAAAGCGGTAACGAAGCTGGAACAGCGCGGCGATACCGACCTTACCGGCACGCACGTTACCTTCAAACCGGACGAACAAATTTTCCAGGAAACCATCGTTTACGATTACGAAACGCTCCAGACCCGGCTGCGCGAGCAGGCGTTTTTGAACGGCGGAATCCATATCGTGCTTTCCGACCTGCGCGACGAAGAACATCCGGTGAGCGACAGCTATTGCTACGAGGGCGGCATCAGCAGCTTCGTGGAATTTATCAACAAGAAAAAAGCGGTGGAGATTATCCACCCCGATATTATCCATTTCAGCTCCGTTGCGCCGGATGATTCCGCCACGGCGGAAGTCGCCATGCAGTATAACGATTCCTACAACGAACTCATGCTTTCCTTTGCCAACAATATCCATACGACCGACGGCGGAACGCATGAGGACGGCTTTAAACGCGCGCTCACCCGTGTCATGAACGACTACGCGCGGAAATATAATATTCTTAAAGAAAATGATAAAAACCTTTCGGGCGACGATGTCCGCGAAGGGTTAACCGTCATTATCAGCGTGAAGATGAAGGATGCCCAGTTTGAAGGGCAGACCAAGGCGCGTCTGGGCAATACCGAAATCGGTACGCTGGTCAGCAACCTGATCACCGAAAAGATGACCGCCTATCTGGAAGAAAACCCCGCTACCGCAAAGGCGATTTTCGATAAAGCATTGGCTGCTTCCCGCGCGCGCGACGCCGCCCGGAAGGCCCGCGACCTGGTGCGCCGCAAGTCTGCATTGGAAAGCGCCGCCCTTCCCGGAAAACTGGCCGACTGCCAGAGCCGCAACCCGGAAGAAACCGAAATTTATATCGTCGAGGGTGATTCCGCCGGCGGTTCCGCAAAAGGCGGACGCGACCGGAAATATCAGGCCATCCTTCCGCTTTGGGGCAAAATGCTCAACGTGGAAAAGGCCCGGCTCGACAAAGTGTACGGAAACGAAAAGCTGATGCCGGTCGTTACCGCGCTCGGCACGGGAATCGGTGAAGAATTCGACCTGAACAAGCTTCGCTACGGCAAAATCATCATTATGGCCGATGCCGATGTCGACGGCTCCCATATCCGTACCCTGCTTTTGACCTTTTTCTTCCGTTTCATGAAGCCGCTCGTCGAAGAGGGGCATATTTACCTTGCCCAGCCGCCGCTTTACCGCCTGAGCAAGGGCAAAAATCATTTCTACGCTTACAGCGACGCCGAGCGCGACCGCATCATGGCGGAACTTGTCAGCAATTATGAAATCCAGCGTTACAAAGGTCTTGGTGAAATGGACGCCGAACAGCTTTGGGAAACGACCATGAATCCGCAGACCCGTATTATGCTGCGCGTCGAAGTGGAAGACGCCGCCGCCGCTGACGAAGCTTTCACCGTTTTAATGGGCGACAAGGTCGAACCGCGCCGCCAGTTTATTGAGAGTAACGCAAAATATGTGCAGAATCTGGATGTCTGATCCGTCGGGTTTTACGATTATGTTTAACTAACTGTTAAATTTATAATATATTATACGTTGCGTAATACATAAAACCGAGAAGGAGTTTACGATGAAACAATTTTTAAAAGAACAGGATACCAATTCCAAACCTCCTGAACCTCGGGGGGAACAGACCCCCGAAGACGAGGATTGGGAAGATTCCATTGAATGGGACGGCTCCGAAGCGGAGCTTGTCGCGGACGAATCGGCCGAGGTATTTGAGGAACAGCATACGGGAATCAAGCTGAAATACGTGCTGACTTCCGGCGAAATTTTCCGGGCGCTCCGGAAAGTGCAGTATACCGGCACCCGGGTTGCACTTTCGGTGGTCGCGGTGCTTCTCTGCGCGGGAACGGCGGGGATGTTTCTGGTGAAGTGGAACGCCACCGGCAATCACCGGTACATGTCGCTTGCCGCGGTATGCATTTTGATGGTTCTGATCATAGGCGCTTATCCGTCGCTGCGGATCAAACTGCATGCCGTAAAAATTGCCGACGGAAAAGAAATCCGCATGAAAATTTACCCCGACCATATTGAAATGGGACTGTTCGATAAAAAATGGGAAATTCCCCTTGACGGAAGCTGCGAGCGCCTGCATTTCGACAACATGATCGTACTTTACATACGCGACGGAAACATGGTCATTCTGCCGCTGCGCTGTGTGGAGCCGGCCGTCCTGCCGGAAGTGCAGGGAATGATTCTTGCCGGAACACAGCCGAAAGCCTGAAGCTAAAGGAGATTGCATTTATGCCGACATTTTACGAGGGCGGGCCGATTGAAACGGTATCCCAGACAATCAGCTCCGAAGATTACGCCAATGCGTTCTACGCCGCGTACTGCGCGTCGTCCCCCCTGCGCAGGCGGTGGGTCCGCGCGGGTATCTTTTTGTCGGCGGCGATTGTAATCGGTTCGTGTATCCCGTTTTACCGGGCGCGGTTTGCCACCGTCTGGATTCCCTGCGGCGGAATCGTGCTGGCGCTGGCGCTTTGTATTCTTTTTGGATTTGTCCAGCCGAACGACCTGAAAAAATGGGGCGCGCGGCTTTACCGTTCCAACGTGCTCTGGTCAATCCCGGAGCAGATTGAAATTTACCGCGACAGCGTGATCCTTAAAAATACCTGCGAACAGATTCTGGAATACTGGACAGATTTTTCGCTGTGCCTGGAAACCTCGTCCGCGTTTATTGCCGCGGGCGGGCGGGAACGGGAGCTTCTCATCATCAAAAAACAGGGACTTTCCAAAGAGCAGACCGAAAAAATTTCCGCCGCGCTTTCCGGCGCGTTTGCCGCGCGCTACGTGAAAAGCGGACGCTAAGGAGGGGTTCAAATGGAAGATAACCCGATTTCGGTAAGCTTTCTTACCACCAATTTCGACTATGCGGATTTTAAGTCCGCCGCGGCGAAAGCGGATATGCAGAAAGGCGAGCGGCTCGTTTTCCGGATAACCGGGGTGGTTCTGATCGTGACCGCGCTTCTTTTGCAGGTTTACTCTTTTAAAAGCGTAAGGAACAGCATCCTTTACGCCGCTATGGCTGCGGCGGGAATTCTTGTGGGCTTTTTATACGAATTGATCGCGCAGTATACGCTTCGCCGGCGCGCGCTCCGCTATTTCGACGCAAACAAGGAAAAATTCATTGCGCAGACCACGGAATTTCACAAGGACGAAATTACATTTCAAACCGAACGATATACGGCCGCCATCCCGTATGACCTCTTTTACAGAGCGTATGAGGACGGCAGGGTGTTTATCCTCTATACAGGAATCAACGAAATGAGGTTTATTCCGAAAAGGGCAATGGGAGACGGCGAGTGTACCCAAATCCGGAACATTCTTCAGACGAAGCTTCAAGAAAAATATCAGCAGGAAGGTGCCCGCTAATGGACGAATTACAGGATAATCAAAAAATTATAAATGTCGATCTGGAAAAGGAAATGAAGAAATCCTTTCTGGATTACTCCATGTCGGTTATTGTTTCCCGCGCGCTTCCCGATGTACGCGACGGATTAAAACCGGTTCACAGAAGAATCCTTTACACCATGTACGAAAACAACCTGATGCCGGACAAAGCATACCGAAAATGCGCCGACACGGTCGGTTCCGTTCTGGGACGCTACCATCCGCACGGCGACGCTTCGGTGTACGATGCACTTGTGCGTCTGGCGCAGGATTTCTCCATGCGCTATATGCTGGTGGACGGACACGGCAACTTCGGTTCCGTGGACGGCGACCCCCCGGCTGCCTACCGTTACACCGAGTCCCGCATGAGCAGGGTTTCGCTGGAAATGCTCCAGGATATCGACAAGGATACCGTCGACTTTACGCCGAACTACGACGACCGCCTGAAGGAACCTACGGTTCTGCCGAGCCATTTTCCGAACCTCCTGGTCAACGGTTCCACCGGCATCGCGGTCGGTATGGCGACCAATATTCCCCCGCACAATATGTGCGAGGTCATCGACGGCATGTGCACGCTGATCGACGACCCGGATGCGACGCTCGACGACCTGATGCAGAACATTAAGGGGCCGGATTTCCCGACCGGCGCCATCATCATGGGCCGCTCCGGCATCCGCGCCGCCTACGCGACGGGCCGCGGCCGCATTACCGTGCGCGCCCGCGCGGAAATTGAAGAAGAAAAGAACGGCCGCTTCAATATCGTTGTTACGGAGCTTCCGTATCAGGTAAACAAAGCGAGGCTGGTCGAAAATATAGCCGAACTGGTGAAGGAAAAACGCATCGAGGGAATTTCCAATGTGGAAGACCACTCCGACCGCGAAGGAATGCAGCTTTTAATCAGCGTAAAACGCGACGCTTCCCCGCAGATCGTTTTGAACCAGCTTTATTCCTATACCCAGATGCAGACGACCTTCGGCGCGATCATGATCGCGATTGTAAACGGCGAACCAAAAGTACTTACGCTGAAAGAGATGCTTCAGGAATACATCAATTTCCAGGAAAGCGTTGTCCGCCGCCGTACCGAGTTCGACCTTCGGAAAGCCGAGGAACGCGCTCATCTGCTGGAAGGCCTGAAAATCGCCGTCGACAATATCGACGAGATCATTTCCATTATCCGCAGTTCAAAGGACCGTGCCACGGCGCGCTCCCGCATGACGGAACGCTTCGGGCTCGACGATTTGCAGACGCAGGCAATCGTGCAGATGCCGCTCGGCGCGCTCACCGACTTGGAGCGCCAGAAGCTGGAGGACGAAATCGCCGCGCTGCTCTTAAAAATCGCGGATTACCAGGATATTTTAAGCAATGAAACCCGCCTGCTCGGCATTGTAAAAGACGAGGCAATCGCGGTAAAAAATAAATTCGGCGACGAGCGCCGCACTGAAATTGCAACGGTGAGCGGCGAAGTCGATATTGAGGACCTGATTCCGCAGGAGGAATGCGTCCTTACGCTGACGAGCTTCGGCTACGTGAAGCGCCAGAAAACCGATACCTACCACATCCAGCGCAGGGGCGGCCGCGGCGTAAGCGGAATGACCCGGCGCGAAGAGGATGTTGCGAGCGATATGTTCGTGATCAACAGCCACGACTACGTCATGTTCTTTACGAACCTTGGGCGCGTTTACCGCCTGAAATGCTACGAAATTCCGGAAGGTTCGCGTACCAGCAAGGGAATGAACATTGCGAACCTGCTTCCGATTACCCAGAATGAAAAAGTTACCTCCATGATCCGCGTGCCGGAATTCGACGATGAAAGCTACCTGTGCATGGTTACCCGCAACGGGATTATCAAGCGCACCAGCCTTTCCGCCTACAACACTACCCGCAAGGGCGGCGTCATTGCGATTGACTTGGACGAGGGCGACGAGCTTTCATGGGTGCGCCTTACCGACGGCGAAACCGAGCTTCTGGTTGCGACCCGTCTCGGCATGGCTATCCGCTTCGACGAGCGCGACGTGCGCCCCATGGGCCGGACCGCCCGCGGCGTAAAAGCGATTACGCTCCGCGAAAACGACTATGTTATCGGCATGAGCTCCCTGCGCGAAGGCGGCTTGGTGCTGACCGTTTCCGCAACCGGCTACGGCCGCCTGTCCCCCATCAGCGATTATCGAATCCAATCGAGGGGCGGCAAGGGACTCACGAACTATCATATTAAGAAATACGGCGAGATTGCCGCCATCAAAGTCGTTGACCTTGACGACGATATTATCCTGATTGCTTCCGACGGAATTATCATCCGCATTCCGGCGAACTCCATCCGCGAATGCGCAAGGCCTTCGAAGGGTGTGCGCGTTATGCGTGTGAACGAGGACAGCGAGGTTGTTACGCTTGCCCGCACCGCCCATGAGGAAGACGACGAAACCGATACGCTTCCGGAAGATGAGGGCGACGCGGACGCAGATGCGGAAACCGACGAGGATCTGGAAAATGGAGAGGATACGGACGCTGAAAACGAACCGGAGACCGAGCCGGATCCGGAGGAATAAGAAAGGGTGCTGCGTATGAAAAACAGAAAAATACTCTGTGCGGTTTTGGCTTTTGCCCTTGCCGCGTCGATTTTTACCGCCTGCGGCCCGAAAAAGGGCGGCGAAAGCACCGTTCCCGTTTCCAGCTTTGGAACGGAGAGCGTTCCCGCCGCATCCAGCGACGCCCCGAGCGAGCCGCCGGCACCCAGCAGCAGTACGCCGCCCGCTCCGACGAATGAGCCGGCGCAGTCCCAGCCGGGACAAGTGCTCGACATTACGACCGATAATAAAGCATTTGACGCGCTCTTTAAGAAAAATCCGATTGATAAAAAATACATTCAGGAATCGAATAACGCCCTTTCCAGCGTGGATATGGTGAAGCTTTCCAACAAGTACGCGGGGATTTGGGAGAAGGAAATTACCTCCGCTTATACAAGATTATGTAAACTTGTAAAGGGCGGCGAGCTTACCAAAATCAAGGACGGGCAGACCGCGTGGGAGAACGGAAAATCCGAAGCGCTGAAAAAAATCAACGACAGCGCGCAGGCCGCGGGCGGTTCCATGGCGCAGGTGAACGAGGCAAGCGCGGTAATGGATTTCTACCGCAGCCGCGCCGCGCAGCTTTACCGCGCGCTGTATTCCTACGATAAGAATTTTTCGTACGCTTATCAATAATTGCGACGCAGTCGAATAAACAGGGAACAGCCCTTATTTTGTTACAATTTGTATAATTTATTTCAGATATTGCTAATTGTAGTTTTATGATCCCATAATTCCCTATAATATCGTAATATTCATGCTATAAATTACTATCTGTAATATTTTTTGGAGATTAAAGATGGAAATGAATGAAAAAACGCTGGAACGAAAAGAGATCTATACCGGCAGGGTGCTGCATTTTCATGTGGATAAAGTCGAGCTGATGAACGGCAGAACTTCCACCCGCGAATGCGTTGACCATCCGGGAGGGGCCAGCATTGCCGTTCTGACGGAGAAGAACGAAATGCTTTTCGTGCGGCAGTTCCGCTATCCGTATAAGGAGGTCGTGCTGGAAGCGCCCGCCGGAAAACTGGAAAAAGGCGAGGACCCGTTTGAGGCGATCAAGCGGGAACAGCGGGAGGAAACCGGAACCACTGGTAAGAATTATGTAAACCTCGGGAAGCTGTACCCCTCCCCCGGTTACACGAACGAGATCATTTATCTGTACGCCTGCCGCGCGCAGTCCTTCGGCGATACGGATTTTGATGAGGACGAATTTCTGGAGGTTGAGAAAATCCCGATGGACGAAGCCGTGCGCATGGTGATGGACGGCGAAATCCCCGATTCCAAAACACAGGTTCTGGTACTCAAAACCGCGCGGCTTTTACAGGACGGAAAGATTTGAGGGGTGAAAGATGAAAAAGGGTTTCTCGGTGGTAATGGACGAAAGAAAGAAAAGCCTGCTCATATACATCTGCCTTTTGATTGGTTCTCTATTTTTCGCCGTCGGGCATCCGGAACAAGCCTGGCTTTCCGTGGGAATCGGAGTCGGCATCGTCGCCGCCGTTTTCATCGAAATCTTTCGGCGTAATACTCCGAAAAAGAAACTCCCGGACGAAGAACCGGAAAAAAAAGACGACCCATAAAATGCGCCCCGCCCGTAAAACTACGGGCGGGGCGTAAATCGCGTTTATAATGAAGTGATTTTTTTCTCTAAGCTACCGCAGAGGAACGTCAATGAAAACCACATAGAATGCGTGTACCCCATAGACCTTTTGGGGATACCTCGGGAGTGCAGGGGGCTTTTGTGGAACCCTCTCGCCGGGCTTCAAAAGCCCCCTGCTCGTCCTTTGCCTACTTTCGGACGAATCCGACAGTAGGGGCCCGCCCGGCCTGAGGGCAGACTAAATCATTCCTGTAATTCGATAGGAAGGATAAAGGGATAGGTTCGACTATCCAAAAATAGAACGCCACATCCCGGTCTAGGGGCAAACGAAATCATTTCTGTAATTCAATAGGAAGGATAAAGGGATAGGCTTGACCTGTCCAAAAATAGAAGACTGTATGCCTTCTTATCGGTCCCCGATAAACTCCGGGCGGAATTTGGAGTACATAATCTTCTGGCGGCTGTAAAGGCCGGTGTATCCCGAAAGCATATAGCTGACGGCGGCGGCGAGAAAGTAGAACGCCGCGCCCTTCGCGCCGAACAGCTCAATGCTGAGGACGAGCGAGGTAAGCGGACAGTTGGTTACGCCGCAGAATACGGCCATCAGCCCGACCGAGGCGCCGAACGACGGGTTCAGGCCGATCAGCCCGCCCGCCGCACAGCCGAATGTCGCGCCCACGAAAAAGGAAGGGATGATTTCGCCGCCCTTAAAGCCTACGCCGAGCGTGACCGCGGTAAACAGGATTTTCAGAAGGAAGGCTTCCGGCTTCGCGGTTCCGGCCATCCCGTTCTCAATGATATTCATGCCCGCGCCAAGGTAATCCGTCCCGAAAACGAGCATCAGAAGCACGATGATCACACCGCCGGCGGCGGCCCGGACATATGGATTTTTCATCTTCTTCTGAAGGAACTCGCCCGTATATTTCATGGAATAACAGAACAAAACGCTTACGCCCGCGCAAAGCGCCGCCAGAAAAATAACGCGCAGAAAGGCTGCGGTTTCCGCGGCAGGAATCCCCGTAACGGAAAACGCCGTCGGTTCCGCTCCGAAGGCGTTGGCCACGGTCGCCCCCACCAGCGCTGCCGTAACGCAGGGAACCAGCGCGGCGTAATACATAATGCCGACACTGATTACCTCCATGGCAAACACGGCGGAGGTGATGGGCGTTCCGAACAGCGCGGAAAAGGCGGCGCTCATGCCGCACATCGTCATAATATGCAGATCTTTTTCATCCAGACGGAACAAGCGGCCAACCTGAAAGCCCATGCTGCCGCCGATCTGCAGCGCCGCGCCCTCGCGCCCGGCCGAACCGCCGAACAGATGGGTAATGCAGGTGGAAAGAAAAATCAGCGGCGTCATGCGCAGCGGAACCTCCTGCGGCGTGCGCACCGCCAGCAGAACCAGATCCGTCCCCTGCGGGCGCGTTACTTTGCAGATGCGGTAAAGCCATACAATCGCAAGCCCGCCGAAAGGCAGAAAATACACAATAGCCATGTGCGCCGTGCGAAATTCCGTTGCAAATTCTATGCAGAAATGAAATGCCGTACAAACAGTGCCGACCGCTACCCCGGTAAGACAGGACAGGAACATCCATTTCAAAAATATTGATAAATTTTTAACGATACTAATGCCTTGCTGTTTTGCTTTTTCCTCCAAAAGTCCCATGGTTTCAGCTCCCGCATGTTCAATAGTATATCCTTTTCAGAGGACATCGGATATATTATTATACCACTTTAAAGCCAAATTTGAAAGAATCGACCGTCATTCGCAGGCCGTGGGCGCACAGCGCTGTTTAACCGTTTCCCCCGCGCCGCAAGCGGCGCTCCTCCACGGAATGCTGACGTAGAACTTCGTCAATGAAAACCACAAAGAAAGCGTGTACCCGAAAGGCCTTTTGAGGATACCTCAGGGTGCAGAGACTTTTGCGGAACCCTCCAACCGCGGCAGGCTGAGCCTGCACACATGTTTATGACACGGTACCTTTTCTCTCTAAACTGCCGCAGAGGAACGTCAATGAAAACCACAAAGAAAGCGTGTACCTCAAAGGCCTTTTGGGGATACCTCCGGGGTGCAGGGGGCTTTTATGGAACCCTCTCGCCGTAATTTCAAAGCCCCCTGCTCGTCCTTTGCCTACTTGCGGACGATTCCGAAAGTAGGGGCCCGCCCGGCCTGAGGGCAGACTGAATTATTTCTGCAATTTAATAGGAAGGACAAAGGGATAAGTGCGATTTGTCCGAAAACAACAGGCAAGGTGCAGTTCCAAGCTTCCGGGGAACCCCCGGCGAGGGTTCCCCGCGCAGAAACAGTCCACTGGACTGTTTTGCTTCCCTCCTGCGCTTTTAAAAAACAAGGGAACGATGGGGCTCCGCCCCAAACCCTGCAAACTTTTGAAAAAGTTTGAACAAAACTTTCAAGTTGTTCAGGCTTAGCCGTTCCGTTGGAGGAGCGCCGCTTCGCGGCGCGGAGGAAACGGCAAAACGACACTGTGTGTCCAGAATATGACGGTTTTCACATAACCATCACACAGAGTTTATAAAATAGCACCTATTCCTTAAAAGAATGTTTACATCTTTCGTTGGGTAAATTGATAAAATAGAATACATGGCGGATAATTTACGCCGGAATCAGGAGGGATTCGAATGATTGAGGTGAAAAACCTCTCGAAGCGCTACGGACAGAACGTCGCTTTGAACAATATCAACTTCTCGGTGGAAAAAGGTACCATCGTCGGATTTTTAGGGCCGAACGGGGCCGGAAAATCTACAACCATGAATATCATTACCGGATATCTTTCCGCAAGCTCCGGTTCGGTTACGGTTGGCGGGTACAACACGCTCGATAATCCGAACGAAGTAAAGAAGCTGATTGGCTACCTTCCCGAACTCCCGCCGCTTTATCCCGATATGACGGTGAAAGAATATCTGAATTTCCTGTTCGACCTGAAAAAGGTGACCCTGCCGCGCAAAAAGCATCTGGAACAGATTTGCGCGCTCACGGAGATCACCGATGTGTACGACCGGTTAATCAATAACCTGAGCAAGGGCTACAAACAGCGCGTCGGTCTGGCGCAGGCGCTTTTGGGGAATCCCCCGGTGCTGATTCTGGACGAGCCGACGGTTGGCCTCGACCCGAAGCAGATTATTGAAATCCGGAATCTGATTCACAATCTGGGGAAAAATCATACGATTATCCTCAGTTCCCATATCCTGCCCGAAATTCAGGCAGTCTGCGAGCGTATCATTATCATTAACCGGGGCAAGCTGGTTGCCGACGGCACGCCGGACAGCCTTTCCCGCAGCCTGAGCGAAGACAACCGGATTACCGTGCGGATGGAAGGCGGCGAAGCCGAAGTTTCCAAAGCACTGCGCGGCATGAAGGATATTGTGTCGGTACAGACGCTGGGCGAAAAGGAGCCCGGCGTATTCGAATACAGCGTGGAAGCGTGCGAAAACTGCGACCCGCGCCGCGATTTATTCCGGCTGGCGGCGAAAAACAACTGGCCGATTCTGGAAATGAAGAACGCCGGCCTTTCGCTGGAAGACGTGTTCCTGCGCCTGACCGCCTCGGCCTATATCGAGGACAATACCGGTAAGGAAACCGAAAAGGAGGATGAAGAAGCGTGAAAGCAATTGCAAAAAGGGAACTGAAAGCGTACTTTACTTCCCCCATCGGGTACGCCTGCGTAGCCATCCTTCTAGCGCTTTACGGCTACTATTTTTATCAGGTGATGATGCTCCGTTCCTCCTATTACATTCAAAGCGTTTACAGCACCATGTTCATCTGGAGCATGATGGTGATTCCGATTATCACGATGCGCAGTTTCAGCGAGGAAATGCGCAACCGTACCGATCAGGCGCTCCTGACCGCGCCGGTCGGCGTTACCTCGATTGTGGCCGGGAAATTTCTGGCGGCGCTCGCCGTGTTCGCCATCGCAATGGCCGGCACGCTGATTCCCGTTGCCGTGATCGGCCTTTGCTCCTCCCCAAGCTGGGCGCTGATCTTCGGGAATTTCTTCGGTACCCTGCTGTACGGCGCGGGAATGATCGCCATCGGCATTTTCATTTCTTCCCTTACGCAGAGCCAGATCGTCGCCGCAATTTCCACGTTCGGCCTTTCCATCCTTCTGATGGTTGTCGATCAGCTTAACAGTCTCATTACCAACGCGAATGTCGTCAAGGTAATCAACTGGATTTCCTTCGACACGCGCTTTCGGCCGTTCACCAAAGGGGTTCTGGATATTTCGAGCATTGTTTTCTTTTTGAGCGTCATTGCAGTCTTTATCTTCCTGACCGCCCGCAAGCTCGAAAGCAGAAGATGGAGCTAAGGAGGATATGACAATGAAAAACGAAAAAGAGAAGAAGCCCATTGTCCCTGTAGAGGAAAACCCGCAGCCCGAAGCCGAAGCGGAAACAACCCCCGCGGAAGAAACGGAACAGGCGGAAACGAAAGCAGAGAAAAAACAGAAAAAAGAAAAGAAGAACCGGCGTTCCCTGAAAGAGATTACCCGAACCGAAAAATTCCGCCGCAGCGGCATGTCCACCGCGTTTACCGCAGGCTTTATCGTTGTGGTTATTTTAATCAATGTCATCGTGGGCGTACTGGGCGAACGGTATCCGTCCATGAATGTGGATCTTACCAAGAACCATACGAACACACTTTCCACAGAAGCCGCCGCAGTTGTGGATAAAGTGAAGATTCCCACCACCATTTATATTATCGCGACCGAATCGCAGACAAAGAGCGACCGGATTTTAGCGGAGTACGGAATCCAATACAGCCAGGTGGGCGAGCTTGCCGAGAAAATGACGGAGCGCAACCGGAACATCAAGGTGGAATACATCGATCTGGATAAAAATCCGGCTTTCGCCAGCGATTATAAGTCCGACAATATTGCCGTCGGCGATGTGGTGTTCAAGACGGATAAGCGTTCCCGCGTGCTTGCCGTTACGGAGCTGTTCAATGTTTCCTTTAGTCAGGACGGGTCGATCGGCGGCTCCTCTTCCATGGTGGACAGCGCGCTGGCCTCCGGGCTGAACTCGGTTATGGCGGATACGGTTTCCGTTGCTGCGTTCGACACCGGGCACAGCGAGCAGATGGACACGGCCACTTATAAAAAGCTTTTAAGCAACAACAGCTTTGAAACGCAGGATTTCAACCTGCTGACGGAAGACATTCCCAAAAACGCGCGGCTCGTGGTTTTGGGATGCCCGGCAACCGATTATACCGATTCGGAAATCCAGAAGCTGGACGCGTTTTTAAGCAGCGGCTCGCTTGCGGGCGACCGTTCCCTGCTCATTACCTTCCATCCGAGCCAGACGGCCATGCCGAAGCTTTCCGCATTCCTACAGGAATGGGGCATCAGCGTGACCCCGCAGACGATCGTCGTGGAAAGCGACTCGTCGAAATATTATACGAGCGACCCAAGCTATATTTTATCCACGATACAGACGGAGCCCGATCTGGGCGGAGACTCCAATTACAAATACTATACCACGCCGCAGTCCAGCCCGGTGAACATTCTGTTCGACACGAAGGGCACAAGGCAAACCTATTCCCTTTCGAAATCGAACGATAGCTGCTACCTCGTAAACAATAAGACCAAAGAAGACGAAACACCCGCGAAAGCCGCGTACAATACGGGCGTGCTGTCGCAGGATACGGTAAAAGCGGGAGGCACGGAATATAAGGCGAACGTAATCGCGCTGGGCAGCACCACGATGTTCAATTCGGATATTCTTTCCCCCACGACCTTTGGCAACGCAAAGTATCTCGTGAATCTTTCCCGTTATGCGACCGGTACGACGAATACCGCGACCGCGATTACGGAGACTGCCGTTCCCACCAATGCGCAGGATATCAACCTGAGTACGGGAATGAGCATTCTGCTCGGCTTCGGCGTCTTTACCCTTCTGATTCCGCTGGCAATTGTGATAGCCGGTATCTGCGTGTACCACAGAAGGAGGCACCTGTAATATGAATACCAATATCCGAAACCTCGCAATCGTCGGCGTCAGCGTTGTGGTTTTGGGCGGGGTTGCCGCGGCACTTCTTATGACGCAGCCGAAGACCGAGGAGACCTCCTCCGAATCTTCGGCGTCGACGATCGAACTGGTTTCGAAAAGCAGCGCGGACGTCACTTCCATGAAGGTGATCAATCAGAAGGGCGGCTACACCATATTGCCGGTTGCCCAAAAGAAATCCGCTTCCTCCAGTACTGCTTCCGGTACGGCGGAAGCGGAGATAACGTACCGGGTAAAGGAGCTTGGCAGCATTCCGGCAAACACGACCGCCGTTTCGCAGGTTGTGCAGAACGGCTACAGCCTTGTTGCTACCAAGAATCTGGGCAACGTAAAAAATCTGAAAGAATTCGGGCTGGAAAATCCGAAAGCGACGGTGGAAATCACCTTCAAGGACGGAAGTACCTATAATTATAAAATCGGCAATGTCTCCGCAACAGACAGTACCCTGTACTACATGTGCGGGGAAAATTCCAGCAACGTTTATACGGTGAGCATCGACAGCGGCATTCTGGAAGGAAAAGATTACTTTATCACGAAAGAAGTTCTGGCCATTTCCAGTTCCACCGGCGTCAACGATTTTACAAAAATCCAATTGAGCGGGGCGAATTTCCCGCAGCCGATCCGGCTCCAAAAAAGCGGTTCCGGCATGGTTCTGACCTCTCCGGTCAGCGCGAATACGGATTCCGAGAAACTCGGCGCAATCGAGACCGCGCTCACCAGCATGACGGCGGATTCCGTGGAAGCGGTAAATCCCGACGCCGCAGCGCTCAAAAGCTGCGGCCTTGACAAACCGGCGATCGTGGCGGAATATACGGTAAACAAGCAAAGCTTTAAGCTTTTGATCGGCGCGAAAAAGGACACCGGCTATTCGGTCATGCTCGATAAGGTTCCGGTGGTGTATCTTGTGAAAGAGGACAGCGTCAGCGCGCTGGTACAGGCAACCGTTTTCGGCCTGCGCAGCAAGGGCCTGCTTACGCCGGAGATTACCGCGGTCAAATCGCTGACCGTCAGCGCGAACGGCACAGGGAACGTATTTACGGTTACCCGTATGAAGGATGAAGCAAAATCCACCGAGGACAAACCGCAGTATATTTATAGTGTAACGGGAACCGGCGGGAAGAAGCTGGATTACAGCAAAAATTATACGGATTATTTTAAGATTATCACCAGTTTGCAGATTTTGGAGCCGGCAGGCGCGGTTCCGGCCGGAACGCCCGAAGTGAAGGTGGAATTCACGTATTTTGACCGGAAGGGAACGGATACCGTCGCGTTTTATAAGAGCGGCGAACGGCGCTACACCGCCGTGGTGAACGGCACGGCTTACGGCCTTGTGACGGACGGCGACCTGCAAAGGATTCTAGACAGCACAAAGGCCCTGCAAAACGGCGAAGCCTTTTCATGAAAAAGGATCGGCATCCCGGCAGGTTGGAAGTGCCGGAATGCCGATCAATAAATCTATCCTCCCGGGGTAGGGAGGAAGCGGGGACGGCTGGCTTTGCCTTCCGGCGGTGTAGAACGCCGGAAGGCTGCCAATGAATGGGGACATCTTCCACGCAAGGCGAAAAACGCTGATTAAGATCGGGCGGCAGGAATGGAAAAGCGGTGCACCCCAAAAACCCGTCTCATTAAAATGGTGAACGCCCCGCCGCCCGAACGTAAGGCATAAAAAAACGCCGTACACGGATTCCTTGATCCATATACAACGTCACCTTCACAATGCGAAATTCGAAAAATACCCTCTATACAAAAAGGAAAAATGGGGGTATAATAGGATACGCAATGTGCTGATTATATCAGTTGCGTATGGAGAGTTCCGTTCTCCGTATGCAGGGAACGGGTGCTGGTAACACCTGTTCCTGCATTGCACTTTTATATTTTTATGCCTTACAAGCAGATTATAACCCTTTTATTCGAATAATGCAACAGGAATTTTGAATTCAAATAGATTATTGGAAATATATTAATAATTAAAGTCGAAAGCTGTTCAGCAAAATTGCCGAACAGCTTTTTTTTATGTTTAGCGGGGCGCACAGTCCCTTAGTTCATCTTTTTCGTCAGGTTCTCCGGGTTTGCCGCGTAAATCAGCGCGGTTTCCCTGGTGATTTTTCCTTCGCCAAACAGCTTTAAAAGATAGGTATCCATGCTGATCATTCCCTCGCCCGCGCCGGAATTGATCGCGTTGTCAATCTGGTGCACCTTCGATTCGCGGATCATATTGCGGATGGCGGGATTCACCAGCATAATTTCAAACGCGGGAATCAGGGTTCCGTCCGCGGCGGGAAGAAGCTGCTGGGAGACGACCGCCTGTAAAACCATGGAAAGCTGTACGCGAATCTGCTGCTGCTGGTTCGGCGGGAAAACGTCGATGATACGGTCAATCGTGTTTGCCGCGCCCACCGTATGCAGGGTGGAAAGCACAAGCTGTCCCGTTTCCGCCGCGGTCATGGCCGTGGCAATCGTTTCGTAATCGCGCATTTCGCCGAGAAGAATCACGTCCGGAGCCTGCCGCAGGGCGGCGCGCAGCGCGTGGACGTAGCTTTGGGTGTCGTGTTCCACCTCGCGCTGGCTCACGATGCTTTTATCGTGCCGGTGCAGGAATTCAATCGGGTCCTCGATCGTGATGATATGGCTGTTGCGCGTATGGTTGATACGGTCGATGATACAGGCGAGCGTGGTGGATTTTCCGCTGCCCGCCGCGCCGGTGATGAGCACCAGCCCCTTTTTGTTCCGGTTCAGGCCGATCACCGTGTCCGGAATATGCAGAACGGTCGGGTCGGGCAGGTCGAAGGCAACGACCCGCAGGACGGCGGCCATGGAGCCGCGCTGTAAATAGGCGTTGCACCGGAAGCGGCACAGCCCTTCAATGGAAAAGGAAAAATCGTCGTCGCCGGATTGCAGAAACGGGTTCATATCCCGGCCGCCGCCCAGCGAGTAGATTTTTTCAATGCATTTTTTCGTATCCTCCGGTTTCAGCGAATACGCGCGCAGGGATTCGATATCGGCCGGGTGAATTACGTCGTTTGTTTTAAACGAGAGAGGGCATCCCGATATAATGAAAATATCGGAAACATTTTCTTGAACGGCTTCTTCAAGAATTTCTAACATGTCTATTTCCATGCAATCACTCCGTCGGCGGGGCGCTGTTCCCCTGCCATAAATGGATGGCGTCGTCCCCGCCGAGGTCGTTTTCCGTCGGCTGAGAGCTTACCAGATTTTTGCCGGTAACCTTGTACCGCTCGGCGCTCCCGTAGGGGAATACCGTCAGCGCGGTTTGAATCCGGCGGCCGGAACCGGCCTCTGTGAAATAGACGGCGATCAGATTGTTCCCGTCCCCTTTTACCGTAACGCCGTTGACCCTTGTTAAAAGCATCTCGGCAAAATTCCGGTAGCAGACGGCGGCTTTTTCCTGCTCCGGCGCGTCCGTTTTCAAAATGGCGGCCGCCGGTTCCAGCTCGCTCCGGCCGCGGTATTGGCTGTATTTCGAAAGGCTTAAAAGGTTTCCGGTTTTCGCGGCCTGTTTTGCGTCCTGCGCCGCGCCGAGCAGGGCCGTGTCGATTTCCCGCAGCATTTCTTCCGAAAGCACGGTTCCGTTGTAATAGTTTTCCACCGTTTCCGCGTTTTTGGTGGAAAGTTTGTTGTCCGCGTTCGCCGTGACATAGGAAAGGATGCCGAAGGTTGTCAGGCAGAGCACAACAAAAATCATGAGAATGGACGAAGCGCCCACGCTCCAGTTATAACTCCGTTTTTGTTTCACACCGCACCTCCTGTGCCGCGGGGGAGATATTTTTCGGAATGCAGGCTATAGATTTTCCGGCTGTCTCCGTTTTGCCGCCGATTTACGGCAATGTCCGCCCGGACGAGGGTTCCGCCTGCGGAATCCGTTTTTTTCAGGATAACGCCCACCTCGTAACGCGGGTCGACTTTCGTTGGATTCCAGTTTTTGTCGTAGTCAATGGTGTATTTCCCGCCGGATTGCCGGGCGTCTTTCAGCGCCGGGGGCAGTTCGTCCGGGGAAGTCAGGGTTAAAACCTGTTCCGCAATGTTTTCCGCCTGAATGACCGCGACGCTCAGGTCGCTGCTCTGCTTTGCGCGGTTGTTTGCCGCCACAAAAAGCTGGAGGGTTGCCGTTGCGGAAATCGTAAAGAACAGGATTACAAAAATAATCTCGACAAAAAAGGGGTTTATCTGTTCCGGTATGCGTTTCATATCATCACCCGCTTCAGGAAAGGAACAGGTTCAGCGAAAGGTTCTGCCGGTTCTGCCCGCAGACTGAAAGTATCAGCTCGCTGCCGTCCTTTTCCATGGTAAAGGCTGTGAGCGGCGTGATTTTATCGCCGTCGCCCGGGGTAAACCCGTTGTCAGCCCTGGTAAAAAGCTCCATCAGATAGCCGTTGTAAAGATAAATATAGGTATTGTATTTCCGCTCGCCTGCGTTCGACCCGATGACCAGCACCTTCTGCCCGTTCAGGGTCTCGATGCCCACGTCGCCGCCGTTCGCGGCATGCACCTTATTGGAAATATACGAAAGGGAGGCGCGCGTTTCGTTGTTGGAATCCATTTCGCCCACAATCCGGCGGTAACTGTTTGCACCGATCAGCACTAAAAACAAAGAGCATACGGCGAACAGGCAAAAAATCATAAGCACAAACACCGTGTTTATGGAATGGGAACTTCTGCTGTTCATCGGCTTATCCTCCCGTTTTTATGAATTGCTGTTCTTTTCCAAAACTTCCACCGAAGGCATCACGTTGCCGCCCGCCGTTTCGTAATGGACAATGTATTTCGAATGATCGATTGAAATTCCGTAATGTTCTTCCAGGTATTTGATATTCGGAGGGTAAAAGCCCTCCACCGCGTAACAGCTTACAATCCCCTTTTGAATCGCCGACTGCGTTATCTGGAGTTTTTCCCGGCTGTTTGCGCGCTGCGCGCTTCCGAAGCCGCACCAGAACAGGCAAAGCACGGCGCAGAAAGCCAGAACGGAAAGCAAAATCCTGCGGTACGGTGATTTTTTCCTGGTCACTTACACGCACCCCCGGTTCAGCCGATCGACGACATAATTCCCATTAAGGGAAGCATGACGGAAAGGAGAATCGCGCCGATAATCACGGAAAGCACGCCGACCATGACCGGCTCGATCACGGAAACCGCGCGGTTGAGGGATTCGTTTGCGTCGTCGCTGTAAAGGTCGGCCAGCCGCCGCATCACGATGTCCAGATTTCCGGTTTTGTCGCCGATGTTTACCATGCTGGAATAAATCCCCGGGAAAACGCCCGTCTGGGTGAGCGCCTGCGGAAAGGACGAACCCGAAGCGACCAGCGAACGGCATTTCTCAACCTTCTCGATCACGATCCGGTTGTTCAGAACGCCCGGCGCCAGCTCCAGCGCCTCTTCGGTATGGTAGCCGCTCGAAAGCAGCATGGAAAGCACGGAGGCAAAGCGCGCCAGCGCGATTTTTCCGGACAGCTTGCGCGTCATCGGCAAATTATGTAAAAGACCGGTAATAAAGCGGTACCCGCCCTCAGTTTTGTAAAGGAGGAGCGCCGTAAAGAGAAGCACGGCGAGAATCAGGATAATGGCCAGCGCCCAGCTTCCGATCGTGGAACCCGCGCGCGTAACGGAGGCGACGGTGTCGGAAACATCCGAACCCATATCCAGAAATACCTGATGGAAAATCGGGAGCACCTTAATCACCAGCACCGCGATTACCGCCGCGATCATCAGCACCAGAATGAAGGGATACAGAAGCGCGCCGCGGACGCAGCTGCGCAGTTTGTCTTCGCGGTCGTAATACAGCGAAAGCGCTTCCATCACGTTTTCAAGATTTCCCGCCTTCTCGCCGATATTGACCATATTTACCATGTATTTTGGGAAAGCGCCGGTGCCGTTCAGCGCAAGGTACAGGGAGCCGTTCTGCTCCATGCCCGCCTGAATCCGGTGAATCAGTTCCCGGACGTTTTCATCCTCTACATTTTCGCTGATTTCCCCGACGCCCTCTTTCAGCGGGATTCCCGCTTTCAGCAGCAGTACAATCTGCGAGCAGAAAAGGGAAACCTCACCCGAGGAAAGCGGCTTCGCTTTCTCCTGTCTGATAGTGTCTTTCATGGCTCTTCCTCCATCCCGCCTGATCGGCAGATCACTTTTTTTCAAAAGGATTCGGATTTAATAGTATTTTTCCGCCGTGTAGTATCCCGCGGACTGTCCCGCTGCCGCAAAGGTGGAATCATACCGTTTCCACCCGCCCAAATAGACCTCGTTCCACGCGTGGTACCCCGCGCCCGTATTGCCGATGACCAGCCGGGTAGGGATGCCCTGCGACCGGCACATGGCCGCCATCAGGGCGGAATAGTCGAAGCAGATTCCCTTTTTGGAAGAAAGGGTGCTGTCCACGTTGGGCAGGTATCCGGCGGTTACACTTTTCGCTTTTGCGTAATCATATTTGATATTTCCGGTAATAAACCGGTAAATTGCCGCCACCTTCTGCGCGTTGCTGGCAGAGCCGGCGCAAAGACTTTTTGCCTTTGCCACCGCGGCGGAGGAGCGGGTGTAATTTACAAACTGGTTCGGGTAAAGAGGATAGCCCGAGCCGCTCACGTCCGCGTTCAGTACGGTGGAGCAAAGCTCGGCGTAGCTGTTTCCCGAAACATTTTCCATAAAGCGGACCCGGTAGGAGCCGCTTCCGCTTTGCAGCGGCAGGGTAACGTAAGCGCCGTCCCCGGAAATATTGTACTGATAATAGGAGGAGCCTCCGTTAAAATACACCAAAACTTTTATTGTCGCCGAGCCGCTGTACCGAACCATTATGTATCCTTCGGCGGCGTTGCTGTAATCAATCTCTGCTCCGTTCTGGGCAAATACCGAGCCGCCGGACGCCTGCGGCATTTTCGCCGTTACGGGGGGCATCGGTTTCGCAGGCGCCGCCATCGGCGGCAGGGACGAAGCAATGGACAGGGAGGAAGAACTTCGGGAAGACGGCGCGGCGGGCAATTTTTGCGCCGCCCGCGATACCGGCGGCGGATTCTGCGAAGATTCCCCGGCCGGAGGTTTTTGGGATTCCGCGCCGGAGGAGTCCGCGCCCGGGGAAACCGTAACCGCGGAGGCTTCCGAAGAGGCGGCGCCGGATACCGCGGACGATGCTGGTTCGGGCCGCTCTGTGTTTTGCGCGGCGCAGGCGGGCAGAAGGAACACAAGGAGAAATACAAGGAAGAAATATTGATGTTTTCTCATATGGTTCCCCCCCTGTCCGGCCGTCGTTTACTGCTGTGAATCCAGCGCGTTGATTCTGGTTGTTATTTTGATATTTTCCCTGCGGTACCGGAAACGGAACCGCTGAAGAATCCGGTCCGTCACGATTTCCGCGTTTTCATAGTTGATGAGGGGAAGCATCACGATAAACTGCGTGTTGCTGTAAGCCGCCACGACGTCCCCCTTGCGAAGACTTTCCATAATCGTCATTTTCAGACGTTCTGCGGCAAGTTTCGCAATCCTCGGCTTCGGAACGCCGCCTTCGAGATCGTTCAGGGTAAACAGGACGATGTACACGGAATTTCCGGTACGCGCCACCGTTCGCGCCTGTATGCGGTAGACGGATTTGAATGCTTCGTAATCGCAGTAGTACGCGCCGTTGATCTCCGCGGCCTCTTTCAGATCGTTTTTGATGACGCTCAGGTCCAGCTCGATGTTGTTGATGCTGTTGATCAGCTGCTTGTAAAGCGAGCGCATGGATTCGGAAATATCGACGCCGAGTTCCTTGTAGAACAGATCGATCACGTAATTGTAATGGTCGAGCGCCTGATTCCGCCGGCCGGTGGAAAGGTATCCGTAAAGCAGCATTTTGTGAATGGATTCCTCGAGCGGGGCATGCGTCAGAGCGGTTTCGCAGATTTCAATCACTTCTTCGAAGCGGCGCTCGTCAATCAGCAGCCTGCACGTGCGCAGAACGCATTCATTGTAAAGATTTGCGTAGTAGGCGCTCATGGAGATAACCCAGTTGCTGTACGCTGATTTCGGAAGGAATTCGCCGCGGTACAGAGCAAGTGCATTTTTATACGCTAAAATGCGGGATTGGATGTCCTTTGCTTCATCGGCTCCCTGTTTCATAAACTCGACAAGCTGTTCGGTATCGATCAGGCAGGGATAACTGTTGTTCCAGGAATAGGTATTGCGGATATACTGAATATATTCCGCCCTGCTGTTTCGCGACAGCTCTTTCAGCAGCTCCCGTGCCCGGTAAACCAAATTTTTCAGGGCGTTGAGCGGGTCCTTGCATTCGTCTTCGGGCCATAGAATTTCAATGAGCTTATCCGTGGAAATGTCTTTGTGCCGGTTTGCCAGGAGGTACTCGATGAGCATCCATACGCGCTTTGTCCGGCCCTTTAGGTTTGTCAGCTGATGACCGTTAATGGTAATGGAAAACTCACCCAGCATATTTACTTCGATTCGCTGCTGAGAAAATGTATCCGGCTGCATAAACACACATCCCTTTTACCAATAGATATAATTATGGTAACACATGGAAAATGAATTGACAAGAGAATTCTATTGTTTCACGAAAGAAAAAGAAGCATTTTTGCCGACGGGAATGATTCTGATTCAGAAATCTTTCAAAAAAATTTTACCGGTTTTCACCGGCCCATGGACATGCTTCTCCGTCCGCAGAAACGTCCCGGCGGTATTTTTCCGAAACAAAAGAAAAACGGGGAATCCGTCGGCGGCGGGCGAAACGGCGCGAAATTTGCGCCGGTACAGCAAAAAAGGAAGCGCTTTCCCAGTGGTAAAAAGGATACCGCCGGAGAAAGCGATTCCCATTCATTCGCTTATCAGCTTACAACCGGAAGGCCGCAGACCCGCCTGGCAATGGTAAGGTACAGATTCGTAACGCTGTACTTGCCGATTCCGACAACGGCCATATGGTCCATATTCTGTATGCCCATATAGTTCCATTTGCCGATCTGCGGGGTGCCGCTGAAGTCCACGATTTCGTCCGTGGAGTTGATCTTCGGGCCGCTTGCGGAGACGGTGTTTACAATACCGTCGCTCGGCCACCAGGAACGGTCGATGTCCGGTTCCTCCTCTCCGCTGCGCGTAAAGCGCCCGATCACGGCGGCCGGCGGGAACAGAACGGGGTTCATCACGAGGGGCTGCCCGACCTGCCGGCCGGTCAGCGGCTCCCGCTTGGTTGCACAGGCGGCATAGGAGAAATA
Organism: Caproiciproducens galactitolivorans; assembly: GCF_026672255.1. GTDB lineage: Bacteria > Bacillota > Clostridia > Oscillospirales > Acutalibacteraceae > Caproiciproducens > Caproiciproducens galactitolivorans_A. The sequence goes on along the minus strand of NZ_JAPOHA010000010.1, from coordinate 25,339 downwards.
ATAAACGTCATCCTTTGCCGTAACCCAGGCGTTTTCCGCAGAAGCGCCGGCGGTGCTGAGGTCCCAGAAGCTGAAGTCCCGGATATCGTCGTTCCAGATGGAACTGTTGAAAACGCGGTTGGCGTAGTGGGCGTAGCATTCTCCGCGTTCGCGCTTCAGGCCCCATTGGTCCAGCTTGAAATCAAAAACGGGTTCCTTTCCCTTTCCAACGGCCGCGGCCGCGGCCGAAATCGTGTAGGTTGCGAAATCCTTTAATTTGTAGATGTCCACATCGGCAAGCGTCGTCCCGTCATGCGGAGCCGCGAGGGTCGTCAGGCTGGCAACCCACGATTTGCCGCCCTCGAAAAGCGGGCTTAAATCGGCTGGCGCGGCCTCCTGTTCCTCTTCGCTGCCTTCTTCCAGAAGCTGAATCAGCATACGGGTGTTCTGGCCGCCCTGGCTGTGCGCAATGAGGTGAACCTTGTTGATTTTGCCGTCCGTTTCGGTGCCCCATTCGGGGTAAAGGCCCGGGAACGTCCGGCCATAGCGCGCGTGGCCGTATTCTTCGGAATGTGCTTTGCCGTAATCGACCGTGCCGCCTTTAATGTACGCGTAAAGCTCACAGGCGCGGTCCCAGTTGCTGGAAAACGGGCCGACAGCGGAGGTATACGTGAGATAACCCGCGTCGTTCATTTTCTTTTGCAGGTCTACAAGTCCTCCCCAGTACCGGTAGCCCAGCATTTCGTCCCGGCCCCACCCCGCGTTGCCGTGGCACAGTACAATGGGGTATCGGTTTCCTTTCTTCTGCGCGGCCGCCGCCAATGGCTGCGCCGCCCCAAATACCGACAGGAAAATTGCGCAGGATAAAAAAATCGCTCCCAGTTTTTTGATCCTCAATTCAATACAACTCCTTCTTTCAAAAGTTTATTACACGCCGCCAAAAGCGGCGTAAATAAATAGTAAACGATTTCCTTTTAAATTTTTCATTTTGTGAATAATTTTCAAAAGGAAATTTTATCACTTTAAATCATGATCGCAGAAGAAGGAAAATGCGTATCTTTGTCGAATTTGGGTGAAGCAAAACATGGAAGTATTTTGAAAAGCAGTTGGAGACAAATATCGGGGGAACGGGGCAGAATGCAGGCGAAAAAGGGAGGATGCCGTACAAGTATTGGTAAGAAATACCAATATCTTATGAGCGAATTATAAAATATGAGGCGGATTTGTCAAGTGTTATCCTGCGGAGGAAAAAAAGAATTTCGCGACAAAAAACCCCGACTTTCGCCGGGGCTTCCATCCTACGGTATATTCCTTTTGCTAATTCCTTTCCAGGGAAACGTATATGTAGAAAAACGTATCGCTGATCCGCATTTGCAGGCAGGTTACCTGCTCAAAGCTTGCCTGTACGGCAAAGTCGCCGTGCATTAGGGTTGGTGTTGAAATATCCGCCTTAATTCCCATAACCTCCAAATAGGTGCATGCGCCTGCGGCAAGCATATTCCCCAGTTCGGAAACAGCGCTCTGCGCCATTTCATCGAACGCCTCAATCGGCATGCCGCCCATCATGGCGGAGGCAATTCTTTTCGCGCAGGCTTCCGTCATGGCAAAAATGACGTTTCCGTGCAGTTCCCCTGTAACGCCGACAATGCACACAACGCCCGGGGCATTGATTTTGCTTCCGCATTCCGTCTGACTTTCCAGCGCGATGTCTTCAATGCCGAACTGGGGCATGATATTCAGGAAAGTATTGGAAAAGGCTTCTTCATATTTATTACTCATTCACACTCGCCTCTGTTAAATCCAATATTCATATAAATTTCGCCAAAAGATGTGTCCGCCTTTACGGAAGTAACGGTGTTCAGTTCGGACTTGGAGATTTTAATGGATTCGCCGTATACAATGGTCGGCGGGGCAACGCGAAGTCCGAAAAGCGGATTGCTTTTGTTCATCATCGAGCAGGCGTTGCCCGCGATAATATTCGAAATTTCGCCGATTACGTTGATAATGTGCTCTTTCGTCGGCTGTTCAATTTTGAAAAGCTTTCGCGCAATGGCCATCGTCGTTTCCGTAGACATGTCCAAAATCATGCGGCCGCCGTACCGCCCGATAATGCCGATTACCGCGGAGATCCCGCGTGAAGTCTGCTCAATATTGGCGGTTTCCTCGTCCCGGTATTCCGGGACGGAGTGGAAAAATTTATTGAACGTGTCGGTAAGCGCTTCCTTGAAGACGGTGTAATACAGTTTTTCAAGCTCGGCGAACAGCTCTTCGTCCGCCATAATCCGCCGAATCGTAAGGGTCAGCTCCTCGGCGTCCACCGGTTTCTGCACATAACCGGAAATTTTGGCTCGCTTTGCCTTGCGCATAATCTCGTCGTCCATCATGGAACTGACGATCACGACCTTCAGATCCGGATTGATTTTGTGCAGTGCCTTGGTGCATTCGATTCCGTCCGCTTCCGGCATGGTTATGTCCATTGTAACCACGTCCGGGTTCTGCTCTTTGACCATGTCCACAGCCTGCTGTAAATTGTTTGCGCTTCCGACGACCTGAAACCCGTTTTCCTCCAGCATATTCGACAGCATTGCCACGGAAAAAGGAGAATCGTCGATAACGGCTACTTTAATTTCCTTCATCATCATCCCTGCTTTTCTATCGTACTTATTCCTACGTTATCGCCAAAAAATATCCATAAAAAATAGAAAAATTTGGTGATAAATTCATTATATCGTATTTTTCAACAATTTTCAATTGTTTTTATGCAAACAGGACTATTTTATAACAACAAGATCGTAATCCCGGTTTCCCAGCCCGATTTTCACCGCATGGTCAATTCCGCTCCGCCAGTCGGTAACCGGATGCGTGTCGGTAAAATGGTCATGGGTGGTCTGCGGCTGCTCCGCCAGGAAGCTTCCGTTTAAAACGGGCTGGCGGTTTACCGCGTCGGCGCAGGCAACGTCCAGCGCAACCGGGTCAAAGGAAGCGAACATGCCAACGTCCGGGACAATCGGCGCGTCGTTTTCGCTGTGGCAGTCGCAGTTCGGAGAAACGTCCATTACGAGGCTGATGTGGAAATTGGGGCGGTCCTTCACCACCGCGTAGGCGTATTCCGCGATTTTGCAGTTCAGAATTTCGTTTGCCGAGTCCTCGCCGGGGTGAACCGCGTCAAAATTGCAGGCGCCGATGCAGCGTCCGCAGCCGACGCATTTGGAATGGTCGATTCCCGCTTTGCGGTTTTCGTCGAAGGAAATCGCGTCGTGCGCGCAGTTTTTGCGGCAGGCGCCGCAGCTGCGGCATTTGCTTTTGTCCACGTTCGGCTTTCCGTCGCTGTGCATTTCCATTTTTCCCGCGCGGGAGCCGCATCCCATTCCGATGTTCTTCAGAGTGCCGCCGATTCCCGTGCTTTCATGCCCTTTGAAATGAGTCAGGGAAATAAAGATGTCGGCATCCATCACCGCGCGCCCGATTTTCGCCTCTTTTACATATTCGCAGGAAATCGGCACCAGCGTTTCGTCGGTGCCTTTCAGGCCGTCCGCAATCAGAATATGGCAGCCGGTCGTAAACGGATTATACCCGTTTTCATAGGCGGCGTCCAGATGATCCAGCGCGTTTTTCCTTCTTCCGACATACAGGGTGTTGCAGTCCGTCAGGAAAACCTTGCCGCCCTGCCGCCGCACCAGATCGGCGATCACCTTCGCGAAGTTCGGCCGCAGGTAGGAAAGGTTGCCGGGCTCGCCGAAATGGATTTTAATCGCGGTGTAACGGTCCGCAAAGGGAAGCGTTTCGATTCCGGCTTTCTTCACCAGTTTTTCCAGCTTCTGCAGAAGGTTGCAATTCGAAGACGCCCGGAAATCTGTAAAATAAACCTTTGATTTTTCCATCATGATTACTCCTTTTCCCGCAGATCGGCCGAACGGCTTGAGCGGCTGTTTTATCCTAATATTATAGCATAAAATAAAAACCTCTGCACCATTATAAATGCAGAGGCTGAAATTATAAAAACTTGTCAAGTGTCAGAAATCGTATAGGAGGGCGGTCAGCGAGAGGGGCGGTTATTTTTTTGCGTTGGCAGCCAGTTTAATGACCGGAGTAATGTCCTTTGCATTGAGCAATTTCAATCTTTCCATCACCCTGTACCCGGTAAACAATGCGGTTTGTATCATCAATGCGCCGACTCCACCACCCGGAGAGATTGCCCTGTAACGGCTCCGGTTTTCCTATTCCCACAAAAGCACTCCGGGAAATGTCCTGCAAAAGGAGATTTATTCTGCGAAGCGTCTTTTTATCGTTCTCTTGCCAGTAAATATAATCGTCCCATGCTTCCGGTAGAAAGATCAAGCTATTCATTTGCCATGTTCTCAAGCTCTTTCATTGTTTTTACAACCGGCTTGCTTTTTTCCGTTTCGTAGTCATGGATTACCTTTTGCAAATGCGCTTGATTTTCGGCCGAATAAAACGGGTCTATCCTCAGATCAAAGGGAATCCCACCGCACCGGACGACCTGTTTATAAAAAATATTGGTAGCGGCAGACATAGAAAGCCCAAGTTCGGCAAAAATATGCTCAGCTTCCTGTTTAAGCGAATCGTCAACACGAACATTCACATTTGCCATTTTCATAACACTCCCTTCATTACTTCTATTATACGTCATAATAACGCATTTATCAATACATATATTTACATATGCAATACAAATACGGCGTTTTCGTAATAGAGTGGGAGTGAAGTCAAGGTTAGGAGCGAAAAAATCCCACCCTACCTTGACGAGCAAAAAAAGTTTAGCTTTAAGCCCTTTTTAAAGAGCTTGAAGGCGGCAAGCGCCGCAATAGGGGAGAATTCTTTGTGTTCTTCCTTAACGGAAAGTTTCCTGTCGGCATTCCGTGGAGGAGCGCCGCACGCGGCGCGGGGGAAACGGCAAAAGGCGCTGTGCGCCCTGTGCGCCCGCCCTATGTGCGTTCATAATTGCAGACTTTATCGAAAATGATGTCGCGCGACAGTGCGAAAAGCCCGCAGATTCCCGCGTTTGTCTCGAGGCTTGCGGAAACCACATTCACCGGCGCGAAGGCGCTTTCCCGCACAACGCGGTTGATCGTCGGGAGCATCTGGGACTGGAACGCAACGTAATCTCCTCCCAAAATCACCAGATCGCAGTTTAAAAGGCTGATAATATTGGAGATGGCCGCGCCGATAATCACGGACATTTCCTCCACTCTCTGCCGAAGGAATTTGTCGCCGCCGCGCCATACCCACAAAATGTCCTTGAAACCAATCGAATCCGGATTTTTCCCCAGCGCGGCAAAAGCGTCCTTTGTCTTCTGCGGCGCTTTTGCGCAGATGTATTCCTTCAGCGCGCGGATGTTGACCGAATACCCCAGATTTCCGAATTTCCCGTTTACCAGCCCCAAAGGCCCCGCGGGAATGGAATTGGAAATTTCGCCCGCGCGGTTTGTGCTGCCGAGGTAAAGTTCCCCGTTGATGATCACGCCCGCGCCGAACCCCTGGCCGCCGCTGATATAGACAAGGTTTTTGGCGTCTCTTCCGGCGCCGCTGTTGAATTCGCCCACCGCCGCCGCGTTTACGTCGTTGACAACCAGAACCTGCGTTTCAAAAAGTTCTTCGAGCTGCCGGGAAAGGTCGCCCATCTTCCAGTTGGCGAAATGGGATTCCGCGTAGTAGTTGCGGCTTTCCGGGTCGAACACGCCCGGGCAGGAAATCGCGATGATCGCAAGATCTTTTGTACTCAGTTCCGCGGTGGAAAGCAAACGGTTTGCCGCGTTCACCACCAGTTCCAGCCTTTCCTCGTAGCCGGAATCATTCGAAATGGCCACCGTGATTTTATTGAGGGTTTCGCCGCGCAGGTTCCCCAGCACGAAAATCGGATCCTCGAAATTCAGCTCGATCGCAATAATATATTGGTAATTTTTATTAAATTTAAGCATGATAGGCTTTCGTCCGCCTGTCGACATGGCGACGCCCGCGCCTACCTCCCGTATAATCCCGATATCCAGCAGGGACGAGACGTTTTCCGTCATGGCGGATTTGCTGATGCAGAGTTCGCGCGCCAGTTCCGCCCGGGAAATCGGTTCGTCGCAGTAAATCCGCTCAAGGATCACCCTTTGATTGATCGACCGGATATGGGTTTGGTCGACTGTGTGTATGATGTTCATCACGATCCGTTCATTTAGGCTAAAATTGCGTCCGTCCGCAGCAGAATACCCGGTATCCGCCGGTATTTCCGCGTTTCCTCCAAGGGGCACAATTCCCGCGCGGAATTCCTCGGTTTTTCCATCCGCGAACAAAGTCAGGAATTCTGTCGCATTTTGTAACAATCATAGCATGGAATATTTCTATTTACAATAGCAATATTCTGATTTTAATTCATTCTGTACAAAATTATAAAAATGAATTAAAAAATTCTTGGTAAATACATTGACAATTTAAAAAGATGGTGCTAATATCGGAATGGCTAAGTAAGTTCGGAAACAAAACAAACTAACCCGGCAAGTTTTTCCTGTTGAAAAAAGCGGATATCAATTTTTGCAGAAAGAAGAGATTTGGTATGAAAAAAAGCAAACTGCTCGCACTGGTCCTTGCGGCAGCCACAATCCTTTCGACAAGCGGCTGTGGCTTTACGGGCTCAACCGGCAGCACGGCGGCTTCCAAAACGGCACAGACTGCGGACGCCGGAACGAAATCCAACGATACCATTACGGTCTATGACACGAATGAAATCCGTACCATGGTACAGTGGGCGGCTTCCGACACAAACTCCTTTACGATCATGAACAACGTGTCCGAAGGATTTTACCGTCTGAACGCCAGCCATGAACCGGAACCGGCTCTGGCGAAGGACTGCAAGATTTCCGACGACAAACTCACCTATACGTTCACGCTGCGGGACGGCCTGAAATGGAGCAATGGCACCGCTCTTACCGCGAAAGATTTCGCATTCTCCTGGTTAAAGCAGATGAGTGCGGACGCCACGAATAACTATGGCTTTATCATGACGGATTACATCGTAAACGGCGCGGAATATCAGGCCGGCAAAGCGAAAGCGGAGGACGTCGGCGTGAAAGCGGTCGACGACAAGACGCTGGAAGTCAAGCTGAAGCAGCCGACTCCGTATTTCGTCCGTCTGACCACGCTTCCGATGTTCTTCCCGCTGAATGAAGAATTTGTAAAGTCCAAAGGCGACAAGTACGGTCTGGACGCGGGAAGCATGATTTACTGCGGTCCGTATGTCCTTACGGCTTACGATCCGGCGAGCGGAAGCACGCTGAAGAAGAACGACAGCTACTGGGATGCCGCGAACGTAAAGGTTCCGAACGTCAAGGTGCGCATTATTAAGGAACAGTCCACGGCGCTCAACGCGTACAAGGCCGGCGAGCTTTCCAGAGTCATTCTTTCCTCCTCCGACGTTCCGGCAATGAAATCCAATCCGGAATTCAGCTCCACCAACGAATTCCGCACCACCTATCTGCAGTACAATTTAACGGACAAAACGCTGTCCAATAAGAATATCCGCATGGCGCTCGGCTACGCGATAGACCGCAAAACGCTTGCGGAAGCGATTCTGGCCGACGGCTCCGCACCGGCGACCGGCCTGATTCCGAATTACATGTACGGCAACGGCAAGCAGACCTTCCGTGAAATCAACGGCGAAATCGATTCCTTCAACGCTTCGAAAGCAAAGGAATACTGGGAGAAGGGCGTAAAAGAGCTCGGCGGCACGCCGACGATCAGCCTTCTGACCGAAGACGACTCCGTAACAAAGACCGTTGCAACCTATCTGCAGAGCGAATTCAAGAAGAATCTCGGCATCGATGTGAAGATTGATTCCAAAACCAAGAAGGCAAGAAACCAGTTGATGGACGACAACAAGTTCCAGATGGCGATTACTGCATGGGGCGCGGACTACGACGACGCGATGACCTATATGGACCTTTGGACAAACGGCACACCGTACCGCGGCAGCTACAAGAGCGGCACCTATAACGGCCTGATTGCCGACGCAAAGAAGCAGACCGACGACGAAAAGCGCCTGCAGGACATGCTCACGGCCGAAAAGACGCTGGTTGCCGACGACGCGGTTGTATCCCCGCTTTACTACAGGGGTTCCGCCTACCTGACAAAATCAAATGTAAAAAATTTAGTCACCCATCCGTTCGGCGCGCCGATTGAATTCAAATATGCTTCCCTGAGCTAAGGTAAACGGGAAAGTAGAAGGAAAGAGGGGGAGTTTTCCTCCTCTTTTTTAATAAACATATCGAGGGAGGGCATACGGAATGTTCAGGTACATATGCAAGCGCATTGTGTATTTGCTGATTACCCTGTTAATCATTTTAACAACAACCTTTTTCCTGATGAAAAAACTGCCCGGCACGCCGTTCGATTCGGAACGCTTTTCCCTGCTTCCGCCGGAGCAGCAGACGCAGATGCTGGAAAAATACGGGCTGAATGACCCGGTAATCGTGCAGTACGGAAAATATATCTTGAATGTGGCGAAAGGGGATTTCGGAACCTCGTTTTTCTACTCGGGGCAGCCGGTTTCCGGCGTTATTCTGGGGCGGATCGGCCCCTCGGCCCTGATCGGTCTTCAGGCGATCCTGATCGGCCTCTCCATCGGCCTGATTCTGGGGATTATCGCCGCGTGGCGGCATAACAGCGGAATCGATTATTTCACCATGGTGATCGCCGTTCTGGGCGTGTCGGTTCCGAACTTCGTCGCCGCGGCGCTGCTGCAATATTTTATCGGCCTGAAATGGGGAATCCTCCCCGTGGCTTTCTGGGAAAGCTGGAAATGTTCCATTCTGCCCTCCGTTGCGCTTTCGTTCAGCGTTACCGCCATGATCGCGCGCTTTATGCGCACGGAAATGCTGGATGTGCTGGAACAGGATTATATCGTTACCGCCAAGGCGAAGGGCCTGAACCAGTTTAAAGTCCTGATGCGGCACGCGGTGCGCAACTCGATCATTCCGGTTGTAACCATCCTTGGCCCGATTGTGGTCAACCTGCTCACCGGTTCCCTTGCGGTCGAAAATATTTACAGTATTCCCGGCATCGGCAGCCTGTTTGTGGATTCCATCAAGACAAACGACTATTCAACGATTATGGGGATTACCGTCTTTTACAGCTCGTTCTACATTTTTGTGATGCTGGTTGTCGACGTCCTTTATTCGGTCATTGACCCGCGGATTCGCCTGGCATCCAACGGAAAGGGGGATTAACAAATGACGAAAACAGAAATCCCTCAGGAACTGTTTGTCAAAGCGGAGGTGGACAAGGAAGCAAGGGAGCATATCGCCCGCCCCAACCTGACGGCTTTTCAGGACGGCTGGCTGCGCCTGAAAAAGAACAAAGCGGCTGTTTGCAGCCTGTTTATTCTCATCATCGTGATTCTTCTTGCCCTGTTCGGCCCGGTTTTCGCAAAGCATACCTTCTTCGATACCGATTATTCGCAGATTTATAAATCCCCAAGCGCCGCCTATCCCTTCGGCACAGACCAGTTCGGGCGCGACCAGTGGGCGCGTATCTGGCAGGGCACGCGGATTTCGCTTCTGATCGCGTTTACCGCCGCGTTCATCGATTTGTTTATCGGCGTAACGTTCGGCGCAGTGTCGGCGCTGTTCGGCGGCAAGGTGGACGCGGTGATGCAGCGGATCATCGAAGTCCTTGTCGGCGTTCCGCAGCTCATTATCGTCATCCTTTTAATGATGGTGATGCCCGCCGGAATCTGGACGATTGTTCTGGCGCTATCCATTACCGGCTGGGTCAACATGGCGCGCCTGGTGCGCGCGCAGATTCTGAAGCTGAAAAGTCAGGAATTTGTTCTGGCCGCCCGGGTACTGGGCACCAGCAACCGGGAAATTATCCTAAAACACCTCATTCCGAATACGGTCGGCGTGATTGTCATCAACGCCATGTTCGACATTCCGTCGGCGATTTTTACCGAAGCGTTTTTAAGCTTTATCGGAATCGGTCTGGCCGAACCGAATGCCTCGCTGGGCGTTCTGATCAACAACGGGTATCACGTTTTGCAGAATTTCCCGTATCTGCTGATCTTCCCCGCTCTGGTCATTATTTTAATCATGGTTTGCTTCAGTATCCTGGGTGACGGGCTCCGCGACGCGCTCGACCCCAGAATGAGACAGTGAGGAGGGCCGCAATGAGCAGTTTATTGGAAGTAGAAAATCTGAATGTACATATCAAGACGCAGCTCGGGATTGTAAAGGCTGTGCGCGGCGTAAGCTTCTCGCTCCAGAAAGGCGAAACCCTCGCCATTGTGGGCGAATCCGGTTCGGGAAAATCCATTACCGTAAAGGGAATTATGGGACTTTTGCCCAACAACGGCAAAATCGCGGAAGGCACGGTTTTCATGGAAGGGAAAGAGCTTTCCAAGCTGCCGGAGCGCGAAATGCAGAAAATCCGCGGCGAGGATATTTCCATGATCTTTCAGGACCCGATGACTTCGCTGAATCCGACCATGACCGTCGGCAAGCAGATTATGGAGGTCCTTCACGAACATCACCCCGAATTTTCCAAAGAAACGCTGAAGGAAAAGGCGATCGAGCAGATTCGGCTGGTTGGGCTTTCGAATCCGGAAACCCGGTTCGGGCAGTACCCCCACCAGCTTTCCGGCGGAATGCGTCAGCGCGTAATCATTGCGATCGCGCTTGCCTGCAACCCGAAAATCCTGATTGCGGACGAGCCGACTACCGCGCTCGACGTTACCATTCAGGCGCAGATTCTGGATTTAATGAAGGAATTGCAGGGGAAAATCGATACATCCATTATATTGATTACGCATAACCTCGGCGTGGTTGCCAATATTGCGGACCGCGTGGCCGTTATGTACGGCGGCAAGCTGGTGGAAACCGGAAACCTGCGCGATGTGTTTTATCAGACCGCCCACCCGTATACGAAGGGCCTTTTGGCTTCCATCCCGAAGCTGCACGAGCATAACCAGCAGCTCTTTTCCATCCCGGGCACGCCGCCCGACCTGATGGACCCGCCGAAGGGCTGTCCTTTCGCCGCCCGCTGCCCGCACACGATGAAGGTGTGCGAGGCATATATGCCGGAATACACCTGTCTTTCCGAAACGCATAAAGCCGCCTGCTGGCTTTTGGACGAGCGCGCGAAGGAGCAGGGAAAGGACGGTGCGGACAATGCCTGAGGAAAAAGTGATTTTACAGGTGAAGAACCTGAAACGGTATTTTAACGTAGGAAAAAATCAGACGCTGAAAGCGGTGGACGACGTCAGCTTTTCCATTTACCGCGGGGAAACCTTCGGTCTGGTCGGGGAATCCGGCTGCGGAAAATCGACGCTGGGCCGCACGATCATCCGGCTTTACGGCGCCACCGGCGGCAGCGTTCGGTTCGACGGCGCCGACGTACACGGCAAAATGAGCGCCGCGCAGAGCCACGAGCTTTCCCGCCGGATGCAGATGATCTTTCAGGACCCGTACGCTTCCCTGAATCCTCGCATGAAGGTCATGGATATCATCGCGGAGGGAATCGACGCGCATCACCTTGCCAAATCCGCGCAGGAGCGCGCCCAGATGGTGGTTGACCTTCTGGAGGTCGTCGGTTTGCAGGAGGAACACGCCAACCGTTTCCCGCATGAATTTTCGGGCGGGCAGCGCCAGCGTATCGGCATCGCCCGCGCGCTCGCGGTGAATCCCGATTTCGTGATCGCGGACGAACCGATTTCCGCGCTGGATGTTTCTATTCAGGCGCAGGTTATCAACCTGCTGAAAAAATTGCAGGAAGAACGGAAGCTGACGTACCTGTTCATCGCGCACGACCTTTCCATGGTAAAGTATATCAGCGACCGCGTGGGGGTTATGTACCTCGGCAGCATGGCCGAGCTGGCGGAAAGCAGGGAACTGTTTGACAATCCGCTCCACCCCTACACGCAGGCCCTGCTTTCCGCAATTCCGCTTCCGGACCCGGATCTGGAGCAGTCCCGCAGCCGTGTGCCGCTGCAGGGCTCCATCCCCAGCCCGATCAATCTGCCGGAATGCTGCCACTTCTGCTCCCGCTGCCCGAAGGCGACGGAGCAGTGCCGGAAAGAGGCGCCGAAGATGGTCGAGGTGAAGCCGGGCCATTTTGTTGCCTGTCACTTGATGAAATCCCCGCAGGCTTAACAGAATATTAGGATATGTTAAGATATATGGTGTGCAAGGAGGATATGGATATGAGTTTTTCACAGGCGCTTCGGGATACGGTTCACCGGAAGTTTATGGAAACCCGGGCCACCCTGGGGCATGGCGGCGAGGGAATTTGCGAGCGGATGCGGGATTGCGGCGAAGACGAACGCACCGTTCTGGAATTTTTCTACAGCACCATGCCCGCAAGCGATATCGGCGACTATGATTTTTCCCTTTATCAAAAATTTGCGCGGTTCGGCCTTTCCGCTTGGGAAAATCCTTTTTGGGAAAGCCGGATTCCGGAAGATATTTTCCTGAATTATGTGCTTTCCTACCGTATTAATAATGAAGCGATTGCGGACTGCCGCCCGCTTTTCCGAAAAGAACTCTCCGAACGGGTTCGCGGAAAAAGCATGAAGGAGGCCGCGCTGGAGGTCAATATCTGGTGCGCCGAGCACGTCACCTATCAGGCGACGGACGACCGTACCGTTTCGCCGCTTACCGTTATGAAATCCTCTTACGGGCGCTGCGGCGAGGAATCCACCTTCGCGGTAACCGCCCTGCGCAGCGTCGGGATTCCGGCGCGCCAGATTTACGCGCCCCGCTGGGCGCACTGCGATGACAACCATGCCTGGGTAGAAGTCTGGTGCGACGGGGACTGGTATTTCCTCGGCGCGTGTGAGCCGGAGCCGGTTTTAAACCGCGGATGGTTCACCGAAGCCGCGGCGCGCTCCATGCTGATGACCTGCAAGGCGTTCCTGCCGTCAAAGGACGAAGAGGAGGTCACCCGCGACGGCTGCACCCTCTATTTAAATGAACTCAAACGCTACGCGGAAAAGCGCCGCTTTACGGTTACGGTGAAAAATCCGGAGCCGCTCGCCGATGTTACGGTTCACTTTGAACTTTTAAACGGTTCGGAGTTTTCGCCCATCGCTTCCGTAAAAACGGATGAAGCGGGCCGCGCGGCCGTAACGCTCGGCTTCGGCAGCATTCATATTCACGCGGTGAAGGACGGGCGTTTTGCCGAAGTTTTTGTCGACACGGAAGAAACCGATTCGATCGAAATCGACTTTACCCGCGCGGTTTCCGCAGAGCCGGACGCGCAGGAAGATTTTGTTTTCCGCGCGCCGAAGGACAGCTCCCGCAATTTTATCGCGCTGACGGAGGAGCAGAAGGAAGCAAGGCGGAAGATCATCGGCGAAGCCGACCGGAAGCGCAAGGAGTACGCCGCCGGATTCTATCAGAAAGATAAGGCGGAAACGCTTGCCACCCGTTTCGCGCATCCGGAAGAAGTGCGGGCGCTTCTGAAATCGGCCGAGGGCAATTTCCCGGAGGTTTACGATTTCCTGTCCATGGACTTCGGGGAGAAAAACCGGGAGCTTCCGATAAAAATGCTTCACTCTTTAATGAAAAAGGATCTTCGCGACGTTCGCGCCGCGGTTCTTGCGGAACATTTCCGCGAAGCGCTTCCCTATCGTAAAAATTTCCCGGACAATCTTTTTGTACCTTATATTCTGTGCCCGCGCGTGTATCTGGAACAGCTTTCCGAATACCGGACCTTCCTTTCGGGCCTGTTTGACGAACCCACGGCGGAATCCTTCCGTGCCGACCCCAAAAACATTTGGGCGTATGTCGGAAAATATCAGGTCAGTCCGGACAGGCAGAGCGAGCGCCTGACCGCCACGCCCGTGTGCGTTGTGCGCACCGGCCAGGGCGGGGAACTCGACCGCAGGGTGCTGTTTACCGCGATCTGCCGCACGCTGGGCATCCCCGCGCGTTTGAATCCGGTGGACATGGTTCCCCAGTATTACCGTGACGGAGCGTTCCGCGACGCGCAGGAAAAAGCGAAAAACGGGGAAGAGGCAAAGGTTACCCTGCTGGGCGGCGGGGAAAAATGGGCGTATCTGCACAACTGGACGCTGGCTGTGCTGAATCATGGCGAGTACCGGACGCTGGACCTTACCGACGCCGCGTGGGCAGACGGAAAGCTTGCGCTGAGCCTGAAGCCGGGCGCGTACCGCCTGCTGACTTCCAGCCGCACGCCGAACGGAAACCAGTTCGCGAAGAAATACTGCTTCCGGTTAAGCGCGGGGGACGAAAAGGAACTTTCGATTGAACTGTGCAAAACGGAGATCAGCGACCTGATTCAGGATATCCCGCTTCCAGCATTCCGGATTGATAATGATCGGAACGAGGCCGTTCCGGCGGATTCCGTAATCGGCGGGGGAACCGCGCTGGTTGTCTGGCTGGAAGAAGGCCGGGAACCCACCGAGCATATTTTGAATGAGTTTATGGAAGCAAAGGACGCGCTGGGCGCCGCCGACTGCCGGATTCTGTTCCTTATCCGCGACGGCGCCGCGTGGAAGAACGCAACCTTCATAAAGGCGAAGGAGGCCATTCCCGCCGCTTTGGTGCGCCGCGCCGACTTTTCGGAAACCGCGGTCCCCATGGCCCGCAGGATGTTCGTCGACCCCGACAAGCTGCCCCTTGCTATTGTTGCGCGCAGCGGGCGCGGCGTGTATGCCTCCAGCGGCTATAATGTGGGAATTGCCGATTTGCTTCTCAAGATAATCGAGGCCGCGAACAAACAGGCCTGACGGTTCTGCGGCAAGCTGGTCACAAAAACGCATAACCGTTCGTGGTTATGCGTTTTTTTCAGCCTGAATTTTGTAGTATCTATATTCCGGTCAGTCATTATTGACAAAGTATCCCAATGTTTTTGATGATTTTATATAAAATCCATTAACAAAAAGAACGAAAAAGGGTGAATATTAACCTTGCACTTTTGCACAAATGTGACTATTATATTATCTGTGTCTGTTGTTAAAAGCAACATTAATATATTTTTTTGGAGCACAATGTAGGACAAATACTTGAATTTTTTGGAGAATCCTTCCTTTTCCTATATTATGCTCTGTGCATTCCGCATGAAAATGCGGGGGAATAAGTTCAAGGGAGAAACGGTGGTAATTATGGAAATGATAGCAACCCTAATGGTCTTTCCTTTTCTCGCTGCTTTGCTGATTGCCTGCGCAAAGCCGGGCAAGCTGCGGGACGGGCTCATTTTTTGCAGCAGCATCGTGATTGTTGCAACGGTTTTGCTGCTCTGCATCAATGTGCTGCAAGGCGGAAAAACGCAATCCTATCTTATGGAAACACAGATGCTCGACCGGATTTTTCTGATCGCGGAGCTCGGTTTGATGGGTCTGGTGTTTTACTACGGCATCCGGTATAAAAGGTATTATATCCTTCTGCTGTCCGCCGCAGGAACGCTTCCTGTTGTGTGGATGGAATTTGCCGGCCGCGGCGCACAGGGCGGGGACCACATTGTAGTGGATTACCTGACCCTGATTATGTGCCTTGTCGTCGGCGTGGTCGGCAGCCTGATCTGCGTATACGCGATCGGGTATATCAAGGATTACCATAAACATCATACGGAGTATAAGGATCGGTCCTCGTTCTTCCTTTCCATGCTGTTTGTCTTCATGGGCGCGATGTTCGGGCTGATCTTCTCCAGCAACCTTACCTGGATCTATTTCTTCTGGGAAGTCACAACCTTCTGCTCGTTTTTGCTCATCGGCTACACCCAAACGGAGGAAGCGATCAACAATTCCTTCCGCGCCCTCTGGATGAACCTTCTGGGCGGCCTGGGCTTCGCCTGCGCGATTCTGTACAGCTCCATGGCGCTGCATATTGCGAATCTTCAGGATCTGGTCGCCGCGGCCGCGAATAACAAAGCGGTGATCATTCCGGTGACCCTTCTGGCCTTTGCGGCAATGACAAAAAGCGCGCAGATGCCGTTTTCCCGCTGGCTTCTCGGCGCAATGGTCGCGCCTACGCCGACTTCGGCTCTGCTGCACTCGGCAACCATGGTAAAAGCCGGCGTTTATCTTCTCATCCGCCTGTCACCCGCCCTCTACGGCAACCTTGCCGGGGTCATGGTGACGAGCATCGGCGGCTTCACCTTCTTTGCGGCTTCGCTGCTTGCCATTTCACAGAGCGACGGCAAAAAGGTTCTTGCCTATTCCACCATTTCCAACCTGGGGCTGATTGCCGCCTGCGCGGGCGTCGGACTGCATCAGGCGGTCTGGGCCGCAATCCTTCTGCTGGTGTTCCACGCGGTATCCAAATCCCTGCTGTTCGTTTCCGTCGGTGCGGTGGAAAACATCACCGGCAGCCGCAATATTGAAGACATGCACGGCCTGATCGTACGTCTTCCGAAGCTGGCGTTCGTTATGATCGTCGGTATCTGCGGCATGTTCCTTGCCCCGTTCGGAATGCTGATTTCCAAATGGGCCGCGTTAAAGGCGTTCGTCGATTCCAAGAGCGTCTGGCTCGTTCTGTTCCTGATCTTCGGAAGCGCGAGCACGCTGTTCTACTGGGGCAAATGGCTCGGCAAACTGGTTGCCGTTATCCATCGCTCCGCGCAGCTCAAGGATACCGTGCGCAAGAGCGAGAAAGGCTCCATTTACACGCTGACTTTCCTCGTTATCGCGCTCTGCATTTCGTTCCCGGTATTTTCCAATATCTTTGTTGAACCGTTCCTGTCCCAGACGTTCCACGACACCATCGGGGCGATTATCAGCAGCAGCGATCTCAACGTTATGCTTCTGATGCTGTGTATGATCGTCATCCTTCCGGTTACGGTCCGCCTGCTTACGTTCGGCAAAGCGAATAAAAGGGTCATCTCCTATATGGCCGGTGTCAATGAGGGCGATGACCGCACGTTTGTCGACTCTTTCGGGCATGAAAAATCCATGTACCTTGCCAACTGGTATATGGACGATTATTTCGGCGAAAAGAAGCTTTTAAAACCGTCGCTTGTTTTGGCTTCCGCTATTATGACGATTCTTATGATTATTGTGATTGGAGGTGCAATTTAATATGATGTTTCTGAAAATTGCACTGTATCTGATCTTGGCGCCGCTGATCGGCGGCCTTCTCTCCGGGATCGACCGGAAAATCAGCGCGCGGTTTCAGGGCCGTCAGGGCCCGCCGCTTCTCCAGCCTTTTTACGACCTTTTCAAGCTGTTTGAAAAGCAGGCCCTCGTGGTAAACGGCGTTCAGGATTTCTTTGTCGGCGGCTATTTCGTCTTTATCCTGTTCACCGGCTGCCTGTTTTTCGTGGGCGGCGACCTGCTGCTCGTGTGCTTCGCGCTGACGCTGGCGGAGGTTTTCCTTATGATGGCGGCCTGCTCCGCAAACTCCCCGTACAGCGCCATGGGCTCGCAGAGAGAGCTTTTGCAGATGATGGCCTATGAGCCGATGCTCCTTCTTACCGCCATCGGGTTCTATATTGCGACGGGAAGCTTTATGGTCGATGATATCGCCAAAAGCAGCGTTTCCCCCATTGCGTATCTGCCCGGTATGTTTTTCGGGTTTCTGTATATCTTAACCATTAAGTTCCGCAAATCTCCGTTTGATATCAGTACCTCCCACCATGCGCATCAGGAAATGGTAAAGGGAATTACAACGGAGCTTTCCGGCAATATTCTGGCGCTTGTGGAGCTTGCCGTCTGGTACGAGGACGTTCTGCTCCTCGGCATCGTCGGCCTGTTTATCGTCAATATGCAGTGGTGGAGCTTTCTGATTGCCGCCGTGGTCTGCCTCTTCGCGTATATTCTGGAAACTTTTGTAGACAATCTGTTCCCCCGCGTAAAGTGGAACAGTATGCTGAAATCTACCTGGCTGGTAACGCTGATTGCGGGCGGAGTCAATCTGTTGATTCTGACGCTTGTACATTAAGGGAGGTGCGTGAAAAATGAATATTTCAAAGTCACCGTGGCTTTTGCATTATGACGGTTCGAGCTGCAACGGCTGCGACATAGAAGTCCTCGCCTGTACAACCCCGGTTTACGACGTGGAGCGTTTCGGCGTTATAAACACCGGAAACCCGAAGCACGCCGATATCTTTCTGATTACCGGCGGCATCAACAGCCAGAACAGAGAAGTCGTGAAACAGCTTTATTCCCAGATGCCGGACCCGAAGGTCGTTGTCGCCGTGGGAATCTGCGCGTGCGACGGCGGTATCTTTAAGGACTGCTACAATATCCTCGGCGGCGTCGACAAGGTCATCCCCGTGGATATCTATGTGCCGGGCTGCGCCGCGAAGCCGGAATCCATTATCGACGGCGTGGTCAAGGCGGTCGGCCTTCTGGACAAAAAACGCGCGGAAATGAAAGCAAACGCGTCTGTTTCACATAAGGAGGATTAAGCATGCCGGAAAATATTATTATCCCCATTTCCCCCGACTCCCTTTTGGAGGAAGTCCTGAAAATGAAAAACAGCGAATGCCGTCTGGTGCAGATTTGCTCCGTGAGACTGGAGGAAGGCTACGAATTATCCTATTCCTTCGGAAAAGACTATGATTTGTACAACCTGCGCTTTACCATCGGTGACGACGAAGAAATTCCGAGTATCACCAATATTTACCCGACAGCCTTCTTGTATGAAAACGAGATACACGATCTTTTCGGCGTACAGATCAAAATGATTTCCGTTGATTATCAGGGTACCCTTTACCGTACCGATAAGAAAACGCCTTTTAAATAACGTAAGGAGGGATACCAGATGTCTAAACGCAGCATCGTACCGTTCGGACCGCATCATCCGGTTCTGCCGGAGCCGATTCATCTGGACTTGGTACTGGAAGACGAAAAAGTGGTGGAGGCGGTGCCGTCCATCGGCTTTATTCACAGAGGTCTTGAAAAACTGGTTGAAAAGAAAGATTTTAACGAATATGTATATGTTGCAGAACGTATCTGCGGAATCTGCAGCTTTATGCACGGAATGGGCTACTGCGAAGCGGTGGAGCATGTTATGGGCGTGGAAATCCCGCCCCGTGCGAAATACCTTCGCACCATCTGGTGCGAAATGTCCCGCCTGCACAGCCACCTGATGTGGCTCGGCCTTCTGGCGGACGCGTTCGGCTTTGAAAGCCTGTTCATGCAATCCTGGCGGATGCGCGAAAAAATACTGGATATGTTTGAAGCTTCCACGGGCGGCCGCGTGATTTTCTCCGTGAATAAAATCGGCGGCGAGATGAAAGACATGGACGGCGATATGCTGAAAGGGTTCCTGAAGATTCTAAACGAGATAGAAAAAGAGCTTCGGGAGCTTTCCAAAACCTTCCTGGATAACAAAGCGGTGAACTCCCGTCTGCAGGGCGTCGGCTTCTTGACAAAACAGCAGGCGCACGACCTTGGCACGGTCGGCCCGTTCATGCGCGCCAGCGGCATCGACCGCGACACCCGCAACATGGGCTACGCCGCTTATTCCGATATCGATTTTGAAACGATTACCAGCAACGCGGGCGACAGCTATGCCCGTACCGAAGTCCGTATCAAGGAACTGTTCCAGTCCATCGACATTATCCGCCAGGCGGTTGAAAAAATCCCGTCCGGCGAAATCGCGGTTCCCGTAAAGGGCTTCCCGGACGGCGAATATTTCATGCGCGTGGAGCAGCCGCGCGGCGAGGCGGTTTATTATGTAAAGGGCAACGGAACGAAATTTCTCGACCGTGTCCGCGTGCGCACCCCAACGTTCGCCAACCTGCCGGGGATGCTCGAAACCTTGAAAGGCTCCCAGCTTGCCGACGTTCCGATCCTGATTCTCACGATCGATCCGTGCATCAGCTGTACCGAAAGGTGATGAAATTATGAAATTACTCACATTTGCAAAAACGGAGCTGCACAACCTGTTTTCCAAGCCGGCCACCCGGCTGTATCCCCAGGAGCCGCGGGTTTACCCCGAGCGCACCAGGGGCCATGTGGAAAACGATATGGATGTCTGCGTTTTCTGCGGGCTCTGCTCGAAAAAATGCCCCACCGGGGCCATTATCGTGGACCGTGCGGCAAAAACCTGGTCCATTAAGCGGTTCAGCTGCATCCAGTGCGGCTACTGCGTGGCAAGCTGCCCCAAAAAGTGTATCAGCATGCGCCCCGACTATACCCAGCCGGCCGGCGAAAAATCAACGGAAACTTTTACACAGGCACCGAAGGATGACCAGAGCGCGTCGTAATTCCAGCTGCCACATCTCACAGGTAAGGAGTTAGACTCATGCATGATTATCATAAGGCAGCCGACTTCTTAAAGCCGGCCTTTGGCAACGCGGCCGGAACCGGAAAAAACAGGGTTACCGAAATCAACGTTCTTGCCGGCGAAGATTCCGGAACTTCCGGAGAAAACATTCCGCTCTGTTTTGCGTGTACGCCGTTTCGCTTCGGCTCCCCCAAACTCCACACCGTGGGCGGGCCGGGCCAAACAGGCCGTGAAATAAAAACGGAAGGCATTTTGGCCGCATGACGGTTTTCATAACCGTTTTCGGCATTGTGCAGGGTGTGGGTTACCGTCCGTTTGTTGCCGCGCAGGCAAAGGAGCTCGGCGTAAAGGGCTGGGTGCGCAACTGCGGTGGAATTGTGCAGATTACCGCCTCGGGCGATCCGGAAACGGTGGAAGGCTTTGTCCGCCGTCTGCACGAAAAGCGGCCGGAAGGTGCGCAGGTAGAGCGCGTAACCGTAAAGCCGCAGCCGGAAGAACCGTTTGACGAATTCCGCATCGATTTAAGCGGAAAATGCAAGGGCCATACGGGGGAAGCGCCGGTGATCCCGCCGGACCTTCCCATGTGTGAAAGCTGCAAAAAAGAATTACAGAACCCAAAAGACAGGCGTTACCGCTATCCGTTTATCAGCTGCGCCTCCTGCGGGCCGCGATACAGTATTATGAATACGCTTCCCTATGACCGCGGTACAACGACGATGCAGGACTTTGCCATGTGCCCCTCCTGTGAAAAGGAATACCAAGCGGGCCGCAGATGCCATGCACAGACGATTTCCTGCCATGACTGCGGCCCGCAGCTTATTTTACGGGACCAGGGCATGGTTTGGGAGAAGGAGGAAGCCTTTGCAAAAGCGGCCGACCTCATTCGGAACGGCGGAGTCCTCGCCGTAAAGGGCGTCGGCGGATATCAGTTCGTCTGTACCCCCGACAAGGAGGACGCGGTGGAACGGCTGCGGCTTTTGAAGGGCAGGGAGAAAAAGCCCTTTGCCGTCATGTTCCCGTCGGTTGAAGCCATCCGCGCGCACTGTAGCGTAAGCGATGAAGAGGAAACGCTGTTAAAGTCGGTTGCAAGGCCGATTGTTTTGCTGCGGATAACGGAAAAGCTGTTCTGCCCGCAGGTCAGCGGGGAAAGCCGGTTCCTCGGCGCGTTTCTGCCCTGTACCGGCCTTCATCAGCTTTTAACGGATACCCTCGGCCCGCTGGTTGTTACAAGCGGCAATTTTACCTCGGAGCCGATTCTTTACCGGGACGAAGAACTGCTGAAAGTGGATTCCCCGTTCCTTTCCGGCGTGCTTTACCATACGCGCCGGATTCTGTCGCCGCTGGATGATTCCGTTGCGCGGGTTTTTGAAGGAACTCCGCAGGTCATCCGCCGCAGCAGGGGCTATGTCCCCCTTCCGCTTCTTTTCGCCCGGCGCGCGGGAAAACCGGTTCTCGCCATGGGCGGCGATCTGAAAAGCAGCTTCTGCCTTTTAAAGGGCGACCGCGCCTATGTAAGCCAGTACTTCGGGGATATGGAAAATTATCAGGTCAGCCGGAATTACCGCAACGGCCTGAAACATATGGAGCGCCTTTTGCGGATCGAGCCGCTTTCGGTGGCCTGTGATATGCATCCCGGCTACCATACGACAGCCTTCGGCGAAGACCTTGCCTTACGGATTACCGCGGCGGGGCCGCTGAAATTCCAGCACCACCACGCGCACGCAGCCTCCGTTATGGCGGAGCATCATCTGGACGGCTGTATCGGCGTTGTGTTCGACGGCACCGGTTACGGCACGGACGGCACGGTCTGGGGCGGCGAATTCCTGCTTTGCAGCGGCGCGGACTTCGAGCGCCGGGCGCACCTGCGGAGCGTTCCGCTTTGCGGCGGCGACGCGGTGGCGAAAAACGCCGTGCTTGCCGCGGACTGCTACCGCTGCGCGGCGGGCGAAGCGCTGGGCAGCCCCCGCTTCGAAATGGTGCAGGCGGCGATCAAGCATCGGATTAATACACAGGACAGCTCCAGCATGGGCAGGCTGTTCGACGCGGTAAGCGCGCTGCTCGGCATCCGGGAGGAAAACAGCTACGAGGGCGAATGCGCCATCGCGCTGGAAAACGCGGCGGCCGCGGCGAAAGATGCCGGAAAAGCACCTCTATTTTTGGAATTCCCGATTCTGGAAAAAGAAAACGGAGAAATGGTGGTCGATCAGGTGAGCCTGATCAGCCAGCTTCTTGAAACGGTGCGCGCGGACGGGGATAAAGACCGGATTGCGCTGGGATTTCACGAGGCGCTGTCCGATGCGGTGCTGGCCGTCTGCCGGAAAATCCGCGCAAAGAGCGGCGAAAAGCGCGTTGCGCTGAGCGGCGGCGTGTTTGCAAATCTCATTCTATTGCACCAATGTTATCATAAACTAATAGAGAACGGTTTTTGCGTGTTCCTGAACAACGCCGTCCCGAGCAACGACGGGGGCGTATGCCTGGGGCAGGCGTGGCTTGCCGCGGTAACGCAGCAGGAAGGTTCTGAATAAATGATAGTCCCGTCCTTTTTGCGGATGAAGGACGGAAGCTTTTCGCAATCCGCGGGGAATGGTGATCATTATGTGTGTTGCGCTGCCGGGCAAAGTGCTGAAAACCAACGGGAGAACCGCAACGGTGGATTTTAACGGAAATACGGTGGAAGCGGAGGCCGGTCTGGTGAAAATCAAACCGGGCGACCGCGTTCTGGTTCATGCGGGCTGTATTTTGCAGGTTCTTTCCGAGGAAGAAAGCAATTCCATTGAAGAACTGTTAAAGGAAATAGAAGAGCTATGACGGATATCCACTCTTATTTAAAAAATTACGACGGCCCGCCGGTTCGGCTGATGGAGGTCTGCGGAACGCATACCGCGCAGATTTCCCGCTGCGGAATCGTCAGTATGCTGTCCCCTTCCATCCATATGATTTCCGGGCCGGGATGCCCCGTCTGCGTAACGGTTACAGCGTATATCGACCGTTTGGTAAAGCTTTGCATGGAACCGGAAAACGTGGTCGTTTCCTTCGGCGATATGCTGCGCGTAAAGGGCAGCCATAAAAATCTGAACGACGCGAAAGCGGAGGGCGGCCGTGTCCGCATGGTTTATTCCCCGCAGGACGCCCTGAAAATGGCTGTCGCCGACCCGAAGCATACCTATATTTTCGCGGCGGTCGGGTTTGAAACCACCGCTCCGGTTTACACCATGCTTTTGGAGGAAGCGGAGGCAAGCGGCGTAAAAAATCTGAAAATTCTGACTTCGCTGAAAACCATGCCGCCGGTCATCGACTGGATCTGCGAAAATCAGGGCGGCGTGGACGGCTTTTTAGCGCCCGGCCATGTCAGCGTGATTACCGGCAGCCGCGCGTTTGCGCCGCTTGCCGAAAAATACGGCATCCCGTTCGCGGTTGCGGGTTTCGAGGGCGAGCAGATTCTGGCGGCGATTTACGCGCTGGTGAAAAAGCGCGGCAAAGGCGAAGTCATGAACCTGTATCCTTCGGCGGTTACGGAGGAAGGAAATGTGTCTGCGCAGCGCATGGTGGAGAAATACTTTGAGCCCTGCGACGCCGCGTGGCGCGGAATGGGCACCATCCCCGCCTCCGGCATTATTCTGCGCGGGGAATACGCCCGTTACGACGCGGGCAGCGCGGGTTTGAACGAAGACTGCGGCGCGAACGCGAACTGCCGGTGCGCCGAGGTGCTCACCGGCGCGATTTCCCCGCTGGAATGCCCGCTCTTCGGTTCCTGCTGTAACCCGCAGTCCCCGCAGGGCGCCTGCATGGTTTCCATGGAGGGAAGCTGTTATAACTATTATGTAAATACGAGGAAAGTGTAATGAAGATTACCATGGCGCACGGCAGCGGCGGAAAATCGACCTCGGAGCTGATTGCCGCTGTCTTTGAGAAAAATTTTCATAATCCCGTTCTTGCCAGAATGGAAGATTCGGCCGTCGTGCCCGGAGCGGAACGCATTGCCGTTACAACCGACAGCTTTGTTGTAACGCCCCTGTTCTTCCCCGGCGGGGATATCGGGCGGCTGTGCATCTGCGGCACGGTTAACGACCTTCTGATGTCCGGGGCGAAGCCGCGCTACCTTACCTGCGGTTTTATTCTGGAGGAGGGCGCGGATACCGATCAACTGCAAAAAATTGCGGCCTCCATGGCGGAAACCGCAAAGGAAGCCGGGGTCAGTATCGTCGCGGGCGACACCAAGGTTGTGGAAGGCCAGGGAGGGATTTATATTAATACGGCGGGCGTAGGCTTTGTTCCGGCGGGGACCGATCTTAGTTCGTCCTATTGTAAAAAAGGCGACGCCGTGCTGATTTCCGGAAATCTGGGCGACCACCACGCCGCGATTTTAAGCGAGCGGATGCAGATTAAGAATACGATTCTAAGCGACTGCGCGCCGCTTGGCGAAATGGTAAACGCCCTGCTGGAAGCGGGCGTGAAAGTCCGCACCATGCGCGACGTAACCCGGGGCGGGCTGGGAACCGTGCTGAATGAATTCGCCTCCGCTTCGAACTGCCGGATTGAGCTGATCGAGGAGAAGCTTCCGGTTTCGGCGCAGGTGCGCGGCTTCTGCGATATTCTGGGGCTTGACCCGCTTTATATGGGCAACGAGGGAAAGATGACGGTCGTCGTCGCACCCGAAGACGCGGAGAAGGCGCTCGCTTGCCTGAAAAACAGTAAGTACGGCGAGAATGCGGCGATCATCGGTTCCGTTCTGTCGCAGGGGCACGGCGAAGTACTGCTCCGCACGCCCATCGGCGGAACCCGAATTGTTACCGCGCTGTACGGCGAGGGGCTTCCGCGAATCTGCTAGGCAGGCGCACAGCACCGTTTAGCCGTTTCCCCCGCGCCGCAGGCGGTGCTCCTCCAACGGAAGGGTTGAGCTTTAACAACTTGAAAGTTTTGCTCAAGCTTTTTCAAAAGCTTGCAGGGTTTGGGGCAGCGCCCCATCGTTCCCCAGCCTTTAAACAGCGCAGGAAGGGAGCAGAAATAGTCCAGTGGACTGTTTCTGCGTGGGGAACCCTCGCAGGGGGTTCCCCGAAAGGTTGGAACTGCACTTTGCCTGATGTTTTCGGATAAGTCGAATCTATCCCTTTGCGCTCCATACTGAATTACAGTAATGATTTAGTCTGCCCTCAGGCCGGGCGGGCCCCTAC
>NZ_JAPOHA010000001.1 GCF_026672255.1 Caproiciproducens galactitolivorans | reverse complement strand
CGGGTTCCTTAATTCTTTCGTTGTTTAATTTTCAAGGTCCTGGTTCTCCGTCAAACTTCACAGGAGAACGTTTAACATGTTACCACAATTCAGTGAACTTGTCAAGCATTTTGTCCCCGTTTTTCGACGGCTTCACTATAATACCACGCAGAGCAACCAATGTCAACGCTTTTCTTATATTTTTATCAAACGATCAATATTTTATGTATTATTGCAGTATTTATAGATGTTTGCTATAATGAATTCATTGTCTCTACAGGAGGATCAACGATGCCGATTAAAATTCAAGAGAACCTTCCGGCGGTCGAAGTGCTGGAATCTGAAAATATATTCGTCATGACGCATCAGCGCGCCATTGCACAGGACATCCGTCCGCTTAAAATCATTATACTGAATTTAATGCCTACAAAAATTGAAACCGAAACCCAGCTTCTGCGCCTTTTAAGCAATTCGCCTTTGCAGGTTGACGTTGAACTTCTGCAAATGGCCACGCATATTTCAAAAAATACTTCTTCCTCTCATTTGAATACATTTTATAAAACGTTCGACGAGGTAAAGGATGAAAAATATGACGGAATGATTATTACAGGCGCTCCGGTTGAAAATATGCCGTTCGAAGAAGTGGATTACTGGGACGAGCTTTGTAAAATCATGGCCTGGAGCCGGAAAAACGTCTATTCTACGCTACATATCTGCTGGGGGGCACAAGCCGGGCTGTACTATCATTTCGGAATTCCGAAATACTCGCTTCCCGAAAAACTGTCCGGTATCTTCTGTCATCATGTGCTGGTCTGCCGCCATCCTCTTGTCCGGGGTTTCGACGACGATTTTTACGCGCCGCATTCCCGTAATACCGAGGTTCACTTTGAAGATATTGAAAAATGCAGCGACCTTGTCGTGCTGACTGCATCCGATGAAGCCGGTGTCCACATTGTCGCCGCGAAGAACGGCCGGCAGTTTTTTATCACCGGGCATCTCGAATACGACTGTGACACACTTGCAAAAGAATATTTCCGTGATTTAAAAAAAGGAATTCACCCCTCTATTCCATTACACTATTTCCCCAACGATGACGTAACAAAGCAGCCGCCGTTTGTATGGCGCAGCCATGCGCACCTTCTGTTTGCCAACTGGCTGAATTATTTTGTTTATCAGAACACGCCGTACAATATCGGAGAAATTTCCGAATAGAGAGAACCAGCCGGGAAATTGCCCGACTGGTTTATTTATTCACCGATGATTTTAATCAGAGCTCGTTTGTCCCGTTTTCCGTCAAATTCAAAATAAAAGATCTGTTCCCATGTACCGAAATCCAGTTTGCCGTCCGTAACCGCCACCACTGCTTCGCGCCCCATAACCGTGCGTTTCAAATGCGCGTCGGCGTTGTCTTCAAAACCGTTGTGATGGTACTGGCTATACGGTTTTTCCGGCGCAAGCTTTTCGAGCCATACCTCATAATCATGGTGCAGCCCGCTTTCATCGTCATTAATAAACACACTGGCCGTGATATTCATGGCATTCACCAGGACCAGCCCCTCCCGGATTCCGCTTTCTTTAAGTGCTTCTTCCACCTGCGGCGTAATATTTACGATTCCTCTCCGCGTCGGCAGATGAAAGTGCAGTTCTTTTCGAAAAGATTTCATATCAGAATCGTCCTTTCTTTTTCATAAACGTTTTCATCATGCTATTCAAAATCATATCACAAAAGCGGTTCCCCGTCCAGAATATGGATGGAGGAACCGCTTTTTTCGCTACGACAGTTTCAGCCGCAGCTCATTTAAAATTTTCTTTTCCCGCCGGGACACCTGAACCTGTGTCATTCCAAGCGCGGCGGCCGTCTGCGTCTGCGTTTGGCTTTTGAAGTACCGAAAAACAATAATGCTCCTGTCCTTCGGCTCAAGCTCCGTAACAACCTGCTTCAGCGACAGGAGTTCGGCAATTTTATCATCACCGGCATCCACGCTGATATCGATCTGCCCGCCGCCGTCTTCCGGGGAAGCCGTAAGCGAAATCGGGAGCTGCGACGCCCCGAGGGCCTGCGCGGCTTCGGCCGGTTCGACATTCAGGATATCCGCCAGCTCGCCGACCGTGGGGGAACGCCCTTCCCTTTCGCTGAACGCGGCGGATTCGCGCGCGGCGCGCATGGCGAGCTCCTTTAAGCCGCGGCCTACTTTAACCGCCCCCCCGTCCCGGAAAAGCCGCCGGATCTCGCCGAGGATGACCGGTACGGCATACGTTGAGAACTTCACTCCGCGGCTGCTGTCAAAATTGTCCACCGCCTTGACAAGGCCGAGGCAGCCGGCCTGAAAAAGGTCGTCATATTCTACGCCGCGTCCTTTAAAATGCTTTACGCAGGCGTGCACAAGTCCGATATTCTCATTAATGGTTTGATCTCTGTCCATTTTAAGTATTCTTTTCCGCCTGGCGGCGTTTAATGGTTTTATGCATGGTGACCGACGTTCCCTTGCCCGGCTTCGAAGTAACCCTCAAGGTATCCATAAAGCTCTCCATCACGGCAAAGCCCAGTCCCGCGCGCTCTTCGCTGTCGGATGTGGTAAACAACGGCTGCATCGCCTTCTCCACATCTTCAATTCCGCAGCCTTTGTCGCGGATCCGGATGCTGATTTGGCCGTTTTCATATAATTTGCAGGTTATGTATATGACACCGATGGTATCGCGGTAAGCATGAACAATGCAATTTGTAACCGCTTCGGATACCGCCGTTTTAATATCGCTGAGTTCATCGATGGTGGGATCAAGCTGAGCCGCAAACGCCGCCACCGCAGCTCTTCCGAAAGATTCGTTTGCCGAACAGCTTAAAAAGGAGACCGTCATTTCATTCGTAGGCTTCATGATCATTCACATCCTTTACGATCGTGCAGAGCTGATTTAAGCCTGCCAGAGATACAATTTTTTCAATCTTTGGGTTAAGATTTGCGATTCGTACACTGCCGCCCCACATCTGCATCAGCTTGCAGCGCCCCATAACAAGGCCGATACCGGAGCTGTCCATGAACTGCACGCCCGAAAAATCAAGTGTCAGCCGCTTTGGTTTAACCTTTGACGCGGCCTCGTCCACCTCGCCGCGGATTTCCCGTGCGGAGTGGTGATCAATTTCTCCGCTCAGAATCGCTGTCATCTCTCCGTCCTTTAACAGTAGTCTGACGCTCATTGCGAAACCTCCATGCTTTTATGTAATCTTTTATTATTGGCGAAGTCCCTGCCATTTATACACAAAAATAAAAAAGTGCAATAAAAAAATCCCTCATCTAATAAGATAAGGGATACGATGTAAATTTTTACTCGAAATTTGCGGACAAGCCGTTTTTTTATTTTTTGGAAAGCAGATTCAGCACAAGCGGACGGATATCCCCCGCAAGATAAAGAGAACCGCAAATAAGCAGAGCGCCGTCTTCGCCAGCCAGCGACATTCCCTTTTGAAGGGCTTCCCCGGCGTTTTCCATCGCCTGCGCGGGTATTCCGTTCAGACGGAAGCGTTCGGCAAGGTCCTCCGCTTTCATCGCGCGCGGATTATTCGGCGCCAGCGTGATGACGTTTGTAAACAGCCCCGCAAGGAAATGGAGCGACGATTTCACGTCTTTATCGGCAAGCATGCCGACAATGGCCGTGATTTTTTTACCGGGAAGGTATTTTCTGACCGCGTCGGCCAGCGCTGCCATCCCGTCCGGATTATGCGCGCCGTCAAGAATGATCGTCGGATTTACCGACAGCACTTCCATTCTGGCCGGAAAGCTTGCGCAGGCAAAACCGGATTCGACGCTGTGCCCGGAAATATGGTAGCCTTCTTCCTTCAGAACTTCGAGCACGGCGAGCGCGGTAACGGCGTTCTTAATCTGATGCTCCCCCAGGAACGGCAGGTTCACCAGCAAATCCTCGTACAGCAGACCCGTACCGGTCAGATTCATGGAAAGCGGTACGACGCTTTTCTTGTCGGCAAGGACAAAGCGGTTATTTCGCCCGGCCGCCGTTTTCCGGATGATTGCAAGGGCTTCCTTTTTCTGATCCGGGTAACAGACGGTAACGCCGCCGTCTTTAATAATTCCGCTTTTTTCATACGCGATCTGCTCCAGCGTATCCCCCAGCACTTTCGTATGATCCAGAGAAATCGAAGTGATTACGGACACAAGCGGGGTTTGAATCACATTGGTCGCGTCAAGGCGGCCCCCAAGGCCAACCTCCAGCACGACAAGATCACATTGCTTTTGGGCAAACCATTGAAAAGCGATCGCGGTTACCAACTCAAATTCCGTTATGATTTCGCCGTTTTCGTTCATCTTCTCCACAAGCGGGAATAGCTTTTCCACGATTTCGGCCAGCTCTTCATGGGAAATCTTTTCCCCGTTGATCTGCATCCGTTCGCAGAAATCCGTAATATAGGGCGATATAAACAGTCCGGTTTTATAACCGGATTTCTTTAAAACAGAGGCGATCAGCGCACAGGTGGAGCCTTTTCCGTTCGTGCCTGCAACGTGCACAAATTTCAGGCTGTCCTGCGGGTTTCCCATCCTTTGAAGCAGTTTTTGAATCCGTTCCAGCCCCGGTTTTGAGCCGAAGCGCATCAGCGACGCTATTTTGTTTAATGCTTCCTCATACGTCATTTCTTATTCACCTGCATTTTGAAAATGAAAGGCGGACACAATGTCCGCCTTGATTTTTGATTATTTCAGAGCCTCGATACCAGACTGAATCAAAGCAATATGCTCGCTCAGTTTTTCCGCGTTCTGCTTCACACCCTCGACAACGTTTGCCGGTGCTTTGGAGATGAATTTCTCATTGCTCAGTTTTGCCTGCGCGTTGGCATACTGCTTTTGCGCGGATTCCAGTTCTTTCGTAAGGCGTTCCAGCTCCGCCTTTTTATCTACCAGTTCGGACATAGGAATGTAAAGTTTTGCATCCGCGGTAACAATGGTCACCGTACCGTCGAGTTCAAATTCTTCCCCGATATCCACGTCGTTTGCATAAGCAAGTTTTTTCAGGATTTCAACGCCGTCTTCAAAGACCTTCTTCGAACCGGTGGCAATATACAGATGCGTTTTGCGTGACGGCGGCACGTTCATTTCGGAACGGCGGTTCCGCACGGCACGGATTGCCTCCATAATGCTGCGCATATTGTCCGCGGCCTGCGGGAAGCAGTGTGCTTCCTCAAATTCCGGCCATTTGGAAACCATGATGGCTTCGCCCTCGTGCGGAAGGGTCTGCCAGATTTCCTCCGTAATGTACGGCATAAACGGATGCAGCAGCTTGAGCGTGCCGCTCATGACCCAAACAAGCACCCGGCGCACATTCTGCGCCGTCTTTTCGTCTTCGGAATTCAGGCGGATCTTTGCAATTTCAATATACCAGTCGCAGAATTCGTCCCATAAAAAGTCGTACAGCTTCTGCACGGCGATACCCAGCTCAAAATGTTCAAGGTTCTCGGTAATTTCCTTCGTCACACGGTTAAAGGAGTCAAGAATCCACTGATCTTCCATGGCGAGCTCGTCCGGAAGTGTATTCTTCACATCATGGCCGTCAATATTCATCAGAATAAAGCGGGACGCATTCCAGATCTTATTCGCAAAGTTGCGGCTGGACTGTACTTTTTCATCGGAGAAACGCATGTCGTTCCCGGGGCTGTTGCCTGTGGCAAGCATAAAGCGGAGCGCGTCCGCGCCGTATTTGTCAATAATCTCAAGCGGGTCGACCCCGTTGCCGAGCGACTTGCTCATTTTTCTGCCCTGTGCGTCGCGTACCAAGCCGTGAATCAAAACCGTGTTGAACGGAACCTCTCCGGTCTGTTCGATGGCAGAGAAAATCATGCGCGCAACCCAGAAAAAGATAATATCATAGCCGGTAACAAGCGTATCGGTCGGATAGAAATATTTCAAATCCTCGGTCTGATCCGGCCAGCCCAGTGTGGAAAACGGCCAGAGCGCGGAACTGAACCACGTATCAAGCGTATCCTCGTCCTGCTTCAGGTTCTTGGAACCGCATTTCGGGCAGGTGTGCGGTTCTTCGCGCGCAACGATCATTTCTCCGCAGTCCTGGCAGTACCAGGCGGGAATACGGTGGCCCCACCAAAGCTGACGCGAAATGCACCAGTCTTTGATGTTTTCCATCCAGTGATAATAGATTTTTTCAAAGCGTTCCGGAACAAATTTGGTCTTTCCGTCTTTCACCTGCTCGATTGCAGGCTCCGCCAGGGGTTTCATTTTTACAAACCACTGCTTCGAAACCCGCGGTTCCACAACCGTTCCGCAGCGGTAGCAGGAGCCGACGTTGTGCTTAATCGGTTCCACCGCAACCAAAAATCCTTTTTCCTTCAGCTCTTCCACGATCTTCTCGCGGGCTTCCAGCGAAGGCATCCCGGCGTATTTACCGGCATTTTCATTCATATTGCCGCTGTCGTCCATCACGTTGATAACCGGCAGATCGTGGCGCAGACCGACCTCAAAGTCGTTCGGGTCATGCGCCGGGGTAATTTTCACCACGCCGGTTCCGAAATCGCGCTCAACATACGTATCGGCGATTATCGGGATTTCGCGCCCGACAATCGGCAGAATCAGCGTTTTGCCGATCAGGTCCGCATAGCGTTCGTCTTCCGGATGCACGGCCACGGCGGTATCGCCCAGCATGGTTTCCGGCCGGGTTGTGGCAAGCTGAATAGAACCGCTGCCGTCCTTGAACGGATAGCGCAGATGCCAGAAGAACCCGTCATGCTCACTGAAATCCACTTCCGCGTCGGAAATGGAGGTACGGCAGTGCGGGCACCAGTTGATAATGCGCTCGCCGCGGTAAATCAGCCCTTTATCATACAGCCTTACAAAAACTTCACGAACCGCCTTGGAACAGCCTTCGTCAAGCGTAAAGCGTTCGCGTTCCCAGTCGCAGGAGGAACCCAGCTTTTTCAATTGCTCAACAATGCGTCCGCCGTATTTTTCTTTCCATTTCCAGGCGCGCTCCAAGAATGCGTCACGGCCGATATCGTCCTTTGAAAGGCCTTCCTCGCGCATCGCCTCGACAATTTTCGCCTCTGTCGCAATGGAAGCGTGGTCGGTTCCCGGTACCCAAAGAGCCGAATAGCCCTGCATTCTTCTCCAGCGAATCAGAATATCCTGTAAAGTTTCATCCAGGGCATGTCCCATATGAAGCTGCCCGGTAATGTTCGGGGGCGGGATTACGATTGTATACGGTTTTTTCTCCGGATCCACCTTTGCGTGAAAATATCCGCCGGACAACCAGAAGTCATAAATTCTGTCCTCTACCTCCTGCGGATTATAGGTCTTTGCCAGTTCCCTGCTCATAGATTTCCCTCCTGGGTTTTTCCCCTGTATTTCAAATTAATGTATTGCCATGTTAAGATACACCTTTGCCATAATTTAATAAATCACAGTACTCTATTATTGCATTGCGGGGCTAATTTGTCAATTCCGGTCAGTTCGCCGGCACCGCTTTGGCGGAACCCCCGATCACCGTGCTGTCCAGGATAACTGCAATGCACAGACAGAGCAGGACATCGGATTCATTTGTAATATCAACGGCAAAGCAGTCGCCGTTTTCATTCCAGCATCGTCCGTGGGTCATCACGACAGCCGAATCCTCATTGATCAAATCATAGGAGCGTTCCATAAGATCGCCGCGAAAGTGCCATTTCACGCCCCTGATTTTTACCGGATGATGCTGCGAAGTAAAGCTCCGGTTTACACGGGCGCATTCCTTATCATGTATGAATATCGTATATTTTGACGAAGCCGTCAGGCCTAAGCTTACAATTTTGGCCGCTTCGTTTGCACTGCCGTCAATGAAATAAAACTTGCTTCCAATGGCAAGGGAATCGCCGGTAACGCGGTAAACCGATTGGCCCAGCGTATCAATAATGGTAAAAAGAGCGTCTGTGCCGGTGCTCTGCTTAATAAAAAACTTCATGCGCCAGCCTCCCCTTAAAAATAAAGATTATTGTTTATCATACCATTTTTATGGTATATAGGCAACTTAAATTCTGTATAAATATGGGCAAATCCGCTCACGCCCGCCCATTTATTGAAAAGCATTGCTTGGAACGCGATTCCATTGACGCTTCTTCGACAATATACTACAATAAACGAAAGCGGAGGTGTTCCAATGAAAAAAATCCTTTCTTATAAACGACTGTGGCTGCTTGCCTTTGCACCGGCCGCATTTTTACTTTCGTACATAGCCTCCCGGTATCCTGCTTTTGCGGAATGGTATGCAATAACGGTTTACCCTGTGTTGTCCAAAAGCGTAAACTTTGTAACTTCACTTGTCCCGTTTTCGATAGCGGAGCTGCTGATTGCGCTGTTGATCATCGGCATCGTAATTTACCTGATCGCCTGCATCGTGAAGATCATAAAGGGAAAAGGAAGCCGCGGAAAGCTCCTGTTTCTTTCCCTGATTACCCCGGTCTGCCTTGCCAGCGTTCTTTATTTTGTTTTTGTGCTCGACTGCGGAATCAACTACAGCCGGTATCCCTTTGCCCAAACCTCCGGGCTGGATGTCAGACCGTCTTCAAAAGCCGAGCTTGCCGCGCTGTGCAGCACCCTTGGCGATAAAGTCAATGTGCTTCGCAAAGAGGTGAAAACCGACGGCAAATCCGTAATGGAGCTTAACAGCGGGAATATCTACGAAACCGCAAAGAAGGCGCAGACGGCATTTGATAAAGTTCATCAACAGTATCCCCTTTTATTGGCAGGATATGGCCGGCCGAAACCGGTGATCAGTTCAAGGCTGATGTCCTGGTGCAATATTACGGGCGTGTTTTTCCCGTTTACCTTTGAGGCCAATGTAAACGTGGATGTTCCTTCCTATTCCATACCGGCCACCATGTGCCATGAACTGTCCCATCTGCGCGGATATATGCGCGAGGACGAAGCCAATTTTATCGGCTACCTCGCCTGCGAGAACAGCGACGACCCGGATTTTCAATATTCCGGTGATATGCTGGCCTTTATTTATACATACAATGCCCTCAGTGCCGCCGACGGCGGCGCGGCGGGTAAAGTATATGAGAAGCTCAGCGACGGCGTGAAACGCGATCTGGCAAACGACTACGCCTATTGGGAGCAGTTCGAGGGACCGGTTGCCGTTGCGGCAAGCGCTGTAAACGACAGCTATCTGAAAGCCAACAAACAGGAGGACGGCGTAAAAAGTTACGGGCGGATGGTCGACCTTTTGCTTGCCGAATCTCGTACAAAAAAAGAACAGCCCCCAAAGCAGGCAACTGCGCCTTAATCGGTTTTCAAGTCCGATTAAGGCGCAGTTTTTGTGCAGTATATTCCAGCGGAGCTATTTTACGGCAGCCATCCTTTTATGGGATATTGTTAAAACGGTAGGAGACGCTGTCGACGGACGGGTCGAGCTTCTCAAAGGAATAGCCCTGGCTCTGCAGCGTCTTAATGATTTTTGACATATCATTCAGCGTACTCGCTTTAAACTTGGTATTATGAAACAAGACTACGGAATCACTGTGCCGGTGAACGCCGTTGATTACTTCCCGGTAAATTGATTTTGCGGTGGCGCCTGTCTCGGCGTCGCCGGAGTCCACGTTCCAGTCGTAATACACGTATCTGCGCCGGTTCATTTCCGCAATAATATCTCTTGCCGTACTCTTGTTATAGCCATTGACACTTCCGCCGGCATACCGGTAGATTTTCGTATCGACTCCCGTCGTGTTTTCAATCAGATCATGCATTTTTGCAAAATCATCCAAAAACGCCGCAGGTGAGGCATAAATCTGTTTGTACTGATGGGTATAGGAATGAACCCCGATTGCGTGCCCGCGGTTGACAATCTCCTTTATGGCTTCCACGCTCTGGCGGTCGGTGCGGCCAATAACGAAGAAGGTCGCCTTCACGTGGTATGTATCCAGTACGTTGAGAAGCGGTACCGTCAGGTTGGACGGGCCGTCGTCAAAGGTCAGATAGACCGTTTTCTTTTTTACCGGGGCCGACGGTTCCAGCGTTCCGGCGTACAGATGGGGGTACATCGCCTGATAAGCGGGAACTGCTTCTTTTTCAGCCGACGACGCGGTGCTGGAAGAGGCTGAAGACGCCGCCTCGCTCTCTGCCGGCTGCGGGGTGCTTTGAACATTTCCATTTGTCGGCATTCCCGCCGCGGCCATGGTCGGCTTCGCCGCATGGAACAGCCCCATTTTCCCGCTGAATTGGCCGATCAGCATGCCAAGGGCAAAAAGCAGCAAAAAAGCTGCTGAAACAATCAAAACATGGCGTGCTCTTCTTCGTAAGGTACGGCTTGCAAAATGAATCATATTCACACTTTCTTTGTCGGATATCGTCACAATTGCTTACAGTTCTATTATATGACGCTATCCGTAAAATGAGTAGTTAAATGTTTGTAATTATTCTTTCAAAACCGGAATAAGTCAGGTCAAATCGGTTGCTGCCGTTACCGTTCAGGCGTAGCCTGCGGGTTCTGACCGCAACAAAAAAAGACCCGAACAAGAATACTTGTTTCAGGTCCTTTTCTTTTCTGAATATCAGGATGTTGTATCATCGCCGCCTTCCGGCCCCTTGCTGATTACGATGACAACCTGGGAACCGTAAGCCATCTGGCTGCCTTCTTTTACATCTTTGTAACCGATAGCCAGACCCTGCGCGACGGTAGAACTGTATTCTTCCGTTTTGGTTGGGGTGAATCCGGCCGAGGTAACCGTCTCGGAAGCCTCCGCCAGTGTTTTTCCGGTAATGGACGGCAGGGTACGCACGGCGGCGCCTTCACTGACAACCACAACAATCGCCGTTCCCTTCGCCATTTTTGTACCCGGCGCGGGCGACTGGGAAATAATGCATCCCTCCGGAATGGTATCGCTGAACTGCTTGGTAGAGAGCAGTACCTGATAATCCTGATTCTCGGAGGAATAACCCGACGAAGTCAGATCCTGAAAACTCTGGCCGATTAAGCTCGGCGCGGAAATCAGGTTCGGGTCTGCGGATTCCAGCGCGCTGTCCGGAATTTCCGATCCGAAGGAATCCACCTGCGAAGTATCCGAAGCGAGCGTTTCCGCGCCGCTGCGGTCGGAGTTGGATACCCAGATAATGCCGACAATGGTAAAAACAATTAATGCCGCGACACAGGTGAGGATAATCCATACAAAATTCGGAACACCCTTTTTCTCCTGATCGCCTTCCCTGCCGAGTTTTGGAATCCGCTGTGTTGTTTCGTCCATCGTTGCCGTAACGGTCGGCGCGGCGGACAATTCCGCGCGCAGCCGTTCAAACGTCGGCGTGCGTTTATCCGGGGAAACCTGCAACGCGTTCGCCAGCGCGGATACAACATGGGGCGGCAGGCTGCGCATAATGCTTGTCGGAATCAAAAGACGCGTATCCGAGCGCCGTTTTAAAGCGTCCTGAGGAATCGTGCCGGTTAAAGCGAAAAAGAGCGAAGCGGCAAACCCGTAGACATCCGTCGATTCGTCCGGTACATAACCCATTACGTACTGTTCAATTGCCGCACAGCCGGGCACCAGATCCGGCGGCAAATCCGTATCCATTCTGCGCACACTGCCGATGCAGAAGCTTCCCAGCTTCATTTTGCCGTCCTGCATAATTTCCAGCGTATCCGGTGAAATTCCAAGATGGCTGATCCCCACAGCGTGCATTGCACTGAGCGCGGACAAAACCGGCATAAAAAGCTGACGCGCGGCATTCCAGTTCAGGTTGCCGCCGCTGCGCTCAATAAAATAACGCAGGGTAATGCTCTCGTTCCATTCGGAAACGGTATATGCCGTATGATTTTCTTCAAATATATCATAAATATGCACAATCGCGGAAAGCTCCCGCAGATGGGCAACTTCCCTCGAAAAGTTCAAAAACGCGGCAAGACACTCGTCAAAGATGATTTCGCTTCCGCCCATAACGCAGATGTCCCCTTTTCCGCCCGGCCTTTCGCACAGGGTCTGGGGAAAAAATTCGCGCAGTTCAATCGGTATGTTTAAAACCGTATCGTAGCCGATATACGTGATGCCTTCACCGTTGCTTGACTTCGCGCGGCCGACAATATACCGCTGCTGCAGCATTGTCCTGTACGGAAGCGCGTGGCGCATCTGAGGCTCGGCAGCGCTGAAACCGCAGTTCGGGCATTCTCTTTTGCCGCCCGTATCGGACATACAGTTCATACATAGATTGTCAAAGCCTGTCATCTTGTTTCCTCCATGTTTTACACAATATGGAAAAACTTACTGCTATTCTTGGTCATCCGAATCCGGATTATCCCAGTTATGCCAAACATTTTGAACGTCATCATTGTCTTCGAGGGCATCGAGCAGGCGCTGCATCTTCGTAATGGATTCTTCCTCCGTCAGTGTGGAGTAGGTGTTCGGAACCATTTCCACCTCGGCGGAAACGAATTCATAGCCCTTTTTCTCCAGGTCGTCGCGTACGCCGCTGAAATCTTCCGGCTCCGTATAAATTTCAAAAACATCCTCGTCGGCCTGAAAATCGGACGCGCCCGCTTCAAGGCAGTCCTCCATTACTTTGTCTTCTTCCAGTCCTTCTTTTTCAATAATGATAACGCCTTTCGAAGCGAACATAAAGGAAACGCAGCCGGTTGTGCCGAGGTTTCCGCCGAATTTATCGAAATAATGGCGGACGTCGCCGGCGGTACGGTTACGGTTGTCGGTCAGTGTTTCCACAATGACGGCGATGCCGTTCGGGCCGTATCCTTCGTATGTAATATTTTCGTATTTTGTGTCGTCGCCGTCACCGGCAGCTTTTTTGATGATCCGGTCAATATTGTCATTCGGTACATTCGCCGCTTTCGCTTTGGCAATGCAATCCTTCAGTTTTGAGTTGGAATTCGGGTCCGGACCGCCGCCTTCTTTAACCGCAACCGCGAGTTCGCGGCCGATTTTCGTAAATACTTTTGCTTTCGCGCCGTCTGTCTTTTCTTTTTTCCGCTTAATATTGTTCCATTTTGAATGGCCTGACATATTTTAATCCTCCCAAATAATAAGGCTACATTTTATGATATCACATTTCACATAGTATGGCAAGCGCCAGGTCTCGGGCGGCTTTCCGGGCTTTTTCAAAGGTCGAATGACCGTCGTCGGCGTCCGTATCCGCCCAGACGGTCATTCCCTTTAATTTCGTATTCATAACCGAAAAAACCCGTTCCAGCTGGCGGTACAGAAGAGCCGCGTCTTCCGGTTCCGATGAACCGCAGGTAACCAGCAGTGCGGCCGTTTTATGCTTTTCAATCGGTTTTTGCACGCCGAGGAAAAAGCGGGCGGCATAGTACCTTTGGGTGCGGTCAATGATCGCTTTCAGCGGAGCGGGGAACCCCAGATTATACACGGGCGTTGCCACAACAATTGCATCTGCGCGCCGGATAAGAAGGTCCAGCCCGTCGAAATCCCGCTGGGAGCAGGTCTGTTCCGCGGCGCACACATTGCAGCCTAAACAGGGAGCAATTTTTTGTTCATAGGAATGGATGATCCGAACTTCCGCATTCCCGTAAAAAGGCGCCAAAAACGCGTCCAAAAGCTTCGCGGAAGTCCCGTTTTTATGCGGTGACCCGAAGAAAACCAGAACAAGCTTTTGATCAGATGAGCATTCTTCCTTCACAGTATTTGCATTCAAGCATATCACCGGCCTCAGAGAATAAATTGGGCAGATAAGGCTCCGTGCGCGTTACGCATTTCGGATTCGTACATCTGCTGGGATGCGTGGAATGCGGAACCTTTTGTTTCCCGCATTCTTCCGCGTTTTGCAGAAGAGTAAGAATCAGTGCCATACGGGTATACAGGCCATATGGCGTTTGATCGATGACGCGCTCGTCGTCGTCGGCATCCACCGTGATTTCCCCGCTGCAAAGTGCGGGGTGGATTACAGTCAGGTCTTTTTTCGCGCGTCCAAGGGTTTTGGCGCTGAGAATTCTTTTCTTCTTTTCGGCGAGTTCCCCTTTTCCCATACTTTCCTGCTGCGCACAGGTTATGTAAAGCACGTCAATTGCCGAAATAACTTCGTTCAGGGAGGACGATTCGACATATTTGCAGTCGGCGGCGTCCAGACTGTCTTTTATATTCTGCGGCAGCGTGTATTCCGGCGAAGAAATCAATACAAAGGTATTCCCTTTATAACGCATCATTGTCTGAATAAGAGAGAGGGAAGCCGGGTTACTCTTCAGGTTTCCGCACAGACCGATACATAAATGGTCAAGCCGGCCCTTTTCACTGCTGATTGCCGCCAAATCTGAAAGGGTTCTGGCGGGCCGCAGATGTCCCCCGTCCCCCGCGTTGATAACGGGCTTTCGGGAATACAGGGCCGCGGCGGCAGCCGTGCCTTCCGCCGCACTGCGAAGAACAATCAGATCGGCAAAACCGCCGACGGCGGTAATGGCGCTTTTCAGGCTCCCTTGCTGTAAAAATGAGGTGCCGTCCGAAGAATCAAAACAAACCACTTCGCCGCCGAGCCGATACATCGCGGCCTGAAATGCCATTTGCGTTGCAACCGCCGGCTCGGTAAACAGAGCAGCCATAATTTTTCCACGGCAGGATTCTCTGTACACCCACGGATTGTTCCGGATATTGGTTGAAAGTTTGATGAGTTCATGAATTTCACCGAGGGTCAGCCGGTCCAAATCAATCAGATTTTTTAACTGCATCAAATCACCTCATATTAAATTTTTATCAGCCCTGATTATAAAATAAAAATCGGCGGATTTTCGGGATAAAATATGCCATACTCCGCATATTTGTGACGAAGGCAGATACAATTTTAGCCGAAACAGACAAGATTCTTAAGTTTACAAACAAGGCTTCGTTTAACCTCATTCTAACATTTCCATCCGGGAATAACAATATATAATCTATTTATTTAATAATTACCAGCCGCGCTTTTTTCCCGGACTTTTCGGGAGCCCCGCCGCGCCCCCGAAAGCTGCCTACACAGGCTGGGGAAAGAAAACGGTTTACCGCAGATTAAGGGGAATTTGGAAAGGATCTCACTTGACAATGGGATACCTTTTGAACTAGAATATGTTATTAACGTTTATAGAATATAGAATGTAGAACGGTGGCGCTTTATGAAAATAGGCTTAGACGTCGGCTCCACGACGATCAAATGCGTTGTGCTCGGCGACGACAATCAAATATTGTATAAATCCTATGAAAGGCACTATTCCCAGATTACAGAGAAAATGTCGGAACTGCTCACGAAGGTTCAGAAGGAAATCGTAAAGGGAAAGCACGCCCTTCTTACCGTTTCCGGCTCCGCAGGCATGGGCATTTCGCAGACCTGCAATCTGCCGTTTATACAGGAGGTTTACGCTACCCGTGTTGCGACCGGTAAGTTGATTCCCGACGCGGACGTTATTATTGAGCTTGGCGGAGAAGACGCCAAGATTCTGTTTCTTTCCGGCGGAACCGAAGTCCGTATGAACGGTACCTGCGCGGGAGGAACCGGCGCGTTTATCGATCAGATGGCGACTTTGCTGAACCTTCCGCTCGACGAGATGGACCGCCTTGCCGAACAGTATGAAAAAATCTATACGATCGCATCCCGCTGCGGCGTGTTTGCAAAATCCGACGTGCAGCCCCTTTTGAATCAGGGTGCGCGCAAAAGCGATATTTCGGCAAGCATCTTTGCGGCCGTCGCCAACCAGACCATCGCGGGGCTGGCGCAGGGGCGCAAAATTGCCGGAAAGGTCATCTACCTCGGCGGGCCGCTGACCTTCCTTTCCCAGCTCCGGGAAAGCTTTGATCAGGCGTTGAAGACCAAAGGAATCT
This sequence comes from Caproiciproducens galactitolivorans, assembly GCF_026672255.1. Lineage (GTDB taxonomy): Bacteria > Bacillota > Clostridia > Oscillospirales > Acutalibacteraceae > Caproiciproducens > Caproiciproducens galactitolivorans_A. The sequence goes on along the minus strand of NZ_JAPOHA010000001.1, from coordinate 329,132 downwards.
GTCCGGAAAATTCCCTGTATTATGTGGCGGTCGGCGCCGCGCTGAGCAGCGGAATCGAAACGGATTTGGATACCGCGCTCGAAAGCATTAAAGCCTACGGCACAACGGCGAATTTCCTTTCGATTGCCCCGCTGTTTAAAAATCAGGAGGAATACGACGAATTCAAACACCGCCACGCCCAGTGCAGGGCGCCCCGGGGAAACGCGGAAACCTACACAGGCGACACTTACCTCGGGATTGACGCGGGTTCCACCACCGTTAAGGCCATGCTGCTCGGAAAAGACGGAGAGGTACTGGATTCGATTTATAAAGGCAACTCCGGGAATCCCGTGCCCATCATCCGCGAATATCTTCTCAGCCTTTACAAGAATTATCCAAAAATTCATATCGCCGCGGGGGCTGTTACCGGCTACGGCGAAGAGCTTTTGAAAAATGCATTTAATATTGACTTCGGCATTGTGGAAACGGTCGCGCATTTCACAGCCGCCAAATGCTTTCTGCCGGATGTTGATTTTGTTATCGACATCGGCGGACAGGATATGAAATGCTTCAAAATTTGCAACGGGGCAGTCGACAATATCTTTTTAAATGAAGCCTGTTCCTCCGGCTGCGGCTCGTTTTTACAGACCTTTGCAAATACGCTCGGGTATGACATCGCCGACTTTGCAAAACTTGGGCTGTTCGCGAAGCACCCGGTGGACCTGGGTTCCCGCTGCACCGTGTTCATGAATTCGCAGGTAAAGCAGGCGCAGAAGGACGGCGCGACAACCGAAGACATTTCGGCCGGACTTTCCGTCAGTGTTGTAAAAAATGCCATCTACAAGGTTATCCGCGCCGCTTCCGCCGAAGAACTCGGCCGGAACATTGTGGTTCAGGGCGGCACGTTCCTGAATGACGCGGTTCTGCGGGTTTTTGAAAATGAACTGGGCGTCCATGTTTCCCGTCCGGATATTTCCGGCCTGATGGGTGCTTACGGCGCCGGAATTTACGCGAAAAACCGGTCGGCCGGGGAAAGCACCATTATAAAGAAGGACGAGCTTGAAAATTTCCAGCATGAAGTCAAGGTAACCTCCTGCGGAAGATGCAGCAACAACTGCCGCCTGACGATCAATGTATTCGGAGGCGGAAGCCGGCGTTTTATCGGCGGAAACCGCTGTGAAAAGCCTGTGACAAAGCGTGCTTCCAGCGACGAGCTGAACATGTATGCTTTTAAATTGCGGACCCTTCGCTCCTATCAGCCGGTAAAAGGCGAAAGAGGGAAAATCGGGCTGCCGATGGGGCTGAACATGTATGAGCTGCTGCCGTTCTGGCACACCTTCTTTACGCAGCTTGGCTTTGAAGTCGTCCTGTCCCCCCTTTCCAGCCGGGAACTCTACATCGAAGGGCAGCACACGATTCCATCCGACACCGTATGCTTCCCCGCGAAACTGATGCACGGACATGTGCAGGCGCTGATTGATCAGGGCGTTCAAGCTATTTTTTATCCCTGTATGTCCTACAACTTTGACGAAGGCCTGGGCGACAACCATTACAACTGCCCGGTTGTGGCCTATTACCCCGAGGTCATCTCCGCAAACATGAGTGCGCCCGATGAGCTGCACTTTATCCACGATTATGTCGGTATCCACCGAAAGCATGACTTTCCGATTAAAATGCATGGGATTCTTGCAAAGTACTTTGACGGAATCTCGTTTATCGAAATCAAGAAAGCTGCAAAAGCCGCTTATAAAGAGTATGACCGCTACTTTGCCAGAATTCATGAAAAAGGAGACCGGATGATCGCCGAGGCGCAAAAGGAACATAAACCGATTATCGTACTGTGCGGAAGGCCGTACCATCTGGACCCGGAAATCAACCACGGAATCGACAAGCTGATTGTCAGCCTCGGCGCGGCGGTTATTTCAGAGGATGTCCTGAGCTGCAAGGTCCGTCGTTTCCCCACCGCGGTACTGGACCAGTGGACCTACCATTCCAGACTTTACGCGGCGGCAAAATATATCGGCAATAAACCGGATATGAATCTGGTACAGCTTGTTTCCTTCGGCTGCGGCGTTGACGCCATAACGACCGACGAAGTCCGGCGCATTCTGGAGGAAAACGGTAAAATTTACACACAGATTAAAATCGATGAAATTACAAATCTCGGCGCGGTAAAAATCCGGCTTCGCAGCCTGTTTGCCGCACTGGAGAACTGAGGTGAAGCATTTGGCAGAATTGAAATTCAACAAGGAAGGGCGCTTGCTTTTCACAAAGGAAATGAAAAAGGAGTATACCATCCTCTGCCCGATGATGGCTCCCATCCACTTTCAGCTGTTCGTCAACGTGATTAAAAACTGCGGTTATAACGTGGAGCTGTTGACGAACGACGGGCCGAACGTCGTACAGGAAGGCCTGAAATATGTTCATAACGATACCTGCTATCCCGCTCTGCTGGTTATCGGCCAGTTCATCGACGCCCTGCATTCCGGAAAATACGACCTTGACCGCACGGCGCTGATGATTACGCAGACCGGCGGCGGGTGCCGTGCTTCCAATTATATTCACCTTTTGCGAAAGGCGCTGAAAAAAGCCGGTTTGGAAAAAGTTCCGGTCGTTTCGCTTAATATGTCGGGTTTGGAAAGCAACCCGGGATTCCATATTACCTTGCCCATGATTCGGAAATTTATCGCGGCCGTGGTTTACGGCGACGCGCTGATGCTTCTGGACAACCAGATCAAAGCATATGAAGAAGTTCCCGGAGAGAGCAGCCGGATGGTGGAGAAATGGATTGACGCGCTCACCGAGCAATTTAACAAAGGACAGGGGCTTTCCTTAAAACAGCAGAAAGAAAATCTGAACCGGATTGTAAAGGACTTTGCGCAGATAAAAATGAACAAGCGTCCGAAAATCAAAGTCGGCATCGTCGGCGAAATCTACGTAAAATACTCCGCGCTTGGCAACAACTATCTGGAAAATTTCCTGGCCGAGCAGGACTGCGAGGTCAACGTGCCCGGAATCCTGAATTTCGCATTATTCAAGGTGGATAACCGTCTGGAAGATATCAAGCTTTACGGCGGAAATTCCGCAAAATTTGTCGTGGTAAAAGCATTGATGGATTACCTGCTGAAAATGCAGAACATCCTGATCCGCGCAGTGGAAACCGAGCCGAAATTTTTAGCGCCCGTTACCTACGCGCATACCAAAAGCCTTGTAAAAGGTGTCATCGGTTACGGCGACAAAATGGGCGAAGGCTGGCTTTTAACCGCCGAAATGCTGGAACTTGTAGAGCAGGGGTACGAAAATATTGTGTGCACACAGCCGTTCGGCTGCCTGCCGAACCACATCTGCGGCAAGGGCATGATTCACCGTATCAAGGCGGTTGACGAACGGTCAAACATCGTCCCCATTGATTACGACCCGAGCGCCACGCGCGTCAACCAGGAAAACCGCATTAAACTCATGCTTGCCGTAGCGCGGGAAAAACTGAACCAAACGGAATAAAAAAAGAGCCGGCATACCGGCTCCTTTTTTTATTCCGTTATCTGTCCCACTTGTCGCACAGGGTAAGGACCTGATCCGCGAATTTTGCAAGATCTTTGTTCGCGCCGCCCTCGTTTTTCTGAATAACCTGCAAAAGCCGCTTTCCGGCTTCCAAAAGACGCGCAAACGGTGCGGAGTATTTTCTGCCCTTCCCCGTTTTCTGCGGATGACGGGCTTCGGGCGCAATCCCCTCTTCCAGAACTTCGTTTTCGGCCAAATCGAAAACGGATTCATAATTCGGTGTCATGGCGTCATAGCCAAGCTGCCGCAGGGAAGAACAAAACGCGTCGCATACCTCGGTTTCGCCGTGAACAACGAACACACGGCGCGGCTTCTTCTGAAAAGCCTGAATCCACCGGAGCAAACCGGTTCTGTCGGCATGCGCGGAAAGGCCCTTGAAATTATAAATATGCGCCTGTACCGCGATTTCCTCTCCGAACAGTTTCACCTGTTTCACTCCGTCGAGTAAAATTCGGCCGAGGGTGCCGTTCGCCTGATAGCCGACAAACACCACGGCACATTCCGGCCGCCACAGGTTATGCTTTAAGTGGTGCCGTATTCTCCCCGCTTCACACATGCCGCTGGACGAAAGGATTACTTTCGGCACGTTGTCCATATTCAGCGCCTTGGATTCCTCCACGCTGGCGCAGATATTTAAATTGGAAAACGAAATCGGCTTAAAACCGGATTTGACTACATTAACGGTATCCTCATCGGCGTATCCCGCAAGGTTGCCGCTGTAAATTTTTGTTGCCTCGGCGGCCAGAGGACTGTCCACATACACCGGAAAATCCGGGTTGCATTTCACAAGCCCTCTCTCTTTCATTTCACGGATATAATAAAGAAGTTCCTGCGTGCGGCCGACCGCAAAGCTTGGAATAACCACATTGCCGCCCGCGGACAGTGTTTTTTCAAAGATATCCGCCAGCGCTGCGACATAATCCTCCGATTTTTCATGGTCACGGTCGCCGTATGTTGATTCCATCACTACATAATCGGCCTGCTCCATATACTGCGGGTCGCGGATAATCGGTTGATTCGTATTCCCGATATCGCCCGAAAAAACGATTTTTTCCGTTTGACCGTTTTCTGTCAGCCACATTTCGATAGAAGCGGAACCCAGAAGATGCCCCGCGTCGGTAAACCGGAAACGCACCCCCTCGCAAAGCTCCACCATTTCTCCGTAGGGATACGGAACCAGCCGGGTGAGCGTATCCTGCGCATCTTCAATGGTATAAATCGGTTCCTCCGGTTCCCTGCCCGCGCGCTTACCCTTGCGGTTTTCATTCACGGCGTCCATTTCCTGAATATGGGCGCTGTCGCGCAGCATAATGGAAAGCAGGCTGCAGGTCATACCGGACGCATAGATTTTCCCCTGATACCCATTCTTGATCAGAAGCGGCAGCCTGCCGCTGTGGTCGATATGGGCGTGCGTCACAAGGACGTAATCAATCTGTGAAGCATAAAACGGAAGCCTGTGATTGTCATCCTCATCTGCTCCCTGCTGCAAACCGCAGTCGATCAGAATCTTTTTGCCGTTTACCATAAGGCAGTGGCAGCTTCCGGTTACTTCCCGGTCGGCTCCGTAAAAAATCAGCTGCATCGTCGTCATTCCCCCATAAAATTTTTAGGACAATACCAGTTCAATTGGACAGTGGTCGCTTCCCATGACTTCCGGATGAATATTGCTTTCTGCAATTCTGTCCCGGATGCTGTCGGATACCAGAAAATAATCAATGCGCCATCCGATATTTTTTTCGCGCGCCTTGAACATATAGGACCACCATGTGTAGGCGTCTTTCTCGTCCGGATGCAGACAGCGGAAGCTGTCCGTAAACCCACAAGCCAGAAGCTCGGTCATCTTCCCGCGCTCCTGGTCGGAAAACCCGGCATTTCCCGCATTGCTTTTTGGATTTTTCAGGTCTATTTCATTGTGCGCCACATTCATATCGCCGCACACAATAACCGGCTTTTTTGCATTGAGCTGCTGTAGATAGGAACGGAACGCGTCTTCCCAGCTCATCCGGTAATCAATCCGTACCAGCCCCCGCTGCGCATTGGGGGTATATACCGTTACAAGATAATAATCTTCAAACTCCAATGTGATCGAGCGGCCTTCCCCGACATGCTCTTCCGCCTGAATGTCGTAGGAAACGGAAATCGGTTCCAGACGGGTAAAAATCGCCGTGCCGGAATATCCTTTCTTTTCCGCAGAATTCCAGTACTGCCGGTACCCCGGAAGCTCGATTTCCACCTGGCCCGGCTGCATTTTTGTTTCCTGCAAGCATACGGCATCCGCATCCGCCGCACAGAAAAAGTCCAAAAATCCTTTATTCAGGCAGGCGCGAAGCCCGTTTACATTCCATGAAAAAAATCTCACCCTTTTATCCCCCTTGTTTTTTTTAATTATACCATAACCGCGGGGAAATTACGAAACCGTTCCTTCTATTTCGTAGAATTTCTATTTTTTTAAGATTGAAATCATTTTTTAAAAAAAGCAGGAGATGCTGAATAAAGTATCTCCTGCCTCTTAAGTTTACGCAACACGATTGAAATATTTACCGATAGCAGCATAGGAAATCTCTTTTTTCTGCCGGGCCTTGTATGAATCAATTGCCTGTTGATATGAACCGGCTTTCTGTGTTTTCTTTGTTTCGCTGTCTTCTTTTTCCTGCTTCTTTGCAGCCCTCTTCGCAATCTCCGTCTGCTCCTGGAATTTGGTAATAATTCCGTCTGAAACAAGTTTGTCCAGCTCCGCTTCCGAATACGCGGAAAGGTTTGCGTAATGACCAGACCGGGGCTTTTCCTCCGTCTGCTGTTTCTTCAGCGTCAGTTGCTTTTCCCCGTCGGAAACTGCCTGCGGTTCTTCCCGCTTCGAATACGCGGCGGCCGCTTTATCTCCGGTTGAAGCTACGGTATCGGCTTGCTGCATCGCGGCCCGCGCCTGCTCGCTTATTTCCACAGAATCTTTCCTGCCATTTTGGCTTCCCTGCGCTTTTTTCAGAATTTCCGTTTCCGGGGTTTTCTGCACATTCTCCGCGGAAAGGGGAGCCGTACGAACCGACATTTCGTAATCTGTGGTAATTGCCTGTAACATTTTTTAATCACCTCCTCCGGTCAGACCATCCATTTGCCGTGATACTGCATAACTTTGTTTCCAAAATTATAGTATTTTTTTATTAACAAATTATTAATAAATGATTCCCAAGCAAAAATTTATCCCTTGAACGAAACTTCATTTCCCGTTATAATAAGAAGATCAATTGACAAAGTTTGGAGGAATAAAAATGAAAAATCCGATTGTTACCATTACGACCAACGAAGGTACCATAAAAATAGAGTTGTATCCAAATATCGCGCCAAATACGGTAAACAACTTTATCTCCCTTGTGCAAAAGGGATTCTATAACGGAACCATTTTCCACCGCGTAATCCCCGGTTTTATGATTCAGGGCGGCGATCCGGAAGGAACCGGTATGGGCGGCCCCGGTTACAGCATTCAGGGAGAATTCAGTGACAACGGCGTAAAAAATGATTTGAAGCATACCCGCGGAGTGCTGTCCATGGCACGCTCCATGGATCCGAACAGCGCCGGTTCTCAATTTTTCATCATGGTAGCGGACGCGTCGCACCTCGACGGCCAGTATGCCGCATTCGGCAAGGTTATTGAGGGAATCGAGGAAGCGGACCGCATTGTATCCGTTCGCCGCGACCGCAGAGACAGACCCAAAACAGACGAGTTTATGAAAAACGTCACCGTCGACACTTTTGGGGAGGATTTTAAAGAACCGGTCAAACGATAATTACAGGAGTAATGAATGTCCATTTTTAGAAAATTTATTAAATATTATGAACCGTATCGCGCTCTGTTTTATTTCGATATGTTCTGCGCGCTGATCGTATCGGCGATTGACGTCGCCTTTCCCCAAATTTTGAACTGGCTGACAAAAGGCCTGTTCGCACAGGGGGCACAAATCATTATGAAGAGCCTTCCGTGGATTGCGGCGGCGCTTCTGGTGATGGAACTTGTGCGTTACGGCTGCCAGTACTTTATCACAAGCTGGGGACACGTAATGGGCGCGCGAATGGAAAGCGACATGCGGCAGGACTTATTCGACCATTTGCAGAGGCTTTCTTTCTCCTACTACGACAAAAACAACACCGGGGAAATGATGAGCAAGCTCGTTTCCGATTTATTCGACATCAGCGAGCTGGCCCACCACGGCCCGGAAAACGTGTTGATTTCCCTTCTAAAAATCGTCGGCAGCTTCGTGCTGATGATGCTGATCAACGTACCCATGACACTGATCCTGCTGGCGGTCACCCTGATTATGATTGCGTTCAGCATTGAAAAAAACAAGAAGATGCGCGCGATCTTCATGGATAACCGCAAGAAAATCGCGGGCGTAAACTCCCGCGTGCAGGACAGTCTGGCGGGTATCCGCGTGGTAAAAAGCTTTGGAAACGAAGCGCTGGAACATGAAAAGTTCAGCGACAGCAACCTGAAATTTCTGGATTCCAAAGAGAGCAGTTACCGCATTATGGGAAGTTTCCGCGCGGGGACTTCGTTTTTCGAAGGCCTTCTGTTCCTGACTGTACTGGTGAGCGGCGGGCTTTTTATTGCGCAGGGAACGCTCCAGCTCACCGATTTGGCAGTCTATGCTTTGTACATCAATATCATCATCAATCCGATCGACATCCTGATTGAATTTACCGAGCTGTTTCAAAAGGGATACTCCGGTTTCCGGCGCTTTATCGAGGTCGTGGAAACCAAACCGGAAATTGTCGACAAGCCCGGAGCCGTTGATCTGAAAGACGTGAAGGGCAACATCGAATATAAAAACGTTTCCTTCAGCTACGACACGGCCAACAACGTGCTGGAAAACATCAACATTCAAATCGACGCGGGCAAAACCATCGCGCTTGTCGGCCCGTCCGGCGGCGGAAAAACGACGCTTTGCTCTCTGCTGCCCCGCTTTTACGATGTTACCGGCGGCAGTGTAACGATCGACGGCCACGACGTCCGGGATGTTACGCTGAAGACCCTGCGCAAGGCAATCGGCATCGTACAGCAGGACGTTTATATGTTTGCAGGCAGTATTAAAGAAAATATCGCCTACGGCAAGCCCGACGCAACGGATAAAGAAATTATAGAAGCCGCGAAAAACGCCAATATTCATGATTTTATCGTCGGCCTTGATGAAGGCTACGATACATACGTCGGCGAACGCGGAACGCGCCTTTCCGGCGGGCAGAAGCAGCGGATTGCCATTGCCCGGGTCTTTTTGAAGAATCCGCGGATCTTAATTCTGGATGAAGCAACCAGCGCGCTTGACAACGAAAGTGAGCGCCATATTCAGAAATCGCTCGAGACGCTTTCCAAGAACCGTACAACCGTGGTGATCGCCCACCGGCTGAGCACGATTCGCAACGCGGATGAAATCATCGTCATCGGCGACGAAGGCATTGAGGAGCAAGGCAGTCATCAGGAATTAATCGAGAAAAACGGAATCTACGCAAAATACTACAATATGCAGTTCGAGGGACTGGATACCATCATGCAGTAAACCTAAAAAATGAAGGCCGCCAGTTGGCGGCCTTTTATTTATAATTTTTCCACTCCGTCTACGGTTACCCTTGCGTGAATAACCGGAGCAGCTTTCGGTGCTTCCGGACGGATGGAAACCGCGCTTTCAAAGAGCTTTTCCGCTTCTTTGCATTTTCCTTCCTCGGAAGTATAGAACACAGCGATTACGTCGCCTTTCTTTACATAATCCCCGATCTTTTTGCGGAGTATGATGCCCGCGCTGTAATCGATGGAATCCTCTTTCTTTTCACGGCCTGCGCCCAGTTCGACGGAAGAAATGCCGCATTGCTCCGTATTCATTGCATACAGGTAACCTTCGCCCTGTGCCAAAACCTCGTGCGCGACCTTGGCCTGCGGGAAATTTGCGCTGTCGTCCAGAACACTGGTGTCGCCGCCCTGTGCCGCAACCATTTCTTTCAGCTTCGCAAACGCCTCGCCGTTGTCGATCTGCCGCTTCGCCAGCTTCCTGCATTCCGCAAGCTCGCCTTTCCCCGCCAGATACAGCATATTGGCGGCAAGCTCAATGCAGATTTCCGTAAGATCCTCCGGCCCGTGCCCTTTCAGGGTATCGCACACTTCCATAATTTCCAGCGAATTGCCGATTGCATTGCCGAGCGGACGGTCCATATCGGTAATCAGGGCGATGGTTTTGCGCCCGACATGCTCGCCGATGGCAACCATGGCCTGCGCAAGTTTAATGGAGTCGTCCACCGTTTTCATAAACGCGCCGCTTCCGGTTTTGACATCCAGCAGGATGCAGTCGGAACCCGCGGCGATTTTTTTGCTCATAATGCTGGAAGCAATCAGCGGAATGCTTTCAATCGTTGCGGTTACATCGCGCAGCGCGTACAGCTTTTTATCCGCGGGAACCAGATTGCCGGACTGCCCGATGACACTGACGCCGACCTTGCGGACAATATCGAAGAATTTTTCCCGGTCGATGGAAGTCTGCATCCCGGGAATCGATTCCATTTTATCGACCGTTCCGCCGGTATGCCCCAGACCGCGCCCGCTCATTTTGGCAACGCGTACACCGAGGGAAGCGACGATCGGCGAAATAATCAATGTCGTTTTATCACCCACACCGCCGGTGCTGTGTTTGTCCACCTTGACGCCGTCAATGGAAGACAAATCAACCGTTTCACCGGAATTTGCCATACACATGGTAAGGGATGCCGTTTCCCTGTCGGTCATTCCATGAAAATAAATAGCCATGAGAAGGGAGGAAACCTGATAATCCGGAATTTCGCCCTTTACATATCCGCTGATGAAGAATTGGATTTCCTCGTCGGAAAGTTCTCCCCCATCCCTTTTCTTTGCAATAATATCGTACATTCTCATTTCAATCACCTCATGTGTAATTTTATAGTTTCAGGGAAACGCCGGCCCCGCGCAGCGCTTCGCGCAAAGGCTGCGCCTCGCCCCCATAGACAAAGCCTTCCATGCCCAGTTTGCGGCCCGCTTCTATATTATCCGCGCGGTCGTCAATAAAAAAACATTCCTCCGGGTTCAGGGAGAATTTTTCAAAGAACAGCCGGTAAATGGTCTGGTCGGGCTTTATGTACTTTACATCCGCGGAAAAAAACGTGTCGTTAAAGTATTGCAGCGCCGTAATTTTATGGGTAAAGTTATGAATACTGACAGACGCGTTGGACAGCAGGTAAAGGGAATAGCCGTTCTCTTTCAATTCCGCCGCCAGCGGGTCGAGATTATGAAGAACCTTCATATAATCCTGCCAATGCAGAAGAAGTTCCTTCACCGCAAAGTGAAGGCGTTCCGGCAGACGGGCACAAACAGGCTCAACCAGGTCTTCCTCGTTCATAGTGCCGCGGTCCATTTCCACCCACTCGCTTCCGCAGAACAGTTCGTTCCGCAGAAGGCAGGCATCCTGCGGATCGGTAATATAGTGCTCGATAAAGAAATCGGGGTCAAAATCCACAAACACCTGCCCCATGTCAAAAACAATATTCTTAATCATGATCTTTCTCCAAATTGATTCTGCCGAATCCGAACGGCAGCAGTTCGCGCAGGGTATAGACATTCCATTTTTCCGGTGTGCCTAAAATAATTTTGAACCGGTCGGGATCACAAAATTCCATCATTACCTGCCTGCAAACGCCGCAGGGCGGGCAAAGTTCCTCCAGTGTGTCTCCCCTTCCTCCTACAATGGCGATGCACTCAAACGCAAGCTCCCCTTCGCTGACCGCTTTGAAAAAAGCCGTTCGTTCCGCGCAGTTTGTCGGGGTATAAGCCGCGTTTTCAATATTGCAGCCCTTATAGAGTTTCCCGCTTTTAGAAAGCAGAGCGGCTCCCACTTTAAAATGCGAATAAGGCGTATACGCCATTTCCCGGGCGGAAACAGCCGCAGAAACCAATTCCTGATAGTTTTCCATGTTAACACCTTGTTTCAAAGAAGTTTTAAGGAGCGGCGAACCGCTCCTTTTTGTTAATATCCGTGCGCCTCTTCCTTCTTAATGAGCTTGATAATTCTGCTTGTTCCCAGGCGGGAAGCGCCGAGGGAAACGAATTTTTCCGCATCGTCCATGGTTTGAATACCGCCGGCCGCCTTGATCTTTACATTCGGCCCGACATGCTTTTTAAATAAAGCGACATCTTCAAACGTCGCGCCCGCCGTGGAAAACCCCGTGGAGGTCTTGATAAAATCAGCTCCTGATTTCGTTACAACCTCGCACATCTTGATCTTCTCTTCCTCCGTCAGCAGGCAGGTTTCGATGATTACTTTCAGAATACGGCTGCCGCAGGCGGCTTTTACCTGTTTGATTTCTTCAAGCTGAAGGTCGTAAAGGCCGTCTTTTACATAGCCGAGGTTAATAACCATATCAATTTCATCGGCTCCGTTCTGAATGGCGTCTTTCGCCTCAAATACCTTTACGGCTGTGGTAGCGTATCCGTTCGGAAAGCCAATAACAGTGCATACCGCCATTTTATCTCCGACATATTCCTTCGTCCGTTTCACATAGGAAGCGGGAATGCAGACGGAGGCGGTGCCGTACTGAACGGCGTCGTCGCAGATTTGCTTGATTTCCGCCCATGTTGCCGTCTGCGTCAGCAGGGTATGGTCAACTTTTTCAAGTATTTCTTTCTGATCCATTTTTTTGCTCCCTTATTCAATAATCACTGTTTATCTTTCGCCCTTTTCATACGGCAAGCCGTCCGCTTTCGGCGCTACCGAGCGTCCTACAAAAAGAATCAGTACGATAATTGTCAGGATGTACGGAAGCATTGCAAGGATTTGCGACGGGACGGCAAAATCGCCGCCGCCCAGAACGATTGTCAAAGCCTGGGCAAAACCGAAGAGCATGCACGCGCCATAGGCGCCGAACGGCGTCCATTTCCCGAAGATAACGGCGGCAAGCGCAATGAATCCCTGTCCGCTGATTGCCGTCGGCGTAAACTGCGAAATAATTGCGAGGGTCATGGAAGCCCCGCCGAATCCCGCTAAAACACCCGACACGAGCACGCAGAGGTAGCGGGTACGGCTGACGTTGATTCCCAGCGTATCGGCGGCGGCAGGATGCTCGCCGACGGAACGTACGCGAAGGCCCCATTTCGTCTTATACAGGAAGTACCATAGAATCACTGCGGCGGCAAGCGCAAGCACAACGGTGACATCCACGTTCAAATTGCCTGCCGGACTGCCCTGAAAGAAATCTTCACCGAAAATTTTCGGCAGCGTATGGGCGGGCAGCGTCATGGTCGCGTTGTCGAACAGAAGGCGGCAGAAAAACAGCGCCAGACCGGGCCCGATAAAATTAATGGCGATACCGGAGATGGTCTGATCCGCTTTAAAGGTTACCGATGCAATCGCGTGCAAAAGGGCGATCGCTCCGCCGGCCGCTCCCGCCGCAAGCAGGCCCAGCCAGGGGTTGCCGGTAAAATAGCTGACCGCGGCCGCCGCAAAAGCGCCAACCGTCATCATGCCCTCAATCCCGATGTTCACCACGCCGGAACGTTCGGAGATTACGCCGCCGAGCGCGCCGAACACCAGCGGGGTGGAATACATCATCGTAATACCGATTAACAGCAGAATTTTACTTAGCATGGTGAGCACTCCTCTTCTCAAGCTTATCGGCCAGCACAGGCACAACCTTCGTAAGCGCTACAAAAAAGACAATCGTACCGATCATAATGTTGATGATTTCCGTCGGTGCTCCGACTTCCTGTTGAACGCTCTGCCCGCCGTAAAGCAGGCCGCCGAACAGGAGCCCGGCAAAAATGCAGCCGATCGGCGAAGAACCGGCGATGAGCGCAACCGACAAACCGTTAAAGCCATTGTTTTCGAAAGCGGCCATCTGCGCAATGCGGTGCGGCGCGTTTCCGGTTATGGCAAGCGATCCGGCAAGACCGGCAAGTGCTCCGGAAATGACCATCGCGCGGATAATATTGCGGCTGACATTGATTCCGGCAAATTCAGCCGCGTCGCTGTTGAAGCCGACTGCACGCAGCTCATAGCCTTTTGTGGAGCGGTAAAGAAGAATCCAGATAATCACCGCCATAAGAATGGCAATCAGAATTCCGAAGTTCACATCGGTCTTCAGCATGACTTCATAAAGCCATTTATTCGGCTTGAGCGCAGCCATGCCCGCTTCGGAGGACTTCCATTTGGGCAGAAGCATCGTAAAGCTCGATTCGTTAACCGGAAGGGAACTTGTTGAGTTCGGTTCGTGGTATGCGTCCAGTGTAACGATATAGTTGGACAGATAGAACGCAATCCAGTTCAGCATGATACTGGTAATAACTTCATGAATGCCGAACCGGGCTTTCAGCAATCCGACGATTCCGCCGTAAATCGCACCGGCAAGAACGCCGGACAGTACAACAATCGGAATTTCCAGCGCTGGGGGCAAATTCAATTTAACGCCAATGCATACCGCGGCGACCGTTCCGATTATGTACTGACCCTCCGCGCCGATATTGAACAGGCCGGTTTTAAACGCAAACGCCACGCTTAATCCGGTCAATATAATCGGAGTTGCCTTGATAATGACATTCGAAATATACTTTGGTTTCGCAAAAATGCCCTTAAACAAAGCCGCAAAAGAGCTTGCCGGGCTGTAACCCGCCAGCAGCAGAACGATTGCGGCGACCAGAAAGCCGCAAAGAATGGCCAGCAGCGTGGAGGTAATGGGCTTTTTCAGAATTTTAACCAACGTTTTCATTTATTTTGCCTCCCGCCATCAGTAGTCCGATCGTATTTTCGTCGACCTCGCCCTGTTTAAAACTGGAAACGATGGTGCCCGCATAGATCACGTCAATCGTATCGGCCACATTCATGACTTCGTCGAGTTCCAGGGAGATCAGCAGAATAGCTTTGCCCTTATCGCGTTCGCGAATCAGCGTCTTATGTACGTACTCAATCGCGCCCACGTCAAGGCCGCGGGTAGGCTGAACGGCGATCAGCAGATCAGGCTCATTGGAAATCTCCCTCGCGATAATCACCTTTTGCTGGTTTCCGCCGGAAAGACCTCTTGCCGCCTGATTTTCGCAGTCTTCCGGACGGATATCATAATCCTTGATAAGGCCTTTTGTAAACGCGAGAATCTCGCTGCTGTTGAGCATTCCGCCCTTGCTGTACGGCTGCTCGCGGTATTTTTCAATGACCATGTTTTCCGCAACGGTAAACGGCAGAACCAGACCGCGTTTCTGGCGATCTTCATGAATCGTTGAAATTTTATGGTCGATTACATTGCGCGGCGTCGTATTCTGGATTTCGGCCCCGTTTATTTTAATGGTGCCGCTTTCCGCCTTTGTAAGGCTCGTGATAGCCTCCACAAGTTCTTTCTGACCGTTTCCGTCGATTCCGGCAATGCCGACAATTTCCCCTTTTCGTACTTTCAGCGACAAATTTTTCACCGCGTCCAGCTTTCGTTCATCTTTCACCGTCAGGTTATCGATTTCGAAAACCACGTCGCCCGGGTTGGCGGGTGTTTTTTCAACGACAAGCTGAACGGCGTGCCCGACCATCTTTGTCGCCAGTTCCTCCTCGTCCACATCCGCGACAGGAACCGTATCAACATACTCGCCGCGGCGGATAATGGTACAGACATCGGACGAAGCCTTGATTTCTTTCAGTTTATGGGTAATGATGACAATCGTTTTCCCGTCCGAAACCAGATTGTGCATAATCTGAATCAGGTCGTCTATTTCCTGCGGAGTCAGTACCGCGGTAGGCTCGTCCAAAATCAGCAGGTCAACCCCGCGATAAAGAGCTTTTAATATTTCAACACGCTGCTGCATACCAACGGAAATATCCTCTATTTTTGCATCCGGGTCTACTTCAAGCCCGTATTTCTCGACGATTTTGAGAATTTCCTCACGTGCTTTTTTCATATTTAATGTGCCGAACTGATTTGTTACCTCATTTCCCAGAATGATGTTCTGCGTTACCGTAAAATTTTCAACCAGCATGAAGTGCTGATGAACCATCCCAATCCCATGTTTGATCGCAATATTCGGGTTTTTAATGTTTACTTTTTCACCGTTTAAAAAGAGTTCACCGGCATCCGCCTGATACAAACCGTAAAGCACGTTCATCAGCGTACTTTTTCCCGCGCCGTTTTCGCCTAGGATCGCGTGGATTGTTCCCTTCTTAACGTCGAGATGGACATTATTCAGGGCGCAAAAAGAACCGAACATCTTTGTAATACCGTGCATCTGCACCGCATATTCGCTGCTGACTTCCATCTAATAGACCCCCTGCCTGTTAATATCTCTTTAGACACAGCGGGGCGGCTGAAAACGCGCCCCGCTGGTTTAAGAAACGGAAAGAAATTAAATTATTTAAGGCCGGCTACAAATTTATTATATTCGTCCTTGTTTGCCGGAGGAGTGATTGTCTTGTCTTTGATTTTGCTTTCGAGTGCAATTGCGGCATTGTAAGTGTCGTCGCCCATGAGCGTATGCTCTTCCGGAATTCCGACAGCGTTTTCCGCTAAGCCATAGTTATAGGTCTTGCCGCCAATCTGTTTGCCGTCGACTGCTTCCTTGGAAACGAGTTCAACTGCTTTGTTTACAAGCTTTAAAGCAGAGGTGAGAACATTCTTCGGCGCAAGATAAGCCTGGTCACGGTCTACACCGATCGCAAATTTGTTGGCTTCCTTTGCGGCTGCAATAACGCCTACGCCAACACCGCCGGCTGCATGGAATACGATATCGCAGCCATTGTTAAACATCTTTGATGCAATCGCCTTGCCCTTTGCGGCGTCATTGAAGCTTTCCGCGTACTGGGCGTCGACCGTAATGTTCTTTTTCATCTCTTTGGCGGCGTAGGCAACACCGGCCTTGTAACCGTATTCAAACTGGCTGATGATGTCACTGGTCTGGCCGCCTACGAAACCGACCTTGCCGGTCTTTGTGGTTTTCGCCGCAATGTAGCCAACGAGGAAGGAAGGCTCCTGCGCGCGGAACATAACGCCCGTTACATTGGAAGGCGTTTTGTCGCCGTAGGAATTATCAACGATCGCATAGCTGATATCCGGATTCTGTTTTGCCGCGTTTGTTACCGCGTCGGCCATAGCAAAGCCGATGCCCCAGATCAGGTTGTTGCCGTCGTCGGCAGCCTTATCAAGGTTTGTGGTGTAATCGGAAGGCTGTTTGGATTCCGTGTACTTTACCGTAACACCCAAATCCTTGGACAGCTTCTGAAGGCCTTCCCAGGACGACTGGTTAAAGGACTGGTCGTTTACACCGCCGGTATCCGTAACCATCGCAATTTTAAAATCCGATTTTGCCGCGGTGGAAGCCGCCTGGCTTTCCGCTTTGCTCTCCGCAGTGCTGGCGGCGGGAGCGGTGCTGGATGTCGTTGAGCTTGAACCGCACGCGGTTACAGACGCCGTCATCATTACTGCAAGAAAAAATGCTACAATCTTCTTCATAATTTTTCCTCCTGTTTTTAGTCAGGCCCTATTTAATAAACAAAAAGCGCGCATTTCGAGATAAAATTGTTCCAGACAAGGCAGATGCGGAAGAATACTGCCGTACGCAGGCATTTGAACCTGAATGACGCAATTTTACTGAAAAAAGCAGGTTCTCTGGTTTTTTAAATGAGGCCTTGGGATATATAGAATATCACAAACGTGATATTACCCACATCATCAGGCAAGAGACAGCGCGATTTCCATCATCTGCGTAAAGCTGGTCTGGCGTTCTTCGGCGGGGAGAGCTTCCCCGGTAAACGGGCAGTCGGAAATTGTGAGCATGCAAAGAGCGTTTTTCCCGGCGCGGGCCGCGTTCATATACAGGGCGGCAGCTTCCATTTCCACCGCAAGGACGCCCATCTTCTTCCATTTTGCCAGCGCGTCCCCGTCGTCTCCGTAGAACACATCGGAAGAAAGGATATTGCCGACCTTCGTCCGGATGTTCAGCCTTTCCGCCTCGTTTACCGCCCGGCTGAGGAGGTCATAACTCGCGATCGGCGCAAACGTACCCGGAAGGTGATACTGGGAAGCATAGTTTGAATCGGTACAGGCGCCCATGCCGATCACTACATCGCGCACATGCACATTCTCCGCGATTCCTCCGGCCGAGCCGATCCGGATAATATTCTCCACATCGTAAAAGTGAAACAACTCGTAAGTATAAATGCCTACGGAAGGCATTCCCATTCCGCCGCCCATAACGGACACGCGTTTGCCCTTATAGGTTCCGGTAAACCCCAGCATATTGCGGACCGTATTGAAACATATAACATCGGTCAGGAATGTATCCGCTATAAATTTCGCCCGCAGCGGATCGCCCGGCATTAAAACCGTTTTGGCAATTTCCCCTTCTTTTGCCGCGTTATGGGGTGTAGGTGTATTGGACATTTGAATATTCCTCCTGCTCTTATTTTAAAATATTCCTTAACTGCGACGTACCCGTCACTTTCTGTTCAACATTAAAATACTCCAAAACGGTCGCCGCAATATCGGCAAAGGTCGGAAGGGTGCCGAGGTTTACACCGGGCTTTACGTTCTTTCCGTAAATAATCCACGGCGTGTATTCCCGCGAATGGTCGGTGGACGGCGTAATCGGGTCGCAGCCGTGATCCGCCGTAATCATTAGCAGATCGTCGTCACGCAGGCCGTTCAAAATTTCCGGAAGCTTCTGATCAAAATAGGTCAGCGCTTTCGCGTAGCCTTCCACATCGTTGCGGTGGCCATACAGCATATCAAAATCAACAAGATTCACAAAACAAAGTCCGTTGAAATCCTCTTTCGTCAGTTCAATGGTGCGCTCAATGCCCTCGGCGTTTCCTTTGGTGCGCATAAAGCGGCTGATTCCTTTGCCGGCAAAGATATCATTAATTTTTCCAACCGCAATCACATCATACTTTTTCTCCAAAAGCTGATCGAGCATGGTGGTTTTCGGGGGGAGAAGGGAAAAGTCGTGGCGGTTTGTCGTGCGGGTATAATCGGGGTAAGTGCCGACAAACGGCCTTGCGATTACTCTGCCTACGCCGTGTTCGCCGGTCAGCAGATCCCTCGCGATCCGGCAGTAACGGTAAAGTTCTTCAACCGGAACGATCGCTTCATTCGCGGCGATCTGGAAAACGCTGTCCGCCGAGGTATAAACAATCAGGGCACCCGTTTGTGCATGTTCCCTGCCATAATCCAAAATAACCTGGGTACCGGAATACGGCTTGTTGCAAATGGCCTTTCTGCCTGTCTTCTCCTCAAAAGCACGAATTACGTCATCGGGGAAACCGTTCGGATAGGTCGGAAGCGGTTTGGGGGAATTGATTCCCGCAATTTCCCAATGGCCGATCGTCGTGTCCTTTCCTTTCGAAACTTCCTGCATGCGGGCGAACGCGGCGGCCGGATGTTCCGCCTTTGGTCGGCAGGTAACGCCGTCAATATTAAACAGCCCAAGCTTCTGCATATTGGGCATCGCAAAAGAACTGCTTGTAGCGGCGGCGGCAAGCGTGTTGCTGCCTTCGTCCCCGTATTGTGCGGCATCCGGTTCTTCGCCGATTCCGACACTGTCCAGTACGATTAAAAAAATACGTTTACTCATATACTGCCATCCCTTTTATTTAAAAATAGGAAACCTTCGTTTTCGTTCCGGCAATTTAAGCTTCATTCCCTGCCTGCGATCTGGTTGTCTGCCTTACCTTCAGCTGAACCGGAAGGATATTTTCCCGGCAGTCCGGATTTTTGTCCTCCACCTGATCGATGATGATTTTCGCGGAAAGCCTTCCGATTTCCTCGATCGGCTGCATGACGGTTGTCAGCGCGGGATTCATCAGGCCGCCCAGCTCCACACCGTCGTAACCGACGATCATGATATCTTCCGGAACTCTTCTGCCCCGTGCGGACAGCACCTTATAGATGGACAGAACCGTCATATCGTTGACCGCCAGGATACCGTCCGCATACGGGAACCGCTCCAAAAGTTCCTGCGTACACCGGAGCCCGTCATTGGAGCTGAACTGGCTGTCGATAAACAGCGGCTGGATTCCATGCTCATTGCATACGTCCACATAGCCGAGAAAACGCTGCCGGCCGCTCGAATACTTTTGCGGGCCGCGCATCAGAACGGGGTGTCTGCATCCGCATTCCAGAAGGTGTTCGGTGGAAATTCGCCCCCCGGAGTAATTGTCGGACTGCACCACGGCGGTATAACGGCTGCTGGCTTCTTTGTCCAGTACGACGATCGGGAGCGGGCAGTTCCGGATTTCCTCATCCAGATTGTCGTTGTTTGCCGTAATAATAATTCCGTCGGCATTCATGGCGGTCAGCATCTGAATATAGGCCGCCTCTTTTTTCGGGTTTTCATCGGAGTTGCAGAGGATCATTTTATATCCGTTCTGAAAGGCCTCGTCCTCAATTGCCCGCCCGATTTCATTCAAAAAAATGTTTAAAATGCTTGGTACGATATATCCGATAATCCGTGAAGATTTTTTGTACAGTGAACGCGCAATCTCATTCGGTTTGAAACCGGTTACTTCAATCGCTTCCATTACACGTTTGACTTTTTCTTCGTTTACTTTGGCAGATCCGTTGATCACACGCGATACGGTTGCCGAAGATACGCCCGCCAATTTTGCCACATCGCCGATCTGAGCCAAACTTTATCACCATAGCCTTCCCTAAATATGCATCAATTATTTTGAAACCGGTTTCAAGCTGATTTCATTTTACTACCGGGCTATGGAAATGTCAAGATAATTTATGGCTTCCGAAATTTATTGTGCAATATCACCAGAGATGCGTTTTTTATAATACAGGAAAATATTTCCTTGTTTCCTAAGCTTTCTTATTATAGTGCATAAGACGAAATAATTCCAGTATTTTATGAAAAAGCAGTCGATAATCTGTTTTCTATTACAATATCTTTTTCTTTTTGAAAAAGAGGACACTGATGATAACAATCAAAACGGAAAGGCCCACCGCAAAAGCATAGCCATACGGCCACTGCAGCTCCGGCATATTTTTAAAATTCATTCCATACCATCCCACCAAAAGGGTCAGCGGCAGAAAAATGGCGGTAATCACCGTAAACAGTTTCATAATTTCGTTCAAGCCGATATCCACCTGGGACTGATACGCTTCCCGAACCTGCGTTATGTAATCGCGTAAATTCAGGACGCTGCGGTTCAGCCGTTCAAGCCGCGCGGTAAACATCCGGAAATAGCGCAGCACGCTGTTAGAAAACAGCTCGTTCGTATTTTCTTCAATACTTTCCGCGATATCCAGAAGCTGCTCGTAGTATTTCTTAAAAAACATCAGCTTTTTGCGCATTGCTGCGATTTCCTTAATATAATTTCCTTCCTTGTTTTCCATAATCTGTTCTTCAAGTGCGGAGATTTCTTCCTCAAAGTCTTCCAGTTTCCCGGAATCTTTGGTTGTCAGATAATTGAAAAAAGCATACAGCACACGTTCCGGGGACAGGTTGGCGGTTCGGCAGGATGATAAAGCCTCCAGAACATCCTGTACGGTTTTTGCAGAATGCGCACAGGTAAAAATAAGCTTATCCGGCATAATGTAAATGCCGATTCTTTTTGCAACACGCTGCTCTTTACAGTCAATCAGGTTGAGAAGAATGAAATCATAACCGTCGTAGGCTTCCAGCTTGGCCGGACCGGGACGGGTACACTCATCGATGGTGTGCGGAGCCACCTTTATTCCGCCCCGAAGTTCATTCGGCGTGCAGAAACAGACGGTATTGTTTTGAAACGGCTGAGCGCCTTCTTCCGTAAGCATATCATTTTCGATTTTATAGCATTTCATCATGAACACCTCGTCATAAGATTCCCTTATTGTAGCAAAATACAGGGTTGATTTCAACGTAAAAACACCCGTGCAGGAATGCTGTCCGGCACGGGTGTTCACTTTCGTTTCTTATTTTACAGGTACGACCGCACCGTTAAAGGTATTTTTAATAAAGGTTTTCATTTCGTCGCTTTTCAGTACCTCAACCAATGCTTTAATCTCTTCCCGGTTTTCATCGCCTTTGCGCACGGCGATCACGTTTGCATATTTTTCCGCGGCGATCGAATCGTCTTTCTCCACGGCAAGTGCATCGGAAACCTTCAGGTTGCCCTGCAATGCATAGTTTCCGTTAATAACGGCCAGGTCGACATCCGGTAGGGAACGTACAAGCTGGGCGGCCTCAATTTCCGTAAATTTCAGATTCTTTTTGTTCTCGACGATATCTTTCTGGGTCGCGTCGATTCCGGCGCCTTCTTTCAGTTTAATTAACCCCTGCGACTGCAAAAGAAGAAGGGCCCTCGCTTCATTGGATGTATCATTCGGAACGGAAACCGTCGCGCCGTCTTTTAAATCGGCCAGGGCTTTAGTTCTTCCCGCATAAATTCCGAACGGTTCATAGTGGATGGACCCGGCGGAAACAAGATCGGTTCCGTTTTTCTTATTGTAATCCTCCAGATAGGTTACATGCTGGAAATAGTTCGCGTCCAGTTCCTTGCTTACCAGCGCGGTATTGGGCAAAACGTAATCGTTAAATTCCTTCACCTCAAGGTCATAGCCCTTTTGCTTTAACAGTTTCGCCGCTTCCTTCAAAATGAGCTCATGGGGTGTGGGAGAAGCGCCTATTACAATTTTTTTGTTTCCCGCGGATGTCCCCGCAGAAGAAGTTTGGCCGGATTTTGCGCAGCCGGCAAACACCGACAGGGAAAGAGCCGCTATTAATAAAATCGATACGATTCTTTTCATGAATTTTCCCTCCAATAATATAGAATGATTATCTCTTATTGCTGAATCCTGCCGCTTTCATTCCGATTCCCTGAAGCACCTGTACGATCAGCACCAAAAGGATTACGGTAACCAGCATAACATCATACTGATAACGATAGAATCCGTAATTGGTTGCAATCGCGCCAAGTCCGCCGCCGCCCACAAAGCCGGCCATCGCCGAATAGCCGAGGATGGTTGTGGTTGCGATTGCACAGCCGACAATCAGGGACGGTTTGGCTTCCGGAAGCATGACCTTCCAGATAATCTGCATATTGGAAGCGCCCATGGACTGGGCGGCCTCGATTACGCCGACATCGACTTCCTTAATCGAAGACTCGACCAGCCGGGCGACGAACGGCGCCGCGGATAAAGTCAGCGGAACAATGGTTGCGGTTGAGCCGATGGATGTTCCGACAACGAGCCGTGTAAAAGGAATGATGGCTACGAGAAGGATCAGGAACGGTATGGAACGGGTCAGATTCACAATAACGTCCAACGTTTTAAACAGCCATGGGCACGGGCGGATCCCGTCCTTTGCGCTTGTTACAAGCAGGATGCCCAGCGGCAGCCCGATGATATAAGCGAACAAGGTGGAAACAAGCGTCATATACAGGGTTTCACCAACACCCTGTATCAGTAAATTCAGCGTTGCCTCATCCCACATAACCGTTCACCTCCTCAGCGGATAATCCTCTTGCGCGGACATAGGCAAACATTTTCTGCGCCAGAGCTTCATCCTGCGGCAGCTGGACCACCATTTGGCCAAACGCTTTGCCGTCTATATTTTTTGTATCTGCATACATGATGTTCACGGGAGCCTTGCATTCAAGCACCATATTTGCAATAACCGGCTCAAACGAAGAATTTCCGTCAAACACAATGCGCATGCATCGCTTGCTGATAAATTGTTCCGTCGGTTTTCCGGAAGGATAGACCAGTTTCTGCGCGATTTCGGTTTTCGGTTTATAGAAAATATCTTCCACCGTGCCGGACTCGGCAATCTGGCTTTCGTTGATAATCGCAACGCGGTTGCAGATTTCCTCGATTACGCTCATTTGATGTGTAATAATAATAATCGTAATGCCCAGCCGCTGATTGATATCCTTTAACAATGCCAGAATCGACGTGGTGGTTGTCGGGTCAAGCGCGCTGGTGGCTTCGTCGCAGAGAAGCACTTTCGGATTCGTAGCGAGTGCGCGTGCAATGGCGACGCGCTGTTTCTGCCCGCCCGAAAGCTGGGACGGATACGCCTTGGCTTTATCTGCAAGCCCGACCAGTTCCAGAAGCTCTTTCGCGCGCTTCTTTGCGGAAGCCTTATCCATTCCGGCGAGCTCCAGCGGGAAACAAATGTTGCTTTCCGCCGTGCGCTGCATTAAAAGATTGAACTGCTGAAAAATCATTCCCATGGAATGCCGGACTTCCCGCAGTTCCCGGTCGGATAACTTCGCCATATCGCGGCCGTCGAACAAAACCGTACCTTCTGTAGGCTTTTCAAGCATATTGATACAACGTACAAGCGTGCTCTTACCAGCGCCGCTCATGCCGATAATTCCGAAAATCTCGCCCTTTTCAATTGTCAGGTTAATATCCCGCAGGGCGGTTACTTCCGTATCTTTTGTGCGGAAAGATTTGCTAAGCGCCCGTATTTCGATAATGGCCTCGCCCATTCCAGCACCCTCCAAATAATATTACTGATTTTATAGGAACTATAATGTAGTCCCGTGATTTTGTCAATGCATCTTTATGAATTAAGAAACAGGGATTTTCGCAATCAGGGCTTTGATTTTTATCCCCCGCTCCATAAACATTTTCTCATGCTCCGTAAGTACATTTTCCGGCCAGTTCTCCGCGTGAAGATCATAGGTTATTTTGATGATTTCAAATCCGCTTTCCGCAAAATAAGAAAGCGAATCGGCAAAAAGCGGATCGTCATCCGTTTTAAAATAGATTTCGCCGCCCTTTGCCAGAATCTGTTTATAGTTTTCCAGCATTCGCGGATACGTAAGGCGGCGCTTATTGTGCTTCGCTTTCGGCCAGGGATTGCAGAAATTGATATAGATTCTTTCGACGGCATCCTCCGCATTCATAACCGTTAAAATCCGCTCGATATCCTGTGCCATCAGCACCACATTGTCCGGTTTCCGGTTCTGCTCCTGAAACGCCTGTTCAATATTGCGCTTTGCCGGGGCCAGAACGGCGTCCTTCAGATCGATCCCCATATAATTGATTTCCGGGTGCTTCGGGGCCAGTCCCGCAAGAAAAAGACCTTTTCCGCAGCCAAGTTCCAGGTGGATCGGCTGTCTGCGCGAAAAATACGCGTGCCATTTCCCGATGTGCTCCGACGGATTACGGACAAAAAATTCGCAGGCATTCAGTTCCGGCGCAGCCCATGGCTTATTCCGCATTCTCATACGATTAACCCTGTCCCCCGGTTTCCTGCCAATTCTTGCAGACATCCAGCCATTTTACACTTTTCGATACCTGAAAAAGCTCCTCGCAGCTTAATTCCACACAGGAATTGGAGCTGCCCCCGGCCGGATAGACCGTGGTGAACCGCTTCAAAGACAAATCGCAGTAAACCTTTGCCTGCGGCGGATTCCCGAACGGGCATACCCCGCCGATCCGGTATCCGGTAAGCCGCTCCACATCTTCGGGAGCAAGCATTTTCGCTTTCATCCCGAATTCCGCTTTGAACTTTGGATTGTCAATTTTCGCGTCACCCGCGGTAACGATTAAAATACACCCGTCTTCCGCGTAAAAAGAAATGGTTTTTGCAATGCGCGCTTCTTCCACTTGCAGCGCCTGCGCCGCAAGCTCAACCGTTGCGCTGGAAACCGAAAATTCCCGCAGACGGTTTTCCATTCCGAACGTTTTAAGATATTCCTTTACTTTTTGTACCGCCATGTCGCCCTCCAAAATATTATTAAACTTTAGTATAACATACAGTTTGTGCGTGAAAAGTATTTCGCTGTAATTTTGTAATAAAATACAAATCCGACAAAATCTTTTTTGGGTTTTCTGTATCAGATTTGCACGAAATTTCTACGGAAACGTTTGATGGCTTTCGCCGGAGCGCTGCCAGCCGGCACCTGTATGGGACAAGCCGCCGTATAAATGCAATACAGGGGAAGTCACGAACGGAAATTCTCCCGATGGAGCCAAACAGGCGCCGAGCATAATACATCCGTAATTCGCATAAAAATTATCACCTACGCGGGTATCTGCCCCATTGCCGCAGCGAAAAATCGGTTTCCTGTATATTTTTCCTCCGATTTCTCCAAAATGAGCGCGGAGAAAATTTTCTTTTATTCCCCGAAAGAATCTGCTTCGCATTCCTATTTTTGATTTTATCACATTTAAGATGAAAATCCTATCCTGGATTTTATAAAGAAAAAAGAATTGCGTAAAAGAATAAAATAGTGTATATTTTATCTATAATAAACAATTTTTTCCTGTAAAAATATACAACGGAAGGGATGCGAGCTTGTGACGTTAAAGCCAAAACTGGCGGCTGCGTTCGTTTTTCTGATCTCTTTATCCTTTCTGCCAATCTCATTTGCAGCATTCGTAGGCAAGATGAACAGCGACCTTCGGTCGTCCGTTTCGAAGAATATGGTCGAAAACGCTGCACAAAGCGCGGCGGCAATAACGGCAAAGCTGGACGAAAAATCATCTGTTTTGCAATCCTTGTCCACCTGCATTGGTGAAAAGGGAAATTTATATAATGAAACGGCTGCGGGCGCCGTACAGGCGGTACTGAACAGTAAACAGTTTCTTCAGGTCTCCATTGCCGACATCCATGGGGACAGCATAACAAATGACGGGCAGAAAAAGAATATCGCCTCCGATGATTCTTTTAAAAAATCGATAAAAGGCTCCTGTGTCGTTACCGATTCATCCGATTCGTTTCCAAAGGTAAAAAAAGCGCTTCTCTATTCCGTACCGATCTATTCGAACCATAAAGTGATCGGCGTATTAAGCGGAACCGCGTCCGCCGCCCCCGTCGCCGAACAACTGGATACCCCCCTGTACGAAGGAAAGGGAACCCGTTTCCTGATTCGCCGTGACGGCACCGTTGTGCTCTATCCTCAAAAAGCAGCCGACAGCGCCCTTCAGAATTTCTATTCTTCGCTCATGCGTACAAATCAGGACAAAACGGGCGTTGAAACCATGAAGAATGAAATCAACCGGAATAGCAGCGGGATGGCGGAATGCAATGTCGGCGGTGCGGACAGTTTTGTACATTACCAGCCGCTGGGTTCCGGCGACTGGTACCTGATCACCGTGGTTCCTGCGGATGTGATTCTGCCGCAGTCCGATTACCTGATCCGCAACTCCGCGTTGCTGGCATTCAGCACCGCATTCGCCTTCATTCTTCTCGGTTTTTATGTGATCCTCCTTCTCCGGAAAAAGAACAGCGACATTAAAAAGAGCTGTCAGGAAATGAATGTTTTAACGGCCAATATTCCCGGCTGCGTCCAGCGCTGTAAATACGACGGGGATTTCACCATGATTTATTGCAGCGACGGTTTCTATTATTTGACGGGCTATACTCTTGAGGAAATAGCCGACCTGTTCGATAATCAGTTTCTGAAAATGATCTATCCGCACGACCGGGAAACGGTGAAACAGAGCATCGACGTACAGCTTCATACCGGCAGCGTAATCGATATACAGTATCGGATTCAGAAAAAAGACGGCACGCTGGTATGGATTCTGGAACGGGGCCAGCTGATGGTGGAAAGCGGAGAAGAACCGGAGCTGTACAGCCTTTTAATTGATATTACCGACCAGAGGGAAATCATGCAGGAACTGGAAATCAGCAACGAACGCTACCAGATCGTTTTGGATCAGTCGGACAGCATGATTTTTGACTATGATATTTTAAATAGTACGATTCTGAACAGTACGGGCGGCCGGCAGATTGCGGGCGGCGGCTATGCCATTAAAAATTTCCCTGAAAGCTTCCTGAAAACCGGTATGATTCATCCGGACGATATTGAACCCTTCCGCAAAATGTTCGAAAGCGTCAAAAACGGCGAACACAACGCGGAAGGCGAATGTCGGATGAAACTCGAAAACGGCGATTATCTATGGTATAACATTAAAATCACCACTATTTTCAGCAAAGAAGGCAAGGCAATCCGGGCAATCGGCCGAATCAGCGACATTACCTGCCAAAAGGAAGCGACGCAAAGACTTTTACATAAAGCGCAGCGGGACGGCCTGACGGACCTGCTTAATAAAATCGCAACCCAGAATTTAATTGAACAGGCGCTGTGTGACAATGAGCCCTGCGCCCTTTACATGATTGACGTCGACCACTTTAAAGAGGTCAACGATAATCTGGGGCATATGTTCGGAGACGCCGTGCTGGCGGATATCGGCGGCAAACTGAAAAAGCTATTCCGGGCTTCGGATATCGTGGGCCGGATCGGCGGCGACGAATTTATGGTGCTCCTGAAAAACGTTGACAACCCGGCGCTGATCGTTGAAAAGGCATTGGCCATTAACCAGTGCCTGCAGCAAACGTTCAATACCTGTTACTCTATTTCCGGAAGCGTGGGCGTGGCTGTTTCCCCGAAAGACGGAACAACCTATACCGAGCTTTATAAAAAAGCCGATATTGCCCTGTACGAGGCAAAGCGCGGCGGCCGGAACCGGTTCGTTCTTTTTGACAGCAGCGCGGAATCCCAAAAGCAACTGGAAACCTGCCCGGAACTCCGGAATACGCTGACGCCGACGCCGGAATACTCCGCACCCCTTTATCAATCTTTTCATGACGATATCCTTTCCTATGTATCCGACATGCTGTACCACGCCAAGGACTTCGAAAGCGTAATGAATATCGTCCTGAGAATGACCGGAGAACGCTTTCATATAAGCCGCGCCTACATTTTTGAGGACTCGGAAAAAACGGCCTTAAAAAACATTTATGAATGGTGCGCGGAGGGAATTCCCCCCCGGCATACCTTTCAGGAGGAGACCGCCTTTGACATTCTGCCTCTCTTTAACGAAGACGGCGTCTTTTTCTGCGGTGACACCAATCTTCTCCAACACCCGCTGCGGGAAGAACTGCTGAAACACGACGTAAAATCCGTATTGTACTTCTGCATCAAACGGGACGGAAAGCGGAAAGGCATTGTCGGCTTCGATGCGTGCAAGGAAGAACGCGTATGGTCTTCCGAAGAAATCTCCGCGCTTTCCTGCATTGCAAAAATGATCGACCTGTTTATTCTGGAAAAAGGCGCCGTAGACTAAACGAAGAAAGGATACTATAATAGAAGAGAAAGTCATCTGCCGGCAAAAAACGCAGGCAGGTGACTTTATTTCTTCCGCAGGCAGCGGTTTCTTCGTTAGTCTTAAAAAATGCGGTTTTATTGGACTTTGTATGAAATCATGGTATAATCTACTACTGGAGGTTGACCGATGAAAAAAGATAAAAAGCTCGTTCTCCTGCTTTCCGCTGTATTCTTTGTGATACTGGCCGTATTGGCCGGTATTTTTATAAAATCCAATCAAAAACCGCAAAGCTTTGAATGCACAAATTATGCAATGGGAACCTACGTGCAGCAAACCGTTTACGGCAAAAACGCGCAGCAGGCTGCCAAAGCAGCGGCACAGAAAATCGGCGAACTGGAGAATCTGATTTCCTGGAGACTCGGTGATTCCGATATCAGCAAACTGAACCAAGCTTCCGGCTCCGACTGGATTTCGATCGATCCAAGAACGGCGGCAATCCTTCAAAAAAGCCTTGACGTTGCGGAAAAATCGGACGGCGCGCTCGATCCTACCATTCTGCCGATTTCCTCCCTTTGGGATTTCGGTGGCGAGAATCAGCATCTCCCCGCAAAAGAAGAAATTCAGAAATATTTAAAATATGTAAATTATCATGATCTTCGCGTTAACACGCAGGAATCCGCCGCCTCATTAAAAATGCATTATATGGCTGTTGACCTTGGCGCGGTCGGAAAGGGCGCGGCATGCGACGAAGCGGTAGCCGCTTACAAGCAGGCCGGCGCGGACTATGGAATTGTTGCGGTCGGAGGCAGCATCGGCGTGTTCGGAACGAAAGAAGACGGAACCCCCTGGAACATTGCCGTACGTGACCCGCACAGCACCGAAACGCAAAGCACTTCCATCGGGTCGATTGATCTTCAATCCGGCTATGTTTCCACCTCCGGCACCTATGAAAAGTACTTTACAAAGAACGGCGTCACTTACCACCATCTGCTGAATCCAAAGACCGGATACCCGGAAAACAACGGCCTGATCTCCGTCACGGTCGTATGCAGCAACGGTGCGCTGAGTGACGCGCTTTCAACCGCCTGTTTTGTGCTTGGACGGGAAAAGGGGACCGAGCTGCTGAAGAAATATAACGCCGGGGGTATTTTTATTACAACGGATAATCAAGTTTATTTAACAGAAAGCATGAAAAATATCTTTAAATTATCCAATAGGAAATATACTCTTGTAGAAAGTGGAGTATAATATGCGATTATGATAAAAAAACAGGATGTCTTTTTCATTTTATTTTTTCTTCTTCTTGCCGTTGTACTGCTGTTCTGTTTTAACAGTACAAAAAGCACCGGGGTTGCCGTGGTTGAACGAAACGGCACGGAATGCTACCGCTTCGATTTAGGGAAACAAAAAACCACGCAGATCATCGACTTGGGCGGCGAATACCACGTTAAGCTGCTGCTGGAACCCGGCGCGATTTCCTTCCGGCATTCCGACTGCCGCGACCAGATCTGCGTACGGACGGGCAAACTTACGAAACCGGGACAGGTGGCGGTTTGTCTTCCGGCAAAAATTTCCGTCCGAATCATAGAGGATAAAAAAACCTTTGACGGGTTTACAGGGTAAGAAAATGAATCAGCCGTCTAAATTGAATTTATCCCCGCGTACGCGGAGCGTTGCCTTTAACGGCCTTTTAACCGCGCTCGCCCTTGTTCTGTCGGCAATCGAACTGGCGCTCCCCCCGCTCCCGCTTTTGCCCCCCGGTGCAAAGCTGGGGCTTTCCAATCTTGTTACCATGTACGCGGCCGGTGCGGTAGGGCTTGCCCCCGCCCTTTGCATTGCCGTTATAAAAGGGCTGTTTGCCGGAATTACCCGGGGGTTCACCGCTATGCTGATGAGCCTTTCCGGCGGCTTGCTCAGTACCCTTGTCATGTGGCTCCTGCTCCGCATCAAGAGCCGCCCCTTCGGACTGGTCGGGCTTGGGGTAGCGGGCGCGCTTTCCCACAACGCGGCGCAGCTTTTGGTCGCGTCCCTTTTAACCACACCGGCGGTTCTTTACTATCTGCCTTGGCTGATTCTTTTCGGCATATTGTCCGGAATCGTAACCGGTCTCGTATTAAGTGTAATGATGCCGTTACTGGATAAATTTACGATAGATTAATTTCATTTGGAGGTTAGAAACATGGAATTTCCTGTTAAGCCATTTTTAACGCATGGCGGTGCAGATGTTCCCCCTCGGAAAAGTACCGAGCAGATAGAATCCGCCATTCTGCCGCCCCCGGCTCAGGTTGTTCTTCCTATGCAGCAGCACGCAGGCGCCCCCTGCGCGCCTCTGGTAAAAGTCGGCGACGAGGTTCTTGTCGGGCAGAAAATTGCAGACAGCGACGCTTTTATCAGCGCACCGATTCATGCAAGCATTTCCGGAAAAGTCACGGCAATCAAAAAGGTCATGCTGCCCGGCGGACAATTTTCCGACGCAGTCGTGATCGATTCGGATGGGGAAATGAAGATTTCGCCCGATTTAAAGCCGCCTGTTCTTGAAACGCCGTCCGATCTTGCCAAAGCGGCCCGGGAATCCGGGCTGGTCGGATTGGGAGGCGCCGGGTTCCCGACGCATGTTAAATTAAGCGTGCAAAAGGATAAGCCGATCGACACCCTGATCGTCAACGCCGCCGAGTGCGAACCTTACATAACGGCCGACGACCGGGAAATCATTGAAAATACCCAATCCATCTTTGACGGAATTTCCGTTGTACGGCGCATGCTGAAAATTGAACGGGTAATCCTTGCGGTGGAAGAGAATAAGCCGGACGGCATCCGGAAGTTAAAGGCCATCGCAGACGGCGAAACAAATGCGGAAAGCCGCATCTGCATCCTGACGCTGCCTTCACGATACCCACAGGGCGCGGAAAAAGTTCTGATCAAAGCCTGCACGAACCGGGAAATTCCTATAGGAAAGCTCCCCGCGGACGTCGGCTGTCTGGTTATGAACGTCACATCCGTCGCTTTTCTGGCGAATTACTTGAAAACCGGCATGCCGCTCGTAAAGAAGCGCGTTACCATTGACGGTTCCGCCATTCGGAACCCGCAGAACGTGATCGTTCCGGTCGGAACCAAAATTGCAGACGTCGTTGACTTCTGCGGCGGCTACCGTGCCGAGCCGAAAAAGCTGCTGATGGGCGGCCCTATGATGGGACTTTCCCTTGCGGATGACAGCCTTCCGATTTTAAAACAGAACAACGGAATCCTTGCGTTCGACGAGCAGGAAGCGCGGATGAACAAGCCTACCTCCTGCATACGCTGCGGCCGCTGCGTGAACAGCTGCCCAATGAACCTGATTCCTACCCAGCTTGAAAAATATTCGAATGCCAAAGACATTGAAAAGCTTCAGGAATACGACGTAATGGACTGCATGGAGTGCGGTTCCTGCGCCTTTAACTGCCCTGCCGGCAGGCCGCTTGTGCAGGCGATCCGGCTAGGTAAAGGGCTGGTAAAAGCAGGAGGTAAAAAATAATGGCAGAAAAAATGATCGTATCCTCGTCTCCCCACATCAAAAGCGGCATTACAACCCGTAAAATCATGCTGGACGTTATCATCGCGCTGACTCCGGCGGCGATTGCGTCCGTTATCATATTCGGGCCGAAAGCGCTTCTGCTGATTGTCGTTTCCGTTGCATCCTGCGTAGCAAGCGAGTATGTTTCCCGCAGGGTGATGAAGCGGGAAAACACCATTGGTGATTTAAGCGCGGTGGTAACCGGCCTTCTGCTCGCTTTCAATGTGCCGGTAGGCGTAAGCCCGTTTATTGTTATATTCGGGGGCATCACCGCAATCGTTGTTGTAAAGCAGATGTTCGGCGGCATCGGGCAGAACTTCGTCAACCCTGCTCTCACGGCAAGAATTATATTAATGGCCTCGTTTCCTTCCGAGATGAGCACATGGAACAAACCGTTTTACTATATGCAGACGACGGCAGACGCAATGACAACCGCCTCCCCGCTCGGCATCCTGAAAAGCGGGGCAAGCGGCACCATGCCGAATCTGCTCAGTATGTTCGTCGGTGTTCGCGCGGGCTGTCTGGGTGAAACCTGCGCGGTCGCTTTGATTTTAGGCGGCATTTATCTTGTCTACCGCAAAATCATAAGTCCTGTGATTCCACTTTGCTACATCGGCACGGTTGCCGTTCTGTCCTTAATTGCCGGACGGGATGTTCTGTTTGATCTTCTGGCGGGCGGCCTGCTGCTCGGCGCAATCTTCATGGCGACCGATTACGCCACATCTCCGATCAATTTCAAAGGAAAAATTGTTTACGCGGTCGGCGCGGGTATCATTACCATGCTGATCCGGATATTCGGGCAGCTTCCCGAAGGCGTGTCCTTCTCGATTATTTTAATGAATATTCTGGTTCCACATATCGAGCGTTTAACACGTCCGCTTGCCTTTGGAAAGGAGCGTGTTAAAAAATGAAGATCGATGCAAAGGAAATTCTGAAACCGACCGTTACCCTGTTCACGATCTGCCTTGTGATCGCAACCCTGCTTGCGGTCACCAATCTGATGACACAGGATAAAATCAAGCAGATCAACGAGGAGACAACCTCCGCTTCCCGCGCGCTTGTCCTTCCCGGAGCAAAGCAGTTTGAGGATTCGGCAAACAAACTGTACGCTGTCGGCAAAAACGGAGGAGACGTTGTCGGCTATGTATTTACGACAAAGACGAAAAGCTACGGCGGCGATTTAAAGGTAATGACCGGGATTGATAAAAACGGAAAAGTGACCGGCGTTGTCCTTCTGACCATCAGCGATACGCCGGGCCTCGGCCTGAACGCGCAAAAAGAAAATTTCCGGAATCAATACCTGCAAAACGCCCCGGAAAAAGGGTTTGAAGTGGTGAAAACCGGAAACGCCGGAGAAGGTCAGATTAACGCCATGACGGGCGCAACCATCACCAGCAAGGCGGTTACGAAATGTGTAAACGAAGCCGTTGCGCAGTATGAAAAGATTAAGGGGGGTAAATAAAATGGCGAAAACTCCATGGCAGGAATTCAGCAAAGGCATCATTAAAGAAAACCCGGTGCTGCGCCTTGTGCTTGGTACCTGCGCAACGCTGGCGCTGAGTACCTCCGCAAGCAACGCAATCGGCATGGGCCTTGCAACAACATTCGTGCTGGTTTGCTCCAACGCCGTCATTTCCCTTCTTCGCAAGGTAATCCCCGACAAGGTACGAATCCCCTGTTACATCACGCTGATCGCCGGGTTCGTTACCATCGTTCAGATGCTGATAGAAGCCTATTCGCCGAGCCTGAAAGCGGCGCTCGGCATTTACCTCCCCCTGATCGTCGTAAACTGTATCATTCTGGGCAGGGCGGAAATGTTCGCGAATAAAAACAAGGTGCTCCCGTCCATTCTCGATGGCCTCGGCATGGGCGTCGGATTTACCGCAACCCTGCTGGTCATGGGCATTATCCGTGAGCTTCTCGGCGCGGGAACCGTTTTCGGCTTTCCGATTACGGAGGGATTCATTTCCCCGATTATTATCTTCCTGCTCCCTCCGGGCGGATTCTTCGTATTCGGCATGCTGATTGCCCTTGCAAATAAGCTTGCGGCCGGTAAAGGGGAAGCGCCGGCGGAACTTGGCTGCCAAAGCTGCCCGCTTTGTGCAAGCTGCTCCAAATTGGCGGAAAGAGAAAAGGAGTGTGCTAAGAAATGATGAAAAGTTTACTCGCTATCTTTTTAGCCGCTATTTTAACCGAAAACTACATACTGAATAAATTTCTTGGCATCTGCCCGTTTCTCGGCGTTTCCAAAAAACTGGACACCGCAACCGGTATGAGTATCGCCGTTACCGTTGTTATGGTAATTTCCACCGCGGCGACCTGGCCGATCTATACCTATGTTCTGGTGCCGTTGAACCTCGCTTACCTGCAAACCATCGTGTTTATTCTGATTATCGCGGCGCTCGTTCAGTTTATTGAAACCGTACTGAAAAAATATATCCCTGCTCTTTATAATGCGCTCGGCATTTATCTGCCCCTGATCACCACGAACTGCGCCGTACTCGGCGTAACAATGCTGGTGATTGAAAAAGGTCAGGCCGACCCCAGCTTCGGGTTTATTCAGTCACTGGTAAACGCATTCGGCTCCGGCATCGGCTTTTTGGTTGCCATGGTGCTGTTTGCCGGCGTACGGGAACGGATCGAAAATAACGATGTTCCCAAATGCCTGCAGGGTTTGCCGATTACTCTGGTCGCCGCTTCGCTGACAGCCGTATCGTTCCTTGGCTTCCAGGGAATTGTCGACAAGATGCTGGGTTAGGAGATGCTGAATGATGAATGAAATACTGATTCCAATCCTGATCGTTGCGGGAATCGGACTGCTGTGCGGCCTGATTCTGGCGTTTGCCTCCATTGTAATGGCTGTGCCAAAGGATGAAAAGGCGGAAACGATACGCGAATTGCTTCCCGGCGCAAACTGCGGAGCCTGTGGTTTTTCCGGCTGCGACGGCTACGCGAAAGCATTGGCAACCGGTGAATCCAAGCCGGGGCTGTGCCCGGTAGGCGGCGCCGCTGTTGCAAAAAGTATCTCGGCATACCTTGGCTGTGATTCCGGCGAGATGGAAGTTAAAGTCGCAACGGTTCATTGCCTCGGCAGCTACGACAATACCAGCAATAAGGCGGAATACGAAGGAATCGAAACCTGCGCGGGTGCGGCAGCGGTCGCCGGAGGGCCCGCAAGCTGCCAATACGGATGCATCGGTTTAGGCGACTGTGTAAGGGCGTGTCAGTATAACGCCGTCAGCGTCTGCAACGGCGTGGCCAGAATCGAACCGACGCGCTGCAAAGCCTGTTCTATGTGTATAAAGGCCTGCCCGAAGCACCTGATTTCTTTTATCCCCGCAAAAAAGCAGGCGGTCGTCCGCTGCACAAACTGCGATAAAGGCGCCCAGACGAACAAAGTCTGTAAAATCGGATGCATCGGCTGTATGAAGTGCGAAAAAACATGTACCCATGATGCAATTCATGTGAAAAACTTCATTGCCGAAGTCGATCCGCAAAAGTGCACGGGATGCGGCGAATGCGTTGACGTCTGCCCAAGGCACTGCATTACCCTGTTCGACTCGAATTTATAAGGTTACAAAACAGACGGAATGCCCATTCCGGGGTTCCGTCTGTTTTTTCTTAATTAATTGAAAGTTCATATTGCTTTTTCCGCCGATTTATTATATAATATCACTTGTTGCTCACGCCGGTGTGATGGAATTGGCAGACGTGATGGACTCAAAATCCATTGGTAGCAATACCGTGCCGGTTCAAGTCCGGCCACCGGCACCATGTCGAGTGTTCTTATAGCATTTGAAAGTGCTGTAAGAACACTCGCTTTTTTATATGCTTATCCTGCCATCTGCGCTTGGGAGTAGCTTACGGCTACTCCTTTTCTCGTTTGTATAAGAACATCCGGTTCCGGCAGGGATGAAACATCGGGTATTTCAATGGAGCCAATACAATTATAGTGAATAGTCAGCTTCTGTACGTATACGCCGTTCACCTTTTCGGCCTGATGGACTTCAATGTGATCGATCAGCTCATTCAGCATTCGCGGCGTAAGCTTTCTGGCTCTGGTATATTTACGTACAGTAGCCATAAACATATCCGTGCCTACCGTCCGACGGCTTTCCTTGTCAAGCTCGGTCCTGAGCATTTTTATACGTCCTGCTAATCCGCTCTGTTCATCTTCATATTGTTTGGCCATTTTTGAAAACCGATCATCTGAAATTTTTCCGGCCACGTTATCCCGATGACTCCGTCTATACTCGAATATCAGTAATAATAGGCGATGAGCTTTGCGCTGCCGAATCGTTGGAATCTACTGAAAGTGCGATTATTGACTTGCAAAACAAACTTCCAAAGAACGTAAAGATTATTTGTTGTCAATCTTGCATCCACGGCAACTTCTGTCCTGTTGGAGACTTTGATGATGAAATCTTTTGCATATCAGATTTTGAGCCCAAAATGGCAGAAGATATCTTTTGCGCAACGGAAAACGGTGATGAGCGAAGAAAACGAAGCAGGAATCTTCTATATGTCTGTGACAGATATGAAGAAATTACGAACGATAAATATTCATACAATGATTGGAAGTATAGGACCCTGGACTAAAGATTAACCATATACGGAATCAGGAGGTATGAAATGTTAACAGAAACTTTTGACGACAAAACGGGAGCCGTTATCAACCCGGTTAATTTCTACGGAAAAAGAGATAAAATTTGTGATACTTGCATTGTAACTTTTTCAAATGTTGTCGTAGAAAATATCCTTGGAAAATTCAAATGCGAACAGATTGCAGAAATCGGCTCGGCAAACGGCGGCATTCCTATTTACCGATTTCCCTATAAAGGGATGGAGATTGCATTTTATATGACGATGATCACTTCAGCCGGAGCCGGTACCTGTATTGAAGAGGCCCATTGTCTAACCGGTGCGACAAAATACATCATGTTTGGTTCCTGTGGAACCTTAAACAAAGAGATAACTGCCGGTAAATTGATCGTTCCCACTCAGGCATACCGTGACGAGGGATTCTCGTATCACTACGCCAAAGCGCAGGATTATATTGTGATTCGGAATGCAGAGAAAACCGCCGGAATATTGGATGAACTCGGTTTACCTTACGTTATGGGGAAAACATGGACCACCGACGGCATTTATCGGGAAACAAGAGGCAATATGGAAAAGAGAAAAAAGGAAGGCTGTATTGCTGTTGAAATGGAATGCGCGGGCGTTCAGGCCGTATGCGATTTCAGAAAACTGGAATTTTACAATTTTTTGATAAGCGGAGATTTGCTTGATTCCCCCGACTGGGAGAGAAGAATTCTTGGAAGCGATGAAGAAATCGGCCACCAGCTTCGTAATTTTTATATTGCGCTTGAACTTGCCGCAAGAATCTAAGCATTTCTACACGCGGCCGCGCCCTACACACCCGCATTTTAACAGCGAGAGGGAATTACGATGTATATGGGAAACCAATCTTATTGGAATAAAAAATTCGAAGCAAGAGGCCCGGAACTGATGCAGCCGGAAAGCTGTCTGGTAGAGGACATGCCCTGCTTACCACAAAGCGGGACAGCCTTGGACCTGGCTTGCGGTGATGGGCGGAACGCCGTATACTTAGCGTCGCAGGGCTTCAAAGTAACCGCTGTGGATTTCAGCAGCATCGCCGCCGCAAAAGTAAAGCATTTCGCTTCAAAAATGGATTTGGACATAACTGTCCTGCAAAAAAGCCTATGTAAAAAAGAGTCCTTTGCGGATTTCGGCGAGTTTGATTTCGTCGTTATCAATCACTATCGATTAGAGCCGCATTTTTACCCGATCGTCGCACAGCATATAAAGCCGGGAGGGATTCTATGGGTAAACGGTTTTTACAAAATACCGGAAGATAACCCTGATATTAAACAAGAAGACGTTATAACGCAAACGGATTTTCAGGAATTAACCTCGCTTACTTGTGAGGACAGCAAAATATATGAAATCGGAACCAGAAAGTTCATACGGTGGATATGGAGAAAGAAATTCA
Source organism: Caproiciproducens galactitolivorans (assembly GCF_026672255.1). GTDB lineage: Bacteria > Bacillota > Clostridia > Oscillospirales > Acutalibacteraceae > Caproiciproducens > Caproiciproducens galactitolivorans_A. The sequence goes on along the minus strand of NZ_JAPOHA010000001.1, from coordinate 291,021 downwards.
TAAATCCGGCAGTCCAATAGACCTGCCGGATTTTTATTATCTGGTTATTCCACTGGATATCCCGCTGGACGGTATGCGGAACGCCTCGCTGTTCAGTTCAACCTTACTGCTGTTCCCGCCCGGCGTTCCCTTATAAAACTGGCATCCTGAAAAGGAAAGCAGGATGAAAGCCAGAATAATGCTTAACCCGGCAATTCTTTTTTTCATAAAAATCACTCCTCTGCTTTTTATTATCTCCAGGGTATTTCACGTTTAAGCAAGCATTTTAAGATATCTTAAAAACGGTTTCAAGCTTTTTCTTCTGCTTAATCAAAAAAATCATCGTCAGCCGGTTGGCATACGATGATTTTTTTGATCTGATTTAACGGATGAAATTTGTACGGACAGCCGCTTCCTGCTCCGGCAGCGGAACTGTATTTTTGCTGCCGTCAATCGCTTTTAAAAGCCAGGCCATGTTCCTGCCCAGCGTACGCATAATCTGAACGCCTTCCTCATCCTTTATTACGTCCTCGGCGCTGGAACCATGGACTTCGTTCCAGTAATGGGAAGGAGTAATGACGATATCCCTGAGGTTAAAATAATTATTCAGTTGCTGAAAGGTCTCAACGGTTCCGGCGCGCCTTGCCGAAACAACGGCGGCGCCTACTTTGTAGTGAAGATACGGCCCCGCGTAAAAGAAGCGGTCCAAAAAGCATTTCATGCTGCCGGCAATGCCGGCATAATAAACCGGGCTTCCCAAAAGAATCCCGTCCGCATCCTTCGACTTCTCAATGCATTCATTTACAATATCGTCAAATACGCAATGCTTGCTGTCTTTGCATCCGCGGCAGCCGGTACAGCCGCGAATCGGCTGATTTCCGAGCTGTACAATCTCCGTCTCTATTCCCTGCTTTTCCAACTCATCCGCGACCAACCGGATGGCTGTATATGTACACCCTTTTTCATGCGGGCTTCCGTTTATGGCTAAAACCTTCATAACTTACTCCCCCTGACATATTTTATGTATAAACCTATTGTACTTCAGTAGCGCCGCAAATTCAATGCCTCCGATCGGTATTGACAATTTCGTTCCCTTTTTCTTCCTTTCAAAGGCGGTTTTATTTCCCAGCAGTAATTAATGCTTTTCAGAAAGTGAGATAATATAAAAAACCAAAAAATCAATCTTTTATTCATACGAAGGGACGACCATGCACATTTCAACAAACAAGATTTCCGGCTTTTTCAAGACGACCTTCCGTGCGCTTCAATATCGGAATTTTCGCCTCTTCTGGTTCGGTCAGTGTATTTCCCTGACCGGAACCTGGATGCAGCGAACAGCGCAGACCTGGCTGGTCTACACCATTACAAAATCACCGTTGTTAATCGGTATCGTCGGAGTCTGCCAGTTCATGCCGATGCTCCTGTTCTCTCTTTTTGCCGGAGTGCTGGTCGACCGTTTTTCAAAAAAGAAAATTCTGATCTTCACACAGGCGATATTTATGCTTCAGGCGGTGATCATGACGGCGCTGACGTATACCGGACTCATCCAATACTGGCATATCCTCGTACTCAGCACCGTGTTCGGTCTTACACAGACTTTGGATATGCCCGCCAGACAGTCGTTTTTCATTGATCTGGTCGGTACCGAAAACCTGACGAACGCCATCTCCCTGAACTCTACCATCGTGAATCTCGCGCGTATTATCGGCCCGGCGGTTTCCGGTCTGGTTATGCTGCAATTCGGCACCGTTTTTTGCTTTTTCATCAACGCGGTCAGCTTTATTCCGGTAATTGCCGGAATCGTTATGATAAGGGTCAATGAAAACCATGCGCGGGTCGGTACGCCTATGCTCTCGAGCATTGGAGACGGAATCCGCTATATTAAAAAGAGCGAAACGTTAATCATTAATGTCCTGATCATGGCAGTTGTCTGTACCTTTGCAATGAATAACGACGTAATTATTCCTGTATTTGCGAAAAAGGTTCTCGGACGCGGTGCGGACGGCTACACGATGCTCCTGTCCATGGCCGGACTGGGCGCGTTTATGGGCGCGATTTTAATGGCCTATATCAGCAAAAACGGCGTAAAAAAGAGCCTGCTGATTTACAGCGGTATTCTGACCGGCGTTTTACAGCTTGCCACCGCGCTGACCGCGAGTTATTTTATCAGCGCCCTTCTGATTTCCGCAATCAGTTTCTTTAATCTGATGTTTATCAACACCGCCAACTCTATTTTCCAGATCCATTCTTCCAACGAATACCGCGGGCGGGTGATGAGTGTTTATTCCTTCTTAAATCAGGGTTCCACTCCGATCGGAAATTTTCTTTCCGGCGCGGCGATGGAAAACTTCGACGGGGATTCCGGATTTGTTTTCTGCGGTACGACGACGCTGGTTCTTCTGGCAATTATCTTTGCCGTTAAACGCAGTACAATCCGAGGATGGGTAAAAAGCGAACGATGCTCCGATTAATTCTGAGAATTCGGCAAACAATAATCATCATTCCCGTGAAAGCAATAAGATTGTTAAATTTTAGATTATACTGTTGTTAAAACAAAAACAAATAAATAACATGGAGAGATGAAAAATGCTGAAACTTATGAGAGCCCCTTCCAAGTATGTACAGGGAAAAGACGCCCTGTTGGAACTTTATGACCACGTGAAAGACTTGGGAAATTCCTTTTTGTTTATTTGCAGTAAGAGCGGAATTAAAGCGGCACAGCCGAAAATTGAAAAAAGCTTCGCCGGAAAAGAAGCAAAAATTCAATTTGAAGTATTCGGCGGAATCAGTTCCACAAGCGAAATCGCAAAAATGCAGAAGATCGCAAGAGACAATCAAATCGAGGTTATTTGCGCGATCGGAGGCGGCAGCGCAATCGATACTGCAAAAGCGGCGGCTTTTTACGAAAAGCTTCCGGTTGTTATCATTCCGACCGTTTGCGCAACAGACGCACCCTGCACAGGCTTATCCGTTATCTATCATGACGACGGTACTTTTTCCCATTATATTTTCTATCCAAAAAATCCGGATGCGGTTATCGTGGATTCTTCCATCATCGTTAAAGCACCGGTTCGCTTCCTTGTCGCAGGGATGGGCGACGCCCTCGGAACTTACTTTGAGGCAAGAATGTGCCTGAAGACCAATTCACCGAGCCTTGAAAACGGCGGCATTACCAAATCCGCCATGGCACTGTGCGAGCTTTGCTACGAAACCCTTCTGGAAGACGGTTATAAGGCAATGAAAGCGGCCAAACAGGGTGTTCTCACCCCCGCTGTCGAGGCAATTATTGAGGCGAACACCTACCTGAGCGGTGTTGGAGCGGATAACGGCGGACTTGCCACCTCGCATTCGGTATATAACGGCTTTACCGCGCTGGAGGAGTGCGAAGGCACGATGCATGGCGAACTGGTTGCCTTCGGTACCCTTGCCCAGCTGATTTTGGAAGACGCTCCGATGGAAGAAATGGAAGAGGTTATCGATTTCTGCCTTTCCGTCGGGCTTCCCGTCACGCTGGAGCAAATCGGCGTAACGGATAAAACAAGGGTTCTGATTGCCGCGGAAAAAGCTTGCGCGCCGGGAGAATCCATTCACAATATGCTTGGCGATGTTACCCCGGATCAACTTTACAACGCCCTTCTGGCCGCAGATGCGTTCGGCATGGAATACCTCGGAAAATAAAAACAGAAAAAGAACATGCAATCCACCGGTGCTGCACCGGTGGATTTTTTTATCACTGCGAAGATTCCGACGCATACAATAAAACATGCGGGGAGGTAAAACGATGGTCGGGCGCGGGCTTTCAGAATTTAAAAATTGATTCGTTGGAAAGAACCGACCATGGAGGTACCGAGGTCGTCCAATCTTTTATGGCAGGAGCTGAAAAGCAAGGCGCAAAGAGCGTTCCGGGAACAACTTGTCACATATGAAAACCTTCTGCATACAACGAAACAGCTTACAGCCGACAATCCTACAGATTTTTCTTTAAACTTTGCGCCCGCTTCTACCACTACAATTACCGGCTGATTACGAACCTAACAACGTGTCCCTCGTCTACAATTTGAAGCAGCTCGATGAGCTGCTCTTTTTCATTTAACACTGAGGGCTCCAAAGCAGGGTTGTTCATCTGCAAATCCTCCTGAATTCCCGGAAGTACTACAAAAATACACCGCCGTAATCGTGCTGTGCCTGCTGAAAATCCTCAATATTTCCAATATCGATCCAGTATTCGCGGATGGGAAAAATACAGATTTTCTTTTCTTCGGCAAGCAGATTTTTCAAAAGACGGTTCATATCAAAATACCTGTTTTTCGGAATAAGATTTAATATCTCCGGGTTCAGTACGTAAACGCCCGCGTTAACAAAGTTTGCGTAAACGGGCTTTTCCTCAAAGCCGATTAAACGGTCTTTATTGGCTTTCACAACGCCGTAAGGAACCTGATAATCATAGGTTGCAACCGCAACCGTAGCGAGCGCCTGATGTCTGAAATGAAAATCAATGAGCTGGTTAAAGCTTACCTTCGTTAAAATATCCCCGTTTATAATAAGAATGGGCCTGTCGGTCTGAAAAGGAAATAAACTTAAAGAACCGACCGTACCCATTGGTTTTTCCTCATCAATATAATGGATTTCCGCTCCCCATTTTGACCCGTCCTGAAAATAATCCCGTATCTTCTCCGACTTATAATGAACGCAAAAGCAGAATTTATAAAAGCCCTGACTCATGAACTGGTTTAAAATCGTTTCCAGAACCGGTTTATCCCCAACCTGAAGCATCGGCTTCGGGCAGTCTTTCGTTAAAGGACGCAGTCTTTTCCCCATTCCCCCCGCCATGACAACCACCCAGTTTTCGTTTTTGGGGCTTTCGATCAGGTCATCAAGCCTTTCGATTCCAATTATATGCCCTGCATCATCCACAACGGGAAGGTGGCGCAGCTTATTGGCCCTTAAAATCGGAAGGATACTCTTTTTATCCGTAATCGCGGGGATTGTGACCGGGTGCGGATTCATAATCCGTTCAACCGGGTCATTTAACGGGATTCCCTTTAAAATTCCGCGGCAGATATCCTCATCGGTAACGGTTCCTAAAAGGCGGCCGTCCGAATCGACGACGATGGCAATCTGCAAACAGCACCGATCAATAATTTCAATGGCGTTCTGAATTTTTGTTTCCGGCAATACCAATACTTTTTTCCATTCGTCCATGCGCCTCATCCATTCCGGTAATCCGGTTTCGCTTACAATGCCTGGATTCCTTTTAACAGTATATCGATGGGGGCACTTTTCGTGACAACTTACATCTTGCAGGTATAATCGTACAGTTCTTTAAATTCCCCTTTGAAGAAATAATGCGCCAATACTTCCAGCAATCGGAAGTCCTCCTCCGAATCGATATCCAGCACCGCGGTATCTTTCATAAAAATCACGTCGAAGACACCGTCCAGGGGAGAATTCTTCAATCGGTTAAGCAGGCTGTTCCGCCGGTAACCGTAAATCGACGCATTCATATCAAATACGGCGGGCGCCTGCTGCCGCGCGGTATACTCGCCGCCCAGAACCTTTTGGAATTTTCCGTCTTTATATTCCACCATATTGAAATACGGATTTCTTCTGGCCGGCACAACCGAAAAAACGACGTCCGCTTCCGGCTGATCCGTTAATTTATGGATTGTGTTTTCTATGTCCGTAACCGTTCGAAACGGCGAGGTAATATCCAAATCCATGATAAAATCGTACTTTTTCCCCAGTTTTTCCTCCATATACTGAAGGGAATACCGAATGACCGGAACTTTCGGCGAATCATCCTGCGCCAGTTCCTCCGGCCTTTTGATACAGGCTAAATCATATTCTTCCGCAAGATTCAGAATTTGCCCGCTGTCGCTGTTTACACAGATATCCACATCCGCGCGGCTCTTTTCCCGGAACAGACGGGCCGCCGCAATCGTATAGCAGAGAAGCGGTTTTCCCAAAAACAACTTAATATTTTTATTTCTCACACCCTTGGAACCTGCCCTCCCGCAGATCGTTATCAGAAGTTTCATTGTGTCCCCCTTTCCAGAGCCAAATTTAAGACAGAACAGCAATGGCTGATGTTGTTATAGGGTTTTCTACACAGGATAAGATTCATAAAAAACTCCATTTCCCGAATGGAATCGTCGTCGCCGGTACCGCCGAATCAATTTCATATTCCAGGCTTCTTCAAGGGTAAAGTCCAGCTTTGCCAGACTCTTTTCCTGATCAGCTTTAGGCATCAATTTTTCGATTGAGCAAAGGAACGGACAATCGCGTTCCACTGCTCTTTTTCACAAAACGGCAGTATACGGAAATCACCCATTTCAAACTCCCGCTCCCATTTTATAAAAGTGCTTCTTTAATAAAGCCCCGTAATTCGGTATCGTCTGCAAAACGCTGAGAATTTTCGCGGAAGTGTTCCCTTCGCCGTACGGATTCACCGCATGGGAGCAGTCCGTTAGAAAAGCCTTGTGGATTGCCCTTGCAATCTCTGTTTTTTTACAGGGGCAGTTTATCACGGACGAAGCAAAAATCCGGCCCTTTTGCCGGTCGCCGATATTGACCGTCGGTTTTTTAAAGGAGGGGACTTCGTAAATTCCGCTGGAAGAATTTCCGACCACCGCGTCCACCTGTTCAATCAGGCTGAAATAGCGCCGGCTTCCCAAAGAAGGAAAAACAGCGGCGTTCGGATGTTTTGCGGCAAAGTCGTTCATCAGGCGGATGATTTCACGGCCCTCCGGGTCCGCGTTCGGTTTTGTAAACAGAAGACCGGTGTCGCCCCCAAAACTATCGAGCGCCTGTAAAAGCGCCTGAAACTGAATCGCGGATGGCTCCGTATCCAGCGTTGCGGGATGAAAAGTAATGAGCAGATTCCGTTTCCGAAACGAAAAGGATAAGGAGTTCTCCAATTCCTCCCGGCTCATGCGCGGCGTATGGACAATGCAGTCAATCCCCATACTGCCGACATTATAAATATGGCAGGGGTCTTCCCCCAGCTGTCTTACTCTTTGGTAGGCTTCACTGTTCGTAACAAAATGCAGATGTGACATTTTCGTGACACTGTGGCGGATGGCCTCGTCAAAAGCCCCCTCCGTCGTGTCGCCGCCGGCAATATGGGCAACCGGAATTTTAAAAATCAGCGCCGCCTGCGCGGCCGCCAGAATTTCATAGCGGTCCCCCAAAAGCACCAGAATGTCCGGCTGCAAGCGAGAAAAGGCGTCCGCAAAACCGATGATGCCCAAACCGATGGACTTCGTAATTCCAACGGGCGTATCGCTGGAAAGCAGCATTTCCACTTTGCTGTCAATTACAAACCCGTCTTCCTCAATCTCCCGGTATGTCAGCCCGAATTCCGGGGAAAGGTGCACCCCGGTTACAACCAGCTGCAATTGAAATCCGGGCGCTTCCCGGATGCCCTTCATCAGGATGTCGAGCTGGCCGTATTCGGCGCGCGAACCGGTAACCACACAGATTTTCCGCTTCATATCTTATCCCTCGCTTTTGCTCTCAAACAGCTTAGAAAGCCCGCCCCGCCCGGAATGTTCAGAATACGCCTTTCCAGATTTTCCGCTGTGGACAAATCCATGCGCGGGCAGTCCCGGAACATTGGCAGCTTATTCATCAGTGTCCACGCGGGGCGGGTGCAAATCCCGAGACGGTTGGTTTCCGCCAAAACTTCATCCCGCTCCTTCTCCGCATCAAAAAGCAGGGTATTCAGCCAATAATTGCGTATCTTTCTATAATATATTCCTGCTGAACAAAAATAGAAGTATGGTCAAGCAACCGGAATTTATTTCTGCCAGAAACGGGTAGCCAAATTCAATTTTAAAGTCAAAAATTTTTAATGCGGCGCTATCCCGGAGTTGACAGAAGACAGAATGGCTTTGACCGATTGAAGATCATCATCCGCATCGAAACCATCGCCCGGTCTACCGCGTGGGCAGAATTGAAACCATCAGCATAAAGAAGGGCCTGAAATGCAGCGGATTGTTCCATTGCATTTCAGGCCCTTTCTTTCGGGGATCGCAGGTTATGGGGAGATTTACAGGGAGGTATATACTACCTTTCCTTCCACTAACGTCAGGCAGACTTTCACCGCCCGCATATTCTGCATTGACGCGGTAAAGACATTGCCGTTCAATACCGCAATGTCCGCCTTTTTCCCCGCTTCAAGGGTTCCCAGTTCCTTTTCGCGGTAGAGATTGTACTGACCGCCATACGTCCAGGCGCGCATCACTTCTTCAACCGTCAGGGTGTTTTCTTGATTAAAGGGTTCACCGCCCTCGGGGAACTGCCCTCCGCAGGCATGATAAATGGATTCCGGAATGTCATCGATTAACAGGGGAAGATCCGTGCCGCAGGAAATTAAAACGCCGCTGTCCGCCATTTTGCGCCGGTTCCAGTAGTAACGGCCGCGTTCCATCCCGATTTTCTCGTTGATCATTTCCAACTTGCTCTTGCGGTCCGCGATAGCCATAATCTGCGGATAAATTTCCGCAATTGCGCCCAGTTTCCCCATTCGTTCCAAATCCGCGGGATCGCTGAACTCAAGATCGGTAATGCTGTGGCGGTTTACCAGCCTGCCGTTTTCCCGTTTGCATTTTTCGTAAATATCGAGGACTTTGCAGATCGCTGCATCTCCCTGCGCGTGGAGGGAAAAACGGAAATTCTCCGCATCCGCAGCCAAAGTCTCTTTTTCGATCAGATCATAGTCGATTTCCTGTGCGCAGCAGGTATCCGGAGCGCAGCAGTACGGTTTTTTCAGATCACCGCATAACTGGCTGATGGAGCCGTCCGTCATCCGGTTGTAACCGGAGAAACGAACATAATCGCCTTTAAAACGGTCCCGCATCTCGCGGCCATACTCGAGATTCATTCCGGCTCCCACCGGCTGGCTCATAAAGTTGACACGCAAAGTCAGTTCCTTGTTCTTCTCCAAATCTTCCAGTACATCCATAAAGCCGTAGAAATTATCAAAGCCCATCTCTTTTACGGAAGTAACGCCGCGGCTGTTCATCATGGCCATATATTTTTTGAACTCCGGAACAATAAAGTCCCGGTCACCCAGCACTTCACCCAAAAGCCGCCAGTATGCTTCCGGGTAACAGGTGTCCGGCGTAAACCGATACACGGTTTGTGCCGCTGTGTTCATCCAGCAAGTCTCCTGGCCTTTTTCGAACAGAATAACCGGGCGGCTGCCAAAAGCCCTGTCCAGCAGCGCGGGGTCCGGATTCTTGATTTTTTCCGAATCCCAGCCATGCCCCAGCAAAGCCTTGTCCGAAGCCTTTCCGGAAGCATACTGTTTCATCGTTTCAATCATTTCATCCGCTGTATTGGCGGATGAAAGATCCGCGCCGACAAAGCGCAGCACGTAACCCGTAAAAAAGCAGTGTACATCTGTAAAACCCGGACAAACCAGTTTGTCCCCCAATTCATATACCCACGTATTCGGGCATGTATAATCCTGTTCTCCTTCGCTGCCTACGGCGAGAATTTTTCCGTCTGCAATGGCCACAAAACCCGCCATCGGTTTTGCGGAAGCAGCCGTATAAATACAATTGGATTTTAAAAGAATCTCTGCTTTTCCACTATTTGTCATTCCTAGCACTCCTTCTCTATAAACGCTTTTGCTTGAAAGGAATCACTGTCCGGCACAGGTTCGGTGTGCTGTGCCGACAGCAGGGCATCCGGAAAAGGAATAAAGTGTTATGTATATAAGAACTGGTATTTTCCATACCATTTCTTTTTTAAAGATAGCATATATCCCTATATTTTGCAACATATATTTCAGTTTTTCTATCAATTTATAAAATCAAAGCGGAATATTAATAAAAATTGATTCGATTTATCCGCTGTTCCTATGTTTTATACCATTTTTAAAAATACATGGAAACATTTTTTGAAAAACCTGATATTATCTGAAATAGTAGAATAAATCTGCCCTATGCACGATTATCCGCGGAAATCCGACAAAAATCCGAATGAATTATGCTGAAATCTTATTGACATTCCGAAAACGGAATGCTATTATGTTTTTGAAAATGGTATGCAATTACTACAAACTTATATGCTTTTTAAATCAGTTTGCTTCTTTTTAAATTTAGAAAATAAGGGAATTGGAGAGATGGTTATGCTTTGGACTGAGAAAATGTTTGGTGTAAAAAAGCCTATCTTTGCAATGCTTCATTTAAAGGCATTGCCGGGTGACCCTAAATTCCGTTACGGGGACAGTATGAAAGCGGTTGTTGATCAGGCCCGCTCCGATCTGAAAGCATTGCAGGACGGCGGCGTGGACGGAATCATCTTCAGCAATGAATTCAGCCTGCCCTATCAGCGGAAAATGGATTTCATTACCCCCGCGGCCATGGCCCGCGTCATCGGGGAATTAATGAGCAATATCCGTGTGCCGTACGGTGCGGACTGCATTTCGGACGGACTTGCCAGCATTGAATTGGCCGCGGCGGTGGACGCGAAATTTATTCGCGGTACTTTCTGCGGTTCCTATGTAGGCGACGGCGGTTTTTATGACAACGACTTCTCCTATTTACTGCGCCGCAAGGCCGCTTTGCATCTGGACGACCTGAAAATGCTGTACTTTATTAATCCGGAATCCGACCGGAATCTGGATACCCGCCCGCTGGCCGATATCGCAAAATCCGTCATCTTCAAAGCGTCTCCAGACGGGCTCTGCATTTCCGCCTCCGCAGCCGGTCAGGAAGTAGACGAGGCCCTGATGAGCAGCGTAAAAAAGGCCGCTCCGGAAGTTGCCGTTATCTGTAACACCGGGTGCCGCATGGATACCATTAAGGAAAAGCTCAGTTACTCGGACGCAGCCGTTGTAGGCACAACCTTTAAGAAAAACGGCGATTTCTACAGCACAGTCGATTGTGGCCGGGTAAAAGACTTTATGAAAATCGTAAAAGAGTACCGTAAAGAGCTGTGAGTTTCGGGTGTAATATGGACCGTAAAATACTGGCTTTGGATCTTGACGGTACCGCTGTTGATGACAGCGGCAAACTGGGCAGTCTTTCCAAACAAGCACTGATTGCCGCCCGGCAAAAGGGGCATATCCTCTGTTTTGTCACCGGGCGGCGGGACGTCGACATGGTGCCGCTGGGCGAAGACGACCGTTTCGCGGACTATCTTATTCTGAACAACGGCGGGAAAATTATCTCCACCGCCGACGGCCGCATATTGAAAAATGAGCTGGTTGACAAAGAGGAAGCGAAAATACTGATCTCCTACTGCCTGCAAAAAGACTACCTGCTGTATATTCTCAGCGGGATGTACTGGGCAATCAATAAGATTACGCCGCGTACCCAAAGCTATATAGAGGAATTGGGAATTCAGCCGGATTTGTATCATTCCCTTGCGGATGTAGAGTACGACCGGATAGAAGGCTTTACGGTAACCAGCGACGGCAAAGAAGTCAGCGCGTTTTTGGACCGGGCGGATTTGAATTTGGAATACGTCGCCTCCGAGCCCACCTGCATTGATATTATGAAGAAAGGCGTCAACAAGTGGAACGGATTAAAAGCGCTTGCCGATTCTCTTGCCATCCCGGTGGCCCAAACGATTGCCGTGGGAAATTACGACAATGATATTGACATGCTGACCCATGCCGGAATCGGTATAGCGGTACAAAACGCCCTGCCGGATGTGAAGGCCGCCGCGGATTATGTTACTTTAAAGGATAATAACCATGATGCTGTAGCGGAAATCGTAGAAAAATTTATGATTTCCCCTTCAAGCTAGGCTTCCTTTTCGGCTGCTTCTAAAAGTGGTATAATTTCATCCATTCTTTTTTAGGATAATTACTGTTAAATTTAAATAAATATCCTGTGTTTATTTAGGATAATCTGACTTGTTGACGAAATGAAATTGCAGCGTTATACTTAGTTTAGGCAAATTGGTTTAATAATGGTAGTAACACGTATATATTTCAATTTGCAGATGGGAGGTCTTATGATGAAAGTAGCGGCAATCGGTGATAACTGTATTGATGTCTATCCCCGGTTAGGGAAAAAGTATCCCACGGGCAATGTAGTCGATACCGGTGTGAACCTACAGAAGCTGGGCATTCCAACCTCGATTATCAGCACAACCGGTGACGATGAAAACGGCAGATGGATGCTAAGCTGTCTGAATTCCGAAGGGCTGGATATCAGTCACTTAAAGGTCGGAAGAGGACCGACGGCAATCACCTATATGGATATGAACGGTCTGGATCGCGTTCACGGCGAGTATTCCGAAGGCGTTTTGGAGAATATCGTTTTTGACGAGGAAGACGTTCGTTTCGCGGCAAGCCATGATCTGGTCCATACCGCCCTTTGGGGAAAAGCAGAAAAGGTTCTGCCGGAAATAAAAAAGCGGGGTGCGAAAATCAGCTTTGACTATGCCGACAGGCTGACGCACGAACTGGTCGAAAGTACTCTTCCCTATGTTGATTACGGATTTTATTCTTATAAACAGCGGGATGAATTTATTGAGAAATTTTTAAAGGATAAAGTAAGCCGCGGAATGAAAATCGCGGTTTCCACCTTTGGTGAAAAAGGAAGTCTTGCCTGGGACGGCAGCCGGTTCTATGAATTCGGCATTTTCCCTGCAAAGACCGTAAACACGGTTGGCGCGGGGGATAGTTTCATTGCAGGGTTCCTGTATGGGATCCTGACAAATATGCCCATTGACCAGGCTCTGGAAAAAGGAGCAAAGGTAGCTTCCGAAGTCGTCAGTGTTTTTGAACCCTGGGTACAGGGGAAATAATTGTTTACTCATACCTACTCATTTATTATATATCTTCCACCACTTCACTCTACAATCGTGCACCTGCACGAAATACGAACAGATAAGGATTGATTGTATGCTAAACATTGATAAGAACAAGGTTGATTTCCTTGTAACCACAAACATGGTCAAGGAAGTTGAAAACCTGATGGAAAAGGATTTTCCGAGACTCGACAAAGTCGTTGCAAAAATGGTCGAACGGAAAGTGGACCGCGTTTACTTCGTAGCCTGCGGTTCCCCCCTCTGCGCCTGCCAGACAGCGCAGATGCTGTTTGAAAAGTATTCCGACATTCCCTGCAAAGCATACAGCGGCTGGGATTTTCTGGACCAAACCCCCAGTAAGCTGGACGAGCACTCTATGGTTATCGGCATAAGCCATTACGGCAAAACCGAAGAAGTTTACAACAGCATTAAGCGCGCGCGGGAAGCCGGTGCGTTAACGCTCGGCGTAACCCGCGACCAGGAAGGCACTCCTTTAAGCAAGGAAGCGGAATATGTTCTCGGCTACGGCGCGGAATGCATTTGGGAAATTCATCTGCTGGTCAGCTATTACATCGCCTGCAAATACATCAACGCGGTAAAGGAACATAAAGAAGTCAGCAAGATTCTTGCCGACCTGCCGAAGCTGCCCAAAATTCTGGGCGAGCTCGTGGTTTCTCAGGAAGAGAAATCGAAGGAACTCGGTATCCGCGCAAGCAAATGGCCCTTTATCTATACGGTTGCCGCCGGCCCGATGCTGCCGCTCGCCTATAAAGAGGGCGTTATTACCATGATGGAATTCACATGGACGCACGGCTGCATGCTGAACAGCGCCGAATTCCGCCACGGCCCGCTGGAAATCGTTGAAAAGGGCGTTCCGTATGTTTTCATGCTCGGCACCGACGAATCCCGTCATACAACCGAGCGCACCATTAATTTCGTGAAAAAGTTTACCGAGAATTATATTGTATTCGATTATAAAGACCTGAACGTGGACCTGCACCCGATGCTCGCTCCGATGGTACTGTTCGTACCCCTTGAATTCTTCTATTATTATCTGTCCATCAGCAAAGACCACAACCCGGATGACAGGCGTTACTACGGCGGACTGGTACAGTATTAACCGAATCCGCAGCAACACTTGCCTGTAAAAAAACCGTTTGCTCTGTTTCCGCATTGTGAACGGTTTTTTTCTGTAGCTGAATTGGCAATTTCACTAAATTGAAATTTGAATGGAGGAAGTTTTTATGAAAATAGGTATGTTTACATCCGGTTATCAGCGCAACCCCATTGAAGATGTTTTCAAGGACGCGAAACGGTTCGGCTATGATTATATTGAACTTTGGGGAGCCCGCCCACACGCTTACGCGCCGGATCTAAAAGCCGGCGATATCCATCAGATTAAAGAATTGATCGATGAGTATGAAATGCCGGTAAGAGGCTATACGCCGGAACATAACGCCTATCCTTATAACTTTATGATCGGCAGCGAGTCCATGCGCCGCGACGCGGTAGAATATCTGAAACTTTCCATGGATATGGCGAAGGAAATGGGAGCGGATTTTACCCTTATGTCCCCTGCGCACGCGGGCTATAACGCCACCGCGCAGGAAATTTGGGACCGTCTCATCCGCACCATGCGTGAATTAACGGAATATGCGGAAAAAATAGGCCACAAAATCGTTCTGGAGGCACTGACCCCTTACGAATCAAACGTGTGCAAGAGCGCAAACGATTTGCTGGAAGTATTCCGGCAGATTCCGTCCGACAGTCTGGTCGGCATGTGCGATATTGTCCCTCCTTATGTGCAGCAGGAGAGCATCATGGCCTACTTCGATAAACTGGGCGAAAAAATGTACCATATGCACGTAATCGACAGCGACGGCGCAAGCGATACGCACATCATGCCCGGCGAAGGCCAAATGCCGCTCAGGGAAATGATGGCGGAGCTGAAGGAAATGAACTATCAGGGAACCATGACGATCGAACTCGTCACTTCGTATATCAACGAGCCGCGTTTTTACGCACGCCGCGCAATTAACAATATTAGAGATTTATTAAAATAGAGGCAATGCAAGGGGGTATGACGGTAAATCGGGCATACCCCCTATTTTCACTTATAAGAAAGGACTTTTAGGATGTTTATTGATATTCACGTACATCCGGCTTTTTTTGAACCGATCAATAAGGATGAAGACCAGACGGAATTTCGCCATAACACACTTGATATTCACCGGAATGGTACAGCGCCGTTGGAGCACATTTTTAACCAGATGAACTGCGCCGGCCTCGACAGGCTTTGCCTGCTTCCGGAAGACTATACCACAACGGCGGGGCGGGCGGTGGTAACCAATGAGGAAATCCGCAGCCTTGTCGATATGGCGCCGGACAAATTCATCGGCTTCGCAAGCGTTGATCCGCTGGCCGATCATTGCTGCGAAAAATTGGAGCATGCCTTTACCGACCTGAAATTAAAGGGTCTGAAGCTTCACCCATCCAGGCAATGGTTTTATCCAAGCGACGAGAGGCTCAAACCGATCTATCAGATCTGTGAAAAATACAATAAGCCCATCCTGTTCCACAGCGGTCTTTCCTGGGAACCGGATACACTGAGCAAATACGCACGCCCGATCGAGTTTGAAGAAGTGGCCTGCCGCCATCCAAAGCTGCGTATCTGCCTTGCTCATTTTGGTTGGCCCTGGGTACAGGAAACCGCTATGTTAATGGTAAAATTTCCGAACCTTTACGCTGATACCAGTTTTTTGTATTTCGACTGTGCCCGTGAATTTTATACCCGTGTTCTGACACAGGATATCCCTGTCACATGGATTGACCGCAGTTTACGCCATCAGGTCATGTTTGGCAGCAACAATCCGCGATTCGAACAGATTCGTATGGCACAAGCGATTCAGGAACTGGGATTCCGGGAAAGTACGCTGGAATTGATTAAAGGCGGAAACGCAATCGAATTTTTAGGCGGACTTGACTAAGCTTCGTCTCCACGAAAGGATTGATATAGCAAGATGGTTGTTTATAAAAGTTTTACCTTACTGACGAAACAGTACAATGAAATGATTCTGATTACCGAAGAGATTGAAAAAGCGGTTGCGGAAAGCGGTATTCAAAATGGGATAATAGCCGTTATCTCCAAGCACACAACAACCGGTATCACCGTTAACGAATCGCTGGAATGCCTGGAAAGCGACATCGATCATTTCCTGAAAAGGCTTGTGCCGGAAAATTATCCTTATAACCATGCCAGAATGCTGAAAAGCTACGGTTCTACCGCCGGCAACCCAACCGGACATTTAAAGGCACATCTTACCGGGAATCACTGTGTTTTTCCGATTGTAAGCGGAGAACTGGTTAAAGGAGATGCACAAGATGTATACTTCTGTGAATTTGATGGTCCGGCGAAGCGTACGATCAGCATCAGCATTATCGGCGAGTAATTCAGAATGAGTTTAAACAAAAACAGAAAAATTTTTTGGTATATTTTCATATCTACCCTATATTTTGGTAATTTAATTCAATCTATTGGTATAATAAATCAATAGTGTCTTACAATAATTTTAGTTAATCCAACAATTCTAAGGGTTTTCTTTCATTTAACATGCTGAATTTATTAATATTTGATATTTTATTCCTTAAATAATTGACAACTTTTATCGTATATGCTATTATTTCTGTAAAGTGGTATGGAAAATATATAGTGTTATGTATCGAAACGTTATTCCCTGCGAAAAGCGGGGAATGACAAGGGAATCGGCCGCAATCGGAAGCGGTTCCGAACGGCGGTCAAGTAAGAAAGGGGAATAATTCATGTCTACAAAAGAAAAATCAGGCAATGCAGCCCCGGCTAATCAGGACCTGAAACGAAAACTCGGTCTGGGCGCAGCGGTTGCGCTGTCCGTCGGTACTACAATCGGCTCCGGCATCTTTTCCTCGCTTCAGACAGTTGCCGCAGCAGCGGGCTGCGCCGCATTTACCATTCTGGCCTTCGTAATCGGCGGATTGATGCAGGTTCCGGCAAACCTTTGCTACGCGGAACTTGCCACCGCTTATCCCGAAGACGGCGGCCAATACGTTTACTTCCGCGAAGCAGGTTCCCGTCCGCTGGCTTTCCTTTGCGGCTGGATCAGCTTCTGGGCAACCGACCCTCCGTCCATCTCGATCATGGCGATCGCTATTGCAAATTACCTTGCTTATTTTACAAAGTTCTCAAGCCTTACTACCAAATTTGTCGCAACGGGTCTGGTACTCATCTTTATGGTCGTGCATCTGCGCAGCGTGGAAGGCGGCGGCAAATTCCAGTCTTTTATCACCGCCTTTAAAATTCTCCCCTTCGCTCTTTTAATCGGCATCGGCCTGTTCTACATCAAAGGCGATTATATTTCCGCTCCGGCCGTTGCGGGCGCTCCGGTTGGATTTGCGGCTTTGCTCGCGGGTATTTCCGCCACCACATGGTCTTTCGACGGAATGGGCGCTGTCTGCTATATGACCGGTGAAATCAAAGAACCGAAAAAGACAATGCCGCGTGCTTTAATTATCTCCGTAATTGTCGTAACCGTACTTTATGTATTGCTCAGCACCGTTGTCACCGGTCTGCTTCCGCAGCAAACCCTTGCCGCAAGCGACGCGCCGGTAGCGCAGGCAGCGGCGCAGATTCCGATGATCGGCGGCGCAGCCGGCACAATCACGGCGATCATGGCCATTATCGTTATCATCGGCTCCCTGTCAAGCTGCATTATGTTCCAGCCCCGCATCGAGTATGCAATGGCCAAGGACGGCCTGTTCTTCAAATCCTTTGCAAAAGTTCATCCGAAGTGGGAAACCCCTTACTTCTCCATTCTTGTTCAGTGCGCAGTTGCAATCGTTCTGATTTTCGCTTCCAGCCTGTCCGACCTGCTCGGTTACTTCACCCTTGTTGCACTGCTGAAAAACTTCATGACATTCGGCACAATCTTCGTATTACGCCGCAAAACCGGATACGACCCGCTGTGGAAAATGCCCTGCGGCCATCTGATGGCCGGTATCGCAATGTTTATGACCGGCACACTGATCGTTTCCACCTTCCTGTGGGCTCCGATCCCCGGTTTGATCTGCGCAGCACTCGTTGTTGTTACCGGTTTGCCGGTATTCCATTACTGGGATAAAAAAAATAAGGTCAATGCTTCAACAGAGAAGGCCGAATAAGTTTTATACTGAAACGATTCCCCCTATGCTGGAAGGCTTTCCCAGTATAGGGGGCTTTCAAAAAATGTACGGGCATTCATTTTTTTCTTCCCAAACTGCTCTAAAAGTGGTATAATTTAAATGATTATATATGTACCAAAATACGTACTGTAATTTTTATAAATTTATGCCATTAGACTTTAGGAGGAAATCCCCATGACCAGTGAATTTCGCAGTCGCCCCAGGGATGAAGCTACGGAAAAAATTGAATGCTATATCATTGAAAATAAACTTCCGCCCCATGCCAAACTGCCTTCCGAGCGTGATATGTGTGAAATGTGGAATTTTAACCGGACAACTCTGCGAAGCGCGATCGAACGTTTAATTGTAGAAGGAAAGCTGTACCATCGAAAAGGCTCCGGCACCTTTGTAGCCAGCCCGAAGCTGGTGCGCAATCTGCAGGATTTAAAATCCTTTTCCCAGCTTGTGGCGGAGTCGGGTAAAAAGCTTACTACGCAGGTGATTTCCGCTCTTGTAATCGAAAGCAACAAACAGATTACGAAAAAGCTGCACCTGCCCCTGGGGCATAAGGTTTATGAACTGACCCGTCTGCGCGTTGTAGACGGCGAACCCCTGATTATTGAAACCTGTTACGTGGACTTTGAACGTTTCCCTGAACTGATCCATCACAACTTCAGCCAGGAATCCTTTTACGGGGTATTGGAAAACAATTACGGCGTCCATATCGTAAAAGGCGAGGAAAAGATAGGAATTACCTATACGACCCCGGAAGAGTCCGCATTATTAAAAATCGAGGAAGAATCCCCCGTCTTTTTTCTGACAGGGGTGGTAAATGACGGAGAGGATGTCCCGATAGAATATTTTAAATCGGTTGTACGGGCAGACTCGGTTCGTTTTGCGAGCGTGCTCACCCGATAGATTGGAGCAAAAAATGAAAATAGCAGCAGTCGGCGACAACTGTATGGATGTTTATGAGAAGCTGGGAAAAGCCTATCCGGGCGGCAACCCGGTGAATGTGGCTGTTTACACGGTTCGGCTGGGAGGCGAGGCCTCTTATACCGGCGTCGTGGGCAGCGATAAATACGGTAAAATCATGATCGACGCGCTGAATGCCAAAGGGGTGGACACATCCCATTTAAAAGTACTGCCGGGAAACACCGCGATTACGCAGGTGGAACTGGTGGACGGAGAGCGTGTTTTCGGCGATTATGACGAGGGCGTTTTGGCCCGGTTCAAACTTTCCGACGAAGATATCGATTTTCTTTGCAGCCAGGATCTGGTCGTTACCGGACTCTGGGGCAATATTGAAAACGACCTGTATAAAATCAAGGCAAAGGGAACCCCGGTGGCCTTTGACTTTGCAAATAAACTGGAAGACCCCGTCATTGAAAAAGCAATTTACCATGTTGATTACGCATTCTTTGCTTCCGATGACGGCGATACCGAATGTATCCGGGATTATATGAAAAAAATGCATGCAAAGGGGCCGAAAATCGTAACCGTTACTTTAGGGGACAAGGGCAGCATTGCCTATGACGGCGAGAAATTCACCACCTTCGGAATTGTTCCCTGCGACGTAAAAGATACGATGGGCGCGGGCGACAGCTATATTGCCGGTTTCCTGAGGGGAATCCTTCAGGGCAAAGAACTGAAAGAGTGCATGCACATGGGCGCGGCAAACAGCAGCGTAACTTTGCAGTACAACGGCGCGTGGTAATCAAATATTTGTGATAATCAAATATTTTAAGAATTAATCTGGTAAGAGGAGGAGTTGGCAAAATGAGTGTGACAGAAGAGAAGATCAGTTATCAGTCCCCGATTTACTTGCAGCTGCGGGAGGTTGTCCGCACCAAAATAGAAGACGGGGAATATCTGCCCGGCACTGCCATCCCTTCTGAAAACGAACTGGCTGAAACTTACGGCATCAACCGGCTGACGGTACGCAACGCCATCGACGCGCTCGTCCACGAAGGAATGCTCAAGCGGGTTCAGGGCAAGGGTGTCTATGTCATGGGCGAAAAGGTTGAGCGGGACCTTGAAACGCTGGGCGGATTTACGCAAACCATGCGTTCCAAAAACACCCGCCCCACTACAAAGGTTTTGACAAAAGCGCTGCGGGACGCAGGCGATAAATACAGTCTGGTATTCGGTATTAAGCCGGATGACAAGGTGTACTATATTAAACGCATCTGCTACGCGGATAACGAATCGATCTCAATCGAAGAAATTCTGATCCCGCAATACATCGTGCCGAAGCTGGAGGGCATCGACCTTTCCGTCTTCGGGATTTACGAGATCTACGACTTTTACGGAGTGAATCTCAAACGCGCCTGGCAGACGCTGGATCTTGCCAAACTGGAACCAAAGGACGCGCGGATGATGGGGATTGACGCAAGCCAGCCGGTTCTTTTATTTGAATGTACAAGTTACGACGACAAGAATCGCGTAATCGAATTCACCCGCAACTACACCCGAAGCGACCGATGCAATTTTAACGTACATTTTTATAAATAAGTATCTTAACTCCGGAACGTTGCCATACAGCGGGCTTTTCCGTTCTTCCGGCATATGGATTTGAAAACCGGCCCGATTTACTGACGGCCGAATTTCAGCCGTTCCTTTCCTCTTTACCGTTCAGAACATTACGTTAAAGCAGAATGAAAGAGGTGTAAAAATGAAAAAAACATATTTTATGGGAATAGACACCGGAACTTTTGAAAGCAAAGGTGTCATTATTGATAAGGAATGCAATGTAATCGCAACCCATACCGCGACCCACGGTATGGAGAACCCTAAGCCAAACTACTTTGAGCACGACGCGGACGCGGTATGGTGGCACGATTTCTGTCTGATCAGCAACGCCCTTTTGCAGGAAAGCAGCGTGGACCCGAAGGATATTCAGGCTGTGGGCGCAAGCGCGTTAGGCGCGGACTGTCTGCCCGTCGACAAGGACTGCAACCCGCTGCGCAAGGCGATTCTGTACGGCATTGACGCCCGGGCTACCAAAGAAATGGAATGGCTGACGGAATACTACGGCGAAGACCAGATTAAAGCCTGGTACGGCCGTCCGCTTTGTTCTTCCGACGTCATGCCGAAAATCCTTTGGATTAAGAATAACGAGCCGGGGGTATACGCAAAAACCTATAAATTTCTGACCGGCTCCAGCTTTATAACCGCGAAACTCACCGGCAAATTTACCGTAGACCGTTTCCTTGGACTTGCCAGCTTTAACCCGCTTTATCATTCGGACGGCACCCCGAATCCGGAAACCTGCAAACCGATTTGCCGCCCCGACCAGCTGGCGGATGTCATGAATACCGTAGAAATTGCCGGACATATTACGGCGAAAGCCGCAAAGGAAACCGGGCTTGCCGAAGGAACCCCCGTTATCGTCGGCACGGATGATTCGGGCGCCGAGGCAATCAGCACCGGCGTTCTGCAGCCGGGCGACATGATGCTTCAGTTCGGCTCCTCCATTTACATGATTCTCTGCGCAGACAAGCTGGTAAACGACGACCGCATCTGGCGCGAGGAGTTCATTGTTCCGGGCACCTTCGACGTTTCCGCCGGCACAAACGCAGCCGGTACGCTGACACGCTGGTATCGCGACAATATCTTTACGGACTGCCTGGAAGCGGAAAAGGAAACAGGCGTTAACGCGTATTCTTCCATGATGGAGGGCATCGACAAAATCCCGATCGGCTGCGACGGACTCATTACTCTTCCCTATTTTGCGGGAGAGCGCACGCCCATCAATGACCCGCTCGCAAAGGGCATGCTTTTCGGCCTTACCCTGACCCATACCAGACAGCATATGTACCGCTCCGCGCTGGAAGCGGTGGGCTATTCCATTAACCAGCACTTTAAAATCTTTGAAGAAGACAAAGTCCAAATCAATAAAATAATGGCTGTCGGCGGCGGCACCAAAAATCCGGCCTGGATGCAGATGGTTGCAGACATTACCGGCAAGACGATCGGAACCGCCGGCGTAACGATCGGGGCCAGCTTCGGCGACGCCATGATGGCCGCTATGGGAATCCATTATTTTGACAGCTTTGCCGATCTATCGAAAAAAATCAAACCCGGCATCACCTATACGCCGAACATGGAAAACCATGAAAAATACGAGAAGTTCCAGAAGCTGTTTGACGAATTGTATCTTACAAACAAAGATTTGATGCATCAGTTATAAGTCTTCTCCCCGCTGTTTTTCCGGCAGCGGGGATTTCTTATTGTCATATTGAAATGATGAGCATTCTGGAATATACTATTTTTATAGATACTAATTTTAATATAGGAAAGGAAGTCTGTGTTTGAATTTCACCATTCGTCCGGAAAGGGAGAAAGATTACCGTAAAGTCGAAAACTCCACAGAAATCGGAGACAGGATATGACGCAAGTTATTGATAAAGATTTTATACAGTCCCGCATTCCTTCGTTAAAACCCCAATGCGAAAATTGCTTCGGCCTTTGCTGTGTAGCACTGTTTTTTTCAAAGCTGGACGGTTTTCCGGAGGATAAAAGTTCCGGTACGCCGTGCCCCCATCTGGATACCGCTTTCCGCTGTACGGTTTATGACCGGCTTGAAAAGCTCGATTTAAAGGGATGCATCTCATATGAATGCCTGGGCGCGGGGCAACAGGTTTCTCAGATTACATTTTCAGGAAAAAGCTGGAAGGCTGAACCCACAGCTGCAAGCGCCATGTTTGACGCATTTTTGAGGATGCGGCAGCTACAGGAACTGCGCTGGTACTTAATGCAGGCGTTATCGTATACAATGAAAGCGCCCAATACCGAACTTTTCGAAGCCCTTCAGGAAACAGAAAAAATAACCCTTCTCCCCTGCCGGTCTTTATTGGAGTTTCAACTGTCCGAATACCGGACAAAAATCTTCCGGCTGCTCAGCGAAATCAGCAGCCGAATTCGTGCCGATATGGGGAATCAATTTGACCGGAAAACAAAGGGGCAAAAAAAGGGTTCGGATTTGTTTGGAAAAGATTTAAGAAAAAGGGATCTTCGGTGCGCGGATTTACGGGGTACATGCCTGATTGCCGCAAATTTAGAAGGTGCGGAACTGACCGGTACGGACTTTACCGGCGCTGACCTTCGCGATACAAATTTGGAGGGGGCAGACCTGTCCCAAAGCCTCTTTCTGACCCAGTTCCAGCTCAATTGTGCCAAAGGAGACACACGCACCCGGCTTCCTGAATTTCTGGAACGGCCAACGCATTGGTTCTGAAACCGCAGTTCGATAAAAGGCATCGCGGGAGAACCCGGCGCGGATGTTTACCGAAGCAGGTAGAACGGCTACGCTATGGATACAACCGGCAAATTTAAGCACCATAGTAAATAAAGGAAAAGGAGATGCAAAAAATAAACATTGAAACAAACCGCTTGATTTTAATTCCTCTAACGGCCCGTCAGCTTCAATTATGGGCGGAGGAACTTCCCTCTTTAGAAAAAGAATTAAACTGTTCCTATGACGCGGAACCGCTGGAAGGTTTTTTCCTGAAAATCATAAAAAGTCAGCTGAAAATCACCCAAGAGGATGAAGAAAATTATTTATACCATACCTTTTGGCTGATTGTCCGCAAAGAAGATCGCATTGTAATCGGTTCCTCCGATTTTAAGTCCCTGCCCAATGCGGAAGGGGAAGTGGAAATCGGTTACGGCTTAGGGAAAAAGTATGAACATAACGGCTATATGACCGAGGCCGTGCAGGCAATGTGTCAGTGGGCGGAAAAGCAGGAAATCATCCGGCACATTATAGCGGAAACCGAAAGGGGTAACCGCCCTTCTCAAAATGTATTATCCCGCTGTGGGTTCCGGCTCTATAAGAGCGGCGACACCTTGTGGTGGAAACGATAAGAATGTCCCTACCGTACAACAGGGCGTAAGACTTTTTAAGCCTTACGCCCTGTTTATTTCAGCAACAAATCTGCTATAAAAACTTGTAGATATGGACAAAGAAATATGGCTGCATCTCCATTAATGAGATACAGCCTTGTTATCCTGCGGCACTGTAAATATCCGGTTTCTGATTTGTCTGTGTTTAGGATAATTTCCGTTTAAACAGCTTTACAATTTCTACAATCGGAATAACAGAAAAAGCGAGAGCAAGCGCCACGGAATATTCTACAATGGATATTTCCTCAAACCCAAACGCTATGGAGAGCGCCGGAATAGAAATCACTGCGGTTGTAAGAAGAAGGGAACCGATCATTGCCCAGATCAGGAAAGGATTCTGGTATGGAATCGTCAGAATGGAGCCGCGCTGTGAGCGCATATTGAACGAATGGAAGATTTCCGCCATGGACATCGTAAGAAACGCCATGGTAACTCCGTCCGGGCTGTTCATAATCTCCCACCGGCCGTTCTCCATGAAATGGCCGATGAAATAGGCGGCAAGCGTAACACAGGAAACCATAATGCCCTGATACAGCACATCCCAGCCAAGACTGTCTGAAAAAATTCCGGCTTTCGGGTCCCTTGGTTTACGGGACATCAGGTCCTTCTCCCCGTGCTCCATTCCCAATGCCAGAGCCGGGAAACAGTCCGTAATCAGGTTAATCCAGAGAAGATGCACGGGTTTTAAAATGGTAAATCCAAGGATTGTCGCCACAAATACGGAAATTACCTCGCTAAGGTTGGACGAAAGCAGGAACTGAATCGACTTTCGGATATTGTCGTAGATAATCCGGCCTTCCTCAACCGCCGAAACGATCGTTGCGAAGTTATCGTCCGCCAAAACCATATCCGCAACGTTTTTGGTGACGTCCGTACCGGTAATCCCCATGCCGATACCGATATCCGCGCTTTTAATCGAAGGGGCGTCGTTCACTCCGTCACCGGTCATGGCGGTGACCATGCCCTTCTTTTTCCACGCGTTAACGATACGCACCTTATGCTCGGGCTGAACTCTGGCATAGACGGCGTATTTTTCGATATCCCGGTTGAATTCTTCATCCCCGATATCATCGAGCTGCATGCCGGTCAGCGCCTGCGAAGCGTCGGTTATAATGCCGAGCTGGGTCGCGATGGCCACCGCCGTGTCTTTATGATCGCCCGTAATCATCACGGGACGGATGCCTGCTTCCTTGCACTCTTTTATCGCGTCAACCACTTCCGGGCGGATCGGGTCAATCATCCCGACAAGGCCGATGAAGGTAAGCTCTTTCTCCAAAAATTCCGGTTCGAAGGAAGCCGGAGCCTGCGGATGGGTTTTATAGGCGGCGCCTAAAACACGAAGCGCTTTGTCCGCCATTTTCTTGTTTTCCGCCAGCACATCGGAACGAAGCTCTTTTGTAAGCGGAACCGCCTTGCCGTTCTGAAGAATATGGGTGCATTTTTTCAGGATTTCATCCGGAGCGCCCTTGGTGTACTGAATAAATTCATTTTCTACCGCATGCACCGTAGACATCATTTTGCGCATGGAATCGAACGGAGCTTCCCCGATGCGGGGCGTTTTCACTTTCAATTCATATTTTTTCAGAGATAAGGAGTTCGCGTAATTCACCAAGGCGTTTTCCGTCGGCTCCCCTTTTACCTCTCCTTCTTCGTTCAGCTCGGAGTCGCTGCACAGCGCCATTGCTGTAGCAAGAAGGCGCTCATCGTCCCCGTAGTGCTCCACAACCGTCATCTTGTTCTGCGTCAGCGTTCCGGTTTTATCGGAGCAGATAATCTGGGCGCAGCCCAGCGTTTCCACCGCCGTTAATTTCCGGATGATCGCATTCCTCCGCGACATGTTTGTAACGCCAATAGAAAGGACAATGGTCACCACGGTGGCAAGGCCTTCCGGAATCGCCGCAACGGCAAGGCTTACCGCCACCATAAAGGTATTCAAAACAACCTCTCCGCTGAAATTTCCTTCTTTCAGCAGGCTGAACGCAAAGATAAAGATACAGATTCCAACCACAAGGTAGGTTAATACTTTGCTTAACTGATTCAGCTTGATCTGAAGCGGCGTCTCGCCTTGTTTCGCGTTCGCAAGGGCATCCGCGATCTTGCCCATTTCCGTGTCCATGCCGGTTGCAGCCACAACCGCCCTGCCGCGGCCGTATACCACCGTGCTGCCCATGTACGCCATATTTTTCCGGTCCCCGAGCGGGACTTCTTTTTCGTTATTTAAGTACAGGGTATCGACAAATTTATTGACCGGCACGGACTCGCCCGTTAAAGCCGCCTCTTCAATTTTCATGCTGGCGCTTTCAATAATTCTGCAGTCCGCCGGAACGGCGTTGCCGGCTTCCAGAATAACAACATCGCCCGCAACCAAATCTTCGCTTCTGATATCCGCCACAGAACCGTCGCGAAGGACTTTGGTTGTTGCAGCGGCCATCTCCTGCAGCGCTTCAATTGCCTTTTCCGCCTTGCTTTCCTGATAAACACCCAGTATCGCGTTAATCAGCACCACGAACATTATGATAAACACATCGGCCGAGGATTCATTCGCGTAAGCAGAAGTAATCGCGGAAATCACCGCGGCAACAATCAGGATGACGGTCATTGGCTCTAAAAGCTGCTGGAAAAACCGTTTCACAACGGATTCTTTCTTCCCTTCCGCCAGCTTGTTTTTTCCGTTTGCCTGCAAACGCTTCTGCGCCTGTGCTCCCGACAACCCCTCTTCACTGCTGTTCAAATGCCGAAATACCTTTTCCGTGTCTTCTAAATAAAACTTCATTCGTTTCTTCCTTCCAAATTGAATTGAATATATAAAAAAAGACTCATGCACAACTATGTAAGTTATGCATGAGTCTCGTTCATTAAGACAAGCCAGACCGAATCGGCCATGTATGTTGACTTGGCACATACGCAAAAACGTAAGTAAACTACTCCCTCAGGTTGATTCTATTTTATCAGTTACAGACTTCGTTGTCAACTTCTTTTTGCGCATCCGCTAATACTGAATATCCACCAGCGTATGGCCCTCAATTTTTGGAAGGGTAAAGTTCAGGGTTCCGTCCTTCTGTTCAAACGGAACGGGCGTATTTTCCGGCACAGTCTGAACAGACTGCACCCTCTTTTCCCCGACAAACAGCTGAAAGGAAACATCATATAAAGGAAGAATATCTTCAATCGTATAGATGTCCTCCGACCGTTTTTCCGTAATATAATGAAGCACGTGAAGGATATCGCGGTTTTGGCTTTCCTGCCGGTTCAGGGAAGTAATCATGGTGGACGGCCCGTTGTGCGACACCAGTTTCTGCGGAAGCAAAAGCGCAATGGCGTCCTTCATAATCTGCTTGCACCAGTTTGCGCAGTTTTTACGGTAGATGCGGAAAACCGGATGCGCAAAGTAAATCACATTGCCTTTTCTTGTTGCCGCCGCATATCCTTTCCTGCCGGAAGAGGGCGCGTGCTGATGGGAGCAGAACGTTTTCCCCTCGCGGTTAAAGTAAGGCTGAATGCTGTCCATCAGCACCTCGGCGTCTTTTACCCGCGTCTGTGCCGCACGAAGGTACATGACATATTCCTCACGGTTCAGCTCTTTGCCGATTGTATCATTCGGCAGAATGAAATCCCTGTAATACGGCGACTCCCGTTCATAGGATACCCCGTAAATACTGTCCGAACCGTTTTCCGTGTCCAGACAGGAATGATACGTGCCGATTACCTTTCCGCCTTTCGCGATGTAGGCTTTCAGCTTCTCCTCCACGTCCTTGCGGAAAAGGATATCATCCGGAAGAAGAATCAGCGAATACGAATCCATCGGCGTTGTGCTGTCAATGATGTCAAACTGATAGGAAAGCTCCTGAAGCATCCGGACAGCCCCGACCAGTGCCGGAGGAAGCCCAAGGTCATGTTCTTCCTCCGTGTAAAATTCCTCCGGCGTTAAAACAGCGATTTCCGCTTTGGGGACGGCTCTTTTGCAGTAAGGCTCCTTCGCTTTGACCTGCGAATAAACATGCCCGATCAGGTCATAGGAGCCTTTCGAAAGCCTGCCCGAAGGATGGAGCTGGTCGCCGATCGAGCAGCCCGCACCCATCGCAAGCATATTGAAGCATTCAAACTCAAGGGCGGCCTTATTTTTTAGGGAGTGAAAATCGCCCCAGTAGGTGTGGAATTTGCCGGTCATCCCGATAAAATCCTTGCCCAGCGTCCGGGCATAACGGGCGGTCGCCGGGAAATGGTCATACCCCCAGCCTCCGCTCGGCAGAGATTCCAGCTCCAGATGCGTGTAGTCTTTAAAGCTGTTTCTGGAAGCGGGGCCTACATGGGAACTATTGTAGAAGATTTCTGCTTTCGGAACCCGGTCGCGGATAAAGGCGGTAATTTCCGTTTTGAACTCTTCCAGCATGTGAAGGGAATACGCAAGCCTGTCGGATTTTTTCGTATGGTCGTACCCGAGCGGCTTCATTTTCGCCTGACAGTGCGGACAGTCGCAGTCCGTTTTAAACAGAATATCCATGAAAAATCCGTCGATGTTTTCCGCACCGATCACATCGATAATATCCTGCAAATGTTCCTTAAAGAACGCCCTGTATCCGCTGTTCAGACAAATCGTGTAATAAAAATGCGGTTTGGGAACGCCCTGCGTGTCAATGTATTCCCCGTCCGCGTCCACCGCCAGCCATTCCGGATGCTCGCGCATGACGCGCCCGTCCCACTGCACCGTTGTGTAAATCGGAACTTTGATATTATGCCTGTGGCAGGCTTCAATCTGTTCCGGAAGAAGATTGTGGTTGGTCAGCGAAGGATGAATCAGTTCCGGAAACTTTTTAGACGGGTAATAAAGCCACCCGTGATGGCACCGGGCAAAGCATGTAATGGAATCGACGTTTGCCTGTTCCAG
The DNA here is from genome assembly GCF_026672255.1 of Caproiciproducens galactitolivorans. Lineage (GTDB taxonomy): Bacteria > Bacillota > Clostridia > Oscillospirales > Acutalibacteraceae > Caproiciproducens > Caproiciproducens galactitolivorans_A. The sequence continues at coordinate 262,283 of NZ_JAPOHA010000001.1, read as the reverse complement.
CGTCCGCACAAAATCTTCGGCACAAAAATCTTTCGCCACATTGGGGATATATTCGCTTGTATGAAAATCGAGGTGAATCTGCCTGAATCGTAATTCGCCCATTGTTTTTTCTCCTTTCCTGCTCGTTTATTCCTTTACCGCGCCCGCAGCAAGTCCGCTTTCCACTTTTTCCTGGAACAGCAGATAGATTACCATCGGAATGAAAACCGTGATAACGATGGCGGCCATAAGCGGGCCGTAGGCGGAACCTCTTTCTCCGTTAAAGTTTAAAAGACCAAGGGCAATCGGCTTGAGCTTATCGTCATTGATAAAGAGAAGCGGGAACAGGATATTGTTCCATGCTCCCAAAAAGTTGAAGATGGAAACCGTGGAAATTGCCGGAACCGTCAGCGGAAGCATAATCCGCGTGTAAATCTGAAAATAACCGGCGCCGTCGATAATCGCCGCTTCTTCAAGAGACCGGTTGATCCCCTTCATGAAGCGCGCGAGAACGTAAATGCTGAAGGAAAGGGAAAAAGCAACGTAAATCAGCACCAGCGCAACCAAGTTGTTCTTTAAGTTGAATTTGCCAATTATGTAGGCAACCGGCACCAGTATAGTATGAATCGGTATCATCATGCCCGCGAGGAAAAAGATTGTCAGCGCTTTCCCGCATTTTAAATTGAACCGGGAAAGCGCATAGGCCGCCATGGAGGACACCACCGCCAAAATCACAACCGTCGCAATCGAAATCACCAGGCTGTTTATGAAGTAGGTGCTCATATTTGCGCCGTTCCACGCTTCCACATAATTGCTGAACCGAAACGTTTTCGGCAGGGAAAAGGGATCGCCGAAAATTTCGGTGTTGTCCTTAAAAGAAGAAAACACGGTAAAGACCATCGGGCAAATAAACATCAGCGCCATTGCGGTTAAAAACGTAAACAGGCCGACCTTGCCCAAAGCTTTCCTGCCTTTGTAATTTGTATGATTCATTTCTTTAACCTCCCAATCAATTCTCCGTCCGGCTGGTTAAATACTCGCTGCCAACCGTCAGAACCAGCGCGATCAAGAAGATAATAATACCGATCGCACTGCCGATTCCGTAATGGTCGTAACGGAAAGCTTCATAATACATCAGCGTTGTCGGCAGATTCGTCAGGCCGTTCGGGCCGCCCTCCGTCATGACGAAGATCAAGTCAAACACCTTAACCGTTCCGATAATATCCATTACGATACACATGCTGATAATCGGTTTCAGCATGGGAACCGTTATGAGAAAGAATTTTTTCACCGTGGTAATGCCGTCAATTTGAGCCGCTTCATAAATATCGTCCGGAATCGTCGTCAGTCCGGCTATTAAAATAACCATGTAATAACCGACTCCTGCCCATATGTTAACGAATATGATCGTATTCATTGCTGTCGAAGTGTTAATAAGCCAGGGAGTAACAAATTGGGAAAGTCCCATGTTCGTCAGAAGAGTGTTAAAAGAGCCGTTGGGCATAAAAATAAAGTACCATAACAGGCCAACCGCCGTCAGCGGAAATACGGTAGGGACAAAATACACAGCCTTGTAAAAGCGGTAGCCCCTGCATTTGGTATTGATGGCAACGGCGAGCAAAAGGGCAATCGGGGTGTGAAAAAGCACGCTGAAGAAAACCATTTTTCCCATATTCTGCAAGGAAATCAGAAATCCGGGATCTTTAAAAACGGCTATGTAATTTTTTAAGCCGACCATTTTAATGGCGGTGCCCGCAATTCCATTCCAGTCCGCAACGGAAAAGTAGAAAGCGCCGATCATCGGAACGATCTGGAACAGAACATAGAGCACAAGCGCCGGTACGATAAACAAAAAGATTTTGAATTTGTCTTTTCTTGATTTTAAATAAATCATCTTCATTTCCTCCTATTAAAGGGAATTCCAGAGACTCGCATCTCTGGAATTACTCTTTAAAACATTACAGGCTGCTTATTTCGACTTGTCAATTTCGGACTGTATCTGCTGAGCCGCCTGTTCAGGAGAACTGCCAACCAACATGCTTACGATCGCGTTTCTTGTTGTATCCTGCATGGATGCAAGCGGATCGAAGTCAAAAACATCAACGGCAATACCCGTGGAGGTCTTCCCAAGCTCTACGTTTTTCAGGAGCAGCGGGTTTACCTTTTGGGTATCAAGCGTAACATCCGTTCTTGGAATCAGGAAAGAAGCCTCTTCCGCAAAGCGCTTCGCGGCATCCTTCGAAGTAAGCATTTTTAGTAATTCGATTGTGTAATCCTTATCTTTTCCGGTCAGTTTCCCGTTCACCATGTACGGGCTGATAACCTGCATATCTTCATTCTTGTACTGCGGTTTTTCATCGAAAGACGGGAACTTCGCAACTTTAATATCGTCTGCGGCCGGGCAGTCTTTTTTGTTTGTGAAATTGCTGATATTCCACGTGCCGGTAATAATCATGCCCGCCTGGCCCTTCTGGAACTGGGACAGTACGATATCGTCGCTGATACCGGCCGCTCCGGACGGGAACGCACCCATATCATTGAGTTCCTTTACAAAGCCCAGGGATTTCACAACATCCGGGTCCGTCCATTTCATGTCTCTTGAACCAAGCTTTTTGGCGGCTTCGGTTCCCATCCACTTGTAGAAAATCTGGTCGTGGAGATGGCCGGCCATATACGTTGTCTTTGCGCCCAAAGCGATCGGGGTTACATTGATTGCCTTTAATTTCTGAATCGCTGTTTTAAACTGAGACCATGTCTCCGGGAAGGAGTCGATTCCGGCCTTCTTAAAGAGAGCCTCATTGTAATAAACGCCGATTAAGCCGGATTCCATCGGAATCGCATAGGTTCCGTTATGGCCGGGAACCTGATAGTAGGAAAGCGCACCGGGAACGAATTTGTTCCATTCCGGGTCTGCCTTCAAAACCGGATCCAGATCCATAATCAGACCGTTGTCGATATATTCGCCCAGATTCGCAACACCCTGAATACGGAAAATATTCGGGAGTGTTCCGGAAGAAAGATCCGTCTTCAGCTTATTGTTAAAGGACGATTCGTCACCCTGTGACTCATCAATAACCTTGGCATCCGGATGCTTGCTTTCAAACTCTTTGATAATGTCTTTAAAAATTTCAACCTGTTTGGTTGTACCGGCCATTCTGGTTAGAAGCCGGATCTCAACTTTTTTCCCATCGGAATTGCTGCTGCCGCTTTGGCTTCCGGTGCTTCCGGAACACGCCGTCATACCCACGCAAAGCGCAACTGCGAGAAATAGGGATATCAACCTTTTCATAACGCTACCTCCGTTTTTTATTGAGGACTGCCTTTACCTTCCTCTGGACTTTATCATAGCAATAACGTACTATGAAAGACATGGACAATTTCCTTTTAATTTGTACTTTTTTCATATAATCTTTAAAATCTGTTCAAAATAATCGAATTATTTATTCATAATTGCAACTCAATTTCAAAAAACATGTTAAAATAATGCAGACAAGCCAAGAGGAGGGACATTATGAAAATCCCCGCGAAAATGAAGGGAATGCCTCTGAATAAGCAGATTTTTGGGAGCATGTTTGCCATTTCATCCGCTATTATTCTGCTCATTTCCATCGCCACATGCAGTATCATTTTTACAAAAGTAATGGATCTGGAAACAAAATCCTCCATCCAAAATCTCGATCATATCAACAGCCAGCTGGATTTTTTTCTGACGTCCGTCGACAACTATACGAAAAGTATCATTGTGAATGCAGCGGTACAGGACGCTACCAACAAATATAACACCAAAAAACAAAAATTCAGCGAACTGGATCAAATGCGGCTGAAGGATGAGCTGAACACGATTATTCAGTCAACCTCCTTTATCTACGGCGTGAATGTATACAGCCAGTCAAAACAGTTAATCGCTTCCACCGAAGTTCCGACAAACGAAGACAGCCTGAGCGGCATTGAAATTCCGTCCGACCGCATCTGGCTTTCCGCGCGGAAGACATCCATTTCTGACCGGAATCAAAAAATACCGGTTTTGATGCTTGTACAGCGATTTTACAGTTACAGCACCGGAAAAATGTTGGGTTATATTGAAATATCCATACCGGAAACCTCCATTTCCGATATTTATCAGAATACGGAAAACGAAAATAATACCTGCATCATTGATTCAACCGGTTCCGTTCAAAGCACGGACGGCCTGTACCCCATGTATTCCGTCTACCCAAATCTGGATAACGCGCTTTATAAAAACAAATCCGGGTTTTATTTTATCAATAATAAAATTGTCTTTTACAAATATTTTCAGAAACTGAACTGGTATATCATTACCCAGGTCGGCGGCAGCATCTTTTTGCAGCCGATTTACTTCCTTATTTTCCTGTCTGTCTTCATTGCTGCGTGCGGTGTTGTAATCTGCACCATCCTGTCGCACAAAATCGCCCGGACGATTACATCGCCGATTGATCAGCTCATCCTACATATTCAAAAGGTCATTCAGGGCCAGTGGGAACCCGTTCCCAACCATACCGAACAGAATGAAATCGGCTTTCTGTTCAACCGGTTCAACGAAATGCTCGTCGCCCAGGCGAACCTGAAGGACAACCTGCTGAAAGAACAGAAAATGAAGCAGAAGCTTTCCCTGGACTTATTGCAGGAACAGGTAAATCCGCATTTTTTATATAACACACTCGATAATATCTGTTCTTTGGCCGAAATCAATGAAAACGAAACGCTGATCGAAGTGGTCATGAACCTTTCCAAATTTTATCGGGAAACCTTAAGCAAGGGAAGTTTCTTTGTAACGATACAGGACGAAATTTCCATTACAACCGCCTATTTGAATATTATGCGCATCCGTTATTTTAATAAATTCGAATTCACCATTTCCTGCCCGGATTCCTTAAAAACGTCCCCCTGCCTGAAGCTTCTGTTACAGCCAATTGTTGAAAACAGCATTTACCACGGGATTTCGCAAATTTACGAGACCGGCATCATCAAAATCGATATTGCGGAATCGGAAAACGGAATTCTTTTCACCGTTTGCGATAACGGGGTCGGGATTTCCGAAAAAAGGATTCAGGAAATCTGGGAAGAGCAGAACAGTCATTTCGGGCTGAAAAATGTAGACCAGCGGATCAAACTGTATTATGGCGACCAATACGGCTTGAAAATCAAACAAAACGCTGACAAAGGCTGTACAATTACGCTTGAAATTGCAAAGGAGGTGTAACAGCCGTGCTGAATGTTTTCATAGCGGACGACGAATTCTTTATCCGTCAGCGCCTGAAGCGCATTATCGACTGGGACAAACTGGAACTCCGATGCGTCGGGGAAGCCGAAAACGGACAGGAAGTCATTGATTTTGTCACGAGCCATCTTGTCGATATCCTTCTGCTGGATATTAAAATGCCGGTAAAGTCCGGCATGGAGGTTCTGGAATACATATACGAACACGGCATCAACACGAAAATCATTTTTCTTTCCGGATACAATGACTTTGCGTACGCGCAAAAGGCGATTAAGTGCCAGGCGGTAAATTATCTGTTAAAACCCATTGACAAGCCCAGTCTGGACAGCGCCCTGATCTCCTGCCGGGATAACATCCTGTCGTCGCTGAAAAGCCGGGAGGGAATCAAAAAATACAATCAATACCTGCGGCGCTCCTTTGTTTACAAAGTGGCCACCGGCGGGAAAGAAGTCCGCGAACTGTTCCAGGCATATCCGGATTTTTCCTCTTTCCGCTTCTGCTGTTTTCTGGGGATTTACTGTTATGAAGAGATCAAAGCCTGTATGGAACTGTTTTGTAAAAAGATCAATGGCAGCGGCATCGCCTTTGAATACTTTCAGGAAAATGAGCACACCGCAGTCGTTCAGTTCTGTTTTGAAAAGGGAAGCGAGTCTGAGGATATTTTCGCGCTTTGCAGCGAATTTCTGAACCAATTTACAGATTATATCTTTCTGTCTTTCGGGGAACCTTTCCCGATTCAGTCCGTTTGGGCAGCACAATATCAGCTGGTTTTGGACGACCTGACAAAACGGTACTTCTACACGGAAAAGAAACTGGTCCGGCAGAAAAGCAGTGAAATTTACAAAATCGATAAAAAGGCCTTTTTGTCCCTGCGGCAAAACATTATCCTTTGCCTGAATGCAAAAGATCGGACAAATCTGGAAAAACTGCTGAAAAATTTATTTGACGATATCCGGGAATCAGGGAACCACAACCAGCTCAGCCTGATTGTAACGGAAATTCTGATTATTTACAGTGTGAACTCCCATGAAGTATTCCTTCCGGCAAAAAATTTAAACGCCTTTGCCAGAGAACTAATCGATGAGGGCTATTCTTTGCAGGCACTTCTGGAAACCGTCGTCTCCTACGGCCTGCAATGTATGGAACATATTGTCACCATGCCGTCGGACGCCGTTCTGGTGAAGAAAATAAGCGATTATATTTCTCAGCACTGCACGGAACCCGAACTTTCCGTATCGAAAATATCCGAATCTTTCAATCTTAACCCCGCTTATATGGGAAGCGTCTATAAAAAAGTCACCGGGCAGTCCATCGTACAGTCGATTACCGCTTTGCGGATGGGAAAAGCAAAAGAGCTGCTCAACACGCGGGATTATAAAATCATACAGGTAGCGGAAATGGTAGGCTATGCCGACGTGTTTTATTTCAGCAAGAAGTTCAAAAAATTTTACGGATGCTCCCCCCGCGATTACAGCAACAGCGAAGAGATCGTTTAAAGAATGCCCGTCATCGCGGATGACCGGCATTCTTATTGCTGTATGCTATTCAAACAAAATATCGCACGACGCTTCCGCCGCCGCCCTTGCAATGTCCTCCGGCGGCTTCTTTTCCGTAAGGATTGCGTCGATCCCCTTAAAACCGCTTAACCGAAAGAAATAGGACTGATTGAATTTACTGCTGTCGCAAAGCAGAATGGTCGATTCCGCGTTTTCCATCATCTGCTTTTTTACCATAACCTGCTGCTGATTCGCCTCGCAAACACCCTGCCGGTCGATTCCCCGGCAGGATATGATCGCCAAATCCGCTTTAAACTGGGTGAAAAAGTGGCTTGCCTGTTCCCCGACGATGGAGGTTGAACCGTATTTTACATGTCCGCCCGCCATATAGGTATCCGCGCAGTCATTCTGGATTAAACTGAGGGCGGTTGTAATCCCGTTTGTCGCTACGGACAAATTGTTATATTTTTTCAGAACGGGACAGATATTCATCACCGTTGTGCTGGAATCTAAAAACAGAGAAAGACCATCCGCTAAAAAATTTTCCGCCAGCGTGCAGATATATGTTTTTTCATCCTTCTTTTCCATATCGCGGAACGTGTAGGAATATTCCCAGTTTCCCCCCATGGCAAGAGCCGCGCCGCCGCGCTTGCGGATTACCAGCCCCATGTTTTCCAAACCGATCAGGTCGCGCCGGATGGTTGCAGGACTGCAATAGAGCTGACCGGACAGATAATCCAGTGATACATGCTTTTTTGCCCTCAGGATTGCCATAATTTTATCGCATCGCTCTTCCGCAAACATAACTTTGAACTCCTTTTCGCTTCGTATGAAACATTTTGAATAATTATGAAACAATTATACCTTTATTCCGTCAATATTTGCAACAATATTGCAAAATATTTACATTTCGTTTCAGTCTATTTATAATTTGAACTGCAAGTATATAAATATTTTGAATATATGAGGAGAGCTTTTATGGAAATTCAGCAGGTAAAAGAGCAGATTTGTGATATATGCCACAAAATGTGGCAGTTGGGCTGGGTAGCGGCAAACGACGGAAACGTAACGGTCAAACTGGAAGACGGCAGTTTCCTTGCCACCCCTACCGGCATCAGCAAAAGTTTTATTACGCCGGAAAAGATTGTCAAAATCAACGCAAAAGGGGAAATTCTGGAGGGAGCGGAAGGATACCGTCCCTCCTCTGAAATCAAGATGCATCTGCGCTGCTACGAAGAAAGGGACGACGTCGGCGCGGTACTCCATGCGCATCCGCCGACAGCAACCGGATATGCCGTTGCGGGCAAAAGTCTGGACGAATATTCCATGATTGAAACCGTCATCGCGATTGGTTCCATTCCGCTTACCCCTTACGGAACCCCTTCCACCATGGAAGTACCGGAAGCCATTACGCCCTATTTAAAAGAACACGATGTCATGCTGCTTCAGAATCACGGCGCGCTGTCCGTCGGAGCCGATTTGATTACCGCTTACTATCGGATGGAAACGCTTGAACTGTTTGCAAAAATCAGTCTGACCGCGCATCTGTTGGGCGGCGCGCAGGAAATTCCTCCGGAGAATATAAAGAAACTTCTGGAATTAAGAACTTCCTATTACCATGTGACCGGCAGACACCCCGGTTATAAAAAATACAATAAGTAAGGCATGCATGGCGCAAAAGGAGGCGTGTGTATGGGAAAAAAGAGAGTACTTGCCTTTGATTTCGGCGGTTCCAGCGGCAGAGCCATGCTGGCACGTTTCGACGGGCAAAAAATCGAGCTGAAGGAAGTCCACCGGTTTGACAATGAACCCGTCATGGTTCACGGCACACTTTATTGGGATGTTCTGCGGCTTTTTCACGAAATCAAGCAGGGAATCGTTCAGGCCAATAACGCGGGCGGATTCGACAGTATTGGAATCGACACCTGGGGCGTGGATTTCGGGCTGCTTTCCAAGGAAGGCACTCTTTTGGAAAACCCGGTACACTACCGCGACCGCCGTACGGCAGGAATGATGGACGCCGTCTGCAAAAAGATCGGCGCGGAGCGTTTGTATCAGCTTACGGGAAATCAGCTGATGGAAATCAACACCGTCTTTCAGCTTTATTCCATCGTTCAAAACAGGCCGGAACTCCTGCGCAGTGCGGAAACCGTACTTCTGATGCCAGACTTATTCAATTTCATGCTGACGGGCAAAAAATACGCCGAATGTTCCATTGCTTCCACCACGCAGCTCATGGACCCGGTACATCAGCAATGGAATCCAGCGCTGATGGAACAGCTTGAGCTTCGGCCTTCTTTATTCCCTCCGATCGTGAAATCCGGAACGGTCGTGGGGACCCTCACGGAGGAACTGTGCCGGGAACTGGAAACAGAACCGAAAACCGTAATTTCCGTGGCTTCCCACGACACGGCCAGCGCCGTGGCCGCCATTCCGGCTGAAACAGAGGACTTTATCTTTATTTCCTGCGGCACATGGTCGCTGTTCGGAACGGAATTACCGTTCCCCATCATCAATGAGAAATCACGCCGCTGTAATCTGACCAACGAGATCGGCTACGGCGGAACGACTACTTTTCTGAAAAATATTATCGGGCTGTGGCTGATTCAGGAAACCCGCCGCCAGTTTAAACGCACGGGCAAAGCATATTCCTACGCCGACATGGAGCAAATGGCGAAGGCAAGCAAGCCGTTTGCCTGCCTGATCGACCCGGATTCGCCGGTCTTTGTACAGCCGGGCGATATTCCCGGCAGAATCCGGGATTTCTGCCAAAAAACAGGACAATATGTGCCCCGGACCGACGGGGAAATCGTCCGCTGTATTTACGAAAGTATCGCCATGAAATACCAATACACGCTTGAACAGATACAGGACTGCACAGGCAAAGCGTATTCCTGCATTTACATGGCGGGCGGCGGTACAAAAGATCGGCTCCTCTGCCAGATGACCGCCAGCGCAGCCAACCGGAAAGTAATCGCGGGCCCCACGGAAGCAACCGCGCTTGGAAACGCGGCGGTTCAGCTGATCGCGCTTGGCTTGATACCCGATCTTTCCGAAGCAAGAAAGAAGATACGAAATTCATTCGAGCCGGTCGCCTATTTCCCTGAAAATCACGCTCTTTGGGAGCAGAATTTCGAAAAATTTAGACGATTACTTAAAACGGAACAATAATCAGCCGCTAATTGGAACGGCTGTAAATCTGATAAATAATTTAGGAGGAAAAGCAATATGAATTATCCAAGAATCGGAATCCGGCCGATCATTGACGGCCGCTGGGGCGGAATTCGCGAGAGCCTGGAAGACCAGACCATGGGCATGGCAAACGCCGCAAAGGCTTTAATTGAAGAAAATTTAACCTATGCGGACGGCACCCCCGTGCAATGCGTCGTTTCCCCCTGCACCATCGGCGGAGGCGCGGAAGCCGCCCGTTGCGCGGAATATTTTTCCGGGCAAAACGTATGTGCAACCCTGAGCGTAACCCCCTGCTGGTGCTACGGAAGCGAAACGATGGACTTGGACCCGCTCACGGTCAAAGCCGTGTGGGGCTTTAACGGAACGGAGCGCCCGGGCGCGGTTTATCTGGCCGCGGCAATGGCGGCTCACGCGCAGCGCGGCCTGCCGGCTTTTTCCATTTACGGCCGGGACGTGCAGGATATGGATGACCGAACGATTCCCGAAGACGTCGCCGAAAAAATCCTCCGTTTTGCCCGCTGTGCCGCCGCGGTCGGGCAAATGCGCAATAAAGCCTATGTGGGGCTGGGCGCGGTCGCCATGGGAATCGGCGGCTCTTACTGCGACGCGAACTTCTTCCAGAAATATCTCGGCATCCGCGCGGAATGGGTGGATATGACCGAAATACTGAGAAGAATTCACCTCGGAATCTACGACCATGAAGAATATGAAAAGGCGCTTGCCTGGACAAAAGCAAACTGCAAGGAAGGCGCGGACAACAACGCCCACCCGAATTCCAAAGAGCAGAAGGAAAAAGAGTGGGAATTCGTTGTAAAGATGACTTTGGCCTGCCGTGACATCCTGCTCGGCAATGAAAAGCTGAACGATATCGGAAGACACGAAGAAGCCCTCGGCCGGAATGCGATTCTCGGCGGTTTCCAGGGACAGCGGATGTGGACGGACTGGCTTCCGAACGGTGATTTTACCGAAGCAATCCTCAACTCCAGCTTTGACTGGAACGGCAAACGGCAGCCGATCACGCTGGCAACCGAGAACGACGGACTCAACGGAACCGCTATGCTCTTCGGCAAGCTGCTGACCGGAACGGCCTGTGTGTTCGCGGACGTAAGAACCTATTGGAGCCCCGAAGCGGTAAAGCGCGTAACGGGGAAAAGCCCAACCGGTATGGCTTCCAACGGATTTATGCATTTAATTAATTCCGGAGCGGCCGCGCTCGACGGTACCGGCGTTTGCAAAGACGAACAGAACAAGGGCGTTATGAAAAAGTGGTGGAACGTCACAGACGAGGACATTCAGGCCATGGCGAAAGCGACAGACTGGTGCCCGGCGAATCTTGGCTACTTCCGCGGCGGCGGATTCTCCTCGCACTTTAAGACACAGGCGGAAATGCCCGTTACCCTTATGCGCGTGAATATTATCGACGGTGCGGGGCCGGTGCTTCAGATTGCCGAAGGCTATACCGTTGTCCTTCCGGACGAAATTCACAAGAAACTCGACAGCCGTACCGACCCGACATGGCCGACAACCTGGTTCGTTCCAAGATTAACCGGGAAAGGCGCTTTTAAGGACGTTTATTCCGTTATGGCGAACTGGGGAGCCAATCACGGCGCTTTCGCCTATGGCCATATCGGAAAAGATTTAATCTCCCTCTCAAGTATGCTGCGAATTCCCGTTTCCCTGCACAATGTACCCGATGAAGAGATTTACCGCCCGCATGCCTGGTCCGCATTCGGAACAAAGAACCCGGAAGACGCGGATTACCGGGCGTGCGCCGCTTACGGCCCGCTTTATAAATGATTGCTCCACTCCTGATTTATACAGAAAACCGCTGTCGGCACCGATTGTGCTGACAGCGGTTTTCATTTCCAAAAGCTTAATGGATATATTCGTTTCCAACTAATATATTGGACAAAACGTCCGTTGGTATTGTAAACTCAACAACCCCCATACACCCGGGAGCAACGTCATATTTATCAAAGGAAATGATCAGCTTGCCATCCTTATTGATATAAAAGCTCTGGTCTTTTTTAATCTGGTTAAACTGTTCGCTTGGATCGATTTCCGGATCATCCAGCCAGTACGTGACATCTTTGTCTTTCTTCATTTGCTCTCGCATCTGCTTTTTAATGTTATCGCTGATGACCTTAATATATTGATCGTCTTTAAAAAGACTTGGAAGTGTCAGTAGAACCTGCTTTTTCTTGTCGATGGTATCATACTTCATTTGCGTTGAGGATGACCCAACCGTGTTTACCGTATAACGGCCTATGGAAAGGATCCTGTCCGTATCGGTCTTTACTTCATAGCCGCTGCTGATGCCCATGTGGCCGCCGCCGTTTTTCTTTAATTCTTCCATATCGGCGGTAAATCCCTGATATAACTCTTTCCCCTCTTTCAGGTATTTTTCATTGATGCTGTTTTCCAGTTTTTTATCCTTCAGCCCCTGAACCTGAGGCACTTTGATTTCCGCATCACACCCTTCATCTTTTACCGTATACTCCCGGAAAGTCAATACCTTCACCAGATTTCCGACTACCGGAACTTCCGACATGGATTTGGCAAAAGCGGGGCTTGAATTGATTTCTACGATAAAGATTCCGAAGACAATTGCGATCGACGCGGCGATCGCGCCGAGCCTTCGAAAAGCTTTCTTATTCGGAATAGAATAAACTCCATTTTCTTTCAAGGTCTTACGCACTAAAAAATCCAGTTCCTGGGGGATCGGCGTATCCATATATTCTTTCTTTAACTGATCCAGTTTTTGATTACCCATTGTTAAACCTCCTTCGCATCATTCATCGTTATGCGCAGCTTTTGAAGCGCCTTATACAATCTTGTTTTGACGGTATTCACATTTTCATTTAATACTTCTGCAACTTCTTCAATTTTAAGGTCTTCAAAGTACCTTAAAACGACAACGCTTCGGTAACTGACCGGCAAATCCTCCAACGCCTTTCGCAGATCAAAATCCGTGTACTGGTCACATTCCCCCGAATCCTGGTCGGAAAGCATTTCCTCATCGGACAGAACCGTTTTGTTCCGCTTTCTGAGAAAATCCAAAGCAGTATTTACTTCAATCCGGTAAAACCATGTTTTTATGTAATCCGGCTCTTTCAGGGATTTCTTTGAGGAAAATGCTTTTGTAATCGACTCCTGAACAATATCCTGTGCGTCGTATGGATCTTTTACTATACTATAAGCCAACCGGTAATGGCTATCCTGATATTTCATTACATAATCCGCAATTTGCATTTCAATTGTTTTCTTTCCCATTCGTACGAACCTCTCCCTCCTGATTTTTGATACGTATCAATTTGCTGTGTACATCTATTAGACGCTGTAGATTGGAAAATAGTTTTCAAAATCTTAAAAATCTTTAAAATTATATCATGAAATATCAAAAAAACCTGCACAGCTGAAGCATTCAGCATCATGCAGGCCAGCGATCCGAAAACAGACTCACTGGATAATATTATCGCAGTCCTTGTAGAGGTTGTCAATGTTTGGGAAGCATTTGGCAGCAGGAAAGCAAGCCCCGTGCTGAGCACTCCGAGATACAGAAGGGAAAGCACTCCGTTCATCCCGATCGATGTCTGTCCTCCCGGGAATAAGAAAATCATTGGTATCGAAAAAATGCACGCAAAAGCAAACGGAACAATGGTAAGCATTCAATTGCAATGCAAAAAGGAATTCCGTTAACGTCATTTTTTCTTACCAGCAAATTCATTTCTTTTACTGTTTTTGCAGCATTTTCGGTTCATTATTTTTTCTTAAAAAACTTATTCAGAATATATTGTAAAAAATGGAATTAAATGTTAATATATATTTGCAATTCTGAACAATAATTTTTAATTCTTTTCTTTCACAAGTTTTAAAATATTGATTTCAGAATTTTTTTTACTAAATTTTAGAGAAAATTTTTTCTCTGATGTTTAAAATAACAAAACATTTATTCCGCCAGCCCTTTCGGAATCAAAACTGCTCTTAGCATTTGAGAAATTGACCCTTTTACACGACCAGCAACCTATCTGGCAAGATTTTTGGCCGACCTCATAGTCCGTTACCACCCCTTCGTGAATCCTCGATTTCTATTTTCAGGACGTATATTGATTCATATTCCAAATATTAAAAACAAGGAGGCTGCGCATTCGAAGTGCAGAAAAGCTTGAGGAGTATGGATTAAATATAAAATGAAATGGGGAGGCAATTACAAATGAAAAGAAAATTAAGGAAGTTATCTGTACTTTTTCTTTCACTCGCGTTAGTCATTTCATGCTTGCCAGTTTCTTATGCAGCGGCTGCAAAAAGCAAAAACATCATTGTCTATTTCCCGAACTGGGGAATTTACAATGCAGCCCACAAATCCATGACCGTCGGTATGATGCCCTGGGATAAAATAACCGTCGTCAATCACGCATTTTTTGAGGTAGATTCCAGCAACAAGCTTGCTTCTATCGATACTTTTGCGGATTTTGACAAAACGATGGAACACTCGGAAGGCTGGAACAGCAACCAGCTCCGCGGACATTTCGGAGAATACAAATATTACAAAGGCAAATATCCGAATGTTAAAATTCTAGTCTCCATCGGCGGATGGACACGCGGAGAAAACTTCCATTCAATGGCTTCCTCCGCTGCGAACAGAGCCGTCTTCGTTAAGAGTTTGATCGACTTTTTAAAAACATATCCTTTCATCGACGGCTTTGATATCGATTGGGAGTATCCGGGGATTAACAGGGCACCCGATCCGAATGACCAGTACGACAGAGGCTGTCCCGGCGGACCGGAGGACAAGCATAACTTCACGCTTCTGCTGAAGGAAATCCGTGAAGCGTACAACAGCAGCGCCATGCCGGATAAAATTCTGACCATTGCGGCCCCGGCCGGATACGACAAACTGGAACTTCAGGAGCCTGATCAGTACGCTCCGTATCTCGACTGGCTGAACGTAATGACTTATGATTTCCACGGCGCATGGGAAACCACAACCGGGCACCACGCCGGTCTTTACGCGAATCCGAACGATACCGCGGGCAGTTCTCCGGTTGACATTAAAGGCCGGTACAATACCGACGCGGCTATGAAAAACCTGACGGAGATTTACAAAATTCCGAACAGCAAATTAAATGCAGGAACCCCCTACTATTCCAGAGGGTGGAAAGGAGTTACCGGCGGGAATAACGGAATGTTCGGCACCGGCACAGGCGCAGTTACCGGTTCCTGGGATAATCCGCAGTCGCCCGGCGGCCAATATCCCTACTTTACTCTGAAAACGATGGAAAACGCAAACGGTTTTGTAAAATACCGCGACGATTACGCAAAAACGCCGTGGCTTTACAATGCCGGCCAGGGTATTCTCCTAAGCTACGAAGATACGACTTCGCTGTCGGCAAGATGCGATTATATCAACAACAATGGTTTCGGAGGATTAATCGTCTGGGACATCAGCGGGGACACGGATAATTTTGAAATGACCAATCTGGCCTACGGCAAGCTGATTGGAACCCCGCCGTCCGACACCGTCGCGGCGCCGGTTTTCAGCCCTGCGGGAGGAACCTATACTTCCGCACAGAATGTAACCATTTCCTGCGCCACCTCCGGCGCTGTTATCCGCTACACGACGGACGGGACGGAACCGACTTCTTCTTCCGCTCAATACAGCGGAGCAATTAAAGTACCGGCCACCGCAACTCTAAAAGCAAAAGCTTTTAAAGCCGGTATGAACGATTCCGCAACAGCAACGGCGGCGTATGTTATCAACTCCCCCCCTGCCGACACCGTCGCGGCGCCGGTTTTCAGCCCTGCGGGGGGAACCTATACTTCCGCACAGAACGTTACCATTTCCTGCGCCACCTCCGGCGCCGTCATCCGGTACACCACGGACGGAACGGAGCCGACCTCTTCCTCCGCTCAATACAGCGGAGCAATCCAGGTATCGGCCACGGCAACCATAAAGGCAAAAGCCTTTAAAGCCGGTATGAACGATTCCGCAACGACAACGGCGGCGTATGTCATCAACGGCGGCGGCCAGATTTCACCGTGGCAGCCAAACACACCGTACAAGACGGGGGACCTGGTTTCCTACAACGGAAAAAATTACAAATGTATTCAACCCCATACATCTTTAGTCGGCTGGGAGCCCGCGAATGTACCTGCCCTTTGGAGTGAATACAGCGGGCCTGTAGCAGAAGCAGTCGCAGATCCCTCTTTCAATCCCGCGGGTGGGAATTACACTTCCGCCCAGAATGTAACAATTTCCTGCGCCACCGCCGGTGCCACCGTCCGCTACACAACGGGCGGTACGGAACCGAGTTCTTCCTCCGCTCCATACAGCGGGGCAATCAAGGTATCAGCCACTACAACGATAAAGGCAAAAGCTTTCAAGGCCGGTATGAATGATTCCGCAACAGCAACGGCTGCGTATGTCATCAATGGCGGCACGCAGGTTTCCCCGTGGCAGCCAAACACACCGTATAAGGCGGGGGACCTGGTTTCCTACAACGGAAAAAACTATAAATGTCTGCAACCCCATACATCCTTAGTCGGCTGGGAGCCTTCGAACGTACCCGCTCTTTGGAGCGAATACGGCGGGCCTGTAATGGAAACCGTCGCCGATCCCTCTTTCAGTCCTGCGGCAGGGAATTATACTTCCACCCAGAATGTAACGATTTCCTGCGCCACCGCCGATGCCGTGATTCGGTACACAACGGACGGTACGGAACCGACTTCTTCCTCCGCCCAATACAGCGGAGCCATCCAGGTAGCGAGCACAACAACGGTCAAAGCGAAAGCCTTTAAGGCGGGAATGAATGATTCTGCAACTGTAACAGCCACCTATATCATTGGGGCGGTTCCTCCTGTAAATCTTCCGTCCCATGTTTTAACCGGCTATTGGCAGAATTTCGACAACGGCGCGAAATGTTTAAAAATCAGCGATGTTCCGAAAGAATACGGTCTGATTGCCGTCGCATTTGCCGATTCCACTTCTACCCCCGGAGCAATCACTTTCAATCTTGATTCCACATTAAGTTCCAAACTCGGCGGCTACACAAAACAGCAGTTTATCAGTGACATCGCGGCGAAAAAGGCAAATGGCCAGAGAGTGATTCTTTCCGTCGGCGGAGAAAAAGGATCCATCAGCGTTTCAAACGAATCCGCCGCTGCGAATTTCGCCAACAGCGCCTACGCGCTGATGCAGGAATACGGCTTTGATGGTGTAGACATCGATCTGGAAAACGGGATTGATCCCACCTACATGGCTTCCGCACTCCGTCAGCTTTCCGCAAAAGCGGGTCCCAACTTGATCATCGCTATGGCGCCCCAAACATTGGACATGCAGAACCCGAATGCAAATTACTTCAAACTCGCGTTAAATATCAAAGATATCCTGACGGTTGTAAACACGCAGTACTATAATTCCGGTTCGATGATCGGTCAGGATGGCAAGGTTTACTCGCAGGGTTCTGTTGATTTCTTAACCGCACTGGCCGCAATCCAGCTGGAAAACGGACTCCGTCCCGACCAGGTCGGGCTCGGGCTTCCCGCTTCCAGAAGCGGAGCCGGCAGCGGTTACGTCGACCCCTCTGTTGTAAACAGCGCTTTAAACTGCCTTGCCAAAGGAACAGCGAGCGGCGGAAGCTATAAGCCGCCCAGACAGTATCCTACCCTCCGCGGTGCAATGACCTGGTCCACCAACTGGGATGCATCCAATAATTATAATTTTTCGCAGTCGGTCAGCGCCGCTCTGAATCAGCTTCCAAAATAACGCCTTAAAAAACGGCGTTCGGTTACGGATGATCTCTCTACAATGCAGACTGGGGCCCGCTCCAGCTGCATTGTAGTTAACTGAAAATTAAAGAAGAAAGTATTGCAACACGGAGGAAAAAAGATGAGGAAAACAGTAAAAAAAATCATTTCATTAGTGATTTGTCTTATGATGGTCAGTACTTCTCTCGTTGCCGCAAACGCGGCTGCTTCCGGTGTCCCGGGACGCGTAACCCTCTCCAGCGACCAATGGGGCGGTGACACCGACGGAAATTATAATCTGTCCTGGAACATGTATTACGGAAACAACGCTACCGGCTGGTGTCTGTATGAAAAGGCAGGAACAGGCGGTTCCTTTAAGCAAATTTGTTCCGAATCGATCGCAGACAACACGCCCTCCCCGCAAAGCGCCGTAAAGGCAATTACGGGGAAAACGGTTTCCGGAAATTATTCCTATTATGTTGCCCTTTCCAACTCTTACGGCACATCCACCAGCAATACGATAACGGTAACCGTAGGAAATGCAAACGGGGATATTCTGATCGACAGTGTCGACGGCGATTTCCTTGTTAACCAATTTACCATCAAGCAGGAAAGCTGCGATTTCCCCCTCAGCTATGTCGGCGCGGCGAATCCGGCTTACACGGTTGAAACCAATCATAACACCGTTGTCAGCTGCTCCATTCAAAACAAGTCCACGCTGCACATACAGGGCTTAAAAGCCGGACGCGCCTCGCTGAAGATCAGGGAGACGACAACGAACGTCACCCGCTATGTCGGGGTTCGCGTCAGGAATGCGGACGGAAGCCTTCCCGGCATGCCGGATTCTGTTTCTCTCGGTTCTGTCAGTGAAGACACCGATTCCGATTTGAATTTCTGGAAAGATTTTCAGCCCAGAGATAAAAACAAGCAGATCGACGCCCGTTATATCTACATTAACGGCGGGCCGATCAACGGCTGGAAAACGTGGACAACCAATCCCGGAGACCGCGCCAGAAACTATATTAAAAACAGTCAGCAGCTCGGCATGATCCCCTTCTTCGTCTATTACAACATTCCGGACAACGACGAAGGCTTTGCGGTCGATACGAACCATATTCAAAGCGCGAGCTATATGGACGCGTACTACAAAGACCTGAAATACTTCCTTGATATCTGCAAAAACACCGCGGGCGACGATACGGTAGGAATCGTATTGGAACCCGATTTTCTCGGCTACATGATGCAGCAATCGGGAAAACAGCCGAATCAGATTTCTGCAATGGTCAACACGGCCTACAGCAGCGGCGTACTGGTAAAAGGCACCGACCCCGATTTCCCGGATACGGTGGATGGACTGGTAAAATCCATCAACTATATCGTCCGGAAAAACTGCCCGCAGGCGTATTTCGGCTGGCAGTTCAATCTTTGGGCTTATGACGGTACGGATGTGCCCGGAAAAGGAATCTTACATAAAACCGAAACGCTCGGAATACCCGCAGGCCGCGAATTTATTAAAAGCAAAGCCCAGCTTATCACGGATTATTACAAATCTGCCGGAGTCACCGCGAACGGTGCAAACTTTGTCTCGATTGATAAATACGGCCTCGACGGCGGAGCGGCAACCAACGCTTCCTCCGATCCCGCGGGATCAACCTGGTTCTGGAACGCGGATATCTGGAACAATTACCTGCTGTTTGTGAGCACCATGCACACCGGCTCCAATCTGCCGGTTATTCTCTGGCAAATTCCGGTAGGGCATATTAACGGCAGCCAGTCCCCCAACCCTTACAGCGGCGGCTTATTCCCGGATTTAGACGGAACTTCCACAAAGTACGAAGATTCCGCTCCGGTATTCTTCCTGGGGGATACATTTAAACCGGGTTCCTCCGCCCGCTTTAACTACTTTAAAACGAACGAGAGCAATGACCCGAAAATTACAAATAACGGAACAGACACGATTACCTGGCAATCCCATATCCAGGAGGCGAAGCAGGCCGGCGTTTCCTCCATTCTTTTCGGAGCAGGCGTCAACAGCAGCACCCATGGCACAGGATCTCCCCCGACGGACAGTTATTGGTGGATTACAAAAGCGCAGCAGTATTATAAAAATCCAGTTCCGTCCAAATAACGCCGTCTGCATCCGGCAATCCATACAGCCCGCCTCTGCACAGACTTGAAAAGCAAGCGCGTTAAGAGCCGGACTTCTGAAGAAACGGATGGGACAGGTCTTCCCTGCCCCATCTTTCTTTGCTTTTAATGAATCTTGAGTGCTGCAATCTATACCAATAAGAATCTTATCAGGAAGATAGAGAGAATGATAATAATAGCGGCAAGGCAGAGATACAGCAGACTTTTTAGGTCATCATAGAATGCTTTTTCTTTGGTTTCCATCGCTTTAACATGATGGATGACATCTTTTATTTTCTTTCCGATTATCAAAGCGGCGGGAAGAACAAACCCAATTGTTCCAACAGAAACCACCCATGTTGTCGAATCCCATTTTTGCTGGTATGCAATATCGGGATAAACGACGCCCGAAAATACCAGTATGCTGATCCCGATGGGAATTACCATTTTTTTATAACCTTTCAGGCCGAATAACTGCGTAAATCCCACTAATCCTGCGTAAGAATAAATGGAAACTTTGATAAACTCGGCAAACATCCATGAAAATGTGATAAATCCTTCGAATCTGGTAATCGATGAAATATTAATCTCTTTTGAAAACAGATAGGTCGGGTAATTTGTTTTTGCCGTTATGGTAGCGCCTAAAATGAATATGGACATAATGGTGCATAAGAAGCTCAGGAAAGACGCCCAGAAATATCCCCCCAAAAAGGATTTACGGGACTTTTGTACGTCCGTAACATTTAACGGGTAAAAAAAGGCAAAAACAATAAGCGGCAGGGCCAAAAAACTGTTTAGATACAGGCAGCCTTTCAAGACGGGGCCTATTCCGTTTTCAAGAACAGGAAACAGGTTGTCCGTCTTAATATTGGGAAGGTCCAGTAAGATGGTGAGCAGAATCAGAAAACTGATGATATAAAGAAATATTTCGGAGGAACGTCCGATTGTTTCTATGCCATACAGTAATCCCACTGCAATGGCAATGACTAAAAATGTATTAAAGGCATATAAAGGTGTTTCCGTCATATATTCCGATTTTACGAAATTGCCCATATAAAAAACAACCTCGGACACACTTAAAAAGCATACGAAAAAAACAAAATAGGCCGACAGAATCCAGCCTACCCATTTACCGAAAACATCCTGTATGATTTCCACCAATGTTTTACCCGGAAACAATTTGTTCAGGTAGAAATACATCCATAAAATCGGCAGCCCCATGAACGGCGTAACAAGTGCAACAATCCAGGCATCCCGGCCGGCATATCCGGCAACACCGGAAATGATGGAAAGAACGGTCGTCCCGATTGTATAATCCGCAACCAGCGCAAACACCTGAGAATTATTTATTTTTTCTTTATTCAATTGTATCACTCCAAAACGCCTTTTAACATCGAAACAACCGGCGAACAAACGGCAGCGACAACATCGGCAGGATTGGGCAGTTTTGCCCCGCCGGCTTCTAAAACAGTAAAGACGATGCCCAAAATAAGAGCAGTCACGTAAACGGTAATATCCCGGTAAAGCTTTTGTTTCTTCATCTCCGGAATGTCATGGAAACATAAGACAACTGCGAGAAGGATTACGAATACAACACCAGCGAAGCTCATTTATTCTCCTTTTCAAAAAACGGATTCCCCTGCGGGCCCGTTGCCAATATTTTATAATCCACTTTCACGGAAACCGGCAGGTTTCGAAACTCCTCACTCCAATTATTTTTAACCGTTTTCCAGTACTGAGGGTATGTCCGGTGGATCAGTTCTCCAAATCCGTAAATATCGCAGCCGTATTCTTTGGTCCGTATCAGCGATCCTAAACACTGACTCTCCACTTTTTCCGCCGCAAGCTTTTCAATTTTATTCAGGTTCTCTTCTTTTGTAATATCATACGTCCCCGTTACGTTTTCAATATTCGCATCAACATGAATCTCCACATTTATGGACGGCTTCCCATTCACGAACGCCGCTCTGCGCTTTGCATCCGTATGGGTTACCTCCATTGTAATTTTTCCTACTTCCTTGCTTTCAGCAGAACCCAGGGTCTCCGATACGTTCCCCGTCAAATAATTGTACCCTTTGCACTCATCCTCATTGATCCATCCTACAAATTTATCCTTATTAAAAACGGCAAGATTTTTTATCACAACGGGATCCTCCTCCATCCGCTGCAATGCATTTATATTATCTTTGTCCTGAGGAGGATTGGTAAGCTCTACGCCGGTGATGGCCGCATTATTGCCGTCCGATACAATCGCATTAACCAATTCAATCAATTTTATCGCTTTGTTTCCCGCCCAGATTTCATCCGATGATTTTAATGAAGAAAAAAGTTTATTGGAGGGGTTGGTTTCCAGTTTCGTCTGCGTCTTCAAAATGTTGTTCGCCGTTGTACCGTGGGCGACCGCAAAATACATATCCGTTCGGAATTGATGTTCGCGCGTAAAAAAATCCAAAACCATCGAAATACCGTCCTTTGCAAAGTCTTCTCCGAATATAACCGTCTGAAGATGGGTACCATTCATCTTTCTGGGGCTTTGCGTAATCATTCTTCGAAGCATTTCCAGGATATCCTTGCCTTCCTGCGTATAAACGATTACGGAAGTTTCATTTACCGTCTTTTGCGAAGCAATCGCCCTGGGATTGAAAACCTGAACAGTCATAAGAATCCCTGTATCGGTTTTATCAAAACCCATGGAAGTAACAAAGGCCAGGGTATTGAGTTCCCGGCTGTTCCAGCATCCGCATAAATTGAAACACATCACAACAGAAAGGAGGACGGCAAAAATTCTTTTCCATTTTGATTTCATAAATTCTCCCCCGCGATCGTTCTCTGTTTAATATATCTCCTGATTTTTACTTTGCTCGGATGATACCGGCGGCTCCGTTTGAACCCGGGGAGTCTTTGCCTTTGAGATCATACGAGGCCGATATCTCATTTTCCACAGCGGGAAACGAATCAATGCGTCTTTGTTTTCCTGTACATTTGCCGGCGCCAAAGGCGTCATATAGGGAATCCCCAAGGATTTCAACTTGCTTAAATGCAGCGTTAAAAGAACTAAGCCGATAAAAACGCCAAATAGTCCAAAACAGGTGGACAGGATCATAAACCCAAATCGTATTATTCGAACGGCATTGGACATTTCATAGTTTGGAATGGCGAAACTGGTGATAGCCGTAATCGAAACAATAATAACGATAAACGCGGAGATAATCCCCGCCTGAACGGCTGCCTGCCCCAGCACCAATGCCCCAACAATCGAAATAGCGGAACCAACCGCCCTTGGCATTCGGATTCCGGCCTCCCGCAGAATTTCAAAAATGATTTCCATCAAAAAGACTTCCACAAACGCGGGGAACGGGACACCTTCCCTCTGCGCCGCTATACTGACCAGCAAAGTTGTAGGAATCATTTCCTGATGAAATGTGGTTAACGCGATATAAAACGCCGGGACAATCAGTGTAAGGATCAGCGCAACATAGCGCAGCAGCCGGATAAAAGAGGAAATGATATAATGATGGTAGTAATCCTCGCTTACCTGCATAAAATCGATAAAGAAAGCCGGAACCGTTAAGACATACGGCGAACCGTCGACCAAAACGGCGATTTTCCCTTCGAGCAGGTTGCCCGCCACGGCATCCGGCCTTTCGGAATTCAGGATTGTCGGAAAAATGGAATTTGGATCATCCTTGATATATTCCTCAATGTATCCGCTGTCGAGGATACTGTCCACTTTTATGTTTTTCAGCCTTGTCCTTACTTCGTTGAGCATTTCTTCTTTTGCAATCTGATCCAAATATAAAATTGCCACATTTGTTTTCGTAAGATTCCCAATCGACATTTTTTCGATTTTAAGCGATTTAGCCTTTATAATTCTTCGGATTAGCGTGATATTAACCGTTAATTTTTCCGTAAACGCTTCTTTTGGACCGCGGATAATGGTTTGCGAAGTCGATTCCGTAATACTTCTGCCATCCGGCCCTATGGTGTTTAAAATCAGGTATCGATCCATTCCGTCCAGCAAAAGGATGGTATTCCCGGACAGCACTTCCTCGTATATTGTTTCGCTGTCGGAGCCCACAGAAACTTTCACCTGACACAGCAGCGATGTTTTTAATTTGATAAAGCAGTCCTCTAAGGTCAGCCCATCCCATGTTTGGGACAAAATTGTTTCGTTTAACTCCATCGATAAGCTGTTCAGTTTGTTTGTATCCGCCATTCCGTTTATAAAGATAACCGCGCCTTTTAAAACATGCTTGTTCAATAGGATATCAAAAACGCGAACGGTAAAATCCAGATCGTTTCCGATTGTATTTGTAATTTGCTTTAAATTTTCCGAAATGCTTGAAGATATACCGTTTTTTCCCAATTCTTTTACTACCTCGATGTTATTTTATTGAGATAGTATTTCCCAATTCCCGGTAATCATAAGCAGTTGCAATTCAATTTATTTTACAGTATGATAAGAAAGGCAAATCGTTCGGCTCCATTCCCGGCGCATGAACAAAGATACGGAAAAGCCTGCATTGCTTTTCCATTTCATGCGGATTTTGTTCATGAAATTCATTATGAAATATTGACAAAATTCCAATAATATTTATACTGATAATAGTAATAAATCACGGCGAAAATAGATCACAAGAGCGGCACTTAGCGTAATAGGAGGAATAAATTATGAATTATGCAATTACGATCGCGCGCGGATACGGAAGCGGCGGACGACGCATCGGGCAAAAACTGGCCGATAAATTGAATATTGATTTTGTGGACAGGGAATTGCTGCAGCTTGCATCAATCGAAAGCGGAATTAACGAAGCGCTTTTCGGTCAGGCGGACGAACGGGTGAAAAAATCGGCCCTGCTTTTTAAAAACAGCGGAAAAGGCCATTTGGGCGATGTCCTGAAACCCGAACAAAACGGTTTTACTTCCGATGAAAATCTGTTTAATTTCCAGGCCAAGGTTCTCCGCAGCCTGGCGCAAAAGGAATCCTTCGTCGTAATGGGCCGTGCCGCGGATTTTATCCTGAAGGATAGCCCGAACGTACTGAGCGTGAATATTCAGGCATCCCACGCATTCTGTACAAAAGCTGTCATGGACCTTATGGGATTTTCGGAAAAAGAAGCGGAATCCCATATTGAAAAGATCGACCGGTACCGTGCCGATTTCTACGAATATTATACCGGCAGAAATTGGAACAACCCTGCAAACTACGACCTTTGCTTCAATAGCGAACGGCTTGGCGACGACAACTGTATCCGCCTGATTATCGAAAGCGCCAGGCTGAAATTTGGTCCGGATTTCGATAAAAAAGAAATCGAAGCCTAATTTTGAGAAATGCGAAATCCCCTTGCCGTTTTTTCCGGCAGGGGGATTTTTCTTATAAAAAGGAATGATGCAAATCTTGATCTAACCGGTTCACGGTTTGCTTTATTCAATATGCCGGGAAATTTATCTCTTTACAGATAAAATATAGAGTTATATAATAAGGAAAATAATCGAAAAAATAGAGAAGGGGTGGCAAAATGGCTCAATTTATAAATAAACTCAAAGTACCGGGCGAAGGGACAATTCATCACGTAGCCGGATTTGGACAAGGCGATCCCGGTTACGACGTATTGGTAACAAAATCAAAAGACAACGTCCCCTGTGTAGTTTATTATTATTTGAAAAACGGGGTTAAGTGCAGTGTTTCCGTTACAAAATATAAAGGAACATACTATGTGGAATATAATTCCTACAGCGACGTAAATTCTTTAATCAGCAGCCAGAACCGCGGATGTTCGCTAAAAAATGTATCAAGAGAGTATTTAGCGGAAACGGTCATGGCTTACAGAGCGTACCGTATGCTTTATAATGAATACCACGGATTCAGAGACGATATTTTAGACGCGCTGAACAGCGGGATTGAGTGTGTATACTTAGGAAGAATGGGAAAAGACAAGGATCACCTGATCAACTTATTGGAACGGTCCGGATTCCATATTGAATCGATTGATTTTGATTTGATCAAGACAAAGGAAGGAATCTGCTTATCTTCCGACGGGCAATGTTTTAATAAGGATGAAATCATACCGTAAGCTTCGAATGATTCCGTAGTGCTCAAAACGGGGAACCGAAAAAATCGGTTCCCCGTTTTCGTTACAGCTAAGCGCAAAAAAAGAGTCCGAACGCAGATTGCGCCCGGACTCAGACTGGAGCGAACGACGAGGCTCGAACTCGCTACCTCCACCTTGGCAAGGTGGCGCTCTACCAGATGAGCTACATTCGCATATTTGGTGCCTCCGGGCGGAATCGAACCACCGACACGGGGATTTTCAGTCCCCTGCTCTACCGACTGAGCTACAGAGGCAAATGGCGACTCGGATCGGGATCGAACCGACGACCTCTAGCGTGACAGGCTAGCGTTCTAACCAGCTGAACTACCGAGCCATTCCTTGGTGGGAACAATAGGACTCGAACCTATGACCCCCTGCTTGTAAGGCAGGTGCTCTAACCAGCTGAGCTATGCTCCCATTTCTTTTGTCGTTTTTTGGCGACGCGTTACATAATACTATTTTTTGGAATACTTGTCAATACTTATTTCCATTTTTATCGGCGTTCCTATGGAATGATCTGCATCCAAGTCCCCTGCCTGCCGAAAGAGGCTCGCAGGGGGCTGTTTTTTATGATTCGGCTGACCGATTCGCATCCTAAGACAGATTGTATGGCAGATGCAAGTTTTTCTATATCCCCATCGCTGGGATTGGAAAAAATAAAACCCTCCCGGCCAATCGGCTGAGAGGGTCCGGTCATAGGAAATACGCAAGTCTGCGTAAAAGCTTATTCTTTTTTTATGTACAATTCCAGCAATTTCAACGTGTTGCCGACGCCGTCTATATGAGACCGTTCGTAGCCATGGGAGGCATAGACGCCGGCTCCAATCAGGCCATGCTTCAAATCATAACCGGCGGCAAGCGCGGCGTCGGCGTCCGACCCGTAATAAGGGTACACATCCACGGCAAAATTGAGCTTGCTATCCTCTGCGCACCGGATCAAATCGTTGGTGACATCATAATCATAGGGTCCATGGGAATCCTTGGCACAAATGCTTACCATCTTCTCGTCACAGGCCAGGCCTTCCCCTATACAGCCCATATCCACGCTGATGATTTCTTCCGCATCCGCCGGAAGAGCGCCGCAGGCTCCGTGGCCGACTTCTTCATACACCGTAATAAAGACATAGACTTTTCGCCTGAGCCGAAGCTTTTTCTCCCGAAGTTCCTTTGCAAGGCCCAGAAGAATCGCGACGGAAAGTTTATCGTCCAGAAAACGGCTCTTGATATATCCGCTTTCCGTGACCGTAGTGCGCGGATCAAAACAAACGAAGTCCCCGTTGCAGATGTCCAGGGCCTCGGTATTCTTTTTCTCCTTTACCTCTTCATCGATAACGATCTCCATATCGTCAAACGTTCTGTTCTGCTTGGAGTATTCTCCGTTAACATGAATGGAGGGGTCATTCATCTGAAGCGTCCCCTCAAATACTTTGCCGGAACGGGTACGGATTCGGCAGTTTTCGGTTTCACAGTTGTTGGCATTTAAACCGCCGATGTTGGTAATGCGCAGCCTGCCGTTCTTTTTGATCTCGGCCACCATACCGCCAAGCGTATCGATATGAGCAGAGAGAATCAACGGGCTGCCCTCTCCGCCCAGATCGCACACCACGCATCCCTTTTTGGTCAGATACGGCGCATATCCGAGCTTCTCGAACTGTTCCATCGTATATTTGGTAACGTCTCCGGTAAACCCGCTTGGGCTGTCAATCGACGTAAGGTTTTTCAGTTGATCAATGATATACTGCATGTTTTTTGATACTCCTTGAAAATTGATTTGGTGATTCGCGCTGCCCTGAAATCATCCCTTCGGTTCGCCATACTCTTCTTATATAGCACAGTTCATCAGGAATGTCAAAAAAATTTCACCAAGTATGGACAGAAATCCTTCTATCAATACTTGGTGAAAACGATATTACATTCCAAAACACTGCAAGAGTCTATATTTAAAATACTCTGGCCGTCATGTCCCATGTCATAGGCGTTACCGAAATAACCTTTTCAATATAAACCGCATAGATATCACTGTCCGGCTCGAGCGTATCAAGGTCTACGTACAACCGGGACTTTAATTCAAATCTTTTCGAAAAATCCCGCTGCTCAGGGCGGATAAAATCAAAATAATTCTGATGGCTTTGCCGTGTAATATGATAATTCTGAAGATATTTCGGCTTTTCAGGAACATTGATATTAAAAATACTGGCGCCTTCCGGCATCCCTTTTTTCAAAACAAATTCCGTTGTCCTCCGCGTTATAACGGAAGCCGCACTCCAATCCGCCGGGCCGTAATCTGTTTTTCTCTGCAAAGAGATCGGCGTCTGCAACGAAGAAGCAATCGCCGGTATTCCATGAGAATTCGCCTCGAAAGCCGCTCCCAGCGTCCCGCTGCATGTAGCCACCATACCAAGGTTTTCACCGTAGTTAATCCCGCTGATGCACAAATCCGGTTTGCGGCCCGCAATTTCCAGCACAGCGTGCGCCACCGCATAGGCGGGGGAACCATGTACGGCGTACGCTTTGGTGCTTTTACCATGAATCATCAGCGAGGTCGTCTCAATGATTCCCAAATCCTCCGTACGCGGAAAAGCACGCCCCATACTGGTCTGCTGACAATGCGGCGCCGCAATCAGCAATTCGCCTAAATCCGATACTGCCTCCGCCGCCGCATGAAGTCCGGGAGAATAAATTCCATCGTCATTCGTGATCAATATCAAAGGCTTCATATTTTCTCCGATCTAACCCAAAAAGGATATTGACAGACTCGTTCTGCTTTTCGGTCATGATCAAAAAATCAACTGAATATTTCGTAAGAACGTTTCAGAATATCATCCGTATGATTCGTAATATCCTGATATACGGCGTTCATCTTTCCGTATAGCTCCGTATTCTTTAGATCCGGCCGGAACGTATCGCGAATGCGTACCATATGGCGCACGGCTTCATCGAAATCCTTATATGCTCCGACCGCAACCGCCGCGCAGATTGCCGAACCAACCGCCGCCGAGCCGTTCACAATATTTCTGGAAGCCGGAATCCCAAATACATCCGAGAAAATCTGCATAAACAAATCGCTGTTGGAACCGCCGCCGGAAATAATAAGATTGTCCAGCGTGATTCCCAGTTCGTCACACATTTCATCAAGCCGGCACTTCATTGTCAGCGCAATGCCTTCCAGAATGGAGCGGTACATATGCGCACGGGTATGGCGGCCGTCGAAACCGATCATCATGCCCTTTTTAAACTGCTTGTCCGCCGGAGCCAGCCAATCCAATACCGTCATTAAACCATCGCTGCCCGCCGGAATTTCCTCCGCTTCCCGATTCAGCAATTCCTCTGCGCAGATTCCCATTTCCTTCGCCTTTTGCTCAAAGCTGTCTCCTAATACGTTTTTAAACCAGCTGATTGTCCACATACCGCGCCGAATCCCGTTGCTCTCGTACAGGTACTGGTTGGGGACGGAAGCAAAGTTAGTCCAGAAATTCACGGTATTCTTTGGATTGTCGTGCCCCTGAACCATTCCGGCGATATAGGTGCCGAGCGAAATCAGCGCCGTTCTTTCCCCGGTGCAGCCCGCGCCCAGCGCCTCAACGGCTTTGTCGTTGGAAGTCGCGACTACCGGGAGACCTTCCGGAATACCCGTTGCCTCCGAGGCTTCCTTCGTTACATATCCCAGAATGGTACCGGGCATCTGCAGGTGGAACAGCATATCGCGCGTCAGATTATAATCGGCAATTTTTTGATCGTCCTCATACCACTGCCACGTATCGGTATCCATCGGCCAAACGCCCTGATAGTTCGCCGCGGTATCGTTGAAATTCCCGGTAAAGCGATGCGTGATATACCCGGAAGAAGTTGTTACATAGGCGATTTCGTCGCTGACCTGCTCGTGCTTGCGCGAAACGCGCTGATCCATCCAGCTCATAACGGGGGAATAAAGGGAGCCGTCCTTTTTCAGAAGAGCGCGGCAAAAGCGTATCGTGCAAAGCCCCACAGCCAGAATATCGTCTGTATTTCCTTCAAATGCTTTCAGCGTTTTTTTACTGGCAACGGCGATCGAATCCCAAAGATCGTCATCCGGATGCTCAACAACTCCCGGCGACGGCAGATTCAACGGCTTCAGGTTTTCTTTCCCCTCGCAGACAACATTTCCTTCCAGATCAAAAATCATGATCTTGGAACTTTGGGAACCGCCGTCCACAGCCAAAATATATTTCTTATTCATATAAGCTTCACTGCCTTTCTAACGAAAACAGGCGGCGGGACGAATCCCGCCACCATACCATAATTTCGGGAATTTCAGCGTACGAGATAGCCGCCGTCTACAACAACCATCGTACCATTCACGTAATCGGACGCGTGGCTCGCCAGGAACACGGTGGTGCCCATCAGGTCTTGCCGCTCGCCCCAGCGATTCGCCGGAATATGGTCAAGCACACGCTGGTTTGTTACCGGATTGCTGCGGGTAGCAACCGTAATGTCGGTAGCGTAATAACCGGGAGCAATTCCGTTCACCTGAACGTTATATTTTCCAAGTTCATCCGCATAAGCCTTTGTGAAACCGGTAAGGCCGTGCTTCATCGCGGCATACGCCGGGGAACCCAGGCCGCCCAGGAAAGAGAACAGGGAGCAAATATTAATGATTTTACCGCTCTTCTGCGGAACCATGTATTTGGCTGCCTCGTAGCTCATTTCAAAGGCCGCTGTCAGGCCCACCGCAATCATCGGGTCCCAGTCTTTACGGTCGAAATCCAGCACGTCGTCCAGCTTGCAAATACCGGCACAGTTCACCAAAATATCAATGCTGCCGAATTGCTTCACACAGCTTTCAATCACTTTCGCCGGAACGCCCTTTTCGGTAAGATCGCACTTCATAAAGCCCATCTTGCCGCCGGTTCCCTCAATCAGTTTTTCTGTCGTCCCGTCATCTTCCAAAAAGCTTGCTACAAAAACATTCGCTCCCGCTTTTGCCAGCGCAAGGGAGAAGCACTGCCCAAGACCGCTGTTTCCGCCGGTCACAACTGCATTTTTCCCTTTCAGGCTGAAAAAGTCCATTGAAAAGTCATTGATATCGAATCCCATTATTTTTTCCTCCCAATTATTGAAATAAATTATAAGACGAAGATTTGGTAAACAGTATCTGCGCACTATACTGTATGCTGTTCTTAGTCAAAAGAACAAAAAAAGCAGCTTTAACACAACATTGTGCTGTGTTAAAGCTACTTTCTCTTCATCTCTTTAGTAACTATGCTTAGTATACCGAATCAATTTCTGTTTGTCAACACTACTTTTTTATAATTAATTTTGAAATTTTTGTGCATAATGATCATCCTATGCTCCAAAGCGCCTGATTCGTCGTTGATACGGCAATTGCGCCGGCACTTAAGGCGCCGATTACATCGTCCTTATCCAGTACCAGGCCGCCCGCAACAACAGGCCGGTCGATCTCTGCACATAAATACCGAATCACCTTTGACAATCCTGCGGGCATTAATTCCACCACATTCGGATTGGTTACATGCACATGCTTAACGACATTGGCATAGGTAATGAAGTCAAGCATAAAGAAACGCTGAATCGTAAATAAATCCAATTCATTGGCTCGTTTAATTAGATAGGGCTTCGTGCTGATAATTCCGTCTGACTCAGTATATTTTTTAATGAAGTCCACGCAAATTTCCTTACTGGCGAAACCCGTAATCAGATCCACATGAACAAAAACCTGCTTTCCCATATCCTTCAGCTTTTTTACGATGTCCGAAATGGTACAAATGTCTCCAAAGACAACATTTACCATCTTGCAATCCACATCGCCGCACTTTTCAACCGCTTCCCACTTATTCACAGCCGCTATCATTGGGCAGATTTCCGTATTTGTTAAAAACTCTTCTGTAGTCAGCCTCATTATGCACCTCTTTATCAAAATATTTATTCCAGTATACTACAGAACTTCCTGTTAATGTTTTTCCTCAGCACAATCCTTTGCTTTTTAAAAAGTTCAAAGCGACATGTTCCGGCGTTTGTCTTTCCTGATCCACAAGATAATTTAAAGAACGCATCGTTTCATCGTCCAACAGGCCGGTTACCATATCCAGAACCTTTTCAAGCTCCGGGTACTTCAACAGTTTTTCCTCATTGATCATGGGAATGGCATAATAAGAAAGAAGCGCGTTTTTATCATCCTGCAATACTTTTAAATGATAGGTTTTAATCAATCCGTCCGTAGAATACGCCGTTAAAACATCGCATTTCTTACTGTCGATCGCGGTGTATCCAAGCCCGCCTTCGATCGGCGAAATGCTTTTAAATTTCAAGTTGTATGCGTCGTTCAGGGCGTCTATTCCGTCCTTCCGGTTGTTAAACTCGATGGTCGGCGAAAACACGAGCTGCCGGCTGACCTTTCCCAGATCGGAAATCGTATTCAGGTGGTACTGATCCGCCGTGCTCTGGCGAACGGACAGCACAAAGGAATTATTAAAGCCGATCGGTTTCCAAACGCGGATTCCCTGTTTACTCATCAGATCACTGACCGTCGAGTAAATCTTCTCTTTATCCGTCGACATTCCCTGATTCAAAAGGCTGCCGTATGCCGTACCCGTATATTCCACATACAGATCGATATCATGATTTTTTAAAGCATTATAGCAAATGTCCGTGCTTCCTAAATTCAGATCGCGAACGACTTTTATATCGGTTTTTGCCTCAATCAGGTCTGCGTATATGTTTCCCAGAATCAGCTGTTCCGTAAAATTTTTCGAACCAACATGAATCACTTTACTTTCCGGCTTAAAGAAAGGCATAATTGTGCTCGCGACCGTCAGCGCAATGATTAACAGCACACTGACAAACACCGTTCTGCGCGTCCTTTTCCGGCGGACAATCTTTTCCTTTGTCATAATGGCCGCCGGATTCCGTAAGCTTAACGGCGTTACCGCTTTCTCCAGCAAACCAAGGATAAAATCGACCAGCAGAGCAAGAATACAGGCGGGAATCGCGCCGCTTAATATCATATCCATATTGCTGGTCTGTATTCCCGAATAGACCAGATAACCAAGGCCGCCGGCGCCGATAAACGCCGCAATGGTAACAAACCCCACGGCATTCACCGCGGCGATACGGATTCCTCCCATAATCACCGGAAGCGCAAGCGGGAACCGCACCTTTCCCAGAATCTGCCTTTTTGTCATGCCGATACCTTCCGCCGCTTCCAGTGTGTCGCTGTCGATGCTGTTCAGCCCGATGCAGGTGTTTTTTATAATCGGCAGTAAAGAATAGATCACCACGCAGAAAACAGCGGCGGCCTTGCCGATTCCCAGATAAGGAATCAAAAAGCCCAGCATGGCAAGGCTGGGGATTGCCTGCACAACGTTTGCCACTCCCAAAACCGGCTTCGAAAAGCCGGGGGAACGGGTAATCAGGATTCCGGCGGGCACGCCGATCAGCACGGCGATTCCCACCGACAAAAACGTCAGCTCAATATGGCCTAAAAGCAGAGAGAGCACCTGCTCCCGCATATTCCAAAAGCTTGTAAAGAAAGCTGTCATTTCACACCCTCCCTGTCTACAAACTGCCTGCTTAAAACAGCCATCAGATTTCTGGAAGTAATCAGGCCGATTAAGTGTTTCCCGTCCTCTACGACCGGCACAAAATCGAGCTTATTCTTTAAAATGTAATTTAAGGTTTCAAGCAAACTTTCATCCGCTGTAATCACTGGAAAATCTTTCACCATAATGCTTTCCACCGGCCGATTCCGGTCGGACTGCTTGATCAGATCGGATTGGAGAACGATACCCTGCACACGGTTTTCGGAATCCGTAACCGGAACCATGCTGATCCTGTTTTTTGCCATTAATTCCGCACACTCTGCGAGGGAAGTATCCGGAGTACATACAACAAGATTTTTAAGCATGATATCCTTTACCCGAATGAGCTGCGGCGTATTCCAAATCCGTTTCTTTCCGACGAAATCGGAAATATAGTCGTTTGCGGGGTATTTTAAAATATTTTCCGGCGTGTCATATTGCGCAATGCGGCCATTTTGTATGATGCAAATGCGGTCTGCGATTTTAACGGCTTCGTCCATATCATGCGTTACAAACACAACCGTCTTTTTCAGCCGGGTCTGCAGACTGATGAGTTCGGACTGAAGCTGCGCCCTTGTAATCGGGTCCAGCGCCGAAAACGGCTCGTCCATCAGTACGATTTTCGGGTCGGAAGCAAACGCCCTGGCGACGCCGATTCTCTGAAGCTGACCGCCGCTCAGCTGGCCAGGATACCGGTATAAATACTGATCCGGGTCCATCCCCACAATCCGCATCATTTCCGTAGTGACATGTTCTCTTTTGTCGGGTTTCATTCCTTCAATCTGCAAAATGACTTCGATATTCTCTTTCACGGTCATATGGGGAAAAAGACCGGTTTTTTGAATGACATACCCCATTCCGCGCCGCAGTTTCACCGAGTCGCACTGGGCAATATCCTTATTGTCGATAAAAATTTTCCCGCTGGTCGGGCAAACCAGCTTATTGATCATTTTTAACGTTGTGGTTTTCCCGCAGCCGCTGGGGCCGACCAGTACAACAATTTCCTCGTCCTGAATTTCGAAGCTGATGTCCCGAATGACATCGCCTTGTTTAAAGGTTTTCGTAACATTTTCAAATCGTATCAAAAGAGAACCTCCTCCACTCACATAATCCGCCTTTACGGTATTTTCCTTCGGCCCCGGGGGTATGTAATTTCGGGATAGCAAATAAACGGAACCTACGGAACTGCGTCTCCCAGTTTATCAAGTAATGCCGGAACAATTTCATACAAATCGCTGCAGACGGGGATATGCGCTATGTCAAAAATTTTCGCTTCCGGATCATTATTGACAGCAAGAATCGTCTTCGCCCGGCGAATTCCTGCCTGAAACTGCACGGAGCCTGAAATTCCAAAGGTAAGCAGCAAATCGGGACAAACCGCGGCCCCCGACAGACCAATCTGCTTTTCATGAGGCATCAAGCCCTTTTCCACCAGTGCGCGTGAGCATGCAAGGGAACCGCCCAGCCGTTCTGCCAAATGCTCCAGCATCGCCAAGTCTTCCTTTTTTCGTACTCCGCGGCCGCCGCTGTGTCCGCAAAGGCGGATAAATTTTTACCACCCTTGTCGCGGAACCGCGCAGTCCGTAATGCAAAGGGTCCCGATCCGCAAGCTCGTTCAGCGTTATCGGCGTAACCTGCATTTTATTGGCTTTCATTTTCAAGCGCAGCGACGGAAGCCGGGGCAGAAAAGAGTCTCTTTCCACCGACAAAAGGCATGGAAGGGGAAGCTGCATACAGCCGTCTATCGATTCGTTACGCAGACACAGATGTTAGATATTAAGAAATATTTACCCGCAAAGCAAAGCCTGGGAAACAAACTGCGGAAGAAACTAATACATTATCTGGAGGCGGAGCAGCCATGAGCTGCCCCGCTTTCTATTTGCTGAAAGGAGTGATACGGAATGTCCGTTAGCCGTAAAACCGGTGAAATTTATTACACTGACGACGAACTTCAAGTAGCCTTACAAAATAATAACGCGCTGCAATACGCCCTTTCCAGAGGCTACAAGCTGATTAGAGTCGGCAATGAATACCGTTTAAAGGAACATGACAGTATGGTATTTCAGCAAAGCGGGAAATGGTACTGGAATTCTCAGCATAAGCACGGTCGTGCACTGGACTTTATTCAGACATATGAAAATAAAAGCTACAAGGAGGCTGTCTGTATCCTTGCCGGGACAATTAATTTACCAGCGCCGGTGGGGCCGGCACTAAGCATGCCGCATTCTATACAGGAAGAAAAAGCTGAATTCATTCTTCCGGAACACGCAAAGGACTATGATGCTTTGTTTGCCTATCTTACCAAAACAAGGTGCTTTGACCATGACTTTATAAATGACCTGGTAGAGCAACGTAAAATCTACCCGTGCGTAGCATACAACAAGCTAAAGCTTATAGGCTATACTAAAGACGGACAGGCTCGATATGCAATTAAAGAAAAAGACTTGAAGGATTTTGGGAAAGTACCCGGCATTCGGGAACAGGTCAGCACCGGATTCAAAGGTGCTCCATTCATTACAAAAGAGTGCCTGTCCCCCGATACAATCAAAAATCTATTAGAAACAGAGCAAATCCGCATGTATCAGAATCTGGTGATGTTGGGATTTGATCAGGAGGGTGTCCCCCACTATGCTTCGCTGCGCTCAATGAATTCATTTGGAAAACCCATAAAAGTTGATGTTTCCGGTTCCGACAAGAGCTATCCTTTTGCACTGGAAGGCAGTACGGGGAATAATACGATCTGCGTATTTGAAAGCCCAATCGAGACTATGAGCTATTGGAGTCTGTGCAAGATAACCGGCAGTGATCGGATTAACTGCCCCATGATATCACTTGGCGGCGCAGGGACGACACTTGCACTTGACCGGTATCTCAGAGAGCATCCGGAGATCAAGAACATTGTTATCGGTCTGAATAATGACAGTAAAGATTTCGGACACGAGATTGACGCCGGCCGTAACGGAACAAAAAGAATTATGGAAAGGTACGGGAACTCCTATCACATTTCCATACATCAGCCCCATTTGAATGACTGGAACGATGTACTGAAGAACTACCGGCACAATCTGGAAGGAAAAGTACAGGAGCCGTCCCGGCCAATTAACCGACATGGGAAGGTGCAGGAATCCCGCAGCGCGGGGATAGCAATTTAGCTCTTTCCCATCGTTGATATCTTTGCCGGCAGAAAAGGAGGATAAGTTATGGAAAAGAAAAATGAGCTGCTGACGCTTGACAGTATCACTTATATCGACTCCGCCGAGGGCATGGCTCGGAGGGTGCTGAACGATTTGGAGAAATGCGGATTATCCAAGAAAGAACTGGCCAGGGCCTACAAAACCGGCCTTCAGTGCGGCGGCTTTGATTATCCGAATCT
Source organism: Caproiciproducens galactitolivorans (assembly GCF_026672255.1). Taxonomy (GTDB): domain Bacteria; phylum Bacillota; class Clostridia; order Oscillospirales; family Acutalibacteraceae; genus Caproiciproducens; species Caproiciproducens galactitolivorans_A. The sequence goes on along the minus strand of NZ_JAPOHA010000001.1, from coordinate 225,465 downwards.
TATCCGCCTTGGCGAGCTTTTACAGGAGATCATCAAGTTATCAGCTCATTGCTGATTCAATATAAAACAGGAGGCACAGGGAAAACGTTCTCTGTGCCTCCTTTATTTTACGGAGGGAATCAAATGGAAGCGTTCTATCTATGTAATTCGGAAGTATTCGGCTTATCCCATTCGACGGCTGTTATCTATAACTTTCTCTGCCGGGTCAATAATGTATCAACCGGGAAAAGCTATTACAAGAAGGAGAACATCGCCCGATTCTGCAATGTGAGTAAATCCACAGTTGTCCGGGCGCTCCGGACTCTGTGCGATAAAGGGCTGTTGGAGATCCGCCGGCGTTTTGACAATGGCCGTCAGACTTCCAATGAATACATACTGATAGATAACCCACAGCTCCGGATGCCCTCTGAAATGCCCTCAGATTCAATCTGTAATGAAAATCATGATTCTATATCCAAATCCAAAGAAAACAGCAAACAGAGCCCTCCACGCCTATTTAAATGCGGTCTGGGTGTTTTCAAGCATCCTTTGACTGCGAATGAAATAAAAGTCTATTCTTATCTTACTTTCCGCGCCGGTAAAGACGGGGAATGTATGCCGTCGAAAAAGGAAATCGCCGCCGACTGCGAAATCAGCGTATCGACCGTCTGGAGAGCCATTTCCACTTTGTGCCGGAAAGGGCTGATTGAGGTTGTTCCGCAAACCCGCGCCGACGTGTACGGAAACAATGGAACCAGCGTAAATAAATACATCCTGCGGAAAGACACCGGTCCGGATGCAAACGCAGATTCCGGAAAAGAGGAAAAACCTGTTTCCTCGGCTCCAGTGCAACCGGAATGCGACCGTTCACGACCGGAATCTTTCGAACCTGAAGGAACACCAACTGCACACAATTTATGCCGGGAAATGCCGGTATTTTGCGGTCAAAAGCACTCTGAAACACCGCAAGCTTTTTCTGCCGGCAGCAGTTCCACCTGCCCCCCGTTTCAGCCTTCCTTTTTTACCGGGTTTCATGACACCCTCCCCAATATCACCGATGACACCCCAAGAACTATGTCCAGAACGAAGGTTACGGTAAACCTAAGAGATATAAGACTATTCTCTAAGGTAGCTGGGTGGTATAGGAGGATTTTTCGCAATTCAGAATGCAGGAAAGAATAGCGGGCTTGCAAAATCAGTTTTATCAGGAGATGCTGCGCTTATTTGCATGAATAAACGGCGCCGTTTTCTTTCTTGAGTTAAAAAACTTTCAAATTCGAAAAAGGAGATTTCAAGTGAATAAAGTGAATATAATCGGCCTTCCCGTCCCGATTTCAGATCGGTTCCGGATCGTCCTGGATCAGGGACTCTGTAAATACTATGGCATTCCAAGGGACGGCCGGGTGCGGATGAAATGCCTGGAAGACAGCCTGTATATTTTCCCTGAATCCGCGGAAGTTCAGGATACGGAAATCAAACAGGTTACCATCGGCCGGCTGAATCTGCCGATGCAATGGGTTAGGAGCCAGAACGTCCAAATCGGAGGTCAGGCATTCCTGATGGCCGCCGATGACTGCATCCAGGTTAGGATTAATCCCTGGGAAAGCTCGGATGTAAATCGAATCTTCGGGATCCCGCTGAAAATATTCAAGGGAAGTGTCATTTACATTCCCAAATCTTTCTGGGCGCAGTATGACATTAATCCGGAACATGACTGGATAATTCGGAGTGAATATCCGGATAGGCTGGATTTCCGCAAGTTCCGTCCCGGAACGCTTTGCGAAAATGAAACAGTCCGCAACGTATTCCTCTCCAGCGTACATATTCATCCCGGCTGGATGGAAAGCATTGGCCTGAAAATAAACGATACGGTATGGCTGATTGGAACCGCGACAGGCATAATCATCTTGCCGCGGCGATTTTATGAAAATTTTATAACTGTCTGAAAAGAATCATTGACATAAAACCGCGCTTCGAGTATAATAATAGCAGTGGCATGATAAATTGCCAGATTAAGTTCCTCGCTGATAGTCATGCGTGTAATAAATAGGCTATGAATTCGTACCTCGCTAACTGCCATGCGTGTAATAAATAGGCAGCGATTAAGTATTTGAGCCTCTGCTGTGAAAACGGCAGAGGCTTAATTTTTAGGTGATGAAAAATGGATAATATCGAAAAGGGCAAGCTATATTTTGTCAAGGATGAGTTTTTTGCCGCGGTGGAAGACAAATTTTTAAAAGTAAACAAAGAGCAAAATTACAGGCCACATTATTACGCATTTCAGGATCCGGAGTCAGGACTCCTTTGGCTGATTCCATGCAGCTCACAGATTAGTAAATATGAGCGGATCATTGCAGCGAAAAAGCAACATCATAAACCCTCTAATCATATTCAGATCATTGCTGTAAGCGGAAAAAAACAAGTTTTTTTATATCAGGACATGTTTCCAATCCTGCCAAAATACATAATGGGCGTATATAAAAATATTTATGGTGAATTTCAAATCAAAGATCCCAAATTGCTACTACAAATTGAGGTAAATGCTAAAAAAATAATCAAGCTTCTGCGGCATGGAGTGAAATTCACTCCTACGCAGCCGGATATCAACAGAATAGAGCATATCATGTTAGAAGAACAAAAAGACTTTGATTTAAATAAAGGAGAAGGCATTTCATCCGAAAAAATATCCTTGCAAGATCGGATTGATGATGCCAGGGAGAAAAGTCAGAAAAATCACATTAAGCGCGAGGACTTTCATATAGAACGGTAAACCGGAACTGGTTTCGCTTTTACTTCCTAATGCGACATAATTCTTGCGAGTTTTTCCAATAAGTGATAAAATTTACCATACAATGTATTATTAGCGAGAGGGTGTCCATATGGTAAATTATTATGAGGTATTGGGTTTAGATGAACATGCAACACAGGAACAAATAAAAACAGCATATCGGACTTTAGTGAAAAAATATCACCCAGATGTAAATAATGCTTCAAATGCGGCGACTTTTTTCAGAATGATTCAAGAAGCTTATGAAACATTAAGCGACCCTCAGAAACGAGAAGAATATGACAATCCAAGGCAGGAAACCCATGAGAATGATGCTGTTTATAGTGATGATGGAAGCGTTTCAATCCCCGTAACATATCAAGAGTATGTACGATTGAAGTTTATGCAACATAGCCTACCGGTTAAAATAATCGTCATTATTATGAGAATATTAATCTTTCCATGCCTACCTATTTTTTCATTATTTACTTGGCTGTTTGAAGTTTCAGTAAGAATTTCAACAGTTATAGCATGGATTATTTCAGCTTCTGGTATTTTGGGGGTGGGGTTCTCCATAGTATGCTTAATTAATAAGCAACCAGGTGGTGATTGGCTAACATTACTAATGTCTCTATTAGTAGCAGCCTTTGGTCACTATTTCCCGATTTTTATTGCATGGTTATTAGAAAAATTTAAATATTTATATTACAAACTCAAAGAGTATGCCTTTCAGCTAAAGTACATTTTACGACGAACGATATAAAAAGCGGAACCAGTTCCGCTTTTTCCCTCTATAAGAAATTCTTTAAAAATAATAAAAATAATCTTGATTTTTCTCTAATATTGGTATATACTTCCTTTAAGTGGAAAATAAAAAAAGACATCCACAGGGAACCAATCGTCAGCAAACGATTAGCTCCCATGCGCCATAAGGGTAACCTAGACCCGTTATGACTTGTGAATGCCGTTTATGCGTGCTATTTTAACACGTATTTCGGATACATGTCAAGGTCTGTACCCTTATTGGATCGTGAGGGTGCAGACTTTCTTTTTTTCCATCACATTCCACAATGTAAATCATTGTGTACCTCTTTAACACGGCTGTACAAGCCGCTGCGCAGAGGTTGGCGCACTTTGACAATACTTAGTAAATTAAGACCAACATTTGAAATTGCACTTCAAATGCTCGTGTCGATTTACTATCAATACGCTTGCCGGATAGTGATACCGGAGTTTACATCAAGTTTGCGGCGATCATGAAGAGAATTCATTTCTCTGATTAGAAGCAGGCCACTGAACCCCGTGAATAACGCCAGGGAACATATTTGCACCAGAAATGTGATTATGCGTGGCAGGAACGGCTTCCGGATGACAAGCAAATTTTATGGTAGAGATACTACATAATACGTATCTTTATCATAAAATTATGTGCTCTGCTTTCATGAAGAACATATAATTTTATGATAACAAGGGTAAAAGCCTACACTTTTACCCTTCGTTTATTGTGGTCGAGGTGACTGGATTCGAACCAGCGGCCTCTACGTCCCGAACGTAGCGCTCTACCAAGCTGAGCCACACCTCGAAAAATTCGGCCCCGATTGGGGGCCATGGCTGCGGAAGAAGGATTCGAACCCTCACAAACAGAGTCAGAGTCTGTCGTGCTACCTTTACACAATTCCGCATCAAAATATCGACATGTTCTAACGATATTGGGCTTTGTTATCCCATATATTGTGTCCCGTTGGGGTCATCAACACCTATATCTTAGCGGGGTCTAACATGTCAGCGAGATATATTCTACTACATTCAGCGGTAAAATGCAAGTTTTTTTTGAAATTTATTTTATGACTTCTTATTTTTTTCAAAGTTTGCTGTAAATCCGACAAACTCCTGTAGACTCGCTTTCCAATCTATCGCCTTCCCTTTACGAACATTCCGGACAAGGGCAAAGCTTAACCGGCCAGCCCTGTGCTTACTCTGTCATAAATGTCCATTGTACGTCCACCATTTGTTTCCCAGTCCATTCTGCCCTGCAATAGCAATCCAACGCCTGAAAGCAACGGAACCCTTACAAAAAGGCATAGAATCACAAGGTTTTTTCTTATGTAAAAAGATGACGGTGCCCGGGTATTATGATATAATATGAGAATAAAATCAGGAATAATGGAATTCGAAAATAAAAAAACAATAAGGAGGATAAAGTCTATGAAAAAAGGGTTAAAAGCGATCTGTTTTATTGCAAACGACTTTGAAGATTTAGAATTGTGGTATCCCGTTCTAAGGCTTCGGGAAACAGGTGTAACCGTTCATCTGGTCGGGGAAAAAGCCGGTGAAAAATACATCGGAAAATACGGCGTACCTGCCACTTCCGACTACGCATTTGGCAGCATTGCCGTCGAGGACTACGACGCGCTTCTGGTACCGGGCGGCTGGGCTCCGGACAAACTCCGGCGTTTTCCGGAAGTCCTTGCAATCGTTCGCTCAATGAACCGGCAGAATAAACCAATCGGTCAGATTTGCCACGCAGGCTGGGTTTTAATTTCCGCAAATATACTGGATGGAAAAAATGTTACCAGCACACCGGGCATTAAAGACGATATGGAAAACGCGGGTGCAAAATGGCTGGATCAGCCCGTGGTTGTGGACGGCAATATCGTTTCAAGCCGCCGGCCGCAGGATTTGCCGGAATACATGGAAGCCTTTCTTTCCCTCCTCGAAAAGTGCTATCCGAATGCATAAAGCGGGAGAATCGTTGAAAATTCTGTGCAAAACTTCAGATTGCAAATTATAATATTTGCATCTTACTACGGAACGATGGAATAAGAAAATACAAGGGGAAGAAATTATGAAAAAAGTAAATGAAGACGGCACACTTGACATGAAAGCGCTTGAAATAAGCGACATTGTAGACATTCCTTTATTGCAAAAATTCCAGGATAACTTTGCAATTGGAATGAACTGTGCCAGTGTAACCGTAGATCGAAACGGCACCCCCGTTACAAGGCCCAGTTCCTATACAAGATTCTGTGATGGATTTGTTCATCAGTCCACCATCGGCGACCGCCGCTGTGCCGAATCCCACCACCGCATGGGCGAGACGGCCGCCCGTACCGGCAGGCCGTTTGTCGGCCCCTGCCATGCGGGCCTGATCGACTTTGCCGCACCGATTATTATTAATAACGAATTGATCGGAACGGTTTTGGGCGGACAGGTACTGTCGGAAAAACCGAAAGAGGATTATTACCGTAAAGTCGCAAAGGAGATTGACGTCAGCGAGGGCGGACTGGTCGAAGCGGTGAAAAATGTCAATGTTACGGATATGAAAAATATCAGCGCCGCCGCGGAAGTTCTGTTTATCGTTGTAAATACGCTGGCAAAAAACGGTTACGCAAAAATTGAACTGGAACAGCTTGCCAAGCATTTGGCAAATAAATTTATCGAGATTTCGTCCACTCTGGAAGAGCTTGCAACCTCCGCACAAAATATTACGGGCCAGCAGCAGGAACTGAATGACGAGATAGCGCAGGTGGAAACCGTTACGGAAGAAATTAATGATGTTTTAAAATCCATTACAAAGATTGCATCCTACACCAAAATCCTGGGAATCAATGCATCGATAGAATCGGCGCGTGTCGGAGAAGCCGGAAGGGGATTTGACGTCGTTGCAAAGGAAATCCAGACTTTATCCCAAACCTCAAACGATACGGCCGAACACATTATGAAGCTCACGAAAAAAATCAAGGATTCCATAAAGGAAACGGTAAACAACTCGAATATTACCTTACATACAACCCAGGAGCAGTCGAGCGCAATGGAAGAAGTATCCGCCGCTATACAGGATTCCGTTCGCCTTGCCGATCAGTTAAACAATTTAATGAATCAGGAGTAATGACCGCCCGTTTCTGAACTGAACCTTAAAAACAACAGCTATTGCAAAGAATCCCCCCGACATAGGATGCAGAGGTCCGTTTTTTACGAACCTATACTTTGCCGGGGGGATTTCGGATGACACAATAGAGCCCCACCGACAAGTCGGTGGGGCTTCCGTGGCGCCAAAGGCGCAGCCTGTTCCCGGCAGCCCCTAAAGGGGGTAATGGTCGTTCCAATTCGAAAAAGGCTACTGACAAAGCCATTCGGAAAATTCTTCTATTCTCAAGACATAGGAAGCCCTCTTACAATCCACTTGTAGGATTCGATCTCCCAGAAAAGTTCCGCTGAAGCGGTCTTAACGGCGAAATCCTGCGCAAAGGTATCATTCCTTGCATTGTCATATTCCATGGAGGACATGAAGCCGAAAGAATATTTTTTTTGTGCCTGGCTTTCAGAAAGCTTTGCGGTTTCCAATTTCTGTTCGGCTGCTGCGAGCACGGATTGCTGACTTTGTATCATATGAAGCTGCTTTTCGAGCGACGCCCCGATATTTTGAAGTTCCGCTTCGGTTAAGTTGCCGATCGATCTTTTCCGGTCGCGGTCTTCGATCGTTTCGTCACCCAGCAGTGCGCGCTGTTTTTGTTTAATCTGCACATTATAACTGGCATCCTGTGCCGCCGCAGTATCTTTTTGCAGATCGATTTTATTCACATAAGAGGTATCCGGGTCCGGCATGGAACCAAAGGTGATGGAGTCACTGTAGGAATGGCCTAAAAGCCGGTTCATCTGCGTATCAATCTCTTTTGACTGGTTCTGAAGGCCGGTGATGCTGTTGTCCATCTCAGCCAGTGCATCTTTCGCCTGGGAAACGGCAAGAGCCGTTCCAAGCTTCAAGTCGTATTTTTTCTGTGCGGCTTTTTCGTTGTTTTGCAAAACCGCGCGGGTATTTGTCAGCTTTTGTAGATTGTACTGTAGCTGATAATGTACCGAAAACAGGCTTTGCGCGGTTCTTACAAGCTGATAATCCGCAAGGTCTGCCTGAAGTTCCCTGAGCTGATAATCATCATCCGAAATATCTTCCTGTGCATTCAGAAAAGCAGAAAGGGTTGAGAGCGCCACGTTCGTACCCTGCGCAACCGTCTTTAATTCTTCCGAGGCCTGTGGATTTCCGATGATCGCCGCCAGACTGGAAGATGTTTTTGAAATCATATCGGAAAGCTGGGAATATTTTTCTTTGATTTCACTTTGATTATCTAAGCTTTTCAGCAAAAAATCATTGCTGCTTACCTGTAAATTGCCGCCTAAAACCGTTTGTTCCACTTTCGGATATTCAATCGTATAGGCGGTTGTATCATCCGCGAATGCCGGCACCGCCGTGTTCAGGGAAAGCAACGCTGCCAAAGCAATTGCTGCGATTGATTTTCTTTTTTTCAAGAGAATTCCTCCTTACCTATAAATATGAAAGGTACCGGTATCAATTGATCTTTCCTTTCATTCCCTTTACGCTGCTTTCTCTGGAAAAATGCACATCCGAAGTCAGGCCCGGTTTTATAAAATCACTTTTTTCATCCGCTTTGACTTGGACCTTTATGATACGGTCGCCATCCTTTTCCACCGCCTGATTTGGAATCTGAAGAATATGCCCCGGAATTTTCATATCCTTGTTGGATGCAGGGACAATATACACTTTGCTGTCTGCGGATATCTGCCCGATGAATTCCTCCGGAACCTCCGCGCTGACATAGATGCTGTCGGCGTCGATCAGACTGATTACTTTCTGAGCTGTCTGGCCGTTGATGATGGCACCCCTGACAACGCTGATCTCCTCTACTATTCCTGAATTCAGATTGGAAATAATATTGTTTCCGGAAAGATAGGGCTTCTTTGTTTTTGCGTTCATCAGATCAAGATCGAGCTGTGCGGCATTGGCGCTGTTCTCCTGCTGGCTGAGCTGAACTTCCTTGCTTTTTAACTGAGTGTTAAGATTATCAAGCTCCTCCTGGAGCGCACGCCTGGTTTTCGTAATGTTATTCTTCGCATCTTTTACTGCTTTGGTCTTTTGATCCAGTACATCGGAATACTTATTATAATCGGATTCGGAGATCATGCCTTCACTCAGCAGCTTTTGGTATTTGTTCAGGTCGTCCTGGGCCTGCTTTTCCTCTTTTTGTGCAAGAGAAAGGGTGTTTTGCAGCAATTGCAGCTCGGGTTTTCTTCCATTGCTGAGCTCTTTTGTTTTGTAGGCAATTTGATTCTTTAGCACCGCAATATCCGCTTTCAGTGCAGCGTGGTCGACATGATTGGCGGAAGCTTTCGCTGAATCGGCCTGCGTCTGCAATTTCTGAACCGTTTTCTGGTAATCGTCGGTGGACAGCGTAATCAGTGTGCTGCCGAGTTTTACAGAATCCCCTTGCTTAACGGCGATATTTTCAACACGTGCCGGAAAGTCGATGCTGATCTGGTATACGTCGCTGTATTTGACTTCGCCCCAAGCGACAATATCTCCGCTTTGCCCGGAACTTTCAACAGGCGTATTTGCCGGTACCGCCGGCTGGTTCTTCTGGCAGCCGGAAAAGAACAGCAGCGGTACAATGGTCAATGCCGCTAAATATTTTCTCTTATCGAATCTCATACTGAACAGGACCTTCCTTTATCAATTATTCTACACTCTTCAGCGCCTGAAGCATGTCGATGGATTTTATCTTTTTACGTACAATATGGTTTACAATGGCCGCGAACGTCAGCGTTATCGCCGCCGCAATCAGAATTCTGTCCGGGGTTACACGGCTGATCAAATCGAAGTCGTCGCCGAACCCGCCGGCAATCGTACCGGCAAGATATTTCCCAATGGGAATTCCCAAAAAAATCCCAACTACGGTGGAAACAATATTTTCCGTCAGTACAAGCGGCCGGATTTCTTTTTGATGGAAGCCCAAGACTTCCAGCGTGGCCAGATCCCTTACCCGTTCGGCGAAATTCAGCATTCCCATGTTATAGAGCACGACAAAAGCCAGAACCGTGCCCGACACAATCAGCAAAAGGGAAGTGCCGAAGATTGCGCTGAGGTTCCCCTCAAAATCCGATTTCTGAGTTGTCCTGTCCGTATAGCTTGTTATGTAGCCGCTGTTTAGAAAGTCGTTATCCTTCTTATTCCATTGAACCAACAGCGCGGTGGGACGAAAATTCTCGCCGATTTCCTGCCAGTAGCCGTCCGTCATATAGATTCCCTGCGCGCTTGGCATATAGACGATTTTCATGATGGTAACAGGATAGTATGTGTCGCTGCTCCGCTTCAGGTTTACGATGTCACCGACTTCTACATTCATGAGTTCAGCCAGTTTCCTCGTCATGGCAATTCCCGTATCGGGAAGCGTAACGCTGTTCCCCTCCGCGTCCTTAAGATGAATCAGCGGGCTTTCCTTGGAAAAGACGGAAACGGCGGTCACTTTCCGCAGCCCTTCCTGCGTTGTAAGCTGGACGGAACTTTCCTCCATATCCTGCACGATTCCGTCGAGATTCAAATTCCGGATGGCCCTGTCGGTGGTGTCGCTGTCCAGAATCACTTTCTGGTCATAAGAGTATGTTTTTTCATAAAGTGTTTTCGGAATGCCAGATACCAGATCAAACAGGGCAAGGGCGCCGATAATCAGTCCTGCGCAGCCTGAGACGCCAAGAATGCTTACAACGATTCTGAATTTATTGCGCATAGCATTCCGCGCAGTCAGTTTTTGGCTGAATTTCATATGATTCCAGACATGAGGAAAATGCTCCAGAAAAATATGTCTTCCTTTTTTAGGCATTTTGGTCCGCAGTAATTCGGCCGGTGCTTCATTTTGAAGCTTTAGGCACGAAAGAAAAGAGATTCCTGCGGTAAAAGTCATGATGATCGAAGCGCCGAAAAGAAATTTTGAAATGTTGATAACCATATCCTCGACGGGAAACGTCATCAGGTTTTTGATTTTTGAAAGCAGCAGCCTGCCGATCACGTTCGGCCCGAATAGGATTCCCACGAGGATTCCTGCCATTCCGACAAAAACGCCGTAGGAGGTATAATGCCATAAAATGCTTTTTTTGCTGTAGCCAAGGGCCTTCAATATTCCGATCTGGTTGCGCTGGTCTTCCGTCAGCCGCATCATTGTGCTGAAGGTGATTAGGGCGGTAACCAGAAAGAACATAAACGGAAACACCGTGGCAAACGACCGGAACTGGATGACCTTGGCGTTTGCGAAATTAACGCCGCGGTTATCGGTTTGAGCCATCACAAAGTTGAGCTTTTTCCCGAAGATGGAGTCCATCCGGCTCTGTATTTCCGCAGCGTCCGCCCCCTGCGCTAGCCGAACCTCAATCTGGTTATAGGGTTTCCGTCCTCCGTAAGCGGAGGCAATTCGATCCTCATCGATCACGATAAATCCGTATCCCTTCGGGTCAGGCATCATGGAAGCAGTGTCTTTCACGGCATAGATATTTTCGCTGCTGAGGGCAAGCGCTTCAATGGTAGTGTCTATTCTTTTATCATTCACCTCTATGGTAAGAGGATCCCCAACAGAGAGATGATTGGCCTGCGCAAAGGAACGATCAAGGATTGCGCCGTGCTTACTGAGCTTTTTCCCGGACATAATCAAGGACATATCCAATGTGTTTTCCGACGGAACTGCGTATACCCGTAAGATAGGTTTTCCGTCAATACGGGCCGTAGCGTTATTCACTGTGAAACGTTTTTCCGCCTTCTGCACGCCTTTTATATTCCGGACTCTCCATAGATTCAGTTCGGATGGATTGGAAGCCGCTACCCAGAAATCCGAAATATTGGTATCTTGATAAAAGTTTTGGGAGTGGGCGTCAATTGTGGTCCATATGGTGTCCAGCCCAACCGATATGCCGATGGCCAAGGCTGCCATGATAAAAATCGACAGAAACTGTGACCGGTTTTTTTTCATATCCTGGATGGATTTTTTAATGAGCGCGCCCTTTACCATACAATTTCCTCCACCGGCCGCGGATGCTCGGTATGCCGGATTTCGCTGATCTGCCCATCCCGCATATGAATGACGGTATCCGCCATTTCGGCAATGGGAGCATTATGCGTGACCACCACCACCGTTTTTCCCATATCGCGGGCTATGTCGCGAATCAGCTTCAGTACAATACGCCCGGTACCGGAATCCAGCGCGCCGGTAGGTTCGTCGCAAAGCAGAATCTGCGGATTCTTTGCCAACGCCCGGGCGATGGATACCCGCTGCTGCTCTCCGCCGGACATTTGCCCCGGAAAATTGTTCTTTCTGTCTCCCAAACCCACCCGCTCCAGCATTTCCGCTGCATCCAGCGGATTTTTACAGATTTCCTCTGCAAGCTGCACATTTTCTAATGCCGTCAAATTGGGAACCAGATTATAAAACTGAAACACAAATCCGATTTTATCCCTGCGGTACGTAGTCAATTCCCTTGTTCCCAGCTTTGATATATCTTCGCCGTTTACCGTGATTGCCCCTTTCGTCGGCGAATCCATGCCGCCCAGCATGTTCAGTACGGTTGTTTTTCCCGCTCCGCTTTGCCCGAGCACAACATTAAACGATTTGTCTTCAAGGGAAAAGCTGACTTCCTTTACGGCCTTTATAACGCTGTCTCCTACAATATATTCCCGTTCCACCCCTTCAAATTGAATAAAACTCATCCCAGACCCCCCCTCATAGAGAAATCGGCCATCTGAAAACCTGACTTTTTTTCACCGAATATCGAAATTGGCTTGGATGCCTGATTAAAAAATAAATCTTCCACCAATAAATTTTCTCCTTTCTTTTCCTGTCTTTTTGTATTATAATCGAAAGCAACAAAAATAAGAGTAACATAGGTTACTCTTTATGAAGAAGATGAGAAAATGATGGAAGATTTCATTCCAATGCTTGTATCAACCAGCCTGTTCCGGTGCTTTTCAACCGAAGAATTATCGATGCTTTTTAAAAAAGAGCATTACCGTGTCAAACGATATGCCAAAAACGCTGTGATACACTTTCAAAACGAAAAGTGTGTCAGTCTGGACATTGTTTTACGCGGGACGGTTTTGGTTCAAAAAATCGATTCAAACGGGGATATGCTCACGCTTTGCAGTTTTATGGCCGGTGATTCCATAGGCGAAAACCTTCTTTTCTCGCGCAACAATCCGTATCCCATGACAATGACCGCGAAATATGATACGGATATTCTTCACGCGGACCGAGAGTTGATTCTGTCCCTGTGCCAAAGCAACAGCGGATTTCTGGAAAACTTTCTCCAGTCGATTTCCGACAAAACACTGATTCTGGCAGGAAAAATTAAAACTCTTTCCATGAAAACAATCCGCCAGTGCATTATCGAATTTTTACTTTATGAATGCCGCGTTCAAAAAAATACAACGATACGATTGGGAGTATCCAAAAAGGAGCTTGCTGAAAAATTGGGGGTCCAAAGGCCGTCCCTGTCCCGGGAACTGAAGAAAATGCGCGATGAAAACCTGATTGCCTTTGACGCTAAAAACATAACAATCCGAAATATGGAAGCGCTGAAAAGGCTTCACACCGAGTGATAAAGGAAAAGCAGACTGTTAAAAAAGGAGTGACACGATTCATGGAGAAATGTGACGTATGCGGCGCACAATGCTTACATAAGCTCTGCATGCACAAGGTGCCGATTTTTTCATCCCTGAGTCAGGATGATCTGACCCATATTGCTTCTATTATCCGCCATAAAAAATATCAGAAAGGAGAAACGCTTTTTTCCGAGGGAAATCGGCCGGATGCCCTTGTGATCGTCAATGAGGGAAGCGTCAAGGCTTTCAAGATTACATCGGACGGCCGGGAACAGATTCTGTATGTATTTTCCGAAGGAGACTTTTTCGGGGAACGCAATCTTTTTGGCAGGCAGGTATCCGCCTACACGGTGGAAGCGCTGGAACCGGTCAAAACATGCTCTTTTACAAAGGAAAGCTTCCATGAGCTGCTTCACGCATATCCGGAGATTGCAATAAAAATTATTGAGGAGCTGGAGGAACGGATTTCCCGCATGGAAAGCGCCCTGCAAAGCATGGGGGTTCGCAGTATCGACAACCGTATCAGCGCGCTGCTCCTTGATTTTGCGGAAAAATACGGGACTTCCGTGCCGGACGGCACACTGATCCATCTTCCGCTGAGCCGCGAGGGCATGGCCAATTATCTGGGGGTCGCGCGTGAAACAGTCAGCCGGAAACTTGGTCTGCTGGAAAACGAAGGGATTATTCGCTCGAACGGAAACAAAAGCATCCTGCTGCTGGATCGCAGTATGCTGGAGGCATCGGCCGGAAAATCCGCCGATTTTTAATTTACCCATAAAATATAAAAATTTGATTGCAATCACAGAAATACCTCCCGCAGCCTGTTACAATAAGGACGAAATCAAAAACAGACCGCGGGAGGTATTCGATATGAAAGACAAAATTCTGGACTTAAATAAGACGGTGTATGAATTATGCAGCGATGATCCGGGAATCACTAGATTATTGGAAGCAGCTGGGTTCCGGGATATCACAAAGCCCGGAATGCTCGCAACAGCGGGCAGGTTCGTGACCATTCCAAAAGGCGCAAAAATGAAAAATTTCGACCTTGAAGCCATAAAACAGGCTTTTGCGGAACACGGCTACAAAATAAAGGAGGAATCCACATGAGTGAGGAAATCAACAACCGGGAATATCGGCAAAAAGTCCTGAAAGAATTGATCACGCAACTGCACGACGGCAAAAGTGTTGAAGAGGTCAAAGGGCAATTTGCCGCCGTGTTTGGGGGAGTATCCGCGGAGGAAATTGCACAGGCGGAGCAGGCTCTTGTCGCGAACGGCCTGCCGGTTTCCGAAATTCAGCGCCTTTGCGATGTGCACGCGGCTGTCTTCAAAGGCTCGATTGAGGAAATTCATCAGCCATCCGACCCGTCGGAGATTCCCGGACATCCGGCCAATACCCTCAAACGTGAAAACAAAGCCATTGAAAAATTGATCGCAGAGATTCGGGAAGAGATTGCCCAACCGTCCGGCGGCAACGATGGGAAAACAGCGCTCGGGCGGCTGACCGAAATCGATCGCCATTATCTGAAAAAAGAAAACCTCCTCTTCCCCTACTTAGAGCAGTATGGCATTACCGCCCCGCCAAAGGTGATGTGGGGCGTGGATGACGAAATCCGCGCACAGCTGAAAGAAATAAACACGCAGCTGAAAACAGCCGATCTTTCGCATTTAAAGGGGCCAATTGAGGAACTGTTTGCAAAAATCAGCGAGATGATTTTTAAAGAAGAGAACATCATGCTTCCGATGCTGCTCGAAAACCTGACACAGGACGAGTGGAAGCGCATTGCCGAGGAAAGCGGCGAACTTGGCTATTGCTTGATTGACCGCGTGCCCGACTGGTCACCAGCCTCGAAAAAGGAGGGCGAAACCGTGCGGCAGGAAAAAGCCGCGCCGGGTGTCATTGCCCTGCCGACCGGAGTGCTGAGAACCGAAGAACTCGTCCGGATGCTCGACACCCTGCCCATCGACATTACCTTTGTGGACAAGGATGACACCGTAAAGTATTTTTCGCAGGGAGCCGAGCGCGTCTTTCCCCGGACAAAGGCGATTATCGGCCGGAAGGTTTCCAACTGCCATCCCCCGGCAAGTGTGCACATCGTGGAAAAGCTCGTAGAGGATTTCAAAACCGGACGGAAAGAGAGTGAAGATTTCTGGATCGACATGGGCGAAAAGTATATCCTCATCCGGTATTTTGCCGTGCGCAGTGAAAAGGGCGAGTATCTCGGCGTGCTGGAAGTGACCCAGAATATCCGGCCCATTCAGGAGATCAAAGGGGAAAAGCGCCTGGTTTCAAAGTAATCTTGAAATTTTTGAAGAAAGGTGATTCAAGTATGGAGACGCATTATTTAAAGAATATTGAATTCAAGAGCGCATTGGAGTTACCCGCACTGGTTGAATACCAGCAGGGGCAGGTTGTGAGCCGGACTCTTGCGCAGAACAAAGCCGTAAGCATCACACTGTTCGCATTTGATGAAAATGAAGAGATCAGCTCGCATTCATCGGACGGCGACGCAATGGTGACCGTCCTGGAAGGAACGGCACATATTACCGTTGGCGATCAGGAATTTTCACTGGCCGAAGGGAAAACCATTGTGATGCCGGCGGGAATCCCGCACGCCGTAGCGGCGGACGGAAAATTCAAGATGCTGCTGACGGTTGTATTCCCTCAGTGACAAGCCTATTTTAAACTGTTTTTGAAAGGATGAGAATTTTATGAAAGCGAAACTTGACAGAAGCGGATGCATTTCCTGCGGGCTCTGCGCGGAAACCTGCCCGGAGGTTTTCCGGATAGCCGATGACGGGGTGGCGGAAGTTTATCAGGAAAATGTCCCGAAAGAATCAGAAGATAAAGCCGTGGAAGCGCAGGAGGGATGCCCTGTTTCGGTAATTACAGTCGAATAACGTTTCGTTTCCGCATGGAAAATAGCGAACGGCGGCCTTCACGAAAAACAGGCCGCCGTTCATTTTGCTTTTTATAGACTGTTGTCAGCTACATAAAGATATTTCCGTTGCATCCGCAACGGAATTTTCCTTAACAGCACAGTATAATATTACCATAATCCCGAGTATAAAGGAGGACGAAATTATGAGCAATCTGGAGATGTTAAAAAAGCAGCACGGGGAAATTCAGGAGCTTATCAAAAACATAAACGCTTTGATTTCCGCCGACCCCGAGGCAAAAGTAAATGACATTGCTTTCCATATCAATGCCCTATCCGGAAAACTGAAAATGCATCTGATGTCGGAAGATAAATTTCTTTATCCCGCGCTTATGCAAAGCGGCAATCCGGAAGTGAGGGACACGGCGAAGGAGTTTAATCAGGAAATGGGCGGCCTTGCGGAACGGTTCGGTTCGTTTGTCCAACAGTATAATACGCCCTTTAAAATTCTCCAAAATAAGAGTTCTTTCCTTGCAGACAGAAGAAAAATATTCAGCCTGATTGAAGAAAGAATTCGCCGCGAAAATGAGAAGTTATATCCGCTGGCAGAAGATTGACGAAAAGAAAAAGGATGAATTCATATTAAACAAATGTTTCGGGCGTTTCCGTGCAGACACTCCCGCCGAAAGAAACATAAAACGACAGCCATTGCAGTGAAAGGAATCCTTTTGCTGCAATGGCTGCCGTTTTGTCTTCCTGCACCCAAAACTTTTCTGAAGAAATCCGGAAGTCTTAAAAGAAAAAAGCCGACGCCTGCTGTGTATGCCATAGAAGTCATCAGCTTTAAAAAGCACTTTTAGCACCCGCTGCGGGAGAACTTCATTCCCCGTGATTATTTTATCCTATCTCGATAAAATGTCAATTCATTTCAAAAAAATGTATGGACTATTCTATTCCAAGCTCTTCCCTGCGTTTTTTCAATATTTGAAAGGTTTCGGAAAAATCGAGGGTTGCAAAATAATCCATCGGGGTTTCCGCACGCCGGATCAATTCGACGGAACCGTCCTCGCGCAGAAGCAGCTCCGCAGAACGCAGACGGCCGTTATAATTGTAACCCATGGAATGGCCGTGCGCCCCGGCATCATGAATGACAAGCAAATCGCCCCTGTCGATTTTGGGAAGCATACGGTCAATAGCAAATTTGTCGTTGTTTTCACAAAGGCTTCCGGTAATATCGTATTTATGGTCGCAGGGCGCGTTTTCTTTTCCCATTACCGTAATATGATGGTACGCCCCGTACATGGCCGGCCGCATTAAGTTGGCGGCACAGGCATCCACGCCGATGTATTCCTTGTAAATGTGCTTTTCATGGATTGCCGCCGTAACAAGGCAGCCGTACGGCCCCAGAATATAGCGTCCCAGTTCGGTGTAGATATCCACATTCCCAAGTCCTTCCGGCACCAGAATTTCTTCATAGGCCCTGCGGACTCCCTCGCCGATTTTCTCAATATTCGCCGGTTTCTGTTCGGGACGGTAGGGAATGCCCACGCCGCCGGACAGATTAATAAAGGAAACGGCAATCCCCGTCTGCTTGTACAGGTCAACCGCTGTGCGGAATAAAATACCCGCCAGCGCCGGATAATACGCGTCGTCCGTTGTATTGCTTGCCAAAAAGGCATGAAGGCCAAACCGTTTCGCGCCATAGGAACGCAGTTTGAGGAATCCTTCTTTCAACTGGTCATAGGTAAACCCGTATTTTGATTCTCCGGGGTTGTCCATAATCGCATTGCTGATTTGGAAGGTTCCGCCGGGGTTGTAGCGGCAGCAGATCGTTTCCGGAATGCCCGCCGTTGATTTTAAATAGTCGATATGGGTGAAATCGTCCAGATTGATGACCCCGCCCAGCTTTTTAGCCAGTTCAAATTCCTGCGCCGGGGTATCATTGGAGGAGAACATAATATCGCTGCCGTGAAAGCCGACGGCGTCCGCGAGCATCAGCTCCGTTAAAGACGAACAGTCCGTGCCGCAGCCTTCTTCTTTTAACAGACGAAGAAGAGAAGGATTCGGCGTCGCTTTTACCGCAAAATATTCCCGATACCCATGATTCCAGGAAAACGCCTTTTGCAGCTTTCGCACATTTTCCCGTATTCCCTTCTCATCATAAAGGTAAAAAGGGGTGGGGTACTGTGCCGCAATTTTTTTTAACTGTTCCAATGTTACAAACGGTTCTTTCAAAACAATCCGCTTCCTTCCATCATTGTTATCAGAGTGATTTCATTTTTCAGTGCTTCTTTAAAAAGCTCGATCAGATTCCGCTTTTTCGAATACAGGCAGGTGGATTCGGAACCGGACGCGGTATCGCCCGTTAGAACGTTTTTCGAGTCCGCAATCAGCCGAACCTGATACTGCCTGGTTTTGGTGTGATAAACCTGCGCGCCGTCCAGCGAAAACGGCGGGTCGGTAATAATAACGACCTTCAGCCCCCGCGCGACAGCCGCTTCGATCTGCGGCATCAGCTTTGAAAGCGTTTTTTCCGAAACGGCGAGATAAACCCGTTCCTTCGCCTCATCAATCATATTTTTCATTCGGTCGAAGATATTTTCCTCGCCCTTAACGGTGATATACCCTTCGGCTTCTTCCCTTTTTTCCGGAAGAACCCGCGTAAGCCGCTGTGCATACTCCTGCATGCGGCGAATCCGGTTGCCGCAGAACTCCTCGGCGGGCACCGGAAGATAATGGGTTGCGGTATCCTCTTCGATAAGCGCTGCGCCCTTTTCCACAAGGCCGGCGAGCGCCGTATACGTATTCGAGCGCGAAATTCCCGTTGCTTTCGCCGCTTCGTATCCTGTCATTCTTCCTTCGGAGCAAAGCATCCGATAAAGCGCCGACTCCTGGCGGGTAAGCCCGAAATAGCCCAGTAATTCAGCCGTATCCATGCAATTCCCCCAATAGTGTTTCTTTATAGGAACACTATAACCCGTTTTTCACCTTTTGTCAACAGACAATGTTACCGGCAGCAAAATAAATTGTCAATTAGGTTCCCATCTTATCCTCTCCGTGGCATGGAAGACATAGAAAGAGGCGGCATGGTCAAACCATAGCCGCCCAAAGTGATTCAAATCATCCGTCTTCGAAAATCTTGTTATGGATTTTCTTTTCCGCATTGCCAAGCGCCTTGGCGCTGATTTTCGAAAGAATCCCCCGCTGGACTTCGTCGTAATACTTCTTTGCACGGGTAAGCTGCTTTGTAGCCTTTGCGATTTCCGACTTGTAATCGGTCATAATCGCGGCAATTTCCGTGCGGTATTTTTCGTCGGTTTTGTCTACGACGGCCGCCTTATATATATCGATTATCTCGTCGCTGGGGCGGGAAGGAAAATATTCGTGCGGGGATGTACTGTCGAATACGCACAGGCTAAGTTCCCTTAAAACGATCATATCCAGACTGTTCGGGTCGAACGCGCAGTGATAAACTTCCGTTTCAAACCCCGCAGCAGAAGCATAATCGGCAATCTTGCGTAAAAAAGTAGATTTGCCCGTACCGGGCCGCCCTTTGATAAAATACCGTTTCGCAAGGTGGGAGGTAAGGCCGTCGATATAGTCGAAGGAACCGTCAATCGTAGCCGCGCCGAAAAAGCGATGAATCTGCTCCCCCTGCTTCGGAAGCGTATTTCCTCCGACCACCTTTTCAATCGTATTGGCCGCCAGCTTGTTTGCGGCGTCAAAATCCATATTCGAAATATAGATCTTTTCCCATCGATCGTGGATTTCCAGCGCCGCGGCAAAGTGACGGCGCGCCGCTTCCAGACCCGCAAAAGTCAGGTTCAGGTTGTCATCGTTCAAAATAGCGGCAATACAATATTCTTCTTCGTCGTAGAGCGGGAAATTGATCACACCGGCGCTTCTCTCCGGAATAATCACGCCCTCGAGCGAATTATCCAGGCAGTTATGAATCAGCTGGGCATGAAATCCCTTTTCAAGCGCGTCCGCACAAATATTGCCGACAATGTCCGCCACTGCGACGGACGGATAGCCGTCTAAACGGACAACCGTACGCAGGCGGCTGAAATTCGACTGGAAAAAGCTTGCATATCCCCTGGAGCTATTGGAACGGATAAAATAATTTAATGTACATTCAGGCAAAAGTATCCTCCCCCTCATTTATCATGCCAGCCTATTCAAGCAATTTTATAATAATGAAAGCATTTTCAAAAAACGGGATGGAATAAATTTTGTTATCTTCCCCCGCCAAGGGCGGGGGAAGATAACATTTTGCTTTCTAATTTTTATTTGAAACTGCTATAAGAAGAATTTTGGTTTAAAAAGGACGGCATATCTATCAAATTATATGTTTCAGCTTTTTTTCCATGCATAAAAAACAGCGAACCCGGTTTTCAGGTTCGCTGTCGGTTTATTTATCTTCTTTTTTTCCGGCAATGTCTCTCGCAACAACAACGCCGGTTACGGAAGCCTGCATCAGGCCGCGGGTGATTCCGGCCCCGTCTCCGACGGCATACAGATTCTGAATCGCCGTTTCAAAGTTTTTACCCACGGAAATCTTTGAGGAATAAAATTTCACTTCCACGCCGTACAGCAGCGTATTTTTCGAATACAGGCCAGGGGCAAGCTTGTCGAACGCCCGTAAGGATTCCACAATACTGGTGAGATGACGATGCGGCAGCACAAACGAAAGGTCGCCGGGAACCGCGTTTTTCAGGGTAGGAATCGTCGTGGACTTACTCAGCCTTGTGTAATCCGTGCGCCGTCCGAGAAGCAGGTCGCCGAGCCGCTGCACCATAATCCCGCCGCCGGTCAGCATATTGCCGAGCTGCGCGATATACCGGCCGTATTCGATCGGCTGGTTAAACGGTTCGGTAAACTTGGTGGAAACAAGCATGGCGAAATTCGTATTCTCGCTGTGTTTATCCTCGTCCGCATAGGAATGGCCGTTCACGACGGCGATTCCGCCGTCAATTCCCCCGTCGTAATGTTCTTCACTGACGATTCCGCCGGGGTTCATGCAGAAGGTCCTGACCTTGTTTTCAAACGTATCCGAATAATAAACGAGTTTGGCTTCGTACAGATTTTTCGTCAGATGATCCATCACGGCGTTCGGAACTTCGACGCGGACGCCGATATCCACTTCGTTATTCGTTGTAGCAAGATTGTTCTCCTGCGCGATACGCGCCAGCCAGTCCGCACCGCCGCGCCCCGGGGCAACAACGACATAGGGCGCGCGAACCAGCGTGCGCTCCCCTTTTGAATCGACAAGCCAAACGCCCTGCGCTTTTCCGCCCTCTACTTCAATCGTATCCGCCGTGGTATGCTCCCGGAATTCGAAATTCGGGCGGCTGGAAAGATAACGGTACATGCCGCGCAGCACCTCGAAGGAATATTCCGTACCCATATGGCGTACCGGGCAGGGAATCAGCCGGATATTCTCCCTGCGCGCCTCATAGGACACTTTCTCCGCAAATTTGTCGCTTTTCCCGAACACCTTATGCGGCGCTCCGAAATGCAGATAGATTTCATCGGCATAGTGAATCAGTTCCCTTGCCTTTGCAACCGGCATGTAGTCGGTAATATTCCCGCCGACTTCTTCCGAGAGGGAAAGCTTTCCGTCGGAAAACGCGCCCGCACCCGCCCAGCCGTTCATAATATTGCAGGTAGGGCAGTGGGCGCACTGGCCGGAGGTCCTTGCCGGACAGGCGCGCCGGTCGATCGTGCTACCGGAATCAACCACAAGCACCCGTTTTTCAGGGGCAAGCTTATCCATTTCCAGAGCAGTAAAAATGCCGGCTGGGCCGGCTCCGATTACTATGACATCATAATCAAACATATTTTCAACCCCACGTCTTTATTTTTCAAGCAAAACACAGGTATTATACCATAAAAAAGAATTTTAGCAAAGACTTTCCCGAATCATGCGGGAAAGCGCTCGCGTAAACGCTTCATCATCCTGTTTGGTGCGTTTTTTAATTTTCCCGGTTCTTCCCCCGGCGCGCCGAACCTCCTGGCCGAGCGCGCGTTCAAAAAGAAGACGGTCCATGTTGGAATTATCGTAAATCATGCCGTTCT
This sequence comes from Caproiciproducens galactitolivorans, assembly GCF_026672255.1. Taxonomy (GTDB): domain Bacteria; phylum Bacillota; class Clostridia; order Oscillospirales; family Acutalibacteraceae; genus Caproiciproducens; species Caproiciproducens galactitolivorans_A. The sequence continues at coordinate 203,328 of NZ_JAPOHA010000001.1, read as the reverse complement.
GATTCAGTACCTTTGCTCCCTTGGCAAGAGCCATCGCTGCTACGCCGAAATCCTGCGTAACAACGATATCGCCGTTTTCAATCAGGTTAACGAGGCGGATATCTGCGCTGTCGCGCCCTTTGTCGACGGTAATGACCCTGCTGTAACCGTCATGAATTTCATGGCTGGTATCAATCAGCATGGTGACAGGAAGGTTTCTTTCACTCGCCAGCCGGACAATAATCTCCTTAACAGGGCAGGCATCAGCGTCTACCAAAATTTTCATCGACCTACCGCCACCTTCAAAATTTTACCATTTTCATTATAACACAAATCCTAAAAAATTTTAAATTATAACAGTATTGTAATGAATTTGTTACAGTTTTAATACCTTAATTGACATTTACGGGCTTGCGGCATATGATGTACCCGTATACAAATCCCCGAAAGGAGGAGATTTATGCGAAAACCCGTTCTCTTGCTCTGGCTCGCCTTCTGCATGATCGCGCTGGCCGCATGTGCTTCGAAAGCGGAATCCACCGCAGTAAAACTGGCAAAAGCCGCTCCCCCGGAAAGCAGCGCCGAGCGGATACAATATACGAACGAAAAGCTTGGCTTTTCCTTCGCCATACCGGACAGCTGGGAAAGTGAAAATTATAAAGCGGTTATCATTGAAAAAAAGCTGAAAGACGGGTCGAAAACGACGACGGTCTCCTTTCAGTTTCAGGGAGACGCGGAAAACCCTCTGCTCTCCATCTCCCTTGTTCCCAAAAAAGGGTGGGACAAAAAATCGACGAAACACCCTTCCGGCGATCCCGTCTATCTTGGTACAAAGGGCGACATCGTCTACATCTGTACGCTGCCAAAGGACTGTCCCTATGATGTAGGGACGAAAGCAGATTTGTACAACAGCATGATTCTTCCAACGGAAGAAGTGAAGAAGCGGTTTCAAATATTAGATGCAAACACAAAATAACGGTAAGCTGTCATTTACTGACAGCTTATTTTTTTAGGATCGGGATAATCCGGTCAAGCGTTTCCGCACAGGCGTAGAGCATCGCGTTCAGCTCCGGATTCGGCTCAATCATATCCGGTACCATGACCGTTTTCATCCCCGCGCGGTAGGCCGAAGTAATCCCGTTGGGGGAATCCTCAATCACCATGCATTCCGCGGGCTGAACCTGTAGCGCACCGGCTGTTTTCAGGTAAATATCCGGGTCCGGTTTGCTTTTTTCCACCATATCCCCGCAGATAACGGAATCGAAGTATTGAATGGTATTGGTGCTTTTCAAATGGCTCAGCGTGGTTTCCCGCTGTGTGGAAGTCGCTACCGCTGTTTTATAGCCGTTCTCTTTTAAATAATCCAGTAACGTGTAAAGTCCCTCTTTTACCGGAACACCGTTTTCCGCAAGATAATCGTTGTTAAATTTCCTGCCGAGTTCAATAAAGTCCTCGTACGGGTAACCTTCTCCATAGGTTTCCCTGAACACTTTTTTTGCAGAATCATGAGTCATCCCCATAATCTGCCTGTAGATTTCACGGCCGTCGGCGCAGCGGAGCTCCTTCCCCGCTTTTACCCAGGCATCCGACATGATCCGTTCAGTGTTAAACATCGTGCCGTCCATGTCGAGTATTACTGCTTTAATCATCGTATCAACCTCACAATTTATTTTAAGGGCGAAAGCAAATTCTGCCCGTTTTGAACTTTGCTGTAATTCACCAATACCCCGTCGTCCAGATTCAGCCGGATGCGCCGGGAAGCGGCCTTTTCCAGCTTGCCGGCGTACTGTTCCAGCCGTTTGAGCTGTTTTAACCGCACTGCCGCTTTTCCCCTGGAGCATTCCGCGCATTTTGCCTTTTCCTCCAGACGCAGCCGGGTTTCCATAAAATATTCCAGCATGTGGGAAAGGGTATTTTCACGATAGGCATGAATATAGCAAAGCGCCTTACAGGCTCCGCCGTTAAAAAGCCAATAGATCGGCCTTTTTTTATACATTTTACAATGTTCCCGGTAAAAGGAATACGTATAATACGCCCGTATTTTCTCCAGAGGGCTTCCGGAACCACCCAGAGCGGATGCGATAAATTCCAGATTTCCTTCCAGCGGCGCCTCACCGAACAGGCAGCGAATAAGAGAAACCACCTGCGTGACAAGGTCATTCGGCAGCTCGCCGGAAACAGGCAGCACATCTGTAATATTCGGATGATATCCCGGCACTTTATAGCGGCCAAAAACGCATCCTACCGCAAAATGGAGAAAGCTTTGAATATCCCGTGCAAAATCCGCCCGGCGAACCGTAAGATCGCGCTCCTGCACTTCCGGGGTAAGGCTGTCCTGCAAGCCGTATAAACTGATAAAGATACGGTTTATTTCTTCCTCATTTTCCTTCAGCCGCTGAAACCGGCAACCGGCATATTCTTTCCACGCGGCATAAGCGTCGGACAGGTTCCCGCCCTCCGGTTTGAATTTCAACAGCGGATGCGTCTCAAAATTCCAGCTTGTCTCGGAAAGGTCCCAATCCGCTTTGGAAATCGCAATATTTTCACGGACAAGTTCGTCAACCCGGGGCTTTACGCTTTCGTCTATACTAAGCGGCAGTTTCGCAATATTTCCCGCCTGATAATTTAACGTCGGATTCATTAAATTCAGCATTTCGAACGCGCATTTGCTGGATAAAAAGCCAAGCGTATAGAAGACATCCTCCTCGCGGTTCATAAAGACCGAAGAACCGGCAACATCAAATACGAAGCCCCCGGGATAATAACGGGCGCCGAATTTTGAAGAGCTGACAAATGACCAGGAAATGCTCGGCATAAAATAATGGGCCCGTCCGGGAAAAACGCCGGATTGCCCGGATTGCACCCGGTATCTGCTGATTTCCTCACCGAATTTCTGAAAATTCACAACATATTCGTGATTGCCGTACCATTTCCGAAATTCGCCGCCCTTGTTGTAGGGATACCATTTCAGCGGACTTTTTTCACACTCCTCCCTGCCGGAGCAGTGAAAGTGGATTTCTTCGGGCGGCACCTCATACCAGTACCGCAGGAAACGTTGATTATCGCAGGTAAAAAGCCCGTTGGTTACGGCCGCGTAAGCGCCGATATTCGGCGTATCCGCAAAAATATCGCCGTATTCCCTGTTTGCCCAATACGCAATCGGCATTCCGGGAATCTTCGTAAAACGGTCGGCCGGTGTTTCATAGCGATAAGGGCAATGCGGGTTCTTTACGGCTTCGATCACCTTTTGCTTTTGAACCTCCATTCCGCCCCGGAAATCGGACAGCCTTAAATAAACGCCCGGCTTTGTTTCCGGCCCGTTTTTCAAAACGAAGGTGCAGATCGGCACGGTGGCTTCCTCAAAAGCGGAGTATTCCAGCTGAATAAGGGAAGAAATGGATTTCTTCTGAAGGATATATTCCCGTAATTTCTGATACGTTTTAATGAACATCCAGACAAACGGGGACATAAACGCACAGTATCCGTTTTCTTTGCAGAATCCGAAATTACGGTACAGAAAGACGGCAAACAAATCACTGGCGTACTCATGGTAATGGTGATTGACATAATTTTTCAGCTTCTTATTCATCTTATAGAGATAGGGAGGATTCGTCGCCACGACCGCATAGGTTCCCGCCATGACCTGCGCCTGACGGATCAGCGGCAGCAGTTTTTTCAGGGTATCCTCACGAAACGCCAGACGGAATAAATCACCGCATTCCTGCCGGCGGATTTCCTCCACGCGCCGGTTGATGCGGTCGAAATGCAGGGAACCGATGGAAATCAGACTGCCGTATTCTTTGGCATTCTGAAAAGAAGCCGTTAGATTCTGCAAATCCGCTTTTATTTCTTCGTCACCGTCTGCCACAAAGGAAAGCAGGTTTTCGCCGATCGCATTGCTTTCCTGAATGGAAAACAGGTTAAGGGGGATTTCTCGGGCAAGGATATCCGCATTATAGCTTCTCGCCTTCATGAAAAGAGCGAAGCAGGTTAATTCATAGGACCGCTGGTCAATGTCAAGGCCGTAAAGGTTACAGCGAAGAATTTGTTCGGCGGCAGCAGAAGCCGAATAGCCGCATTCTTTGTAAATTTCGATCAGTACTTCGAAGGCGTAAACCAGAATATGCCCGCTGCCCATACAAGGGTCGAGGATTTTGATTTCCTGCGGGGCAACGCTTTGCTCCGGCACTTCCGTCCCGTCCCCCAGATAGTATAAAAGCTTCGCTTTCAGCGGACTTTCGGGGCGGCGCTCCAGCCAGTATTTGCCGAGCGAATTGTCAACCATGCTGCGTGCAATCCAGTCCGTCGTAAAAAACTGGGTGGCGGCGGGAACATCCTCGCGCTTTACCCGCCCGCCGTTCAGGCCGGTCACCTCGTTTTTCCGGTCGTCATTGTAATACTGGTACAGCCAGCCGACAATTTCCACCGCTTCGCGCAAATCGTCCTCCGAAATACCGTCGACCAGACTGCGGACAATCCCGTTTTCGTCCCGAAAAGACAGCTCCAGCAAAACGTCCGGATACCCACATTCACTCCCGAAATAATCCGGCAGAATTTTTGCGAGGGAACGACAGCAGTCGATAAACAGCGAGGTAAAAAGTGCATCGGTTTTTTCCCTCTGCGGCGCGGCGGCAACAATATCCGGAACAGCCTGTCCCGGATTACAGGAGGACAACACGCGCACGCCGCCGGGCAGATACCCGTTGACTTCCATAAAACGAACCCCGATGATCCGCTTAAACCAGAGGTAGGCCGCTTCCTCCGCTACGGCATCGAAACCTTTTTCCGCAACATCCGCTTCCAGCTCCGCAATCCGTTTTCCGTTCCCTTCGAGATGCTCCGTCATTTGCTGGGAGACCGACGCGATAAGCTTCTTTCGCGCGTCCGTTGCAAACGCCTTAATTGCCGCTTTATTCATTCCGCCGACACCTCCCAGCCAGATAAATATATCATACCATACCCCAAAGAAAAAGTTAATCTTATTGACACACAAACATAAATTGATATATCATAAAAAGCACATGAACGGATGGGAAGTTTTTATGAGATGCTGGGAACAATTGTAAACGCGCTTGCCGTGGTGGCGGGAACCGCCTTGGGACTGGTTTTAAAAGGCGGAATCCGGGAAAACTATCAGGAAACCATTATGGATGCGGTTGCCCTTTCGGTACTGCTGATCGGCATCATGAGCGCAATCAAAACCAACAACCTGATTTTATTGGTTATCTGCATGGCCGTCGGCAGCATCATCGGAGAGGCGCTGAAAATTGAGGACAGGCTCGAGGGCCTCGGCCGGATGATTGAAAGCCGGATCTCCCGATCGGACGGCGGCGTGGCGAAAGCATTTGTCACCGCAAGCCTGATTTTCTGCGTCGGCTCCATGGCAATTGTCGGCTCCATTGAAAGCGGCCTTACCGGAAATCACCAGACGCTTTTCGCTAAATCCGTGCTGGACGGAATCTGCGCGGTCTTTCTCGCCTCTGCGCTGGGCTTCGGCGTCATTTTTTCCGCCGCCGCAATCCTGATCTATCAGGGAATCATCACCCTTCTGGCCTCGTCGTTAAAGTCCGTTCTGACGGCGGAAATCATCCGGGAAATCACGGCGGTCGGCGGCGTGTTAATTATCGCGATCAGCCTGAATATGCTGAAAATCAAAAAAATAAAGGTCGGCAATATGCTGCCGGCCATTTTTCTCCCTTTTCTTTATTTTTTTGTAAGAAAGCTGATCGGAATCTAAGATTCCGTTTCTTCATAAAAACTGCGCCCCCAGTATCCCTGCAGGCGCAGCAAAAGATTCCGGAAACCGGATAACACATCAGCATTTCGATTTGAATACATCGTCCTGATAGACTTCCGAAACGGAATGGTCCGGATAATAGCAAAGAATCATGCCGTTGTTTTTACTGACGATAACGGACGGGCCGATTTCGCTGTGATTATTGGAAATCACGAATTGATAGTACTGGTTTCCGTTATAATTGAAGTTTTCGTTCGTCAAATCCACTTTATACTGCTGATAATCCAAACGGATCGTATTTTTGATGACATTCGCAGCCTCGCTCTGGTCAACGTTCTGTACCGTCAGCGTCGGCTGAAACGCCGCGGGCTGTTCTTTAGCGGATCCCGCTTTGGTACAGGCGGCCGGAATCAACAATAAAACCGCCAAAACAATGATCACTGTAAACTTCCTGATTTTCATTGAAACTCCACCCCTGTTCATCACTCTTTTACAATTCCATCATAGCCCGGTTCCAGCGTGAAATCAAGAAAAGCAACAGAACTGTAAGGGGTTGCTACAAAACTGTAAACGGTGGTATTCCAAATGTATTTTTTGAGCCTCTCAAAGGTTGGGAAAAGGCTCTGAAAGTGCTGATTTTAAAATATAAGTGATACAAAAAAAGGCAACCGGGTTACTACAAAAAAAGCGGTCGGCTGTCAAGTAAAAAGATGAGGAAAAAATATGAAGCAAAAAAGAATTTATCCGAAAGCGATTCTGACCCGAAAAGCGGAAAACAGCATCTTGGCTGGCCATCCATGGGTATACAATACCGAAATCTTAAAAATTGAAGGCTCGTACCAAAACGGCGATTTCATTGATTTATTCAGTATCCGGGAAAAATATCTGGGTACCGGATTCATCAATGACCATTCAAAAATCCGAATCCGGCTGATTTCCCGAAGCGCCAACGATGTTTTCGACGGGGCCTTTTTCGAGCGCCGCCTGCGGTACGCCTGGGACTACCGTAAAACGGTGATGGGAGATGGCCTGTCCTGCTGCCGCATTATTTTTGGGGAAGCCGATCAGTTCCCCGGGCTCACCGTCGACCGGTTCAGCAACATTTTGGTTACGCAGACGCTTTCCCTCGGAATGGAAAAATTAAAGCCGGTTCTTTTTCCTTTGCTCTGCAAAATCCTCGCGGAAGACGGGCAGACCATTGACGGCATATATGAGCGCAACGACGTTATCATCCGCGAACTCGAAGGGATGGAGCAAAACAAGGGCTTTTATCCGGTTCCCGGGCTGCCCCTGCCGGAATCAACCGAAACAACGATCGTTGAAAACGGAATCGAATACGGCGTGGATTTTGAAAACGGACAGAAAACCGGATTCTTTCTCGACCAGAAATACAACCGCAAGGCCGTTTCACAGCTTTGCCGCGGAAAAAGGGTGCTGGACTGCTTTACCCACACTGGTTCCTTCGCGCTGAACGCGGCGAAGGGCGGCGCCGATCGCGTCCACGCCGTGGATATCTCCGGCGACGCAATCGCCATGGCGCAGGAAAACGCAAAACGCAACGGCCTTCAGGATAAAATGACCTTTCAAACCGCGAATGTGTTCGATCTTCTTCCGGAAATGCCCTGCGGCGCGAAGGACGGTTACGATTTCATCATACTGGACCCCCCTGCCTTTACGAAGTCCCGCCAGACGGTTGAACACGCCGTCAAGGGGTACAAGGAAATCAATCTGCGCGCAATGAAGGTACTGCCGCGCGGAGGATATCTGGCGACCTGCTCCTGCTCCCACTTTATGACCGACGAGCTTTTCCGCAGCATGCTCCGGAGCGCGGCGTTCGACGCGCAGGTATCGCTGAAACAGATCGAAGCCCGCCAGCAGTCTCCCGACCACCCCATCCTGTGGAGCGTACCGGAAACCGACTATCTGAAATTTTATATTTTCCAAATTATATAAAAATTTTCTACGGAAGACCCCGTGCCGGATGACGGAAAGCGAACCCTGGAATCCGATATTAAGCCGAGCACCATCCGCCTTTCCGTCGGTACCGAGTATATCGATGATTCGCTCTATGGCCTAGACCGGGACTATCGTAAATACAGCTTTTTTAGAAAACAGGGGACCTGCTATTTTTAGCAGATCCCCTGTTTTTATTATTTTAGTCTTCCGGCTTCACGTGTACGTCCAACTGGTTAAATGGAAAGTGAATTCTCGCTTCGTCGAATGCAAGTTTAACCTTTTCCTGCATATCGAAGTAAAGCGCCGTAAAATCCTCTGTTTTACACCAAATCCGAACTTCCATGGTAACGGAGCTGTCATTATGTTCCCCCACCGCTACGAAAGGAGCCGGTTCTTTCAGCGCCAGCGGGCTGCTTTCAATCAGCTCCGTAAGCAGCTGCTTAACTTTTGCGATATCGTCATGATACCCGATATTGTAATGCAGATCCAATCTGCGCGTCGTCATTGCGGAATAGTTGGTAATGGTACTGGCCGTAAGTTTTGAGTTGGGGATTACCACCTCTTTATTATCGAAGGTTCGTAAGGAGGTAAACATGATTTCAATCCGCTCAACCGTACCTTCTATCTTTTCGAAGGAAAGATAGTCGCCGACGCGGAAAGGGTGCGTAAAAATAATCAGCGCACCGCTGGCGATATTAGACATACTGTCCTTCATTGCCAGCCCGACGGTCAGACCCGCCGCACCGAGAGCCGCGATAATGGTGTTGACGTTCATGCCAAGCTGCGCGGCTGCCGTAATGCAGACAATGATTTTTAAAAGCGATCTGCTTAACGAACAGAGAAAGGTTACGATGCCGGTGTCTGCTTTCGAACGCTGCATGGCCCGGAACATCAGGTGAACCACCTTATTGCTGAGCCACCAGCCAATCCCCAGAATCAGCAGCGCGCCTATTATTTTCGGCAGCCCCGCTTCCAGTGTTTTCAACAGCTGCTGCCAGTAATTTTCAAAATGGAATGCCATAGAATACCTCCAGATAAACGATGTTTTCGAAGCAATAGTATGTATTCCTACATTATAAACTGTTTTCATAAAATCACAAGAGGGATAGGAAAACACTGACTGGAAAGGATAATTTTACAAACAAAACCTTAAAAAAATACCGCCGGTCTTCTGGGACGGCGGTTTTTCGATTCTCAATTTCATGCGGCTTCTTCGCCGGTGCCGTAAAATTTCACAAGCAGCTGCGCGTAAAAGGCGGCCAGAACCTGCTGGAACAGCGTCCCGATCATAACCGGGAACATTACTTCCGCCGGGAAATACGCGGCGGCTATAACGGCGCCCGCGCTGATATTGCGCATACCGCACCCGAACGTCATGGAAACGATAAGATTCCGCTTCCTTTTCAAAAGCACTGCGCAGACCCAGCCAAGGGCATATCCCAGCGCCGCAATGCCAAGCATCGCTCCGGTAACGGCAAACAGAAAACCGTTCATATGCTTGATAAAAGGCGCAACCTTGGAGGAATTGACCGAAACGACAATCATCAGCGCAATTTTCCCGAACGGGGCAAGCTTGGGGGAAAGCGTCTGCTTTAACGTGCCGCCGCTGGCCTGATTGAGCGCCATGGCGAGAATCGCCGGAACCGCAACCATCAGTGCTAATTCCTGCATCATCGCGGCCGTGTCGACCTGTACATTGGAACCGACAAAATAATGCAGGCTCAGCGGGACAAGGAACGGGGCGAAAAGCGTATCGAGCAGGATAATGGACAGCGTAAACGGGGCGCTTCCGCGGTAGATGGAAACCCACATCGAGCTGACAACCGCGCTGGGAACAACAAATTCCAGCACCATTCCCGTTACCGTATAGGGATGCCCGGGGAACAGCAGAGTTCCGGCCGCATTCGCTAAAAGCGGGATAACAAAATGGATGACAAAGAGGGAAACCAGAAGCGGCAGCGGGTGCTGAAATACCCGTTTCAAATCACCGAATCGGGAACCCACGCTGCCGCAGAACGTCATAAAAGCAAAGACATACGGAACGATAAACAGGAAATGGCTGAGCGAATCCGCAAAAAGGACGCCGATAAGCAGGCAGGCGGGTGTAACAAGCGCCATCCACTTCTCTATGAATTTATTAAAGGAATCCAAACAGCGCACCGTCTATCCCTCCCTTCCTGCCGGTGATTGCAAAAGAGGCTTTCACCGTACATTAACCTTTTCCAAATTCCGCGAGTACCAGCCCTTCATTGTGTTCCTGCGCCCACCGGATACTCCACTCATTTGCAAAGATTAAAAGATGGTGTCCCCTCAGATCCTGAATCCGTTTGGTATCGGACGTAAGGTTCAGGGTTTTCGGGTCGAGGCCGCTGTTTTCAATCCAGCGGATATACTGGTACGGCAGTCCTTCCATGCGGATATCCACATTGTACTCATTTTTCAGTCTGTATTCCAATACGTCAAACTGCAAGGTTCCGACTACGCCGACAATCACCTCTTCCATACCGCCGCCCAGTTCCTGGAAGATCTGAATCGCGCCTTCCTGCGCAATCTGGGACATTCCTTTCACAAACTGTTTGCGTTTCATGGTATCCACCTGCTGCACGCGGGAGAAATGCTCCGGGGCAAACGTCGGAATACCGCCGAACGAAAACTTATTGGAAGGCGAACACAGGGTGTCCCCGATGGAGAATATGCCGGGATCAAAAACGCCGATGATGTCGCCCGCGTAAGCTTCATCGATGATTTCCCGGTCCTGTGCCATCAGCTGCTGCGGCTGCAGAAGCTTCATCTTTTTCCCGCCCTGCACATGGTAAACATCCAGGCTCTTGTCAAATTTGCCGGAGCAAATGCGCATAAAAGCGATGCGGTCGCGGTGCGCTTTATTCATATTCGCCTGAATTTTAAAGACAAAGGCGGAAAATTCATTTTGAAACGGGTCGATCAACCCCACATCCGCATTCCTCGGCAAAGGGGACGTGGTCATATTCAAAAACTCTTCCAGAAAGGGTTCCACCCCAAAGTTGGTCAGAGCCGAACCGAAGAATACAGGGGAAAGCTTTCCGTTCCGAACCGCTTCAAGGTCAAAATCGTACCCGGCGCCGTCCAAAAGCAGAATATCATCGACAAGCGTATTCCGATGGTCTTCACCGATCAGGGCATTCAGCCGCTCATCGTTGATATCGACCTTCGTCGCTTCCACTTCGTGCTGGCCGTTATTTGCCTTAAACGCGATGATTTCCTTTTTGTTTCTGTCGTAAACGCCCTTGAATTCTTTACCGGAACCGATCGGCCAGTTCATCGGGAACGTGCGGATTCCCAGTTCCTTTTCGATTTCCTCCAGCAGGTCGAACGGGTTCCGCGCTTCCCGGTCCATTTTATTGATAAACGTGAAGATCGGAATATTGCGGAGGGTGCAGACCTTAAAGAGCTTGCGGGTCTGCTTTTCAACACCCTTGGAAGCGTCGATCACCATTACCGCCGAATCGGCGGCCATCAGCGTGCGGTAGGTGTCTTCCGAGAAGTCCTGATGTCCCGGCGTATCCAATATATTAATGCAAAAGCCCTGATAATTAAACTGCATAACAGAGGAAGTAACCGATATCCCTCTCTGCTTTTCAATTTCCATCCAGTCGGAAACCGCATGCTTTGCCGTTTTCTTTCCTTTTACGGAACCGGCAAGCGAAATGGCGCCGCCGTAGAGCAAAAGCTTTTCCGTTAATGTCGTTTTACCCGCATCCGGGTGAGAGATAATTGCGAAGGTTCTTCTCCGTTTGATTTCATCTACGTAATTTGCCAAAATTCTTCCTCCAGCCAGTAAAAAATACACTTGTTCATTTTAAATCATTTGCCAAAAATAATCAAATATAATTTTCTCCGTCTTTATTTCCAAAATTAAAAAATCCTTTATCGGTAATTTATTCCAGAGAAATACGGATTGTGTGCCGTAAGTTGGAATGGAAAATGCCAAAATAATCAGCAGAGTCGCCATTTTTTGACTTTTTAAGCCCTCAAATTTTATGATAATATCCCCTTTTGTCGCATGGTGTTTTTTAGTGTACATACTTGACATAAATAGGTTTTAAAAATATAATTGGAAATAAACAATCCTACTGTTCAGTGCAATGTTGCTATTTCAGAATTTGAGAAGAATGATAGCATGATACGAATAATTCAGTGGGTTACAGAAAATAAGATGCAGAAAGAAACGGATGGAGGAAAATTCATGAAAAAAAAGCTAATCTCTCTCGTGCTAATACTCGCAATCATTGCATCGTTCAGCGTAACTGCTTTTGCGACCGATGTAAACTCATCCCTGGGAACGCTGACCCTGGACAACACAAAACTTGCTTTGGGTGTGGGTGACACCGCAACGCTCACAGCGTCCGAATCGGGCTGCATCATGAGCGATTCCACATGGACTTCCAGCGATGAAAGCGTTGCAACCGTCAGCGGCGGCGTTGTTACGGGCCTGAAGCTGGGAAGAACGACTGTTACCGCGACCGCGACCGACGGTCAAAGCGCTTCCTGCGTTGTACATGTGGCATTAAAAGGAATTGATGTTTCGAGATATCAGCAATCCATTAACTGGACCGATGTAAAAAACAGCGGCGTCCAGTTTGCGATTATCCGAACAGGCTTCGGCAGCGAAAACTGGTCCCAGCAGACCGACGCCTATTTCAGCCAGAATTACGACGGCGCAACCGCAAACGGAATAAAAGTCGGCGTTTATCATTTCAGCTACGCGACAACCACAGCCGCGGCGGCGGAAGAAGCCAGAATGTGCCTCAGCATATTAAATGGGCGTCATTTGGACTATCCGGTCTTTTACGATATTGAATATCAGGCACAGCGCACGCTGTCCAGAGAGCAGCTTACAAGCATTGCCGCCACGTTCTGTTCCGCAATTGAAAACGGCGGCTACAAAGCGGGAATTTACAGTTCCCCGAGTTTCTTCAATACAAACCTTTCCAGTTCCAGCCTGGACTGTTACGACAAATGGGTGGCAAGCTGGGGTGTAGATTCCGCAAAATACAGTAATCCGTATACGGTGTGGCAATATGGTTCCGGAAACGTTCCGGGCATTACCACCGGCGTTGTCGACCTCAATTACTCTTATGTGGACTACTCCTCAAACGGCCAGAATACCACCCCCGTGGACCCCAGTGATCCGAATTTAAATCCCGGAACCGACGGGGACGATATGCTTAAGTCCGACACTACATGGGACTACACCTTCGGCTCCAACAACGCTTACTATTATAAAATTACAACGACCCGTTCTTCCGCGCCGCCGGCCGCCTCTTCCAATCCTTCCGCGGTTTCTGTGGAATTCAGCAAAAAGCTCACGGACGGCTATATTTACAAAATTACGAACGTAGGCTCGGGATCGGCATTGATTACCACCGGAACCGGCTCGACTTCCGTTGCCTTTACCGCTTACGGCCGTTCCATGTCGGTTGCTTCCGACACCACCTCTCCTCTGTATATGAAAAAAGGAAAGACGTATCAGTTTAAGTTCACCCCGATGGGAACAACTGCGACACCGTACTTTGCAACCGGCAACGGCAGTATCCTGAAGCAGGTTGCTCTTGTAAAGTCCGGCAACAGCTATTACTACAAGGTTCAGGCGGTCGGAACCGGATGCACCAGCGTTTATTCCACCCTTCCCGGCCAGCAGCCGGTTCGGCAGTGCTTAGTCATTGTTTCTTAATTTACGGAAGAAATGCGGCGGAAAATTCCGCCGCATTTTTCTATACCCAAGAGCTATCTGGGCGGCGGGATTTTCCCGCCGTCCTTATTTATGAAAAAAACGTTTAATCTCTATTTCCGCGTTTTCAACGGAATCCGAACCGTGGATCAGGTTTTCCTGCGTATTGAACGCATAATCCCCGCGGATCGTACCGGCTTCGGCGTCTTCAAACTTGGTTGCGCCCATAATTTTGCGCATTCCCAACACGGCATTCTCCCCTTCCACAATCATTGCCAGCACGGGGCCGGAAACCATATATTCCACAATGCTGTGAAAAAAAGGTTTATCCGCAAGATGCGCATAATGCTCCTTTAAGATGGCTTCGTCAAGCTGCATCATTTTCGCATCGGTAATTATGTAACCCTTCTCTTCGATTCTCGAAATAATTTTCCCGACCAACTTCCTTTTGATCGCGTCCGGTTTCAGCATAATGTATGTTCTTTCCATTTGAATACCTCCTTGTTTTTTATTTATTCTAATAATAGCATATTGCGTATTCGAATAAAAGCACAAAGACTGAATTTTTTAATTTGGAAGGTGAACACTAATGCCGGAGGTGATAAAATTGGATCTTCCATTGGGTTTTGGAATGGCGCTCGCCCAAAACGAGGAGGCGATGGAATACTTTTCGGCTCTTCCCCGCGCAAAGCAGCAGGAGATATTGGATCATACGCATGAAGTAAATTCAAACGGGGAAATGCATGAGTTTGTAGCCAGTATTAAAAACAAATATTAACATTCATAATCAATCGTGCGAAGGCAAAGATAATAGCGTGCAGGGCAAATATCGTATTTGAAAAAACGTGCCGAATGTGCATGGATATTCACCCTGTTAGGGCGGGGCCCAAACCTCGCCCGGTCTTACATAATTTTTTACATGGGGGCGGCTTTTTCCTTGGTGTGCTTCGCCTTTCCCTGAATTTCGGGTACGGGATTCACATCATTCTTCGGGATATGCGTTTTATGATTGCTCTCCGTGCCGTGCGGGTCCTTCGGATCCGGGCGCCTCATTCCTGCTTTAGCCACGTTGTGCCTCCTTACACGTCATTCTTTTGAATGGATTGTTTCTTTGCGTTCCGGTTTTGATTTTGATTCTCCCTTGTAATGGTCGTCTGTCCGTTTGCTTTTTTCACCCGGTCTTTTTTATTGTCCGGCTGGCTGTCCTTCGGCATTGCAATCACCTCCATCCGTATTATGCGCAGACGGAATTGTCCTATGCATTTTCCTTCGGATTCCGTCTGCGAGCCGTTCTATTTGTTTTTTAAACCTTTCTGCGCCGGATTACTGATCAGTTCACCGTCTTTGGTATACCTTGAACCATGGCAGGGGCAGTCCCATGTTTCCTCGTCCGGATTCCAGTGAACGCGGCAGCCCAAATGCGCGCATCTGCGCTTGGGCGGAGAAAACAAACCCGCGGTAAGACCCGCCACAGACTGCCCGACATCGGTGAAAAGATTTTTTGCGGAAGCGGACGCATTAAAACGCCGGGGAGAAAAAACTTCCGCGTTTTCATTCGTGCGGCCGCAGATTTCGTCACTGAGAATCATGGCGGCGACCATCGAGCTGGTCATGCCCCACTTTTTAAATCCGGTCACCACAAACAGATGCGGGGTTGAAGCGCTGTAACGCCCGATATAAGGAATGCTGTCCCATGATACGCAGTCCTGCGCGGACCAATGGCAGACCTCGCGGCTGTCCGGATAGTACTTCTTTGCAAAAGCCCGCAATTTTTCATAGCTGCTTGTATCCGGATGCTTGCCCGAACGGTGACCGCCTCCGCCGAGAAGTAAATGCCCTTCATAGCTGCGGAAAGAGTAGCCGTTCGGATCCGCGTCAATATACATTCCATCCGGGTCTTTTGCGTTTTCCAGCGCAATCACGTAGGAGCGGTCCTGATGCATCCGCGCAAAATACCAGCCCGGAACATTCAGAAAGGGAAAATGCGTAGCAATAACAATATGGTCCGCCGTTACCCTGCCGCGATTTGTAACAACGCTGTCGCCGCTGACGAATAACGCCTTTGTGTTTTCATAGATATCCAAATCCTTAGAAATAGATTGTATAAATTTGAGCGGATGAAACTGTGCCTGATTCGGGAATTTCACCGCCGCCTTCACTTCAAAAGGCAAACCGGTGGATGTTGTAAATTCCGCGGGAATTCCCAAACTGAGCGCGGCATTTGTTTCGGCCTCAATGTCCTGCATCTGATCGAGCGAATATACAAACGCGGACTTTGTTTCCAAATTACAGTTAATGCCGTTTTCGGAGATGATGCTCCGATACATTTCAATTGCTTTCTGGTTTGCGTCGGCGTACTGCTTTGCCTGCTCCTGCCCCACTTTTTGTATCAGGGTGTTGTAAAACAAATTATGCTGCGAGGTTATTTTTGCCGTTGTATTTCCTGTTACGCCGCTTGCCGTTTCCACCGCTTCCAGAACCGCAACTTTCTTTCCTTCTTTTTGCAGAAGGTACGCGGTCAACACTCCGGCCATTCCGGCTCCGATTACGATGGTGTCCACAACAAGATCGCCTTTCAGGGAATCCCTTTTTGGGAGACTGCAGCTTTCGTTCCAAATCGATTTCATAGACTATCCCTCCAAGGTTAAGATTTACAAAATTTTGCCTGATATACAAAAAAGCGTCCGGATGTTAACCGAACGCTCTTAAAAATGAAACCTTTTCAATTATACAAATCGGACGGACTTCTTTTTTCCATCACCACAACATTGCGCCATTCCCCGAACCGGTCTTTCCCCATTTTTTCCCGGTATCCTACCTCGCGGAACCCGCATTTTTTATGCAGCTCCAAACTGGCCGTGTTGTTTTGAAAGATAACAGATTCCAAAAGCCAGAACCCGCATTTTTCGGATTCCCGAACCAAATGATTTAGCAGCAGGGTTCCTGCGCCCTGATTTTTATAACGATCATCGATATAAATGCTGATTTCTGCGACGCCTGCAAAAACAGCGCGGTTCGAAACGGCGCTTAATACCGCCCAGCCGATCACGATTTCCTCGTCTGTAATGACGAACCGGCAGTCTTTTATATGCGTTTTGTCCCAATCCGTATAAGTCGGGCAATGGGTTTCAAAGGTCGCAAGGTTTGAGTTAATGCCGCTCTGATAAATTTTACGAACGCTGCTCCAGTCATCCTCGGCCATTTCCCGGATTTTATAGTTCATTGATTTCCCTTAACCCTTTCGTTGTTTGTTTCAGCTATTCCGGCTTTCCTGTTTTTAGTGCCGAATGAAAAAAAGCGCGATGATCAAGATACCGAAAACAAAACGGTAAACGGTGAAGATGAAAAAGCTTTTCGTTTTCAGATAGTTCAATAAAAACTTGATGCTCAGCATCCCAACGACGGCGGCCGTAACGACAGCAACGACAAACGGCAGCACGTCGATATTTACATGGGCCATATCTTTTGCGTGATAAAGCGCATCGCCTAAAATAATCGGTGTGGACAGCAGGAACGTAAATTTTGCAATACTTTCCCGTTCGATTCCGACCGCCCTGCCGACAGACATGGTAATCCCCGAACGGGAAACGCCGGGGATGATGGCGAGTACCTGGGCAATACCGATCAGCAGGCTGTGTTTAATGCCCATTTTCTCCAAGTGAATCGTATTCCTGCCAAACCGATCGCAGGCATAGAGAACAATGCCCATCACAATTAAGAGGATACCAATTAAAAGGGGGCTTGAAAACGCTCCCATATATTTGTCCAGAGTAACACCGGCCAAAGCCCCCGGTATCGTTGCAATGATCAGGCCCCAAAACAGCCTGCCGTCCGGCGTTGTCGGATTTTTAACCCCGGCTGTTATAAGCCGAACCCAGTCCTTGAGAAAGAAGGCGATAACCGCGATGGCAGTACCGAAATGTAAAGCGACATCAAAAACGTTTCCCGGATTTTGCCATCCAAAAATCCAGGGAAGAAGCGTTAAATGAGCCGTACTGGATATTGGTAAAAATTCTGCGATTCCCTGAACGATGCCGTAAACAATTGCCTGGATAACACTCATATTTTGAACTCCTTCTTAATTTCTCTCTATTTTAAAATAATTTACGGAATCAGTGATAACGTCTAAAGCATTAAACAAAAGGAAAAGAGGAAAGATCCGTTGTGTCGTAATACAACGAACAGACGGTATTTTATACTGCAAAAAAGTACCTTGTCAAAGGTACTTTTTTAAATCCCGAATCAACAGGAAATCCGCAAAACATGGCTCAAAGCCGCCTCCGCAAAACAGAAACCTTTTTCAGCCGTCAGCCGTCTTCGGGTTTTGGTACGGAAAGCAGCGGCAGCCGGACAATAAAATTGCTCCCCTTGCCCGCTTCGCTTTCCACACCCACTTCGCCGCCGTAAAGAGCGGCGAGATGTTTCACGATGGAAAGCCCCAGCCCGGTTCCGCCAATTTCACGGGAACGGCTTGCGTCCACGCGGTAAAAGCGTTCAAACAGCCGCTCAAAATGCTCCGGAGCAATCCCGATTCCGGTGTCCTTTACACTGATGATCGCCGTTTGTTTCTGCCGGCGGGCAGTCACCGTTACGCTTCCGTCCGGCTTGTTGTATTTAATGGCATTCTCGATTAGATTCCCGAAAAGCTGCTGCAGCCTTGTGGGCGACGCGGAAACAAACAGGGAACGGTCGGCGTCCAGGGTAACCTCTATCTTGTTTTTTTCCGCCACCGGAAGCAATCGGTCTATGCATTTTTTCAGTTCATCCTCCAGATCGCACGGGCAGACGCTCGGGTCCTCCTTTGCGTTTTCGATCTGGGACAGCGCCAGCATATCGTCAATCAAACGGCGCAGCCTTTCCGCTTCAATATCCAGCACGTCGTAGAAATAGCGGCGGGTTTCTTCATCCCGATCCGCGCTTTTTAAAAGCTCGATACTTCCGCTGATGGAAGTCAAAGGCGTTTTCAGTTCATGCGTTACATTGGCGACGAATTCGCTTCGCATCTGTTCCAGCTTATGCATACGGGTCACATCGGTAATGACGGCAAGGGCGGATTTTTCCTCCTGCCCAGCAATCGGGGAAACATAAACGGTAAACTGCTTGTCGTCCGGAGGTACCGTGAGCGTTTCCATTCCCGTTTTCGAAGTATCCATCGCCTGTTTCATCAACCCGGCGATTTTACCGATGAAAAGGCTGCCCTCGAATTTTCCGCCTTCTTTTAGGCTCAGTCTTTCCAAAAGCTTCCGGGCCCTGTGATTCAGAAAAAGAATTTCATTTTCCTCATTGACCGCCAGCACGCCGTCCTCCATTCCCTGAAGCACGCCTTCCAGCTGGTTTTGTTTGGCTGTCACCTGAGAAAAGGCGGTTTCGGTATTTTCCGCCATCCGGTTAAAGGAAAGGGCAAGCTCGCCGATTTCGTCCTTGTACGTTCCCTTTACGCGGCTGGTATAATCCCCTTCGGAAATGCGCTTCGCGGATTCCGTCAGCCGGTTTAACGGTTCGGATAGGCGATAAAACAATATTCCGGTTATGACAAAGACGATGGCAATGCCCAAAAACATGCTGAGCGCCGCGGTAGACCAAAGGTTTTCGATAATATGGTCCAAATCCTTTGTCGGCAGCGCCGCGCGGATAAAAAACTGATTTGGAATATACAGCGCTTCATAGTAATACTGCTCATCCAGGCTTGTGCTGACGCGCGTATCGTACCCGCGCCCCTTTTCCCTTGCCTGCATGATTTCCGGGCGGCTGCTGTGGTTCTGATGAATTTCCTTGTCCGCGCTGTCCCCAATGACTTTTCCGTTCAAATCAATAATGCTGATACGCATCTCCTGATTGGACTGCTTGAGCTGAACCCCCACCGCCGTTGCGGCGGCTTCGGGGTTTCGCCGGATTTCATCGGTCTGGGTGGACAGAATGCTCAGAGCGGTATCGAGCCGCCTTGTAAATTCTTTATAGTACTGCTGCTGTATCTGAAAAGCCGCCAGCAAAAATGCCGCGACGAATCCGGCCACGATGATCGCCGCGTTGATGAGCATCAGTTTCTTTTTCATAGCCGCCTCCGTTAATCCGGTTCCGTAAATTTATAACCGACCCCGCGCACCGTCTGAATGTAAGCCGGGTTATCCGGATTATTTTCGATTTTCTGGCGCAGGTAGCGGATATGTACGTCTACCGTGCGGGTATCGCCGTAATATTCCGTACCCCAAACCTTGTCGAGCAGAACATCGCGCGTCAGAACCTTCCCGCTGTTCCGCATCAGCATAACGAGAAGGTCAAACTCCTTTAGGGTCAGTTCGACGGGCCGATCCCCCTTTTTCACCAGATGGCGGACGATATCCACATGGAGGCCGCCTTTCGAAAGCGCCTGTACCGGCGCTTCTTTCTCCTGCCGCGCCGTCCGGCGCAAAACAGCGCGGACGCGGGCGCACAGTTCTTTTATGCTGAACGGCTTTACAATATAATCATCCGCTCCGATTTCAAGGCCGAGCACGCGGTCTATCTCCGCGCTCCGCGCGGTAAGCATCAGAATCGGAATATTCCGGGTCGCGGTGTCTTCCCTCAGCGTCCGGCATACCGCCAAACCGTCCGGATGCGGCATCATCCAGTCTAAAATAACCGCGTCCGGCAGCCGCTGTTTTACGGCGTTGAGCAGTTCCGTCCCATCGGCGAACTCAGCGGTTTCAAACCCGCTGTCTTTCAGCCCGATTGCAACCAGCTTTCGGATATTCCTTTCGTCATCCGCTATATAAACGAGTGCCATGCGTATCCCCTTACATTTCTTTTGTATTCAGATCGGGATGGACTCCGGTCTCCATATAAATAACCCATTCGGCAATATTCGTAGCGTGGTCGCCCATGCGCTCCACATACTTGGAAATAAAGAGAAGATCCACTTCGCGCATTACGTTGCTCGGATTTTCCGTAATGATGCCGCAGACTTCCAGGATAATCTTTGCGAACATAGAATCGACATTATCGTCGCTGAGGCAGACCTCGCGGGCGGCTTCCAGATCGCGGCTGAGGAAAACATCCATCGCATTGCGGAACATTTCGCGGGCGGCTTCCATCATTTGGACCACATGGGTAATGGCCAGACTGTTGGTGTTCAGCTCGCCGATCGTCAGTATTTCGCAGATATCCGCGCACTGGTCGGCTTCCCGTTCCATATCGGTAAGAATTTTCAGGCAGGCCGCGATGACCCGCAGGTCGGACGCCAGCGGCTGCTGCAATGCAATCAGGTTCATGCACAGTTTTTCAATATTGTGCTCCATCTGGTCGATTTCATTGTCGCTGTTGGCGACGTCCGCCGCCTTTTTTAAATCCATCGTACGCAGCGCGGCGATCGTTTCCTCGATACGCTGGTCAACGGTATTTCCCATATCGGTCATCTGCGAAATCAGGTTTGCGATTTCACGGTCAAAAATTTTTCTGGGCATAAGAATCCCTCCTCATATTATACATATTCATTTCTGAAATAGCTATATCAATCGAGTTCGTTAAAAAACTCGCGAAGCCGATTGGACGAACAGAACGTGCAGCCACTCCGTGGAGGAGCGGCAACGCTGTGCGTCCATCATCCGAAACGCCCGGTGATATAACGCTCCGTGCGTTCGTCCTTCGGATTGTTGAACATGGTAAGCGTATCCGTGTATTCAACAATCTGGCCAAGCAGGAAAAAAGCGGTGCGGTCCGCAATACGCGCGGCCTGCTGCATATTGTGGGTTACAATGATAACCGTATATTTTTCACGGAGGTCATCCATTAAATCCTCTATTTTCAGCGTGGAGACCGGGTCGAGCGCGCTGGTCGGTTCGTCCATCAGAAGAATGTCCGGTTCCACGGCAAGCGCGCGCGCAATGCACAGGCGCTGCTGCTGCCCGCCTGAAAGGCCGAGCGCGGATTTTCTCAGCCGGTCTTTCACTTCGTCCCAGAGCGCGGCGCTTTTCAGCGATTTTTCCACAATCTCATCCAGCGCCTGTTTCGACTTGATTCCGTGGACGCGCGGGCCGTAAGCGATGTTGTCGTACAGCGACATGGGGAACGGGTTCGGCTTCTGAAACACCATCCCGGCGCGTTTCCGCAGCAGGGTTACGTCGGTGCGCGGGTCGTAAATGTCCTCTCCGTCAATCAGCACGGTTCCTGTGATTTTACAGTTTTCCACCAGATCATTCATCCGGTTCAGCGTTTTTAAACAGGTGGATTTTCCGCAGCCGGACGGGCCGATGAAGGCCGTGATCTGATTTTTGGGAATCTCCATATTGATTCCCTTCAGCGCGTGAAAATCACCATAATATAAATTTAAATCCTGTATAACAATTTTACTTTCCATTTCTTATCCTTTCCTAAGAGCACGGGAAAACAACCCTGCAATCCGGTTGAGCAAGAATACTAAAATCAGCAGCACCGCCGCGGTTGCAAAGGCAATGTGCATCGCGTCGGGGGAAGAAGCTTCGCGCGCCGTCTGGTACAGATGCAGCGTTAAGGTGCGCCCGCTGGCAAAAATCTGCCGGAAGAAGCCGCGCGGCATATTGTAGGACAAACCGGAGGTGAAAAGCAGCGCCGCGCTTTCTCCGACAATCCGTCCCATTGCCAGAATAACGGCAGTAAGTACTCCGGGCATTGCGCAGGGAAGAACGATTCCCATTACGACGCGCAGTTTCCCGGCCCCGAGCGCCATCGCGCCCTCTTTGTAAGCTTCCGGCACGGAAAGGAGCGACTCCTCCGTAGTACGGATGATGGTCGGCAGAATGGTAATCGACATCGTCAGGCATCCGGCAAGGATGGAGGTTTGCAGCCGGAAAAGAATACAGAATACGGTGTATCCGAAAAGGCCGAACAGAATCGAAGGGATGCCCGAAAGCACCTCGGTGGTAAACCGAATCGCTTTCACCAGTCTCCCCTGCTTTGCATACTGCGTTAAATAAATTGCCGTGGAAATCCCGATCGGGGCGGAAATCAGCAGCGTGATCACAACAATATACATGGTATTGATGATCATGGGCAGGATTCCCTTTAAGTTTTCGTCGGTTTCGGAATAGGCCGTTGAAAGGAACGTCCACGAGATATACGGAACGCCGTTTACCAGAATATACAGCAGAATTCCGACAAGGGCAGTTACCGTCAGCGCAGCCGCGGCATTGATCAGGAATTTCAGGGCGGCATCTGCGGGGCGCTTTCTTTTGCCGTACAGCGAATTACCTGGCATCCATCTGCACCCCTCTCCTTGACAGAAACGTAAAGCTGATATTGACGATCATGATAAACACAAACAGCACCAACCCAATGGCGAAAAGCGCTTCGCGGTGCAGACCGGACGCATAGCTCATTTCCATCGCGATACCGGTCGTGAGAAGACGTACCGTGCCGAGAAGCGACGGCATATTGGCCACATTGCCCGCAACCATAATCACCGCCATGGTTTCGCCGATTGCGCGGCCTACGCCCAGAATCACCCCCGCGAGGATGCCCGACCGGGCGGCCGGAATACTGACTTTAAAAATCGTAATAACAGGCGTCGCCCCTAAAGCAAGCGATGCCTCGCGGTAAGCCTGCGGCACCGCTTTCAGCGACGTTTCCGTAACGCTGACAATCGTGGGAAGCACCATAATCGCCAAAATCAGAATGGCGGCCAGCAGGCTGTCGCCGATAGTGTTGTTCTGAAACGGCGGGAAACTGCGGATTGCGGGAACAATGACCAGCATGCCGAAAAAGCCGTATACAACGGACGGAATTCCCGCCAGCAGTTCAATTGCCGGATGAACGAGTCTGGCTACCTGCGGCTTTGCCGTTTCCGCCAGAAATACGGCTGTCAGAATGCCAACCGGAACGCCAAGAAGAATCGCGCCGACCGTTCCCGCAATGGAGGACAGAATCAGGGGCAGAATTCCGAAGGTTCCGGCCTCCGCGTTCCACTCTTTCCCAAACAGGAACTGCCCAAGGCCGATCTGCATGATGGCAGGGGAACCGGCGGCAAAAATATAAATCGTGATCAGGATAACCGAACCGATGGATACACAGGAGAAGACAAGGAAAATGGATTCTGCGAGCTTCTCCGCTCCCTGCGTCCAAATGGAGAGAACCGCGCAGGCGATTCCTCCGATCAGTACAAACAGAAAGGGCCAAAGATAGCTGATCGAAATTTTACTGATATTCAACTGCGTGACCGCCGTCTGAATAGAAGCTGTGGAGATCAGGACAATCAGCGGCGTAACCCCGGACAGAACATAAGCGAATCCCGCCAATACGGGTTTTTTGAAAAAGAGAAGGAGGATTCCGGCAGCCGCGAACAATACACCGGCAATTACCGCGATTCTGGTCAGCAGTGGAATCGTGACAAGCCCGCTGAGTTCCGGGCCGTGTACGCGGAAACCTTTTGCGGTGGCAAGCTGAAAACCGCTTACCAGATAAGTTGTATCTTTAAAGACGAACTGCATGTACGGAAGAAAAAACGAGAAAACGGAAACAAGGCCCAACCCAACTGCCAGACCTTTTTTCACGTTATTCTTCTTTCGTTCCTTTTGCGTGTTCTCCACGCTGCTGAATTTGCTCATTTTACCGTTACCAATCCGGCTTTTTTAATTACAGCCTTGCCCTCATCCGATTGAACAAACGCAAACCACGCTTTCACAAGGTCGCTGTCGGTGCCCTTCTTATAAATTTCTATGAACGGCCTTTGCGCTTTGTAGGTTCCGTTCACAATATTCTCTTCATTTACTTTCACATGGTCAATGTCAACCGCCTTTATGCTGTTGTTCAGCGAATCGAGCGAAACATAACCGATGGAACCCCTGTCGTTTCCAATCTTGTTTACAACCTCGCCGGTGGAAGAGAGCTCCGCGGCGTATTTGCATTTTTTAGCGCATTTGAAAATGCTCTCGAACCCGTCGCGCGTACCGCTTGCGGCTTCGCGGCCGAGAACGGTGATTTTCCGATCGTCTCCGCCGACGTCCTTCCAATTGGTTATTTCCCCGGTAAAGATTTTTGCAATCTGATCGCTGGATAAACCGGAAACCGTATTGTCTTTATGGACAACAATTGCGATCCCGTCGATTGCGATCGGCACAATCTCATAGTCGCCCGGCTTTTCCTCCGGTTTCATATTTCTGGACAGGTCGCCGATTAAAGCAGTGCCCGCACTAACAGCTTTCGCCGCGTCGCCGGAACCCGTTCCGCCTTTCTCAACCGTTACATCCGGGTATTTTGCCTGAAAGGCTTCCCCGAGCGCCTGGCAAACCTTCGCCATGGAAGTGGAACCGTTCAGCGTTAACTTCCCGCTTAAATTGGCTGTGTCCGCGGAAGCGTTCCCAGTCGCTGACGTTTTCGGAGAAGAATTTACGGAAGTGGTTCCCTGAATTTCTGAACTGCATCCCACAAACGCGGAACACAGAATCGCAGCCGATAAAACGGCGGATAAAATCTTTCTCATAATGCCCCCCTAATCATTCCTGTTTATCGAGTACGATTTTATAGTAAAGGCGCAATGTTAAATGTATGTTAAGCTTAGTTTAGATTGAATTTAAAAAAAATATACCGGATATTCGGCAGCCGGACCGAATCAAAAACCTTCCATCTTCCCATTCGAATCCAAGTCCTGTTTGAATCACCGAAAGGATGATTCTTTCCGGGTTTGTTGATATCGCCGCCGTATTTCCGGAAAAGGAAAGGTTCGTGGTGCAATATTCTGAATTTTCGTTTGCCTCTTTACTTTAGCGTGCTAATAAGGTAATATATTAATCAGCAGATATGCTTATTGAAGAGAGGTTTTTATGATGAAAAAAATAGTTTCTTTATTATTAGCAGCCGGAATCGCTTTTTCCTGCGCCGCCTGCGGCTTGGTCAGCCATTCCGGCAGCTCCGGTACCTCCTCCGCGGCAGCGGATGATTCCTGGAATAAAGTACAAAAGGCGGGCAAATTGGTGCTTGGGCTGGACGACGCATTCCCGCCGATGGGGTATATCGATACCAAGACGGGCCAATTGATTGGCTTTGACCTTGACCTTGCAAAAGAAGCCTGCAAACGCCTGAAAATCGAACTGAAAACCCAGCCGATCGACTGGAATAACAAAACCGTCGAACTGAACAACGGCAATGTAGACTGCCTGTGGAACGGTTTCAGCAAAACCGCCGAACGGGAGGAAAAATTCAATCTGAGCGCACCATACATGAAAAACCAGCAGATTATTCTGGTGAAAACAAATTCCGCCTTTCAGGGGCTTGATTCGTTAGCGGGAAAGACCATCGGTGTGCAGTCGGACTCTTCCGCCGAATCCGCACTGAATTCCAACGATCAATTTAAGAAAACCCTGAAATCGGTTGTTCAGATCGACGACTACTCGAAAGCGGTGCTCGAACTGCAAAACGGTACAATCGACGCCATCGGCATTGATGAAGTTGTCGCCCGTTACTACCTGACGAACAATCCCAACGCGTACAGGATTCTTCAGGAAAAAGACGGAAAAGACGCTTCCCTTGCAACCGAAGACTACGTAATCGGCTTCCGGAAAACGGACAACGCGTTAAAAGCCAAAATCGAGGAGGCTTTGAAAGAGATGGCCGCCGACGGAACAATAGCCAATATTTCAAAAAAATGGTTCGGCAAGGATGTTACGACCATCGGAAAGTAACGGTTTGAAGAGGATCTATCCTGCATTCCAAGGTTGGTAACCGAGGAAGCCATGTTATAAATTTCCTTCCGAGACTTTCTCTTCACTCGGAACGGAAGAAACCTGTTTTCCCCTGAGCGGCATGGAATCGGACAAAATCCGGTTCCGTGCCTTCGACTTTTTATCCGGACCTTGCTCAATAAGAAAATTACCTCAGGCAAGGTCGTACTGGGAGGTTCTTATTCATGAATTATCAAATGCTGCTGACGCAGATGCTGGAAGCAACGCTTATGACCCTGCGTATCTTTTTTGTCACGCTGATTTTTTCGCTTCCGCTGGGGCTGCTTGTTGCCAAAGGAAGAATGACGAAAATCAAAGTGATTAACCTGCCGGTAAAGCTGTACATCCTTCTGATGCGCGGCACCCCGCTGATGCTCCAGCTTTTGTTTTTCTTCTACGCATTCAAGCCCCTTTTCGGTATTCAGCTTGACCGTGTTTTAGCCGCCGAAGTCGCGTTCGTCCTGAACTATGCGGCTTATTTTGCGGAAATTTTCCGCGGAGGAATCGAAGGAATCCCGAGAGGGCAGCACGAAGCCGCGAAAGTGCTCGGTTTTACGCGGCGGCAAACCTTTTTCCGCATTATTCTTCCGCAGGTGGTTAAGCACATTATCCCCCCGATGGGGAACGAATTCATCACGCTGGTAAAAGATACCTCCCTTGCGCAGGTAATCGGAATCGTCGAGCTGCTGAAGATAACCTCCAACTGGGTTTCCTCTGCGGTGGATATGACGCCGCTGGTCATTGCGGGGGCTTTCTACCTGATTATGAACGGCATCGTCACCCGCTGCTTTACCGTTGCGGAAAATCGTCTTGGCTATTACCGTTAGGAGGGATTTATCAATGCAAATTCTAACTGCTGAGAATATAAAGAAAAGTTTCGACGGCACAAAGGTGCTGAACGGGATTTCCATTGGGATTGAAAAAGGCGAAGTGCTCGCGATTATCGGGCCGTCCGGTTCCGGAAAAAGCACGTTCCTTCGCTGTATTACACAGCTGGAAACGGTGGATTCAGGTGAAATTTCGATTTGCGGCGAAACCCTGGTAAAGAACGACGCAAGCGGCAAGGCTGTCTATGCCGACCGCGCGTCCTGCGTTAAGATCGGCCTGCACATTGGGCTTGTTTTTCAGAATTTTAATCTGTTCCCGCATTTCTCCGTCTTGCAGAATATTACGGAGGCGCCGATTCGGGTACTGAACAAATCAAAAGAGGAAGCCGAATCCACCGCCCACGCCCTGCTGAAAAAAATGGATCTGTCCGATAAAGCCGACGCCTACCCCTGCCAGCTTTCCGGCGGCCAGCAGCAGCGTGTCTCCATTGCGCGTGCTCTGGCGATGAATCCGGACATCCTGTTTTTCGACGAACCTACCAGCGCGCTTGACCCGGAACTGACCGGGGAAATTTTAAAGGTCATCCGTTCCCTTGCTTCGGAACATAGGACCATGGTGGTCGTCACGCATGAAATGAAATTCGCCCGCGACGTTGCGGATTACGTTGTTTTTATGGACAACGGTACCATCATTGAGCAGGGCAGGCCGGATCAGGTATTTGAAAATGCGCAGAATGAGCGGACAAAAGCTTTTCTCTCCCGCTTTAACGAAGGTTAATTTCAGATAAGTTTTATCTTGCCGAAATTTTGAAAAATAGCGGCAAAAAAGACGTACTGTTTTTACGCAGTACGCCTTTTCTTTTACAAATTTTATTTATCTGCCGATCGGCGCGGTATGTTCTTTTAACCACGCAAGCTCTTTTCCGGCAAGCTGCGGCGACAGCTTATCGTAAACCAACTGATGATAATGATTGAGCCATTCCAGATCATCGTCGGACATAAGGTCGATGACGATGCCCGCAGTATCGATTGGGAAATACGTTATAATATCAAACCGGTAAAACTGGCCGTATTCGGTGTTCCGGTCCTCTGTAACCAGCATAATATTTTCCGTGCGAATCCCGTGCTTGCCCTCTTCATAGATACCGGGTTCATTGGTAATGGTCATACCCTTTTTCAGTACAACATGATTGTTGATACGGAGGTTCTGCGGGCCTTCATGCACGCCGCCGAACATGCCGACGCCATGACCCGTGCCGCAGCGGTAATCAATGCCGTGCTTCCAGACCTGCTCGCGGCTGAGAATATCCACGTTGCCGCCGGTGCAGCCTTCCAGAAATACGGCGGACGCCAGAGCAATGTGCGCTTTGAGGACGTACGTGTAATGCTCTTTTTCCTCCTGTGTAAGCGGCCCCATCACAAAGGTACGCGTAATATCGGTCGTACCCTCAAGGTACTGCCCGCCGGAGTCGATCAGAAGGAAGCCTTCGTTCTGAATCGTGCTGCAAGTATCCGGGTTTGGCTCATAATGCATCATCGCGGCATTCCCTTTATAGGCAGCGATCGTGCCGAAGCTTTCGCCCTTGTTGTTCGGCTGCTTCGCCCGGTACTCCCTGAGCATGTCGCAGACCGTGCATTCCGTCACCGTTTCGCCGTTCTTCATCATTTCCTCGAGCTTTACACGGAATTTAACCATCGCACAGCCGTCTTTTACGTGCGCCTCTACGATGTTCTTGATTTCCGTTTCATTTTTTACGCCTTTCAGCCCGGTTACCGTATCGGTTCCTTCCTGAACGGTAACATTTTGATTCTGTTTCAAAAGCAAATACAGCTCATAATTGAAGCTCGAAGGATCAATTAAAATCGTCTTCTTTGTATCGATATCTTTCAGCGCCGCGTCAATTTCCTCGTATTTCCGAACGGTAACGCCGTTCTCCTTCAGATAAGCCATCACCTCGGCTGGAACGCGTTTTGTATTGATAAAAAGATAAGCGGAATCCATATAAACAGCGGCGTAGGAAACCGCAAGCGGGTTATATTCAATATCGTCCGCGCGGATGTTCATCAGCCAGGCAACACAGTCCAGCTTCGCGATGATCTCCCCGTCCGCTTTCTGTTTTTTCAGCTCGGAACGCACCTGCTCCAGCTTTTCTTTGCAGGTGTAACCGGCGTATTTCGCATCATGAACAAAGACTTCCGACGCGGGAATTTCGGGTCTGCCCGGCCAAATATCACGGATAAGGTCAACCGACTTGATTTTCAGCTTTTTCTCTTTGAATTTTTCCTCCATCTCCTGAACGGAAGAAACCGGAAGCATTTTTCCATCGAAACCGACGGTCTCGCCGTCTCCCAGCTTGTCGGCCAGAAATTCCGTATACGTCGGAACCCCTTTGACCGCCATGCGGTACAATTCGATTTCGCTGTCCGCAAGCTGATGCGCTGCCTGAATAAAATACCGGCCGTCCGTCCAAAGGCCGCTTTCCTTTTCGGTTACCACCAAAGTTCCGGCGGAACCGTCAAAGCCCGAAAAATAACTTCTCGCTTTCCAGTGATCGGGAAGGTATTCGCTCATATGCGGGTCGGATGAGGGGATGATGCAGGCCTGCACGCCGTTTTCCTTCATTTTGCGGCGAAGCCCGGCCAGCCTTTCGTTTACGCTGATCATAGTATTACTCCTTTTCTATTGAGATGCAAAGAGATGTGTTTTGTATTTCCATAACTTACATTTGCAAAATGGTTACAACTTTGTTACAATTTAACCGTCTTCAAAAGACAAATAAATTCGGAGGTAACTGAAATGAGTTGTTCTCAGATTATGAGCTATCTTAGCAAATGCTTCAGCGGTTGCCATTTCAATTTCTGTGTTTAATTGATAATTTTATACCGCAACCCGGCTCAAACCGTTAAGGTTTGAGCCATTTT
The DNA here is from genome assembly GCF_026672255.1 of Caproiciproducens galactitolivorans. Lineage (GTDB taxonomy): Bacteria > Bacillota > Clostridia > Oscillospirales > Acutalibacteraceae > Caproiciproducens > Caproiciproducens galactitolivorans_A. The sequence goes on along the minus strand of NZ_JAPOHA010000001.1, from coordinate 173,532 downwards.
TTTATAAATTCAAGGACCGCACAGGAAAAAGTATAGGCTCTCTCGAAAATGTTGTCAAGGTATCCTGAAGAGGAAATCGTATTTCTTTATTTGAATAAAATGTATATTTAACCGTATATTTTCGTAAAAATTAACATTATGTTCACAGGTAAACGCTTGACCTGATTTCGAAAATAATTTAAACTTAAATTCATCAAAATATGATAATCATAAAATGTTTATTAAAATGGTTAAGGGTGTTATTATGACAGAGAATCCTTCCGTACAGACCGACGAGGATGTATTTAATTTTATCGTATTTGTTCACCGTGCATTGGAAAAGCCGTTCGAAGACTATTTCAAAGGAAAATTTACCAGTTTACAGCTTAACGCGCTGTGCATCCTGTGCGCAAGCGGCCCTATGACCATGAGCGATCTGGCTGCCAGCCTGCACACTCCGCGCCAGCAAATGAGCAAATTGATCGAGAAACTGTACGAAGACGGCTACCTTGTCCGCAGTCTTGACCAAAACGACCGGCGGAAAATACGGATTGCCATTTCGGAAGAAACGGCAAAATGCATTAACGAGGGACGTAAAAATTTTGACAGGGCCCTGAAAACCTACCTGAAAGGGCTGAACGAAGCGGATTACAAAGACTTCAGTTATGCGATTCGAATTGTAAACCGGATTCTCACCAAATTCCCCCAACGGTAGCGTGTATAATTATTACTATTCGAAAAAGGAGAGTTGGAAAAATGGCCAGAAACGTAGACGACAACTTTTTTGCAGTGACCCCTGAAATTCTGGAATTGACCAGTCTTTGCAAAAGCCACAGCACCATCGATCCCGGGCTGTTTGCAAGGTATGACGTGAAGCGCGGCCTGCGGGATATTAACGGAAAAGGCGTTTTAACGGGTTTGACCGAAATATCCGATATTATCTCCTCAAAAGAAATCGATGGAAAAAGCGTACCCTGCGAAGGCGAGCTATACTATCGGGGGATTAATATTGTAGACATTGTCCGCGGCTTTATAGCCGAAAACCGCTTCGGCTTTGAAGAAACGACCTATCTGCTGCTTTTCGGTGAATTACCGAGCGCGGCAAAGCTGGGGGAATTCAAACAGCTGCTTTCGAAATACAGAACCCTTCCCACCAATTTTGTAAGGGACATCATCATGAAAGCACCGTCTTTCGATATGATGAATACGCTTGCCAGAAGTGTTTTGACCCTTTACGCCTATGACCAAAAGCCAAACGACACCTCGCTTCCCAATGTGCTGCGGCAGTGCCTCGAAATGATTGCCCTGTTCCCGCAGCTGGCGGTATACGGCTATCAGGCATACGCCCACGACATGGACCCGAATTACAGCTTCTTTATTCATACCCCGAAGCCGGAACTTTCGGTGGCGGAAAATATCCTGTACATGCTGCGAATCGATAATAAATACACCGCTTTGGAAGCCCGGATTCTGGATCTCGCTCTGGTTCTGCACGCGGAACACGGCGGAGGAAACAATTCCAGCTTTACCACGCACGTGGTGGCTTCTTCCGGCACCGACGCCTACTCGGTCATTGCGGCGGCGCTCAGCTCGTTAAAAGGGCCGAAGCACGGCGGCGCGAACATCAAAGTGATGATGATGTTTGAAGATATGAAAAAGAATATCGACGACTGGGAAGACGAAGACAAGGTTGCCGATTACCTTGATAAGCTTTTAAATAAGGAAGCATTCGACCGCGCGGGCCTGATTTACGGCATGGGGCACGCCGTTTATTCCCTTTCCGACCCGCGTGCCAATATCTTTAAAAAATTTGTAAAAAGTCTTTCCGAAGAAAAAGGCCTTACAAAAGAATACAAATTATATTCCCTTGTCGAGCGTCTTGCTCCGGAAATTATCGGGCGTGAACGCAAAACCTACAAGGGCGTCAGTGCAAACATTGACTTTTACAGCGGCTTTGTTTACCACATGCTCGGCCTTCCGCCGGAGCTTTTCACGCCGGTTTTCGCCATGGCGCGTATCGCCGGCTGGAGCGCCCATCTGATGGAAGAGCAGATCAACGTCGGTAAAATTATCCGCCCCGCTTACAAGAGTGTCTCTTCCCACAAGGAATATATCCCCCTGCAAAACCGCTGACAACCCGGTGCCGGCCGTTCCTTTGAACGGTCGGCACTTTTTCGTATTACAAAAAACGGACGCTCCCATCTTTTCATGAGAGCGTCCAAAATGATTTAATATAGCTTTTCCAAAACGGCGCCCGAGGTTTTCTTCTTGTTCCGGCTGCTCGTTTCGTAGGTTCTTTTAAAGTACTCCATGTAAATCAGGTCGAGAAGCATCATCTGGCTGATCCGGGCGGAGGTGGAGCCGCCCTGGAGAGGGCCCTCGTTCGTACCGCAAAGGATAACCACATCGGAGCACGCGGTAAGCGGGGACTTTACAAAGCGTGTAATGCTGACCACTTTTGCCCCCGCCTGCTTCGCCTGACGAACCACCTGAATGGTATCCTTTGTTGCGCCCGAATAGGAAATAACGAACGCAAGGTCGTCCGGTGCCAGGATGGAGGCGGCCATCGCCTGCATATGGGCGTCGGGAACGCTGTGGACTTTCGGAGTAATCCGGGTGAATTTGTTCACCGCATCCTGAGCGGTCATCAGGGAGGAGCCAACGCCAAAGAAATAAATCTGCTTTGCGGAAATCATGTAGTCTACCGCAAGATTCAGCGCGTTATAGTCAAGGAGGTCATAGGTCTCGTTCAACGCGTTCTGATTGATTTGAAGCACTTTTTTCGCAACGTCTTCAATCGAATCCTCCTGCGTAATTTCCCCGGACAGCATGGAGGCAATTCGGTCGTCGTCGTCATCATCGGAAATACTCAGCGAAAGCTGCATCTTAAATTCCTGATATCCCTGAAGCTGCATGGTTTTACAGAAACGGAACACACTGGTGTCCCCTACGTCGCAGGCTTCCGCCAAATCGGTGATGGACATAAACAAAACTTTCTTGGGGTTTTGCAGGACGTAATCCGCTACTTTTTTTTCCGCCTTGGTAAAAAGGTTATAACGCGAATTGATTTTAAGGATAAATTCTCCACTTGCCATTTTTTCACTCCCTAAATAGAATCTCTTCTGTTCTCGCTATGCTAAAATGCCGTCGCGCGCTTCGAGATATTCGTCATAAGTGCAGGGACGGTCGATGATTCCGTCCTCCGTTATCTCGATAACGCGGTTGGCAATTGTCTGCACAAACTGGTGGTCGTGGGACGCGAAAAGCACAACGCCTTTAAAATCCATCATTCCGTTATTTACCGCCGTAATGGACTCCAGATCCAGATGGTTGGTCGGCTGGTCCAGTACAAGGACGTTCGAGCCGAACATCATCATGCGCGAAAGCATACAGCGCACTTTTTCGCCGCCGGAAAGGACATTCACGGGCTTTAAAACATCGTCGCCGGAAAACAGCATTTTTCCCAGAAACCCGCGCAGATAGGTTTCCGTCGTATCCCTGGAATACTGTTCCAGCCATTGGATAATACTTTTATCGCAGCCGTTAAAATAAGCGGAATTGTCCTGGGGAAAATAGGAACGGCTGGTCGAAACGCCCCATTTGAAAGAGCCTTCGTCCGGCTCCGTTTCTCCCATCAGGATTTTAAACAGGGCGGTATTCGCCGTTTCATTGGAACCGACAAACGCGATTTTATCCCCCTTGTTGACACGGAAACTGACATTATTCAGGACTTTCACACCGTCAACCGTCTTTGTAAGTCCCTCAACTTCCAAAATTTCCTTTCCGGGTTCTCGGTCCATTGTGAAACCGACATAAGGATAGCGCCGGGAAGAAGCGGGCATTTCCTCGACCGTAATTTTATCAAGCAGCTTTTTACGGGAGGTCGCCTGCTTGGATTTCGATTTATTGGCGGAGAACCGCTGAATAAAGCTCTGCAGTTCCTTAATTTTATCCTCCGCCTTTTTGTTCTGGTCGCGCATCATGCGTTGCATGAGCTGGCTGGATTCATACCAGAAATCATAGTTGCCCACATACATTTTAATTTTATTATAATCGATATCGACAATATGGGTACAGACATTGTTCAGAAAATGTCTGTCATGGGATACGACGATGACCGTTCCGGCGTAGTCCATCAAAAAGCCTTCCAGCCAGGCAATGGATTTATTGTCGAGGTCGTTGGTAGGCTCGTCCAAAAGGATGATATCCGGCTGGCCGAACAGCGCGCGGGCAAGCAGGACCCGAACCTTCTCGGTACCGGTCAGCGTACCCATCTGGGAATAGAGCATCATATTGTCGAGGCCAAGGCCCTGCAAAAGCTTGCCGGCCTCGGTTTCCGCCTCCCACCCGTTCAGCTCGGCGAATTCGGCTTCCAGATCGGCGGCAAGAATCCCGTCTTCATCGGTAAAGTCTTCCTTTTCGTAAATTGCGTTCTTCTGCTTTAATACTTCATAAAGGCGCGCATTTCCCATCAGGATCGTTTCGAACACAGTATAGGAATCATAGGCGTGGTGATCCTGCCGCAGCACGGACATGCGGAGATTTTTATCAATGGACACCTCGCCCGTCGTCGGCTCAAGCTCGCCGGACAGAATTTTCAGAAACGTTGACTTTCCCGCGCCGTTTGCGCCGATGACGCCATAGCAGTTTCCTTCGGTAAAAAGCAAATTTACATGGGAAAACAGATTTTGGCCGCTGAATGCCAGGCTAAGATCCGATACAGTAATCATAGTTCCTCCAAAGTTGTTTCATACGATTTCCTGATAAAAAGGCATTTTAATTCGTATTTCTTCCCCCGCCTACGGCGGGGGAAGAAATACAATACAATAGCAGACTAATGAAAAAGGAATTCGTATCAAAATTGTTCTATTGTAATTTTATCATAAGTTGGTAAAGATAAGTATAGTGAAAATTATGAAGTAAAAGGGATCGTACTTGTCATTTTTGATGAACAATGCTACAATATGAAGAAATCCGAGCATTTCCGCTCCGCGCGCATGGGGGTTACGATCGTGAAAATTCAGGAATCCGGTGAAAATTATCTGGAAACCATATTGATCCTGCAAAACCAAAACGGTTCTGTCCGTTCAATCGACGTGGCAAACTATCTGAATTTTTCAAAAGCCAGTGTAAGCCGCGCCATGGGTATTTTGAAGGAAGCAGGATATCTTACGATGGAGCCGAACGGCAGCCTCGTCCTGACGGAGTCCGGGAGAATGAAAGCCGGCTCGGTTTACGAACGTCATACCTTAATCGCAAAATTTCTGGAGATGACCCTTGGTGTAAGCAGTGAAATCGCTTTGCAGGATTCCTGCCGCATTGAACATGTCATCAGTGCCGAAAGCTTTGAACAAATTAAAAAATATACACAGAAACCCAATTCTTGAAAAAAGAGGTGCCCTATGAATTATGTAAGCGCTGTTTGTCCCCACTGCAAGAAGGAGCTGCAGATTCCGGACGACGCAGAAAGTATTGTATGCATGTACTGCGCCCAGCCAATCGATGTCAAAGAACTGCTGTACGGGAAACCGGAAACCGGTGGAAATTATCAGAGACTGATGGAGGAAGCCGAGTCCCTTTTAACGGATGAGATCTTCATTTGTACCGACCAATTTAAAAATATCCGTTCCAGCACCTATTCCACCGCCTTTCAGAAGTATGACGGCATGATTTCCCCGGCATTAAAAGCGTACTGCATGGCGGCGACGGAAAGCGACGAGGCCGCCGATTATTTCGCGGGTATTCTGTACGACCGTTTTCAAAAGCAGATTGCGGCGATGGGCATTAAAAAAGAAAGTGACGCGCGCCTTTTCGAATACCGTTATATGATCGTGGCCTTCACCATTCCCGCGATCGTTGCACGCAATACACCGCAGGCGGAAGCGCTTGCGGACAGCTTTCTGAAGCTATGGAATTCCTACTATCCGAAAAATCCGCTGGGAAAATCGAATTATGAATCCATCAGCAACGGATTCCGGAAAAAGTTCTGCTATATTACAACGGCGGTGTGCCGCTCGCTCCAAAAGGACGACGATTGCTACGAGCTGAACGCTTTCCGTTGTTTCCGTGACGGCTGGTATGCGAAAACGCCTGAAGGCAAAGCCAAAATCAGCGAATACTACTTATTTGCGCCCATGATTGTCCGTGCGATTGACGGTACGGAAAACAAGCAGGACGTTTACCGGGATATATGGCTCCGCCACCTGAAACCCTGCCTTAAGGAACTGGAAGACGGGCATTTGCAGGAATGCGCGGAATCCTATGAAGCAATGGTTCTGGATCTCGAACAGCAATGGCTGCATTAAAAAAATACAGACGATAAAAAAGAACTTGGACAGTTTTTACTGCTTCAAGTTCTTTTTTATGTGGTGTACAAAATGCTTTATCAGCTTTCTTTTTTTTCGTCTTCCCAGCGGATTACCTTCGCCTGCTGGTTTGCCTGTTCCATCAGTTTGAGCATTTCAAACGCACTGCGGAAATGCTGTGTCAGGTTTTGCTCAACCCAGGTAATTGTTCCCTGCCAGGTCCCGTTCATCCTGTATTGCACATTGACGATGAAGGTTGTCGGTTTCTCTTTTAAACAATCGTTCAAGGATTCATCCACAGTATCTTCCACCCTCTTCACAATTCGTCTGAATTTTTTATATTGAAATGTACGGCTTTTAAAGGCTGCCTGCGGGAACCCAATGCTGTCAAGCATGTCATTCATGCCGTTAAGCAGTTCCCATTCGCTTTGAAACTGCATCGTTTTCTTGTAATGTTCGCTGTATATTCGCCCTTTCAGGGTTTCACTGCATACGGGATTCAAATAAATAATACTCTGAGACGGCGTCAGCCTGACTTTTTTCATTTGATGCATTTCATCACCTTTATTCTTAGACATTAGTAACATTATAAATCTGTTTTGTCACATGACGGTCACAATGCAAGAACAAAAAATAATTTAATTTAAAATTCCGGAAGAATAATAACCAAAAACTACTTTTTCTGTAAAAAAATAGACGTAACGGTTTGAAACGCTGCGTCTAGCTTTAGTAAATGGTTCAAAGTCCGTTTTTAAGGCTATTTTTTTCTTTTACTCTATTATAGTTTATTAAAAATAGAATTTCAACTTATTTGAGCAAAAAAATTGGAAAATTGCTTTTCATTCATTAATAATATAGGGAATCGTCACAACCGCTACGTCACGCCGCCTTACCAGCGCGGATTTTAAACGCAGCGAGGTCTGGTTGTGCAGCATATAATGCCACCGTTTCGGAATCACAAACTGAGGCAGAACCACCGTCAGCATTTCGTGCTTATTCAGCCTTGCCTGTTCCTTATCCACATGAGCCAGCAGGGTTTCATTAATATTCCGGTAAGGCGCCTCTTCAATCAACAGCGGAAAATCAAGACCCAACTGGCCGAATTTCACCTTCAGTCTTTCCGTTTCCGCCTTGTTCGTGCTCACATGGTAAACTTCAATCTTCTTTCCGAGCGTCATCGCATAGTTCAGAGCCTTTACAAAAGACTTGTTGACCGACTGCACCGGAAGAAGAATATAATTTTCGGTTGGATTTTCAAGAATCAGGTCACTGGAGCTGTCTTCAATCGAGAGGTTGTCTCTTACCTTATTATAATGTTTACGGATAAACAGCATAAAAGCTACCAGCGACGGGATGCAGATCAGAACAATCCAGGCGCCGCTTGCAAACTTGCTTACGGCGATGATCACACAGGTAACGGCCGTCATAAGCGCGCCGAAACCGTTGATAACCGCCTTATGCCTCCAGTTTCCCTGCCGGTGTGTTATCCATTTTTTTAACATACCGGTCTGTGAAAGCGTAAAGGAAAGAAATACTCCCACGGCGTAGAGCGGAATCAAAAGATGGGTTTCCGCTTTAAAAACAATTACGAGAACGGAGGAAAGAAGGAACAGGAGCATAATCCCGTTTGAAAAGCTCAGTCTTGCCCCGCGGCTGCCGAAGCTTCTCGCAACAAAGCCATCCTTCGCCAAAAGGGAAAGAAGGAGGGGCAGATCCGCAAACGCAGTATTTGCCGCCATGATCAAAATCATTGCGGTCGTGGCCTGTACCGTAAAATACATAATCGTCCCGGAACCGAAAACCCTTGACGCGATTTGGGAAACAACCGTTACATTTTCCGCGTGGGCTACCTTATACATGGAGGCAAGATAACATACACCCGAGAAAATAACAAAGACCAGCAAAGCAAGAAGGGCAAGTACCCTTTTTGCGTTTTTCTGGGAAGGCGCCTTGAAGTTCGGGATACCGTTGCTGACCGCTTCCACTCCGGTTAATGCGGTGCAGCCGGAAGAAAACGCTTTTAAAAGAAGAAGGATGGTAACATCCTGCGCCTGCGGCGGCAAAGCAGTCGTCGGCTGCGGTACCTGTCCAAAAACAAACACCTTGATTAAGCCGGTTGCAATCATCGCAATGATCGAAAAAATGAACAGATAGGTGGGAATGCCGAACAGGATGGAGGATTCCCGGATACCGCGAAGATTTCCCAGCGTCAATAAAAGAATCAGGAACAGGGTAATTTCCACGCGGAACGGAATGGTCTGCGGAAAGGCGGACGTAATGGCCGCCGTGCCCGAACAGGTGCTGACCGCGACCGTAAGTACATAATCAATGGAGAGCGACGCCGCCGCGACCAGACCCGGCACTTTTCCCAGGTTGTCGCTGGCAACGCTGTAAGAACCGCCGCCGTGCGGGTAGCATTCAATCGTCTGGCGGTACGAAAAGACCAAAATCAAAAGCAGGCCGACAATCGCGGCCGCGATCCCCATCAGGGGCTTATAAGACGCTATGCCAAGTACCGGAACAAGAACCATTAAAATTTCTTCGCAGGCATAGGACACGGAAGAAATCGCGTCGCTCGACAATACGGGAAGGCCCCAGATAACGCTGAATTTTTCCGATTCACTTTCCGCGCTTTTAATGGCTTTTCCGATTACAATGGTTTTCATTTTTTTGAACATGTTTGTACACTCCTAAAACAATAAAGAATCAGCACAGATAAAAAGCAGGATTCCGTTCTTTTAAAACTCGCAAAAACCCCTCCGAATTCATCCTTTCCATACGAAAACGGAAAGCATTTTCTTTTCGAGCATCTCCCGAAAACATCTGAAAAAACCGATTTTTTATTATACATTAAAATTTCATAAATTCACAGTATTTTGATATAAAGATCGTGCAAAGATTTTATTCGACCCATTTCTACAGAAAAATATACACAATATCCTCAGCCGAATGGAGAATGGATTTGTTTACTTGCAACTTGACAGCTTTCTAACGAAGGATTATAATACAAATTGACTAAAAGTCATTTTGTAATAAATTGGAAAACAGACTATGGAGAAAGGATTATTTGCCGGTGAAAAAGACAAAAGTAAATGAAAACAAAAGGATTAAGATGGTAAAACTTTATGATTCCGCTTACGAATTGTTCACATCAAACGGCGTACATAAAACGGTAATTGACGATATTGTAAAAAAAGCCGGCGTTGCAAAAGGAACCTTCTATCTTTACTGTAAAAATAAATACGATTTGGTCGACAAGATTATCCTGCACAAAAGCTCTTCCCTGTTTGACAGCGCCATGAAAGCCGTTGCGGAAAAACAAAAGACGGGTAAAATGGACTTTACGGAAAGCGTTATTTTTTTTGTAGATTATTTCCTGAACTATTTCAAAAATGATAAGGACCTGCTTTCCCTGATCTACAAAAACCTTTCATTTGAACTTTACGAAAAAGCGCTGAACTGTGAAGAAATGGAAGGAGCAAAAAGAGTTTTTATCCAGCACTTTATTACAAGCGGAGGGAACAGTGAAGTTGCAAAGCAACGTCTTTTTATCGTTGTTTCCATGGTGGGGGCCGTATGTTACAACTCCATTGTACTGGAAATGCCTTATCCTATCGACAGTATCAAGCATGAATTGTACTTGTCCATCTCAGAATTACTCACCTGTTAATCCGCCCGGAAATCTAAATTTGCAACGATCATAACAATTGCGGCACAAAATATGGAATAGGAGCGCGGCACGAATGAATGTACAGGGCACAAAGAAGCAAACGCATTCTATTGTAGATTTTATTATTAACAAAAGGAAACATATCGAAAAATTCTTTATCATTATGGTTATTATCTGTGCTTTTTTAAACACGTTCGTTGAAATTAATTACGATTTAACAAAATACCTTCCCGATACCACTCCTTCTCAGCAGGGCATCAGCGTGATGAGGAAGGAATTCGGATACCCCGGTACGGCACGGGTAATGATCGACAATGTAACCTTGTATCAGGCCAAGGCCTATAAAGACCGTATTGAAGCGGTCGACGGCGTGGATATGGTTGTTTGGGCCGATACGAAAAAAGACGTTTATCAGTCGGGCGAGTTTATCAGCAGCAAAGATATTGATGAGTATTATAAAAACGGTTACTCCGTTATGGATATTACCTTTGACGAAGGCGATGCCAGCAAAAAGACTTCAAAGGCAATTGATAAAATTATGGCCATTACGGGAGACAAAGGTCATTTTACCGGATCGGCCGTACAGAGTAAATCCCTCAGCGAAAACCTGAACATAGAAGTAAAAAAGGCGACCGTTATCTGCGTAGGCTTAATCCTTGTCACGCTGATCTTAACGACTACATCCTGGTTTGAACCCATTCTGTTCCTGCTGATCATGGGTGTCGCCATTATTATCAACATGGGAACCAATATCTTTCTGGGGGAAATCTCCTTCCTCACTTCCAGCGTCGGCCCTGTTTTGCAGCTGGCCGTCGCGATGGACTACTCGATTTTCTTAATCCATTCCTTTACGGCGGAACGGGAAAAGGGCATGAGTCTGGAAGACGCCATTGCCGTGGCTATCCGGCATTCCGCAAAATCCATTTTGGCCTGCGGCGTCGCGACGTTCTTCGGATTCATCGCATTGTCCCTGATGAAATTCTCGATTGGTTTTGATATGGGCGTTGTACTGGCAAAGGGAATTTTCTGCAGCGTTGCCACCGTTCTGTTCCTGATGCCGTCCCTGATCATCCGTTGGTCCGGTTTAATTGAAAAAACAGCACACCGCTCGTTCCTTCCTCCGTTTGGAAAATTTGCCAAGGGCGTGTTCAAGGGACGCTACGCTTTTGTTGCGCTGGCATTGTTTGTCGCTTTTCCGGCTTACATAGGAAAAGGAATGACCGACTTCGTTTACGGAGCGCAGGCTGTCGGCGCCGGCGTGGGTACGAAGGCGTATGAGGACGACCAGCTTATCAATAAGCAATTCGGCCGAAGCAACATGATGCTGGTCATTGTTCCGAATACTTCCCGGGTAACGGAAAAGGCCCTTGCAAAAGAACTGGATAATCTGGATTATTCAAAGAGCGTCACTTCCCTTGCAGATACGCTGCCGGATGGTCTTCCGGAAAGCATCATTCCGGAGAGTATTACCAGCGAGCTTCACACAAAGAATTATGCAAGAATCCTGATGTACATAAAAACAAAAGATGAAAGCAAACTGAGCTTCCAGTGTTCTGACGAAATCCAATCCATTGTAAAAAAATATTACCCAAAGGAGTCCTACGTCGTCGGCACAACGCCGTTCACACAGGATATCAAAACAACGATCACAAGCGATTACGACTTTGTCGACGCGCTGTCCATACTGTCGGTTGCTATTGTTGTTATGATCACCTTCCGGTCTCTGCTGATCCCGGTCTTGATTCTTATTCCGATTGAAATCGCTATTTTCATCAATATGCTGTTCCCGTACCTGACGGGAAACCGGCTGATCTTTATGGGATACGTCATCGTCAGCTGTATTCAGCTGGGCGCCACGGTTGACTACGCCATCCTGATGACAAACAATTTCATGGAAAGCAGGGCGCGGCTCGGGCGGAAAGAGGCAACCATTGATGCAATTGCTACGACCACCCCTCCCCTTTTAACCTCCGCAACCATCCTTACGATGGTCGGTTATATTCTTTATTTCACTTGCTCCATCAGCGCAATCGCGGATATCGGCCATCTGATCGGAAGAGGAACGGTGTTCGGTTTCACCTTGGTTGTTACCGTGCTTCCGGCATTGCTTTATATTTTCGACAAACCGATCCAAAAGCACATGGCCCGAATGGACCGCCTGCGCGAAAAGAAAGAGGCAAAGCAGAAAGCCCTGCGGCAAAACCTCAATTCCAAACTACAATTTTTAAACGCTCATAACGAGCAGTCCGTATAACAAATCAGGGAGGATTTACCATGAAAGCGAAATTACAAAGAGTTTTAGCAGGTTTTCTTTCAGTCGCGGTCCTGATACCGATTCTGTCTACTTCCGCTCAGGCAGCAGCCCCGGTTGTTACCACGGATGAAGCAGTTTATGTAAATTTGGATTACTATGGAAAAACGCAAAATGTTGAAATTGTAAAAGGATGCAATTTAAATGGGAACAACCAATTCACCGATTACGGCAGCTACAGCAATGTAATCAATATGTCCACGGACGCAAAACCGACCCTGTCGGGTGATTCCGTAAGCTGGAATCTTCCGAAGGACGCCACCGGCAGATTCTATTATCAATGCACGCCCAAGAACGGCGCGGTCGGCATGCCCTGGAATTTCGACGTATCGTATAAGCTGAACGGCGTTCCCACGGACGCAAAGAAACTTGCCGGTGTTTCCGGAATGGTCGAAATCGACGTAAAAGCCATTCCGAATAAGAGTGCAGCCGATTATTACAAAAATAATTTTCTCCTTCAGGTGGGAACGCTGGTGAAAATGAAGGATACGCTGAGCGTGGAAGCCCCCGGCGCGCAGCTGCAATCCCTCGGCGATTATAAAGCCGTTCTGTTTGCCGGTCTGCCCGGAGAAGAAACCAACTTTACCATCCGGATTGGTACGAACAGCTTTGAAACAACCGGCGTCTTCATGCTGATGGTGCCCGGCACACTGGATCAGTTAAAGGATATTAAGGACCTGAAAGAAGATAAGGACACCTTTAAAAGTTCACTGGACGCAATTAACCTCAGCACGAATCAGATTCTGGGGACAATGGAGGGCATGACCGGCGGCCTTAACCAGCTGCAATCCGGCGCAGGCTCACTGGACAGCGCCCGCGGCATTGTCAGTTCTTCAAAAGGGAATATGTATAACTATGCCGATAAATCCCTCGCGGACTTAACCAATATCGCAAATAATACCAGCGCGCTTGTTCCCCATCTGCAAAAGGGACAGCAGCTTGTACAGGATGTAAATACCGATGTAAACTCCCTTGTGCAAACGCTGAATGTTTCGAAATCTTATCTGGATTCCCTGTCCAGTTCCATCAGCTCGATTCGGAGCGATGTAAATGACATCCGTGATAATCTGGATGACGCAAGCAGTAGAACCGGCAAGCGTTCTAATGTAACAAATGATCTCAATACTGATTTAAAAAACGCAAAAGCACAAGCCGATCTACTGAAAAAGATTCTTCCAACAATCCAAAAAGATGCCGGCGAGCTTCAGGGAAACGCAGCAAATTTAGGTGCCTCACTTACTAAACTAAACGACCCCAAATATTTAGCAGATCCCAATATAGTCAATGTTTTAACATATTCCCAAAAAACGCTTAAAGGTCTCCAAAAAGTTTCTGACGAAACCACACCTTTAGTAAATGATCTCAGTAAAGTATTGGGCCAATCGGATGCATTAATAAAAACAGGCAGCGATACGGTTGACGTAGTGGATTCTTATTTAGGTCTAGTAGATGATGGTATTAACGACGCCGACGATTTGCTGAAACACGCGAACAACGCGGGCGCAAATTTAAAAAATCTCCTAAGTATTGCGGATACATTAATCGACAATATCAATACATTAAATACCACCGCAAACCAGTACAAGGATGACACGGTCTCCGCGCTGAAAGATACCCAAAACCTGATGCAGAGCCTGTCAAACGGAATAGCGGATTCCCACGCTTTTCTGGCTTCGCTGGAATCCATGGTGCGGTTAAGCGGAAATAAGCTGGACGACGGCACCCGCAAGACCCTGAACGGCTTAATCAGCGTACTGGAGCAAAGCCTGAACGGAATTGGAAACACCCCGACCATTCGGGATGCAAACAATAAGATTCACGACGCCCTTAATAAGGAATTCGACAAATTCCAGGATGACAATAATTTACTGAATCTTGACTCGAAAGCAAAACCGATTTCGTTTACCTCTTTGAAAAATCCGGCGCCGTCGAGCGTTCAAATCGTGCTCCGAACACAGGAAATCAGCAAGGACGACGACAAAGCGAACAATGGAGATCTCGAAAAATCGGAGAATAATCTGAGCGTACTGGACAGAATTAAAAATCTGTTTGTAAAAATTTGGAGCGCCATAACATCCGTATTCTCCGATTCGTAAATTGATAAACACAACCGGCGCAGCAGCAAATTACGCTTGTAATTTGCTGCTGCGTCGTTATGCGGTTTTTTCGGAAAAGCAGGCCGCCACCCCTTGATTTTGTTCTCCTCCGGACTTGCAACAGACAGGCGCAAAGGGCATATAATGGCAGAATAACACTATAAAGGGGTGGCTGTATGTTTGGTGCCGTTCTAGGATTTGCAATATCCGGCTTGCTGTTTTTTATTCTTCATGTCACCGGTTCCGGTTCCTTTCCGCGGCCGCTCACCGCACAGGAAGAGCGCGATTGCCTGGAACGTATGAAAAACGGGGACCTTAAAGCAAAAAATGAGCTGATCGAACACAACCTCCGGCTTGTTGCCCATATTATTAAAAAATACTACGCGAACTCCAATGATCAGGACGATTTAATTTCCATCGGCACGATCGGATTGATCAAGGCCGTAAACACCTTCGACAGCAGCAAAGGAATCCGCCTTTCCAGTTATGCGGCCAGATGCATCGAAAACGAAGTGCTGATGTTCTTCCGCTCCTCGCGGAAAACCGCACAGGATATTTCCATCAACGAGCCGATCGACACCGATAAAGACGGCAACGCGCTGACTTTAATGGACGTTATGGCAACCGAAGACAATATTCTGGAAAATCTCGACTGTAAAATCAAATCGGAACAGTTAAAACGCTATATACAGGAGGTACTTTCCCCGCGCGAGCAGATCATCATCGAGCTTCGTTACGGGCTGACCGGACATAATCCCTTAACCCAGCGGGAAGTAGCGCAAAAGCTCGGTATTTCACGCTCCTATGTTTCAAGAATTGAAAAAAAATCACTCGGCGCGCTGTACAAGCGATTCACAAAATAAATACATAAAAAAGGAACCGCAGGGGTAAGGATACTCTGCGGTTCCTTTATTCTGCCGGAATAGAAAAGGGGATTATTCGGTAAGTCCATTGACATATGCATACAAAAAAAATATACTTATATTTCGGCGTCTGTATTTGTCGAAGTTCTGATTTTATGTAGTTTTGAAGGGATCGTTCCAAATGATTAACATAACACTCGTTCTTGTAATACTCCTCGCAATTATCTTTGACTTTATCAACGGTTTTCACGATACCGCGAACTCCATTGCGACATCCGTTTCCACGCGGGTTTTGAGCCTGCGGGCCGCAACCTTGATGTCGGCTTCGCTGAATTTCCTTGGCGCGCTGGTCAGCGTAAACGTTGCAAATACAATCGCATCCGGTATTATAAACGGGCATTTGGAACAGTTCGTTATCGCTTCCGCCCTGTGCGGCGCAATCGTCTGGAACCTGATTACATGGTATATTGCGCTGCCAAGCAGCTCATCCCATGCGCTGATCGGCAGCCTAATCGGTTCCGCCATCGTGGTGTCCGGTGATCTCCGGGTCGCTAACTGGACGAATATTCTGGACAAAGTGATTATTCCTCTCTTTACATCCCCTGTTATTGGCTTTGTAATCGGTTATTTTGTCATGAAATTCTTATATTTTCTTTTAAAGACCTCCTCCCAGCGTTTCGTTGATAAGTGGTTTTCGAAATTACAGATTGGTTCCGCGGCATTGATGGCATTTTCGCACGGAAGCAACGACGCGCAGAAAACGATGGGCATTATTACGCTGGCGCTGGTCAGCGGAGGTTTTATTAAGGCAAGCGACGGCGTTCCTCTTGCGGTTAAACTGATCTGCGCCTTATCAATGGCGCTTGGAACATCGCTCGGCGGATGGCGGATTATTAAAACCGTCGGCATGAATATGATTAAACTCCAGCCTGTTGAAGGCTTTGCAGCCGAAACTTCGGCGGCGGCGGTCATTCAGGTTATGACGGCTTTAGGCGCCCCGGTAAGCACAACCCACGTCATTTCCTCGTCCATCATGGGCGTTGGCTCCTCCAAGCGCTTTTCCGCTGTACGATGGTCAACGGCCAAGGATATCATCATTACCTGGTTTATTACGATTCCCGCAACGATGCTGCTCGGCGCGGCCTTTACCTTCCTTTTCCGGTTATTATAAACGATTCATTCGGGAGTGCTTCCAAATCGAAGCGCTTCTTTTTCATTTTATCTCGATTTAGCAATCTATCCGTTATACCCTTATATATGTTAAGGAACCGCGATTTCCGCGGTTCCTTTTTCTTTACGAATCCTCCGCCGTATCGAACTGGCTATTGTACAGGCCGGCGTAGAAACCGTTTTTTTGCATCAGTTCATCATGCTTTCCCTGTTCCACAATATCGCCGTCCTTCATTACGAGAATTAAATCCGCGTTCCGAATCGTGGAGAGACGGTGCGCAATGACAAAACTGGTACGGCCTTTCATCAGGTTATCCATTGCCTTCTGAATCAGGATTTCCGTGCGGGTGTCCACGCTGCTGGTTGCTTCGTCCAGAATCAGAATCTGCGGGTCCGCAAGAATCGCGCGGGCGATCGTCAGAAGCTGCTTCTGCCCCTGCGAAACATTGCTGATTTCTTCGTTTAAAATCATGTTGTAACCGTCCGGGAGTGTGCGCACAAAATGATCTACCTGCGCCGCTTTCGCGGCGGCGAACACTTCTCCTTCGGCGGCATCCAGCCGTCCGTAACGGATATTGTCATATATACTGGCGTTATAAAGCCATGTGTCCTGCAAAACCATCCCGAAAAGCGAGCGAAGCCCGTCCCGCGAAAAGTCGCGGATATCATGGCCGTCAATTAAGATTGCCCCGCCGGTCACATCATAGAAACGCATTAAAAGTTTGACCATCGTTGTTTTTCCGGCGCCGGTAGGGCCGACGATGGCGATCTTCTGGCCCGGCTCCACTTTCGCGGAAAAATCGTTGATAATCGTTTTATCCGGAGTATAGCCGAAATGAACGTGCGAAAATTCCACGAAACCCTGGATTTGAAGCCCGTCTTCCCGGTCTTTCGATTTCAGGCGTACCGGCTCCGCGCTTTCGGCAGTTTCCTCCTCCTGATTCAAAAATGCAAATACGCGCTCGGCCGCCGCCGCGGTCTGCTGCAATACATTGGAAATGTTCGCTACCTGCGTAATCGGCTGGTTAAACTGACGGACATATTGAATAAAAGCCTGAATATCCCCAACCGTCACCCTTCCGTTTACGGCAAGATATCCTCCCAGAATGCAAACCGCAACATATCCGAGGTTGCCGATAAAGCTCATCACCGGCATCATCATGCCCGACAGGAACTGGCTTTTCCACGCGGACGAATAGAGCGTATCGTTATAGCTGTCAAACATTTTTACGGATTCCTCCTCGCTGTTAAACGCTTTCACAACGATATGGCTTGCATACATTTCTTCAACATGGCCGTTTACATGCCCGAGATACGTCTGCTGGGCGAGAAAATATTTCTGCGACCTTGCGACGATTAGAATGACGAACAGAGCGGATAAAGGTACCACGCACAGAGCAACCAGCGTCATCTGCCAGCTGATGGACAGCATCATGACGAAAATACCGATGATCGTCGTGATGGAAGTTACAATCTGCGTTACGCTCTGGTTCAGGCTTTGGCTGATCACATCCACGTCGTTGGTCATCAGCGACAGCACCTCGCCGTTGCTGGTGGTATCAAAAAAGCTCAAAGGAAGCTTCTGTATCTTCGCGGCAATTTCGCGGCGCATGTTATAGGTGATTTTCATGGAGACGCCGGTCATAACATACCCCTGTATAATGGAAAAAATGGCGCTGATCAGGTAAAGACCGACAAGCCAAAGCATAATGTTCAGGATATATTGAAAATCGATTCCCGCGCCCGCTCCGGTGATCCGATTCATAATCCCCGTAAAGATCGCATTGGTGGCCTCGCCGAGTATTTTCGGGCCAAGGATGGAAAATACGGTGGAAGCAATCGCAAGGAGGATGACGATCAGCAGGGAAAAGCGATATTTGCCCAGATAACGGAGCAGTTTTCGGAAAGTGCCCTTGAAATCTTTGGCTTTCTCCCCTTTCGGCATCATTGCGCCGGGGCCGTGCCCCGGTTGGCGCGTTGGCTTTGCGGAAGGTCTGCTCATGCGAGTTCCTCCTTTGAAAACTGGGACGAAGCGATTTCATAATACGTCCGGCACGTATGCAGCAATTCCTTATGGGTACCCCTGCCGACAATCTTCCCCTCGTCAAGCACAAGGATCTGATCCGCGTCCATAATCGTGCCGACGCGCTGCGCCACAATCAGAACCGTACTGTCCCCCGTATAATCCTTCAGCGCCCGCCTGAGCGCCGCGTCCGTTTTAAAGTCCAGAGCGGAAAAGCTGTCGTCAAAAATATAAATCGGAGGCTTTTTCACCAACGCACGGGCAATGGAAAGCCGCTGCTTCTGCCCGCCGGACACATTGGAACCAGCCTGTGCAATTTCCGATTCAAAGCCTT
Organism: Caproiciproducens galactitolivorans; assembly: GCF_026672255.1. Classification (GTDB taxonomy): domain Bacteria; phylum Bacillota; class Clostridia; order Oscillospirales; family Acutalibacteraceae; genus Caproiciproducens; species Caproiciproducens galactitolivorans_A. The sequence goes on along the minus strand of NZ_JAPOHA010000001.1, from coordinate 154,781 downwards.
CCGGATTTTCGTCGATAAAGCCGATCGCCTGCGCAACCGTAGCGGCCTCTTTCAGTTTGCTTTCATCCGCATTCCGGTCGCCGTAGCGCAGATTGGAAGCAATCGTACCGGACAGCAGGTATCCCTTCTGCGGAACATACCCGATTTGTTCCCGCAGGTCGTGCTGCTTAACATTTTTTACATTCACGCCATTAACCAGCACTTCCCCCCCAGTCGCGTCGTAGAAGCGCGGGATTAAATTGATCAGCGTTGTCTTCCCCGAACCGGTTGAACCGATAAACGCCGTTGTGCGCCCCGGAAAAGCGGTAAAGTTAATTCCTTCCAGCGCGTTCTCGCCCGCTCCGCCGTAGCGGAAGGATACATCTCGGAATTCCACCGTCCCGATTTTATCCGAACGGAATTCTTCCGCCCGCGGCGGGTCCTGAATAGACGGCTCCACGCCGAGGACTTCTGCTATGCGCCGGCCCGAAACTGCCGCGCGCGGCACCAGAATGAACAGAATGGAGATCATTAAGAAGCTCATAATAATCTGCATTGCATACTGCATGAACGCCATCATATCGCCGACCTGCATAGCGGAATCCGCAATCTGCCGGGCGCCGACCCATACGATCAGCAAAGTAACCGCATTCATCAGCAGCATCATGGCCGGCATCAGAAACACCATGACGCGGTTCACAAACAGGGAATTATTTGTAAGATCGCGGTTTGAAATGTCAAAACGGTCTTCTTCAAATTTCTGTGTTCCAAACGCGCGGATAACCATCAGACCGTTCAGGTTCTCACGCGTAATTAAATTCAGCCGGTCGATCAATTGCTGCATGATTCGGAATTTCGGCATGGCAACGGAATATACCACGAAAATCATGCCGGTCAGGATGACACAGGCCAAAGCAATAATCCAGCTCATGGATACGGATTTACGCAGCGCCATAAAGACACCGCCGATCCCCAGAATCGGAGCATAACAAAAAATCCTTACGCCCATCATCAGAAGCATCTGTACCTGCATGACATCGTTTGTTGTTCGCGTAATTAAAGATGCCGTGGAAAACTTGTCAAACTCGCCGTTTGAAAAGCTCTCAACCTTATTAAATACAGCACGGCGGAGATCCCGGGCAACCCCGGCGCTGATTTTTGCGGAAAAATAGCCGACCAGAACGGTAGCGATTCCGCCCGCAAGCGCAATCAGCAGCATGACCGCCCCCGTCCGCAAAATATAATGATTTTGGATTGCTCCTGTATTCACCCCCAGCTCCCGGTAAAAGCTCCGGCTGAACGCCGCCCCGCTTTGCAGGAGCGTCGCTTCCGGATTTTTCAGCGCCTGCGCGCGCGCATCCGCAATCGTACCCGAAGGCAAACGGCTGAACACCGGCTCAAGCGCATAGAGCCCGGACAGATCAATTTTTGTAACGTCCGTCTTCCCCGCCGAGAAGGATTTCCCCGACTGTTTGGCTATGCTTTTCATGGTATTGAGAAAAGTCCAGGCGGATTCGCCGAATATCCGGTCCAACTGCGGGTCGGAGCTAGACCGGACATAAATATCCTCCGTTTTCAGGAGAGGATATTTTTTGAGATATTCTTCCTTCTCCGCTCCGGAACCCTTTGTCGGAATCCTCTTATAACCGTTTTCCATTACCTGCTTTTCCGAATCCGTCATAAAAATCCGCATAAAGGAAAAGCCCTTTGCGCTGATTGCCTCGGGCGCGGATTGTTGAATACCGCCCTGCTGTATGCCAACGTTTACAATTTTCGACATGTAGTTCGGCAGATTCAGGTCGCTGACCGCCTGCCCGAAAAGCAGAAAGACGGACAGCAGAAGGGATGCCGTATAGGGTTTTAAATAGCTTGCCAGTTTTGCCATATTGTTTTTCCTTTCCAAAATCGCTGTCCCTATCATTTCCATTTCCTGCCGGTTTATGAACAAAGAATAATGGATACTCACCGACAAGTGGTGCTACTTCCATGGCACCAAAAGGCACAGCCTATTCCCTGCGGCCTTTCAAAAGACTATTTCATTCTTTCAACCGTACACTCCCCCCAGCTCATACATAGAAATTTTAAAAAGCGTGCACAAAAACAGAGCTGCCCGATTCTTTCGATCAGACAGCCCTTACCTTTGATTTTTTATTTATTGTTTTTCCACAGCGTCCGCCGCCGCTTCCAGCCAGGGAGCGTTGGCAAGTTCGACAAGACCCACGTCGCAGTTCTTAGCAAGCTCCGGGTCAACCGGACATCTGCAAAGTACTTTCAGCCCGAATTTTGCCGCGATTTCCTCAACATGGCTTTCGCCGAAAATCGAAATGATTTTTCCGCAGTCCGGGCACTTTACATAGCTCATGTTTTCCACAATACCGATAATCGGTACGTTCATCATTTTCGCCATATTCACCGCTTTGGCAACGATCATGGAAACCAGCTCCTGCGGAGAAGTTACGATGACAATGCCGTCCAGCGGAATGGACTGGAACACGGTAAGCGGAACGTCGCCGGTTCCCGGGGGCATATCGACAAACAGATAATCCACGTCCGTCCAAATAACATCCGTCCAGAACTGTTTTACGGTGTTGGCAATCACCGGGCCGCGCCAGACGACCGGGGCGGTCTCGTCTTCCAGCAGCAGGTTTACGGACATGACGTCGATTCCCGTATTCGTCTTCACCGGCAGCAGGCCGAATTCACTGCCCATTGCTTTCTGCTTTAATCCAAAAGCCTTCGGAATAGACGGGCCGGTAACATCCGCGTCTAAAATCGCCGTATGGCTTCCGCGGCGGTTCAGCAAAACAGCAAGCATGGAAGTTACCATACTCTTTCCAACGCCGCCTTTTCCGCTGACTACGCCGATTACTTTTTTAATTTTACTCATTGCGTTTGGTTTTTCAATAAAATCGGCGGGGTTTACCTTGCGGGAAGAACAATTTTCGCCGCAGGAATCACAGTTATGCGTGCAATTTTCTTCACTCATCGAATCATCCTTTTTCATGTCCTGCGGTTCGCGCAGGACTTCATTATCAAGCAGTTCTTATTGTAAAATGATATACTGATTTTGTCAATTTTATATTTTAGATAGCGGGAAGCTAAAACTCCATTTTCAGGCTGCGAAGGAACAAATCGGAAAGAACGGTTTTCGGTTCTTTTCCTTCATTGATGACGGAATTTACCGCGCGGCAGATTGGAAGCTCCACTTTGGTTTCCTGCCCCAGTTTCAAAAGGGCGGTCGTGGTTGCAACGCCCTCCGCCAGCTCGCCATAGTTCTCTCCTTTAACAAACAGCTCGCCGAATTTCCGGTTGTGGCTGTATTCGGAAAATACGGTCGCTTCATAATCGCCCAAATGGCTTAAACCGTAGGCGGTAATTTCATTTCCGCCCATCGCCTGAATCAGCCGCGCAATCTCCCTTGTCCCGCGGGACATTAAAGCGCCCTTCAGCGCCGTGCGGTTCAGGCCGTCCAGCATCCCCCCGGCAATCCCGATTACGTTTTTCGCGGCGGCACCGACTTCGTTGCCGATCAGATCCGTTCCGTAGTAAAAGCGAATCAGGTCGCTGGAAAACGCTTTCACCAGATATTCTTTAATTTCCATACTGCTGCTGTCGATCACCATGCAGTTCGGGATTCCGCGTACAAAATTCTGAACATGGCCCGGCCCTACCCAAATCGCAACAGGAACCTTCGGGGCGTATTCCTGTACAATCTGCGTCAGCCGTTTTCCCGTGTCCGCTTCAATTCCCTTCATGCACAGCACAATCGTTTTTCCGCCCAAATCCAGCGCGGCCAGCTGCTGCATGAACCCGCGAAAGCTCTGCGCTCCGATGGATACCACCAGGATTTCCGCCGATTCCACCGCATTTTTCAAATCACTGGTAAGCTGAATGCCTTCGTTTAAGGTTACCAGTCCGTTTGTGCGCTGCTTTCTGAACGTCTGCAGCTTCTGAGAGTTTTCACGCCCGTAAAGCGTTATCGTATGATTTAACCGGTCAAGATACCAGGCTATAAAGCTGCCCCATCTTCCGCAGCCGATGACGGATATATTCATGTTATCCCCTCCGTTTTCCTTTAGTATACCATAATTTTGCCCTGAAAGGAAAACCTTCTGAAAACGGAAAATTTTCAGGACAAGGCATCCAGTTCAAACCAGAAAACGCTCCCTTTTCCCTCTTCGCTCTGTACGCCGTAAGCGCCCCCGTGCATGTCCAATATCGCTTTCACAATGGAAAGGCCGAGGCCGAGGCCGGTGCCGATCTGTGCGCGCTTATGCTTTTTATTTATTTTAAACCGTTAATGTGAAAGCCTTGTGATGATTTTACAGATGTATTGTAACATAAATCCGGCTTGCGGGAATAGTGCTTTTATGGCATAATGGAATTAGAATTTGCGTGAGGTGAGGGTATGAACCGCAATTATGCACCCGTCAATCAATTATTCCCGCAAAAACGCACAAGACTGCGTTTATTTTTCGGAATACAGTATTTTACTTGCAAACGGTATTGTAAATGGATTTTCGGCACCGAACGCCCGGCGCGTTCCTTCAGCCGCGGCAAACTTTCCTACCTCTGTTTTTCCCATTCCACACCGCTGTTTCGCAAACTGAAAGAGTTGGACATGCAGCTGCAATATAACAAAATTACGAATCTGAAACTGGCCGTGGAGAAGCTGAACGGCATTCTGATTCGCCCCGGTGAAACATTTTCTTACTGGAGGACCATCGGAAAGCCGACGCGCCGCAAAGGGTACCTGGAAGGCATGGTCCTGTTCTGCGGCACCGTACAGAAGGGAGTCGGCGGCGGGCTGTGCCAGCTTTCCAACTTAATTTACTGGATGACGCTGCACACCGGGCTGACCGTTACGGAACGATACCGCCACAGCTACGACGTTTTCCCCGATTCCAACCGAACGCAGCCCTTTGGCAGCGGCGCGACCTGTTTTTACAATTATAAAGACCTGACGATAAAGAACGAAACGCCTTTCTCATTTCAGCTTTGCCTGAACGTAACCGATACCGATCTGGAAGGGGAATGGCGTTCGGACGCAAAGCCGCATTACACCTATGAAGTGTATGAAAAGGAACAGCACATCACGCACGAATACTGGGGAGGCTTCACGCGCAATAATACATTGTACCGCAAAACAATCCGTCCGGATGGAGAAATCGTTCGGGATGAATACCTGTCCGAAAACCACGCGGTTATGATGTATACACCTTTTTTGGAAGCCGGTGAAAATGAGCAGAGAAAGGCCCCGGCAGACGAATGAAATCTGCCGGGGCTCCGAATCGGATAGAGAATATTAATCGAACACGCCGGTTGAAAGGTAACGTTCGCCGGTATCGGGCAGAAGCGCGACAATCAGCTTTCCCTTGTTTTCCGGGCGCTTTGCGAGCTGCATCGCGGCAAATACGGCCGCGCCCGCGGAAATACCAACCAGCAGGCCCTCGCTTCCCGCAAGGCTCTTGGTAGCGGCAAAAGCGTCCTCGTTTGCTACCGCGATCACTTCGTCAAGAATATCGGTATTCAGGATATCGGGGACAAAGCCCGCGCCGATTCCCTGAATTTTATGCGGGCCGGATTTTCCTTCCGTAATAACCGGCGAACCGGCGGGTTCCACGCCGACCACCTTTACATTCGGATTATGCTCCTTCAGCGCTTCTCCCACGCCGGTAATCGTGCCGCCCGTGCCGATGCCCGCGACAAAGATATCGACCTTCCCGTCGGTATCCTTCCAGATTTCCTGTCCCGTTGTCGCGCGGTGAACCGCCGGATTGGCGGGATTTACAAACTGACCGGGAATGTAGGAATTCGGAATCTCCTTGGCAAGTTCATCCGCCCTGTCAATCGCGCCCTTCATCCCTTTCGCGCCCTCCGTCAGCACAAGCTCCGCGCCCAAAGCGGAAACCAGTCTGCGGCGCTCAAGGCTCATGGTTTCGGGCATGGTCAGAATAATGCGGTATCCTCTTGCCGCCGCCACAAACGCAAGGCCAACCCCGGTATTCCCGCTGGTCGGTTCGATAATGGTCGTGTCTTTATTGATAAGCCCTTTTTCTTCCGCATCCTGAATCAGCGCATAGCCGACCCTGTCCTTTACGGAGGAAAGGGGATTGAAATATTCCAGTTTTCCCACAACGGTTGCTTCCAGGTCGTTTGCCTTTTCATAATTCGTCAGTTCCAAAAGCGGCGTGTTGCCGATCAGTTCCGTCAGATTCTTTGCGATTTCCATTATAGTCTCTCCTTCAATCAAATCTATTTTCTTATTATAGTATTGCAGAATCGGGTTTTACAAGCCGCAACAGTAAATATTCCGGTCGGCTCTTCGAAAATACAGCCTTCTCACGGGTACGCCCCCTATTGATGATAATTCCTACCGAATTAGTAATGTATTTAAGTTGAAAATAGTATACGCTCTATATATAATAAAGTCAATAGGAAAACTCAGCTTTTTTATTGCAGGAATTTGAAAAAGATAGTAAGATAAGGGTCGTAAGGAGAGAGAAGCCTATGAAGTTATCGACAAAAAGCCGTTACGCGCTCGAAGGGATGCTGTATATCGCGGTTTACGGGAAGGACAAACTGCTGAGTATAAAAGAAATTGCCGCCGGTACAACCGTTTCCCCGGCATATATGGAACAGATTTTTTTCACCTTAAAAAAAGCCGGATTGGTGTCTACGGTGCGCGGAGCCAAGGGCGGGTTTGCCCTTGGCTGCCCGGAAAATGAAATTACGGTCGGCACGATTCTCCGCGCAATTGACGGGAACCTTGTACCGGTTCCCTGCGCAGCCAGTCTGTCCGCCTGCAAAAGCAAGGTGCGCTCGAACTGCGTAAGCCGGAATGTCTGGATTCGGATTTCGCAGGCGATTTCGGATACGGCGGACAAACAGACGCTGGAAATGCTGAAGAATCAATTTATTCAGGAAGGCGAAGGTGCAGAAAATGAAAATATCCACTAAAGGCAGATACGGCCTTCGCGCCATGATCGATCTGGCCATAAACAGCAGCGAAGGATGCACGTCACTCGCCGATATTTCGCACCGGCAGGATTTATCCCTGAATTACCTCGAAAGTATTTTTTCCTATTTAAAACGCGCGGGCCTGGTCGTCGGAATCGCCGGCGCACAGGGCGGTTACATGCTTGCAAAACCGGCGGATGAAATTACGCTGTACGAGATTATGACCGTTTTGGAAGGAAGCATGTCCGTTTACGACAGCTTTGGCGAAGAAACAAAAATACGCAGTTTCCTGAACCGGAACGTATGGGATGTCATCGACAAAAATGTAAACGAAGTGCTGACCGGCACCACCTTGGCGGATGTATTGAAAAATATGGAAACCAGCCGGCTTTCCGGGGATTGCTCCGGATTATAAAAAGGAAGCGCGCCAAAAGGCTCGCTTCCTTTTTCATTGCAATACGAAAAAAGCCCTTGCCCCTGCATAAACAGGGACAAGAGCATAACCCCCCGGCTTACTACGCTGAATCATCGGTTTTTATCCGCGATTTACCTATTAAAATAGGATATGCGGCATGAAAAAAACGTCAAGATTATTCTGGCTTCCCATTAAAATTCTGTCGTAAATCCTCATTTATAATCTATATTGACCATATTTAAAAGAAATTCTTGTTAATTCCTACATAATTGGAAAGTCCTGTCGATATTATTTAAGTGGGTGTTTGAAATGTGTCGATTTATGTGTTAACATTAAGTCTAATTTAATCATTCGAAACGTTCTTATGCATTTAAATATCGGAGGTATATTGTGGATATTTCAGTTATTTTGGGAATAGTGATCTCTTTTGGCTCTATCCTTTTAGGTTACACGATCGAAAAGGGCACGATAAGTTCTTTGATTCTGCTCAGCCCGATTCTGATCGTTTTCGGCGGCACAGCGGGCGCGACGATCCTGTCGTATAATCTTCCGGATCTGATTGCCTCTTTTAAAGCCGTTGTCGGAACCTTTTCAAATAAATCCGCGGGCAATCCAACCGAAGTCATTACAAAAATCACAGGCATGGCGGACACCTGCCGCCAGGGCGGTATTTTAAAATTGCAGGAACTGATTAATGATCCCGATCTGGATAAGGATGAATATACGGTTTTAAAAGAAGGCATGGTCCTTGCGCTGGATATGAAAAACGCGGATGAAATTCAGGAAGCGCTGGAATCCAACCTGAGTACATTTAACGCAAAAAAACAAATTGAGGCTTCTGTTTGGGTCAGCGCGGCCGGTTACTCCCCCACCATGGGCGTTATCGGTACCGTTATGGGGCTGGTACAGGTTCTTTCCCATATGACGGACGCGGAACAGCTGGTTGCTTCCATCGGTGTTGCGTTTATCGCCACATTGTACGGCGTTGTTTTTGCAAACCTTATTTATATGCCGTTTGCCAACCGTTTAAAAAACACGCTGAAGCGCCAGATGATTATCCGGCAAATGATGGTGGAAGGAATCTGCATGATTGCGCGCGGAGAAGCATCGCGCAGCATTGAAAACAAGCTTTCCGCATTTTATCAGGTATTTCCGAAAGGCGATAAGCTGTATAAAGAAGGAATTCAAAAATAATCGGGAGGGGAATCTATGGCAAAAAAATGCAAAGAAGAGCCGGAAGCCGAGGAAAACAGCGAAAGATGGCTGCTTACCTATTCTGATATGATCACCCTTCTGCTCGCCTTATTTATTATTCTCTATTCCATGAGTACCATCGACGCCAAAAAAGTAGCGCAGATGGCGGAAAATTTCGGGACCACCATGGGAACGGCAAGCACCGCGGGCAATGCGGCGGGAACCGGAGGCACCGGAAAAGGAACCGGAACGGGCACCGGTACCGGCAAAGGCTCGATGAACGGCAGCGCCGTGAACCCGGATGCACTGGATGAAGTTTACAACATTCTTCAGGATTATGTCGATAAAAATCACCTTGAAAATTCCGTAGGACTTGTAAATTCGGATACATATGTTAAAATTCATTTGAAGGACACCCTGATGTTCAAGCCGGACAGCCCAGCCATGCTGCCCGCAAGCGAGCCGATTCTGCTGGAGATTGAAAAAGCGATCGACAAAGTCTACGACCATGTGGACTATATCACGATCAGCGGCCATACCGCCGACACCGGCGAACATACCATTGCCAGCGATCAGGTATCCTGGCGGCTTTCAACAGAACGCGCCATCACCGTAATGAATTATTTTGTCGGTTACGGCCTTGGGGAAGATAAGCTTTCCATTCAGGGATTCGCTCATTTTTCACCCATTGCCTCAAATCAGACCCCGGAAGGCCGGGCAAAGAACCGGCGTGTTGAAATTACCATTGTAAAGAATCCCAGCGATAAAAACACAGCCAATTCTACAGCAGGCAAACCCGCCGGTCCTGCGGGTTCCGCCGCGGGAGGTTCCGCATCCTCCGGTGCATCGGGCGCGTCTTCCAGCAGCTCCGGAGCAAGCAGCACGGCGTCCGGCAGCGCAGCAGCGAGCGGTGCGGTTTCCGGCAGTACCGGTACAAGCAGTACAAAATAATTGAAATGAGGTGTTACAATGGAATCCAGAACTATTTTTACAATTGCACGGCAATACGGAAGCGGCGGCCGGGAAATCGGCCAGAAGCTGGCACAGGAATTGAACATTCCCTTTTTTGACAAGGAATTAATCGCTCTGTCCGCAAAGGAAAGCGGAATCAGTGAAACCGTATTTGAAAAAGCGGATGAAAAAGTGACCGGGAGTCTGTTGTATTCCCTCCTGATGGGCAGTTTTCCCTTTGGAAGCGCGGCTTCACCGATCAGCGGGATGCCCGTAAACGACATGCTGTTTTTGATCCAGTCCGATATTATTAAAAAGGCAGCCAAAGTCGGTCCCTGCGTCATCGTCGGCCGGTGTGCGGATTATGTGCTGCAAAATACGGACCACGTATTCAACGTATTCATCCATTCGGACAAATTGAGCCGTATGGAACGGGTTGTGCAGGAATACCATGTACAGGCGGAAAAAGCGGCTGATTTCCTTACAAAAATGGACAAACAGCGCGCGAATTACTACAATTTTTATACAAATAAAAAATGGGGAGACCTTGAAAACTACCACCTGACCATTGATTCTTCCGCAACGGGAATCAGCGGGGCAGTCGAATTAATTAAAACGGCTGCCGCAATGAAGGAAGGTATGTAAATCGAATTTGAAGAAAAAAGGAGCATAATTCTGTGAAAAAACTATCCGGTGCTACGGATATGACCTTCGGAAATCCCTATAAACTGCTGTTTGTGTTTTCCATCCCGCTTTTGCTGGGAAACATATTTGAACAGCTTTACAATATGGTCGACAGCATTGTTGTCGGCAATTTCGTCGGCGAAAAGGCTCTGGCGGCCGTCGGAACCGGCTTCCCGATCATCTTTATGCTGAGCGCCCTGTTTATCGGGCTTGGCATCGGTTCCACCATTATGATCTCTCAGTATTACGGAGCCAAAGAATTCGAAAACATTCAAAATACCGTCAATACAATTTATATGGCCATGATGGTCGGCACGGTTCCGCTGACCATCATGGGTATTTTATTCAGTGAACCTCTTCTGAAATTAATGAAAGTTCCCGACGACGGAACTCTCGCAATGGCCAAGGTCTACCTGATCGTGATTTTTGCCGGTGTAATCGGCAACCTTGGATACAATATTAACGCGGGCATTTTGCAGGGGCTCGGCGACAGCCGGACCTCCCTGCTGTTTTTACTGGTGGCAACCATCATCAATATTATCCTCGACCTTTTATTCACGGTCGCTTTCGGATGGGGCGTATTCGGCGTAGCATTTGCTACGGTGATCGCCCAGTTCTGTTCCTGGGTTTTCGGGATTCGCTTTATCAACCGGAATTTTTCGTTCATCCATATTCAGCCGCTGAAGAGCAAATTCCGCAGGGAACTGTTTCAGAAAGCGATTAAGCTCGGCATTCCTTCGGGCATACAGCAGGCTCTGTTTTCCATCGGCATTATGGTGATGCAGACGCTGGTGAATTCCTATGGCTCCTCCTTCATGGCGGGATTTAACGGCGCAAATAAAATTGATACCTTTGCGTTCATGCCGATTCTGAGTTTTTCAACCGCCGTTACAACCTATGTGGGGCAAAATATCGGCGCCTCCCGGATTGAGCGTGTAAAATCCGGAACCAAAGCGGGGCTCGTTCTGGCGGTCGGCTCCAGTATTGTGATCAGCAGTATCGTCTACCCGCTGAGCGCTTTTATTATGCGGATGTTTAACTCCAATCCGGAAGTGATCAGCGCGGGCGTCGCGTATCTGCACTGCGTGCTGCCGTTTTTCTTCATTCTTGCCGTCTTATTCGTTTTAAACGCCGTACTGCGCGGCGCGGGGGAAATGATCGTTCCCATGATTTCAACCTTTGTTTCCCTTTGGTTCGTCCGGGTGCCGATCGCTTACATGATTGCCGATCACTTTGGGAAAGAATATATCTACTATTCCTATGCGGTCGGCTGGGCAGCCGGTATCCTTATCTCCTTTCCCTACTATAAATTTGGCAAATGGAAAAATAAAAGGATTATAGCCGGACCGAAAGAAGAAGTTTAGCGCAAGAAAAAGTCCTATATTTCATATATTGAAATATAAATTTTGATTCATGCTTTATATTATAGGAAACATCTTTGTTGTTAATTTATTAACAGGAGAATTACCATGAAAGCTTCGATCAATCAAAAGACTTTGTTTTTAGCGCAATTCGCGATGCTGCTGGCTGTTGAAGCAATTGTCTGTTTCACCCCTCTCGGCTCCCTTCCGGCTTTTGGCCCGATTGTGGCAACCCTCGGCATGGTGCCGGTCATTATCACGTCCATCCTTTTGGGAACAGGCGCCGGTACGATGATGGGATTTTTCGCCGGGCTGTTCAGCTTCTGTGTCTGGACGTTCACCCCGCCAAGTCCGATGGCTTTTGTGTTTACGCCGTTTTATTCCGCCGGACCGGTCGCCCGGAATTACTGGAGCCTTGCGATTTGCTTTCTTCCCCGCATCCTGGTCGGAACCGTAACGGGAACCTGTTTTAACCTCTTTACGAAATGGAAATGGAAGAACGCCGTCGCCTACGGATTGAGCGGCGTACTGGGCAGCCTGACCAATACCCTTCTGGTACTGGGCGGCATCTACGTCTTTTTTGGCCAAAGCTACGCGGATGCCCTTAAAGTAAGCTTTAACCTTCTGCTGGGCCTGATCGGGCTTACGATTTTAACGAGCGGAATACCGGAGGCGGTAATCGGCGGCGCGGCGGCTTACGCCATCTGTTATCCGATTAAAAAGCATATGAACCACCGTTTTGAATAAGATCCGGAAAACGAAGCATAATAGTGCAAACGAATCAAGAAGGTGCTGTTATGATAAATTTATCCTGTGACGTAATGAACTGTGCAAACAATAAAGACCGGTATTGCTGCCGTCCGGAAATTCAGGTAGGCGGCCGGAGCGCAAACGCTTCACGGCAGACCAGCTGCGCCTCCTTTTCAGACGCTACAGACAGCGCGCAGAACGCAGTCGGGACCGTGCTGCCCAACACTTCGCTCGAAATCTACTGCGAGGCGGAAAACTGCAAATACAATATCGATGAAAAGTGTTCCGCCGACCATATCGGCATTCATGCCGAAACGGCAAATCCGAATTCCCAGTCGAATACCGAGTGTGCAAGCTTCGAAAATCAATAGTGCATAAAAGAACAATTTCCTGTCAAAGATGAAAGAGCGGCGATACCGCTCTTTTTATTTTGTTATAAATGAAGAGAGAAGTAGAAACAAGAAGTAAATTGTCGCAAATTTTGTAAGAATTGTTGTGATACCATCGAACATATGCTATACTGAATTCACAATTTGTTTCGTGAGAAAGAAGATGGAAGGTAGGTTATGAAAACGAATATGACAGCAAAATCAGGTCTTGCCCTGTTTGCCGTCTGCTTAATCTTTTTAAGCGGCTGCAAGGGAAATGACGCAAATAAGGTAAACTCCAAGTCCGAAGGGAATTCTTCCGCTCCGCAAAGCGCAGTTGCATCTGCGGCAAGTTCAGAACAGGAGATTTCACAACAAGCTTCCTCTTTCCATAACGACCCAAACGGCAATGTCGCACAAAGCGAAAAAGCCGAACCGAGTTATCTGGATGACGCGGTGTTCATCGGCGATTCCGTTACCTTAAAACTCAAAAATTATGTAACGATAAAGCGTAAAACAAATCCCGGCTACTTCGGTAAGGCTCAGTTTCTTGCCGCCGGCAGCATGGGCAGCGGAAACGCTCTCCAGCCGCTGAAAAGCAACTCCATCCATCCGTCCTACAACGGCAAAAAAGCCCTTCTGGAGGACAGCGTGGCCGCAATGGGCGCAAAAAAAGTCTATATCATGCTCGGCGCCAATGATATCGGCCTGTACGGCGTCAATGATTCCGCGGACAATATGGCGAAGCTACTGGCAAAAATCAGCGCAAAGTCGCCGAATGCGAAACTATTTGTACAGTCTGCGACTCCGATTATCAAAGAACAGCAGATGACGAATCTGAACAACCCGAATCTTGCCGCTTACGATAAGAAATTAAAAGATCTGTGTGAACAGAAAGGCTATTATTTTATTGACGTTGCCTCCGTAATGCGTGACAAGGAGGGCAATCTGCCGCGGGAATACTGCAGTGACCCGAACGATCTCGGCATTCATTTTACCGACAAGGCGTGCGAGGTCTGGATCGATTATATTTTAACCCACGCCGTGAAATAGGAGAGAATCGAAATGAAAAAACTTTTATCCTTGCTGCTTGCCGCGGCAACGCTTTTTTCGCTGGCCGCCTGCGGCGGAGGAACCAAGCAGGCCGACTTGAAAAAAGTAATGGCCGATATGAAGCCGAAAATAAAAAATCAGGAAATGATGGAATTGTCAGCCGACGATTTAATGCCGAACTACGGAATTTCCACCGACGATGTGAAGCAGTTTGCAGCCTACGTTGATTCCACCGGTATCAAGGGCGATGAAATTATCTTTCTGGAAGGCAAGGACGCCGACGCCGCGAAGCGGATCAAAGAGAAGCTGGATACCCGGTACAAGCAAAAGGAAACGGAAATGAAAGATTACCTTCCGGCGGAATTCGCCGTATTGAAAAAATGCGGCGTGAACCAGAACGGAAATTACGTCAGCATGATTGTTTCCCCTCAGTATGAGGAATTGAATAAGATTTATAACGAAGCCGTTAAAAAATAAAGAGATGGGGGGTTATACCCTCATCTCTTTTCCGTTAATGGACTTGGCTCAGGATTTCACCAATGCTCCCCTGAATCAAAAGGTCGGCGTTGCCGTCCTGGGGAGTCGCGTCGCGGTTAATGAGCACAAGCCTGTCCCCGCGGTAATAATCAATCAGGCTTGCGGCGGGATAAACCGCAAGCGAGGTTCCGCCGATGATCAGCATATCCGCTTTTTCAATCGCCTCTACCGCGCCGTAAAGCGTGCGCTGATTCAGGCCTTCCTCGTATAATACCACGTCCGGTTTAATCGTACCCCCGCAGGTACAGGTGGGAATCCCCTTGCTTTGCAGCATAAATTGTGCGTCGTACAGCGCATGGCACCGCTGGCAATAATTGCGGTGCACGGAGCCGTGCAGTTCGTAAACCGTTTTGCTGCCCGCCATCTGATGCAGGCCGTCAATATTCTGCGTTACCACCGCGGTCAGTTTTCCCGCTTCCTCCAGCTCCGCAAGCTTTTTATGCGCGGCATTGGGCTTTGCGTCAAGGCAGAGCATTTTGGCGCGGTAAAAGTCAAAGAATTCCGCGGTGTGCGTTACATAAAAGCTGTGGCTCAGCATGGTTTCCGGCGGATATTTGTAATGCTGGTGGTAAAGCCCGTCCACGCTGCGAAAATCGGGAATTCCGCTTTCGGTGGAAACCCCCGCTCCCCCAAAAAACACAATCCGTTTACTGCCGTCAATCCACTTTTGCAGTTTTTCAATCTTATCTTCCATAACAGTCTCCCCTTTCTCCAATAATTCTATTGTAACCCGGTAAAAAACAATTGCAAGGGTAAAGTCCGTTTTTTCCTTTTGCAGAACAGAAAATCTCTGTCAATAATTGTGGTTTGCAATACGGCATTTTTTCAACTATACTATAATGATAAATAATTCTCAGGAGGTTTTAAAATGCAGGGCAAAGCTTCTCAAATTATCAACGAGGTTAAAAAGGCCGTTGTCGGAAAAGACGCGATCATCTGCAAGGTGCTGATGGTCATTCTGGCGCAGGGGCATATCCTGCTGGAAGATATCCCCGGCGTAGGCAAAACGACGCTGGCGCTTGCGTTTTCGAAAGCAATGTCCCTTGATTATAAAAGAGTCCAGTTTACCCCCGACGTTATGCCGACCGACGTAACCGGGTTTTCAATCTATAACAAGGCGACCGGCAAATTGGAATACAAGCCCGGCGCCGCGCTGTGCAACCTGTTTCTGGCGGATGAAATCAACCGAACCTCCAGCAAAACCCAGTCCGCGCTTCTGGAGGTAATGGAAGAAGGAAGCATCACCGTAGACGGGATTACCCGCTCCACCCCAAAGCCCTATATCGTAATTGCAACCCAGAATCCGGTCGGTTCGGCCGGAACGCAGATGCTTCCGGAATCCCAGCTCGACCGTTTCATGGTGCGGCTGACGATGGGGTATCCCAAGTTCGGCGACGAGGTTGAAATTTTGAAACGCAAGCAGGGCGACGACCCGCTGGATTCGGTCTGCAAGGTTGTGGACGAGCAGGCCATCCTCAGCATGCAGGTGCAAACGGACGCGGTTTATATTTCCGACGATCTCTACGCCTATATCGCGCGTTTAGTCAGCGCCACGCGTGAAAACAGCATGATCCGCCTCGGGGCAAGCCCGCGCGGTTCCATCGCGCTGGCGAGGATGGCACAGGCTGCCGCTTATCTTTCCGGCAGGGATTATATCGTGCCGAAGGACGTTCAGTTTGTTTTCCGCGATGTCATTGAGCATCGCATCCTTCTGAACTCCCAGGCGAAAATCAGCAGTGTATCCGCGGGGGAACTTCTGGACGGAATTCTGAAAGAAGTACACGCGCCATCCATTGTCCGTTAGAGGTGCCCTATGTTTCGTTATCGGTTTTCATACGGCCTGCTGCTTTTTGCCGCTCTTTTCTTTTGTATATTTTTTAAGGAATACCTTTCTTTTTTTACCTTCCTGTTCCTTCTTCTCCTTCCGCTTATTCCTCTGCTTTTTTTACTTGCGGCGGTTCGGAAAACAACCGTTTCGCTGGAAACGGATTGTTCCGCCGTAAAGAAAGAGACGGATTTCTGTTCTTATATCGTGCTGAAAAACACATCCCTTTTCCCGGTTGCCGGTGCAGGGATACAAATCTCCTTTGAGAATACTCTGAGCGGTTATAAGAAGGAAGAAACCCTGTTTGTTCCGGTCAACTCCAAAACGGAACAGCGTGTGGAATACCGGATGCGTTCGCAGTACTGCGGCAGAATCCGGGTGAAGCTGACGAAGGTTACTTATTATGATTTTCTGGGGATTTTTTCCATGCACAAGACGCTTTCCGCTCAGGCCGAGCTATTCGTGACCCCCGGCATCTACCCGATCGATATCGAAATCGACCGGACAACGGCAGCGGAAGCGGAGAGCAGCGTCTATTCCAAGGAAAAGCCCGGCGATGACCCGTCGGAAATTTTCGATATCCGGCCGTATCGCAGCGGCGACCGGCTCCGGAGCATCCACTGGAAACTCAGTTCCAAGCTGGACGAGCTGATGGTAAAGGAGTTCAGCCTGCCGACCGACAGTGAAGTGCTCCTTTTGGTGGAACTGCTTGCTCCGGATATGGAGACGGCGAACGCCCTGATTGAAACGTTTGCCTCCCTTTCGCAATTTCTGATCGAAAACGGAATCCATCACCGGATTGAATGGTACGACATCAAAAGCAGCCATACCGAGAACGCGGCCGTTGAGGAGGAGGAAGACCTGGCGGTGCTTCTGCATTCCGTACTGTCGTCCGGCTATTATTCCGATGAACCCTATGCCTTGAAATGCCGGGAAAACATGGACAAGGCGCACTGCGCGCACGTCATTTATATTACCGGCGGGCTGACCGGCGAACTCTCCTCCTTCTTCGGCGGGATGGAAGGAGAAAAGGCTACTGTGCTGTACGCGGGCGGCTTAAAAAGTGAGAACGACACGCAGCTTGCCGAGAGCCTGAAAACCATGCATGCGAACGTAGTGGAAATCGTACCGGATACCATACAGGAATGTCTCTCGGGAATTACGATATAAGAAAGCAGGTGACAAAATGAGCGAAGACAAGCGCAAAATAAACCCGTCCGGCATGGAAATCGCCGCCCCCCGCCTGACGGAGCAGAAAGCGTCCGTTGCCGAGAACGCGGTGTTTTCCCTTGCCGTAGTCCTTCTGGGCGTTCTGGGCGCCGCATGGTGCTTTATCTCCGCTTTTTCGCTGCCTGTGCTTTCCCTTACGGTGAACCTGTACGCCCTTCTGTTCGCCGCTGTTTTTACGCTGTCTTATTTTTTAAATCGTTTACGGATTTACATCCATTTTCTGCTTATCGTTCTTTATTCGATTGCCGCCTGGCATTTCCGTTTTGCAATGGCACAGGGGTTTGTAATTACCACCAATCAGATTATGAAAACCTATGCAAACCATTCGGGTTTGAATCTTCCCGTTTATCTGGTTACCGTAAAAACGGAACTGTACCCGGAAGTCTGCACGTTATTTCTGGTGTTCATCCTCTTCATCGTAACCGGCCTTGTATGCTGCGCGGTAATCAAGCAAAAAAGCCTGCGTCTTACCTTTTTTGCAACCGCTCCCTTCCTGCTGGCCGCGCTTGCGTTTACCATTACGCCGAACTTTATCGCCGTACTTTCCCTGTTCACCTGCTGGACCGCTCTACTTTTAACCCGCCTTCCCGCCGAAAAGAAGAAGGGATTTCTGAAAATCCACAGCGGATACGCGGGCAAAAGCAGTTCTACCGCCGCGAGAAGCGGCCTGCTTTCCATTCCGGCGCTTTTTCTCTGCTTCGCGCTGATTCTTTCCCTGTTCCCCAGGCAAAGCTACCAGCGGCCGCGGGAACTGGACAAAATAAGATCGAATCTGGTTGAAACAGCGGCGAACAGCCCGCTCCTGAACGGCAGCCGGGCGCTGGCGGGAAACACGGACCACGTCGATTTAAATAACGCGGGCAGTATTCATTTTACCGGCGAAACCGCCTTGCAGATAAAATCGGACAAGCAATATCCCCTTTACTTAAAAAGCTTCGCCGGAAGTGTTTTTACCGGATCGGGCTGGGAAAAGCTTCCGGATTCGGATTATACCGGCATTAACCGGCAGCTCGGCGGTCGGAACGCGCAAAACATGTTCTATCTGTTCGCATCCCTTCTTCATCAGCAGAACAATCCCGTTTTGAATCCGTTTGGAATACGGGTAAAGAATGTAAATGCATCAAAGCAGTGCATTTACGCGCCTTACAATCTTTCTACAACGCCGGAAGCCATTACCGGCGTACATTTCGTAAATGATGAATTTATCCGCTCCGATTCTCTCTTCGGCACGTCCGAATATACTTTTTACGCATACGGTTTTGGTCCGGGTGAAATTACTTCCAATATCAGCGGCCTGGTTTACAGTGTAATGACTAAGCGGATGTTTCATTCCGAGGGAGATACGAATATTCCGGACAGCACGAAAAGTTTCTTTCATAATCAAGAAAAATATTATGTTTTAAATTCTGAAAATGTGAAGTCCTATTACGAAACCACGATTCCGGAAAATGTTTTGCAGGCAATGGATATTAAAAGCAGGGACTACATGCAAGCGGAACAGGATTACCGCGTGTTCCTGTATGATAAATACACCCAGCTCCCCCAAAGCACACGGGAAAAAGTGCAGAAATTGCTAAAGCAGGAAGGTTTGATGGACTCCGCAAATATTCGGGCAGCTTCGCAATCCAAATATTATTCCGGCGTGGAAAGTATGGCAAACGCCGTAAAGCGTTATTTAAGCAAAAACTGTTCTTATACCCTGAATCCCGGCAAGATTCCCGCCGGTGAAGATTTTACGGAGTACTTCCTGACGAAAAGCCACCAAGGCTACTGCGTACATTTCGCCACCGCGGCAACCGTTATGCTGCGCGCAATGGGCGTACCGGCCCGTTACGCCGAGGGGTACATTGTTACTCCCGAAGATTATAAAAGCGCCTCAGCGGGCGGCTGGGCGAATATCCCGGACTGCCGCGCACACGCCTGGGTGGAAATATACTATCCCGGGCTTGGCTGGCAGCCTCTGGAAGTTACTCCCGGCTTCAATGTGGGAAAAAGTCTGACACAGGAAAGCGACCCCGTTAACCCGCTTCCTGCTCAGAATTCGTTTGAAAACGAATCCTCCTCTCAGGCGGAAAGCAGCCCGGAAAGGAAAGCCGAAAGCAAAGCTCCAAACAGTGCCGCGCCTTCCTCCGCAGCAAACCCCGCAGCGGAAACCGGCGCTAAGGCGGCCGCGGATTCCAAAGCCGCCAGGCTACCGATTTTCATTGCGGCGGCGGTTCTGTTCTCTCTGCTGGTATTTACCGTCTTGAAACGCAAACTTGGGTTAAGCCGGCGGGAAAAATGCTTTGCGCAGCCGGATTTCCGTCAGGCCGCAGTCGGTGTTTATGCGTACCTGACGCAGCTTACAAAGTTCGGCGGGGAAATCAGCGCGGAGGTTAATGAACTTGCCCAAAAAGCACGGTTCAGCCGGAACGGGATTACCGAAGATGAGTTAAAAGTCATGACGGATTCCGCGCGCCGCCTCGCGCGGGAGAATTACCGGAACCTGCCGAAATGGAAGCAGATTTTGTTTAAGTATATTTATAATCTTCTGTAAAACGGCGTGCCCCTCCCCACCCACACAGGAAATATTGTGGACGGAACGGGGCAATATTCAGGTAGGCAATAAATCCGCAATGTATCTGACCTTACGACGTTACCGGTGGTATTGCGTACACAGACAAAGCCTATTCCTGTAGTTCGTCTACTGAACTGCACCAATTTTGTGCGGGCAGTCCAAAAAGGCCGCTATTATAGAAAACACTCTTGCGGTATTTTGGTATCTCTTGTCTGTGCATAGCAAGGCCCCCAATCGTAGTCTTATATCCTGCGATTGGGGGCCTCTTGCTGTCTATCGGGATTCCGTTCCCGACATTATTTTTATTCTTTTGTCATCAGGCCGCAAATCTGGTTGGAGAATTCAACCGGATCGTCGATTGTAACGCCTTCAATCAGCAAAGCCTGCGTGTACAGAAGGGATGCGTATGCCTTTAATTGATCTTGATCATTTTCATACAGGGAACAAAGCTTTTTGAAAATCGGATGGTTGGCGTTGATTTCCAATACGCGCTGTGCGGTAACCTTTTCGTCGGTCGGCATGGAATTGAGCACCTTTTCCATTTCAATGGAAATCGCGCCGTCGGTCGACAGGCAGACCGGATGGGTTTTCAGCTTCTGTGACAGGATGACCTGCTTTACTTTCCCCTTCAGGGCGTCCTTCATGAAGTTCAGCATGTCCTTATTTTCCTCGACCTGCTTTGCGGCGGCCTGCTTTTCCTCCTCGGTCTCCAGCCCCAGATCATCCGCGGAAACAGACTTAAACTCCTTGTCATCGTACTTCATCAGCATACGGATGGAGAATTCGTCAACACCGTCGGTCAGGTACAGGATTTCATAGCCTTTCTCCTTCACCGCCTCCGTCTGGGGAAGCTTGTCCACCCGGTCAACATTTTCGCCGCACGCATAATAGATGAATTTCTGCCCCTCTTTCATGCGGGAAACGTATTCTTTCAGCGTTACCAGCTTCTTCTCGCCGGAAGAATAGAATAACAGCAGATCCTGCAAAACATCCTTATGCGCACCGAAATCCTGATAAACGCCGTATTTTAACTGTAAACCGAAGTTTTTGAAAAACTCCTCGTATTTTTCACGTTCGTTCGAAAGCATACTCTCCAGTTCGGATTTGATCTTCTTTTCAAGGCGCCCGGCAATAATTTTCAGCTGACGGTCGTGCTGGAGCATTTCTCTTGAGATATTCAGCGATAAATCCTGGGAATCGACCAAGCCGCGTATAAAGCTGAAATAATCCGGCAGCAGATCCGCGCATTTGTCCATAATCAGAACGCCGTTGGAATAGAGCTGCAAGCCTTTTTCATAATCCTTCGTATAGAAATTCATCGGCGCTCTTGCGGGAATGAAAAGCAGGGCGTTGTAGGTTGCCGTGCCCTCGGTGCTGGAGTGGATTACCTTCGCGGGATCGGTATAATCCATGAATTTATTTTTATAAAATTCGTTGTACTCTTCTTCTTTTATCTCATTTTTATTTTTCCGCCAGATCGGAACCATACTGTTGAGCGTCTCATTTTCGGTATAGGTTTCGTACTCGTCCTTGGTCCCCCCTTTCAGGCGGCTCTTCTCAACATCCATTTTAATGGGATAGCGGATATAATCGGAATACTTTTTCACAAGGTTTTGAAGCGTATAGGTTTCAAGGAATTCGTCGTAATGATTGTCTTCCGTATCCGGTTTCAATTTTAAGATGATCGTCGTCCCATGGCTTTCTTTCTCGCAGGGTTCAATCGTATATCCGGCCGTTCCGGTGCTTTCCCATTTGCTGGCTTCTTCGCTGCCGAACGCTTTGCTCAGCACCGTTACCTTTTCACTGACCATAAACGCGGAATAAAAACCTACGCCGAACTGGCCGATAATTTCAATATCTTCCTTTTGCTCATTTTCCTTTTTAAAGTTCAGCGACCCGCTTTTCGCGATGGTGCCCAGATTGTTTTCCAGTTCTTCTTTTGTCATGCCGCAGCCGTTATCGGAAATGGTAAGGGTGCGGTTTTCCTTGTCCGGCAGAATGTTAATGCAGAAATCGTCGCGGTTCAGGCCGGTGTCGCCGTCGCTGAGCGTTCTGTAATAGAGTTTATCAATTGCATCACTCGCGTTGGAAATCAATTCCCGGAGAAAAATTTCACGGTGCGTATAGATCGAATTAATCATTAAATCCAAAAGGCGTTTGGATTCTGCTTTGAATTGCTTCATTATCCTATCATCAACCCTCTGTTATAAAAATTTTAGCACTCTCCATGTTTAAGTGCTAAAATCATTTTAATACATTGGCTGGAAAAATGCAAGTACCTGAATTGTTAATTTTTTGTTTCGTAAAAAAGGAAGCGCGCGGAACGATCCGCAGCGCTTCCTTTTTTTTGCGAATAATACAAGAGCCCTTAACGAATCTCTTCCGTGGGCACGTAATCGTGGTCAACCGTTAATACAACATAATAGCTTGGGTCCAGCTTGGACACTTCTTCGGAAATACGCTGCGTCAGCTCGGCGTCCCTGAGCGGGAAATCAAAAGACACGCTGACATCAAAAATCAGGTTCGAATGCGTGGTTCCCCATACGACGCGGAAATCGTGCATCCCGATTTTGGGAGAAATATTCCGAATAAGCTCCCCCACCTGCATTTTCAGCTCATTTGTGCGTTCGTCGCCGGTAACGATCGGGTCAAGGTGGATAACCAGATGAATCCCGTTATCCTTTAAAAAATCACGCTCGATATTGTCTATGATATCGTGGCTGACCATGATATCCTGCTCGGCGGCAACTTCGCAGTGTACGGAAGCAAAACGGCGGTTTGGGCCGTAATTATGCACATGAAGGTCATGGATTCCCAGTATCCCGTCATAACTTATGATTTTCTCGTATATCGCATCGACCAGTTCTTTGGAAGGCGCCATTCCTAACAGCGGGTTGCTTGTTTCCATAATCAGCCGGACACCGGTTATCATGATCACAACAGCGACAATCACGCCCATGTAACCGTCCAGATT
Organism: Caproiciproducens galactitolivorans; assembly: GCF_026672255.1. Taxonomy (GTDB): domain Bacteria; phylum Bacillota; class Clostridia; order Oscillospirales; family Acutalibacteraceae; genus Caproiciproducens; species Caproiciproducens galactitolivorans_A. Next base: position 131,943 of record NZ_JAPOHA010000001.1, on the reverse strand, counting down.
AAACCCGGTGAAATAGGTGATTAACAAGCCGAGAAGCACCGCGGACGTTGCAAAAACGTCGTTCAGGCTGTCCGCCGCCGTGGCGGAGATAGCGGAAGAGCCAATCGTTTTTCCCACCTTCTTATAAAACAGGCCCTGCCAGATTTTAATCAGAATGGAAAGGATCAGCACCGCAAAGGTGAGCATGCTGAAATCGGCTTCCTGCGGATTCAGAATTTTATCGAATGAACTTTGAACAAGCTGGAAACCGACGATCAGGATCACAGACGATACGATTAATCCGGATAAATACTCAATGCGCGCGTGCCCGTAGGGATGCTCTTCGTCCGCCGGTTTGCCGGCCAGCTTAAAGCCCACCAGCGTAACGATGGAAGAACCCGAATCCGAAAGGTTGTTGATTGCATCCGCGGTAATCGCGATGCTGTGAAATACAATTCCCGCAGTCATTTTCAGTGCGAACAGCAGGATATTTGTTACAATTCCAACGGCTCCGGAAAATTTACCGTAGCGCTCCCTTACTTTTTCGTCATCCTTATTTTGATAATCCTTTACAAATGTTTTGATCAGAAAATCAAACATTATTTCACCTCAAAAAGGCTTCCTCCACAACAATCGATCGTTGTGAATAAAGGAAAATCCTCAACTTGCAGTTCTTTTACGGATTCACAGCCTAAATCGGGAAACGCGAGAACCTTCAGGGAACGGACGCACTTTGCGGCAAGCGCACCCGCTCCGCCGATTGCGCAGAGGTAAACCGCGCTGTTCCGTTTGATCGCCTCAACAACCTCCGGGGAACGTCCTCCTTTGCCGATCATGCATTTCAGCCCCAGATCCAGCAGGCGGGGTGCGAATACATCCATTCGGGATGAAGTCGTCGGTCCGCAGGCCCCAATCGGAAGATTCGGCGGGGTCGGGGTCGGCCCGGCATAGTAAATCGTTGCGTTTTTCAGTTCAAAGGGCAGTTTCTCCCCGTTGTCCAGCATTGTAAAAATACGTTTGTGAGCCGCGTCGCGGGCAGTGTATACGGTTCCGCTCAACAGGATTTTGTCGCCCGCACGCAGTGTTTTGGCCGCCTCGGCAATCTCACTCGTATGAATTTTTAATCTTTGCATCGTAACCTCACATCAGAATAGGGAACTGTATTACAGTTCCCTACAACATTTTCATTCATTATACCGTATTCTGCCAATTTAATCAAAACATTTTTTTCTTTCGCAAAACAAAATAACAAATCCCCATAAAGAGAATGGAAATACTTACCGGGAACCAGAAATTCGCAAAAGGAATTCCGCTTACATTCATTCCGTACATGCTTGCTATAACGGTCGGTATGGAAATAATCAGCGCAATGGAAGTAAGCGCTTTCATTACAATATTCAAATTATTAGAAATAACCGATGCGAAAGCATCCATTGTGCCGGATAAAATATTCAGATAAATGCTGGACATTTCAATCGCCTGCTTGACCTCGATCAGAACGTCTTCAATTAAATCCTGATCTTCCTCGTAAAGCTTTACAACGCGGCCGCGCATGATTTTTTCAATCGTAATCTCATTCGCCTTTAAGGAGGAGGAAAAATACACCAGGGATTTTTCGATATCCAAAAGCTGAATCAGCTCGGAGTTTTTCATGGACTTGCGGAGTTCTTTTTCAATGAAATTGCTGATTTTATCAATCTGCTTCAAATATTGCAGATAACGCGTCGCAACACGGAGCATGATATTCAGAATGAAGCGGGTTTTCATGTTGGTTTGAACACCCTTGACGACATCCTCGGAAAACTCATTGATCACCGGGTTCTCTTTGGTGGAAACCGTAATCACGTTTTTCTCCGTTATAATAATGCCCACCGGCATCGTGGTATAGGTGATGTTTTTTCCCGCCTTCTCAATCACCGGAATATCGATAATAATCAGCGTGCTGTCGTCTTCGCTGTCAATATGCGAGGATTCCTCTTCATCCATTGCCGCGCGGAAAAAATCCGGTTCGATATGAAAATCCGCAATAAGGCTGTTGATCTCCGCATCGTCCGGCGCTACGCAGTTTATCCAGCATCCAGGCTCACAGGAAGGAATCGGCGTAATATGGCCGTTGATCGTCTTGTAATAGGATAGCATTGCGCTCGTCTCCTTTATTATGTTTTTGACTACTTCGACTTAAAGGGTCAGGTTTCACAATGCCACCCCCAATATGTTTTCAATTTTACCCAAGTGTTATTATAACACAGTATGACGAGATTGCAAGAGCAAGCAGGGTATTTTGAGCAATATTTCTATAAATTCGAGCTAAAATGCCGTATAAGGCGCTATTTGGGCGAATTAGGGGATTTCTTTCAAACTTTGCCGGAAACACGAACGCTTTTTCAACCGCCGAATGAGAATTTAAAGAGGCGGATACAAACGTATCCGCCTCAGATTCAGAAAGTATGTATTGGTTATTTCCGATTGAAAATAGACATGATGTCCGTAAAATCCTCATCATCAATCGGGCTTGCTTTTGCCGCGGCCTTTACCGGGTCCTCGTGTTTTGCGCTTTCCTGGGGCTTGTCCTCGCTTAAAACCTCGCCTTCGTTTGTAGCGAAGCCGGTCGCGATAACGGTAACGCTCATTTCGTCGTCCATATTTTCATCGAACGCCGCGCCCCAAATGATATTCGCATCCTGATGCGCCTGCTCGGCAATCATGGAGGAAGCGGTCTCTATTTCATCGAGGCCGATATCGGGCGAAGAGGTAATATTGATAATGACGCCCTTGGCCCCGTTGATTGCGGTTTCAAGAAGCGGGCTGGAAATCGCCATGTTGGCGGCTGTTTCGGCCTTATCCTTTCCGGAAGCTCTGCCGACGCCCATATGCGCGTAGCCGGCGTCTTTCATCACGGCGGTTACGTCCGCAAAATCCAGGTTAACCAAACCGGGGAGTTTAATCAGATCTGAAATACTCTGAACGCCCTGACGCAGAACATCATCGGCTATGGAAAACGCGTTAAGAAGGGTGATGCGCTGTTCGCTTACCAGCTTCAGCCGTTCATTCGGGATGACAACAAGGGAATCCACATGCTCACGCAAAGCGGTAATGCCGCTTTCGGCCTGTTCCATGCGGCGGCGTCCTTCAAAATCAAATGGCTTTGTTACAATACCAACCGTAAGCACGCCCATGTCGCGTGCAATGGAGGCAACAATCGGAGCCGCGCCGGTACCGGTACCGCCGCCCATTCCGGCTGTGATAAACACCATATCGCTGCCACGGATGGCGGCTGCAATCGCCTCGCGGCTTTCGTCCGCGGCCTTCTGGCCCATTTCCGGCTTGGAACCGGCGCCCTTACCGTGGGTAACCTTTTCGCCAATCTGTATTTTCTGCGTAGCTTTGGAACGGTAAAGCGCCTGTTTATCCGTGTTCACACTGATAAACTCCACACCTTTCACGCCCATGGTGACCATGCGGTCAATTGCGTTTCCGCCGCCCCCGCCTACACCAATTACTTTAATTTGTACGATGTTGTCAAAGTCATTTTCTATTTCGATAGACATGTGCTGCATCCCCCTTACTATACGTCTAAAATCCATGAAGTATTTCCATTCATGAAAATTCAAATTTTACACTATAATTAATAATTTATCACGTATTGGCTTGAATTTCAATAAAATTCTATCGTATTAGTATATTATAATTCAGAATAATCTAATTTAAGAATGAGAAATAAGCGAACTATTTTGAAGAACTCTGGCTGGAAGGCGCTGAGGAAACCGTATGGGACGGATCAAAAAAGGTTTTGTTATCCTCTGCAGCGACGGAAAGATTCAGAACGCCCTGTTCATTCTCTTTAATTCCGCCTTCATCCAAAATGGTTTTGGCAAATCGTATTTTATAATCAAAATCGGACGGCAGACCCAGATTCATCAGAATACGGGAATCATAGAGGATTTGAATCTTCGAAGGATTCCTCAGGTCGATCTCCGTAATTTTTCCTAATTTATTAGTATTGATCGCCGCCGTCAGACTTTCAAAGGTTTCCTTCTGGGAGGTATCTTTATAGACCATCGTTTTGCCCACTTCCGCTTTTGCCAGCGAAAGCCCCTTAATCACAGGGCAGTTTTTGGGAAGTTCGCCGGCAAGCTCAAGTACTTTTCCGTTCGTTCCAATCACGATGTATTTTCCTTTATCCTCCACCGCGCCGGATACCGGTACTTCGGCAACCTCGATTTTAATCTTCGCGGGCAGCCCGCGGGAAACTTTTGCGGTTCCGATATAGGGAAGCTTTTGCTGTATTGCGGCGCTGGCTTTTCCGGTATCGGCAAGAAAAAGATTTTCTCCCTTGCTGATTCCTCCGGTTTTTATAATGACGTCGGCCGGATAACGGGAAGTCCCCGCCACTTCAATGGTATCGATTTTAAACAGGACGGTTAAGGAAACCACCACCGCTCCCACGGTAACCGCCAGAAACAGCAGAATATAGAAAACCAGAAGGAACCTGCGCCTTCGCCGTCTCCGAATTTCCGACCGGCGCTGCGGTGTAGCATACTTTTTACGGCCGGGGGCGTTTTGTTCCTGCCGGCCGGCCACAGGGCGATATTCGCCGCTTTTTTTATCGTATACGCGCGGCGTCGGATCCCTCCTGCTATTTTCCTTCCTGTTCATTGAAATTCCTCCGGTGACGTTCAGGCCCCGTTAAAAAATAAAAAGCGCCTAGATTCTTTTAATATCTGCGCCCAGCGAAGCCAAACTCTTTTCCAAACTTTCATATCCGCGATCCAGATGCTTTAAACCGCTGATCTGTGTTACTCCCTGCGCCGCAAGCCCTGCAACCACAAGGGCGGCGCCTCCGCGCAGATCGGCCGCTTCCACCGGTGCTCCGGAAAGGCGGCTGACTCCTTCCACAATCGCTACGCGCCCCTCGACTTTGATATTGGCCCCCAGGCGCAGCAGCTCGCCGACATGTTTATACCGGCTTTCAAAGATCGTTTCTACAAAGATACTCGTTCCGTCCGACAGCGTAGTCATCGCCATAACCGGCGCCTGCGCATCCGTGGGAAATCCGGGATAAGGCATCGTACGGACACTCTTGACTCTTCCGAGCCGTTTGGGTGATGTAATTTTTATACTGTTTTTATTGACATCAAAACGACAGCCGCATTCCTCAAGGATCGGAATGATCGGCGCGATGTGCTCCGGAATGATTTTTGATACCGTAAGCGTGCTGCCGGTTATCGCGGCGGCAGTCAAAAAGGTTGAAGCGGCGATACGGTCCGGTATTACGCTGTGTTCGCAGCCGCTCAGCGATTTTACACCCTCTATGACAACGGTGCTTTCGCCCGCCCCATAGATTTTCGCGCCGCATGCGTTGAGGAAATCCGCCAAATCCCAGATTTCTGGTTCCCGCGCGGCGTTGGTGATTACGGTGGTTCCCTTTGCGCGGCAGGCGGCAATTATAATGTTTTCCGTCGCGCCCACGCTGGGGAAGGAAAGATTGATGCAGGCAGCCTTCACGCCGTCCGGCGCGCTGCATTTCAGGCACCCGTGGTCTTCTTCAATGATTACCCCCATCTTCCTTAAAGCCAGAAGATGAAGATCGATCGGCCGCGGCCCCAGTTCGCACCCCCCGGGGAAGGAAAGCTCGGCCTTGCCCATGCGGCTTACGATTGCGCCCAAAAAAATAATGGAAGAGCGCATTTCGCGCATCAGGCTGTCCGGGATTTCATAATGATCCGCGCTCGAGGGATCAATTGCGACATCGCTTCCCGAGCGCTGAACCCCGCACCCTAAATAACGCAGAATCTTTAAAGATGTGTCAACATCCGACAAAACAGGACAATTATGTAGTATGCACCCGCTGTCACAGAGCAAGGAAGCCGCCATAAGCGGTAATGTGCTGTTTTTTGCACCGTGAATGCAAATTTCCCCTGAGAGTTTGTTTGGTCCCTGTATAAAAAGCTCTGACATAGCAACACCCCCACATAGTCTAATGACATACTATGCGGCTTTCGGCGTTGCGGTGATTGCTTTGTCAGATCCCGGCCAATACCTCTTTGATGATTCGATAAATCCGCTGGTTGGCGTCCAGAATCGCCATGGAGCGGGCGTTTTTCCCGAGTGACGAAATCATATCCGGATCTTTGAAAAGGTCGTCGACCAATTTGCAGAGGGATGCTCCCGTCAGATCTTTTTCCTCCAGAATCGCCGCGGCATGGCGGTCCACCATTGCCATGGCGTTGTGGTACTGATGATTCTCCGCTACGTTGGGCGAAGGAATTAAAATCGAAGCCTTCCCCTGCGCCTGCAGCTCGCTCAGCGTGATCGCGCCTGCACGGCAGATAACGAGATCGGCCGCGGCCAAGCATTCCGGCATATTGTGAATATATTCCCGGATATCCATATTGGGGTGCTCCGAAAGGTTCAGGCCCTTTTCCTTCAGTAAATCGGGGAACCAGCCGCCCCACTGGCCGTATCCGTGAATATGCTGGAAGCGGTCGGACTTGGCGCCTTTTACCAGCAGCTCGGCAACCGCCTCGTTGATCTTCCGCGCCCCCTGGCTCCCGCCAAACGACAGGATCAGCGGCCGGCTGTCCAGACCGAGCGCCTTGCGGGATGCGGCGCGGTCCGCGCGGATAACCGCCTGTCGCACCGGATTTCCGGTTAAAACGCATTTCGCCGCCGGGTCGAGGAATTTCTGCGCGTCCGCAACGGCAAGCATGGTTTTATCCGCGTGCTTCGAAAGCATTTTATTGGTAATGCCCGGATAGGCATTTTGTTCATGAATAATGGCCGGTATTTTCATTTTCATTGCTTCTCGGAGAACCGGCCCGGCAACATAGCCGCCTGTTCCTACACAGATATCCGGCTGAAAATCGCGGATAATGTTGCGCGCTTCCCGGCTGGAAGTAAAAATATGGACAACCGTTTCGATATTTCTTTTCACATTTTTCAGGCTGAGCTTACGCTGGAAGCCGGAAATGGTAATGCTTTTAAAATCGAAACCCGCGGCGGGAACCAAGCGTTCCTCCATACCGCCTTTTGCCCCGATATAAAGGATTTTTACATCCGGTTCCTTTTCGCGCACATAGCCGGCTATGGCAAGCGCCGGGTTAATATGGCCCGCCGTGCCGCCGCCTGCAAATAAAATTCTCATGATAAATAAGTCCCCTTTGTCATTCCGCCGTCCGGCCTTGTTTCATAAATAAAAAAATGAAGGCTTTAAACGGAGCTAAGTCTTTTCAATCGCCGACGTTCGTGAGATGGAAAGCACTACGCCCATTTCTGCCAGCAGCAGAACCAGCGAGGTACCCCCGTAACTGAAAAACGGCAGGCTGATTCCGGTATTCGGAATGGTATTCGTCACAACGGCGATATTTAAAACGACCTGCAATCCAACCTGTACCACCAGGCCGATTCCAAGAAGCATACCGAACTTATCCTTTGCCTTAAGGGAAATGCTGATTCCGCGCCAGACAAGCATTGCGAAAAGAATGATGATAATCAGCGCGCCGATGAATCCCAGTTCCTCGCAGACAATGGCAAAAATAAAATCGTTCTGCGGCTCGGGCAGGTACAGATATTTCTGCCGGGACTGTCCCAGCCCAAGGCCGAGTAATCCGCCGGAGCCGATGGCGTAAAGCGACTGGCGGGTCTGCCAGGTGTCTTCCATAATCGCCTTGCTCGCATTGGAAAACGGGTCGAGCCAGGCAATAATACGGTCATTGGCGTAGCTGAATTTTTTTGTAAACAGAACAAGGTACGCAACGACCGCCCCCGCGCCGCCGAACGCAAGGCCGAACCAGCGAAGACGGACGCCGCCGATAAACAGCATAACGGCCGCGAGCAGCACGCAGATGACGGTAGCCGAAACATGCGGCTCCAGCACCATCAGGCCGGTCATGGAACCCAAAATGAGTATGTACGGCAAAACGCCGTACCGAAAAGTATCCATCCGCTTGAAGTTCAGGGAAATTAAATGCGAAAACACCAGAATCAGCGCAAATTTGGCAAGCTCGGACGGCTGAAACTGGCCGAGCGGCCCAAGGCTGATCCAGCGGTGCACGCCGCTGATCGGTTTCATAAACAGCACAATCGCCAGCAGCATATAGGAAAAAAGAAGGATGGGAATCGCGAACTTATGCAGATGGTGATAATCAAAATAGGAAATAGCGATCATGGCCGCAACCCCGAGAACCGCAAAGAACGCCTGACGGCTGATAAAGAAATAGCTGCTTCCGTGACGGTAAAGGGCGTTTGCAAAGCTCGCCGAAAACAGCATGATCAAACCGATAATCAAAAGCGTTAAGACCAAAAACAGGAAAGGCATATCCAAACCGGAGCGCGCGGAAAAGACCCGGAATTTTTTTCGGATTCCCTTGGGTTTTTCTGTTTGTTCCTTTTGTTTTTGCTGGCGGGGGGCCGTATTGTTTTTTGGTTTGGTTCCTGTCATTTTTGTCCCCCTTTCTGTCCATCAGGGTAAGTATCAATCCAATTGAAACATAAGTATACGAAATATTTTGTCAGAAATAATGGAAATCGACAAGCAATATGAGCGTAACTTGCCAGGTGCCGGGAAATCGTGCAGGAAGGTGTAAGAGCGGCAAATCATGGAGCATACTTGCTGTATGCGACCGAAAATTGCAACCGCTGCCCATCAACATTCCGCGGGGGAAGCGGCCAAAGACGCTGTGCGTCCGGCTTTATCGACAGCCTGCAATAACGTTCTTTACATGGATATCCTTCACATATATAGTGGAAAATATTCCGGTTTAGAATCCGTAATAAACAAGCAACGCGGAGCAAATTCCACACAGTACGGTTACCAGAGCGAAAACCCGGCAGATTTTTATTTCGCTCCAGCCGCAGAGCTCAAAATGGTGATGGATCGGGCTCATTTTAAACAGCCTTTTGCCGTGTGTCGCTTTAAAGTAAGAGACTTGCAGCACAACGGAAAGGATTTCACAGATATAGACGATTCCAAGGAGCAAAATCAAAATCGGCATATTCAAGCCGAAGCCCAGCGCGCATACAATGCCGCCCAGAAACAGCGAACCCGTATCCCCCATAAATACTTTCGCCGGATTGAAATTCCAGATTAAAAAGCCGAGGCAGCCGCCGGCCGACGCCGACGCAAAAATGCTCAGGCCGTTCACACCCATCATTCCGGAAAGAAGCATAAAGAATAAACATACAAAGAAAGTCACCGTCGCGTTCAGGCCGTCGATTCCGTCCGTAAAATTCACGGCGTTCACAATGCCGACAATGCCGAGGAACGCGATTATCCAATACCAGATCCCGAGGTTCACACTGCCCCAGAAGGGAATCAGCGTAACGGAAGAGCCGCCTGCGAGATACAGCGAATAAAGGTACGCCGCGGCAATCAAAAACTGCAAAACCAGCTTTTGCCTTACATTTAAGCCAAGGTTGCGCTTTTTTACGACTTTTATATAATCGTCGAAAAAACCGACTGCGCCGAAACCGATTGCCATTAATAAGCCGCCGAATATTTTCGTGCGCATCAGCATGGCGAGCGAGTCTTGTTTTGTAACCGTGTAATACAGGGGGACGCAGATGACGATCGTCACCGTAATCCCGATGATAAACATAAAGCCGCCCATGGTTGGTGTTCCGTTCTTTTTTCTGTGCCACTTGGGGCCTACCTCACGAATCGTTTGCCCAAAATTGATTTTGTGAAGGAAAGGCACCATCCACTTTCCGATGACTGCGGTAATCCCGAAAGAGAGCAAGGCCGCCAAAGCAGTCCAAACCAGGTTCATAATATTCTAACTCCACCTTTTGTTATTGTTGTCCATGCGTTTGGGCACAGACTTAGGTAATATTATATCATATTCTTCCAATCATTTATCTTTCAAAATGAATGTTATTTAAAGCATCAAGCACATCCGCAAACGGGATTCCCCCGGCGACCGCCGCTACGGAAGCGGCAAGGGCATCCCTGACCGGCTCAAGAGTGGTTGCGGAAAGCCGCACACGGCCGATCACGCCCACACCGATGATTTCAAACGCCGCAAAGCCGTCCGGCGTTTTCCGAATATTTCTGGCGGTAAAATCCGCACTGTCGCTGGAAACGGAATATGTAATCGGATTTCGCTCCGCCACCTCGGGCTTTGTAAGCAATTCGTATTCCGCCACACAGGCTATAAAATCGGAAGTCTGATTCAGGGAATCTGCATCGCAGAGGAGAAGCACCGACGGCTGTGTATTTTTTGCAGCCGGTTCTTCCGCTGACTGAACAATGTAGTTCTCCCGGCCGCAGAAAGCCAGAATTTCATTCAATATGGAAAGAGTATTCCCTTTTTTGTCACTTACAGCAATCCGCTTTTTCATACAATGAAGGTTTTCCATGCAGCCATCCCCTTTCCGGAAAAATCCTACTCCACCTGGTTCGGCTCGATAAACCCAACCACAACGACCGTTCCCGGCGGCACCTTGGTTCCCTCGGCAATGCTCTGCGAATTGGAAACCGGATTCGTCCCGGTCAGCGCGGCGCCGGTAATGCTGATGTTCAGCCCGGCGTTCGCCGCCGCCTTGTTCACCGCGGGAAGCGACAGTCCAACCAGCTTCGGAACCGTTACGGTCGTATCCGAACTCTTTTCATCGGTAAACAGTACCATTGTGCCGTTTTGCGGTATAGTCTTGCCCGCTTCCGGCACCTGGGAAACAATTTTCGTCCCGCTGCCGTAAATCTTTGGCGTAAGCTTCTGTTTACTCAGGGCTGATTTTGCCTCATCGATCGTCTTTCCGACAACATCCGGCGCTTTCACGTCGAGTTTTGCTAATTCCGTGTCGGTATACTTGCGCTGAACCCCAAGATACGGAAGGATTTCCTCCATCGTTTTCGCGAATACAGGCCCTGCTACGGCGGCGCCGTAGTAGCTGTTTCCGTGCGGTTCATCGAAAAACACCAGCATGGCGACCTGTGGGTCGTCCGCAGGCGCAAAGCCGCCGTAGGAAGCGATATACTGCATAACGCCCGTTTTTTGCTTAACGTCCATTTTCTGGGAGGTTCCTGTTTTTCCGCCGATGCGATAGCCCGGCAGATAGCCGTTTTTCGCCGTACCGATCGTGGCGTTCGTCTGTAAAATTTTGCACATGCGGGCGGAAGTATCCGCCGAAATCACCTGGCGTTTCGGTGTTGTGTCCGCTGTTTTGACGATATTCCCGTCTTCGTCCAATATCTGGCTGACGACATGGGGCTGCACAAGGTAGCCGCCGTTGGAAACAGCGGCAATCGCCGTAATCATTTGAATCGGGGTAATACTGAAGTTCTGGCCGAACGACTCGGTCGCCAACTCGACCGGGTTCAATTTATCCGGCGTATAGTAAATCGTCCGTAGCGGCTCACCGGGCAGGTCAATGCCCGTTTTGCTTGTAAAACCGAACGCGGAGAAATATTTAAAGAATCTCTGCGGCCCAAGTTTTTCCCCTATCTGGACAAAAACCGGGTTGCAGGAATTGCACAGGCCTTGCACAAAGTTTTCACTGCCGTGGCCCCGCGAACGCCAGCAATGGATCGTCTGGCCTGCGACTTTAATGGACCCGCCGCAGAAAAACGGGGTACTCTCGTTCACGACGCCTTCCTCCATGGCGGAAGAACCCGTTACCATTTTAAAAACGGAACCGGGGTAATAGGTATCGCTGATGGATTTATTTCGCCACTGCTTTTCCTGCGCGGCTTTCAGCGCGGCCTTTTTCGCGTCTCCTTCCGGCATGGCGGCGATTTTGGCGGCTTCCTCTTTATCGGCAACGGCAAACGGGTTATTCGGGTCAAAATCCCCCTTGACCGCCATTCCGAGAATCGCGCCGGTTTTTACATTCATAACGATCGCGCAGGCACGGTTTCCGACCTTGTTTTCTACAACGCCTTCCGCCATATTCTTTTCGAGGAAATGCTGCACAACCTCGTCGATTGTGAGGACAAGGCTGTCGCCGTTCTGGGCGTTTACCTTCTGCTCATACTGGAAAGGCATATCCGTACCGATTGCGTTTTTCGCGGTGACCAGTTTCCCCGGCACGCCGGTTAAATAGCTGTCGTACTGTTTTTCAAGGCCGTACAGTCCCTGATTGTCCGTACCGGTAAAGCCAAGCACAGGCGCCGCGAATTCGCCGTAAGGATAATACCGTTTATAATCTTCGATCAGGCGGATGCCGCTGTCGATTTTATGGTCTACCTTAAACTGAATGATTTGATCTTTTACATCGGTTTCCACTTTTCGCTTCAGTTCGTCATAGTAAGTTTTTTTCATGCTGCGCTTGATGATTTCATTCTTATCCATTCCAAGGATTTTTGAAAGGCCGTCTGCAATGACCTCGCGGTTTTTATCCGTGATAAACGCGGGTTCCAGCACAACCTTCCACACGCTGGCGCTTTCGGCAAGCGGCTTCATGTTGCAGTCATAAATCGTTCCGCGCTGGGCGCTGAACGAAGTGTCTTTCAGCTGCTGGTCAACCGCGCGCGTCTGCAAACTGGACCCTTCCACAAGCTGCAGTTTGGCCAAGCTGAATATAATTGCGCCGAAACCGACTACGATCAGAGCCAGCAGCACAAAAACCGTGCGGCGCCACATTCTTATTGTCGTGCCTTTTGCCATTTTCTTTCCTCCAAAATTAGGCCGTGTTACAAAAATGAGAGTTAAGATTCGCTCTCAACTCTCCCTTATCGCATGCCAACCCGGACATCTCTCGAATACGGGTAGTAATACTTATTGATCAACTATTTTTTTTATGACAACAAATGCTGAATGGAGTTCCAAAGGGATGACAGCCAGTTTTTCCCTTTTCCGCTCTGGATAACCTGTATCTTATCCCCCTTTGAAAGGGAGATCGGCTCCACCTGATTCTGCGCTATTTTCTGCAGGCCAAGTTTATTGGTTGCATAGTTTTCCACTGTTTCAAGGGAAAGCTGGGAATCCGCTTTCATCTGCGTCTGTGTATAAACACTCTCACTTTCATTGAGCGTTTTTGTCGCCGCATTCAGGTTTTCGGTTAATTCCGTGAGTTGTACCTGGCCGTAAACATAGGTACCGACTATTCCAAGCATAACCGCCAGCGCAAGGAAATAGGAAACCGCCCGGAACGGTTTTGCTCCTGTTCTGCGGTTTTGTTCCAGTTTTTCCTGAGGGATTTCAATGATATTGTTTTTTTTCTGCGGTGATTCCTGCTGCCGTTTTGGCTCAAATAACGCAAAATCATAAGCACCATTGCTGTTCGGTGTAGCCATACTTCCACTTCCTTGTCTTGAATATTCGTATTTACAGTTTTATACAAACCCGGAGTCTTGCGCTTCGGCTGCGCGGATTCTGTTCCAATTCCGCCTCCGACGGCGCCAGACCCTTTTTATAAAGGAGCTCCGCTTTCGGTTTTTTCCCGCACACGCAAACCGGAAAATCCGGCGGGCACGTGCAGCCCGTACACCACGAAGCCATTCTCTGTTTTACAATACGGTCTTCTAACGAATGGAAAGTAATAACGGCCAGACGCCCGCCCGGCTTTAAAATGGAAAAGGCGGCGTCCAGTCCCTGCGACAGCCTGTCCAATTCCCCGTTAACCGCAATCCGCAGCGCCTGAAAGGTCTTGCGGGCCGGATGTCCCGGCTCCCGCCTTACCGCCGCCGGAACGGAAGCTTTTATAATTTCCGCCAGCTGCAGCGTCGTTTCAATCGGTTCCTGTTCCCTTGCTTTGATGATCCCTTTTGCAATGCCGCGCGCATTTTTATCTTCGCCGTAGCGGCTGATGATCTGCGCCAGCTCCTGCCATGTAAGGGTATTCACCAAATCCCTGGCGGAAACGCCCTGCCTGCTCATCCGCATATCCAGCGGCGCGTCGTTATGGTAAGAAAACCCGCGCTCCGGGTTGTCGAGCTGGTAGGAAGAAACGCCTATATCCAAAAGTACGCCGTCGACGGGGACGAGCTGAAGCTTCTCCGCCACCTTGGCCATCTCGGAAAAATTCGCCTGATAAACAATAGAACACGGATAATTTTTCAGTCTTTCGGTAACCGCCCGGATGGCGTCCGGGTCCTGATCAATGGACAGAAGCCTTCCGGTTGCGAGCTTTTCCGCAATTGCGTGGGAATGCCCGCCTCCGCCGGCCGTGCCGTCAATATAAATACCGTCCGGACGAATGGCCAAACTGGCAATCGTTTCGTCAAACAGTACCGGTTTGTGTTGAAATTCCATACTTTACCGCCTGTTATAAATCAAGCATATCCATTGCTTCGGCTATGCTTTCCTCTGTTAAATTGGAATTGAATTCGTTCCAGCGGCCGGTATCCCAAATCTCCGCCCGGCTGGAAGCACCGATAAAGGTTACATCCTTTGAGAGATGCGCGTGGTCGCGCAGTACCTGCGGAATTAAGATGCGGCCCTGCTTGTCCGGCTCGGCTTCCGCCGCACCGGAAAAGAAGAAGCGCTGAAGGCCCCGCGCTTTGGATATCGGCATTGCTTTTACCTTATCCTGAAGCCTTGCCCACTCTTCCTGTGAAAGAACAAAAAGGCAGCCATCCAGTCCCTTTGTGATATAAAAATGATCGCCCAGATCCTCACGGAATCTGACCGGAACAATTACACGGCCTTTTGTGTCAATATTATGTTGGTACTCACCGATCAACATAGCAAGCCACTTATAGAGCAAAAGCGCAACATGCCAACCACATTGTGCTACTTGTCCCCACCTTTCACCACTTGTGCTTTTGATTATAACGTATTTATTAACAAATTGCAACCATTATTTTTTGATTATTATTACCAAATTCCCTTGATTTTTCATACTTTTACTTATCTGGAAGAAACAAAAAATGCACCACAATATCTTGTGGTGCATTTTTTAAAATTCGACAAAAATTTTAATTTTGCCCGGACCTCTGGGACGCTTTTATATTCTGACGTGTCTGGCGAAGCTCCGCCAGATTGGCGGCAAGGCCGTCGTCCGTACGCTTCATTAAATCGTCTATGTAATCATTGGAGGCTTTCCGCATTTCGCGGAACTTCGCCTGCGCCTGACTCAGCATATCGTTTGCTTTCTGCTGCGCCTGCTTTACGATTTCATCCTGATTCACCATTGCCTTGGCCCGTTCTTCCGCAACGCGGACAACGGTCTCCGCCTCGCGCTTCGCGTCGGCGATGATCTGGGCACGGTCCGTGCAGATTGCCCGTGCCTGGCGGATTTCCTGAGGAAGACTGCTGCGGATTTCATCAAGGATCTGCTTTACTTCTTCCCCGTCCAGAACCGCGCGTCCGTGGCTGAGCGGAAGGCTCCAGGCTTTTTCAACCATTTCATACAGTTCGTCAATTAACTCTTCTGTATTTAGCTCACTCATTCGCTTTTTCCTCCTCCTGTATAAATACGCTTTTTAATATCTTTTAAGATGCATTCCGGCACGAAGTTGGAAATGTCGCCGCCGAAACGCGCAATCTGCTTTACAATGCTGGAACTTAAAAACATGTTTTCCGAGCTTGTCGTTAAGAACATGGTTTCCAGATTCGGATTCAGTTTCTTATTCGTCAGCGCCTGCTGAAATTCATACTCAAAGTCTGACAATGCCCGCAGGCCCTTCACAATCGCCGTTACGCCGCGTTCCCTCGCGTAATCGGCCAAAAGGCCTTCAAAACCGACAACTTCGACATCGTCCATACCCGCGGTGCATTTTTTTAAAAGCTCAATACGCTCGTCCACCGTGAACATGGTATGTTTTTCGGGATTCACCAGAACTGCGACAATGGTCTTATCAAACACTTTACGCGCCCGATTGATAATATCCAAATGGCCTAATGTAACCGGGTCGAAGCTGCCCGGGCAAATTGCAATTTTCATTCTGAGGTCACGTCCTTATGTCTGTAGAATGTTATCTGGATTTTTCCATAGCGGTAGCTTCGGTCCCGAACAAATTCTCCTGCCGTTTCGGGTATGTCGTCATCGCAAGGATTCTCGCAGATAATGGTTCCGCCCTTGTTCATCCGCTCGGCGGTCATCGGCAGCGCGCGCTGCAAAAGGCCGGTACGGTACGGCGGGTCGAGGAACGCTAAGTCAAAAGGTTCTCCGCTCTGCATGAAAAACGAGGCGAAATCCATATTCTTAACGCGGGCGTTTTCACTGAGCCCCGTACTTTCAAGATTTTTCTGCACTACGGCAAGGGAATTCTTACTCGCATCCACAAAGACCGCTTCCCTCGCTCTGCGGCTCAGCGCCTCAATGCCAAGCTGGCCGGTTCCCGCAAAAAGATCCAGGACCCGCCGTCCTTCAATCTGAAACTGTATGGCGCTGAACAATGCTTCCTTCACTCTTTCCGGTGTGGGCCGGATGTCTTCGCCTTCCGGCGTGGTCAGCCGTTTTCCGCGCGCCAGTCCGGTTATTACTCTCATTTATGAAAACTCCTTAAACTGCAAATTCGAACCTTATACCCGATATTATCCCATTTCACCGCCGCCGTGTCAACTTTTTTCCTCCTGCGCATGGAAATAATCGTACACGTTTTGGGCGGCCGGCTTCGTCATACCCGGCGCTGCGCAAAGCTCTTCCAGGTCTGCGTTTTTTATGGCGGCAATCGTTTTGAAATGCTTTAAAAGCGCCTTCGCCCGGGATGTGCCGACCCCTTCAATCGAAGTCAGCGTGGACGATATCGTGGCTTTTTTACGGGTCTGGCGGTGATACCCGATCGCAAACCGGTGAACCTCCTCCTGAATGGAGGAAACCAGCGTAAAGGCCTTCCGGTTGGAATGAATGGCGATTTCGCCGCCGTCGGAAGCAATTGCCCTCGTTCGGTGTTTATCGTCCTTCACCATGCCGAAAAGGGGAACCTTCAGACCGGCGGCCTCCAGCACGGGTTTCACCGCGCCGACCTGACCCTGTCCGCCGTCCAGCAGGATTAAATCGGGCAGCCTGCCGAAGCCGTCGGAAATATTCTTCCCCTGCGCGTCAAAATATTCACGAATACGCCGTTCCATCACTTCATGCATGGACGCGTAATCGTCCTGCCCGATCACGGTCTTCATTTTAAATTTCCGGTAAGCGGATTTTAAAGGTCTTCCGTTTTCAAAAACGATCATGCCGGCGACGTTCCCGCTTCCCGCAAGATTTGATATATCATAAGATTCAATATAAAGCGGCGGTTTTTCCATGCCAAGCAGACGGCCCAGCTCATCCAGAGCCGACGCTTCGTGCACCGTGCGCCCCGTAGCCTGCGCCACCTGCTCGGCGGCGTTGTTGCGGCACATTTCCACCAACTTCGCCTGCTCGCCTTTCTGCGGTACGGACAGAACCACCTTCCTGCCCGCTTTCTGCGAAAGCCAGTCTCCCAAAAGCTCGCTGCCTTCCGCCGCTCCGTCCAGGCAGATACGCGGCGGAATCCGATCCCGCATGGAATAATAGCGTTCGATGAATTCCCCGCGGGCGGTTTTCGGGTTTCCCGTTTCCCCCATTAAAAAGGTTTCCCGGTCGCAGAGGCGCCCGTTCAAAAAGCGGAAAACCTCAAAGCAGCTCGTCCCCGCTCCCTGCGCCAGCGCGATAACGTCCTGCTCCGGCACGCGGGCCGCAACCACCTTCTGGCGGTCACCCATCCGTTTAATCGCCGCGAGACGGTCACGGATTCTTGCCGCGCGTTCAAATTCCAGCGCTTCGGAAGCCTCTTCCATTTTCCGGGTAAGCTGACGCACGCACTGTGCGCTGCCGCCGCGCAGGAAACCGATTGCTTCTTCAACGCTTTCATTGTACTCCGATTCGGAAATTTTTCCCCGGCACGGCGCGCAGCACTGCTTGATATAATAATTCAGGCACGGCCTTGCCTTGCCGATGTCCTGCGGGAATTTCCGCGTACAGGTCGGCAGTTTAAAAATTTTCAGCGCTTCGTCAACGGACTGCTTTGTCGCCCAGGAGCTGACATAGGGGCCAATATAATTCGCGCCGTCGTCGGCAATCTGCTTCGCTTCCGATATCCTGGGCCACGGGCCGGCGGTTACCTTAATATAATGGTATCCTTTATCGTCCTTCAAAAGAATATTGTATTTCGGCGTGTGCTGCTTAATCAGGCTGCACTCCAGCACAAGGGCTTCAAACTCGCTGTCGGTAAGGATATATTCAAAAAAATCGACGTTTGCAACCATGCGGCGTACCTTGTCGTCATGGTTTTTTTCCGAGCCGAAGTACTGGCTCACACGGTTTTTAAGCGCCTTTGCCTTGCCGATATAAATAATCTTCCCGGTTTTGTCGTGCATAATATAGACGCCCGGATTCAGGGGAAGGCGCATGGCGCGGCTGCGCAGTTCTTTAATATGTTTTTCGTGGTCGGTCATTGCATTCTCCTTGAAACAATACAAAAAAAGCACCGCTGACTAAGCGGTGCTATTCGTCGGAAAAATTACTCGGTGAAACCGGACTGAACCAATTCTACAAGGCTTTTTACGGCTTCTTCTTCGTCCGCACCATCTGCAATAATCCGGATGGTGGTTCCGCCAACGATTCCAAGAGACAATACGCCCAGTAAACTTTTTGCATTTACACGTCTTTCTTCTTTTTCAACCCAAATAGAGGATTTGAATTCATTTGCTTTTTGGATAAAGAAAGTCGCCGGACGGGCATGAAGCCCCACCTGATTCTGAACCAGAACTTCTTTAACACACATTACTATTCACTCCTAACAGGAAATCAATTCCGCAAATCATTAATTAGTTAATTTCAAGATTCAAGGTTATTATAGCACAATTCGGTTAACCGTCAACAAAATAAAAAAACTTTGGATTGATGACTGAATAGGGAGGTTTCTATTTGGTTTCAATTTGTGCAATTTGCCGTAATTGTTGAAAACTTTTGGTTTCTATGCCATGACCGTTTTTTGCTAGTCTTGCGCTGAATCCGTTTCTTTTTCCGTATTTTCCGATTTTTCCCGCAGATCGGACAAAAACTTCCGGTCGTCCTCGGTCAATTCCGCTGCTTCCAGCAGATCCGGGCGCTTCAAAGCCGTACGAATTAACGACTGCTTCCTGCGCCATTTTCGTACATTTTCATGATGCCCGGTAACAAGTTCCTCCGGTATTTTCATTCCTCTCCAAACAGCCGGCCGGGTATACTGCGGGTACTCCAGAAGCGAATGGAAATGGCTTTCTTCCCGAAAACATTCCTCGCTCGAAAGCACCCCGTCGATCATACGGCAGACTGAATCCGCCAGAACGAGCGCCGGAAGCTCACCGCCGGTAACAACATAGTCGCCGATTGAAATTTCTTCGTCCACATACCGGTCGATAATGCGTTCGTCTATCCCCTCATAATGCCCGCAAAGCAAGGCAAGATTCGGATATTCCGCCAGTTCCCTTACGCGCTGCTGCGTAAGGGTTTGCCCCTGCGGAGACATATAAATCAAATGCGGTTTTTCCCCCAGCTTTTCAATTAAATCATCAATGCAGAGGGCAATCGGCTCCGCCATCAGAAGCATTCCCATTCCGCCGCCGAAGGGCGCGTCATCGACCCGGTTATGCTTATCATATGCAAAATCACGAATTTGGTGGCAATGAATTTCGACCGCGCCCTTTTTACGGGCCCGTCCGATAATGCTTGCAGACATCACCGCTTCGCACATATCCGGGAAAAGGGTAAGAAAATCAATCCGCATCGTCAAAAATCCCCCTGAGCGGCCGAATTTGCATTTTACCGTTCGTTAAATTGATATTAATTATTACATCCGGTATAGCAGGAATCAAATAATTCTTCTTATCTTCCGCTGTAACCTGATAAACATCATTGGCACCGGTTTGAAGAATATCGGTCAGCGTGCCGTAATAAATATAGGAATCGGCGTCGTACACATCCATGCCGAGCAAATCCTGCATAAAATAGGAACCCTCGTCCAGCTTTGCATCCTCGCGGCGGATATACAGCACTTTTCCGCGCAGCATATCGCCCTGTTCGATCGAATCGATGCCTTTCAATTTTAACAAAAGCTGGTTTTTATGCACGCGGGAAGAAACAACGTCTGCCTCCTCCGCGCCCTCATCCCAATACAGTGTTTTAAAACGCGCCAAAAATTCAGCGGAATCGCACCATGGGTCGACGCGAAGTTCACCCTGAAGACCATGGGTTCCCACAACCTTCCCCGCTTCTAAAAACTGATGCAGCATAATGACCTCCAAATATTGATGCCTGCTTATGAAAAGCCGTATGCCGTTACTTCTGCCTTTTGAAACGAAGGCTCGGCACTTTTTCAACAAACCGAATCATAGCATACAGCAGTCCGGTATTTACCGGAAGCATAATCAGGTTTTTTATGATACGCGCAGAAATAATGGCAGTAAAAGCCTGCCCGTACATGAGCGAAAGCCAGATGGAATTGAAAAAAATATTGACAATAATCATCACGGCCGTGTTTGCCGCCAAAACCCGCCGGACGGTAATTTTCTTTTTATAAAGAACGAGCGCATAGATAAATCCGGTAAAAAACGCATCCAGAGTAAAGCCCGGGATAAACGGCCCGGTCGGGCGAACAACAAAGTTCACAATATCGCTGACAGCGCCTACAATCCCGCCGACAACAGGGCCGTAAAGAAAACCCGCCACCGCCACCGCAAGAAACGAAAACCGAATCTGCAATACGTTGGTAATAACGATGGCAAAAAGGCCCAGCACTACGTTCAGGGCAATCAGCAAGCCGCAGATTGCAATGGTTGACGCGTTTTTTAACTCTTCAGCAGATTGTTTGATAGAACGAAAAAAAGAATACATAAAAAAGCCTCCTTCATGTTTTTTCTGCTACATAAAAGAGGCTTCCCTCAGAGTATGCAGCAGCGGGATGCGAATTCTGAACCGCAAGTTTCCTTTTCGTCCGCCTGACAACTCCCCGTTCAGGCAGCACTTAACGCTCAAAATTCTACTCTGCTATCATTTTAAAGTTTCAATTTACAAAGCAGGGCCGCAACAAAAGAACCGTTGCAGCCCTGTTTCCTACTCAGTCAATCTCAACGGAAACTTTGCCGTTGTTACGGGTCGCTGCGGCGCGCATGACAATGCGGATCGCTTTGGCAATGCGTCCCTGCTTTCCGATTACCCTCCCCATGTCGTCTTCGGCAACATGAAGATGATAAACAACGGTTCCTTCCTCGTTGGGTTCGTCAACGTCCACACGAACGGCGGACGGGTCTTCCACAAGACCCTGTGCGATTGTAATCAGCAGTTCTTTCATGATTAACCTCCGCGATTACAGTACACCGTTGCTCTTTAAAAGAGCTTTTACGGTATCTGTCGGCTGCGCACCGTTTGCGATCCATTTTTTGGCCTTTTCCGCGTCAACCTTCACAACGACAGGCTGCTCGAGCGGATTGTAATAACCGATTTCCTCGATAAAACGACCGTCGCGCGGGAAGCGGGAATCTGCAACAACTATGCGATAGAAAGGAGCTTTTTTTGCACCCATTCTGCGTAATCTGATTTTCACTGACATAATGTTCACCTCCATGAATTGATAAATATCTTCACCAAAAATTCCTTCTTGGATGAATTCTGATT
This sequence comes from Caproiciproducens galactitolivorans, assembly GCF_026672255.1. Taxonomy (GTDB): domain Bacteria; phylum Bacillota; class Clostridia; order Oscillospirales; family Acutalibacteraceae; genus Caproiciproducens; species Caproiciproducens galactitolivorans_A. Next base: position 110,469 of record NZ_JAPOHA010000001.1, on the reverse strand, counting down.
AAAACGGCATACCCATGCCGGGGAACCGGCGTTTGCCGCGGCCTTTCAGCTGCTTCATCAGCTTCTGCATCTGTTCCAGCTGCTTTAACAGACGGTTGACATCCTCAACCTTCATGCCGCTTCCGGCGGCCATGCGCCTTTTGCGGGACGGATTAATAAGAGAAGGCTTTCCGCGCTCCTCCGGCGTCATGGAAAGAATGATGGCGGCGATACGGTCCATTTCGCGGTCGTCGATATCCACATCCTTCAGCTGCTTTTCCATTCCCGGCATCTTGGACAGCACGCTTTTCAGCGGCCCCATCTTTTTTACCTGCACCAGCTGATCGAGCAGATCGTTGAAATCGAACTTATTCTGCATCAGCTTCTGAGCCGTTTTCTCCGCGGCCTTTTGGTCCAGTTTGCTCTGCGCATCCTCAATCAGGGTCAGAACGTCGCCCATGCCGAGGATTCGCGAGGCCATACGGTCGGGGTGGAACACTTCAAGATCCTGTAATTTTTCGCCGGTACCGACAAATTTAATCGGCTTCCCGGTAACCGCACGTACGGAAAGCGCCGCGCCGCCGCGGGTATCGCCGTCCAGCTTCGTCAGGATAACGCCGGTGATATTCAGCAGCTCGTCAAAGGTTTTTGCAACGTTGACGGCTTCCTGCCCGGTCATGGAGTCCACGACCAGCAGAATCTCATGCGGGGAAATCGTATTTTTGATGTCTTTCAGTTCATTCATCAATACTTCGTCGATCTGCAACCGGCCGGCGGTATCGATTAAAACCATATCGTTTCCGTAATCCTTTGCGTGGCGTATTGCGGCCTTGCAGATTTCCACCGGATTCGCCGTACCCATTTCAAAAACGGGAACGCCCGCTTTTTCGCCGACGACTTGCAACTGCTTAATCGCCGCGGGGCGGTAGATATCGCACGCGACAAGGAGAGGACGGTGCCCTTTATTTTTCAGCATCACCGCAAGCTTGCCCGCGTGGGTGGTTTTACCGGCGCCCTGCAAACCGCAGAGCATGAGGATGGTCGGCGGAGAAGACGCGCTGGCAATCTTCGCGTCGCTTCCGCCCATCAGCGCAGTCAGTTCCTCGTTGACGATTTTGATCACCATCTGCGCCGGCGTCAGGCTCTCCATAACCTCGGAGCCAATGGCGCGTTCGCTGACCGTATTCGTAAAATCTTTCGCTACCTTATAGTTTACGTCGGCTTCCAGCAGGGCAAGGCGCACTTCGCGCATTGCCTCCTTTACGTCGGCTTCGTTCAGTTTTCCTTTTGATTTCAGGCGCTTAAACGCGGCTGATAATTTATCGGCAAGTCCTTCAAATGCCAACGGAGCCCCTCCTTCCTACTCGCAGAGCTTTTGTGTAATTTCCAGTATGCGTTTCGCATCTTCTTCCAGTTCATTGGAATAGATGGAATGTTGATTAAATTCTTTAATGCGCTGCGCGGCTGCGTTAATCTGCTCCAAGCCCCTGCGCATTTCACGAAAGCGGCGGGCAAGCCCCAAACGCTCCTCCATATCGAGAAGCTGAAACTCGGCGCGCTTAATGGAGTCGCGGACGCCCTGACGGGTAATGCCCTGGTTGTCCGCAATTTCAGAGAGGGATAAATCCTCGTTGTAATAGCATTCAATGACTTCGCGCTGTTTTTCAGTCAGCATATCGCCGTAAAAATCAAGCAACAGCGATATTTCCAAATTTTTTGCCACAGCGTGTCCCTCCGTTTACCTGTAAAGTGAATTGCTTTACAGGTTTGAATTATACAATAAAGCGCGGTGAATGTCAATAGGAAAAGCCCTATTTTTCACCGCGCTTTGTATTTTTACGGTTTTAAAAAGTTTTCCAGATAATTCTTCAAGCCGTTTAAATCCGCCGTAACATTTACAAGAAAAACATGGTCGGATACGGATAATCCGTTGATATACGCCACATGATTGTCTGTCAAAGGAATTCCGCCAAGCAGAGAAGAGGGAATCCGAATCTGATTTCCCTGCACAGTCAGGCCCTGCGGCGCCTCCTTTTTTACCCGGGATAAAAACCAGCGGGGCGGCACCGGCAGGCGTCCGATGCGAACGGATTGAACGGCGGCAGTCATCTGTTTTGCCGTACTGTCCCATCCGGGCGATACCACGGCGCTGAAACCGAGGCGCAGCCCTTTATAGGCCGCGGGAATATAGACGTTTACCGTGTGATTATCATTGATGGAGAACCGTACGCCTTGAACCTTGCCGCCATCCCGCGCAAGTTTATGCGATACCAGTGCGCTGACCTCCTCTTCTGAAAGGCGCGCAGGTTCTCCGGTAACAGCGGCATGAATCAGTCTGACGGCGATGCTGTCCGTCTGCCCCGAAGGAACAAGCGGCGGATTGGGATCATTCAGCGCAAGGCCGAATGCGATTCCAGCCGCGGCCAGCAGAAAAACAAAAACGGAAATTACAATGGCCGGTGTTTTACTGTGCTTTTGGGTTGTCTTCATGGAAGTCCCCTCCTGCAAATCTTGTTCCCACAGGCGCTTATCCAACCATTTATTTTAATTCCACAATGGTTACGCCCGCTTCACCCTCGCCGAAGGTGCCAAGGCGGTAGCTTCTCACGCTCGGATGGCGCTTCAGATGCTGCTGCACCGCGGTGCGCAGGGCGCCCGTTCCCTTGCCGTGGATAACGGTAAGCTGTTCGATTCCGCTGAGAAGCGCGGAATCAATAAAGCGGTCGACGTTCATAATCGCTTCCTCGATGGTCTGCCCGCGCAGGTCGCATTCGGTTGTCACTTTGGCTTCCGCCCTGCTCGTCATGCTGCGCGTAACCGTTCTGCGCGGTTTACGGGCCGTTTTCTTCTCCTGAACCAGACGGAGGTTGGAAAGCGGAACACGGGTCTGGATGATTCCGGCCTGAACCAGTACGTTCTGGCCGCTTCCTTCGGGAGGCTGCAGCACGGTTCCCTGTTTATCAATATCGTAGATCAAAACCGTATCGCCCACTTTCAGCGGACGGGGCAGAATATACGCGCCCTGCTCCTCGCGGCTGTGAACGGGGTCGGCGGTTTCCTCAAGGCTGCGCAGACCGGATTTCAGCTTTGCTTTCTGTTCGGCGCTCAGCGCTTTATCCTTCTGCTTTTTCAGTTCTTCCATTTCGTTCAGCAGCGCGTCGATCTGGCCGCGCGTGCGCGAAACCAGTTCGGAGGCCTGACGGCGTGCTTTTTCCATTTCCTGATCCACTTTTTCTTGAATACTGTCGCGGATTTTCTGCGCTTCCTTCTGCGCGCGGTCGGCTTCCAGACGCGCCTGCTCGGTTTGCGCCCGCTCGGTTTCCAGCTTCTGGCGGCTGGTTTCCAGACTTTGCACCACGTCTTCAAAGCGGGTGTTCTCGCTGGACACCAGTTCCCTCGCGCGTCCCACGATTTCATCATCCATCCCGAGACGCCGGGAAATGGCAAAAGCATTGGAGCGCCCCGGCACACCGATGAGCAAGCGGTAGGTCGGGCGAAGCGTGGTTACGTCAAATTCACAGCATGCGTTCTCCACACCCGCCGTCTGCAGGGCATACGCTTTCAGTTCGGCGTAATGCGTGGTTGCGGCAATCCGCGCGCCCTTCCTGCGCAGTGCCTCCAGAATCGACATGGCAAGCGCCGCCCCCTCGACAGGGTCGGTTCCCGCCCCCAGTTCATCCATCAAAATCAGGCTGGTTTCGTCCGCCTGTGCGATAATTTTTATGATATTGGTCATATGCGCCGAAAATGTAGACAGGGACTGTTCAATACTCTGCTCGTCGCCGATATCTGCCAGAACCTTCTGGAAAACGGAGACGCGGCTGTTTTCGGCAACCGGGAGCAGCAGACCGCACATCGCCATCAGCGTTAAAAGGCCGACGGTTTTCAGCGATACCGTTTTCCCGCCGGTGTTCGGGCCGGTAATGACGAGGGTGTCAAATCCGATTCCCAGCTCGATATCGGTCGGTACGACACGGTTCGGGTCAATCAGCGGGTGGCGCGCTTTCTTTAATTGGATTTCCCCTTTATCATTCACAAGGGGCAGGCTCGCTTTCATTTTGTAGCCGAGGTTTGCTTTTGCAAAAATCAGGTTCAGCTCCACGGCCGCCTGATATCCGCTGATAATGCCGCTTGCGAAATTTCCCATCTCCGCTGAAAGCTCCGCGAGAATCCGTTCGATTTCCGCCTGTTCCTCCGACTGGAGCACTTTTACCTGATTGTTGGCCTCGACCACACCCATCGGCTCCACAAATACGGTTGCACCGCTTGAGGAGGTATCGTGCACCAGTCCGGCAATTTCCCCGCGGAATTCCGCTTTTACCGGAACAACAAAACGGCCGCCGCGCAGGGTTACAATCGGGTCCTGCAAATATTTCTGGTAGGCGGTGGAATGAATCATTTTATCCAGCTGTTCCCTTACGCGGGACGAGGCGGAACGGATTTTGCGGCGGATGGAGGCAAGCTGCGCGGACGCGGTGTCCGCCATTTCCTCGTCGGAAAGAATCGCGCCGAAAATACGGTCTTCCAGATATTTATTGGGCATCAGGGAATCAAAACGCCAGTCAAGGCAGCTTTTCAGACCGGCGCTTTTTGCCCGCCAATCCACAATGCCGCGCAGCGTGCGAAGCACCCCGGCAACACGCAGGAGCTCCGCCATGGTCAGCGTGCCCCCCGCTTCCGCACGGCGCAGGGAATTCGAAACGTTTTTCAGCCCGCCGAAGGACGGCGCGCCAAAACGGGCCATAAGGGTATGGGCTTCGTCCGTTTCATTTAAAAGCCGCTGGACCTCGCTCAGGGAATGGGATGGGGTAAGCTGTAAAGCAAGCTCCGCGGCATCGTCGCAGGCGGTTTCCCCCGCCAGCATTTTCAGTATTTTATCGAGCTCCAGCGCCCGGTAATGTTTTTGCATTTCTTCCATAGGTACCTCTTCTATTTCTATGTTCTTCCTGCGATTTTATTAATCAATTTATTCATCCAACTCCGATTCTTTGCCTTGTAACCCTACTCCTGCTCCGTTTTCATCTGCCGGTAAAAATCGAGCGTTTGAAAACTGCGTTCAAGGGTGCATAGCGTAAAGCATTCGCTCGCTTTTGAAAGCTGTTTTAATCCTTTTTTTGAAAGGGTAAAAGAAAAAAGCTTCTCAAAATCGGAGTAAATAATATGGCGCATTCCGGTTAACGCGCCGCGGCCCAAAAGAATCGCCTGTTCCTGTGAAGGCTTATAGCAGTCCCCGCAGTAAATCAGCCCGCTGCGCGGAAGAAAAGCCATTTGGTCCGCTTCATAGCACGAACAGCCGGAACAGCAGATCAAATTCGGCATATAACCCGCTAGTGAAAGCATCCGCATTTCCACAATCGCCTTTAAAAGGTCGTTGGGGCGGGTTCCCTTGCTGAGAAAATGCAGGGCATTCAGCATTAAACGCAAAAAATCCCCCGCCTCCGCTTCCTGCGGAGCCAGCGCACCCGCCAACTCGCAGAAATACTGGGCAAGGGACAGGCGCTCAATATCTTTTCTCAGGTCGAAAAAGACCTCGATGGGCTGAGCGTCATCGATTATGTATTTATCCCGCCCTTTAAAAATGGAAAGGCGGGAATAGCTGAACAGCTGAGTTGCGGAAAGCTTGCTGCTTTTTATTTTTTTCGCCTGCTGGGCAAATGCGTGCAAAACGCCTTCTCTATCCGTCAGCACGGTGACAAGACGGTCGCTCTCACCCACGCATTTCTCCAGAATCACCAGGCCCTTGGTCTCCAGTTGCATCCAGGTCCTCCCGCATTTGCATTTCCTCATGATTGTGCTTACATTGCGTATAAATCAGATAATCGCTGATATTCCCCGTATGTTGAAAACAATTCCACGCAGTATTTTCATCCATTTTTCCCGCTCCTTTTTCATTTGCTAATTTAAGTATTTGCCTTAAATCCTCTTATATGAGCGGTAAATAAATGATTTAAACCCATAAACTGACAAATTTTACTGTTAAAATATGCTTTGCCTTATTGGTTAAAATGATTGCTGTCAAAACCGAAGCTGCGCAAAACCTCCGCGCGGTTGCGCCAGTCTTCTTTCACTTTGACCCATAATTTCAGATTAATTTTGCAGTCGAAAAAGCGTTCCATGTCCTCGCGCGCAAGCGTGCCCACTTTTTTAAGCATCGCGCCGCTGTGCCCGATAATAATCCCTTTATGGCTGTCTTTTTCGCAATAGATGGTCGCGTCGATATCGGTTATGCCGCTTTTGTCGCTCCGCTCATGCATCCGCTCCACCACAACGGCGATGCCGTGGGGAACCTCTTTGCTGCAAAGGCGCAGCAGCTTTTCGCGTATCATTTCCCCGGCCAAAACACGTTCCGACTGGTCGGTCAGCATATCCTCCTCAAAGAAATGGCCGCCCGGCATGGCGAGGTTTTCCAGTTCCGCCGTTAAATCCTTTATCCCATTGCCGTCAATCGCCGAAACCGGCACGACGGCTTCAAACGCATAGAGGGCGGAAAGCTCGGAAATCTGGGACATTAACGCGCTTTTATCCGCCAGCAGATCAATTTTATTGATCGCCAGAACCGCCGGCATTTGAAGCGATTTGAATTTTTCGATCAGCGTTAAATCGGCGGGAGACGTCTTTTTTCCCGCTTCCACCACCAAAAGGCACGCGTCCACACCGGCAACAGACTCGCTTACGGAACGCGCCATATATTCGCCAAGCTGGTTGTGCGGCTTTAAAAGGCCGGGGGTGTCGATAAAGACAAGCTGATATTCTTCCTGCGTCAGCACGCCCATAATACGTGTGCGCGTTGTCTGCGGTTTGTTGGAAACAATCGCGACCTTCTGTCCGAGCATCGCGTTCAAAAGGGACGATTTCCCTACATTCGGACGGCCTACAATTGCAATAAAGGCCGACTTCTCTCCTGTTCGCTCTATCATATATTTCTCCTCATTCTTCACGATTTCTCCGGATATGGTCACGGATTCCAATCGGGCCGGATATAATAAACACAATGCTTACTGCAACAGACACGGCAAGCAAAAGAAGCATCAATGGCTTTGCGGCAAAAAACTGAAGGATTTTCAGAAACGCCGCGGGCTGCCAAAATACGCAGATACCGACGGCGGCGGCAAAAACGGCGCAGACCAAAACCGCGCCCGCAGCCATATCCTTCACAATACGGACAACCGGATGAAAGCTGGCCGCGGTCATATCGCAAAGCTCCTCCGCCACCGTGTTGAACAGTTCCGCCGCCATCACCATGGCAACGGCTAAAAATACCGCCGCATAGCTTGTCCGTGACATTTTAAAAAAGAGTGAAAAGACGAATACATACAGCGCTGCCACTGTATGTATTCGCATATTCCGTTCATTGTTAATACAGTAAACGATCCCCCGAAAAGCATATTTAAAGCTTTTAAAAAACCGCAAACCTATTCCTCATCCTCATCCAGTACATAGCTGCTTGTTCCCGGAAGACCAAGCTGCGTCATGACCAGTTCTTCTTTTTCACGCATATGCACCCTTTGGATACCGCCGTTTTCATGGTCGTAGCCAAGAAGATGCAGCATCGAATGTACCGACAGATAACCGACCTCGCGCTCAAGGCTGTGCCCGTAGCGATCCGCCTGTTCCACGGCTTTTTCCATGGAAATAACGATATCGCCGAGTATCTTCGCTCCGGTGGAATGATTTATATCGTAAACGCCGTTTTCACCCATCGGGAAAGAAAGAACATCCGTCGGAACGTCCTTGTTCCGGTACTGTTTATTCAGTTCCTGAATCTGCTGGTTATTGACAAACGTTACGCTGATTTCCGCGGGCGAGCCGAATTTTTCCATCCTCAGTACGGCGTTGCAGCAGCGGCGGACCAGCATGCGCAAGCCAGTCGGGATTTTTACTTCTTTTTGTTTGTTCTCAATAATAACTCTAATCTTTTCCATTTTAATTAACGCCCGGCCTCCTCATTTTTTTCATATGCTTTGATAATGTCCTGTACCAGCTTATGGCGCACGACATCTTTTTCATTAAACCTTACTTGGGCTATATCGTCCACATCGCGTAAAATCTTAATAACGTCTTTTAAACCGGACCGGCGGCCGTCGGGTAAATCGATCTGGGTAATATCGCCCGTTATTACCATTTTTGAATTGAACCCCAGCCGGGTAAGGAACATCTTCATCTGCTCCGGCGTGGTGTTCTGCGCTTCGTCGAGAATGATAAAGCTGTCGTCCAGCGTTCTTCCGCGCATATACGCGAGCGGAGCCACCTCGATGTTGCCCCGCTCAACATATCTCTGATAAGTCTCCGCTCCGAGCATGTCGAACAGCGCGTCGTAAAGGGGGCGCAGATAAGGGTCTACTTTCTGCTGGAGATCGCCCGGCAAAAAGCCAAGCTTTTCTCCGGCTTCCACCGCCGGGCGCGTCAGGATGATACGGTTTACTTCCTGCGCGCGGAACGCGGTAACCGCAAGCGCCACGGCAAGATAGGTTTTACCGGTTCCCGCGGGGCCCACCCCGATGGTAATCGTATTTTTTTGAATGGCGCTGCAGTATTTTTTCTGCCCCAGTGTTTTCGCCTTGACCGGTTTCCCTTTGGACGTTATACAAATGCAGTCGCCTGCAAGGGTTTCAATTTTTGACTCGCTGCCTTCGTTTACAAGCGAAATGCAGTAGCGCACGTTTTGCTCGCTTAATGCTTCTCCGCGGTTAATCAGCGTTAAAAGGCTGTCGATGGCGCGAACCGCCAAAGCGACGTCTTCCGGTTCTCCGGAAACTTTTATTTCGCTGCCGCGCCCAACAATACTGACATGATACTCCTTTTCAATCAGCTTGATATTTTCATCGAAGTTGCCGAAAAGAGCAACCGCCTGTTCCATACGGTCTATATTAATCCTTTGTTCAAACATTCTATCACCTTAAGAAGTTATCGGGCAACAAATGTCACACGATAAATTAATTTTATTATAACACAACAATTCTCATTCGTCACCATAATAAATGCCGAAAATTGTTTCTATTTTATTAATATTTCCGATTCTCGGGCAATATTTTCTTCACATTTTATAAATAAATTATAAATCAGCTTGTTTCCGGCTATTTTTTCGGTCGGCGCGGAAGTGATAATTTTTACATCTTTTAATTCCTCTTTCATCTTTTCCTGTATGATTTTCTGTGCCTGGGCAATTGCCTGCGCCTTCGTCAGCGTGATCGTTTCCGCCTTCTCCTGCGTCCATGTTTCCTCGTATATGCTGAGCGGCAGAACGGAATTCATCAGTTTGACGTCGGTATGCACCCCCTGCACCCGATAGCTTGCGTCCGGTTTTCCCTCAAAGGTGAGCGGTACGCGGGCCCCGAACAGGCAGAGGCTGCGCCTGGTTACCGTCTGTCCCGTCGGCCTGACTGCCGTCTGTTTTAAATTGACTTCCGCCGAATAACTATGGGTGGTTTCCGCAATGATCTTTCCCCCCGCATGTTTAAGGGAGACTTCCCCCGCATTGTTTTCCACAATACTGCTGATTAAAAGCTGCCCCTCGATCACGGCGTCGCCTTCCGCAACCTGCGGCGTGCCCGCGTAGACATCCATAAAAATGATCTGCCCGGTTTGGGAGGCTTTTATATTGCAGAAACTCTTTTCTTCCGGTTCAATCATCGGCGGCCGGTCGACCTTCTCCTGAAGATGGATTTCGGCGCTGCACCCTCTTGTGTTCACCGACAGCCAGCTGATTTTCGGGAATTTCAGCATCAGCTTTTGCTGCAGCTCCAGCGGATGCACCTTTGATTTCAGCGTGCCGGTCGTTATCCCCAGACGGGTGAGCTCCATCCGAATCTGCTGGGTCGGTATGGTTTCGTTTCCGATAATTTCAATGCTCCAGACATGAATGGACAGCACATACAGGATGAAAAAGAACAGAATAGTGCCGTAAAGGATTCCCCTTCGCTTTCGAATTCCTTTCGTCGCAAACGGAAAACCGTGTTTTTCCAGTACCTTCGCCTTTGCGTTTGCCTTCCGCGCGCAGGCCCGAATCGCACGGTAACCCTGAACGGCCACGCAGGCTTCGCACTCTCTTCCGCTTTTAATGTCCCACAAATTAATGCCCGAACGGGCGCAGTGATTCAGAAAGCGCTCGGAGCTGCCGCCGACCGTCTTAAAGCGCACATAGCCTAAAAGCCAGCGCGTCAGTCGCAAAGAAATCATCCCGCCACCTCACACAATAAACTCAATCCCGGTTAAAAAGCCTGCGACCACCAGAGAATCGGCGGTAAGGCATTTAATCACGAGGCCACGGCCGGTAAAGCGGACAATCAGTTTGCCCGTTTTAATCCGGACGACGTCGGTGTCGTACTCAAGCACTCCGCTGCAGCCGTCTACAATGACTTCCTGGTTCCCGTTTATTTCCATATGAGACGGCATTTTCAGCGGCGCCGTCAGCTTTTGGATATTCACTTTTTTAACCAATATCATCGCCGCCTTCAACGTTTTGTCACATTAAGCCTATGCGGACGGTGGCGTAAATATCCGCGCGGCGGCATATATATAATTTGTAGTCCCATGGATTTTACTTTCCTTTAAGAAACGGTGGTAGATTATGAAAATCAGACAGAGCCTTCTGCTCATCTTTACTTTTCTTGCCGCGTGCGCGCTTCTGATTTTTCCGGCAGAGGCAGCAGCGGGCGCAAAAAACGGAATCGGCTACTGCCTGCAAATTCTCGTACCCTCCCTGTACCCGTTTATGGTATTATCCGTATTTATCGTAAAATCCGGATTTTCCGAAAAAATGGGGAACGTATTGGAAGTGCCCTGCCGGAAAGTTCTGAAGCTGCCCGGCAGCGCCGCCGCAACTATTCTGATGAGCGCGATCGGCGGATACCCGACCGGGGCGCGCGGCATCGCCGCGCTGTACGAATGCGGCGCCTTGACGGAAAGCCAGGCGGCGCGAATGCTTTGCTTCTGCGTAAACGCCGGGCCCGCTTTTGTTATCAGCGCGGTGGGCGCCGGATTTTTAAAGAGCTCCCGCGCCGGCGGAATTCTTTTTGCTTCGCAGTTGATTGCCTCCTTCTTTTTAAGCATTCTGTGCAGTATTTCCGCAAAAAACGAAACGGTACCCCGCAAGGCCGGGAAACGGCGCGGAGTCGGAGCGGCGAACGCGCTGGTGCTCTCGGCGGCGGACGCCGCGAAAGCAATGGTCGGGATGTGCTGTTTCGTCATCTTATTCGCCGCTTTTTTAAACCTGTTTCGAATCTGGGTAAAGCAGCCGATCGCCTCAACCGTGCTTTCGGCACTGATGGAGGTGACGGGCGGCTGCTCCGATCTTACCAAGCTGGGCGTACCGCTGTGGGCGTTTTCGCTCGCCATCGGCTGGGCGGGCATCAGCGTACATTTCCAGATTCTGTCCTTCTTTCCCAATATAAAGGTGCATCTTCCCCGCTTCGTTTTTTACCGCCTGCTGCACGGCCTGCTTGCCGCGCTGACAACCGTACTGCTGATGCGGGTCTTTCCCGTTGACATCGAAGCGTTCAGCAATATATCGAAACCGCTGACGCCAAGCCTTTCCGGGTCCGTTCCGGCTTCCGCGGCATTAATTATTCTTTGTATCGCACTCATAATTTGCCTTCCGCGTGAAAAACTGGAAATTGAGGATATCTGATGCTATAATAGGGTTGTCAAAGAAATTCTATACAACCGAAGATTACAGAAGATACGATTTGTACATTTTAGGAGAGTAGAAAATGTTTGGAAAGAAAAAAGAAAAACTATTTGGCAAGAATATTGAAACGAATTGCAAATACTGCACAAACAGTTCCGACTTTGACGGAGCGGATGTCTGCGGCCTTGGAAGATACCTTCAGCTGGACGGAAGCTGCAGCCGCTTTTCTTACGACCCGCTGAAACGTTCCCCCAATAACCTTCCGCCTTTAAAACGGTATCGGGCGGATGATTTTAAACTATAATATCGTAAACTGTTATGAAAAACCGCCGCGAAATTCTCACGGCGGTTTTCTTTAGCTTTGTAAAATTTAACTGCGCCCGGCAGGGAAAATCCGGCAGAACTCTTCCCGTTTTCTTAACGCAGCGTAAGTTCAGCAAAACAAACAGGGCTTAATCCTTATGATACGCTTTGCTTCTCCAGTTCGGTTTTCCCCTTTGCTTTTTTGTGGGATAGCTCCGTTTTTGCTGTTCACTTTTCGTTTCTTTTGGGCGAACTTCCTTTTTCAGCAAGGCCGGACGCCTCGGCTCGGAGCTTCGTTCGGAAGGACGGCGGCGTTTCGACTTCGGCGTCGGCGTCGTAATCAGCATGGGATAGGGATTCTCCTCCACCACCGGAACGGTCATGCCAATAAGCTTCTGGATATTCCTTAAATACTCTTTTTCATCAATACAGCAGAAGGAAACGGCGGTCCCGCTTAATCCCGCCCGTCCGGTTCTTCCGATTCGGTGCACGTAGGTTTCGGGTACTTCCGGAAGATCGTAATTAAAAACACAGGACAGTTTTTCAATATCGATTCCTCTTGCCGCAATATCCGTTGCGACAAGGACACGGATGCTTCCGTTTTTAAAGCTGTTCAGCGCGGTCTGCCGCGCAAACTGCGATTTATTTCCGTGAATCGACTGCGCGCCGATTCCGGCACGGACCAGTTCCTTTTCCACTTTGTCCGCACCGTGTTTTGTCCGGGTGAAAACCAAAGCCGATTTGATTTCCGGATTTCTTAAAAGATCGATAAGAAGCTTTCGCTTATTGTCCTTGTCCACAAAATAAACGGACTGCTCAATTTTCTCCACCGTGGTTGCGGGCGGCGTAACCGTAACATATTCCGGATCTTTCAGCATGGATTCCGCCATTTCTTCGATTTCCTTCGGCATTGTTGCGGAAAATAACAGCGTCTGCCTTTGCGCCGGTATTTTTGTAATAATTTTCTTTACATCCGCAATAAAACCCATATCGAGCATACGGTCCGCTTCATCTAAAACCAGAATCTCCACAAATTGCAGGTCGATATATCCCTGATTCATCAAATCATTGAGCCGACCGGGCGTCGCGACCAGAATATCCACGCCCCGTTTCAGTTTTTCCACCTGCATCTTCTGGGATACGCCGCCGAACACCACGCAGGCATGAAGCCTTGTATACCGTCCGTACGAATGAAAATTATCATAAATCTGAAGGGCAAGCTCCCTTGTCGGCGTTAAGATCAGCGAGCGTATTTTGCGCGGTTCGCTTTTGTTCACCGCACGCGTACTGAGAAGCTGCAAAATCGGCACGGCGAATGCGGCCGTTTTTCCGGTTCCCGTCTGTGCACAGCCCAGTAAATCCTTCCCTTCCAGTACGAGCGGTATCGCCAGCTCCTGAATCGGGGTCGGTTTTACATAATTTTCTTTTTCGAGTGCGTCTAAAATTCTTGGATTGAGTTTGAGATCGTTAAAGTTCATAATTTCTCCTAATATTGATTTTCATCTGTCATTGTGCAGCATTTGGAAACCCTCTATCCATCTGTTGTTCTATAAATTATAACATAATCGAAACCGTTCGTCTAACGAATAGAATTCTCCTTATGTAGCCTTTCGTAAATATTCTTTATTGTCATATGCCTTTTCATACGCTATACTGAAAAAGAGGTGATGAAAAATTGAGAAAAGGTTTGTCCATCGCCGAGTTTGTACTCGGTATCGTTGTCACTTTATGCGGCGCGGCTGTTGTTGCGCTGGGCGCCGCCCGTTTAAAACCGAAAGATTGAGGGATTCCCCGAAACCGCGCCCGTTGTTCCACCCGGACAAACAGGCGCGGTTTTTCTTTTTAAGCTGATGTTTGCGGACTCCGTACGGAAAATCGACCGGCCGATGATCGATCTTGTGACAATACGTTTACGCGAATCATAAGATAGAATGTCCCGCAATAAAGGAAACGGAGGAAGCAAAGTGCAACAAGCAAATATGAATATAAGCAATGAAAATGTAAGCAATATAAGCAATATAAGTGAGAAACCATTCGAGGAAAACCTGATTTCTTCCATGAATCCGGCAGCGCCAATGCCGGAAATGGTACCGTCCTGCCGCTGTCCGATGCAGGGCATTCCTTTTATGAGCAGAAAGGTGCAGATGGCTTATCCGGAAGTTTATTACAAATTGCAGCCCTATATTTTAATCGCCTGCGATCAGATGGATTCCTTCGGGCCCATGATGCCTTCTCAGGAAATGATCGAGCAAATGGGCGACGGTATTTACGAAGACGTATGCAGAATGCATCCCGACCTGGCGGAATATGCGCGTGAATCGGAGCAAAAAATGAAAGACAACGATCCGTCCGACCCGCCGTTCGGAATTGGCCTTGGAATGTTAGGTTTTGGTCCCGGCTTTTCCCATCCCGGGTTTTTTGACCGCCGATTTCGCCGGAGAGGATTATTCCGTGACATGATTGATATTTTGCTGCTCTCGGAATTATCCCTCAGGAGAAGATTTTTCTAATTATTCTATAATATAACAGCTATCCTTCCCGGGATAGCTGTTATATTATTAAAAATGAATCCGATTACGCATCGCCGGAATCGTGAAATCCATATTTTTCATCGATTGATCTTCCCATTTCAGCCGTATTTCCTGTCATTTTTAAAAATTTCATTTTGCCTGACCAACACGGTATACAGGCAGGCTTTTTTGATTCCGCTTTCTATCCGTAATATGCCCGGACTTCAAATCCATTTGCTTTTATTTCTGTGATTCTTAATTGCAAAAGGCAGTATAAATAACGGGAGGAAATGCAAACTATTCAAATAACGATAGAAAAGAATCGGAGAAAAAAATGAACGAAAAACGGTTTAAAAGGCTGCCGCGGCATATTGGTATTATACCCGACGGGAATCGGAGATGGGCGGTAAAAAACGGATACGAGAAGCAGGACGGATACCGGTTCGGCATCCAGCCCGGCTTTGAGCTTTACAAACTCTGCCTGGATCTGGGTATTCAGGAAATGACATTTTACGGTTTTACCATCGATAATACCAAACGCCCGTCCATACAAACGAGGGCATTTCAAAAAGCATGTGTGGATGCGGTGCAGACCCTCGCGAATCAGGATGCCGACCTGCTGATTGTCGGCAACACCGATTCGCCTCTGTTTCCTCCGGAACTGATTCCTTATTCCGAGCGGGTCAAGTTCGGCCGCGGACGGATGAAGCTGAATTTTCTTGTAAATTACGGCTGGAACTGGGATTTGAACTGCTCACTGAAAAACAGCGAGGCAAAGTTTAACGGAAACCTGACAAATACGATTGCCTCCGCCGACATTTCCCGGATCGACCTGATTATCCGCTGGGGCGGAAGGCGGCGCTTAAGCGGATTTCTGCCGATCCAGTCCATCTACGCGGATATCTACGTTCTGGACGAGCTCTGGCCCGATTTTACGCCGGAACAGTTTTACAGAGCATTGGAGTGGTATCAGGAACAGGATGTCACCCTCGGCGGCTAATCCAAAATTTTTATTGAAATTTAAAAAATCATCTCATAAATGCCGAGAATGATAACAATTGCACCGGACAAAAGCGAAACGTAACGGGACAAAAATTTGGGAATGCATTTTTCCCCCACCCGATATCCCAGCGCGATAAACAGCATACTTACGAAAAAAGTACAGGCGGTCGTACTGTAAATTTCCAGACCCGCAAAGCTTGCGCCCACGCCCATTCCAAAATTATTAATCGTCAATGCGAGAGCGAGGATGGCGGATTCTTTCGCGTCAATCGTACCCGAATGATCGATATCCGCTTTTTCGGGCTCTTTCAGCATCCGGTTGAGATCGATTTTCGGCTCCTCTTCCGCCGGTTCCTTTTCCTCCGGTTTTTTGAAAAAATCCTTTAAAAACCAAACGCCAATTCCGATTAACAAAATACCGCCCAGAATATTGGACACGCCCGCGGGAAGAAATCGGGACACCGCCCGCCCGATCGACATGGAAAAAAAAGTACCGGCACCTATGATGACGGCAATCAGAACATTAATGAAAAATCCTATTCGAATTTTTCGCATTCCAAAGGTAATTGCAACGGCAAAATTATCCAGATTCGCGGAAAGCGCAAACAGAAGCGCGGAAAGGACATTCACATTCATTCACCCGCCAAAAAGCTTTTATTGCTATAATAATGCAGCAGGTGAAATTTTGTGCAAGAATATCATTTGTCCGTTCTTTTCCATTTTTACCATAACAATATATGCTAGCAATCCGGAAGGATAGCGCGCGTGATTATGGCAAAGATATATCTGTTCGCAGACTTTATATTTAGGAGGAGAAGCGAATGACGACACATGAAACGCGTGCAGAAAGCAAACCAACAAGCGGAGGTTCAGAATTTTTTCGGTGGATCGGAAGGTTTATAATTGTAGCAATTATCCTGATGGTTGTATCCTTCTTAACCCCCGGATTTTCCATCCATGGATTGTGGTCGTTTTTACTGGCTGCGGTAGTGATCAGCCTACTCGATTATCTTGTGGAAAGAATCATGGGCATTGATGCTTCGCCGTTTGGCAAAGGATTAGCCGGATTCTTCATTTCCGCGGTCATCATATACGTCACACAATTTTTGGTACCAGGTATGAATGTTTCCATTATCGGCGCCGTTCTCGGCGCCCTGGTAATTGGTGTTCTGGACGCCCTGTTCCCGGTCAGGGTAATGTAAAACGGGTTTGCCGATAAGGCAAATGAAAAAGAGGGCTGCCGGAAACGGCAACCCTCTGATTTTTTCATTTTATCCGATAAACTGCTGCGTCCAAATATACTGTCCGTTTGCATTTTTGGCAATGCCTACGCCGATCTGCGTAAAGGAAGCATTCAGAATATTGGCTCTGTGTCCCGGGGAATTCATCCAGCCCTGCATAACCTGCTGGGAAGAAGTCTGGCCCATTGCGATATTTTCGCCGGCGGCACGGTAGCTGATTCCAAATTGCTTCATCATATCAAACGGCGAGCCGTACGTCGGAGAAGTATGGTCAAAATAATTTAATTTTGCCATGTCTTCCGATTTCAGAGTAGCCGTTTTGGTAAGCTGTGAATTTACAGTGAGCGCCTTTAAGCCGGCTTTTGCTCTTTCCTGGTTTACAAGCTGAACAACCTGATTCTGGAAAGAGGCGTAGCTGCCGGTTGCCGCTGAACCGGAAGAAGGATTGCTTGAAGCGGGCTGAGAACTGGCGGGGGACTTTGTGCCTGTGCTTGGTTTGGAGCTTGCAGAATTCGGGCAGGAACCGGAATTTTGCTGAAGGCAGATTTTAAAATTCGGGAACGATCCGCTGACAACAAATTTATTGTTTCCAATAACGCACACGCAGTTGCCGTTTACACAATTTGTACCGTTCGTACAATTGTTGCTCGCGCAGTTACCGCCTTTGCAATTGGAACTGTTTGCACAATTTCCGGAAGTGCATGCGGTGCTGTTTCCGGATTTGCAGTTTGCGCTGTTCACGTAGTTTCCGCTGTTGCAAACCGTGTTTCCGGCGCAGTTGGAAGCCGTTTTACAAGTTGTTGCTCCGGCTGTTTTGCCGGCAGTCTGGGGGCAGGTGCCTGAAGTGCCGCAATTTCCCTTATTTGCAGCATTGCTTGTTTGTGTGTATGTCGGTACTGTGGAACAAGTCTTTGCAGCGGTGCCATTTGTCTGATTGCACACCGACTGGGAGGTACTTGTAACCGTTTTGCCGTTAACTGCCGCGGCCGACGCGTTGTTATTCAGAATCGCGCCTACCGTACCGGATACAAACACACATGCTATCAAAGCAAGTATTTTCGTTTTCATGCATTGTCTCCTTTTCTTTTCTGGGATTTCCCCGATTGAAAGGTTACATGTTTGTAACTTTTCTTGTTTCCCATGGTAACACCATCCGATTAAGAAGACAATACTGAAAATTATGTAAACCAAACCGTATTCTGGTAATTAATTCAACTTGCGAATAATATCATACGCCTGATCGGTATTTTTAATAAAGCCCTGAACCGTCGTATCGATTCCGCTGTAATCTTTGAATTCCACAAAAGCGGTGCTTAACTGATCCGCCAGCGCCTGCGGGAAGTCCTTTCTTGCGGCAAGCGCATCCTTCGGAATCTCCTCCGTACGGGCGACAATGCTGATCTCATCCGTAAACAAACCGTCCGCGCGGGCCTGATCGTAAATCTCGTCATAGGTTGCGCCCGCATCCACTTCGCCGGAAAGAACCGCGTTCACAACATTATTATGATTTCCCAGAAAGACCACTTTTTCGAAAATTGTATCGGGATTCATATGATTTTGCTTCATCATGTCCCTTGCATACAGATATCCCGAAGCGCTTTTTTCATCCACATAGGCAAACGTTTTTCCCGGCAGATCGTTCAGCGAATGCACCCTGCCGTCTTTGCGCGCGATGATGTACCCGTTATAGGAACAGCGGCCGTTCACCTTCGGCGTTATCAGAACATTCGCGCCGCATTTCTGGTGCGCGTTTACGTAAGCGAAAGGAGAAAACCATCCGATGTCAATAATTCCCTTTGCAACGCTTTCACTCAGCGCATCGTAATTTCTTACAATCAGCGTGCGGCATTTTAAACCGATGCTGGAGCAGACCCGTTCCAAAATAGGTACATAGGTTTTTTTAATCCGTTCCGGCTCGACGAAAGGATTGACGCCGAAAATGATTTCGTTGTCCTTTTTAAAATGCATGGCGTCCAATTGCAGTGATTCAGCCGTTTCTCCGATTTTATTACAGAAGGCAAGGATGGTTTGGTTTTTCTTTTGCTGCACATCCACCATCTGAATCGATTTGCAGGAAACATCGTGCGTTTCCTGCACGGCCTGCGCAACATTGCCGACCGCATGTTCAATTTCGGCGGCAGTATCTTTCTGCATTAAGGATTTTTCCGTCAGCGCAACGATCGAGCCGTCCACATCTTTTAAAATGGAATTAATCTCCTGAATGATTTTCGATGATTCATTGACGATCGTATCCACATTTTTCATCTTGTCGCCGATATCGGACATCGCCGCGTTGGATGTATCGATTTTTTCCACAATATTTTTCACGACGCCCTCAATTACGGAAATCGCCTCATCCGTCTGAACCGCAAGCCTTCGGATTTCACCGGCAACCACCGAGAATCCGCGCCCCGCCTGACCCGCTCTTGCGGCCTCAATCGCGGCGTTCAGGGCGAGCAAATTTGTCTGGCTTGAAATTTTGCGGATATAATCCACAATCTCGTTAATCTTATTGGAAGATTCCTGAAGCTGCAAATTGCTGTCGGAAGCCACCTTAATTCTCGAAGTAAGATCGAGAATAAAGTCACCGATGCTGCGGATGGTCTGTCCGTTTTTATCCAGCATCTCTACGGAAGTTTCGGAATGCTCCTTTATTTTTACAATACCGGAATTCAGGTCGGAGCAAACCCCTGCCAATTCGTTGATACTCGCGTTGATCTCCTCCGTGCTGGCGGCGTTCTGCTCGCTCAGCTTTTCAATTTCGAAGGAAATCTTCATAAGCTTCTCAAAGGTTTTCATGTTGTCTTTGGAAAGCCAGATCAGCTGCTGGGAGTCAAATCCCATTGTTTCCGCTACGCGAAACAGTTCTTCGCCTAAGTCCCCGTCGTCGTTCGGCTGCTTTCGCGCGGAAGAATAAGCATCTTTGTCGGTATTGCCAAAGAACCGGTCGGCCGCAAAAAGAACCAGAGCACTGCCAATAACGGAAAACAGAAACTGAGTGAAGCCGCTGAAACGGAATAGAAATGCTATTCCCTGCAAGAGAACAATGCCCGCCAGGGAAGCCAGTACGGATTTCTTAAATGTAGTATTCATTTCCTTACCGCCTTGAAATTCAGTTCAAAACTGATTAAAATTTTACTCATTTACCACTATTCCATGTTACATTTAACAATACATGCTGTACAATTATTATATTTCAGACGTGAAATTTTGTCAATGAATATTACTTTATGAAAATTTTGTAGATATTTGTTGAAATACACAGTCCATTTAAGCATAGTATAGAAAAAACTCCCAAATAAATGGGAGCTTTTCTGAATTTCTTTATTTTGAAAGTTTATCCATCATTTCCATAATCTCGTCCAGCTTTTCCTGTGTACGAAGGGAGTCCCCTTCTTCGAAGGCCTCCCGGACGCAGGAATTCAGATGCGCATGCATGATTTCACAGTTTGCCTTGCGCAGAATCGCCTGTGTCGCCATCAACTGGTTGGAAATATCGATGCAGTAGCGATCATCTTCCACCATTTTCAGAAGCCCGTCCAGCTGGCCCCTGGCCGTCTTCAATAAGCGGGTGATTTTGGTTTTGTCCGCTTTCATTTTTTCTCCTCCGCTGATCTTTTCTTATTTTCCGAACAGTCCTTTTTTCTCTTCGACCGAAACCGCCTCGTAGCCCGCTTCGTTCACCGCGTTCTTCAGGACTTCGTCGGAAACGTCCGTTTTCAGCGTTACCGTCGCGTTTTTCTGCTTTAAATCCACCTTTGCTTCTACGCCTTCTATCGCGTTCAGCGCTTTTTCCACTCTTGCCTTGCAGTGCTCACAGCTCATTCCATTGATTTGAATTACTTTTTTCATGATAAAATCCCCTTTCGCTTCTGATAAATTTTGATGATTCTGTATCCCCCGGACAGGCTTGAAAAGTTTCAGCCGGAGCGCGTTCGTAACCACGCAGACCGAGCTTAAACTCATCGCCGCCGCGGCAAACATCGGGTTCAGCTTCCAGCCAAACAGGGAGTACAGCGCGCCGGCCGCAAGCGGAATTCCGATGCTGTTGTAAAAGAATGCCCAGAACAGATTTTCCTTGATATTCCGGATAACCGCTTTGCTGAGCTGAATGGCGGTTACCGCGTCCTGCAAATCGCTTTTCATGAGTACGATATCCGCCGATTCCAATGCGATATCCGTTCCGGCGCCGATGGCGATGCCGACATCCGCCCTTGCAAGGGCCGGGGCGTCGTTGATGCCGTCCCCCACCATGGCAACCTTCTTGCCGGATTGCTGTATTCTACGGATTTCGCTCTCCTTATCCTGCGGCAGTACTTCGGCTACAACCCGGTCGATCGAAAGCTGTTTTTGAATCGCCTCGGCTGTTTTTTTATTATCGCCCGTCAGCATGACAACATCCATTCCCATGGATTTGAACTGGCGGATCGCTTCTTCGCTGGTCGGTTTTACGACATCGGCTACGGCGATAATCCCCATCAGTTTCCTGCCTTTTGCAAAATACAAAGGCGTTTTTCCGTTTGCGGCGAATGCGTCCCCTTGTTCCGCAAGCGAAGATGTATCCACTTCCCTGCGATTCATAAAGGCAAGGTTTCCGGCAAAATACGGTTCCCCGTCGATTTCCGCCGTTATCCCCAGCCCGGACAGCGCCTGGAAATTCTGTACGGATTGCAGGGAAATCCCCATTTGACCGGCTTTTTCCACGACTGCCTCCGCCAGAGGATGCTCCGACCGCTTTTCAATGGACGCCGCCGCCGTTAGCAACTCCTGTTCCGTTGTGCCCCCGGTGACGAGAAGGTCCGTAACAACGGGCTTGCCCTCGGTTATGGTTCCCGTTTTGTCGAGGACAACCGTTTTTACCGTATGGGCGGTTTCGAGCGCTTCGGCGGATTTAATAAGGATCCCGTTTGACGCGCCCTGGCCGGTTCCCACCATGATCGCCACCGGTGTGGCAAGCCCCAGCGCGCAGGGGCAGGAAATCACCAGCACGGATATGCCGATGGATAGAGCGAAGGAAAAAGGCTGCCCCGCGAGAAGCCATACGATTGTGGACAAAACGGCGATACCGATCACGACCGGTACAAAAACGCCGCTGATTTTATCCGCCAGCTTGGCGATCGGCGCTTTGGACGCACTTGCGTCTTCCACCAGCTCGATGATCTTTGCCAGTGTGGTGTCGTTTCCAACTTTTTCCGCCCGGAACTTTAAGAAGCCCGATTTATTAATGGTTGCGGCAACAACCTTGTCGCCCGCCTGTTTTTCCACCGGGATACTCTCGCCCGTAAGCGCCGACTGGTCCACCGCCGAGCTTCCCTCAACGACGGTGCCGTCCACCGGAATGCTCTGCCCGGGCCGCACGATCACGATATCCCCTACGGCAACTTCTTCGACCGGCACCTCCGTTTCCTCTTCCCCGCGCAAAACCGTCGCGGTTTTCGGGGCAAGGTCCATCAGCTTCGCAATTGCTTCGGAGGTTTTTCCCTTCGACCGCGCCTCCAGATATTTGCCAAGCGTGATCAGGGTTAAAATGGTTGCGGCCGACTCAAAATATAAATCCATGCTGTACTGCATTACCAGCTGCATCTCGTGGTGGCCAAGCCCGTAACCGATTTCATAAATCGCAAACACACCGTACAGCAGCGCGGCCGACGAACCGACCGCGATCAGCGAGTCCATATTCGGCGCGCCGTGGAACAGGGTTTTAAAACCAACCTGATAATACTTCCGGTTAACGTATACAATCGGCAGGGTGAGCAGGAACTGGGTAAACGCGAAAGCGAGGGCGTTTTCGGTTCCGTGCGCCCAGCCCGGCAAAGGAAGGTGCAGCATGTGTCCCATGGAAAGATACAGAAGCGGAAGCAGGAACGCGAAAGAAACAAGCAGCCGGATTTTCATGGACCGGCGCTGTGTCTCCACGGGATTTTCGCCCTTCTCTTTTTTTCCTTCGGCCGCCTCGCCCCGGTGAAAAACCGACGCGCCGTAGCCCGCCTTTTCCACGGCTTTTATAATGGCGCCGTCCCCGGTGAGCGCGGTGTCAAAATCAACCATCATACTGTTGGTAAGCAAATTCACATTGACTTTTTGAACGCCTTCCAGTTTGCTTACACTCTTTTCTACATTCGCCGAGCAGGCGGAACAGGTCATGCCTGTAACTTGAAATTTCTGATTCATTTCATACCTCCCACCCCTGTGGGGTGTATCATCAATATAAACCGGATTTCGTGTTTTGTCAACTGGAAATTACCTAAAATATTTTAAAAACGGTTCCGATACTTCGTCGTTTTCATACGCCTGCGCGCGTTGCATAATTGCCGTTTTGTGATAAACTTATATATTGGTTACTAAGTTAGGAGGACTATTTTTTGAAAAAAGGCTATCTTTACATCATTCTGGCAACTTTCTTTTTCAGTTCCATGGAAATTGCCTTAAAAATCTCCGCAGGATCGTACAACCCCATCCAGCTTACCTTTTTAAGGTTCCTGATCGGCGCGCTGGTTCTGCTGCCGCTGGCAATCCGTGAAATCCGCAAAAGGCAGATTTCCTTCCACATCCGTGACTGGAAATTCTTTTCCTTAACCGGATTCATCTGCGTTTTTGTCAGCATGATCCTGTATCAGCTGGGGATTGTGTACGCCAAGGCATCTGTCGTTGCTGTTCTGTTCAGCTGCAACTCGGTTTTCGTTGTCCTGTTTGCTTACCTGCTGCTTGCTGAAAAAATATACCGCCATACCATTCTTTCGATTCTTGTGAGCGTCGCCGGCATGCTTGTCATCATTAATCCCGCCCATCTCTCCGGAAACGCGGCGGGAATTGTATTTTCCATCGGCGCGGCCATCACCTTCGCCTTATACAACGTGATCGGCCGTACAAAGAGCGACCGGTACGGCGGCATCACTCTTACCTGCTTCAGCTTTCTGTTCGGATGCGCCGAAATGCTTCTTTTCATTGCGGTTACGCATCTTTCAGCCGTAGCAAACTGGTTCACCGGCGCGGGATTTCCGATGTTTGTGAACGTTCCGGTTCTGTCCGGAATCCAGCTTTCTTCCATTCCGGGGCTGATTTACGTCGGAATTTTCGTTACGGGGCTGGGATATACCTTTTATTTCCGCGCAATGGAGGAAACTTCCGCCGCAACCGCTTCCCTTGTTTTCTACATCAAGCCGGTTCTCGCGCCGATTTTTGCCTTTTTCGTACTGAACGAACCCATCACCCTGCAAATGGCAATCGGCATCCTTCTGATTATTATCGGCTCCTTTATCTCTTTCATACCCGGTATCCGCCTGCAAAAGGCAAACGGAGAACGCAAGAGCCTTTCGGAAGATATGAAGGAAATCGAAAGCGAATTTGAGGCGGAAACCGACGAAACCGTTATAAAACCTTAAATATATAAATTAGGAAAATACAGGACAGGCCCGCTGTGGTAATGGATACCGCAGCGGGCCCGTTTTTATACGGAAATTTATTTAATCCAATTCAAATTGTCCGGTATAAAGCTGATAGTATTTTCCGTGTTCCTGAATCAGGTCGCCATGGCTGCCGCGTTCAATGATTTCGCCGTTTTCCAAAACCATGATCGCGTCCGCGTTATGAACGGTGGACAACCGGTGCGCGATTACGAATACCGTGCGCCCGTTCATCAGTTTATCCATTCCCTTTTCAATCAGGGCTTCGGTTCGGGTATCGATTGAGCTTGTCGCTTCATCCAGAATCAGAACCGGGGGATTGGCAACCGCCGCGCGGGCAATTGCGAGAAGCTGGCGCTGTCCCTGGCTCAGGTTCGAGCCGTCGCCGGTCAGCATCGTGTCGTAGCCCTGCGGCAGGTGCCGGATGAAGTAATCGGCGTTTGCCAGCTTTGCCGCCGCAATCACCTCTTCATCGGTGGCATCCAGTTTGCCGTAACGAATGTTTTCCCTCACGGTTCCGGTGAACAGGTGGGTATCCTGCAAAACCATGGCAAGCGAACGGCGCAGATCGTCTTTCTTGATCTTTTTAATATTGATGCCGTCGTACGTAATTTTGCCCTCGTTCACGTCATAAAAGCGGTTAATCAGGTTGGTAATCGTTGTTTTTCCCGCTCCGGTGGAACCGACGAAAGCAATTTCCTGCCCCGGCTTCGCGTAAAGCGATACATCGTGCAGAACGGTTTTCTTATCGTCGTAGCTGAAAGTTACATCGTTGAAGCGGACGTCGCCGTTGAGCTGCGTATACGTTGTGGTTCCGTCGCCGTGCGGATGCTTCCACGCCCACAGGCCGGTGCGTTCCGACGTTTCCGTTAAACTCCCGTCCGCGTCCGTTTTCGCATTCACGAGCGTTACATACCCTTCATCTGTTTCCGGTTCGGCATCGATCACTTCGAAAATGCGCTCCGCACCGGCAAGAGCCGCCAGAATCACGTTGAACTGCTGTGAAATCTGCGTAATCGGCTGGGAGAAAGTCCTTGTGTACTGCAAAAAAGACGCGATGGAACCGATATCCATCCTTCCGGTAATGACAAGCGCCGCGCCGGCGGTCGCCGTCATCGCGTAATTGACATACGTAAGGTTCCCCATAATCGGCATCAGAACATTGGCGTAAAAGTTCGCGTTGGTTGCGGCCTGACGCAGATTGTTGTTCAGCACGCCGAATTCTTTTTTGACTTCGTCTTCATGGCTGAAAACCTTGACAACCTTCTGGCCTTCGATTAATTCTTCGATATATCCGTTTGCCGCACCGATCGCCTTTTGCTGCTTTTTGAAATACGCGGCGGAATTTCCGCCGATTTTCTTAATAATCAGCATCATAACCACGAGCATCAGCACAATCAGCACCGTCAGAATCGGGCTGAGAACGAGCATGATCACAAAGGTTCCCACCACGGTTATCGCGGAGGACAAAAGCTGCGTTACGCCCATGGAAATCGCTTCGCGCAGGGTATCGACGTCGCTGGTGAAGCGGCTCATCAGCTCCCCGTGCGTATGCGTGTCAAAATAGCTGATCGGAAGATCCTGAAGCCGGTTGAATAAATCGGTTCGTACGGCGTTCAGCGTTCCGTTTGCCACTTTTATCATAAGCTGTGTGTACAGAAAGGTTGCCAGTACGCCAATGAGATAAATTCCGCCCATCAGCAAAATCATTTTCAGAAACGGCAGAAGAGCCTGCGCTGTAACAGGTTTGCCGATCAGCGGCACAATGCAGCCATTGATCAGCGGTTTTATAAAATACGTGCCTGCAACATTCGCACAGGAGCCGATAAAAACAAAAAGAATAATGAGAATAAACCTTGTCTTCTGACGGAAAATATAGCCCATTATTCTGGATAAGGTTTTCCGGATGCTTTTCGGCTTTGCACCCGTCCTCGGTCTTCCCGGTCCCGGCATCAGTCAGCAACTCCTTTCTGTTGGGATTCGTATACTTCGCGGTAAATTTCGCTTGTCTGCAAAAGTTCCTCATGGGTTCCGACCGCGCTGATTTCGCCCTCGTTCATGACCACAATCCGGTCGGAATCACAAACCGAAGTAATGCGCTGGGCGATCACGATCGTGGTGATATCCTTCCGGTTTTCCCGAAAATAAGCGCGGATTTTCGCGTCTGTAGCGGTATCCACCGCGCTGGTGCTGTCGTCCAGAATCAGGATTTTCGGATTCTTGAGCAGCGCGCGCGCAATGCAGAGGCGCTGTTTCTGGCCGCCGGACACATTGACGCCGCCCTGCCCCAGATCGGTATCGTAACCGTCCGGGAAGCTCATGACAAAGTCATGCGCCTGCGCCGCTTTGCACGCTTCCGTGATCTGGTCGTCCGTTGCGTTTTCATTGCCCCATTTCAGATTTTCTTTAATCGTACCGGAAAACAGCACGTTCTTTTGCAGCACCATGCTGACCGCGTCGCGGAGCTCTTTGATTTTATAGTCCCGAACATCCCGGCCGCCGACCAGAACACGGCCTTCGGTCACGTCGTACAAACGCGGAATCAACTGGACAAGCGTGCTTTTCGCGCTGCCCGTCGCGCCGATAATTCCGATCGTCTCCCCCGATTGGATATTCAGATTGATATGTTTCAGGATATTGTCCTGCGCATCCCGGTTGTAGCGGAACGAAACATCCTCGAACCGCACGGAGCCGTCCCGCACTTTCGTTTCCTCCTTTGCCCCGTCGTCCGTAATATCAATTTTTTCGTTGAGCACTTCCACGATACGGCTGGCGGAAGCCCGGGATATGATCACCTGTATAAACACCATGGAGAGAAGCATCAGCTGAATCAGAATCTGGGTAACATAGCTGATAAAGCCGATCAGCTCGCCGGTCTTCATCCCGCCGACGATGATCATGTTGCCGCCGAACCACATGATCGCCACAATGCAGGAATACATCGTAAGAAGCATGACGGGCATATTCAGCTGGAGAATCCGCTCCGCTTTAATGGAAGCGGCCATCAGGTCGTCGTTTGCATTTTTAAATTTCTTCTTTTCATGTGCGGAACGTACAAAGGCTTTTACCACCCGGATGGAAATCAGATTTTCCTGAACCGAGGCGTTCATGGCGTCGTATTTCCGCAGCATCGCCTGAAACTTCGGGAAGGTGGTGATTCCGATGGTAAACAGCATCAGCGCAAGCACGGGTATCGCCACCAAAAAGATGGTTACCAGCCTGGAATTGATATAATAAGCCATCACCGTGGCGCCTACGAGCATGATCGGGGCGCGAACCGCAATGCGGATCAGCATCATAAACGCCATCTGCACATTGCTGACGTCCGTCGTCAGCCTGGTAACCAGCGACGCCGTGCTGAATTTATCCACATTCGAAAAGGAATACTCCTGCACCTTTCTGAACAGTCCCGCGCGGATTTCGCTGCCGAAGCCCATACTGGCAACCGACGAAAAGCGCGCGGAAACAGTTCCCATCAGAAGGGAAAACAGCGCCATCATGACCATAATGCCGCCGGTCCGCGTTACGTAAGAAATGTCCCTGCTGGGGATTCCTTTATCCACAATCGCGGCCATCAATACCGGGATTCGGATTTCAATCAATACTTCGCAAAGAATGGTCACCGGAGCAATGACCATCGCCCACCAGTATTTGCGGGCAAAGGGAGCAAGCTGCTTTATCAAATCGACTCCTCCTTTCCCTGCCGCTGTACATGCTTTTCATTCGTCATTGTCTCAATAAGGGAAAACATCGTTTTTCCCTTGAATTCATCGGTTGTCAAATTCGATATGACACGGCTCAGGTACTCTTTGAACACAGCCGTCTCTTCCTTTGAAAAGCCTTCGAACATCTGCTTATCAATCGCATCAAATGCCCTGCGGCATTGAAGCATTTGATCCCTGCCTTTTTCGGTAATGGAAATACGGGTGCACCGCAAATCCTTCTCATCGCATTCCTTTTCGAGCAGCCCGGTTTTCTGCATGCGTTTGATGGAAGTCGCTATGGAAGGCGCGGAAACCTGAAGCGTATCCGCCAACTCCCGCTGCGTGCATTTGTCGTGCTTTTCAACATATTCCAAAATCGGAAACTGCCCGAAATAAATATCCGTTGCCAAAAGCGCACGGTGAACGTATATCCGGTGAAGAATATGAATCTGCCCCAACAGGCCGACGATTCTGCGTATGTCGGTATTCACTGAAATCCCCCCTTTATTACTTAGCCGGTTAAAAGTTAACTGATTAAGTATTTTAGTCCAATTCTTTTTAAAAGTCAAGAAAAATTTCCAGTGTATGATCGGGCGTCCTGTGAATACGGGATACCCCTTGCACATCGTTCCCGAAGTTCCAAATAGAACCTGCCCCGTTCTTTTCCTTTTCTTTCGCCTGTTATTTTACCTTATTACAGACGAAGAAGCGCCCGGCATAAGCCGGGCGCTTCGCAATTACTATGATAGACGGTATGAATCAAATAAATCAGAAGTTGACGTCTTCGCCGTAATAGGCGCAGGTAAGAACCTTCAGCATATTCTCCGCGTTTGTTTCTCTCGGGTTGGAACCGGTGCAGGGATCGCCCACAGCGTTCTCCGCAATGGCCTGGCAGTGTGCCTTGAAATCCTCTTCTTTTACGCCGTTGTCCTTGTAGGTCTGAGCGATATTGAGCTTCCTGTTCAATTCGCGGACAGAATCCACAAGCGCGTTTGTAAGCTGCTTGTCTGTTACGCCCGGAAGGCCGATTTCTCTGGCGATCTGCGCATATCTTTCCATGCAGACTCTCGAATTGTACTGGATAACGCTAGGCAGGAGAATCGCGTTGCAGCAGCCGTGCGGAATATGGAACACCGCGCCGGTCTTGTGCGCAAGGCTGTGCGCAATTCCGAGCAGGGCATTCGAGAACGCCATACCGGCAAGGCACTGTGCAATATGCATTTTGCCGCGCGCCTGCGCGTCGCCGTTGTAGGAATCAAGAATGCTGTCGTATATATTGGAAATCGCTTTCAGCGCCAGCGCGTCGGAAAAATCGGAGCGCGCGGAAGCGACATACGCTTCAATCGCATGGGTCAAAGCGTCCATGCCTGTGTGCGCCGTCAGCGTTTTGGGCATCGTCATGGGGATATCGGAATCCAGAACCGCAATATCCGGGGTGATTTCGAAGTCGGCGAGCGGATATTTAATGTCGGTGGAATAGTCCGTGATAACGGAGAACGCGGTCACTTCGGAAGCCGTGCCGCTGGTGGAAGGAATCCCGACAAAGATGGCTTTCTTTCTCAGTTTGGGCATTGTGAAAGGATTCTTGATATCTTCAAAGGTCTTTTCCGGATATTCATAGAAAACCCACATGGCTTTCGCCGCATCCATCGGAGAACCGCCGCCGATCGCAACAATGACGTCCGGCTGGAATTCGCGCATGGCTTTGGCGCCGTCGTATACTCTTTCAATGGACGGATCCGGCTCTACCCCGTCATATATATAAGTCTGTAAACCCGCATCCTTCAATACGTCTTCCAGTTTCTGCAAAAATCCGGTTTTCCTCATCGAATGACCGCCGGTGACAATGAAGGCCTTCTTATAACCCTTTAAGTTTTTCAGCTCACTGATCGCATTCGGCCCAAAATAAATGTCCCTTGGTAAAGTAAAACGTGCCATTTTTGATTCCTCCTAGAAATTTCTTATGTTATTTGTTCGTTAAAATAATAACAATCATTTGACGGTATTATCATACCATGCTAAATGCTTTATTTCAAGTGTTTTCCATGTATTTAGTATGTTTTTTTGAATTGGTTTTATGTAGGGCATCCGCATTTTATCGAAAAAATACCGATGCCCTTTTTTTCATTCAGTAGGAACCGTTTCTCAGGCTTCATCCAAAAGCCATGCATGCGCCGGGTCAAAAATGCGGTCCGTCCACGGATTTCCATCAAAATGGCGGATCATCCATACGTAGTACATCGGATAACCGGGCGCGTTTACCTGGGGATGTGTTTTCCCTCCGGGAATTGCACAGAAGCTTCCGTCTTTAATCTTGTTTACCTCATCGCCGATAAAGCAGGCGCCGAACCCCTGCGGCTTCTGGAAGCGGTAATAATAGACTTCCGGCTGGGGGTGATGATGCGGCGGGTAACTCGACCAGCCGCCCTGCGGAACAAGGATTTCGCCCATGACCATATTGGAATACGGGGCGGTGTGGTAATCAAAAAACGTGCGGACCGTGCGCTGCGCTTTTCCTTCGAACTGGTTCTGCCCGAAGGTTTCTTCCCCGCAGTTTTCGGGCGTGTAAAGGATGCTGTCGAACGTTTTATCATTTTCCGTGGACTGCACCAGGATTTCGCTTTCTTTCACTGCGGTAACGGTAACGGGAACATTTTTGCAAACATGCAGACAGGTTGTCCCCTGTTTGATAAAATCATCCCGTTCAGCGGTAACGCCCTTTCCCTGCCAACTGATTTTTATTCCGCCCTGAATGAGCAGCAGCGCCATTTCTTCCGCAGGAAAGGAAAAAGAAAGCGTTTTTCCTTCTTCCAGATGAAACACCGTTATATTCATCAGCATATCGGCATAAAGGCCTTTTGTACGTGTAAGCTCCTTCACGCCGTCTTCGTCGAACGCGGGATAGCCGAAAATATTACTCATGAAAATACCCTCACAATCATTTGCAGGCTAAAAGGAACCTTTCCCCGAAACGGGAATGATCTCTCGTAGCCTGCATTTTGTTTCAATTAAAATTGAATTTCAGAAAGTTTAACCGGACGATGCTCTTTAAAGGACTTTCCTGCCGCCATGCCAATCAAAACCGCCTGAAGTCCGTCAACAACCGTTACAGGCACCGGCGTATCGTTCAGGACCGCCTCTGTGAACTCCGAAACCTCGCGGGCAAAGGATTCCATATAGCGTTCCAGGAAGAAATACAGCGGCTTCTCCCCGACGATTCCGTCGGTTGTGCTGATGACCGCGCTGGACTGCGTATCGTTCGATACGGCAACCTGGCCTTTGGAGCCAAACACTTCCGCGCGCTGGTCATATCCGTAAACGGCTTTACGGGAGTTGTCGATTACGGCAAGAGAGCCGTTCTTCAGCTTCATGGTGATGATCGCGGTATCGATATCGCCGGCTTCCCCGATTTTCGGGTCAACCAGAACCGCGCCGTTGACATAGATTTCTTCCACGTCGCTGCCGGTGAGGTAGCGTGTCATATCAAAATCATGAATTGTCATATCGAGGAAGATGCCGCCGGAAACCTTCACATATTCAACCGGCGGTGCATCCGGGTCACGGGAGGTGATCTTTACGATTTGAACGTCTCCGATTTTGCCGGAAGTTACGGCGTCCCGAACCGCGCGGAAATTGTGGTCGAATCTGCGGTTGAAACCGACCTGATATTTCAAATTCGTTTTTTCCAGCTCCTGCATAACCGCCTTGATTTCCGCAAGGTCTTTGGAAATCGGCTTTTCACAGAAAACATGTTTGCCCGCTTTAATCGCTTCGATGGAAATCGGCGCATGCGTCTGTGTGGACGAGCAGATCATGACGGCGTCAATGGAAGGGTCGTTCAGAATCTCATGATAATCGTCATAGGTGGGGAAACCCATTTCCTTCGCCCATTTTCTTGATGCTTCCGTCCAGTAGGAGTCCGCGATCGCGGCCACCTGTGCGTTCTTAACATGGAATTTGATGCTTTCCCCGTGAACCTTCCCGATTCTTCCGGCGCCGATGATGCCGATGTTTAACATAATCATCTCTCCTTAGCTTAATGAATTCTTGAAGTGAATGTTTTCAGCCGAAACAGTTTTTATTTTGTAGCTAAACGTCTGGCTCTTGCTTCCATTCTTCCGCGGGTTACGTCAATAAATACGGCAGTAATAATAACCAAACCGATTACGATGTACTGAATATCGCTGGATGCTTCCAGAAGGGTTAAGCCGTTGCGGATGGTGGAAATCAGAATCGCGCCGATCAGTGTGCCCCAGATGGTGCCTTTGCCGCCCATGAACGAGGCGCCGCCGATGATGCAGGCCGCGATGGCGTCGGTATCATACGGTTCAATTGCGGAAGCCGGGTTCGCAACGCCGGTACGGCCAATCAGTACGATACCCGCGATGGCGCTCATCAGGCCGCAAAGCGCGTAAACAAAGATCAGAACGTTGTCCGAATTGATACCGGAAAGGCGGGTTGCCTCCGGGTTGCCGCCCACGCAGAAGATCTGTCTGCCGAGCGCGGTTTTATTCAGGAAGAAATGGAATCCGATGAAAAGCAGAATTACAACAATAAAGGAAAGCGGGAAACCGGAGAATTTCCCCGGAATCTTAAAGAGGTTCGTTGCGCCGAGGGCGGTAACGCCGTCCGGGAAACCGGCAACCGTTTTGCTGGAAACAACCAGCAAAGCGAGGCCGCAGAGTACGTTTTTCATACCTAATGTCGATACGAACGGATGAGGCAGATGCAGCTTTGTCAGCAGAAGGCCGTTGCAAAGGCCGATTGCCAGACCGGTTGACAAACCGATGATGATCAGCAGTATGGGGTTGGTCACGCCGAAGTTATTGACCAGAGCACCCATGACGCAGGTGCAGAGCACGCAGTTGGCGCCAACGGAAAGATCGATACCCGCCGTAATCAGTGTAAGCAGCATACCGGAAGCGATCAGGCTGTTTACCGCTGTCTGTCTTAAAATGTTCAAAAGGTTGCTGATTGTTAAGAAGTTGGGCGTTGCGATGGATAGGATCACACCCAGAATAAAGAGTGCGAGAAGCGAACCGAGCTTCCCCATGATGTCTTTTAAACTCGTTTTTCCCTTAGTCATTCTAATGTACCTCCCCAGGCAGCTTTCATAATATCTTCTTGGTTAAAGTGATCGCTCTTGTTTTCCATTTCCGCCATAATCCGGCCGGAGCGCATAACAATGACCCTGTCGCTCATTCCGAGGATTTCCGGCAGTTCGGAGGAAATCATGATAACGCATTTTCCCGCCTCGACGAGGCTGTTCATAACATTGTAAACTTCCACTTTCGCGCCGACGTCGATTCCTCTGGTCGGCTCGTCAAAAATGAAGATATCCGCGCTGGTATTAATCCATTTTCCGATAACAACCTTTTGCTTGTTGCCGCCGGAAAGCTGGGCAACCGATTCGTCCAGTCCCGTTGTCTTAATTTTCAGGGACTTGATATTCTCCTCGCCGATTTCGGTGGTCGTCTTTTTATCGAGCCAGGGGCCCTTCTGGAACCGCTTCATATTGGCAAGAATCAGGTTGGTGCGGATATCCATCGCCTGCACAAGGCCCTGACTGCCCCTGTCTTCCGTTAAGAAAGCAATTTTATGAGCGATTGCGTCTTTCGGGGATTTCAGTTTTACTTTTTCGCCGTCTATGTAGATATCTCCGCCGTCAATCGGATCCGCCCGGAAAATCGCCCGGAATGTTTCCGTGCGCCCTGCGCCGACCAGACCGGCAAAGCCAAGGATTTCGCCGTGGTACGCCGTAAAGCTGACGTCGTGCAGAACACCCGCGGAACACAGATTTTCCACTCGAAGCGCTTCCGAACCGCGTTTGCCGGGAATCTTCGGGAACTGCTTATCCATAGATCGCCCGACCATCGCGGTAATGAGCCGGTCGTTGTCGATATTGCCGATATCGTCCGTAAAAACATGCTCGCCGTCGCGCATGACCGTTACGCGGTCGCACAGCTCGAACAATTCCTCCAGCTTGTGGGATACGAACAGGATCGCAACCCCTTTTGCCTTCAAAATTCGTACGGTTTTCATCAGCTGCTGAACCTCGGTTTCCCCCAGGCTCGACGTAGGCTCATCCATGATGATCAATTTGGTATCGATGGAAATTGCCCTTGCGATTTCAACCATCTGCTGCACACCGACGCCAAGGGTGCCGCACAGCTTTCGGGGGTCCACTTTCTGCCCCAGCGACTCCATCAGTTCGGACGCTTTTTTGTGCATCTGATCGTAATCGAGGAAGGGGCTGCCCTTCCGGTTAATGGTATTGCCCATAAAAATATTGTCGGTAATGGAAAGCAGCTTAACGATGCTCAGTTCCTGATAAACGCACGCGATACCGCTCGCTTTTGCGTCATTCGGACTCTTAAAGACCTTTTTTTCGCCGTCAACATAGATATCTCCTTCATCGGCAGCGTGCACGCCGGTCAGCACTTTGATAAGTGTGGACTTTCCCGCGCCGTTCTCTCCGATAAGGCCATGAATTTCGCCGGGTTTAATCTGAATCGACATGTTCCTTAACGCCACTACACCGGGGAAGCGTTTCGTAACATTCTTCAGTTCAACTACATATTCACTCATAGCTTCACCTGTCTTTTGAGGGTATCCTCATATTATTTGGATAACGTTCCTTATCCAGTATTTTCGAAGTCAAATTTTATTTCCGCTTGTTTTTATAAAATCAAATATCTTCGTAAGGTTACCGTAAAGTGTATTCCTACTTTCCAAATGATCGGATTTTTTCGAATCCCACTATTCTTTCATGATATCGCTGTCAAGAATCGGCCGGGTAGCCGCCCCCTGCCTTGCGGCAGGGGGGATTCCCGGCAAACTAGGAGGTTATTATTTGCCTGACATTTTCTTCAGCGTTGCTAAATACTCTTTCGCATTGGAGGAATCAATCAGCTTTGTTTCAACGATGATATTCTTTTCGACTTTCTCGCCCTTAACAGCTTTCACTGCATTGGCAACTGCCTGATAGCCCATGTCGTACGGGGACTGTGCAACCGAAGCGGTCTCTTTGCCGTCGATAATGCTCTGCACGCTGGTTGCATTGCCGTCGAATCCCATGAACTTCATCTTGTCCGCGCGGCCTGCCTGAGCGGCGGCTCTCTGCGCGCCCATTGCCATATCGTCGTTATTGCAAAGAACAGCGTCGATCTGCGGATATGTCTGCATAAAGTTTTCCATTACCTGAACAGCCTTGTCCGCCGTGGCGTTTGCATACTGTATGCCGAGTACCTGAATGCCGTTGGCTTCAAGAGCCTCTTTGTAACCCTTCATACGGGCTTCGCAGGTTGTATCGCCCTGTACGCCGCCGATCAGAACCGCCTTTTTGCCTTTGCCGATCAGCTTTGCAATATATTCGCCGCCTGTTTTTGCGGCGGTTTCATTGCTGGTGCCGACAAACGCGACTTTCTTGTCATACTTTGCGTCGGTGTCAACAAAAAGGATCGGCATGGTTGCATCCTGCAATTTTGTAACGACCATGTCCGGCTGAAGCGGAGAAATGACAAGCGCATCCACTTTGCCCGCGGAAATCGTGGTTTCAATCATGTTGCTCTGCTCATTGTAAGAAGTTTCAGACGGAGGTCCCTGCAGTTCCACCTTAATGCCTAAGTCTTTTTCCGCCTGTTTTACACCGGCGGCAACATAGCCCCAGTATTCGCTGGACAATGTTTTTAAAATAACACCAATGGTAATGTCGGAATTGCCTTTGCCGGCTGTGCTGGCTGCTGCACTGGCTGCGGTGCTTTCAGCCGCCGCGCTTGCCGCAGTGCTTGAACCGCCCGTGCTGCCGCAGGCAGCCATGCTTAGAACCATTGCTCCTCCCAAAATTGCTGCTAAAATTCTCCTGGTTTTCATAGTGATCTCCTTTCAATACTGTCTTTTATGTAAAAGGACCCTTCTGTCCAATTTACATGAAATAAAACTCCTGCTGTTTTCAGTTAGCCTTCAGGCCCCAAACTATGCGATCATTTTAACGGTCCGGATAAGCGGCGAAAGGAAAATTCTATTCGTTTCAATCAAAAATCAGATTTTAACCAGTTCTCCTGTTTCGAAGGATCTCTTGCATGCATTCGCGATTTCCAATACGCGGCTGCCGTCGTATACTGTTACGTCGGGTTTACGGTTGTTTAAAATGCAATCGACAAATTCCTTAACTTCCTCCACATAGGACTTCTCGAAACGCTCAAGGAAATTTTCGCTGCACTCTTTGCGTACGCCGTAGGAATCAAGAATTTCAACCAAGTTTTTCTGGGGTACGGAACCAATCCGTAAAGTCCCCTTTGTGCCGATGATTTCGGTTTCAATGTTATAACCGTGCGGAGCGGTACGGCCCGCAAGCAGGAATCCCATGGCCCCGTTTTGGAATTTCATCAGGCAGGAAACGTTGTCCCCGTCGTTATACTTTCCAAATTCCGGGTGCGCATAGCATCCGCCGATTGCATAAACACTCTCCGGCTCGCTCTTTACAAACCAGCGGGCAAGATCAATATCATGCACGGCCATATCCAGAAACGCGCCGCCGCTGTGTGCCGCAAAAGCAATGGAACCTGCGATAAATTTCTCGGGGTCCTGGCTGTAGGCGCGGAATAAAATCGGATTTCCGATCTCCCCTGCGTCCACCTTCGCCTTCGCATAGCGGTAGGAATCGTCGAACCGGCGCATAAAGCCGAGCATAAATACTTTGTCGGAGTATTTTTCAACCGCTTTCTCCGCTTTTCTGCACTGTTCCACCGTTGTGCCGAGGGGCTTTTCAGAGAATACATGTTTTCCGCTTGCCAGTGCTTTCTCGATTTGTTCCGTATGCAGGCCGGATGGTGATACAATGACGACCGCATCAATATCGTCACATGCAATCATTTCATCATAGTCTGTAAACGTCTTGGAAACATGTAAGCGTTCCGCCGTTTCCTTCAGCTTAGCGGTGTCCATATCGCACAGAGCGACCAGCTCTGCGTTCGGAATTTTTGTTGCGATGTTTTCCGCATGCTGGGCGCCGAGCCGGCCTAATCCGATCGACCCAATCCTTACTTTATCCATATTTTCAATCTCTCTTTCCCTGGATTTGATTTTAAATCCTGACTGCTTTCTTTCAAAGGTTTCAAGCGATTTTACACACACCAAATATTACATTTAGATTCCGGCGGTTTTCCGGATGTATTCCCGCGCCATCTTCGCGTAAACAAACGGATTTGCCACCGCGGGATCCTGCTCGGCTTCCACAAGGAGCCAGCCTTCGTAATGGTTTTCCGCCAGAACATCGAAAATCGGCTGAAAGGAAATGCAGCCGTCGCCCGGCACGGTGAACGCGCCCAGACGAACCGCTTTCAGGAAGCTGAGTTTTTCTTCCTTTACCCGTTTGACAATTTCCGGACGGACGTCTTTCAAATGAACGTGCTTGATACGATGGATATATTTCTTTAAAATGGCAAGCTCATCTTCGCCGGAATACACAAGATGTCCGGAATCAAACAGAAGGGATACAAGGCCGGGGTCCGTGTTTTCCATTAAGCGGTCGATTTCGGCCGTTGTCTGGACAACGGTGCCCATGTGATGGTGATAAACAATTTTCATGTCTTTTTCAGCGGCCAGTTTCCCGAGCTTTTCCAGGCCGGTGGTCAGGAGCTTCCACTCCTCGTCGTTCATGATATATTTGCCGTCGAAAATCGGAGTTTCCATCTGGCCCTGAATGCTGTGTCCCTGCTCGGAAACAACAATGACTTTCGCACCCATGGCGTACAGGAAATCACGGTGCTTGA
Organism: Caproiciproducens galactitolivorans; assembly: GCF_026672255.1. Taxonomy (GTDB): domain Bacteria; phylum Bacillota; class Clostridia; order Oscillospirales; family Acutalibacteraceae; genus Caproiciproducens; species Caproiciproducens galactitolivorans_A. Next base: position 72,928 of record NZ_JAPOHA010000001.1, on the reverse strand, counting down.
TGAATTCCTTTTCGGTTTCCTCGTACGGCTTTGTCGTAAGGAAGGAGCTGAACCACGCGCTCGCAATGCGAAGGTTGCGGACTTCCAGATAACCCTTCAGCGTATCGGCGTCGTGCGGATATTTGTTGCCGACTTCCGTTCCCTGAAAACCGGCCAGAGCGGCTTCGCTGATGCACTGTTCAAAAGAGTTTTCCTTGCCTAAATCCGGCATATCGTCGTTTGTCCATGCGATGGGGGCGATTCCTAAAAATACCTTTTCTTTGTCAAACATTTTCAAATCCTCCTGTTTATCAATACTTCCGTGCTTCTGCAAGATGCTGGTTCTTCTTTTCGCAGGCTGAGCAAACGGAAGATTTCTCCGCAGTGCTCGCGATTCCCACATGCCACCAGGACAGATAATCGTGCGTCATTGTTTTCGGCAGAATCTTAATATCGATCAGGGTGGAAACTTTCTGCTTTTTGCTGTCTTCCAGCGCGGCTTTCAGTTCCTCCATATTGTGGACGGTATAGCTTTTTGCGCCGTAACCCGCGGCGATCATTGCAAAATCAATCGGTACGAAACCGCCCGTCAGATCGCCCGAGGCTTCGCGGTAACGGAACTCCGTTCCCAGATTCCCGATGCCGTTGCCCATTTCAAGGTTGTTGATGCATCCGAATGAGGCGTTGTCGAACAGGAGAACATTGATTTTCTGGTGTTCCTGAATGGAGGTAAAGAATTCGGAATGCAGCATCAGGAAACTTCCGTCCCCGCACATCGCGTAAACCTCGCGTTCCGGCTCCGCAATTTTCACGCCGAGCGCGCCGGAGATTTCGTAGCCCATGCAGGAATAACCGTATTCCATATGATAAGAATCGCGTACGTCAGTCGTCCACATTCTCTGTAGATCACCCGGAAGGCTTCCCGAAGCGCCGATCACAATCGCATCGTCGGCGATCGCTCTGCGGATTTCACAGATGGCCGCGGTCTGCGTCAAGCTGCTTCCCGTCATCTTTGCGAATTCGTCGATGCTGTCGGGATTGCGTGCTTCGATTTCCGGTTTGAAATCCTTATTGTAGGTACATGCCGCCAAACGGTCCATTTCTTTATTCCAGGCCGCCTTTGCGTCTCTGATTTCATTTTTATAGGCAGAACGGTACTTTTTGTTTTTCAAAAGCTCTGTCAGTGCTTCCAGCGCAGCTTTTGCATCGCCGACAGCTTTGATCCCGTCCATCTTGTAGGCATGGAACCGGGAAGCATTGATGGTTACGATCCTGACAGCGGGATTTCTGAAAAGCCACTTGGAAGAGGTTGTGAAGTCGGAAAGACGGGAACCGACCGCGATCACCAGATCCGCTTTTTCCGCAATCTGATTGGCCGCCAGATTTCCGGTTACGCCGATTCCGCCGAGGTTGTATTCGGAACTCGAGGGGCAGGCGCTTTTGCCGGCCTGCGTCTCGCCGAACGGAATGGAAAAGCTTTCGCAGAAATGAAGGAGCGCTTTTCCGGCTTCGGAATATTTCACGCCGCCGCCGCAGATAACCAGCGGCTTTTTGCTAGCCATGACCGCGTCCATAACGTCCTGCAATTCTTCCTGCGCAGGGAGCGGGCGGGTAATGCGGTGTACTCTTTTTTGTAAGAAATAATCGGGATAATCATAGCTTTCGCCCTGAACGTCCTGCGGCAGAGCGATGCAGACCGCGCCGGTATCCGCCGGATCCGTCAGAACGCGCATCGCGTTGATCATTGCCGTCATCAGCTGTTCCGGCCTTTGGACTCTGTCCCAGTATTTGCAGACGGCCTTAAACGCGTCATTGGTCGTTACCGTCAAATTGTTTGTCTGCTCCACCTGCTGCAATACCGGGTCCGGCTGCCGTGTGGCGAACGCGTCGCCGGGCAGAAGAAGAAGCGGAATGTTGTTTACGGTGGCACAGCCGGCGGCCGTCACCATATTCGCGGCGCCCGGCCCGATGGAGGAAGAACAGGCAATGATTTTCCTCCGGTTGTTCTGTCTTGCAAAAGCAGTGGCCAGGTGGGCCATGCCCTGCTCATTTTTGCCCTGGAAATATTTCAGGCCCCCACGGTTCTGGTCAAGCGCCTGACCCAGTCCGCAGACGATTCCGTGCCCGAAAATCGTTGCGATACCTTCGACAAATTTGATTTCTTTGCCGTCCACACAGATATATTGGTTATCCAGAAAACGCACAAGCGCCTGTGCCGTAGTCATTCTGATCGTGCCCATCATAACGCTCCCTTTCTGATTTTCGTTAGGCTCTTGCAATCATTTCGCCGTATTTTTGTTTGCAGTCCGCAATATATTTCTTTACCTTTTCCACGCCCGGCATATCGTCCGCGCAGGAATGGCTGGCCACCAGCAGGGAAGCGGAAGCGCTGCCGAACTCGAGGCAGTCGATAACCTCCCAGCCCTCCATCAGTCCGTACAGGAAAGCGGAAGCATAGCCGTCGCCGCCGCCGAATCCTTTCAGCAGCTTAATGGGGAACGGTTTGATTGTGAATTTCTGGCCGTCGCAGGTGTAGGCGGTGGAGCCTTCCTTGCCGTGTTTAATCACCACGATCTTGGCGCCCTGCTTATGCCAGTAAGCCGCTGTCTGCGGATCGGTGCGGCCGGGTTCAATCAACTGCTCGGTCAGGTCGTATTCTTCGCGGGAACCGAGAATCACGTCCGCCTGCTTTGCCGCAAACGCATAGTATATGCCCATGTCCTCATTTGACACCCAGTTGTAAGGACGATAGTCGATATCAAAAATGATCGGCGTGTTGGTCTTCTTCGCAAGGAACAATGCTTTCAGCGCCGCCTCGCGGGACGGGCTTTGGGCAAGCGCCGTGCCGGAAATCAAAATCGCTTTGCTCTGCTTGATGTATTCTTCGTCAATGTCATCCACGCAAAGCTGCAAATCCGCAATCTCATTGCGATACATTAAGATATTGCTGCTGGTTTCGCTCAGGATTTCCGTAAACGTAAGCCCCAGCTTCTCCCCATGCTCGCAGCGGCGGATGCGGGAAGTATCGATTCCTTCCTTTTCGAAATAGCCCGTTACGAAATCGCCGAACCGGTCGTCGGAAACCCGCGCGAAGAAGCCGCATTTTTTGCCCAGACGGGAAAGGCCGACCGCAATATTCGCGGGGGAACCGCCCAGATACTTTTTAAACGTTGTGCTTTCCGCCAGCGTCATGTAGTAATCCACAGGATTGAAATCGATGGTAACTCTTCCTAAAAGGGTCAGGTCAAACTTACGATTCGCGTCAAATTCTATGTATTTCATTCTTTCACTCCGTTCCTTTCAAGCGTTTTCTATTTGATCAAGCGGTACCTGATTGTTGAATATCAGGATGTGCCGCTTTACATTTTTATAAACGCCGCGCACCATGGCTTCGTTCAGCTTAAAGTAATTGGGAGAGGCGTCTTCTTGAAAATAGATGCCGGCCTCCTGTGTAAGCGCGTCAAAGTTCGCCGTTGCAATATTGATTTTCCGTATTCCCAGGGTAATACTTCTGCGGAAATCTTCGGCGCTGATACCGGTGCCTCCGTGCAGAACCAGCGGAAGGTCAACCTGATCCGCGATCTCTTTCAGGATATCGAACCGCAGTTTCGGTTCCGCGGCGTAATGCCCGTGTGCGTTGCCGATCGCGACCGCAAGCGCGTCCACGCCGGTTTCTTCTGCAAAGCGTTTCGCCACCGCGGGGTCCGTGCAGACGATTTTGTGGTTTTCGCTGCCGTCTTCACTGCCGCCGACCACGCCGAGTTCCGCTTCCGTTGTCGACCCGGTGCGGGAAGCCATTGCAACAACTTCCACCGTCAGCCGGATATTCTCCGCAAGGTCATACCGCGAGCCGTCAAACATAACGGAAGTAAAGCCAAGATCAAGCGCCTGCTGTACGGTACTTATTTTTAAACCGTGGTCAAGGTGAACCGCAACGTCCACTTTGGCTTCCTTTGCCGCTTTTATCATCATTGGTCCCATCAGGTGCAGCGGGGAGTGCGGCAGCCGCACTTCGGCAATCTGCAGAATGATCGGCGTGTTCAGTTCTTCCGCAGCCTTTACCGCGCCGATGATCATTTCCATATTTCCCACGCTGAAGGCTCCAACCGCCCTGCCGTGTTTGTCTGCTTCCTTTAAAAGCTCTTTCATATAGCAGATAGACATGTTCGTCCTTCTCTCTGTAACATTTTGAACAAGTTTTGACTATATGTTAGCATATGTTTTTCAGTTTTTCAATAGTTATTTTTAAAATATTTTAATTTTTTGTGCAAAAATGATAACCTACAAGAAATTCAATCCAATAAGTGGTGATAATCCGGCGTTTTCTGTATATTTTAGAACAAACTTACCCAATATAGGCATGTTTGAATTCCTTATATATTCATCATAATTCGTATCGGAAAATATTTTTTGCATTTGCAGTTGAAAACCTGTTGCAAATTTTGAATAAATTTACTATAATACAGATAAAGATGTATTCATTTTTTGCGAATCATCGTCCGCCTCGCTGCATGCCGGTATTTATTTGTGATGATTCTCAAAACCAATCATTACATAAGGGAGCTAATAGTTATGAGACCACAAAGAATTGAAGAAATTAAAGACTACATTTATGAAAACAAAACCGTTACACTTGACCAAATCTGTAAGAATTTTAAGATCTCGAAAAGTACGATCCGAAGAGACCTGAACGAAATTCTGGCAGGCGGGGATATCAAAAAGATTTACGGGGGCGTTACGGTTCTTCCGGAAAAAGAGCTGACCTCCTTTGAAGAAAGAAACATATCCAACCTGAACGTAAAAGAGCGTATTGCGGCCGCGGCCGCGGAACTGGTGGAAGACGGCGACATTATCTTCATTGACTCCGGTACAACCACCCTTCCAATCATTGACCATATCGGAAACAAGAAAGAAGTCACTATCCTGACGAATAATGTTGAAATTATCATACGCGCCATCCCCTACAGCAATATAAACATTATTTCGCTGTCCGGCACGCTGAACCGGAAGACGCTGTCCTTTACCGGCTCCAGCGCCGCGCAGGTTCTGCAAACGTATAATATCAGTAAGGCGTTCATGGCCGCCACCGGCTTTTCCATCGCCAGCGGCTGCACCAATTCCTCCCCGCTGGAATCGGATGTGAAACGGATGGCCGTGCAGCGCAGCCAGCAGGTATATTTGCTGGCCGACCGCAGCAAATGCGGGGTGGTATCCCTGATTACGTACTGCAACCTCAGTAAAGTAAATACGCTCGTAACCGACGAGTACCCGCCGAAAGACGTCTGCAGCTATATTGAAGAGCACGGCGGAAGGATTCTAATTGCAAAGTAAGCTTTCAATTTGATCAAATCGAAATTCAAAAATGAACGGCATAACCCGGTTCATTCCTTCTTTATCCGCTCTCGCCTTCAAAAAATGAATATATTTTGAATAGTTCTTGACTTTTGATAAATAGCAGGCTATAATGAGTCCAAAAGTATTCAATATGTTCAAAACTTAATCATTTTGAAGGAGGAGCTATGTAATGAGTGAAGTTAAAAAACTAAAGCCTTATATTAACGGTGAATTTGTGGAGTCCAAAACTTCCAAATACAGCGACGCTTATGACCCGAGCACAGGCGAAATTATTGCTCAGGTTCCCTGCTGCACACCGGACGAAGTGGAAAAGGCTGTTGCAAGCGCAAAAGCGGCATTCCCGGGCTGGTCGTCAACCCCTGTCACCAAGCGCGTACAGATTCTGTTTAAAATGCGTGAACTGATCGTAGCGCACATGGATGAGCTGACCTACCTGGTTGCACAGGAAAACGGCAAGAACTGGGCGGAAGCACAGGGCGACGTTCTGAAAGCAAAAGAAGGAACGGAGCAGGCTATTTCCGCAACATCCCTGATGATGGGCGACAGCCTGATGGACGCTTCCAGAGGATACGATACCGTATTGTACCGTGAGCCTCTCGGCGTATGCGCCGGCATCATCCCGTTCAACTTCCCGTCCATGATTCCGATGGGCTGGATGACCCCGATCTGCATCGCCTGCGGCAACACAATCGTTCTGAAAGCGGCGACTTTCACCCCGCAGTCCGCGCTCCGCTTTGTCGAACTGTATAAAGAAGCCGGTTTACCGGACGGAGTCATCAACATTGTTACCTGCTCCCGTCACGAGGCGGAAATCCTCCTGACGCATCCGGATATCAAGGCTATTACATTTGTAGGCTCCACAGAGGTCGGCCTTCACATTTACTCCACCGCCGCGGCAGCCGGCAAACGTGTACAGGCTCTGTGCGAGGCGAAAAACCACGCGCTTGTTCTGAACGACGCTCCGGTTGAGAGAACGGCGGCCGGTATCATTAACGCTGCATACGGCTGTGCCGGCGAGCGCTGCATGGCGCTTCCCGTTATTGTCGCGCAGGAAGGAATCGCCGATAAGCTGGTAGCGGAGATTGCAAAGCAGGCAAAAGAAATTAAGATCGGACCTGCCTATGATAAATCCACAAAACTCGGCCCGGTTGTCAACGAAGCGCATCGCCAGTCCATCCTGAACTGGATTCAGAAGGGCATCGACGAAGGCGCGGAGCTGGTCCTCGACGGCAGAAATGTTACCGTTGAAGGCTTTGAAGAGGGCTTCTACCTTGGGGCGACGATTTTTGATCATGTAAAACCCGGCATGACGATCGGCGACCGTGAAATCTTCGGGCCGGTTCTCTGCGTAAAGAGAGTAAAAACCTTTGAAGAAGGCCTTGCCGTAATGAACAACAATCCGTACGCGAACGGTTCGGTTATCTTTACGCAAAACGGCCATTATGCCAGAGAGTTCGTCCGTCATACGGACGGCGGCATGGTCGGCGTAAATGTTGGTATTCCGGTACCGGTAGGGTACTTCCCGTTTGCCGGACATAAGAAATCCTTCTTCGGCGACCTGCACTGCCTTGGAAAAGACGGATTCCGCTTCTTTACGGAAAGCAAGGTTGTTACCACCCGCTGGTTTGACGAGGAAGAAAGCAAATCCACAAATGTAAGCACATGGGACGGCACCATTTAATTTCCCATCCGATAAAATATATCAATAAGCCTATACTTTTTCCAATCCCCTATTTATAAAAGAAAAGGGAGACTATTTCGCTAATGGAAGTAGTCTCCCTTTTCGCTGGCATACTGATCTCTTCGAATGAACGGCACGGAAGGGATGATCTCATGTTTCGGTCGAATCAACAGCAAAAACGGATTTTATTAACCGTTATCACCGTCTTCTGGTTTTCCCAGTATATTTATATTCCCTATCAGGCAACTTACCTGACTTCCATCGGGGTCGTTCCGTCCCTGATCGGCCTGATCGTCGGCGCTTATGGCTTTTCCCAGCTTGCTTTACGAATGCCGATCGGATTGATGGCCGACCGGAAAGCAAGGCATAAACCCTTTATTCTTCTCGGGATACTGTTGGCCGGCACTGCCTCGCTGTTCCGGATTCTGCTTCCGAATGAATGGGGCTATCTGATCGGCAGCATTCTGTCCGGCTGCGCGTCCGCCATGTGGATTTCTTTTATGATTCTGTTTTTCTCCTATTATGAAAAGGAACAGCTTCAGCAGGCTTCCGGCTTGGCAGTGGGCGCGAATAATTTCGGCATTCTGATCGGTTTTCTGGCCGGTACCCTGCTGCACGAAAAATACGGGATGCAGCTGCTTTGCGCCTTAAGCTTCCTCCTTGCGATTCCCGCGTTTTTGCTGTCCTTCTTTCTGAAAGAAGCGGATACAGGCGAAGATGCGCTTCCTGTAAAAGAACTCGTTCAGGTTTACTTTAACAAGCGGCTGATTGTGTTTTCCCTGCTGGCGCTCATTCAGCAAGGCGTCCAGCTGTCTACTTCGATGTCCTTTACCACGAAAATCGCGCAGTCCCGGGGCGCGAGCAGCGTTCAGATTGGCATCTGCTCCATTATTTATATTCTGACAGCCGTCATCAGCTCCTATTTTACCGCTTCAAAAGCGGCACAGAAAGCCGGGGCCCGAATCTGGATTCCCGTAATCTTGCTTTGTCTCGCGGCGTACTGCATCCTCCTTCCCAACCTTCCGACAGTAGAATGGATTTGTGCGGCGCAGATTTTATCCGGACTTTCAACCGGAATCCTGTTCTCCTTCTGTACTTCGGAAGCAATGAAGGACATTCCGAAAGCAAAAAGCTCCACGGCAATGGGCTTTTATCAGGCAGTTTACGCGATCGGCATGACCACCTTCCCGATGATTACCGGCGCGGTTACGGGGCAATTCAATATTCGTACGGCATATTACGTACTCGCGGGAATTACCGTCGTCGGCCTTGCGGGCGCCATTCGATTTTATTCCGGACAAAAAGCTACAGAATAAAGGAAAACCAATTCTGCAAAAAATATCCCGCAGCTTTTTGAACTGCGGGATATTTTTTTGTATCTGTAAGCTATTGTTTCCGGCGGCAGGTTTCGAAATCAACCGCAATCGTAACATCAAAAGCGTCGATAACAGCTTTCAGTGAATATTTACCGACTTTATGATAACGATTGCAGCCATGATTACACCCATAGCCATAAAGAATATTCCGACAACCTTTTGGAGTGTCTTTTCAATCATATTGTTGGCAAACTTCGATCCTACAATTCCGCCGATCACTGCCCCTGCGGCGATAAAGCTTCCGATTACAAGGTCAATATTTCCTCTGCTGGCATAACCGATCGTTGAAGAAAGAGCTGTTATAGCCATGATCATCGTTGAAGTTCCGATCGCCTTATGAAGCGGGAAAGACATTAAGACAGTTAAAGCTAACAGGATCATAACGCCGCCGCCGGCACCAAACAAGCCGCTTAATATGCCTATACCGAGCCCTATCAGCAAAGCCGCTATGATTTTTTGATATTCCTTGTTAAAATTCAAAAATCTGCCTATGGGTTTAGACGAGTCGTCTTCTGTTTGAAAGCCTTTGCGAAGCAATGAGAATCCAGCGAGAATCATCACAATACCGAAGACGGCGGATAAATTAGCCGCCCCCATTTTATTTGCCCACGACGCGCCGAATTGAGCGCCTATTATGGAAGTCAAAGCGATCCAGATGCCTGATTTAAGATCAATATTGCCCTTTTTAAAGTAGGAATAAGATACCGTCAAAGATGCTATAACATCAACGAAAAGGCTTGTTCCAATCGCATTGTGGATACTGACATGAAAGAACATCGTCAAGATAGGAACAATGATCATAACCCCGCTTGCTCCTATCAGGCTTGTGATACTTCCCGTGAGAACGCCGACTACGACTGCCATTAAATAATAAAATATCTGCATATAATTATGATAGACCCCTTTTTTATAAGATTGTTAGATTAAAATAATTTGATAAATAGTCAATATTTCCGTTTTTATCATTTGGATAAAATTCCAGCATTGTTAAGACGGATACGATTAATGTTTCTGCTAATTTGGCATCGCAGTTTCCGAATGTTTCAATCTTTTTAAAACTTTGAAAAAGCGTTTTCGTTTTTAGAAACAAGCTGTTCTTTATATCCTGAACCTCTTTGTCATCCCTAAATACATCCGCTGAAGAATTCAGGATTACTTTCCCTATACCGTTTCTTGCTTCAATATCATCATATAACGTGCATAGGAATCGCCTCAATTTTTCTTTTGATGGAAGATCGGAATGATTGACAGCATCAAGCCTGCGAAAAGTGCTTTCCCAGCTTTCGTTAAGAATACTGATATAAAGCTGCTTTTTGCTTACATAGTAATGATATAGGGTTCCCACAGCGATTCCGGATTTTTTTGATATCATCTGCATATCAACATCATTGAAACTAGACTGAATAAATAGCTCCCTTGCGCATTCCCGAATGGTTTGATCCACATTCTTTATGATCTTTGGCATACACGGCCCCCTGTTATGAATCATGGTTCATAAAATTTTTGTCGTTATTATACACCAATCTTTTTTATTTGTAAATAGTAGAAACTTTCCATCCAAAGCTGCATTATTATGCCCATCATTGTCCTTATTTTCAAAAAGAAAAAAGGCGGCTTTTCATGCATTGTTATCGAATGCCCGCAGCCGCCATCGCTTTTAAGTTATCCTAAAAAAGAGCCGATAACGGTGAACAATCTCACCTGTTATCGGCTCTGCGTCTTAAAAATCCACGCCCTTCAGGACTTCCGCGGTCTCGAAAGACTTTTATTTAAATTGCTTTTTCGATCCCGATTTTCCCCTTTTCCTTTGGTTTTGTGCGCAACCTTTTTCATAGCCTTGTTAACTTCCTGGCCAACAGATTCCTGACAGATGCCTGCGTAAGTTTTTGAATCTTTGAGCAGATCGTCGCAGAAAGCCGCCACGTCGCTGCCCGTCACTTCGAGCACGCTTTTCCCCGAGGCCACGCCCTCTTCAAAAAGATCGACAATCCCCGAGAGCAGACCCGTCTCTTCGGTCAGTTCAACAGGGCCGACCTTAAAGAGATATTTTTGAATCTCTTTATAAACAATCTGATAATCCTGCGGGAGCGCTTTGACACGCGCCATGTGCGCCCGCCACTCTTTTTTGCCTTCGATGATATCCTGTATGCTCATTTTACCCTCCTATTTGCCTAATTTTTTAGCGATAGTATTATTGAGCTGCTCGCGCCACTTGTCGCGAAAAGACTTTGCACCTTCTTCGCCGGCCAGCGCTGAACAGAAGCCTTCGATGTCGTCGCCCAAAACCTCCCGGATGCTCTGACCGTCCGCCGCCGCTTCTTCGAGCAGGCCAAGCACACCGTCAAGAATCGGCATGAGGTTGCGGCCGGTGAAATCTGCATGCAGCCAAAGATTGGAATTGATTTTTTCCCATGCCGCTTGATAATCAGCAGGCAGCTTTTGGGCTCGCGATTCAAAAATTTTCATTTCTTTGGTCATGTCGCTGCCTGTGACCTTTTCCCAAAAATTCATTTTATTTTCCCCTTTAACTCGTTAATTTTTGATGCTACGAACTCCCATTTTTCCCAGAACTTCCGCAGTTCCTCGCGCCCTGCGTCGTTGAGCGCGTAAAACTTGCGCGGCGGCCCCATATCGGACGGCTTTTTTTCAATATTCACCAGCTTATTCTTCTCGAGCCGCACCAGAATGGTGTAGACCGTTCCCTCAACAACGTCCGTGAAGCCGAGGGCGTTCAGCCGCCGCGTGATTTCGTAGCCGTAGGTTTCTTCGCGGCTTATAATTTCAAGAACGCAGCCCTCAAGCACGCCTTTGAGCATTTCCGTTAGGTTTTCCAACATAATTCACCCCTTGCTATTTTGTATGACTTGTATGTAGTCATACTTATTACCTCTATATAGTAACACGCAATAGCGGGTTTGTCAACAGCGGTTGGACAAAAAACTTCCTCCATACTTCACTGAGGCCATGGCGAATTCGCCATGGCCTCAGCCTGTTTACAATTGAACTATAATCATTTATATTGTAGGCATCCTTTTTACTTTGGAATAATTATTGAAGGATAATGTTGAATCCGCTCTGGATAAGATATTTTTCAGGAGCTTCAATATTACTTGTGGTAAGGTTTATGAAAGTTGCTGAACCATTGCCTGTGTAGGTATAAATAGCTTCTCCCAAATGCGGTGATGAAAATCTTGATGTTGTAATTTCATCCTTGCCTGTTCCATCAATATGAATATTTCTGAACACAATACCGCTGAAACCCCCGTTGTATCCTATTTGGATTGCATCTCTTTGCGAATTAATAATATCAATTTTTTCAAATGTAATGTTTTGAATACTGGACTTGGACGCCTCCAAATCAATTGCACCGCGTTCGCCATTGTAACAATCTTTACTGGTACCGGAATTAATAATGGTAGTATCGGAGAATGTGATTCCCGTATTATTTTCAAAATGATAACCTGAGAATACAGTGTTCAGCCGAATACCGGAACCCATAAAGCAATCCTTGATATAGTTGTACTGTGCCTTATGTCCTGAGCCGCCAAAAATAGCAATTGCTGCCGCGCGCCAATTGTTTTCAATTGTGTTGTTTAAAAAAGAGTTATTCACTTCCATCGGCGCATTCATTGAATTGTCAGACCACATAGCCAATCCATCATCACCATTGTTTCTTATACTGCAATTGCGAACTGTAGAATTTTTGGTTCCTTGACAAAAATTAACTCCATCTGCCAGATTATTTCTTACGCGACCGTTTTCGATCAGCAGATTGTCTGCTACAACAACCGGTGTATGAGCGTAATCTGCTACCCAGAAACCACTTTCGAAATGATCTTCCCAGAAATCATGGATTTTGGAGTTGATACCGAAGTTATCCATAAAGCATTTATAAATTGCATTTTGATTATAACGTGACCTAAGTCTCGAGTTGATGTATACATTACTGAAGTCCACTGTTCCGGTGATACGGAACGAAATACCGCCGCTAGCTGCATTTGGCGACGTAAATTGCAAGTTAGTATACCAGATCCCCGCGCCGGTAATGGTAATATTGTTTGCAGTTATTGTCCACATACCGCCTAAATGAAACTTACCCGCCGGAATATACACAGATTTTCCTGAGGCTGTCGCAGCATTGACACAAGAATTAAAAGCGGCCAGATCATCTGTATCGTCATCCGGATTTGCCCCGTAATCTGTGACTGAAAGGGAATTGGGTGGTTGTGAAATTGCAGGTGGAATCGGCTCAATTTCCACAAAGTCAACGCCGTATTCCAAACTGTCTTCATTTGTTTTTTGAATTCTGAGCTTGTCGCCGGACTTTAGTTCTGTAGGAAGTTTCCAATGTACTTCGTCAAAACGAAAAGCAGCCTGTGAACCGTTCGGGATATCCTGGGGCTGGTCGCCGTTGAAGTACTGCCATGACCAATAAGAAGACAATGGAATGGTTGTAACTTTTTTGCCATTCACATAGCAGTCAAGTGATCCGTTCAGTCCCATACCATCACTGGAATCAGGCATTGTAAATCTCAAATCTACGCCCGCGCCACCCTGATTGACTGCCCATTCGACATAGGAACCAGTCGTCGGAAGCGCTACATACTTTTGATTTGAAGCTTCCGCGGCAATAAGGTCATAATTGAAGTCGGGGGCAGAACGCAATATGGCTCCGCCGCCGATTGAGGCATCTTCCGCTTCATATCTATGGTATGGTACTGTAGCACCGTGTCCGAGATTTCCTACTGCCAGCTTGAGACTATATGTATTGTTCGTCTCATCCGTTTCAGCGGTGGTATCACTGCTGTCGGCAGTAGCACTGATCGAATGAACACCGTTTACCGCAGTCCACGTGCTACTTGCTTTGATGGTACTTGTAGAACCGGCTGCAATAGGAACGGTGTTGTTTGCAGATGTTGCGATCCGGCCGCCATCAACTTGAAATGCAACAATTCCGGCGGCTCCATCTGTTGTACCCTGATTTTTCACGACTGCACTGAACGTAACCTCGTCGCCTTCTTTAGGAGTTATTGGAGAATATAGAATATCAGTAACGATTAAATCCGGTTTACTTGTTGTTCCACCTATCGTAAGCATCTTTGAATACTTGTTATTGCTTTCATTTGATTCCGTTATTCTGTTGACATCGTCAACCCATGCCATGATGGTATGAGAACCTGGTGTCGCTGCCCATGTAGATAATCCATTTGGTCCTCCACTGGCAGTTACCTTTATAGAATCACCTGCTGCTATTGAGCTTGTATTGTTGTCGGACCAGCTTACTTGAGTACCATCAACAAAAAAACTCACTCCATTGATTACTCCAGCCGTTGTCTCACCTGTCCCCCGGTTTTTAATCGTTGCACTGAAGGTAACGGCATTGCCAGCCGCAGGGCTTACAGGATTCCAAGTGATATCCGTTACAACCAAATCGGGTTCTCCGGTAGTAGTGGAAGAAGGACCGTAAACCTCAAATTCTGCAACTTGCCCGCCCGTGGCACCGCTGTTCGCCATAAAATTTAACCTGATATACCTCGCGCTTGTCTCAGTAAAGGCAATGGTTACGGTATTACCGGATGAAGGATCAAACGTGTATGTGCTTGAGGAAACGAGGGTCACATAGTTGCTATTATCTGTGCTGGATAGGACAGATAAAGTCTGCGTTCTCGTTTGCCAGGATGGATTTAATTTCAATACAACTTTGCTGACCGACTGTGAACTGCCAAGATCAGCTGTTAAGGTGTTAGGGTATGAATTCATCTCACCTTCCCAGTATGTGTTAATGTTGCCATCATTCGCATTTGCCGGTACGTAAATTTGAGTATAATTGTTAGCAGTTATTGTCTTCCCGGCAGCAAGATTCGTCGTGTCTGCTGCATATGCAGCGGGCGTTGAAACAAACGACTGTGTAAAAATGATTGCTAAGGCTAAAATCACATGGGTATACCTTTTAAAATGCATTTTCATAATTTCCCCTCCAATATTTTCAGACTGCAAAAGGTAAAAAACCGCTCACACTAAAAGGATGTTTTTTCATTCACCCCCTTCGGTTTTAAATGAATGGCTAACTTCTTATCGAATAGCGCAGCCTAGAACAGATACAGCTCCGCTAAATATGAAGCGGACGGGAATTTACACGCCTGTTGACGGGGAAAAGATTGCCAGGATCATTACAATCATAGCGAGTATTTCAATACTGACGTATATGCCTCTAACTTTGCAGAATGAATTTACAGCAATCATACAGGTCAAAGTTTACGATAAATTATGACGCAATTATCATATCCCAGTTAATACTGGGATCGGCAAGGGATACCGCGTGATAATCCGCCAAAGGATTTTCTTTTTCAGGTCCAAGGGCAAGGGATTTCATTTCTGCCGCTTTTGCAGCCTGTATACCGGCTTCGGAATCCTCCACGACAAGACAGTTCTTCGGATTCTGTCCGAGTTTCTTGGCAGCGATGAGAAAGACCTCGGGATCAGGTTTGGAACGGATAATATCCAGTCCGCAGCCGACTTTGTCAATCAGCGGAAGAAGTCCCGTCCGCTGCAAAATAGCCGGAGCGTTTTTACTTACTGAGCCAACCGCGATTTGAATATTTTTTTTACGCAGCAGCACGATTGTTTCAGCCGCATTTGGCAAAATTGCTTTTTCTGTCAGACTTTCCAGCAATTCAACATAATATTGATTCTTTCTTTCTGCAAAATCGATTTTTTCCTGGTCAGTGTAGGAATGGTTTGACTTTTCCAGAACAACCTGCAGTGAAGCCATTCGGCTCACTCCTCTTTGCCGGGCGTTGTCCTGCTCTGTGAAATCTGTAATGCCCAAATCCTGCGCGAGTCGTTTCCACGCGAGATAATGCAGTTTATCTGTGGATACCAGCACTCCGTCAAGATCAAATATAACTCCTTTTATCATCCAACTTTACCTCCGGTTTTTTAGTATCAATAATTGAAAATACATTTTTTAGTTTTATATTTAAGGAATGATGAATTGCGATTGCACATTTTTACAAAATATGATACGATGAGTTACAAGGATTAAACGTTCAACTTCATAGAAAAAGGTAGATTTTATGACGACGATTAAGGATATTGCGAAAGAAGCGGGTGTCAGTTATACAACCGTCTCAAATGTTATTCATGGGAGAACCTCCCGCGTATCTTCACAAACGATTGCACAAATTAATGAAATCATTAAGCGAAGCGGATATGCTCCCAATATGTCTGCCCGCTCACTTGTAAGTAATTCTTCAAAAGTAATCGGGATTATTAATCATCTTGTTCCAAAAGCGTCCGGTGGGTTTATCGCCGACCCGTTCCATTCTGCTTTTATAGGCGCTGTTGAAGAAACACTGCGGGAAAACGGTTATTACCTTATGCTGCGCACAGTGGAAGACAGTATGGATCTTTTGAGTTTCCTGCGCAACTGGAATATTGACGGCATGTTTTTTACCGGCTTATTTGAAGATGAATTTTTCGATACCCTATCCTCTGTCGATGTTCCAATCGTGCTGATTGACAGCTACATTAACCATCCCAATATGCAAAACGTCGGGCTGGAGGATTATAAAGGCGGTTATTTGGCAACAAAGTATTTAATAGAGAACGGGCATCGCAATATTGCCTTTGCCTCCCCGCCGATACGAAGCCATGGTGTTGTTGAAGAGCGTTTGCGAGGCTACCGGCAGGCGCTTGACGAATTTCATATTCCGTATCAAGAGCAATTTCTCTTTCAGGGAGAATTTGATGTGCAAAGTGATATGCTGCTAAGCAGGCAGATTGCGGCGCACAAGGAAATTACCGCCGTATTTGCCACCGCGGATATTCTTGCCGCCGGCATAATCGCCGGGCTCCACGATATCGGCCTTAATGTGCCAAATGATATTTCCGTTGTCGGTTTTGATGATGTTACTCTTTGCCAATTGATTTCGCCGACGCTTACGACCATTCATCAGGATACCGTTGAAAAGGGTAAGGCGGCCGTAGAATTTATGATGAACAGGTTAAACAATAATCGAGTAGAGGAACATCAGAAAATATTACCGGTACATCTTATTGAGAGAAAAAGCGTTAAAAGAATATAATTCGAGACGGGAAACCCCGTTTTTTATTTTCCACACTTATTTTATAGTCTTTGCCCTTTATCTCAATAGAGTAAATGCAGCCTTGAAAATAAATTTTAAATTGCATGGATTTCCACTTTGACGGCAGGCGGGGCTGCACTTTCAGCACCCCGCTTTGAACTGAAAGGCCGGCAAAGCCTTGTATCGCCGTCAGCCACGCACCTCCGCAGGCTGCCGGATGAGTTCCGCCGATATATATCAGCCCCGCCCACTGTTTTCCCCCGCCTTTTAAATCCACGCAGGCTGACTGCATGAAAAAGGGATATGCAAGGTCGGGTTCACCAAAACGGCATGCAAGAACTGCATACATACAGGCGCTTAAAGAAGATCCGTGCTCCGTGCGAGGCTCGTAAAAGTTCCAGTTGTTTTTTAAAGTACGGTTGTTGTATTCTCCGGAAAACAGATTCAGCATGGCAACAATGTCCGCCTGTTTAATAACCTGTGTGTGGGAAGCAACTCCATAGGCGCCGCCCCAATATTCCCGCTTATCCAATAGGCGGCCGCGAACTGCGTCAACAGAGACATCCTCTAATTTATAATAGCCGTCAAACTGTTCAATGATCCCTGTTTTATGGTCGGGCTGAGGGATATAAAGCCGGTGTTCAGATTCTTCAAATTTCTGAAGCATACCTTTTAAGTCGAATTGTTCTTCCAGTTTTATACGCAACGGAGAAGAACCCAGAAACAATTTATGAATCAGCTTTGCAGCTTCATGAAATACGAATTTTGCCATTCGATTCGTATAGGCGTTATTGTTGACACGCTCATGGTACTCATCCGGCCCGATTACATCGTGAATTTCAAAGCAGCCGGAATCCGCGCGTTTCACCAGCATGGAGCGGTAAAAATTTGCACACTCCAGAATAACCTCTGCGGCCCCTTCATCAAGCAGCGACATATCCCCGGTCACCTTTAAATATTGTACAATACCGTAAACAATGTCCGCGGAGATATGCACTTGCTTATCCCGGAAATACGTTTTCATAGGACGCTGGGTGAACACATCCGTTACATTGTAATCGGAACAGGCATCGTAGCCGCCCTCCTGACTTTCCCATGCGTAAAATGCACCCCGATAGCCGTATTCCTTTGCTTTGGCACGCGCACCGGGCAGCGTGTCTATTCGATATTTCAGCAGAAGCCGTGCGGCCTTTGGTTCCGTATAAAGGTAAAAAGGCAGCATAAACATTTCCGTGTCCCAAAATACCGCACCCTTATACATTTGGCCGGAAAGCCCACGCGCTGGAATTGACATGCTTTCCGCATGTCGCGGCACAATACAATGCAGATGATAAATCGAATAATTCAAAGCCTGCATTGCTGTGTCATCACCGTCAATTTTCACGCAGGTGGCGTTCCATAGTTCCGACCATCGGCGGATATGCACTGCTTTTTCCTTCTCATACCCTGTTTTGGCGGATAAACTGGAACAGACAAGTGCATCATGCAGAGGATTTCCACCATCATGCGTGGTATAAATTGAAATAAATTTATAAAGCGTATAGCTTCTTTTTCCGTCAGCCTCAAATTGTATTTCACGCAGAATTGCCTTATCTTCGTAATGGATGCTTTGATTCCCATGAAAGTCGCATAAAACAAGTTCACTTACGGCAACCTGTGCTTTGGTTTCCCCTGCTGTGGCAAGCACCGTGAGAGTTTCTCCATTTACACCCATTTCCGTTTTTTCGTAGTGCGGACCGTGAATGTCCCAAATATCACAATCGATTCCTGTGTGCAAGATCACATCCACACAGGAATCCGTAGAAATTCTGTATTTCATACAGATCAAATGTGGGTTTGCCATACTTGCAAAACGCTGTGCGGTGACGCCGAGTGTTCCATATTCCGTTTCCCATACCGTTTTTCGGCTATGCAGGGCGCATTCAAAGTCGAGCTGTTGGCGGTGCTCACATGGAGTACAAGTTGGCAGACGGTAACTTTTATGGTTGATTTCCACCCATGTTAAAAGCGCGTTTGGGGCGTTTAGGGGTTCTCGCCAGGCTGTACCGTGCCGGTCGTAAATTCCCGCTAAATTAATTGCAGTCAGCTCATTTTTGCCGTACTCCTCAAGGGTTCCCCGTACGCCGAGGTAACCATTTCCTATGAAATACTGATTTCCGAGATCAGCCGCCTTCTCCGCGTTAAAATCGGTGCTTTCGATCGTCCAGTTACTCATCTATCGCAGTCCTCCACTGTTCGGGTATTTTCACTACTACTTCTTCCTGCCCGATTACGGTATTCCTGTCATAAAGAGAAATGGTTTGTTTCGAACCATTTTTCGTATGAATACGCAATTTTTCTTGCTCCACCTTTATAAACAGAGTATCATCGCCTAACAAAATTTGAAACGAGTAGCTTCTCCACTGCTTGGGGATAGTGGGGTGAAAAGACAGGATATCCCCATCGGAACGCATGCCGCCAAAACCATAGATAATGTTCATCCACGCCGCCGCAATGGAGGTTGTATGCAGTCCCTCACTGGTATTGCGGTTGTAATTATCCAGATCCAAACGCGTTGCAAATTCGAAAAAGCGATATGCATCCTCATGCCTTTTCAATTCTGAGGCTAATATGGAATGTACCGAGGGAGAAAGCGAGCTTTCGTGGATACACCGAGGCTCATAATAATCATAATTTTTTAATTTCTGCTCCGTTGTAAAGCACGCATTGTACAGAAACATCATCATGAGTACATCCGGCTGCTTAATCATATCGTTACGGTAAATATGGTCATAGCTCCAATGGCTGTAAAGCGGAAATTCCGTAACTGGGATTTTGTCGACATCAATATGAGGGAGGGTAAAAAATCCTTCACACTGCTCAAAAATCCGAGTGTCTTCATCATATGGAATCTCCATGTTTCTTGCCATATCAGCCCATTTCAAAAGTTCCTGAGAGTCGACGGAAAGGATTTTTAAACGATCCGCAAATTTCTGCGTGGCCTTCATGTTGTTTATAACCAGTATGGTATATTCAAATGTCTTCTTTGCCATAAAATTGGTATAGCAATTATGGTTGACCATCATTTGGAATTCATCCGGTCCCATTACACCATAAAATCCGTATTTACCCGTTTTCTGGCTCCAATCCCCTCTCGTTGCAAGCATACGGCAAATTTCAACAAGCATTTCCACGCCGTAAGTATCAATAAAATCCTCATCCTTAGTCACATTTACATAATGCCAGATTCCATAGGCTACTCCGGTCGAGGCTTGCAGTTGTAAGCTGGAATGCTGCCAAAGATTACAGCACTCCCTGCCGTCTATTGTGGCAATCGGATAAAAGGCGCCTTCACAGTCCAGTGCTTTGGCACGCTCCCGTGCTTGAGGAAGGGAATGATACCGAAACATCAGAAGCTTTTTCGCTGCTTGCGGATTATTAAAAAGATAAAAGGGCAGACAATAGGTTTCCGTATCCCAAAAAGTGTTGCCGCTGTATGCTTCGCCGGTCAGCCCCTTTGCGCCAATAACCGATTTTGAATTCTCCCCGTGATAGGTTTGGTGCATTTGAAAAATACAATAGCGAATTCCCTGTTGGTTTACCGCGTCACCTTCAATTTGAATGTCGGAACGACGCCACATCTGTTCCCACCACTTACAGCTTCCTGCTTTCAGTGCATCATATTCTGCCGCTAAAAAAGTATCTTTTTTAGCGGCAGACAGACGCTCAAATTTCTCAGGCGCGACTGCTTTCTCCGTACAGGAAAGAATTTGCATAATACGCGAAAATTGAGTCTGGCTCCCCTGGTTTAAGGGTAGTGTAAAGGATAGCAGGCTGATTTTTTCTCCCGCCTGTACGGGAGCCATTTGTTCCATGTCTCCCAAAAATCGGCATTGGCAGATGACCTTGTGCTTACTTTGTTTTGTTTGCGCTGCAATTTCACAGCAATTGCCCTCTGCTTTGTTAGAAATGCAGTCCCACCTATTTTCACCCACACTTTTATGCGGCTGTGAAAAATCAAGCCCCGCCAGAACTTGCAGATTACCGTTAAAATTCAGAGCACGTGCACGTATTCTTTGACCGCCCATATGAGGTTCTTCCATGGATAGAAAGCGTTCAAACGTTAGCTCAACCTCTTTGCCTGTTTTGGTTCGCCAAACAAAGGAACGGATTAAAACTCCTGTTTTTAAGTCCAATATACGGACAAAACTCCTGTAATCCGCGATGTTTAAATCCAGTTCCTCCCCATCAATTTGCAGGCGGGTATAGAGCCAGTCTACTGCATTTACCATGTAGGTCATTGTATTTACAATTCCCTTGTAGCTGCTTGTTTCAAGCTTTTTTTCTTCAAACACACCATTGATGTAACTGCCAAGGAGTCGGTCTCCGGAATACCCTTCATCAAAATATCCCCGCACACCGGTGTACTCATTTCCAAGTGAAAAGATTGATTCTGAGACCATTGCGTGTTCCGGTGAAAATCCGTTCTCTATGATTTTCCAAGGGTCAACGCAATAATATGTATCTGCTGATTTTCCCATAATTACCCCTTAATTCCCGCAGAGACCACACTCTGCGTAATTTGTTTTTGGAAGATTGTAAATAGTATGATCGGCGGAATAATGGAGAAAACGATTGCCCGCAGAACATCCACATCGTTCGTGTTGCTGGTGCGGAATTGGAATAGGCGAACCATGACCGTTACCTTATCCGTGTTAGAAAGGACAAGATAGGGAAGCAAAAAGTCCGACCACGCGGCACACGCCGCAAAAATTGCCACAACCATTACAATAGGAACCGAAAGAGGAAAAACAATCTTATAGAAGATTTTGAAATTACTGCACCCATCCAATTCGGACGCCTCAATCAATTCCTTAGGAAGCTGCTCAAAAAATTGTTTGAACAGCAGTACATAAAAAGCATTTGCTCCGGCGGCCAGCCAAAGAGGAAGAAAGGTGCCATCCAATCCTACACGTGTAATATTTACAAAAAGCGAAACCATGCTCGTAGTAGCCGGAATGAGCAGGCTCCACATAACCAGTCCTGTCACAATCTTATAGCCCTTTGGCTTTAAGATAGCAAGCCCATAGGCCAGAAGTCCGTTAAAAAAGATTGCGCAGATCGTGCTGCCCGCGACAGCAATAAAGGAATTTAAATAATACTTTAGAAAATGAAGTTCATTCCAAGTTTTTAAAAAAACATTAAAATTATATTTATTCGGAAAAAGCGTTGGCGTACGGCGAAATTCCTGAATATCTTTAAAGCTTGCGAGGAACACCCACAGGGCGGGAAAAATTGCAATAACAACCATGATAATACAAGCCAGGAAAATTAGTATACTGATAAACTTTATCCAGGAAGACTTTATATCATAAAATCGGATGGTACCATCCTGTTTATCTCTATATTTTTTAAAGAAAGACATCGTTTGGCACTCCCTTAATCAATTTGTGGAATACTCAGGCTTTTTTCCTTTCGTCGCTTTAAAGTAGACTGCGGTAAGAAGCACAAGAATGATTGAGATAATCACCGATAAAGACGCTGCCATCGGATAGTTGTAATCTTCAAACGCATATCGGAACACAAGCTGCATTACCGAAATGCTCGCGTTATTCGGCCCGCCATTCGTCATAACCAATGGTTCATACAGAATTTGGAATACAGATATAATTTGTAAAATCAGCAATGTTTTTCCCAACCCAAAAATGCTCGGAAGGGAAATGTGGAGAAAGCGCTTCCACGGCGTAGCACCGTCAATGGTGGCGGCTTCGTAAAGTTCCGGATTAATACTGCCCATGCCTGCCATATAAATCAGAGCTGTTGAACCTGCACTTTTCCATGTCATTGTAAGAACAATCAATGGGATCGTCCACGCGGGGCTTGCCAGCCAATCAAACGGTTGAATCCCCAGGGCGGACAACAAAATGTTGAACACTCCCGTCTTACCCGGTCTGAACAAGTATCCCCACATCATCACGGTTGCCAGTCCCGGCATAATATTCGGAAAATAAACGCCTACTCGAAAAAAGCTTTTCATATGTACTGTTTCCGTAATGAAAGTCGCCATAATAATCGGAATTAGAAATCCAATGATAAGAGACCAAAAAGTATATAAAAATGTATTTCGGATGGCCGGTAAAAAATCAGGATGCTGAAGAACCGCAATATAATTTTTCAAACCAACAAAATCCATCAAATGAATCCCTTTGGCAGTATAAAGTGAAAGGCGAATACTTTCCAGCAATGGCTCCCATACAAAAAAAGCAAATAAAATTAATCCAGGCAGCATAATCAGCCAGGCAGATATACTATGCAAAATAGAGGAAGACTTTTTTTCACGCATTTGAAACTCACTCTCCACCGTAAATTACTTCACTACATTATTTCAATGAATGAGGGCCGCTGTAAACGGCCCCCTTCAACATTTCCAACCTTAAAAACGGAGGTGATAACGGTATTATTTATTGACCTTTTCATCAAGGATTTTCTGGTAATTTGTATTGGCTGCTGCCATCATTTTGGGAATATCCGTATTTTTATCCGTAACAACAGCTTGAATTACTTTTGTCAATTCGGAATACAGATCCTGCGCGGAGCCAACTTCTTCAAAATGCAGGTTTCCCGGCTTTTTGACCGCATCAAAATAATCCTGATAAAGCTTCATGTCTATATTGCTATTTTCTTTCGTAATTTTCGCGTTTGCTTCAAGGAAAGTAGGATCTGTCCACGCTGGAAAGACTGGCAGTACCGGAACGCCTTTGCTTACTCTGCTTCTCGCATCCGCATACATACCCTTTAGTGCGTTCGTGCTGGTCATCGGAGATTTTCCCATAATTTCAATATAATCCAGCGCGGCGCTGATTTCTTCTTTTGTTGCATTTTTTGCAAACATATACGGAGTTCCGCCGGAAAGAGAATACTGTCCCTTTGGACCGGCAGGAATTGGTACGAGAGCCAGGTCTTTGGTTGGTAATTTATTCACCTGTGTCGGTTGGTTTACGGCGTCATTCGCACCTATGTACATTGCGGCTGCGCCTGTTCCTAAGTTCACAAAACCGGATGCCCAGTCTTCTTTTGTCGGGTCAGCGGTTAGACAATCATACTTCCATTTTAAATCTTTGACATACTGCATTGCAGCAATTGCTTCCGGCGTGTTGATGTTTGCAGTAAATTTGCCATTATTCTCTTTTGTCAGCGTTGCACCAAAATCCCAGGCAATGTTGCTGAAGTGCCAGCCCGCGGCATTATCTTTGCCAAGGAGGCAGAAGCCCGCTTCACCTGTTTTTTGTTTAATCTTTTGTGCGGTGACCGCCAGTTCATCCCACGTTTTCGGGTAAATTGGATAGCCCTTGTCATCGACTAAACCCGCGGCTTTAAACATATTGACGTTGAGCATCAAGCCCAGCGCGTAGCCGTCTCTCGGGATGCCGTAAATGCGTCCGTCTTTTGAAAGCAATTTTTTGATAGAATCATTCATTTGATCCGGCCAGTGTTTCTCTTTTAAAACATCTGTAATATCCGCAACGAAACCACCCTCAATCAACTTCTGCGGCTCGGTGTACCATGTTTCAAAAACGGTCGGCAGCTTGTTGGAAGCCGCCAAAGAAACAAAGGTGTCTGTCGCATATTTGTAATATGACGGAACAATTTCAACATTGGGATGTGTTGTTTTAAGCTCGGTTACAAAGCCCTCGTGCATTTTAATATCATCAGCCAGTGTATCCTCAGGCCAAATGCCGAGTTTAACAGTCACTTTTTTGTCCCCCGTCCCTGATTGAGGTTCCGCGGAAGAGCCTGTGCCAGCATTTTTTTGAGTTGTGCAGCCAATTGTTAATGATAAAATCATCGCAAAGCAAAGAACAACGCTTAGAAACTTTTTCATTACCTTATCCCCTTTTTCTTAAAATTGAAAGGTTTAACGTTCAACTACATTATATTATAGTAGTATTGCATTGTCAACAGCATGTTAATATATATTTTTTATCTATTTTTTACTAGGCCTTGTTTGTACCAAAAAGCAATGTTATACGCCCAAATCATGAGTATAAAACCGAAAAGTTATAACATAATAAAAGTGTGCCCGAGAAGAAGTATAAAATATTTTCCAATGTGGGAAAACACCCGCCCCCGCCAGATATCATCTGACGGGGGCATCTCTACCATTTATTAAATTCATAAAAGAATACAACCGCCCCTCCCGGATGGACCCCGGGAAGAGCGGTCACCATCAGTAGGCTGACAGTATGAAATAAATCACTGTTAAATTGTACCAGTCCCGCCTTCAAAAATCAAGTGGAGGGTGTTTCGGACTGAAAAGTAACAAATAGAAATAAAGGATTGAAATAAACCGCACCAAATAGCTGAAAAGCAACGATTTGGCGCGGTTTTTCATTCTAAAGATTCCGGAAAATTCAACCGGTCAATGAAGATTGCAAAATTGAAGAATACCTTAATCGCGCTAAAATGAGCACTTCATATGAAATATTCTTATTTAAACAAAGATGGGTTTATACTTGAAAAAGGAGAGCCTGAACCCAAGTCCTTCACTCCATTAACCAGTCCATCCGGCAAAAACACTGGGAAAAACAATTTAATAAGAATATAAACTGCAATAAGCAAGACGACAGATGCAGCAAACAGAACGTAAACCGATTTATTGGAATCAATCTGCGAAGCCCCCGGCAATGCTGCTAATGCAAAAATCAGTCCCAAAACAGAGCCAAAAAAGGCAATGCAAAAACCAAGATTCAAGTTTAAGAACATCAGCAGAATTCCAGCCAAAAGGAATGGAATTACCGCAATTCCGCTTCCCGCGGCTACACACAGCATATTATTGTATGTAGTTTCCGCTCTGCCAACGTATTTGTTGAAGAGCAAAAGCAAAGCGGCAAAAAGGCAAGCGACTCCAAATGAAATCAGCAAAGAGAGGAAAAATACCTTTGCAAGCGGAAATTGTATATAATCCTGAATTCCGGAATAAATTTTACCGACTATCGCCATTATGGACGATGTAATTCTTGTACATAAAACCAACATGAATAATGCAAAAGCAAGCGCCCGGATTCCGATTAAGCCAAATGCTGTTTTGCTGTCCCCCGAAGCGGCAAATGACCGCAGCATGGACGACGGTGCCTGAAAGGATTTTTTAATAAGTTCCCATATGTGTTTTATGTAAACCTGCGCAGCTCCCGGCGTAACCGGAGCGGACTGTGCGGCAGATGGTGTCGTATCGGGAGCCGGAGTGGAAGGAGGTGTCATTTGCCGGGCAGCTTGATTTTTACACGTACATACCTCGCCTTCCTGAAGTGGTCTTCCGCAATAAACGCAAAATTTAGCCATAATGATTAGCCTCCTGAATTTAATATATTGAATCGTTTGTCTTGTAATAGGGTAATGTGAACCCGTCGGCAGAGCTAACCAACCATTTATCACCTGATAGCTGGAATGTAAACGCTAAATCGGAAGCATCCTTTCCGTCATAGCTCTGCTGAGTCCCGCCGTAGCTCGGATAACAAGCTGTATAGGAATAATCCAATTTCGTGTCAACTTTTATAGACATGTCGGAGTCTGCCTGAGAATTCGTTACCTGAGGGTCAAAATCAGAGAAAGTAATACTTTTAATGCCGCCGTCGGTACCTTTTGCAATGATTCTCTGAAGATTACTGTACTCATTTTTTAGGTTTATCCGTGCATCCTCGTCTGTAACAAAATAATCTGCTACACTGTCAAAATCTTTTCCGGCCAAAGCAGCCGCATAGATATCTTTAATGATTTGTTCCGGCTTTTTTGAGACGGCGTCGAGAATATCTTTTTTCAGTGTCAGGTTACTCACAGTGAAACTGGAGTATTCGTTTAGGTCCATCTGATCCATAAAATCTTCTATGTAAGGGGACGTAACTTTCAGATCGTACTTTCCGATAAAAATATTCTTGAGTTTATAAGTAACAGATTGTTTTTCGGATGAATCCGCCGTGCCGTTGGAAGAGGAAGAATTATCCTTGTATTTGTCGGAAATCTTTGTATTATTTAAATAGGCTGTAGTCCCGTAAGGCACGGTAATGGTAACTTCCGGCTCAATATAACCTGTAGAGGATACTTTCCATTTATCAAAAAAGAGCCACATTTTTTCAGGTTGTTTGATCAGTTTGATATCCGTCGTTTGAGGCTCCGGACTGGTTTTTGTTGTATACTGCATTTCAATGTTTTTCGTAAGCGCACTGTTTTCATTGCTTTCATCACTTGTATAATCCTTCTTACTGGATATGCTGTAGTTTACGATTCCAGGATTTGTGCCTGATTCCTTCTGCATTTTCACAAAATTACCCTTGTTAATAAAATCGCTTTCCGTAATATTTAAGTAGGAATACGCCTTATCCCAGTCATTTACTTTCAATGCTTCAAAATAATTCTGAGCCACCCTTTCCGGGCTGCTCATTTGACCGCCCACATAAAAAAACACAGCCACTAAGACAGCCGCCAGCAGGATAGACGCCAATATTATTTTCATCCGAAGCGTCATCGGTGTGTGCGGCGCAGCGACTGCTGCCGACGCCGAATAGGTATAATTTTGATTTTCGGCAGACTTAGGGGGATCGGTCTGGGGTTGTCGGGGGTTCCCATTTTCGTTCGTTGGCTGAGCCGCTTGGCTTTGTTTCAGTGCCTGCGAAATATCCACACCGCAATTTTCGCAAAACACTGCATCGTCCTGATTTTTTGTTCCGCATTCAGGGCAAAACATGTTTCATCGCTCCTTTAATGATTGTATTATATTAAGAGAGAACAAATGCCCTCCTTAATCAGCTATTAACAAAATTTGATATTTAATATTAGAATAATATTTTGCCAATTATTTACCAATATTTACATTATATTCCCTTAGGAAATTAATTTCAACAAATTATTCATAATTTATTCATTTTTTATTTCTTTAATTCGCTAATTCGCATTTAAATTCCATTATAGAACCAAGATTCGTTCATGGAATCTCTTTCTTAAACTTCAAACGTCGCATTGCGTTCCCAAATGATGTTTTCGTTTTTAATCCTGCAAAAAAATTCCGCAAAGCCAGCATTTGCTGAACCTTGCGGAATTTTATTTTTACAATACTATACTTTTCATGCACGATCTGTCTTTAAAATGGAGTCAAACTTGTCCTATCGCTAAACGAGGTTACTTTACTTTCACCCCAAAAGCGGCTTTCTCGCCGTTGATATTCCACTCCATGGTAAAGCCGTCCATTTCATTCAGACGGATTTCGTCCGCCAATACGTCATGCCGAATGGCTTCTTTGTTTTTCGCCATAATGTCCGCCACTTTTTTACTTCCGGTTTCATAGACAACAATATGGTCGGTCAGATTGAATTTTGCTTCCTTGCGCATGGACTGGATTTTGCTGATGATTTCCCGAACAAAACCTTCCTCCAGCAATTCCTCCGTAAGCGCTGTATCCAGTACGACGGTAATTCCATTGTCCGATACGGATTCAAAGCCTTCCTTCTGGGCTGTTTCAATAAGCAGGTCGTCCGGGGTCAGGCGGATTTCTTCCCCTTCAATTTGCAAAGCCAAATAGCCGTTCGCATCAAGCTCTTTTTTCGCTTGATTGCCATCCAATTCCAGCAGGGCGGTACGGATATTGTTGACCTTTTTGCCGTATTTCTGGCCCAAAGTCCGAAGCTGCGGCTTAAAGAGGTAAGAGGTAAAGCGGGAAGCGTCTTCTTCAAAATGCACTTCCTTAATATTCAGCTCTTCCCGGATAATTTCATGATAAAGCGGGCCTACGTCGTGCGCTGCACCGATATAGAGATTCGCAAGCGGCTGACGGTTTTTCAGATTCACCGCGTTTCTTGCCGTACGGCCAAGCGTTACTACCTGCACGGCTTCTTCCATGTCGTCTTCCAGCTTTTTGTCGATCATGGTTTCGTCGGCGACCGGATAATCGCACAGATGAACGCTTTCCGGTGCGTCCGGGTCCACTGTACGGACTAAATTCTGGTAGATATCCTCGCACATAAACGGAATCATCGGCGCCGCCACCTTTGCAACCGTTACCAGCGCCGTATACAGGGTAAGGTAGGCGTTGATTTTATCCTCCGTCATTTCCGGAACCCAAAAGCGCTCTCTGCTTCTGCGGACATACCAGTTGCTCATTTCATCCACGAAGCTCTGCAAAGCTCTGGCTGTTTCCGGAATCTGATAATTTCCAAGATAGCGATCAACATCCAGAATCAGGGTATTCAGCTTTGAGAGAAGCCATTTGTCCATTACGGTCAGCTTTTCCGGATTCAGCTTGTACTTTGTTGCGTCGAATTTGTCGATTTCGGCATACAGAACCCAGAACGCATACGTGTTCCAAAGGGTGGACAGGAATTTGCGCTGGCCCTCCGTTACCGCCTTGGCGTAGAACCGGTTCGGAAGCCAGGGAGCGGAATTGCTGTAAAAATACCACCGGATGGAATCCGCGCCGTAGGTTTGCAGCGCGTCAAACGGATCGACCGCGTTCCCTTTTGACTTTGACATTTTCTGCCCGTTTTCATCCTGTACATGTCCTAAAACAATAACGTTTTTAAAGGGCGCCTTGTTAAACAGCAGCGTAGAAATCGCCATCAGGGAATAGAACCATCCTCTGGTCTGATCCACCGCTTCCGAAATGAAATCCGCCGGGAACTGCTGATGAAATACGTCTTTGTTTTCAAACGGATAGTGGTGCTGCGCAAACGGCATGGAACCGGAATCGAACCAGCAGTCAATCACTTCCGGAACGCGTTTCATCGGTTTGCCGCACTTGGGGCAGGTAATGGTAACCGCATCGATATAGGGACGGTGCAGTTCAATATCCTCCGGGCAATCCGGAGACATGCTTTTTAATTCTTCAATACTGCCGATCGCGTGGCGATGCCCGCAGGAGCATTCCCAAATATTCAGCGGGGTGCCCCAATAGCGGTTGCGGCTGATGCTCCAGTCCTGCACATTCTCCAGCCAGTCTCCGAAGCGGCCTTTGCCGATACTCTCCGGAATCCAGTGAACCGTCTGATTGTTGCGAATCAAATCCTCTTTGACCGCTGTCATCTTAATGAACCAGGATTCTCTGGCGTAATAGATGAGGGGAGTGTCGCACCGCCAGCAGAACGGGTAGCTGTGCTCAAAGGCGGGCGCGGAAAACAAAAGGCCGCGTTCCTTCAGGTCTCTTAATACTTTCGGGTCTGCGTCTTTGCAGAAGACGCCCGGCCAAAGCGTTTCCTTTGTCATCTGGCCTTTGCCGTCCACAAGCTGTACGAACGGGAGATCATAATTTCTGCCGACGTTCGCGTCGTCTTCACCAAAGGCGGGCGCAATGTGTACCACCCCGGTACCGTCCGTCAGGGTTACGTAGCGGTCGCAGGTAACATACCAGCATTTTTTATCCGGCTGAACAAAGTGATAGAGCGGTTCGTATTCCTTGTATTCCAGATCTTTTCCCGTATAGGTTTCCAAAACGGTAAATTCTTCCCCCAGAACAGCGGGAGCAAGCTCCTGTGCCAAATAATAGGTTTCCCCCTTGCAGCTTACTTTTACATAAGCCTCGTCGGGGTTAACGCAAAGCGCCACATTGGAGGGCAGGGTCCACGGCGTGGTTGTCCATGCAAGAATATAAGCGTCTTCGTCCTTCACTTTAAACTTTGCGATCGCCGATTTCTCTTTTACATTTTTATATCCCTGTGCCACTTCGTGGCTGGAAAGAGGCGTTCCGCAGCGGGGGCAGTACGGTACAATTTTAAATCCTTTATAGAGCAGGCCCTTTTCCCAAATCTGTTTGAGCGCCCACCACTCCGACTCAATATAATCATTGTCATACGTAACGTACGGATGATCCATGTCGACCCAATAGCCGACGGTACGGGAAAAGTCTTCCCACATGCCTTTATATTTCCATACGCTTTCCTTGCACTGTTTGATAAACGGTTCCAGCCCGTACTGTTCAATCTGGTCTTTGCCGTTGATATGCAGAAGTTTTTCCACTTCCAGCTCGACCGGAAGACCGTGGGTATCCCAGCCGGCCTTTCGCGGCACCTGATATCCCTTCATGGTACGGTAACGCGGAATCAGGTCTTTAATGACGCGGGTTAAAACATGGCCGATATGCGGTTTTCCGTTCGCCGTCGGCGGGCCCTCGAAAAAGATATAAGACTTTCCCTTTTCCCGCAGGGAAACGCTTTTTTCGAAAATTTGATTTTCTTCCCAAAAAGCTTCAACTGCTTTTTCACGCTCGACAAAATTCAGGTCTGTTGATACTTTTTTGTACATACTGTAATCTCCGATCCTTCGTATTGGTATTTCTGTGTGGTTATAAAATAAAAAAGCCTTTGCCCCGTATTCACAGGACAAAGACGAAACTTTGTTATACCACCTATTCCTACATACCATCATATGTGTTCCCGTTAACGGCGGAAAACCGGCTTCACTTACTCGGCCTTAGCCTTTTAGCTCGCAACTCCAGAGGGATTTTCAGGGATTCATCTACTCATACCGGGCTTGCACTGTCCCCGGTTCGCTGTGATTTTTAATGAAAGCTTACTGTCTCTGTCAATGTCTTTCATCCTATTCTTCTTATTATAATAGCATAGAATACGAAATTGTCAACTAGGATATTTTCTGCCGATATATGCCATTCGCATCAGAAATAAATACAATGGTAAGCGGCTCCGCCCGTACCTATTCTAATAATTCCATCTGTGACTTTAAAAAGTCCGTGGCCTCTTTCCTGCTCCGGGGAACATCGTGGCCGATTACGTAGGTTGAAAAATCAAATTTTTCAATGTACGCTGTCAAATTCTTTAATCGTTCCTGATCATATTTTCCGTCGCCGTAATAATCCTCG
This sequence comes from Caproiciproducens galactitolivorans, assembly GCF_026672255.1. Taxonomy (GTDB): domain Bacteria; phylum Bacillota; class Clostridia; order Oscillospirales; family Acutalibacteraceae; genus Caproiciproducens; species Caproiciproducens galactitolivorans_A. Next base: position 41,617 of record NZ_JAPOHA010000001.1, on the reverse strand, counting down.
CAGTCCGAATCCCCAACGACTAAGACTTTTTCCTCCGGAATATAGAGGAATAACGAATCCCTTGAATGCGTGGAATCATGCGGTTCCAGCACGCAGTGAATCCCCCCGAGGTCAATCGCCGTTTTCTCCTTTACTTCGATCTCCGCCGGAACAACAACGATGTCTTTCAGATTTTCATATTCGCACAAAATACACTGATTGCAGAAAGCGATGTCTTCTCCGCTTTCCTCCCGCTCCCGCATTTTCTGCTTTGTCCATTCCCAATTTTGAACTTCTCTGAGCTTTTGGTTTGTTAAAACGGATGCGATTGTTTTCCCGGCAACCGCATGCATCCCAAAAGTGTGGTCCCAATGCCAGTGTGTGATGACGGTATAGTCCGGTTTCCGGAATCCGCGTTCTTCCAATTCATGATAGAATTTTTCCACATGCCGTTTTGAATTTCCCGCGTCGATTGCCAGACTCATCGTATCCCCGTTTATATAATACAAATACGGTCTGTCCGTCTTTTTTTCTCCCGGCAGAAAGTAAATTCTGTCCGTTAATTTCTCTAACATTTTTCCCTCCGAATAAACTGCATTTCAGGCCCTTTATTACAGAAATTAACTCTATCATGAAGGATTGCTGTTGTCAATCAGAAGTTCTTCCCGCAAAGTTTCTTTCCATTAAAGATCATGCGAAGTCCGGGAATCTTCCGAACTTCGCATGATCATACCATATAATTTGGGAAACTTGGCATTCATAAAGGTTAAGCGGCGAGATCCTTAATACTGCCGTGAACCGTAAGGTCGGTATAAAGCTCCGAAGTATACGGATTGCGCTTTGTTTTCGCAATGTGAGCAATCATGTAGACAAAGACCGCCACATTGATGAGCAGCGCCAGAAGGCTGGAAACAAAAAGCGCCGTCGTGTCCGGCGAAGCCGAAGCGACCGTATAGATGCCGGGAGCGGCATTCATGGTGTAACCGTTCGCCGCGAGAAGCCCCTCTTTGACGGCAGACTGCGCAATCGTATGGCTTGCACTGGACTGCACCATCCAATGGCTCGCATCCTGGAAAGCGGGGAAGGTTTGGGCGAACATGCACCACAGGGCCAGCGTCTGCGCACGGTGCTGGAGCCACGCACCCTTTCCGACTGTAAAAGCGCAAAGCGTCGGCGCAAGAAGCAGCGCAAGGCCGCAGTACCACGCGTGGGTTGGCAGGCAGTTGTAGGTATAGGCGAAATTCCAGACATCGTACGCTACAATCCAGAACCAGAGCATATCCGGCCAGAGCATGTCGCGGCTTTTATCCTTTGCGGTTTCCTTGCGGATGCAGATGCCGAACCAGCCGGTAATGGTAACGATGTTAAGAATCCCCGCGATTCCGTTCATATAGTTCCACGAGCCGCCGATGTAGTACTGAATCTGATTATTGGCGTATTCGACGACGGGAGTGGTATAATGGCCGACTTGAAAGTCGCGCGTGACAGCCTCGCAGATATTGATCGCGAGAATGAGGGGCGGAAAGCAAAGGGCAATTTTATTGGTGGAAAGCCCTTTGATATGGCGAATACACCAGAAGCCGATGCTTCCGGCCGTCGCGGAATAGACTTTTGCCAGATGGAACCAGTCCATATACGCGCTGTCGCGGAAAACCGTCAGCCACATCACGGTAAGCACAATGGGCAGAACAACAAAGAAGCTGAAACCAACCCATTTATAGCGGCGGCTCACCTCGTTGAGCGCAAAGAGACTTGCAAAAACACAGAGCCAGACAAGAAGCACCAATAGGGTCGGAACGCCTTCATAAAACACGAACACAGCAGATTCCTCCTTAAAACGAATGAATAATATGCCGTTTCTACCGGCAGACGATTTCTTTGACAATCATATCGTTGCCCTCAAGAATCTCCAGATTCTGCCCGCCGCAATCAAGACAGTACAGGTCGTTTGCCGCCGCGTTGAAAACGCGCCCGCATTCGCGGCATTTGACGATACCCGGCACAACCACAAGCTCCAGCGCCGTCTTTTCCATAAAGGTTTTGTAGACAGCGGCGGGATAGCACTGCTCGATATAGCGGGGAACGATTCCGGAAAGCTCACCGACCTCGATGACGATCTTTTCGACTTCGGTCAGCCCTTCCTCCCGCACGATTCCTTCCACCGTGTGGACAAGCGCATTGAGTACGCCCAGTTCATGCATGGAATCAGTCCTTCCCGAACCGTTCTTTTACCGAAGCGGCGACGATTTTTCCGCTGCGCCGCACGGCGTTGGCCGCAATTTTAACGGGCAGCTTCTCGTATGTACCGGGTATTGAATGATGCGTTCGTTCCAGATGGATGGCGTCGAACTTGCATTTTGTCGTACACATACCGCACCCGACGCACATATAGCTATCCACCTGCACCGCGCCGCAGCCTAGGCAGCGCTCTGTTTCCTTTTTCAGCTGTTCTTCCGTAAAAGTCAGGCGGTCGTCCGCAAAGCGGTCCTTTTTCTCCGGAGAATGGCCGGCGCGCTGGCGCGGGGTGTTGTCATAGCTGATGTTCGGCAGATCGACGTTCGATTTGTCAAACGCATGATAATTTCGCCGGTCGCGGCCAAGTGTCAGCGTCTGACCGGGCTGTACGAAGCGGTGAATCGAAATCGCGCCCTCTTTTCCTGCTGCGATGGCGTGAATGGCGAATTTGGGGCCTGTGCAGCAGTCGCCGCCCACAAAAATATCCGGTTCGTCGGTCTGGAAAGTAAGGCCGTCCGCCTGCGCGGTGTTTCCCCTTCCAAGCTTTACGCGGCTTCCTTCGAGCAGACCGCCCCACTGAATCGACTGGCCGATGGAGAGCAGAACCGCATCCGCCGCAACGGTGACGGTGTCGTTCTCATCGTACTGCGGAGAAAAACGATGCTCTTTGTCAAAAACGGAAACACAGCGTTTGAACTCCACCCCGGTAACTTTTCCTTTTTCCGTAAGAATTCGTTTCGGCCCCCAACCGTTGTTGAAAAGAACGGTGTCCCGCTCCGCTTCCTCTTTCTCGTCGTCCAGCGCGGGCATTTCCTCGCGGCTCTCAAGGCAGTAAAGGGAAACCGAATCGGCTCCTTCGCGGGTCGCAGTGCGCGCGACATCAATGGCCACGTTGCCGCCGCCGATGACGACGACCTTGCCTGAAAGCTTTGCGCTATGCCCCAGGCTGACTTCGCGCAGGAAATCGACGCCGGAAAGAACGCCCCGGGCCTCCTCCCCCTCCACGCCAAGTTTGCGCCCACCCTGCGCGCCGACGGCGAGGTAAAATGCTTCATAGCCCTGTTTGCGCAGCGCATCAAGCGTGATATCGCGGCCGACTTCAACGCCCGTTTTGAATTCCACGCCCATTTCGCGCAATACGTCGATTTCGGCATTGAGTACGTTTTTCTCCAGACGGAAGGAGGGGATTCCCAGTGCCAGCATGCCGCCCAGCTTTTCCTGCTTTTCAAAGACGGTCACACGGTACCCGTCAACGGCAAGGTAATAGGCGCAGGAAAGCCCCGCCGGGCCGGCGCCGACAACAGCAACCTTGTTTCCCAGATGATAGCGCATGGGCGGTATGTAACGGGAGGAGCCGTCAAGCTCTTTGTCGGCAATGAATTTCTTGATTTCATCAATGGCAATCGGCTCGTCTATCTCACCGCGGGTGCATTCGCTTTCGCACGCGTGCGGGCAGATACGGCCGCAGACCGCCGGAAACGGATTTTCTTTCTTGATAAGTTCAAGGGCTTCTCCGTAGTGGCCCTGTGCCGCCAGCTTGATATATCCCTGAACGGCGATATGCGCCGGACAGGCGGTTTTGCAGGGAGACGTTCCCTCCTCCGCGACATCCTCGCGGTTCTCGCGGTAGTCCTTGTTCCAGTCCGTTTCGCGCCAGACATGATTCCGCGCCGTATGTACCGTGCGCTCCGGAACAGGCTGTTTGGCGCACAGACGCTGTCCAAGCTTTAGCGCGTTGGTGGGGCAGTTTTCAACGCATGGGCCGCAGGCCACGCACTTTTCCGGGTCGGACACGGCGGTGAAATTGGAGCGGATACCATCCGGCGTATGAAAAAGCGTTGCCAGACGCATGGAAAAACAGGCGCAGCCGCAGCAGTTGCAGATCGCCGCGGATTCTCCGAGGCCGTCCGTATGGGGCATCTGGTGCATCAGTCCATTGGTTTCGGCAAATTTTAAGATTTCCTCGACTTCCTCGCGGCTGACCTGCCGCCCGCGTCCGGTACGGATATAATACTCCGCGCCGGTACCCATCTGGATGCAGATATCCTTTTCGAGATGGCCGCAGCCCTCATCCAGCACCCGGCGGGACTGACGGCAGGAACAGTCCGACACGCTGTAGGTGTCGTATTTATCAAGATAATAGGAAAGATGTTCCCACGGCTCGACGCCGGGAATATCCTTGATCGCGCTTTCAATGGGGACGACGCGCATCATGGCAAGCCCCTCCGGGAAAAGCGCCGCCATCGGCGCAAGCCGCCTGCGGGTATATTCCTCGAAAGCTTTTCCGATTTCAGGGTGCGCCGCAAGCTGCTCGCGGTTGTTCACCATCATTTCGAGCATGCCGGGCGCAAAGATATTGACAAAGTAACGGTCTTTGCCGTCCTCTTTGTCCGCCCAGACCTTGCAAACGCCGGTTTCCGCCAGTTTTGCCAGCAGTTCCCGCGTTTCCTTTTGGGACTTTCCGCATTTCCCGACAATAGATTCGAGAGTACGCGGCTGACGCAGTCCGATCGCCAGCGCCACATCGGCCATCTCGTCGGTAACCACGGCGTTGAGCGAGTAGTATTCCGGGGCGTTTTCATCTATTTTATTCCTCGCGCCGGCGATGCCGCCCACCATCTTTGCCAGCTTCACGATTTTCGGTCTTAATTCCGCCATTCTGTCGCTTCCCTCCATTCAGGTTTTTATCGGAATCCGTTTACGGCTTTTTCCACTTCGTAACCTCGTCACACAGCCAGCCGACCCACGCGTCAATTCCTTCTCCTGTGCGCGCGCAGACCGGAATGATTTTCGCCTTCGGATTGCGCATCCGGATGTTGGCGGCGCATTTTTCCATATCGAAATCGAAGTATGGAAGGACGTCGGTTTTATTAATGAGGACTACGTCGCACACGGAAAAAATCAAGGGGTATTTGAGCGGCTTATCGTCGCCCTCCGGTACGGAAAGAATCATCGCATTTTTTACCGCGCCGGTGTCGAACTCCGCCGGACAGACGAGATTGCCCACGTTTTCCAGAACCGCAAGCTCCACATCGCCGGTTCCGAGCGCCTCAAGGCCCTGCCGCGTCATGTCCGCGTCGAGGTGGCACATGCCGCCCGTATGCAGCTGGATCACCTTTGCGCCGAAGCTTTCGATCGTCCTTGCATCCACATCCGAGTCGATATCCGCCTCCATCACGCCAACCTTCAGCTTTCCGTCCAGTGCCTCAATCGTACGGGACAGAAGGGTTGTTTTTCCCGCCCCGGGGCTCGACATCAGGTTGAGCAGGAAAACCCGCTGCTTTTTCAGCTCCTGCCGGAGTTCTTCCGCCCGCCGGTCATTATCTGCAAAAACGCTCTGCTTGACCTGAAGGACCTTAAATCCGTTCATTCTTTCACGCTCCCTTCCGAATGGAACGATGACTTTGAGGTAAGGCCAAGCCGTGGCTTTACCAGATAATCATCAAACCATTCATCCATATGTAAATATTATAATAAATATATAAAATATGCAATAATTACGCTTAAAAATTAGCATTATAACTGAATATATCTCATTGAATCCGGTTGTATTGTATGGTAAAATCATACTGGTATTGGTCATACCACGTCCCACGAAGGAGGCATTTCCATGGAATTCAAAAAGCTCAGCGCCCCGAGTCTTAAGGAATTGTTCGTCTGCCAAATCCGCGAGAATATTCTCTCCGGGCAGCTTTCGGTCGGCACACGGCTGCCGCCGGAGCGGGAAATCGCACAGCAAATGCAGGTCAGCCGCGCCGTGGTCAACAGCGGCCTTACGGAGCTGGAACGGCAGGGCTTTCTCGAAATACGCCCGCGGCAGGGTGTTTTTGTGGCCGATTACGGCCGTAACGGCAACATCAGCACGCTGAACGCCATTATGGAATACCACAGCGAAACGCTTGGCCGCGCGGAGATTCGCTCCATTCTGGAAGTGCGCCGCGCGCTGGAGCATCTGGCGACGGACGCCGCAATCCGAAAGGCGACGGATGAGGATATGGACCGCCTTCTGCTTCTTGCAGCCAATGCAGAGGCTGCCGGTTCGGTCGGCGAAACGATAGAAGCCGCTTTTAACTTCCATCACGAACTGGCCGTTGTCGGCAAAAACAGTATCCTGCCGCTCATTTACATCTCCTTTAAGCCCATCGTCTCCCAGCTCTGGCTGCGGTACTGCCGCCGCTACGGCACGGATGTGCTTTCCGACAACACGCGCTCCCTTGCGGAATGCGTCGCCTCGCGCGACGTTGAGGCCACCCGGCGCTGCACCGATGAGCATCTCGACAGTTCCATCCGCGGATGCAGGCAGATTTACTAAGCTGTTCCAAAAATTACCGTTGCAAAATAGTTACAAATTTGTTACTATTTAATTGTCAAACAGCTTACATAACTTTTTTGATAAACCTCCAATTTCCTTACAGCCGCCCAGGCGTTAGGGCGGCTTTTTTTATTTGCGGTTGAATTTTCTTTTTATTTTAAGAATATCAAAAAATATTTTTCAGGTTCTTTACTTTTTAATTCCTTTCCTGTATGATTAATATGTAATAATTACTCCTTTATTTTTTCCGCCCTGTAAAAAGGGCGGTTTTTTAGTCCCTCATGAGGCGGCGAACCGAAAACCTTGTTCTTGCTTCATCGCGGCTTAGGCCGCAAAAGCGGCCTTGCCTGTTTTTCGTCCCAAATTGCCTTCTGCTTCCGGCTATAAAAATGCCCGCCGGTCGCCCGGCAGGTAAATCTTTGTTAACCATCCTGCATTCTCTTTAAAATCCCTCAACTAGGTCCTTTTGTTTAAGCAATCTTTCGAGGACTGGAATTTCCTCCTTTACTTCCAATCGAACCGTCTGCCACTCCACCGCCGCATAGGCAGCCCCAATGATGGATTTTGCATTTACAACATAGTTTTCCCCATCCGTAAGGGTTGTCTTTTGCGGGAAGCGTTCACAGATGGAAACCACTTCGGAAATGTTTTCTTTTGGACTCTTAATCAGATAAATTGTTTTCATGCATTTCTCCCTTTAACGCTAAATAGTATCGGCTTTATTTCAAACGCTATTCTAAGTATATTGTACCGATCCCCCGGTTGTGTTAGAACCGCGTAAAATTCTCCCAAAGATTTTCCATATTCATCTTATTGAATGCCGAAAACGGCCGGGCAATCTCTTTCCGCCGCACCGTCTCTATAACGGCCTGCGCGTGCGGTTAATTCCGGCAAAAAGGAGCAAAATACAGAAAAAGGAGTTGCACTGTATGAAATTTTTGATATCCATGCTGCTCGGCCTTTTGTTAGGCACCGCGGCAATCTTTTTAAAACCGGATAAGAAAAAACGCCGTAATAAAAAATAAGGGCACCGGTCTGCTTTCCGGTACCCTTTCATTTTATGTACAAGTTTCATGCGAAAAGAACCCTCTATCCTCATTCTCTCTTAAAACAAGGTGCTTACGGGGGTAAATTCCTGCGTGAAAACCTATTTCTGATTCAGCAATTCCAATTTTGCCACTGCCTCATCGCGTAATGTAAACCAATTCTCTTTATATTTTCCATCGCTTCGCAAATATTCAAATTTTTCTCCCTTTAGTAAGATATCGTATCCCTCGTTTGAGCGAATATTGAAGCCTAAACATGTTTCTTCCGACAGTACGTATTTCGAATCCCGTATATCCCATTTAAAAGAGTATATCGTGTCACCTACACTGCATGGGAATAATTTTGATAATTCAGCCATAATACCTCCGTTCTTTCTCAATGTCTATAACGATCACATAGTATTATAATTCATTTTATAGATTGTTTTAAGCGGTAATATTTGGGAGAGGAGATCGATTCCCATCATGTTTTCCTCAAAATAAGCATAAAAAAGCACCTTGCGGTTAAGCAAGATGCTGATTCTTTGTATTGGAAGCGCATGCCAAAAGACGAGGCCTGTGTTTTTATTCGCCTGCCATAGCATCCGCTTTTGTTTTATGGACCGTCCCCCAGGGATGCTGAGGCGGCGCATAAATCGAATACACTTTTAACGGTACATTTCCTACATTGATGACATTATGCCATGTTCCCGCGGGAATGATAATCGCGCTGCTCGGGTTGACACTTTTTTGAAAGCTCAAATCATTTTTATTATATCCCATCTTTGCAAGCCCCTCGCCTTGTTCAACCCGGATAAACTGGTCAACATTCGGATGGATTTCCAATCCGATATCTTCACCGACATTTATGCTCATCAGGGTAAGCTGCAAGTGTCTTCCCGTCCATAATGCGGTACGATAATTATCGTTTTTTTTGGTGACCTTTTCAATGTTAACTACGATCGGTACCGGGCCGTAATCCTTTAATGCTACATCGTCGTTTAAATATGGGCTCATACTGTATGCACCTTCTTATTTTTTATGCTGCTACATCATATGAAATAAAATCTTTAAAGGTGCCATAGTGAACTGTAAAATGGAGAATTTTGCAAAAATCTGCGCGGCTCTCCTTGCCGTACTACGACGCCAACCCTTTAGCAATTATTTTTCTAAACCTTAAAAATCTATTGAAATTGGCAATATATTATGATTTAATATAATTAATATAGAAATACAAGTAGGCTAAATGGGGAAAAAAGGACCTCACGCTACTGCAAATCATAAGAGCTAAAGAGAAAAATTCTGGATGGGAATTTCTTTCATAAATATTCCACAGAAGGTGGAAATTCAAGAATTGGAGGAAAAGAAAATGAAAACGAAATTCGTCAGTCTGCTTCTATGCCTTGTCATGTGTTTTTCTTTGGTGCCGAATACCGCTTTTGCGGCCAAGCGTGCGACAACACCCCGCCCAAAGGCTACGTCCTCAGCAACCGTTAAAAAGGCAGCAAAACCGGCTAAAAAAGGTTCAAAAAAGGCAACGGTTAAGAAATCTGCTAAGAAAGTTGCTAAAAACACAAGCACAGCAAAAAAGGTTCAAACAGTATATTGGGTAGATGATACAAAAATCTATCATAGTTCTAAAAATTGCAGGACGCTGAAAAAATCCAAAGCAATACACAGCGGAACTTTGGCACAAGCCCAAAAAGCCGGACATACTCAGTTATGCAAAGTTTGTCATTAATGGCACATAAATGAAGTTGGGAATTCGGCGCGAAAAATCAAATAATCATGGAATATTTAAAAAACAAAGCCGCACCAAACAGCCGGAAAATGGCTGCCCGATGCGGTTTTTTCATTGTGTTATTTGCTCATTCCAGATACTGGCTATTTGTGCACAAAATGCTTAGAATACCTTGATCATTATTTTGGTCTTCTTTTATTTTTTACCATATAAGTGATTCCTAAAACAACGCCGGACAGTAACGCAATAAAACCAAAAATATAAGAAAGTGGAATCAAGGCAAATGGCTCAACTAATGTTCCATCCGCCGCAACATAGCTTCCAATGATGTGAAACGACACAACACATCCAATACAGGCAAGAATGGAAAGGAATAGACTCCCCATCAAAAAAGCAGATACGCGATCCATTTTCCATTTTTTTGAAATATTTTTTATCACTTTCACATCGTCAAGATTATTCTTTACTTTAATTTCTGTATTCATTTGTTCCAATTCCATTCTGCACTTTGCGCAAGTGGCTAAATGTTCATCTACCAGCTTGCAACTATCCTCGCTGCATACATGATCATGATAAAGAGGCAGTAAATCCCGGATGATTTCACAAGTTATCTGCATTACAAATTCTCCTTTAATCTTATTTTTGCGCGATGGTAAGTGACTCTTGCCCAACTCTCTGTTTTTCCAAATATTTCTCCTATTTGGAAAAAAGACAATTCTCCAAATATCCGCAAGGTAAAAACCTCCTTATACGGATCCTGCAAATTATGAAGTGCTTTATGAATTTCCAATGCAGCTTCCTTTGTGAAAAGTTGTTTTTCGATATCCTCATCGCGCAAATTGCTTTCTATATCTGTTAAATGATCATATTGTTTTTCTTTTTTTATAAAAGAAAAATATGTGTTTTTTGCAATTTGGCACAGCCAGACATACAACTTGCACTTTCCATCAAACTTGTCGATATTTTTCAATGCCTTAAAAAAAGTTTCCTGGGTAATTTCTTCGGCTATCGATTTATTTCTGCTTAATGAGAAAGCGTATTTATATACATCTCTAAAATATTGCGTATATATTTCATTAAAATCCGTCACAGTTTCACCTCGCTTCGTATATATGACTTTCCAAACTCTCATTCGTTACAAATATTTTTAAAAAATTTAGCGTACCATCGTGACACGCTTTCCGAAAGTTATTTATAGAAACAATCCTAATTATATTATCCCAAAATAAAGAAAACAACATGCAGGCTTGAATCCTTACATGTTGTTGTTTCTTTGTGTTATTTGCTCGATTTAGACGCAGGGTCTAAACGCGAGCGATAAGCCATATAAAAGGAAAGAGTCTGAACGCGCATTGCGTCCAGACTCAGTCCGGTGGAGCGGGAGACGGGAATCGAACCCGCGTCATCAGCTTGGGAAGCTGATGTTCTACCATTGAACCACTTCCGCGTGAGTTTTATTTTAACATAAACCGTCAGCAGAATCAAGTAAAAAGTTATTTCAGCAAATCATTGAAGAATTTACCGTCAGCCGAAGAATTGCTTCCCACGCTGACAAGAACATATTTTCCATTCCGTACAATTACAAAGCTTTTCAACAAGTTGTATTGTGTTGGATTCAGGTCTTTAAAACCTGCCGCCTTGGAATTGATGTGGTCCGTTACGGCGGCCTTTAAATCCTCAAACTTATTTTTATCTTTCAGCAAAAAACATGCAAGTTCCGCCGCGCTGTCGGAAGACTTGCTCATATAAAGCGAACTGTCTTCGATAACGCCTTCGGGAATACTGTAATGCTTTGAAAGCTGGCTCGGGCTGACTTCCACCAGGTCGGTATAATGCATCTCGCTGATAATACCGGCTGTTATCCTCGACGGCGCCGGGCCTTTGGAATTTTCCTTTATATTTTTGAGTACAAAAAACACACTGATAAAAATCGCAATGGCAACCGTTAAAACGAGAACGGAAAAAATAATCCATCTTTTTTTATCCATTACGATTTTTCCCAAATTCTCGCCCCCTTGTCAATTTCATCCGCATTTTACCGTACTGAAAGCATGTAATTAATTATAGCATAGAAAATTTGCAAATATAGCCATTATCTTAAAATTAACAAAAAAATTTTTATGGAAAGGAGCAACTCGTTTTTCCGTCGTTTTACTTTACATAAAACTTCTCTTTTTTTTATATAACGCAGAGGAATTTTGACTTTTCAACATTTTCAACAGAGTTTTCAACAATTAAACTTAGGCGTATCCTTAGCTCTCCCTAATTTTCAACTTATGAGACAACCTGTTGAAAAGAAACGGTGGAAAAATCCGTGGTTTCACAAGTTAACATAATCACATGAAAACCGGTTTGATAAAAAAGGTAAACAAAAACCGGATGGAAAATCCATCCGGTTTTGAAATGCATTATGATCAGTCAATCGCTTTGGAAGCTACCTGCTCCATCGCTTTTGCTAAAAACGCGTCAATCGTCATTGAACCGATATCGCCGTCCTTGCGGCTGCGCACGGCTACGCTGTTTTCCTGCGCTTCCTTATCCCCGATAATAAGCATATAAGGAATCTTCTGAAGCTGGGCTTCACGAATCTTATAACCGATTTTTTCATTGCGGGTATCGCAGGTCACCCGAAGTCCGGCAGCCTGCAGCTTTTCAACCACTTTGTCGGCGTTCTCCTGCAAGCGTTCGCTGATCGGCAGTACCCTGACCTGTTCCGGCATCAGCCACATCGGAAGCGCACCGGCATATTTTTCAATCAGCAATGCGAGCGTGCGCTCGTAGCAGCCGATGGAAGTACGGTGGATAATATACGGATTCTTCTTTTTGCCGTCCGCGTCCACATATTCCATCCCGAATTTCTCCGCCAGCATCTGGTCGATCTGAATCGTAATCAAAGTATCTTCTTTTCCGAATACGTTCTTAATCTGAATGTCGAGTTTCGGGCCGTAGAACGCGGCTTCGCCGACTCCCTCTACAAACGGAATGTCCAGGTGGGTCAGAATCTTGCGCATGACTCCCTGCGCCTCGTTCCACTGTTCCTCCGTGCCGATATACTTTGCACGGTCGTTCGGGTCCCACATGGAGAAGCGGTACGAAACGTCTTCATAAAGGCCAAGGGTCTTCAGCATAAATATTGCAAGCTCCAGGCATTTCTTAAACTCCTCTTCCAGCTGTGCAGGGGTGCACATCAGATGACCTTCGGAAATCGTAAACTGCCGTACACGGATTAAACCGTGCATCTCGCCGGACGCTTCATTGCGGAACAGGGTGGAAGTCTCGTTATAACGAAGCGGCAGATCGCGGTAGGAGCGCTTCTTATTCAGATAGGCCTGATATTGGAACGGACAGGTCATCGGACGCAAAGCGTAAACTTCATCGTCCTTTTCCTCATCGCCAAGAACAAACATGCCGTCCTTGTAATGATCCCAGTGCCCGGAAAGCTTATAAAGATCGCTCTTCGCCATATAAGGCGTCTTCGTCAGCAGCCAGCCGCGCTTTTGCTCCTCGTCCTCCACAAAGCGCTGTAAAAGCTGAATCACGCGCGCGCCGTTCGGAAGCAGAATCGGCAAGCCCTGCCCGATCAGGTCGCAGGTTGTAAAGTAGCCCAACTGGCGGCCCAGCACGTTATGGTCGCGCTTCTTGGCTTCCTCTATTTTTGTAAGGTATTCTTCCAGTTCACTGCTCTTCGGGAAGGAAATCCCGTAAATACGCTGAAGCATTTTATTCTTGGAATCCCCGCGCCAGTAGGCCGCCGTATTCGCGGTCAGCTTCACGGCTTTGACACAGCCCGTGCTCATCAGATGCGGGCCGGCGCAAAGGTCCGTATAATCGCCCTGCTTATAGAAAGTGATTCTCTCCCCTTTTCCGGCGTGTTCGTCAATCAGTTCCAGTTTATAGATCTGATGTTCCTTCTCCATTAGCTCCCGGGCTTCCTGAGGAGAAAGTTCAAAGCGTTCGATCGGAATATTTTCCTTAATAATCTTTTTCATTTCCGCTTCAATCTTCGGCAGGTCTTCCGGGGTAAGGGAGCGCTCCAAATCGATATCATAATAGAAGCCGTTCTCGATCGCCGGCCCGATCGCAAAGCACGCGCTTGGGAACAGACGCTTTACCGCCTGCGCCATGATGTGGGCGGTCGTATGCCAATATGCTTTTTTTCCTTCCGGATGATCAAAAGTCAGGATCTCCAGCCCGCAGTCCGCTGTGACCGGCGTGCGAAGATCAACGATCTTGCCGTCAATTTTTCCGGCACAGGCGGCCTTGTACAGCCCCATGCCGATGGATTTCGCTATTTCGGCAACGGTTATGCCGCTTTCAAACTCTCTTGGTTCGCCTTTTAAACTTACTTTTATCATATCATTCACTCCTTAGATGATTTATAAAATAAAAAAAGCTTTACCCCACAGTATGGGGCAAAGCAATTGTTTGCGGTTCCACCCAATTTCAACGGATTTCGGAAAAGAAAACCGTTCTCATGGCGGCAGATAACGGCGCCGGCCGGCATGCCTTATGCAACGCTTTCGGCACGCACTCGGAGGCGGTGTCCCGATTTCGAACTGCTGCGGGTACTTACAGCATATGCGCCCGCTCTCTGGTACAGTTATTGGAAATAAGGCTTCCTCGTCAACGTATTTACATATTCGCTATATACCCGTATATTAGCACCGGTTTGCAGCCTTGTCAATAGAAATCTTTTGAAAATCGTCCGCTTTCGGCACTCTATTTGCTATAATGATAATTTTCAACAAAACTTGATTATGAAATTATATAGACAAATCCTTCCGATTGTAATCAATATTTCTTGACATCCGGGTACCGGAAGTAATACAATTATGGATATGATGCACGAATATGCATTAATGGGCTTAACGCACCCATTCTAAAAGATTTAAAATCGAAAAATATGAAAAGTAAGAAAGACAAGGAGGTGCCAACGATTGACCACAGTTACTTTAACAACATGTATTATCATCGCGCTTGTCTGCGCGTTGGTTACAGGCGTAGCTGCGTTCTTCGGCGGAGTCAGCCATCGAAAAAAACAGGCTGAGTTCACGATCGGTTCTGCTGAGCAGGAAGCAAAAAGAATTGTCAGCGATGCCATTAAAACAGCCGAAGCGAAGAAAAAAGAAGCTGTTCTGGAAGGCAAAGACGAAATTCACCGCCAAAGAACCGAATCCGAGCGCGAATTGAATGAGCGCCGGAAGGAAGTACAGCGTCAGGAACGCCGCATACAGCAAAAAGAAGAAACCCTTGACAAAAAGATGGAAAGCCTGGAAGCCAAGGATGAAATCCTGACAAATAAAAACAAGCAGGCGGACGAACGGCTTTCGGAAGCCGAGGCCGTCAAGAAGAGCCAGTTTGATATGCTGGAGCGCATATCCGGATTTACGGTTGATCAAGCCAAAGACTACCTGATGAAAAACCTGGAAGACGAGCTTACGCATGAAAAGGCCGTCAAACTCATGGAAATCGAACAGCAAACCCGTGAGGAATCAGACAAGTCCGCCAGAGAAATCATTTCCATGGCAATTCAGAGATGCGCCGCGGATCACGTGGCGGAGGCAACCATTTCCGTTGTACCGCTGCCGAACGATGAAATGAAGGGCCGCATCATCGGGCGTGAAGGCCGGAATATCCGGGCGATTGAAACGCTCACAGGCGTTGACCTCATCATCGACGACACACCGGAGGCAATTACCCTTTCCTGTTTCGAACCGGTGCGCCGGGAAGTTGCCCGCATAGCGCTTGAGCATCTGATTGCAGACGGCAGAATCCATCCTGCAAGGATTGAGGAGACAATCGAGAAGGCGCGCCGCGAGGTGGATGCCACCATCAAACAGGAAGGCGAGCGTGCTGTTATTGAAGCCGGAGTGAATGGAATCCACCCCGAACTGATCAAATTACTGGGACGGTTGCGTTACCGCACCAGCTACGGACAAAATGTTTTAAACCATTCTCTGGAAGTTTCTTTTTTATCCGGTGTGATGGCTTCCGAACTCGGTTTGGACCCGGCCATTGCACGCCGAGCCGGTTTGCTGCATGATATCGGCAAATCACTTGATCATGAAATCGAAGGTTCCCATGTCGACATTGGCGTCGATGTGGCTCGCAAATACAAGGAAAGCGAAACCGTTATTCACGCGATTCAGGCACATCACGGCGATGTGGAAGCAAAAACGGTGATCGCCTGCATTGTTCAGGCGGCCGACGCAATTTCCGCCGCAAGGCCGGGGGCAAGGCGCGAAAACCTGGAAAACTATATCAAACGGCTTGAGAAGCTGGAAGAAGTCGCTTCCTCGTTTGAAGGGGTTGAACGGTGCTTCGCCATTCAGGCCGGACGCGAAATTCGCGTAATTGTGAAACCGGATATGATTACCGACGATAAGATGGTGCTTTTGGCACGCGATATTTGTAACAAAATTGAAAGTGATCTCGAGTATCCCGGACAGATTAAGGTAAACATAATTCGTGAAAGCCGCGCGATTGAATACGCGAAATAGCCTATCAATGGCGCATAATTGGGGAGAAGTTTTGGGGGAACAGCAAGAAGGCTGTTCCCCCAAAAATTATTTCCGTGATTTTCATCCGTTTGCAGGCAAACCGTACTCCATAACCTTCGTTTGTGAATTTTTGAAACTCAAATCCTGCAAAATCCGAGAATTCGTATTTTTGAGGATTTACAGGTAAAAAATAAACTGTTACAATATTTTACAGGACTCCAACTCCCGCAATGGGAATTTCGATAGAAGGTAGGCTTATACTATGAATATACTTGCCATTGGCGACGTGGTGGGCAGCATTGGCTGCCGTTTTCTGCGCGCGCATCTTCCCTCTTTAAAAAAGCTGAAGGGAATTGACCTGGTAATCGCCAACGGGGAAAACTCCGCGGACGGCAACGGCCTTACGCCCGTGTCGGTTCAGTTCCTGTTCGACAGCGGCGTGGACGTCATTACGGCGGGCAATCACAGCTTTCGCCGAAAGGAAAGCTACGAACTATATGACTCGTGTGAATATCTCCTGCGCCCCGCGAATTTCCCCTCCGGTGCCCCGGGCAAAGGCTTCTGTGTTGTGGATATGGGCAGAACGCAGGTCGGCGTGATCAATCTGATGGGTACCGTTTACATGGATGGGCTGGATTCTCCCTTTGACGAGGCGGACCGGATTCTTGCAAAAGGTGTTCCCCCCATTACGCTGATCGACTTTCACGCGGAAGCGACGGGCGAAAAGCGTTCCTTCGGGTACTATATGGATGGGAGGGTCTCCGCCGTTTTCGGCACGCACACCCATGTGCAAACGGCGGACGACTGCATTCTGCCCAAGGGTACCGGCTATCTTTCCGACCTTGGCATGACGGGCCCGATCCAGTCGGTTCTCGGCGTCCAGCCGGAACTCGTCATTGAAAAGATGCGTACGAAAATGCCCGTTCGGTTTGCGCTTGCCGAAGGAGATTGCAAGATGGACTGCGCTTTATTTCATATCGACGACAAGACCGGAAATACGCTTTCGGTGGAACGGATTCAAATTGCATAAAAGTTGTTCGTTGGTTTCTACAGTTTTATTTTACGAATTTAATTGTTTTTAGTAAATAATACTTGCAAATCTTTTCAATTCGTTCTATGATGGTACTATGATTTTGCTATAGTCTGGAGGATGCCTATGGAAATCTTAAAAGTATCATCAAAATCAGCTCCCAACTCCGTCGCAGGTGCTGTCGCAGGAGTAATTCGCGAAGAGGGATCCGTCGAGCTGCAGGCCGTCGGCGCCGGCGCAGCCAATCAGGCTATCAAGGCCATCGCAATTGCGCGCGGATACCTAGCCCCGTCGGGAATCGACATCGTTTGCATTCCTGCCTTTGCCAGCGTAGTAATCGGCAACGAGGAACGCACGGCAATCAAATTAATTGTAGAACCGAGGTAACACCGACCCCTATTATATCCTCACATTCTGTGGGGATATTTTTTTGAGAAATTCCACTATTTCTCGCCGTTTTTGCCCAAAATTTAAAGATTGAATCTACGATTGCTCTATGATATAATATTATGATGAAATATATAGTAGGCAAATATGTGAATTTTAGGGAGTGCTGAATGGTGATAAATGGAACTGACCTGCGCAACGCTATCATTTCAGGTGCTAATAATATTGTAAAACACAAGACATCCGTCGACGAATTGAATATTTTTCCCGTTCCTGACGGTGACACCGGCACCAACATGTCCATGACAATGAGCTCCGCCGCAAAAGAGCTTTCGGAGAACGGAAACGGCACGGCGGGTGAAATTGCCCATCGGGCTGCTTCCGCCATGCTTCACGGCGCAAGGGGCAACTCCGGCGTTATCCTGTCCCTTTTGTTCCGCGGCTTTTCCAAAGGGTTGGAGGGTATGGAGGAAGTCGGCGGCGCGGATCTTGCCAATGCTCTTGGAATCGGCGTGGAAGCCGCTTATAAAGCCGTTATGAAGCCGACGGAGGGAACCATTCTGACTGTCTCCCGCGTTGCGAGCGAAAAAGGCAAGGCAGCCGCGGCAATTGACGACGACGCCGTGTACGTTTGGAGCGCCATCTGCAAGGGCGCCGCAGAGGCTCTTGAAAAGACGCCGGAACTCCTCCCCGTATTGAAAAAAGCGGGCGTTGTAGACGCGGGCGGAAAAGGCCTGTGCTATATCTTCGACGGCATGCTGAGCGTTTTCCGCGACGGCACGATTCTTGAAAGTGAAATCGACGCGCAGGAAGAAGAGTCTCTGGAAAGCGACTTTTTCCGCAATGCGGCGGCTGAATTTGATCAGGATATCCGTTTCACCTACTGCACCGAGTTTATTGTCGGACGCGACGAG
Organism: Caproiciproducens galactitolivorans; assembly: GCF_026672255.1. Classification (GTDB taxonomy): domain Bacteria; phylum Bacillota; class Clostridia; order Oscillospirales; family Acutalibacteraceae; genus Caproiciproducens; species Caproiciproducens galactitolivorans_A. The sequence goes on along the minus strand of NZ_JAPOHA010000001.1, from coordinate 23,494 downwards.
AATTGCAAAAAAGCTCCGCAGGAACTGCGTTCCTATTTGGAAACCATCGGCGACTGCGTCGTGGTTGTCGACGATGAAGAGATCATCAAGGTCCATGTTCACACCGAAGAGCCGGGCAATGCGCTGCAGGCCGCTTTGGCGTTCGGCCAGCTTCTGACCGTCAAAGTGGAAAATATGAAGGAACAGCATCGCAAAGCTGCCGAAGCGAACGACCAGGCCAAAGCAAAAGCTGCTTCCGCCCCTTTAGCCCCCGCTGATCCTGTGGACGAAATCGGGTTTGTTGCAGTTGCTGCCGGCGAGGGCTTAAAAACCCTCTTTACGGATCTGGGCTGCACACATGTCGTCAGCGGCGGACAAACAATGAACCCCAGCACCAATGACATTCTGGCGGCGGTAAAAGCGACCCCCGCGAAAACCGTCCTTGTACTGCCGAACAATAAAAATATCATTATGGCTGCCGAACAGACCGTTCCGCTTGTAAAAGACCGCAAGGTAATCATCCTGCCGACACGCACCATTCCGCAGGGGCTGTCTGCCATGCTGGCTTTCGACCCCGACGCTTCAACCGAATCGAATACCGTCAGCATGATGGAAGCCGCCGGGAACGTGGAAACCGCTACCGTTACTTTCGCCGCGCGGGATTCCGAGTTTGGCGGACATAAGATTAAATCCGGCGACATCCTTGGCCTGAACAACGGCAAGCTGGAACTGATCGAGAAAGACATCGTCCACACCTGCGTGAAGCTGACCCGCTCCATGGTGACCCGCTCTACTTCCTTTATCACCATCATTTACGGCTCGGACGTGACCGAAGAACAGGCAAACGACGCCTACAACCGGATTAAGAGCAAGGTTTCAAACGAAACCGAGGTAACGCTTGTCAACGGCGGACAGCCGATTTATTATTTCATTGTTTCAATCGAATAATGCGTTCGTTATTTTATAAAAAAATACAGGAATTAAAAGGCGTCGGCGAGAAGCGCGCCAGGCTGTTTGCAAAGCTTGGCGCGCCGACCGTCGGCGCTTTGCTGCGTTTTTATCCGCGCGCCTACGAGGATTGGAGCAATCCGATACCAATCCAACAGGCTCCCCTGGACGTTCCCTGCGCCATACGCGGCACCGTTTTGGAACGCCCTTCCGAAACCCGTATCCGCGGCGGTATGACCCTTTATAAGGTGAAGATAACCGACGGCGACAGCGACATGGAGCTCACCTATTTCAACAATCCCTACATTCCGCTGATGCTGAAAGAGGGAGAAGAATATCTCTTTTACGGAAAGGTAAAAGCAAATTTCTTAAAGCGTGAAATGAGTGCGCCTCAGTTTTGCAGCGCGTCGGACTGTCCCGCCGTCCATCCGATCTACCCGCTGACAAAAGGACTTTCCGGCCGTATGATCGAATCTGCGGTAAAGAATGCGTTTGCACTTCTGCCCGACGCAATGCAGGACCCGATTCCGGAAGATATCCGCATGCAGTACGGACTTTGCCAGCTGCGCTATGCCTTGGAAAATATTCACCGGCCCCGCAGCATGGAGGATTTGGGAATCGCGCGGAAACGCCTGGTTTTCGAAGAACTGCTGGTGCTTCAGCTCGGACTGCTCCGTTTAAAAGGCCGCAGCCGCACCGAGAGCCGCCTCAGGCTCCCCCGCGACGACTCGGCGGAATACTTTGCGCTGCTTCCGTTTGAGCCTACAGGGGCGCAGCGAAGGGCCGTAAAAGAAGCCGTCGGCGATATGATGAGCGGCTATCCGATGAACCGCCTGATTCAGGGGGACGTCGGCTCCGGTAAAACCGCAGTCGCGGCGGCGCTTTGCTACTGCGCGGTTCGCAGCGGCATGCAGGCGGCACTAATGGCCCCTACGGAAATCCTCGCCCGGCAGCACTTTGCTACCCTGTCCGGTCTTTTAAAGGGAGTGCGAACGGTGCTTTTGACCGGTTCCCTTACCGCCGCAAAAAAGCGGGCGATTTCCGAAAGCCTTCAGTCCGGCGAAATCCAGCTCGTAATCGGTACGCACGCGATTCTTTCCGAAGGCATTGCCTTTCAGCGGCTTGGGCTGGTCATTACCGACGAACAGCACCGTTTCGGCGTATCCCAGCGCGCCGCGCTTGCCTCCAAGGGCGACGATCCGCACATGCTCGTCATGAGCGCCACCCCCATCCCCCGTACGCTTGCTTTAATGATTTACGGGGATCTGGATCTCTCGGTTCTGGATGAAATGCCGCCGGGCAGGCAGAAAGTCGACACCTATGCCGTTACCGGGGATAAGCGCCTGCGGGCGTTCCGTTTTATTAAAAAGCAAATTGACGCGGGCCGCCAGTGCTATATTATCTGTCCCATGATCGAAGAAGGTCCGAACGACATGGCCAGCGTGAACGAATACGCGGTAAAGACACGCAAAGAATGGCTTCCCGGCTGTAAAATCGGCGTTCTCCACGGCAAGATGAAACCGAAGGAAAAAGAAGCCGTTATGACGGACTTTTCCGAAGGCAGGATTTCCGTGCTGATTTCCACTACGGTCGTCGAGGTTGGCATGGATGTGCCGAACGCGACCGTTATGATGATCGAAAACGCCGAACGCTATGGGCTGTCCCAACTGCATCAGCTTCGGGGGCGCGTCGGGCGCGGAACCGATAAATCCATCTGTATTTTAATTTCCGACGCGCAGAACGAGGACACCGTGGCACGCTTAAAAACCATGTGCCAGACGAACGACGGTTTCCGGATTGCCGAACAGGATTTAAAGCTGCGCGGCCCCGGCGACTTTTTCGGCCATCGGCAGCACGGCCTTCCGGAATTAAAAATCGCCGATATGACGCAGGATATGAACGTTTTAAAACAGGCGCAGGCCGTTGCGCGGGAAATTCTTCGTACGGACGCCGACCTGAAAGCCCCTTCCCACCGCGGACTTCGCGCGGAGGTGCGTCAGCTTTTTGAGAATAAAACGGATTAACACATGCCGTCTGAAATCGATTCCGTTGGACACGCCAAGCAAACCCGTCCTTCGACGGTAACCAAATCATCCGGAACGTCAACGGCGTCAACATAGATATCTGTGCAAAAGGCATGTCCTGAGACGAACTGCTTTCCTTTGCAAAGACCTTTGCATAAGAATATTCTCTGCACAGCACAAAAACAGCCCCGGTTTCGATTACGATTCCGGGGCTGTTCTTTATTCTGAATTATCTGTATCTTTTTCTCTGCGGCTCTTCCACGGGCAATATGTCTTCAAACACGGCGTAATTCCGGTATGTAATTTTCCGGTCGATATGAATGGAACCGAAAAACCATTTTTGAAATTTTACCTGTTTTGAAAGCTGTTCGAAATACGCCTGCAATTGATTCGTACTCTCCGGCGGATTGACCGTATTGGTCATTACGCGGGGAGCCGGCTCATGGGTAAGAATATAATCCACCGTCATATCGGCTGCCGAAAGATTTTTTACACCGGCAGCCATTTCCTCCATGCTCGGCATTTCACGCTCCCACCATTTTCCGGCGGCAATGCGCATTTGCTTTTCCGTACTTTCCCCGCCGCCGAAGGTAAAAATCTTTTTATCCTCTATCGTATAGACCTGACCGCGCATCAGATGGTATAAATTTCCGCTGATATTCCGCACAAGGCCGCCTTTCCATTCGGTTACGGGATATTTTTCAAGGAGGTCGAAGTTTTCATGCGTACCGTCTAAAAATAAAATGTTGTATTTTTTCTTACCCAATTTCCGCAGGTTTTTGTTTTCTTTTGCGTCTCCGTCCCAGATAAAGCCGAAGTCCCCGCAAACAATAAGCGTATCGCCTTTTTTTAATTTTTTTACTTCTCCGGAATCAAAGCGGCACATTTCCCCGTGTGTGTCCCCTGTTATGTAAATCACTTTCAAGCCTCCATCAAAATCTTACAATATTATGAACAATTCCAAACGGACTTTATCTTTTGCAGAATTGCTGTTATACTTATTCATGTTCATGCATTTAACTTTTGTCATTTACTTTAAACATATAATATCACATCGGAGGAAAAAGTTCCATGAAAAAAAAGCTTCTCAAACTATCCGCTTGTTTCCTGACATTATTTGTTTTTTTATCATCGGTTACGGCCCATGCCGCAACGTTTAATATTGGATTTGATACCAACTGCGAAGCCATTGAACTGGTCAATCTGGATACGGACACCATCGTTTACGAAAAGAATCCGGACAAGCGCCGGGAACCGGCTTCCACTACCAAAATTATGACCTTTATTATCGCCAGTGAACAGATCAAGGACCTTGACGGCACAAAAATAACGGTTACCAAACAAGTTGTCGATAAGCTTCTGGGAACGGGAAGCTCGCTTTCGGGAATTAAGGAAGGCGATCAGCTGACCGCGCTCCAGCTTCTGAACTGCATGCTCGTTCCAAGCGGCAACGACGCGGCGCTTGTACTGGCGGATTATGTTGGAAAAGGCGACGTTGATTCCTTCGTGGACAGGATGAATCAAAAGGCAAAGGCACTTGGCTGTACCGGAACACACTTTGCAAATCCGCACGGCCTTCACGATGAGAATCATTATACCACAGCGCGCGACTTGTACAAGATCACAAAATATGCCATGAGCCTGCCGCATTTTACCGAGATCACTTCGCAGACGCGTTACACCTATAAACCGGCCGGCGGCCCCGATGCCGGTAAATCACGTACGCTTTCCACGACCAACTATTTAATCGACCGCAACGCACTGGGCGGCCAGTATTACTACCGCTACGCCCGCGGAATTAAGACGGGGCATCACGATCAGTCCGGTTACTGCCTGGTTTCCTCCGCGACGGCGGAAGGCTACACCTACCTCTGCGTAGCGCTGGGAGCCCCCGACGTAACCGCAAGCGGCAAGGAAATTAAAACACGCGGCGAAATGCTGGATACGGCGGCGCTGTTCCGGTGGGCTTTTCGCAATCTGGAACTGAAAAGCGTCCTGAATACCGGGGATTCGGTTGGCGAAGTGAAGCTGAAAGATGCCTGGAATAAAGACAAATTGCTGCTGGTTGCGGAAAAGAACTACTCCGCCATGCTTCCGAGTAATGTTTCGGCAAGCAGCATCATTGTTACAAAACATATCCCCGATACGATAAGCGCCCCGGTTAAGAAAGGGCAGGTGATCGGTACGGCGACCCTCAGCTATGCCAACCAGCCGCTGACTACCATTAACCTTGTCGCTTCCGAAAGCGTGGAACGGAGCGAACTTCTGCATTCCGCAAATACGGTGAAATCGATTTTCACATCCACCTGGTTTATCGTCGTTGCGATTATCATTGTCCTGCTTGTTATCATTTATATTATTTTAGCTTTAATTTATAACCGTAAAAAGAAAAATCTGCGCCGGGTAAAAAAATACAGGAATATGTAATCAGATAAGCTTAGGGTGAACATAAAATTTAAAGATTAATAGAACCCTCCGGCAGGGAGGGGTAAACTGCAAAAAGCCCCTGCTGCCTTTCGGCAGCAGGGGCTTTAACCATTCAAAAATCGAATTACTTGAGTTCGACTTCTGCGCCGGCCTCAACCAGCTTTGCTTTGATCGCTTCTGCATCGTCCTTGGAAGCGCCTTCTTTAACAGCCTTCGGAGCGCCGTCAACGACTTCTTTTGCTTCCTTCAGGCCAAGACCTGTGATCTCGCGGACAACCTTGATAACCTGGATCTTGTTTGCACCGACAGCCTTGAGGATAACGTCGAACTCAGTCTTTTCCTCAGCAGCGGCAGCAGCCGGAGCGGCAGCAGCAGCAACAGCAACCGGAGCAGCAGCGGAAACGCCGAACTCCTCTTCGAGAGCCTTTACGAGCTCGGAGAGCTCAAGAACGGTAAGGGATTTGACATCTTCAATTAACTTTACAACTTTATCAGACATTGTTAGTTACCTCCAATAATTTAATAATAATATGGGTCCTTATGCGTTGGCAGCCTGTTTCTCTGCAATTGCATTCAGAGCAACAACCAAGCCTTTCATTGTGCCGCTAAGCACAGTAACGAAACCGGTAATCGGAGCATTGAGGCCGCCCAGAGCTTTTGCAACCAAAACCTCCTTGGAAGGCAATTCCGCCAATTCCTTAACTGCTTCCGCATCAATTGCGCCGCCGTCAACGAAACCTGCTTTGATTTCAAACGTCTTGCTTGTTGCGGCAAACTTGGAAAGAATTCTTGCGCTGGCTACGTAATCTTCGTTATTGATCGCAATTGCGGTCGTTCCCTCAAGAATATGGTCAAGGCCATCAATACCGGCGTCTTTCAGTGCAAGACGCAGCAATGTGTTCTTAACAACCATGTAGTTGCTGCCGGCCTCACGCAGTTCCTTACGGAGCTTTGTATCCTGTGCAACGGTTACGCCTTTATAATCGACAATAACACCTGTGCACGCACCTTTCAGGCTGTCGGCAAGAGCGGAAACTACCTGCTTCTTTTTCTCTAAAATCTTCTCACTTGGCAAATGTATTCACCTCCATAGCTGGAATGCGACACATAAAAAGCCCTTCCCACATACCGCGGGAAGGGCGTAAATACACAGCGTGTATGAACAGCTCTCTCCTCGGCAGGCTGGGAAAAACCCATTAAGCGAACGCGCCTGCTGTCTTTGGAATAAAGAACAGCATTAATATACTAGCACAGACCGCAGGGCCTGTCAAGTTTTTTGTGATCAGCCAACCTTGTTCGGGTTAATCCGGACACCGGGGCCCATTGTTGAAGCAACAACGCAGCTCTTAATATACTGGCCTTTTGAAGCGGCCGGCTTTGCCTTTACAATCGCGCCGAGCAGGGCATTAAAGTTTTCGAGCAGCTTCTCACCGCCGAAAGACACCTTGCCGATGGTGCAGTGGATGATATTGGTCTTATCGAGACGATATTCGATCTTACCGGCTTTGGCGTCTGCAATTGCCTTGCCGATGTCACGTGTTACCGTACCGGCCTTCGGGTTCGGCATCAAGCCGCGGGGGCCGAGGACTTTACCTAAACGGCCGACCAGACCCATCATGTCCGGTGTTGTAATCAAAATATCGAAATCCATCCAGTTTTCGTTCTGGATTTTCTGAACCATTTCTTCCGCACCGACGAACTCCGCTCCGGCAGCCTCGGCATCCTTCGCAGCGTCGCCCTTGCAGATGGCAAGTACGCGGACTTTTTTACCGGTGCCGTTCGGCAGAACGATTGCGCCGCGGACCTGCTGGTCGGCGTGGCGGCTGTCTACACCCAGTTTGACGTGAACTTCAACGGTCTCGTCAAATTTGGATGTTCCGGTCTTTACGCAGAGATCAAGTGCTTCGTTTGCATCATAAAGTTTTGTACGGTCGATCAGCTTTAAGCCGTCAACATATTTTTTACCGTGTTTCATTGGTTTTCCTCCCTATTGAGTGGTAAAATCGGAGTAGAAAAGTTCCTCCCACCCGGGTGATCAATCTACGACTTCAATGCCCATGCTGCGCGCGGTACCGGCAACCATGCTCATAGCGGTTTCAACGGAAGCCGCGTTCAAATCGGGCATTTTTGTTTCAGCAATTTTCTTAATCTGCTCGCGGGTAATCTTTGCAACCTTTTTCTTGTTCGGTTCGCCCGAAGCAGTTTCAATTCCGCAGGCCTTTTTAATAAGGACGGCGGCCGGCGGGGTCTTTGTAACAAAAGTAAACGAACGATCCGCATAAACCGTAATAACAACCGGAATAACCAGTCCTACGTCATTCTTTGTGCGCTCGTTGAATTCCTTTGTAAAAGCCATAATGTTGACACCGTGCTGACCGAGAGCCGGTCCGACAGGCGGCGCCGGGGTCGCTTTGCCAGCAGGTATCTGGAGCTTAATAAAGCCCGTAACCTTTTGAGCCATTTTTCTGCACCTCCAAAATTCGTGGTAGATGGCGGAGCGGACGAAAAAATTTATCCGTTCCTCCCACAGGGGCATTGCCCCTCATAATAAGCGGTTTCCCGCATATTACCGTGAATATTATTCCATCGCTTCAGCCTGATCCAACTCAAGCTCAACCGGTGTTTCGCGCCCGAACATGGATACTGTTACACGGACGCGGTTCTTGTCGGCGTCAATTTCCTCAACGGTACCGACGAAACCTTCCAGCGGACCGTCGATAATGTGTACGGAATCGCCGACGCCATAGGACACCTCAACCTGTTTCTGCTCAACGCCCAATTTCGCCACTTCTTCATCCGTAAGCGGAATTGGTTTTGATGAAGGGCCTACAAAACCCGTACAGCCCCGAATATTGCGGACAACGTACCACGACTCATCGGTAAGAAGCATCTTCACCAGAACATAACCGGGAAAAATCTTACGCTCTACGTCACGCCGTTTGTTATCCTTCACTTCGGTAACAGTCTCCGTCGGTACGCGGATTTCCTGAATCAAATCATGGAGCTGACGATTTTCCACGGTCTTTTCAAGATTGGAGGCTACCTTGTTTTCATACCCGGAATAGGTATGAACAACATACCACTTTGCGTCTTCAGGCATAGTAAATCCCTCCGCTTATCCTACTTTGCAATATTCATAATCAAGCCAAGCAGGTTCATGAGCACTGTGTCCAGTCCAAAAATAAACAGGCCGATAATGAATATTGTTGCCAAAACAACACCGGTATTTCTGAAAACAGCTTCCGGCGTCGGCCAAATTATCTTTTTAACCTCGCTTTTGCAGTCGCGGAAGAACTTTGAGATATCCCTGCCTTTTCTAGCAAAAACATTCTCTTTTTTTTCAGTCGTCTCTGGCATTTTTTGTCCCTCCGTCCAGATTACTTTGTTTCTCTGTGAAGAGTGTGTTTCTTACAGAATCTGCAGTACTTGTTCATTTCAAGCCTGTCCGGATCATTTTTCTTGTTTTTCATTGTGTTGTAGTTGCGCTGTTTGCACTCTGTGCAGGCTAATGTAATTTTAACTCTCATGACGGCACCTCCCGTTATACGGAAAAATATTTAGGCCAATTCTGGCCTCAGCCTCCCTCTTAAAAGGGCGCAAAAAAATAACCCCTTTATGAGGTATTTTAATCATAGCATAATCCTTATTGAAATGTCAAGTTTTTTCTGATTATTGGGTGCTATGCCCCCCGCCTGAAGTGCCAAAAAACTTGCCGGGTGCTGAGAAACCGTACCAAGGCGGCAAGCGCGGCAAATGAGGGAACATACTTGCTGTATGGGATCATAAGCATTTTATTTTGCAACCCCCACGCGAAGCCGTTTGGGCGGGCAAAAGGCTCTTTGCAGCCGTCCGCAGAGGAACGTCGTTATACGGGCGGGGAAAAAGGCCAAAGACGCTGTGCGTCCGGGAGCGGCTGCACCCGCCTCATTCCCGGTACTTTTATTTCATATTATTCAGGTTGTCCGCTATAAATCTTTTTTCTTTCTTCTTTTTCTCGGGCTTTACCGTTTTGCCCTTGAATTTTAAACCGGCGGTATAGCTCTTTTTAAGATCGTCGCTGAAAAGCGGCTTCATATTTTCAATCGCGGCAGGATCTTCTATCCCATTCAGGATGACAATAATAATAATGGAACGGACGTCCATGTCGCCGTTTGCATACATATCGTTCAGCAGATCGCAGCAGCGCTTAATGCCGTCCTGTTTTTCGGACTGCGCGCACAGCGCTTCGATTCGGGAAACAAGATGCTCTTTTGCGAACGTAACCGCGCGCACGTCGCCGTATTCTTCCCGCTCCGTATTCAGTTCTTCTTTCAGCTCCGGGAAAATACCGACAAAACGATTAAAGAAGAACACCGGATCGTTTGTATCTTCGTCTTCTTTCTTCCGTTTTTTCTTCGGCTTTGCAACTACCGGCTTCGGCGCACTGACACTTTCCACAAAGTCGTTTACAATGCTTTCCGCCGCCGCCAAATCATCGGCTTCCGGGTCAAAAAGCCAAATTGAAACCGATTTCCACTTCTTGTCCGGCTCACCGTTCTCTATCTCACAGCTTCTAAGTTCAAAACGCTTTTTGTCCTGATTGTAAAGGATGCTGTAAGCGGTGTTCTCCCCTTTATACAGCACATAGCTTCCGCTTTCTTCCCGCTGTTCGCCGGCAGCCCTTGCGAACCCCTGTCCGCTTAACGCAGCGCCGACTTTTTCAGCAATCAGGTCAAATGCCTTCTGCTCCAAAAATATCACTCCTGAATCCAAATTTATAGGATGAATTATTCTTTTTGATTATGTTTATAAATTATACTACATAAACATTTTTTTGTCACCATACAATTTAATTAAATTCCAATTGCGCCTATACCTGCCTTGTGGTATGATATGTATTTGTAGTAATGTGTATAAAATAGGAAAAGAGCGAATCTTTGGAGGATAGATAGAATGAGTAAAAAGAAGATTGCCGTTGTTTTCGGCGGCTGCTCGTCCGAGCATGAAATATCCTGTATTTCCGCGGCTTCCGTTATCAATAATCTGCCGAAGGATAAATACGAGCCTGTTTGCCTTGGCATCACCAGGGAAGGGCGCTGGTACCTGTTTTCCGGCCCGGCGAAAGAAATCGCCGACGGAAGCTGGGAACACAATACGCTGAACCAGCCCGCATTTCTTTCCCCCGACCGGAGCATCGGCGGAATTGTAGCCGACGGCAGAATGGGGTTCGACGTAATCAAGGTTGACTGCGTGCTGCCGGTGCTGCACGGGAGAAACGGCGAGGACGGAACCATACAGGGGCTTCTGCAGCTCAGCGGCATTCCTTTTGTCGGCTGCCGCGCGCTTGCTTCCGCCGACTGCATGGATAAAGCCGTTACCCATACGCTTCTCACTGCGGCGGGCATCCATCAGGCCAAGTACCTTTGGTTTTACGCCGACAAATACAAAACCGGTGCCGCTAAGATCAAAGTAAAAATTGAGGCGAGACTCGGCTATCCGATCTTTGTAAAACCGGCCAACGCAGGCTCCTCCGTAGGCGTCAGCAAGGTCATGAATGAAGGGGAACTGGACGCAGCGGTTGCAAGAGCGGCAAATGAAGATGAAAAAATCATCGTGGAGGAAGCCATCGTCGGGCAGGAGGTCGAATGCGCCGTGCTCGGCAACGCAGAACCGGAGGCATCCGTTGTGGGTGAAATTGCCGCTTCCGCCGAATTTTACGATTATGATGATAAATATAAATCGGGAACATCCCAGCTTTATATTCCCGCGCATCTCGATGAAACGGTTTCGGAGGAAATCCGCGCAACGGCGGTAAGAGCCTACCGCATGCTGGGGTGCAGCGGCCTTTCCCGTGTGGACTTTTTCGTCCGCAACGGCCGGGAGGTCATTTTAAATGAAATCAATACCATGCCCGGTTTCACATCGATCAGCATGTACCCGAAGCTTTGGGAGGCAAGCGGCCTTTCTTACAGCGACTTACTGGATAAATTAATCAAACTTGCTTTTGAAGTAAAGACAAAGTATTAGTTTTTGGAGCGATGGAAAAGAATGGATAACAGACCGATCGGCGTTTTTGATTCGGGACTGGGCGGGCTGACCGCTGTAAAAGAGCTTTTGCGAATCATGCCGAATGAAAATTTCGTCTATTTCGGCGATACGGGCCGCGTTCCTTACGGATCGCGCAGCCGTGAAACCATTATTAAATACGCAAAACAGGATATGGCCTTTTTGCAGTCCAACAATGTAAAAATGATTATCGCCGCGTGCGGTACGGTGAGTTCCGTTGCAAGCGGTATTGGGGACGAACTCAGCCTGCCGTATACCGGCGTGCTGAAACCCACTGCACGAACCGCGGCGTCGGTTACCAAAAACAAAAAGGTCGGCGTTATCGCAACCACAGCGACGATTCGAAGCGGTTCGTACCGAAGGGAACTACAGGCGATTGATCCGCAGATTGAGGTTTTTGAGAAAGACTGCCCGCTGTTCGTTCCGCTGGTGGAAAACGGATTTATTGACGACAACGAGGAAATAACCCGATTAGTTGCACAGCGCTACCTTACTCCCCTGAAAGAAGCGGGTATCGACACGCTGATTCTGGGCTGTACGCACTACCCCATTATCCGCAACATTATTTCCGGCGTTTTGGGAAGCGGCGTAACCTTAATTGACAGCGGCCGCGAAACCGCCCTTTTCTGCGCGGAAACGCTGAAGAAAAAGGATTTGTTAAGCGACCGGACAGAGGAAGGCGACTGCTCCTTTTTTGTAAGCGACCGGGTCGAAGGATTTTCGCAGATTGCGGGAATCTTTTTAGGGCGAAACATCAAGAACGAAGTCAGTCATGTGGATATTGACCTGTATGAAAAGACAAAATACGATTGAAAGCAAAGGAGTAACGGATGCTGGAAAATTACCTTATTTCCATTAAGGGGCGGCAAAGAATCGATGACGAAACCGGCGAGGTCGAGCTGACCACTCTGGGTTCGTACGTCCGAAAAGGCGACAGCCAGTACATTGTTTATAAAGAATATGATACGGAAAACAGCAATGCCGCCAAAACCTCGGTTTTAAAGGTAGACGGCAATAAAAAGGTTACGCTGATGCGCGGAGGCGCGGACCGTACCCGCCTGATACTGGAAAGCGGAAAACGCCATCTCTGCCAGTACGATACGGGCTTCGGAAACATGATGGTCGGCGTATTTACCAGCAAGGTGAAATCCGAGCTGGGCGACCTGGGCGGCAAACTGGAAATCTATTATACCCTGGATATTAACTCGAATTTATCAAGCTTGAACGAGCTGTTTATAACCGTCAAGGAGGCAAATAAAAAAGATGTCAAAAATAGTGCTGCAGGCAACTGATGAACTGAAAAGCGCAATTCAGCGCGCGATTGAAAAAGCCCAGGCCGGCAAAAGCCTGCCCGAGGCGGAAATGCCGCCGTTTACCATAGAAGTTCCGGCCGACCGCGCACACGGCGACTGGGCGACAAACGCCGCCATGGTTTCCGCCAAGGCGTTTCATCTTGCGCCGAGGAAAATCGCGGAAATTATTACAGACAACATCGTGCTGGAAGGCACTTTTTTCGACCGCTTTGAAATTGCCGGGCCCGGATTCATTAATTTCTTTCTGAATCAAAACTTTTATACGCAGGTCTTAAAGGATATTACGTCCAGCGGCGGCAATTACGGACGCAGTGATTTCGGCAAAAAGGAAAAGATTATGGTCGAGTTCGTGTCCGCCAACCCAACCGGCCCCATGCATATGGGAAACGCGCGCGGCGGCGCTCTGGGCGACTGCCTTGCCTCCGTGCTCGACGCGGCGGGCTACGACGTGTGGCGCGAATTCTATGTAAACGACGCGGGCAACCAGATTGAAAAATTCGGCAATTCCCTTTCCGCGCGCTATCTTCAGATTTTCAAAGGCGAGGGCGCGGTGGAATTTCCGGAGGACGGATATCAGGGCGACGACATAAAAGAGCGCGCTTCCGAGTTCGCAGCGGTTTACGGCGACAAATACGTCAATGCGGAACAAAAGGAGCGGGAAAAAGCGCTGATTGATTTCGCACTGCCGAAAAATATCGACAAGATGAAGTCCGACCTGAAAAAATACGGAATCGAATACGACGAATGGTTCCTTGAAAGCCGCCTGCACAACGACGGCGAACTCACCGAAACCATTCAGATTTTGAAGGACAAGGGATTAACCTACGAAAAGGACGGCGCCGTCTGGTACAGCGCGACAAAGTTCGGCGCGGAAAAAGATGAAGTTCTTGTCCGCCAGAACGGAAATCCGACTTATTTTACGGCGGATATCGCGTATCATCGTAATAAGTTCGAGAAACGCGGATTCAGCCGCTGCATCGACGTCTGGGGCGCCGACCACCACGGACACGTGGCCCGTATGAAGGGCGCGATGGACGCGATCGGTCTGGACGGCAGCAAGCTCGACGTTGTTTTAATCCAGCTTGTCCGTCTGGTGAAAGCCGGCGAAGTGGTTCGCATGAGCAAACGTACCGGAAAAGCAATTCAGCTTGCCGATTTGTTGGACGAGGTTCCGGTGGACGCGGCAAGGTTCTACTTCAACATGCGCGAGGCCACCTCGCAAATGGATTTCGACCTTGACCTTGCGGTACAGCAGGATTCGCAGAACCCGGTTTATTACGTGCAGTACGCTCATGCCCGGATTTGCAGCATTTTTAAAATGCTTGCTTCCGAAGGGATTCACCTGCGCGACTGCACCGACGAGGAACTGGCGCTTCTGACCGCACCGGAAGAAATCGAGCTTATCCGTCATCTCTCCGCCTTCACGGGCGAAATCGTCGCCGCCGCGCAGGACTACGATCCCGCACGGATTACGCGTTATGTCATTACGCTGGCGACACTGTTCCACAAATTTTACAACACCTGCCGCGTAAAGGGCGAAAACGAAAGCCTCGCCGCCGCAAGGTTGTATTTATGCAATACGGTATCCATTGTGATCTGCAACGTGCTTTCCATGTTTAAAATATCGGCGCCGGAAAGCATGTAACCGGTTATACGATAGGAGCAATGAAGAGCAATGAGTTTCCCTTTTAAACTGCCCATGCTGCTGGACGGCGCGACGGCCACCAACCTGACCGCGGCCGGTATGCCGAAGGGCGTTTGCCCGGAAAAATGGATTTCGGAAAACCCGCAGAAGCTGTTAAAACTGCAAAGCGATTTTATCGCCGCAGGCGCGCAGGCCGTTTATGCGCCGACTTTCGGCGCAAACCGCGCCTGCCTTGCAAACTACGGACTGGAAAAGGAAACCGCCGAACTGAACAAAAAGCTGGCCGAGCTGTCTTTAAGCATCGCGAAACCGGCCGGTGTGCTGGTCGGCGGGGATCTGTGCCCTACCGGGCTGTTTGTACCGCCGTTCGGTGAAGCGGACTTTGACGATATCTATGATATCTACCGTGAACAAGTCCGCGCTCTGGATGATGCGGGCGTCGATTTCTTTATCATTGAAACACAGACCTCGCTTGCGGATATGCGCGCGGCCGTCTTAGCGGCGCGAACCACCAATCTGCCCGTATTCGTTACCATTACCATCGACGAAAGCGGCCACACGCTGACGGGCGGAAGCCTTCTTCCAACGGTGATTACCCTGCAGGCGATGGGCGCGGACGCTATTGGGCTAAACTGCTCTTTCGGGCCGAAGTCCATGCTGGAATATATTGAAGAAATCCTTCCTCACGTAAGCGTTCCGATCCTTGCAAAGCCAAGCACCGGCCTTGCCATGTGGAATTCTCCCGGCGGCGAAAACGCCCTTTCGCCCGAGGATTTTGCCGAAGAAATGCGCGAAATCATGAAGGCGGGCGCAAGAATCGTCGGCGGCTGCTGCGGCACGACGCCGGAGCACTTGAAAGCCCTGGCGGAGGTAATGAAGGAATTTGCGCCTTTGTTGGAATTGTCCGAACCCGACTGCTATGCCGCCGCAAATGAACGCGAAGCGTTCTTCCTGGGCGACGACATCCTATTCAGCGAACCCATTGAATGCACCAGTTCTCTGGGAGACGATCTGATTGATCTGGACGACGAGCGGGCAAACGCCGCTTTAGTGGAAGTGAACAGCCTGGACGACGCGATGCTGCTCTGCGAAAACAGCACCATGACGCGGCTGCCGATCGCCGTTCACTGCAACAGCCTTCCGGTACTCGACGCGGCGCTTCGCTATTTTCAGGGCAGGCTCATTATTGACTCCGCCTGCTCCATTGAGACCGAACTGATGGAACCGCTCGCCGCAAAATACGGTGCAATCATTTATTAATAAGAAACCGGTCGGAAGCTTTATCGCCCCGACCGGTCTTTTTTATTCTTTTTTCTGATCTTCCGATTCCTTCGCCGCCTTCGGAGTTTCTTCCTCGATCGGTTCTTTCCAGCTTTCAAACGCAAGGAACATCCCGCTGAAAGACACAACGCAGGCTACCGCCGCCGTGGCCAGCGCCCAGCCGGTAATTTCGAACGGGCCGAGCACCATGGAAATCAGCGTCAATACCATTGCTACTTCAAAAAACAGAACGGCCAGTTTTCCGTCGCTCATTCGAATCCCCCGTTTCATTCATTTTCCGATGATAATTCATTACATAAAGCTGCAAGCTGATCCATCGTAAGCTGTTCGGCCCGCGCGTTGGAGGCGATTCCCGCCCGCTCCAGCGCCAAGGCAATGGTTTCACGATGAAACGATAATCCGGACGACAACGCATTGAGAACCGTTTTCCGGCGCTGGCCGAAAGCGGCCTTAACCACCCGGAAGAAATCCTTTTCCTCGTCAACGCGGACGGGCGGTTCCTTCAATACGTTCAGACGGATTACCGTGGAATCCACATTCGGCTGCGGATAAAAGTTTTCGCGTCCCACCTGAAAAAGGATTTCCGGTTCCGCAAAATACCGGACCGCCGCGCTGACGGCGCCGCAGGCGCGGCTGCCGGGCTGCGCGCAGAGGCGTTCCGCCGCTTCCTTCTGCACCATCACTGTGATGGAATGAATGGGCAGCCGTTCTTCCAAAAGCCGCATAATCACGGGCGAGGTAATATAATACGGAAGATTGGCGCAGACGGCAATCTCCTGTCCCGGAAATTCGGTTTCCATCAGCGTTTTTAAATCGGTTTTCAGGATATCGTCAAGAACGATTTTCACATTGCTGAAATCCGCCAGCGTTTCGTCCAAAACGGGAATCAGCCGCTTATCCAGTTCGACGGAAACGACTTTCCCGGCCCTTTTGGCGAGTTCCGCCGTCAGAATGCCGACTCCCGGCCCAACTTCCAGCACGCCGCCTCCGTCCGCGCGGCATTCGGCGGCCATGTGCGGGCAGACATCCGGATTAATCAGAAAATTCTGGCCCAGTGATTTGGAAAAATGAAACCCATGGCGCGACAGCACGCCCTTTATTGTATTCATATCCCATAAATTCATTTTATTTCTCCGTATCTATAAGATTATAAAGAGATCATCCGATCGGCACGATACTTCATACCGGAAAATCCCTTTCATTTCCTCAATTTATGATTATATCATATAAATTCACACAATTCCATTGATTATCCATCGAAAATACAATATGATAAGATTGGTTAAAAAAGAGCGGGAGGTATTCAAATGACTCGAACAGATAAAGAAAATTATTACCTTGATATTGCGGAAACCGTACTGGAACGCGGCACCTGCCTGCGCCGGAATTTCGGCGCCATAATTGTAAAGCATGACGAAATTGTATCTTCCGGCTACACCGGCGCTCCGCGCGGCCGCAGCAACTGCATTGACAAAGGGGTTTGCGTGCGTGAATCGTTAAATATTCCCCGCGGCGAGCGCTACGAGCTTTGCCGTTCCGTCCATGCGGAAGCTAACGCCATCATCAGCGCTTCCCGGCGCGATATGATCGGCAGTACGCTCTACCTCGTGGGCCGGGATATGAAAACCGGCGATTATGTGGAAAACGCTTCCCCCTGCTCCATGTGCAAACGGCTGATTATCAACGCGGGAATCGCGCGTGTGGTAGCACGGAATACGAAAGGCAGTTTTTCCTCGGTTTATGTGGATGAATGGGTGGAAAACGACGAATCGCTGACCGGCAAATTCGGTTATTAACGAAAAAGGGCGCCGCTGCGTTTGCAGCGGCGCCCTTTTTCTTATCGTTTATTTCATTACAACGCGGAGAATTTGTTCCGCAACAAAAACCGCACCGGCGGAGCCCAAAGCAACGGTCAACAGCCCGCGCCCGCGGTAAGCGAGGAAAAGCGCGGCGGCAAGTCCGATGCAGGCCGAGTACAGGTTTGCGGTGGAATACAGGATTTCGGGAAAAGTCATTGCCGCAAGCACGGCGTACGGAACATACGCTAAAAAAGACTTGATAAAACGGTTGTTGATTTTCTTCTTAAAGATCGCAAGCGGCAGCATGCGGATGACATACGTCACGAACGCCATAATGAAAATGCAGGTCAAAATCCGCGGATAATTCATTCCTGCACCTCCGCTTCCTGCACCGGATAGCGTAAGGCGGCATAGGCCGAAGCGATCACCGCGCACACAATAATCACCCAGCCGCTGGAAATCCGGTTTAAATACGGAGTCCATTTAAAAAAGCAGCTCAGGACGACCGAAATCAGGATCACTTTCGCAACCGGCTTTGCCTTTATAGCAGGCGGAATGATGATGGCGATGAACATGCCGTAAATGGCGATTCCCAGCGCCGTGCGCACGCTCCCCGGCAAAAGGCCGGTCGCGGTCGCGCCCAAAAACGTTCCGACCGCCCAGCCGATATAGGGGGTAACAATCAGGCCGGAAAAGTACCGCGCGTTGATGCTGCCCTTCTGCTGCATGGCAACCGCGAAAACCTCGTCGGTCACGCCGAAGGAAAGCACAAACCGCTGTAAGGAGGACATGGCTTCGTCCACCTTTTGGAAGAGGGAAAGCGACATCAGCATATAGCGGATATTAATCACAAAAGTGGTTACGGCGATTTCTATGTACAGACCGCCCGTTAAAATCAGCTGCAATCCCGCAAACTGCCCGGCACTTGTCAGATTGGTCATGGATATCAGGAGTGCGACCCAAACCGGCAGCCCCCCCTGCGTCGCCATCATACCGAACGCAAACGATACGCTGACATAGCCAAGGCAAATGGGTAAACCGTCTTTTAATCCTTTTTGAAAGGTTAGAGCTTCATTTTGCTGCATCTTTCTCTCCCAGTTGTAATACTATTTGTATAATCTCTGTTATAATATACTAATTTAGAGTAATCTGCACACGAAATCTCCCATTTCTTCGCAGGTTACCTTCTGCATTCCGTCGGTATAGATGTCCGGCGTACGGACGGTTTTTAGAATTTCGCAAACGGCGTTTTCAATGCTGTCGGCGGCTTCAGGCTCCTCCAGCGAATAGCGGAGCATCATCGCGGCGGAAAGAATGGTCGCGAGCGGGTTCGCGGTGCCCGTCCCGGCGATGTCCGGCGCGGAACCATGCACGGGTTCATACAGCCCGGCTTTCCCGGAACCGAGGCTTGCCGAAGGCAGCATCCCGATGGAGCCGCTGATCATGGAAGCTTCGTCGGAAAGGATATCCCCGAAGATATTGGAAGTTACAATCACATCGAACTGCTTCGGGTTGCGTACAAGCTGCATGGCGCAATTATCGACATATAAATTGGACAACTCTATATTAGGATACTCCTCTTTTCCGATCCGCGCAACCGTTTTTCTCCAAAGCCGGGAGGATTCCAGAACATTCGCCTTATCCACGCTGCAAAGCTTCCCGTCGCGTTTTGCAGCCATTTCAAAGCCTACCCGCGCGATGCGCTCGATTTCCGGAACGGAGTACATCTCGGTGTCGTAGGCGGCCTGTGCGCCGTTTACCGTCTTTTCGCCGCGCTCTCCGAAGTAAATGCCGCCGGTCAGCTCACGCACGACCATGATGTCAAGGTTGTCGCCGATAATCTCGGTTTTGAGCGGGGAAGCGTCCCGCAGGGGCTTAAAAATAACAGCCGGGCGAAGGTTCGCGTACAATCCCAGCGCACCTCGGATGCCTAAAAGGCCCGCTTCCGGCCTTAAATGGCCGGGCATGGCATCCCACTTCGGCCCGCCGACCGCTCCCAGCAGCGTGGAATCCGCCGCTTTGCATTTCTCAATGGTTTCCTGCGGAAGCGGAACGCCGGTCGCATCAATTGCGCTGCCGCCCAGCAGCGCCTCGTCATAGGCAACCGCAAAGCCGAATTTTTCTGCGGCGCGGTTTAAAACCTTTACCGCCTGCGTTACGATTTCCGGCCCGATTCCGTCCCCTTTTAACAAGACAATTTTATATGTTTTCATCGGTATTCCCTCCTGATTCTTTTGCGCTTTTTGCGCGGTTAATGGCACAGATAATTCCCTTAATGGAAGCAAGGCTGATATTATTGTCCATACCGACGCCGAACAGCGGCTTGCCGTCCGGCCCGGTCAGCTGGATATAGGAAACCGCCTTGGAGTCGGCGCCGCCGGAAACGGCGTGTTCGCGGTAGGAAACGAACTGATACTCCGTTATGCCGACCGTCTCCAGCGCGTGGAAGAAGGCGCTGACCGGGCCGTTTCCTGCGGCGCTGATGGGATGATCCTCATGCTTAAAGCGGATGACCCCTTCAAAATGCACCTGCGTATCGCCGCTGATGTCATTTTCTTCATAAAGCTTATATTTCTTCAGATTATAAGGGTAATTGATTTCCAGATATTCGCGGCGGAAAATATCGAAAACCTCCTGCGGATGAAGCTCGCGTCCCGCTTCGTCGCAGGCAGCCTTGACCATCGCGCCGAACTCCGGATGCATTGCTTTCGGCAGCTCGTAGCCGAAATACTGCTGCATGACAAACGCCGCGCCGCCCTTTCCGGACTGGCTGTTGATGCGGATAATCGGCTCGTATTCGCGCCCGACGTCGGCCGGATCGATCGGCAGGTACGGCACCTCCCAGAACGGGGTACCGCTTTTCGCCATGTAGTCCACGCCCTTTTTGATTGCGTCCTGATGGGAGCCGGAAAACGCCGTAAACACCAGATCGCCCGCGTAGGGGTGGCGCTCATGCACTTTCATCTTTGTGCATCTCTCAAATACTTCGCGGACGTCGTGAATATGGGAAAAATCGAGTTTCGGGTCAACGCCCTGGGAATACAGATTCATGGCAACGACCATGATATCCGCGTTTCCGGTGCGTTCCCCGTTGCCGAACAGCGTCCCCTCTACCCGCTCCGCTCCGGCCATCATGCCGAATTCGGTCGCCGCCGTGGCGGTTCCGCGGTCATTGTGCGGATGAATGCTGATGATCGCGCTTTCCCGGTTTTTCAGATGGCGGCAGAAATATTCGATCTGGTCGGCGTAGCAGTTCGGGGTTGCCATTTCCACCGTATTGGGAAGATTCAGAATCAGCTTGTTTTGAGGGGTGGAGCCGAGCGCATCCATTACCTTTTCACAAATCCGAACGGAATTCTCGATTTCGGTACCGGAAAAGCTTTCCGGTGAATATTCAAAGCGGATATTCGCCCCGCTCTCCTTAATTTCCGCTTCGGTCAGTTCCTTAACCAGCTTCGCGCCTTCCACGGCGATATCGATCACGCCCTGCATATCGGTCTTGAAAACGACCTTGCGCTGGAGGGTTGACGTGGAATTATAAAAATGCACAATAACATTCTTCGCGCCCTTAATCGCCTCAAAGGTTTTCTGTATCAGATGCGGCCTGGCCTGCACCAGCACCTGGATGGCCACATCGTCCGGGATCAAGTCGCGCTCAATCAGCGTGCGCAGGATTTCATATTCCGTTTCCGAAGCGGAAGGGAATCCGATCTCGATCTCTTTAAAACCGATATCCACAAGGGTTTGGAAAAACAGCAGCTTTTCCTCCAGGTTCATCGGATCGATCAGCGCCTGGTTGCCGTCGCGCAGGTCAACACTGCACCAAACCGGCGCTTCCCCTATGACTTTGTCGGGCCATTCACGGTCCGGCAGGCGGATTGGCTGAAACGGAATATACTTTTTGCAGCCTTCATACATCGTCAAACACTCCTTTGTCCGTTTTATTCGCATTTTCGTCAAAAAAGCAACTGAAGCCCATCTTCGGGAAATAAAAAAAGCCCCGAACACAGTCATTCTGTGTTCGGGGCGAATAAACTTATCCGCGGTACCACCCAAATTCAGTTCCGGAAAGGAACCCTCTGCAGCCTCCAACAAGGCTCCGGCCTGTAACGCTGCCGCTGCGTCCGCTTCTAATTTCCATCAAAGCCGGAGGCTCCGGGATGAGCTATACACACAAGGACTTCACGCCGGCTCGCACCATCCGCCGGTTCTCTGCAATGCTTCCGCCTGTGTCTTATTCCCTTCATTGCCTTTGCAATATATTAAATTATTTACTATTATATTTTATGCGGCTGCCCTTGTCAAGGACTTTTTTATTTTTCCTTCTTCCTGCCGTATGCCCTTTCTGCGGCTTCGCGGGCCAAATCCAGAACCAGCTTACCGTCGCCCTGCTCGGAATTTCCCCTTGGAGGAATGGTTTCGTACACTTCGGCAACCATGGAACGCATCCACAGACCCGGCGTAATACGCAGAGAATAGCCGCATCCGCTCTCCGTCAGCCAATCGTAAAAGCTGGCCTTTGGAAGCCCGTAGGCGGAAAGAATCGACATAATTGTGCCGCCGTGGGCAACAATCACGGCGCTGTCCGTGCCGGAACGCAGCATGCCCTCCACAATCTTTTCAAACGCGGCGCACACACGCTGCATAAATACGCCGCCCGATTCGCCGTTCGGCGGGGTTACCGCTTTCCCGCCCGCCATCCATTCGGAAAAGCGTTCGTCCTGCGCCGCGATTTCCTCGGCGGTTTTTTCTTCCCAGTCCCCGAAATCACATTCCCGCAGGTCGTCCACCAGCACCGGCTGCGCCTCCGGGTACAAAATGCGAAGGGTCTGAACGCAGCGTAACAGCGGACTGCAATAGTAAACCTGCGCCTTCGGATACGCACAAATCTGCTTCAGCTTTTCGAGCTGTTCCACGCCCTCCGGTGCAAGCGGCAGGTCTGTGCTGCCGATATACTGCCTCAGAAGATTTCCGTTTGTAATTCCGTGGCGGATGAAATGGATGGTATAGGACTTCATAATCAGTCTCCTTTTATTTCCAAAATTCGATTAATAATCTCAAAATTCATACATAATGAAAGGATTCGCCAAATCAACACGATATCTAGCGGCTTTACAAAGCGTTATATTGGGTATATACTTTACAAGGTGTTAATTTTTTCCACGATTCGACAGGGGATATCGATATGAATAATAGTTTTCCAAGAATTATAACTTTGCTGCGTAAGGAACGCGGATTAAGCCAGAAAAAAGCAGCCGAGGAACTGGATGTTTCACAGGCATTGCTCTCCCACTATGAAAAAGGGATTCGTGAATGCGGGTTGGATTTCGTCGTGAAAGCGGCGAATTTTTATGATGTCTCCTGTGATTATCTGCTCGGAAGGTCTCCGCACCGCAGCGGGGCAACCATTAAGGTGGAAGATATTCCGGAGCCGGATTCCGTCGGCAAGGAAAACGTATTAAAGGGCAGCCTTCTGCCGGTACTGAATAAAAAGCTGATTGCCAATTCGCTGAATATTATATTTGGGATTCTTCAAAAGGCAGGCAACAAGTCCCTGACCTCCGAAGTATCCGCATACCTGAACCTGTCCATTTACAAGAGCTTCCGCCTGCTGTATTCCGCAAATTCCAAAAACCCGCAGGGGATGTTCTCGGTTCCACAGAAACTGAGCGACGGACGTTCCAGCGCCGCGCAGGATATCGCGCTCTCGAACGCCGGATGCGTTGCGGACGGTGAAAGCGTTGAAAACCTGAAAGGGCTGGAAAAGGACAAGCTTCCGGAGCTTTCCCCCGAAAAGATTTCCGAAGAATACCCGCTGTTCGCTTCATCGCTTTTTAATTTGATTCAAAATGCCGAAACGCGCATGGGCGCAAAGAAAGATTCCAAATAAAATTATAACATAGATGAAATAAATTACAACCGGCTCACTGAAATTCAGCGAGCCGGTTGTTTTTTCATGGTATAAAATCCACCAGCTCTGCTGGTGGATAAAAATCTTTAGATATGGACAAAAATAAAGCTCCTGTATATATT